>NZ_FORG01000001.1 GCF_900113945.1 Xenorhabdus mauleonii
CCCAACGCCCACGCTGCCGCCCTGACTGCTGTTTTTGCCACGGGTAGTCTGGGTATTTTCCGCAGATTCAAGGACGATATCCTGTTTCGCGTCCAGTGCAACATCATGCCCCGCTTTCAGGCCACTGCCCTGAATATGGATATTGCCGCTGTTTTTCTCCGCCTTATCCCCGGTAGCGATGATACGGATGTCCCGCCCTGCATTCAAGTTACTGCCCTGTGAATCGGTGGTATCCACCCGGGTGTCGGATTTCGACGCCTGACTGCCGTATGAGAGCTGAATGCCAATGACATCATCTGGTTTTTTTGCATCACCGCCCGCTTGGTTAATAGCGTCCGCCTTGGCTGAATTCGCTTCACTGAGCTGGTATGCCTGATAGCTTTGAGCACCAGATAATGCAGCCTGCGTGCCTTTCAGTGCTTTCAGCCTCCCGTCACTCTCTTTTCTGGCCTGTTGTGCCGTGCTAACCGCGGTATTGAGCGCACTGCCCACCGAGCCAGACAGTGCCAATGTCAAACCAGACTGTTTCGACTCGAACGTTTCTTCCCGAGTACGCTTGTCATACCCCGGATCGATCTGCACGCTGTCACCGGTAATGCTGAGATCCTTACTTGCCACCAGATCAGCGCCACTGACATGTACTTGGTTACCCGCAGTGATGCTCACATCGCCTTGGTTGCTGCCCACCGTGCTAACGCTCTGACTTTGCGTCGTGCCGTTTTCATTGACTTCATGGCGAGTGGATTTACTGCCCACGGTGAAACCAATGCCACCGCTGCTGAGCAACCCGCTTTTTTTCTGCTCTTCCAGCAAATAGTGGGTCTGGGTTTCGGTAGCAGCAGTGATGTCTACGTTATTACCCGCCTGCAGAGTCACATCCTTATCACCAACTATTGCCGAACCACTCACAGCAAGGTCATTGCCTGCCGTAATACTGATACTGTCACCACTAAGCAAGGTACCCTTCTCACGGGTGACATGGTCTTTCTGTACTGTGTGGGTCTTGCTGGTTGACAGAAAACCTCGTTTCTCCGAACGGGATTCCGAGAATAGGTAGTCACTTTCAGTGGCGCTATTGAGCGTAATGTCCTTTTTCGCCTGCAATGTCAGTTCACCTTGTTCACTGTGCAGTGTACTGCCGGTAACCGTGATATCACCTTCACTGGCCGTAATCGAAATACCGTCACGTCCGCTGAAAGTACTTCCCACCACATTATTGCTGACGGTTTCCATTTCCCGCTGGCTTTTTTTACTGCCCTCGCGCTTGCTCTCGCTGTCCTGATCCGCCACGCGCTGACGAGCATCTTTGATAGTCACCGATTGGGCGCTCAACCCAATGCTGCCGTACTGGCTGTCAACCTGAGCTCCTTCCGCTGTCAGATTTTTTCCCGCCTGAATAGCCACACCTTTGCCACCACTCAGTGTACTGAGATGCAATCTCTCTTCCTCACGGCTGTTACTCACCGATGAAGTGTTGCTGTTGGCTTCCAAGTGTGTGTTGTTGGTAGTGGTTTCAGCCAGTAAATTCACATTACCACCCGCCTGCAACCGGGCGGAGCCTTCCGCTTTGACTTGGCTTCCTTTCAGGGTAATATCCTGTCCGGCGGTCAGGTTCAGATTGCCACCTGCGTTCAATGTACTGCCCAACGCCTGTTGCCATTCACCGCTGACTTGCGCCATACGTTTTCCAGCCTCTTCTATGCCGTCACTGGTTCGGTTACCCATGGCTCCTGAGATGACCTCAAAACTACCCGTTTTGCTGCTTTTGGCTGCGGTGATATCCAGATTGTTGCGCGCATGCAGATTGAGATTTTGCTTGGCATTAAGTTTCGCACCTTGCAGCTGAATATCTCCACCTTTGAGGCTAAGTTCGCGGGCACTCATTGATGCTTGACGCAGTGCATCCTGAAGATTAGTACTCATCTTCAGGCTGTCCGCCTGTACGTCAATACTGTCTGCACGAATCTCTCCGCTTTGGTGCAGGAATTGAGACGCGTCAATGTTCAGTGCTCGGTCGGCAAACAGATTGCCGGAATTATTAAGGCTGTTCGCTGATAGCTGTAGGTTGCCTCCGGCA
Source organism: Xenorhabdus mauleonii (assembly GCF_900113945.1). Taxonomy (GTDB): domain Bacteria; phylum Pseudomonadota; class Gammaproteobacteria; order Enterobacterales; family Enterobacteriaceae; genus Xenorhabdus; species Xenorhabdus mauleonii. The sequence goes on from NZ_FORG01000001.1 coordinate 2,078, forward strand.
ATCAGAGCGCCATCGCCAGTGAGCCGCAATGTGGTATTGGCCAGATAGACTTTGGGAACCCATACTGTTTGTGGACCAGTTGCAGTATCCACTGTCTCACTCACCAGCCAGACAATATCCTGCTGCAGCGCCGCAATCTGTGCTGGTGTCAACGCCACGCCCGGTACCAGATGAAAGTCTTGTGCTACGCTGGCACCATTGTTCATCAGGGCCTGATATTGTGCCATTGCATCTTCGCCGCGTACGGAGGGACGCCCCGTCAGTTTGAGCATCTGCTCACGCACTAATCGTTGTTCATAGAAACCATCACCCAGTCGTTTATGTACCTGCGCAGGGTCATACTTCACCTGCTGCAACAAGTAATCGCTGCTGATAAAGCGAGTTCGGCTGGTAAAGCGCTCATCAGTCACCACCAGATAAGGGCTTCCTTCTGCCGGATGTTGCCGGAACAGGCCGTTATTGGGAACAGATGTGCCCACTTTATCGAGTCGTTGCTTATTGGTCAGAGCCAGCTCGGCTGGAGTAAGTGGTTTATCTACCGATGTAAGTTCTCGCTTGAATAACGAGAGTAATTGATCATCCGATATAAGAGGTTGATCAACTGACGTAAGTGTTCGCTTGAGTAGCGTAAGTAATTGATCGTCCGAAATGGATGATTGATCAGTAGATGTGAGTTTGCGCTTGAGTGGTGTGAGCAATTCCTTGAGCGACTCCAGCTTCGCATCCTTCGCTTGCCATGTCACATCATCCACTGTCACCGCCAGCGGATTGCGCTCCCATTCCACACGCTCAGCTTCCGCCGCCTTTTGAGCGGCTTCAACAACGCTGATTTGCGCCTGATTGACCGTCGTATTTTCCAGATGTGCCCCACCGATGGTGACATTACCGTTCCCGCTTATAATCGCATCAATGGTAGCCAATGCTGTGGTTTCATCAGTGTTGTGTGTCGGATACCAATGCCGGGCATCCTGATCGTAGTGGTCAACAAGGAGTTCCTGACGGCGTTCGTTCACTGAATAGCCCTTATTGGTGATTTTGCCATCGCCTTTTACTGATAAATCTCCGTTAGCACTGACGGTACTGGCATCATTAAGCAATTCATCCGTGATATTCAAAACCATTTTGCCGCCCGCCAGAATATGTGCTGCGATACCTTCTGACACCAATTTATCCCGTGTTACTGTGCCCGTTGACGAACGTTCACGGAAGTTGTTGTAGTCGTTTACAAAGGGAATATTGGCAATGTCGAGATGTTCCTTCGGATCCCACTGCTCAATTCGCCCTCGGTTATGCTCGCGCCAGATGGTATTGTGATAAGGTGTTGGTGGATAAATTTTCATCAGAATAAATGACATACCCTGACGATGGCCGCGTGTCTCATAAAACGTCATGTCGTAACTGCCATCGTGACTCGGTGTCAGTGCCAGATAATTCACCCATAACTTACGCAGTTGCCCTTTGTTATCCTTGACCCGTACCTGTGCACGTTTATTGGCTGCATCAATATCCGATAAGGTGCCATATATGTTGTTTTCCACGGCCGTATCATCGTTGAACGTTAGGCGTTGGGTAGTCGGCGCTATAGTCGTTGGGTCAAAATTCATCCCTCCCCCGTAAGAACGCCAGTAATAGTTGTAGCCGTGCCATTTGATATCGTTTTTTTCCGCTTCACGCTCAATTTTAAGCCCTTCACGCAGATTATTCAGTCGCTTGGCTGTGACCCATCCATCCCCATCCGCCTCAATACGGCTCGCTCGGTTTTCAATCAAGTCATCACTGCTTAGATATAGGTTGCCGGCGCTGTAAATCAAACTCCCATCACGGTTGATCAGGTGCTCACCGGCGTGCAAATCCATGCGTTCAGTCGCAGCGATGACAGCATCTTTTCCATGGTTATCAATCAAACGACTACGCACCGTAATGCCATCACTCATGATCGTATTGGTATTGTCCAGCTTGTCGCTGGTCAGCGTCATGCTGTCGGCTTCCAGACGGTTTTGGTTAAGCAGCGTGCCGGTTGTCAGCTTCAACACTTTTCCGACTAACGTCCCCACGTTAGTGAAATGGGTACTGTTTACAGTCAAATTCCCCGGCAGCAACCAATCAGCCTCATTAGTGAGTTTCCCGCCGACAGAGAAAATCAACGCGCCGTTACTGCTCAACGTATCACCCACACGATGGGTGTAATCCTGCTGTACCGTAAGCGTCAGTCCTTTCTGGCTAAGTAATGTTCCACCTTCATTATTCATGGACAGAGTATTGGCAGTAAGCTGATTTCCACTTTGAACCAGACCGCGCTGATTGAGCAATGCCAGCATGGAAGATGTGCCCGTGTTAATATCGAGCGATTTGTTAGCTAGGATATACCCTTGCTGGTTATTCAACCGAGTGAGGTTAGATAGTGTCAGGGTACCGGCGCTTTGCAAACGCCCTTGGGTGTTGTCCAGTTTACTGGCTGTGACTTCGGTGCGCGTAGTCCCCAATAATAATCCGCCTTGGCTGTTGTTCAGCTGATCGCTCTGCACAACCAGCGCATTCTGGCTCGTGATTTTTCCTTTTTCATTATTATTGAGTTGAGTGCTGTCGAGCCACATATCCCCAGTTGATATCAGCTCTCCGGCTTGGTTGTGTATTTGTTTACCATTGAATGTCAGTGTACCACCACTGTGGATCTTGCCCTTCTTGTTGTTGAGTTCATTAATGCGGTAAGAACCATTACCTTGGCTAATAACCGTACCTTCCGGGTTATCAAACTGAACCGTGGTAAGATCGAGTTTCCCCTGACTGCTGAACACGCCTTTCTGATTATTGATCTGTCCGGCTGATATCGATTGATCTCCGTTACTTCTCACTGTTCCCTGAATATTGTTCAACAGGCCCACAATACTCAACCCAAGTTGCTGTTTGCTGTCTATCGAACCCATTTTATTTGCCAGTGACTGAGCATTTAGCTGCATGCCTTCACTGCTTCTCAGTTTACCTTTATGGTTATCCAGCGCTTCGCTCAAGGTCAGTTGTATTTTTTTCTGGCTATCAATCAGGCCGCCGGATGTATTATTCAGGCTCTTAGCTTTCACTATGAGATCGCCGCCGGTGAGCAATTGCCCACCTGCATTATTCAATTTGCCAGCGGCTATATCTTCGGTGGTGCCGTGTACATCCAGTCGTCCCTGAGCGCTGATTTTACCGGCCTGATTATCGATATCCTGCGTAACACTCAGCTTCAGCGCCTTCGCTGATTGTAATGTGCCTTTTTGGTTGTCCAGCGTACTCACAGTCAGTGTTGCATCATGCAAGCTCAACACGCTGCCTTTGCTGTTGTCAAACTGTTCGCCCGAGGCGGACCAACTGCTTTGAGAGCCTATCCACCCCTGAGAATTGAGAATGTTTTTCGCACGCAAGGATTGCGCTAGTTTGCTGAAGATATGACCTTTATTGTTATTCAGTGCTTGAGTGAACTGCATGTCCAGCGAGTTTAATACCTGAATTTCTCCCTGCGAGTTAAGTAGTTCCAGAGCACTTATTTTAGTGTGTCCGTTGCTAGCTATTTTCCCGCTTTGGTTATCCCAACTGCCTGTCAAATCCAACGTCAATCCCTGTTTACCCAGAATTTCCCCTTTCTGGCGGTTGGTTAGCTGCCCGCCCTTCAGTGACATCACTCCTTCACTAAATAACCAACCTGCGTCATTATTCAGTGAACTATCCGCTTCCCCTTGCCAACTCAGCCCTTTCTTTGCCGTCAAAGTGCCCGATTGATTAATGACTTTACCTAGGCTTTTAAGCGTCAGATCGCCTCCTGATTGGAGTTTACCGGCTGTATTATCAAGGTGATGCGCGGAGACGATAACTTTCTTACCGCCTTGTGCTATTCCGTTATGGTTATCCCAATTGCTCCGAGTACGAATATCCAGTGTATTAGCCGCCTCAATAAGTCCATTCTGATTCTCAATCCCTTTCTCCATGTCGAGCTCAAAATGCCCTGTGCTGACTATATTGCCTTTTGTATTATTCAGATTTTGTGCCGTCATCTTCAGGTTTTCACCTTGGATGTCACCGGACTGATTATCGACTTTACCACCTGCCTTCAGAGTCAGCTCTTTTACAGCCAGCAGTTTGCCCTGACCGTTTTGGATATCGGCACCCAACGTGACATGCAATGCTGACTGGCTCTGCAATGTACCGCGCTGGTTATTGATACTGTCACCTGCATTGACGGTCAGCGCATGTTCGGCCAATACCTGACCATCACTGTTATCAATATGATGAGCGGAAATATCAACCTGTTTACCACCTTGTGCTATCCCGCTGCGGTTATCCAGCTTGCCTTTGGTGCGAATATCCAGCGCGTCACCGGCTTCAAGCAGCCCGTGCTGATTGTCAATCGCCTGGTGATTATCAAGCAGTAGGTGCCCTTTGCTGACGATTTTCCCCTTCGTATTGTCCAAGCGTGGTGCCGTCAATTGTAAGCTTTCACCTTGGATATCACCGGACCGATTCTCGATACTGTCCGAAGCATGCAATGTCAGCAACTGACCAGCCGACAGTTTCCCGTCGCTGTTATCAATGTGGCTGGCTGAGATTTTCACCTGCTTGCCGCCTTGTGTGGTGCCACTGCGGTTATCCCACTTGCCGTCAGTGCTGATATCCAACACATCATCGGTCTGAATGAGTCCGTGCTGATTATCAACCTGTTGCCGGCTGTCAAGCTGCAAACGTCCTTTGCTGACAGCCTTGCCTTTGGTATTGTTCAGGCTTTGTACTGTCAGTTGCAGGTGTTCGCCTTGGATATTACCGGACTGGTTATCGGCTTTACCACCTGCCTTCAGAGTCAACTCTTTTACAGCCAGCAGTTTGCCCTGACCGTTTTGGAGATCGGCACCCGACGTGACATGCAATGCTGACTGGCTCTGCAATGTACCGCGCTGGTTATTGATGCTGTCACCTGCATTGACGGTCAATGTGTGTTCAGCCAACACCTTACCAACGCTGTTATCGATGTGGTGGACAGAAATATCAACCTGTTTGCCGCCTTGTGCTATCCCGCTGCGGTTATCCAGCTTGCCTTTGGTACGAATATCCAGCGCGCCACCGGCTTCAAGCAGCCCGAACTGATTGTCAATCGCCTGGTGATTATCAAGCAGCAGGTGTCCTTTGCTGACGATTTTTCCCTTCGTATTGTCCAAGCGTGGTGCCGTCAATTGTAAGTTTTCACCTTGGATATCACCGGACCGATTCTCGATACTGTCCGAAGCATGCAATGTCAGCAACTGACCAGCCGACAGTTTCCCGTCGCTGTTATCAATGTGGCTGGCTGAGATTTTCACCTGCTTGCCGCCTTGTGTGGTGCCACTGCGGTTATCCCACTTGCCGTCAGTGCTGATATCCAACACATCATCGGTCTGAATAAGTCCGTGCTGATTATCAACCTGTTGCCGGCTGTCAAGCTGCAAGCGTCCTTTGCTGACAGCCTTGCCTTTGGTATTGTTCAGGCTTTGTGCTGTCAGTTGCAGGTGTTCGCCTTGGATATTACCGGACTGGTTATCGACTTTACCACCTGCCTTCAGAGTCAACTCTTTTACAGCCAGCAGTTTGCCCTGACCGTTTTGGATGTCGGCACCCGATGTGACATGCAATGCTGACTGGCTCTGCAATGTACCGCGCTGGTTATTGATACTGTCACCTGCATTGACGGTCAATGTGTGTTCAGCCAACACCTTACCAGCACTGTTATCGATGTGACGGGCAAAAATATCAATCTGTTTGCCGCCTTGTGCTATCCCGCTGCGGTTATCCAGCTTGCCTTTGGTGCGAATATCCAGTGCGTCACCGGCTTCAAGCAGCCCGTACTGGTTATCAACCTGTTGCTGGCTGTCAAGCATCAAACGTCCCTTGCTGATGGCCTTACCTTTGGTATTGTTCAGGCGCTGTGCAGTCATTGCTAGATGCTCGCCTTTTATCTCCCCGGATTGGTTATCTACGCTGCCACTAGCCTTTAAAGTCAGTGTTTTGCCGGACAATAATTTGCCCTCAGAGCTGTTCTTGATATCGCCCCTCGACTCAACGTGTAAATCTGACTGGCTCTTCAATGTGCCATGTTGGTTATTCAGACGCCCAACATCAAGTTGCAGACTGCCGTTACTACCCACCGTACCATCGGTATTGTTCAGCTGCTCTTTCACCTGCCAGTGTTGCTCAGTATTGTCGAGCGCCACCAATTGCCCTTGCTGATTATTCAAAGAACCGACATTGAAGCTAAGTTGCTTGGCTTCAATGGTACCTTCAGTATTATCAAGTGCGCCAGTCAGTGCAAAACGGCTTTCTCCTGCATCAACCTGAGACCAAACAGATTTTTTGTTGAACAGATTATTGCCATCAATGTTCCAGCGGCCGGCTCGTACCTCTGCTTGCAGTGCCTCAATATTGCCCTTGGTCTTCACGGCAAAATGTCGGCTGTCAACTTTCGTCTGTCGCAAGCCAACACCGCCGGCTTGTGCCGTAATCACAGCGCGATCAGACGCCAGCCGGCTTTGGCTGATATCCACCCGCTGACCAGTCAAATTGACATCACGTTTACTCAGCAGGCTGCCGCTTGCTTGGATATTTCCCTGACTTGTCAGTGTTAAATTTGCTTCATGTGTCAGTGTACTGTTGATATCGCTGCCTGCCAGCAAGTGTCCACTGCTCTGAATGTCTCGCGCAGACGTGAGCTGGATATCACCAGCCGCCGCCAACGTGCCGGACTGCTTAACACTACCTTGGCGACTTTGTATGGTAAGCTGTTCTCCACTATGCAATTTGCCATGATGTTCAATGTCATCTCGGGCAGCAATGTTGATGTTTCCTCCAGCTTGAGTGACAGCCTGCTGCGTGTTCGATTGCCAACTAAGCTTTCCTTCGCTGCTGACTGTCAATGTTTTCCCAGCCTGCAGGTGCCCTCCCTTATTACGTACGCCAACACCCGCTTCGGTACCTATCATGCGGATATGGCCACTGTACATGCCCCCCATCTGTCCCATATCTATCGCCAATTCAGGAGCCTTGCTGTCAGGGCTCAACGGTGTCACTGTCTTGCCGTCCGAACTGATGTGATTGCGCCCCGCCACCACGGCGAGTTCCTCTTTAGCCCAGATACCTGCATTGACCTTCACTGCCCGCGCCAGAATATCGACATATCCGGTATCATGACGAGGATCACCATTGAGCCCGCCGCCTTCAATGCTCACCATACCGCGCTCAACCTGATATCCAGCCAGGCTGCCATCTGCGTTCAGTTGCGGTTTGCCGGTCGTCAAAGTCATGCGCCCGGCATTGATAGTGCCGCACCCGTTGCACACTATTCCCGACGGGTTAGCTACAATCACCTGAGCTCGGCCACCAGCCACTTCCAGAAACCCCTGTAGCTGGCTGGGTTTATCACTATTGACCTCATTAATAATGAACCTTGCCGGTGCCTTATTCGGATCGAGGCGGGGGTTGCCTTGTATCATTCCCGCCAGTTGGGTAGAGGTCATCACTGCCGAGTTGTTGAGGATGGCTCCCCGCTTGTCAACATCAAACTGTTGATAGGGATTATGTGATATCCCAGCCTGGTTAGGCGCATTGATATTGACCTGTGGCAGGCCATTCTGGGTTGTTATTACTTCCGGGCGTTGGGCAGAAGCTGCCTGCCTGTCAGCGATAATACCATCAGCCAATGCCTGCCCGGCAAACAGTGCAGCCCCCAGCAACCAAACCGCGCGGCGCACCGTCACCCACAAGCGTGATCCCCCTGTACCACGGCGTTGACCTGGTGCGGTACTACAGCTGCGAGCTAATTCTGATACAACACGCAACTCACCGTGCGTGCGACTGTAAATGAGGCTATAACACTGTTTGTTCATAAATCATGTTCCGACTAAATAAATAAGAACAACATGACCCTGCGATAAAGACGGCAGGTCATTAGATTTCCAGATTGATGCTGAAACCACCGCTCACACCCGGAGTATGAAAACTCTTTGGCTTGTAAAATGGCACGCCGGCAAACAGGTCATAACTGAACCTGTTCCACAACGTACCTCGTACTCCCAAGGCTCCCCCAGCCAATTGATGCCCGACGAGATGACGGGTACCCGGTCCATCCACACGGCCATAATCCACAGCCCAATAAAGTTCGTGCCCATGCGACAACACATTCCAGGCCAGCTCATTACGCCAAAGCAGCCCTTTTTCACCCGATAGCGACTGCTCGCCGTCAAACCCACGCACGGTATAACGTCCGGCAATAGTCATTCGATCCTGCGGTGTCAACGGATTCGCGCTCCACTGCCAGCGCATTTTCGTGTTATAACGCCAAGGCTGTTCGCCCCACTTAAAAGGCATATTCAAGCTGACATCGCCTTGTACAATTCCGGTGCGGGCACTGCCGCCGTGATAGGCTTCTTCAGGTGCCCTCAGCGCACCAAATGCACCAGTACCCCGCTTCCAGTTGATGCTGGCATCCAGTGTGACATTGCCGAGATAGCTGCGCTGACTGAGCCCTAACTCCCAGCCAGCAGTACGGCGGCGTTGCTGTTCTATCTCGATGCTTCCCACCGTATTGGTGGAATGGCGGCGAAAAACCCGCATATTGAGGGTCGTTTTATGGGATTGGTTGCGAAATAACAGCCGGGACGCGCTGAATTGCGCATTTTCACTCTTGCCACTGTAAGACAGTATTTCGTTGGCATTGGCTATATTCTGGTGGTAGGTATAGTCGTTGTAGTTTGCAGAAAAAGTCCAATAACCAAAGGGGAAGATATAGTTAATGGTACGGGAGCGGTTACCGAAGGGGCCATGATCAAAAAGATCCTTGCCGATGTTGGCATAGAACAGATCGTTCTGGGCAAAAGGGGCATCAATAGCCAGAGTCGCAGATCCCAAATAGCGACCTGTACTTTCAGCCCCGCTGTCATCAAACCCCAGACTAAGCCGGAACGGTCGACCTTCTTTCCAACTGACCAGCAGGTCACTGGTTGCCTCCTGCTGGCCCGGCTCGATTTTAATATCGGCCTCAACATTGGGCACTCGTTTGAAATTTTCCAATGCCTGCTCGATATCGCGCAGGTTCAGAATATCTCCGGGTGCGGCTGGCATCGCATTCCATAAACGCCCACGCCAGGAGGTCGCCTCATTAAAGCGGATGTCAGCAATGCGACCGGGTTGAACAGTCAACGTTAATACACCTCCGGTCAGATCTTGCTCTTGCACCATTACACGGGTAGTAACATAACCTTTTGCCAGAATAGCATTCTGCACTTTGTTGCTGACCTGCAAAATTCCCTGCCCGCCCAGACAGTGCCCCTTGGCATCCTCTGCCGCATCCAGTGCCCACTGAAAACGGTGAGCTGAATCACCTTCCAAACGCAACGTGTTAATAGTAAAGCAGGGATTTTCGTTAGCAGGATAATCAGACAACTGCACATCGGGGCGTGTAAGACGAACATCAACGTCAGGTGTTTGTTGCTGCTGCAGAGCTTGCTGCCTTTCCTGCTGCCTGAGTTGTTCTTTCGCATCAAGAGCCGCCGCACTGTCTACCGAATTATCGGAAAAAGGTACAGCACCCCTCACCGAGGATGTATTAACATCCAAACGTGGTTCTATTATCTGTTGTTGCAGTTTTTGATGAGTAAAAGATTGATCATCAGCCTGCACGGGATAAACGGCGAATATAGACCATCCGGCCAGTCCGGCGATTATGTTGCGGGAAGTTATTTTTGGCATCATTAGACCAATAGAATATTTAAATATTCTTAATATTAAATGGTGGTATGGTTAGGTGGGTGATTATGGTTAATATCATTTTACTTTCAATCAAACCGATCACAAATCAATCAAAAAGATGCAAAATCTGGCTAATTAGCCATAATAAGTGAACAAAATGGTTATTGTTTAGTGTTGTTACTACATCAAACTCAAAAAAACTTATCTTACCATCTCAACATTGCCATAAGATTCATTAATTAAAAAACTCATCTATTAGGATAACAATATAGAAAACGGTAATATAAAGAAATTCCAAATCACAACGAATACCCAAAATAACACTAAACAAAAACATTTAATCATTCACAAAGAGGATTCGAAAATGACCATTGAACAAATTTTGCAAAATACTATGCGAGAAGCACAATCGATATTTAAGGGCAAATCACATAATATAAGTTATTATGATATAAATATATTACCTAAAGAGAAAAGAAAGCCTTACACAGAAAAGGAGATGGAACGTCGAGTCAATAGCTTCAGGAAGCTACAAGAGGAATTATTAATAATAAGATATTCTAGCGAAAAAATATACAATGAACTTATTTCAGAAAGAAGCAGAAATTTAGTCGGAAATTGCTTTTTCTTATCCATTTTTGTTTTGCAACATTTTATAAAAACATACAAGCAAAGACTTTGTCAGTTATTCTATCCACCTGATATTGATTTATCCAAATTAACCTCATTGTTGAGTCTACAACTCATTGTAACCAATAAACCCTATAACCATGTATTTGTACTTATCTGCCCGCCAAGTTATATCTTACCGCAGCGAACAATAGGCGAAAAATATAACCCAAATGAATTTCCAAAAGGCGCTTGGGTTTGCGATCCTTGGGCGAATATCGTATGCCCAGCCCACGATTATAATAATGCTTGGAAATTCAGAATGGCAGAATGGAACGCCAAAGGAAAAACAGTTCTTATAGAACGCACCAAAACAAAATATAATGAAAATTTAAATTATTCTCCATTAGGTTTCTATAATTATATGGCAATACAGGAAAGTAAAAAAAACATTGATGAAATTATCATCTTATATCCAGATGGAAAGACTAAAACAAAAAACAGTCATTCAAGTTCAATATGCAATTTGATTTGATTTGCCAAAATTAATACATTTCATCTTCTCCTTATCACTAAACTAATTATTAATTGATTAACTAATTTTATCAGCGAGTAAAACAAACTAAAAAATCAAATAACATTATTATGTTCTGATTGAGAAAAAACATTATTTAAATTTTAATTTCAGTACATATAATCAGGATAGCAAAGGCCATTTAATGCCTGTTTTAAACTAAGTCACATTAATAGGATTGGTTAACTATGTATAAAGCATTTTGCAAGGAGCGCACTATCTCATAATTAATATATTAAGGGGAAACTGATGACTCATAAACCGCCTCACTCTCCCAAAATACAAAAGCTGTCATGGGAAGCCAATGATGCGCCGCTTTTTATCGTTCTTGGGCAGTCCAACAGTTATGGTCACGGTACACAATTGCTACCGGATGAGAGGATCATCCAAGGTCTGAGCAATGTTTTTACCTTATCGTTGCCGGAAGTCTACAGCATCAATTTTACTACGATTAATTGGACTGGATTAACCAGCTTTGGCAATGCCAATATTGGCGCACCTGTCGGTTTGCCGCGTGGTAATCAAGACCATCCCTACAATGCCGCCAATCGTTTCGCTAAATTCTGGCAAGATCACATTGATCAAGGCAATACACTGAATTTACCAAACCTTTATGTGATTCTGATGGGTTATGGCGGGCAAGGAATGTATTTGGGTAATCCTCCGGATAACCGCTGGGCACCAGAGCGTGATCCTAACGATGTGGAATCTCTCTATCCCCGGGCAATAAGAACGTTACGCATGGCCATCAAATCATTACGTAAGATGGGCAAGAATCCGCGGATTTTAGCTGTGCATTGGAACCAATGGGAGGCAGAAACAGAAAGTTTGGAGGCAGCCAAGGCAGCAGAGATAAACTTTACCCGCATCATCACAGGAATTAATCATGCCATTGGTTCTCACTCTGTTCCGTGGCGGCTATATTACCCTCTTTCAGTTGCATTCGATCCCCTTAATACCAGCTATGTGAATGAAGCCATTAACGATGTTATTGCCACCGATCCTCAACACCGTACTCTGGTCGATGCGAGAAATTCACCCAATTACACGGGGATCCCTTCTGAATATGGTGTCTTTATTCCCGATGAAATGCATTACGATGGCAATACCCAAAGCTGGTTTGCCCAACAGGAATGGGAACTGATTTTATCCGGCTACTGCGGCATTCAATTATAAATTGCATGATATGGTGGCTTATCACCATATCATGATTTTCTTTGCTTTTTAGCCATACGCAATGGATTTCAAATTGCATCGCGGCGGCAAGGGAACGAATTTGAACAGTCAAAAGCTGGCCTCCGGTGAGAGGCAGTTTGAAAGACAAGTGTATCTATTTTATGGGCGATGCCAAACCATAGTGATATCCATTTCCCCGGTATGTTCATCCATCCCCATTTCATCCTCAATGAAACCTTTTTGCGTGTAAAAATTTCTGGCTTGTATATTTTTTGCATAAACTTGGAGCAGCAAGCTATTGCGGGATGAAAAAGCATGGTCAAGTAAACGGGCGCCTATTTTTTTCCTTTGGAAATCAGGAGAGACGAAAATAGCCGCTATCACATCGTCAACCAGGCTAATAAAGCCGACAACTTGATTATCAACAGTTGCAATCATGGTTTCTGCTTGAGGAAGATAAACGTCTTTCATCTCTTGTTTGCCTGATTCCCAATAGGTTACAGGAATAAAGTCATGGCTTTTAATTGACGCTGAAAACCAAATATCAATCACTGCGTCTATATCATTTTCCAATTCAATGGGACGCAGGATGACATGATGCAAAAGTTTATCGCTCATTTATTTTCTCCTTTCATTTATCTTAAATCGCTGTTCAAGTATCCGTTTTCCTGATCCGGTTAAGACTAACTCTCGGCTATCTAATTGCCTGATGGCCCATTTTTTCTTTAAAAACGTATCAAGTAAGGCTGCCCCTAAAACGCCACCGAGGTGAAAATGCCGTTCACTCCAATCAAGGCAGGAGCAAGCGAATTTCCTCCGTGTGGACGTTTTTTCTGCATAATTTACCCCAAGGGAAAACAAAAAATCCTTGCCGTCCGGCGTTAATTCGTAATGCTCTGTCATCCAATTGTTCACCAACAAGCTATTGTGGATTTTGACCGCGATTTCCCCTGCCATATGGTCATAACAGGTTCGGAATAAACGCAATGATTTTGGTGTTGAAATCCGGGCAATATCTGCTTGCCCGTCATGGGCAAAACGCATCATATTTTCCAGCAATTCTGCGACTTCTGCCCTGTGGATCTTAAAATAACGATGCCGTCCCTGTTTGACACAGATGATTAGTTCTTCTTCTGTCAGACGATTCAGATGGGCGCTAGTTGTTGATGGCGTGACATCAGCAGCAGCACTCAGTTCTGTCGCGGTATAAGCCCGTCCATCCATCATTAAAAACAGCATACGGGCACGGGTGCGATCAGCCAGCAATGCCGCCGTTGTTGCCACTTTTTCTTCAAGGCTAAATTCATACATACTTTGATAACCAACGAAGTGATTATGATTTCAGCAAGATAACTTAAGGTTTCTTACCCTGCAAGGAGACAATGATGCTCGCTGTCATATTTGAAGTTGAGATCGCAGAAAACCAAAACGCACAATATTTTGATACTGCGGCTGCACTCAGGCCGTTGTTAGACAATATTCCCGGATTTATTTCCGTTGAACGCTTTCAAAGCCTGAATAAAAATAATAAATACCTTTCACTCTCCTACTGGCGTGACGAAGAATCGATACAGCAGTGGAGAAATACTGTCCAACACCAGGAAGCACAACTATTAGGACGCAATGGCGTTTTTGCAGATTATCGGCTGCGGGTTACCGCCATTATTCGGGATTATGGGATGTATGATAGGGAGGAAATGCCGACGTGAAGGAGGTAGGTATATAAAGAAATGAATAAAATCAATCTCCCGTAAGAGGGCGTTCAGTATTCTGTGTCACGATAATTTAGCCGTTTATAACGTTATCACATTATCCAGACGCCCTTCAAAGTAAATACATAGCTGAGATAGCGTCAGGTTCCAGCTTTGGATTGGCATCGTCCACTTTTCCTGGGCATTGAGAAGCCCCAGATAAAGCAGTTTTAGCAAGCTGTTTTCGTTCGGGAACGCGCCCTTTGTTTTCGTCAGTTTTCTGAACTGACGGTGTACCGACTCGATAGCGTTCGTCGTGTAAATAACCTTGCGGATAGTCTCCGGATAGCGGAAGTAAGCCGACAGATTGCCCATTTACGACGCCAGCTCTGGATGACAACCGGATAGTGTTGACCCCATTTCATGTCCAACTCGTCCAGTGCACTTTCTGCCGCCTCCTTTGAGACCGCCCGATAGACCGGCTTCAGGTCAGCCATAAAAGCCTTGTGGTGCTTTGAGGCCACATACTTGAGCGAGTTGCGGATTTGGTGAATGATGCACAACTGAACCTCGGTTTGTGGGTAAATGCTGTTTATCGCTTCTGGGAAGCCCGTCAGCCCATCAATGCAGGCAATAAGAATATCTTTCAGCCCGCGATTTTGCAGGTCAGTCAGCACGGATAACCAAAAATTAGCGCCTTCACTGTCAGAGAGATAAAGCCCCAGAACGTCTTTTTTGCCTTCAAGATTGAGTGCCAATACGGTATAAACCGCTTTGCTCACGTAGCGCCCATCCTCACGGATCTTGTAGTGGATAGCATCCAGCCAGACGAAGGGATAAATGGCGTCCAGTGGTCGCTGTTGCCACTGTTTAAGTTCAGGGATGATCTTGTCAGTGACTGCACTGATGGTGACGTTGGAGATACTGAAGGCGTACAGGTCTTCGATTTCCCGGCTGATATCGTTGTCGCTCATCCCAAGGGCAAACAGGGTCTAACGGGTCGATCTCGATACTACTACCCATGGCCCATCAATAGCATTTGGTTCATAATTAGCATTTGGTTCATCCTCATTATCTATCATTTCAAATGACTCATCACTAGCATTTGGTTCATCAACAGTATTCATTGCTTCTTCTAGTTGTCTACGTAGTTCCTTTTCTTGTCTACGTCGTTCCTTTTTCTGCTCCACTTTTTCTCCATAACCCGCCCATGCCTCAATGTTTTTTTTATTTTGTGGGTGGTTTTTATCTCCTTCGATTTCATGCAATGTACTCCCACTTTCCCATATAGGAGAACCCGACACCCAAGGTGGAACAACCTGTCTGTCATTCAGCCAAAATTGGACTTTCTTAGCAACTCTATCATCGTTTCTATTCCTGTAAACCCATCTCAACTCTCTTGCTGTTATACTCTTACCATATTCCGTCCCTTTATTAATGATTTGATCCATATTGAGACCATCAAGTATGAAATGGACACAGCAATCCTTAACTTCTTTATCATTACTCGTACATATCCACGATAATCCCATTTTACACTTTCTCCCTAAGTGCGTGTAAATAGTTTCAGACATACCAGACATACCACAGTAAGCATCTTTTTCATAATCTATGGGGGCAGTAGGAATATCATGATATTTTTCATCATGCTCACTTAACGTCATATGCTTTAAAAAACTTTTATGGTAAGGTTCCTTTATCGTCTCTATATCTCTATTTTTCATTGTTGATGGCTTTATTTCATAAGTAAAATCCATTCCAGCATCTGCATCTTTTTGGGTTAGATAATAATCTATAACTGCATGAGGTTCGGTACGTTTCTTGTTATGTTCTGATAAATCTTTAAAAGCATCGACTCCCATATAATTACTCCTCTTAGGTCCGAGCCCATACAATAAATCGCCTACTTTATATCCAGTACTAAAAGGTTCCTTAAAAGCCATATTATTCACCTATTCTATTTAAATACCAATCATATATACGCAATGGATTTCAAGTTACATCGCGACGGAAAGGGAATTCATCCCCAGGAGCATAAAATAGCTATGTAGCTGGGGTGAATGGGTTCAGCCAACAAATAAGCAATTTGAAAGACTAAGGGTATAAATAAATATAGAAGAGCATAGGGTAACATTTATTAAATCGCCTTAAATATCTTCAATGATAACAGATTTGTTTAACTTGTATTTATTAATGAGTATTTTTTGTATCGATAAAATAACTAATTAATTTTCATAAAAAACAAATCATTATGCATTTAATTTATAATAATAAACTACGTTTATGCTTTGTTGATTGATTTTTTTTGCATCCGTGTTATTCTTTTTAAAGAATGAATAATTTATAATAAGAGCTAATACATTATAACTTAAACAAATAATAAAATTAAACAAGTATTTTTCGCCGAAATATTATGATGATGTTTCTTCTATTTATTTCTAGTTTCATCGTGGCAGTAAGAGAAAGGTAAGTTAACTAAAAATAGTTTACCTAAAAGACAAGATTAGATCATACATATAAAAAATGGCATATTTATCTCGTTAGTTATTTAGTGTTAAATTTGAAACAGCAAGAAACTTAAAATTAACTTTAGTTAAATAAGGTTGATATATTCTTAAATATATACTACAAAATTTTATTTAATTTTTTTAAATTACATAATTCTAATTTACAACTTGCTTTTTCATATTTTAATAGTGCTTATTTTATAGGATAACCATATGCGTATTTCTATTATTGATCAAGATGTTCTTAACAAATTGATAAGGGAAAGCATGGATGGACGAGGTTTATCAGAATAAGGATACTGATGTAACTACTTTCTCTGCCATTTGTTGTATAGGCATACTAAATGCAATAGATGATAGTGAAATAGGTCATGTACTTGATAACGCTAAGGATTACTTAACTTCTCAAGATCAAAGCCAAGGTTTTTTTAATTACTATATTAAAGCAAAGGAAAAATAAGATATATAGATTCATAAAACATCTACTTACAGAATTTAAAAGAGAAAATGATGTTCCCCCCCTCTTCTCTCAAATGTTTGAAGTAGCGGAGTTAGAAAGAGAATTATCTATTTTAGCCCTAAGAAACCCAGACAACCCAAAACGGCCTTTCATACTAAAGTTACCAATTGTGGATACTGGAGGAAGGACAAGATCAGCAGGAGAACTTAAAAATGAATTCAGAGACAAGGTACCCGCTAGCATATTGAGGTACTACGAGTTTACTATTCCCTAACTTAGCATCTATTCCGAATGATGTCAGTCAGGAAACTCCGTGACCTTTATATGGAAATATATAATAAATCCGAGATCCTGATATATCGTTAAAGAGCAAGTTAACAAGTTAAAGACATTCAGGATATTTTTTATATGATATTAGCAGTGACTTAACATGACAGATTACAGTTATATAGGAATCTGTCAGATTGGTTCACGATTAATGTCATTTACAAATTTTTTATCCAAGCCATAAATTAGATCTTTAATCTCAGTTGCAGCCCGAACGGCTGCAACTTTGAATCTGAAAGGATTTAAATCAGCGGTACATCTCAAACATAGACATGCCTTTTAAATCAGTAAAGGCTTTAAAGGAGGCTTGTAATGCAGCTTGTTGCTGGTAGTACTCGGAAATCGTCGCTGTCCAGTCAACATCAACCAGTTCGCCTGAACGTACTTTATTCGATATGCTGCGTTCGCTGCCCAGCGCATCCAACTGTTCCAGTTCCTGAAGCTGCAAACCCAATACCGCTTCGGCAGAAGAGAAATTATTCAGGCTATTGCGAATTCCGCGGTTAGCTTTGTTCATCAGCTCCATCGCTTCATTCTTCTGTTCTTCAGTCGCGTCGCTGTAAGGAACTTTCAGTGCTTTGATTGCCATATCAATGGACGCAAAAACATCAGACTCACTATTTGTTCCATCGGGTTCTTTGATCGGGTTGCCGGGCTGGGATAGAAAGACTTCTCTGCCAGTATGGGCAATGATCATTGAACGGTTATCATCCACTTTTTGGGTGATCTTTTCATCACCGCCAACATAGCTGACTTTTCCATCTTCACCGGCCACAAAAGGAGGCTTATCCGTCTTATAGCCCGCAAAGATATAACGGCCATTACCGTCCGTTTTATTGCCCAGATTTAACAATTGTTGTTTGAAACCTTCCAATTGCTGTGCATAAGAGGCACGATCTTGATCGCTCTGCTCATCTGCCGCTGCAACTAATGTTTCAAACACGTTCGTCGTCACTGTCACCATATTTGATGTAATGCTCAACTGGGCTGACATGGCGTTTCTGGCAAAAATGCGGGCGGTGGCGAACTGTTGGTTTTTCGATTCAGATTGAGAAACCATGATGTTCTGCGAAGCAGCCAGAGGATCATCAGACGGATTAATTACCCGACGGCCACTGGAGAGTTGCTCACCCGACTTCATCCACTTAGATTGGGCACCGAAGATCCCATTCATTTTTTGGCTATATAGTTGATTCGTACTTACGCGCACAATCTTATTCCTTTTTTATACCTGTCGTGTTTCAAGTTGCAGCTTTGCCAGCGACAACTTGAAATCCAATGGATATGTCTTCAACTAAATGGTGATTAACGAATACCCAAAATTGCGTCAAATAAAGTTGTCGCAGTCTGGATGACTCGGGCGTTTGCCAGATAATACTGCTGCAAGCGTTGCAGTTCACCGTATTCTTCGTCCATGTTGACGCCAGAAATGGATTGGCGAGTTGAACCCAGTTTATCAACGATATGCCCTTGCGCTTCAAAACCAACTTTAGCTTTGTTTGCATCGCTACCCACTTTACTGACCAAGGAAGCATATGCACCCGCAAAAGAGGATTTTCCATCCACCAAACGTTTGTCCTGCAATTCAAGGAATTTCTTCACATTGCGGTTATCGCTTGGGCCACCATCTTTAGCGCCTGCGGTCGCCAACTGGGAAGAGTCTTTCAGATTTATGTCTAGTGTAGCGATGACATTGCTGACCGCTTTCAATGTGTGTTTGTCGTTCTCTTGCGCCTTGGAACTGTCAATAGTGACTTTCAGACCGTCAAACTCCAGCGTATCGCCCTTTTTATCCACCGGAATAATGGCCTTGTCTGATACACGCTGGACTTTCCAATCCCCGCCTTCAAATTTGAGGATATAATCACTGGCTTTAACTTTTGTGGTATCTGCATATTCCACAGTAATTTCGGCTGTACCTTTGTTGTCGTTGTTGGAGACAATTTCTGGCTTGTCAAAGTTAAAGAAATCAATACCCTTATCACCGTTCAGATCAAAGCCCGCATGCTGTACCTGATTGAATTGATCGGCCATCACCAATGCCAGTTGGTTCAATTCATTGCGGGTTTTATCCACCACTTCCCTACGTACTTGCAACGCACCGCCCAACGAGCCTTGAGAAATAAACCGCTCATCAATTTCTCGTGTCTCGCCCGTGCCGTTGTTGTAGCCCACAGTAATGCGGCTGACGTCAGCGCTGGAGGGGATCGCTTCCAGACGATAGGATTTACTGCCAGTGACCAGTGTTGTCCCACCGCCAAATGAGACGTTATAAACGCCACCATCCTGCTGAACGACATTCACGTCGACCAGTTGGTTTAACCGGTTAACAGCTTCATCGCGCTGATCCAGCAAGGCTAGCGGTTCGCCATTGCCGGTGCCACGCATACGCGTAATTTCTTTGTTCAGTTGTGCGATTTGTTCTGCGTACTTGTTAATTTCTTCAACATTTTGCTCAATTTGAGAATTGATGCTGCCATCTATCTGGCGCAGATATTCATCGGATTCCTTGAATCGGCTAACCAGACCTTCGGCTTTACCCAGAACAGTTGTTCTCGCTGCGCTGTCTTCCGCGTTGCTTTCAGCCGTTCCCAAACTTTTGAAGAAATCTTCAATAGAGTTAGACAAGCTGGTGTCTTTATCTGCCAGCAAATCATTAATTTTGGAGATCTGCTGGTTATAAGTTTTCAGGGCAGCATGCTTTGTTTGTGCTGAGTTATATTGTTGGCTGATGAATTCGCTATATTCGCGATTGATTGAGCTGACAACTACTCCGTTGCCCACAAAGCCTACAGGCGACATGGTTCCATTATTCTGCGTCATTACGGTAGTCTGTCGGTTATAGTCCGCGCTTTTGGAGTTGGCGATGTTATTACCTACTACACCCATTGCCACCTGCGCGGCATTAATACCACTCATGGCAGTATTCATAAGACTATTGGACATGTGTAGATCCTTTTACGTTTTCTTTAAACCTCCGGCGACGGGAGGTCATTCACTGTTACAGTTATCGGCAGGTATCCCTGTTCCTTGAGCAAATATGCCCTTGTTTTCGATGGTGGCCACTTAAAGTGAAGTCATCTAAAAGCGGCCACTTGAACTAAAATAAATTATCAAAATCAGAGGAATAGGCTTTTGCCATTTGATTGCCGGTATTTTTTAACTGCTGGATCAGTGATACCAGTTTTTTGGCATAACCGGGATCGGTGGCATAGCCTGCATCTTGCAAGGAATGCGCCCCCTGCTCTGCCGTTGTGGATTGCGCGACTTTGGCGTAACGTGGGTTTTCTGTCAGTAATTTGGTGTAATCCGCTATCGCTTCGGCATAAGAGCCGTACACCCGAAAATTGTCCTGCATTTTCTTCGGTTCACCATCAATGTATTCCGTTGTCATGATGTTGGTGACAGGCCCTTTCCAATTTTTACCCGCTTTGATCCCAAACAGGTTATGACTTGGCTTGCCTTCTTCGGTCAGAATTTCACGTTGTCCCCAACCTGATTCCAGCGCAGCCTGAGCAATGATCAACAAATGCGGTATCCCGCTTTGCTGGCTTGCCAGTTGTGCCGGTAAAGAGAGCATGGAAACAAAGTTAGCACTGTTCATTGACAGTGACCGGGTTTCAGCTGCCCGATTGGACAACGTTGAAGAAGAGCTTTCAGGCATGGCCCGGCGCATAAACTGCTCCAGTGCCTGTTTCGGTAATGTATGCAGGATTTCCTTGTCCAGCAGCATCGGCTGAGTACCGGCCAATTCGCTGGGCGCCGTGTTCGCATTGGAGACCTGTTTGACTATCATGTCAGCAAATCCCAGCCCTTTTTGGGAAAGGTCTTGGGCAATTTGCTGATCGTACATCGAAGTATAAAAACGTGTCTGCTCGCTGCTCAATATGCCATCCTGCGGCAGCGAGGAACGCATGCTTTTCAGCATCATCTGGACGAAGACGCCTTCAAGTTGTTGGGCTACTTGCCGTAGCCCTTGTTGTGGTTCCTGTGACAGTTTGGCTTTCAGTGAATGCAGCGAATTAACGTCATAAGCCGCATTGGGCGTCGTCAGGAAATCGTTCATTAGATAATCTCCAGTTTCGCACGCAGACAACCTGCGCTCTCCATCGCCTGCAAAATCGACATGAGATCTGTAGGTGTTGCACCCAATGCATTCAATGCACGCACGACTTGCGTCAAATTCGCACTGGCATTGAGTTGCTGCAATGCTCCGCCTTGCTCCTGAATGCCAATTCCCGTATTGCGGGTAACGACTGTGTTTCCACCCGCCAACGGTGTATTCGGCTGATTGACCGCTGTCTGGCGCTCAACCGTAACAGAAAGGCTGCCGTGGGCAATTGCACAGCTATCCAGCGTGACGTTGCGATTCATCACGACCGAACCTGTGCGGGAGTTGAAAATCACTTTGGCGTCACCGGCATCAACACGAATATTCAGATTCTGCACTTGAGACAGAAACTTAACCTGCTCACTGCTCTCAATCGGCAAACGCAGCTGAACAGTACGGGAATCCAGCGGCGTTGCTGTTCCTGTGCCTTTCAGACGGTTGACGGCATCACTGATTTGCTGGGCCAGACTAAAATCATCATCATTCAGTTGCAGGTTCAATGTGCCTTTCTGACCAAATTGGGTCGGTAATTCACGCTCAATTACAGCACCATTGGAGATGCGGCCCCCTGCAAGCTGATTGATTTTAATGCTGTTGCCGCCTGCACTTGCCCCTGCGCCACCTACCAGAATATTTCCCTGGGCCAGTGCATAGACCTGATTATCCACGCCTTTCAATGGCGTCATCAGCAATGTCCCGCCCCGCAGGCTCTTGGCATTCCCCAATGAAGAAACCACGACATCAATGCCTTGCCCTGAACGCGC
Source organism: Xenorhabdus mauleonii (assembly GCF_900113945.1). GTDB lineage: Bacteria > Pseudomonadota > Gammaproteobacteria > Enterobacterales > Enterobacteriaceae > Xenorhabdus > Xenorhabdus mauleonii. The sequence goes on from NZ_FORG01000001.1 coordinate 24,038, forward strand.
AAAAGGTGGCAGCTTGGCTGTCACCATGACGGCAGCAACGTTTTTCAGCTGCATGTTGGTACCGGGCGGTACGGTGATCCCCAATTGTGACAGCATATTGCTCAGGCTTTGGGTGGTAAAAGGTGTCTGCATGGTTTGGTCACCCGTTCCATCCAATCCAACCACCAAACCATAGCCGATCAATGCGTTATCTCGGACACCTTCAATACTCGTCAAATCACGAATACGTTCCGCAAAAGCGCTGGTAGATACAAACCCATTGGATAACACCAGCAAAAATGCAAAAAGGCTGGCGACTAATTTTTTCATCCTGACCATCCTCTTTTAAAACGGTGAGATATTCATAAAGAAACGCTGCAACCAGCCCATATTCTGCGCTTCATTGATATAACCATCGCCAACATACTCAATGCGTGCATCCGCAACTTGGTTGGAACTCACGGTATTGTTGCCGCTGATGGTGCGCGGATTCACGACACCAGAGAAGCGGATGAATTCCGTTCCCTGATTGATGGCGATCTGTTTTTCGCCCACCACGTGCAAATTGCCGTTTGCCAGCAGTCTATTCACGGTGACAGTGATAGTGCCCCTGAATGTGTTGTTGGCATTTGCTCCGCCTTTGCCGCCAAACTCGCTGTTGCCTTCCATGCCCAAATCAGTTTTGTCACCGCCAATTAATCCCTGTAAGAAACGAGGGGTCAAAGCGGCAGTGAAACCTGTCTTTCCATTGCGGCTGGCATTGGCTGAGGAGTTTTTGCTCGCACTGACGTTTTCTTGCAGGATAATCGTCAGCGTATCGCCGATATTGCGTGGACGGCGGTCTTCAAACAGGGGTTGGTAACCGTAATAGACCGGCTGGACAACTTGGAAAACAGAGCCATTTGGCATTGGCGCGGGTGTTTCGGCAGGCTTTGCTGTTGTCTGCCCTTCCACCAGCGGTTTGTGCGGTATATATGCACATCCCCCTAATGTCAGTGCTGACAATGTGAGTACCGCCATAGATATGCTGATACGCCACTTATTTCCCCGGTTTTTCCGTAAACCGGCAGAGTCATAAGCTATATGGTCTTTAGCATGGCTTCCGGCATGGTTCTCGGCAACTGGCATTGTATCCATCTTCTATGCTCTTATGTTTATTGCAGAAATTATGTTTATCATAAAAATAGTGAGGAAAACGGTTCCCCCACTATGCATGATTTGGTTATAACTGGGTCAGTTTTTGCAGCATCTGATCAGACGTTGATACCGCTTTGCTGTTGATTTCGTAGGCTCGTTGCACCTGAATCATATTGACCAGCTCTTCCGCCACGTTGACGTTAGATGTTTCAACATAACCTTGATAAAGCAACCCAGCACCATTGATACCCGGCGCATTTTCCACCGGAACACCGGAACTGTTGGTTTCCAGATACAGGTTCTCGCCGACACTTTCCAGACCGCTTTCATTGATGAATGTGGTCAGCGTCAACTGTCCAACCTGCTGGGGCGCATTTTGTCCCTGCACGTTCACACTGACGATACCATCACGGGCAATGCTGATTTTGGTGGCATTGTCCGGAATGATGATCGCAGGAACGACCTGAAAGCCGCCCGCAGTTACCAACTGACCATTTTGATCCACCTGGAATGAACCATCGCGGGTATAGCCTGTTGTGCCGTCAGGCATCTGGATCTGGAAGAAACCTTGTCCCTTGATGGCGACGTCTTTGCTGTTATTGGTCTGAGCCAAGTTACCTTGGCTGTGCAGACGCTCAGTCGCGACCGGACGCACACCTGTACCTATCTGCAAGCCTGAAGGCAGGTTGGTTTGTTCAGATGACATCGCTCCCGGTTGACGCTCTGTTTGATAGAGCAAATCTTCAAAAACTGCGCGCTGGCGTTTAAAACCATTGGTGCTGACGTTTGCCAAGTTGTTGGCAATGACATCCATATTTGTTTGCTGGGCATCCAGCCCAGTCTTGGCAATCCATAAAGATCGGATCATGAATTTATCCCCTGTTTCCGACTCAGCTCATAGCGAGAATTTGGTTAGCCCGTTGTGCATTTTCATCGGAACTGTGTATGACTTTCATCTGCATCTCAAAACGACGCGCGTTGGCTATCATGTTCACCATGCTTTCTACCGGATTGACATTGCTGCCTTCCAGAACACCCGGCATGATTTTCACTTCTGTACTGGCCGCCAGTTCATTGCCCAACTGCTCCTGCGCCTGTGGCGTCAGATGGAACAAACCATCGTCACCCCGCACCACTTGGTTGGCTTCCGGTTTAACGATTTTCAGTTTGCCAATCTGCCCCAACAAAGTTGGCGGATCGCTGGCAATCAATGCAGAGATAGCGCCATCCGCCGCGATGGTCAGTTCAGCCTGTGGCGGAACATCAATCGGCCCGTTTTCGCCCATTAACATGCGTCCCTGCACCATCAGTTGGCCTTCGGGTGAAATCTGGATGCTGCCGTTGCGGGTATAGGCTTCCGTTCCATCTTCAAGTTGAACCGCCAGGTAGCCGCCTTGTCCGACAGCCACGTCCAGCGGACGTGAGGTATAATTCATTGGCCCCTGACGGCTATCCATGCCGGGAGTGGAGGCAACCGTAAGTGTACGCGTTGGCAGGGTTTCGCCTTCAATCGGTACAGCACGCAGCGCAGCAAGCTGGGCTTTAAAGCCCGGTGTTGACGCATTGGCCAGATTATTGGCAGTAACGGCCTGATGCTCCAGCGTTTGTCGTGCTGCGCCCATCGCGGTATAAATGACGTGATCCATAAACTATCTCCAAAAAAAGCTGGCCGCCGGAGCCTGTTAACGCATGCTGACCAGAGTTTGCAGAATTTGGTCTTGCGTCTTGATGGTCTGGGCGTTGGATTGATAGTTGCGCTGGGCGACGATCATATTGACCAGTTCTTGGCTCATGTCCACGTTAGAAGCTTCCAGCGCACCGCTGATCAACTTACCGAAGTTACCTGAACCGGCGAGACCCACAACAGAACTGCCGGATGCGCCGGATTCTGCCCACACGTTATCGCCCTGTGAAGCCAGACCTTCAGGGTTAGAGAAGTTTGCCAGTACAACCTGACCTAAAGCCAGCGTCTGGGAGTTAGAGTAAAGGCCGTAAATTTTGCCGTCATTATCAACACGGTAGTCGGTGAAATGGCCGGTCGCATAACCATCTTGCTTTGGTGGAGAGATAGAGTTTTGCGCAATGCTCTGCTGCTTGCTGCCATTAAGATCAATGTTGATGTCCGCTGGAGCTGAACCATTCAAGGCAGCTAAATTAAATTTAAATGGCGGAATCTCTTTCATTTGGCCGCTGGTACTGAATTCTAGATCACCCAATGATTGAGGCGCAGAACCCTCAACAGATCTGTCCAGCGCATGGACTGTCCATTTGTTATCGCCTGTTTTAACGAAAAATACATTGATATCATGCTCATTCCCCAAGCTATCGAATGCTTGAAGCGGAGCACTGAAATTAAATGTCTCTTTCTTGTTGGGATCAAATGTTCCTGTTCCGCTGATCGCGGTCTCCATTGAATTCAGGTTGGCTTTCAGTCTCATTTCTGTCGTGGCTTTTGCATCCAACATGTCGGTTGGGATCGTAATTGGCCCGATTGCCCCGCCTTGTTGAACTTCACCGTTGACTGCCTGATAACCGGTCAGCTTCATGCCCTGCATATTGATCAGATTACGGTCTGCATCCATCTGGAACTGACCATTGCGGGAATAGAAAATATTGCCGTTGGAGTCCTGCATGCGGAAAAAACCGCCTTGTGTGATAGCCATGTCCAACTTGCGGTTAGTCGTGGTGGTTGAGCCATCTTTAAAGTTCTGAACCATGCCAGAAACTTTAACACCCAAGCCCACATTTGAGCCGCTGAAAACATCCGCAAAAGCAGCGGAGCTGGATTTAAAGCCAAAAGTAGCCGAGTTTGCAATGTTATTACCAATAACGTCCAAGTTACTCGCTGCGGCATTCAAGCCACTAACCGCTTGTGAAAAAGACATATGTCCTCCGTTTAATTAAAGAATCTGACGAACTTTATCCATGGTTACCGTACCCGCCAGCCCTAAATCTAATTTAGTGCCATCCTCACCCCGCGTTACGCCGTTGACTACGGCATAGTTCAGCGGAAGTGTCACTAACGCTTGATTTTGATAGCTTGCGGAAACTGTGAAGCTATAAGCACCGTTTTCCACATCCTTGCCATCTGCGTCTTTGCCATCCCATACGAAACTCTGGACACCGGCCTCAAATTTACCGATATCCAATTCCCGCACTACCGCACCACTCTTATCTTTGATGGTTATTTTCACGTCATCGGCAGGTCGGGTCAGCTCAAAGCCAAACGGCGTTGTGCTGATAACTTTCTCTTCATTGGAACCCACCAGGATCTTATCGCCGGGCACCATAACACCGCGGTTAATCAGCAATGTCGTCTGCATCGCCTGATTGTTGTCCATCTGTCCGACAACAGCTCCCAGTGTTTTATTGAGTTTTTCGACACCCTGAACGGTGCTGATCTGTGCAAGCTGAGTCGTTAACTCATTATTTTGCATCGGATTGGTTGGGTCTTGGTTCTTGAGCTGCGCGACCAATAAATTCAAGAAATTATCTTTAATATCGTCGCTGCTTTGTGGCTTGGATTTTGTCGGGGAAGCAAGTTCGCCTACCGTAGTATTATCCAATACATCATTGATTGAAGCGGTCACACCCATAATGGAATTCCTGTTACTGACCCAGCGTCAGCGTTTTCAACATGATGGACTTAGTGGTGTTAAGCACTTCAACGTTTGCCTGATAACTGCGGGAAGCAGAGATGGTATTGACCATTTCCCCGACTACATCCACATTCGGCATACGTACATAACCTTTTTCATCGGCCAATGGGTTACCCGGCTTATATTCAAGACGGAAAGGCGTAGGATCATCCACGACTTCGCTGACTCGAACCCCACCTATTTCCTGCCCCGCTGGTGCGGCAACGCGGAAAACCACTTGCTTGGCACGATAAGGCTCACCATCCGGCCCGACAATGCTATCGGCATTCGCCATATTGCTGGCGCTGACGTTCAGCCGCTGAGACTGAGCGGAAAGCGCAGAGCTGGCAATATCAAAAATACTGAGTAAAGACATTCCCATTATCCTTGTGACTGTAGAACTGACATCATGCTTTTGATCTGCGCATTCGTCATAGTAAGTTCAGCCTGGTATTTCAGACTGTTATCTGCGAAATTGCTGCGTTCCATATCCATGTCAACGGTATTTCCATCCATTGCCGTCTGATATGGCACCCGATACAGCAGATCCATCTCCAGACGCTTTTGAGGTTGGACGGGAATATGCCGATCGGAAGTCAGAGTCAGCCCAATTCCATTTCCCGTTACACGGCCATGTGCCATCGTTTTTTTCAGCTGAGCTGCAAAATCGATATCACGCGCCTGATAGCCAGGGGTATCCGCATTGGCAATATTGGCGGACAAAATTTCCTGCCGCTGATTGCGGAGTGCCAGCGCTTCTTGTCGAAATTGAAAGGCGGCATCTAATTTATCGAGCATATTCCTTCCTCGTTTTTGCTGACTACTTATTGGTAAAACAGTGCCGGGATAAGCTCCAAGCAGCTAACAGAATAAACGGAGAAGAAAAAGCTGATTCGAAGAATAGAAACAAATTGGATTGCTATTTATCCCATTAACGAATAATCAATCGCGTTACACTAATAACATCCAACAGGTACTGAATAAGTTTTGAAATCATGGTTTGCTAACAGGATTAAGGTGGTTAAATGCCGGCATTAAAAATTATCGGGTTTCTTACCTTTTTCCTTAATTTATTTTTTGTCAGTTCTGTCGCTTGGGGGAACAATTTACCGCAATTGATCAATGACTATTTCAGCCAGATCCACCACACATCGGGCAATAAAGTCAAAGTGGAGATAAAAACGCCTGAGCAGCAGTGGCCGGTTTGTGAACGTCCTGAAATACAACCACCAATGGGTAACAAAAATTGGGGCAATCTTTCCGTTCCTGTGACATGTGATCAGCAACGACGCTTTATTCAGGTTCATGTCAACGTCACCGGCCCTTATTTGGTTTCCAAGCGTGTAATTAATCGTAATGCAACCCTGACAGAAAAAGATTTTCAAGTTAAAACGGGGGCTTTAGACAAGCTGCCAAACGACATAATTCGTAACAAAAAGGCCATACAACATGGTATTGCACTTCGTCATATCCCTGCCGGGCAACTTATCACACGCAATATGATCCGGCGTCCGTGGGCAATAAAAGCCGGACAAAATGTGGTCGTTACCGTAGATGGGCACCATTTTCAGGTACGTTACGAAGGAAAAGCGATTAACAACGCCGCGAGTTTTGATAATATTCGTGTTCGCCTGAACTCCGGACAGGTTATTACTGGTGAAGCTCAAGAGAATGGTAGTGTAAAAATGATGTTATAAATGGCTAAAGTTTTATTTCTTCCAGCCGATATAACCAACAGACCATGATTTACAGGCATGCCAGCGGTATATCGCCTGCTACCTATACCCGATGGATTTCAAGATGCAGCGCGACGGCAAGGAAAGGCATCACCTGAAGCATGGATAACTATGTGACTGGTGTGTGAGCGTAGCCAACAAAGCTGCAACTTGAAAGACGACAGGTATAAGACAAATAAATAATGCCTGATTAAAGGATTACGATTATGAGTATTGAACGCACTCAACCTCTACTGGCTATTGCTGCTTTACAGCAACGGAATGCCAATGAAGGTGCTCAAAGCACTCGCAGAACTGTGGCTGTCGCAGAAAAAAGCGCCGATACACAGGTTAAACTGAGTGAAGCACAGAAGAAGCTTGTTCAGCCAAGCAGTCAGGATATTGATATCCAAAAAGTACAACAATTGAAAGAAGCCATTGCACAGGGAACACTGACAATGGACAGCGGTAAAATTGCCGATGCCCTGTTCAGAGAAGCCCTTGAAAACATGGAATATGATAAATAAACCATCAGAATCATAAAGAGCCATAAATGGAAGAACTTCAACTCTTGCTCGAGCAGCAAAGCGCACATTTAAACTCGCTTTCTCATACTATGGCAGAAGAGCAGCGCATATTAAGTGAAGGCTTTATTGAAGCGAATCATTTACATCGAGTGACGGAACAAAAGACATTTTTGCTTTCGGCGCTTGATCACGCAGAACGAAAACGTCAGTACTTAAATGAAACGCTAAAAATTAATGCGCCTTATGCTGCCTATGAAAGATTGGCTGTATTATGGGAGCAAATGAGCCAAACGATTGAGCGCATCCGTGATTTAAATGCGCATAACGGCCTTCTGCTGGATCAGCATGTAGAGTTGAACAGTAAAGCAATTGCTTTTCTGAAAAGCCACCACAGCCCTTCTCTTTATGGAGCAGATGGTCAGGCACACCGCAACTCGGCGTTATCTGGCCATAAAGTAAGCGTTTGATTTTTTTATCGTGCTGGACAGGTTTTTATTGTGTTATGTAAGATTCGTGTTGTGCAGGACTTGTATTGTGTAAAGCAATATTGACAGTTCTGTTTGGCTTGTCCCCTATAAGCCTCGAATTACATCGAAACACGAGCATACGTTTTTAACACCTATTGAATGAGAAATAATGGCTAATGGCATGCCTTATTTCTCTTCTAATAGTTTACATATCGCTCTGATTGAACATTCATCCATTGTTGAAGAAGCACACACTGATATTAATCGTCAACACAATCTGATTGATGTGATTTTCCTTGTCATCAGATCCACAATAACTCGCCCCAAGTCTGCCAATGCATCGAAACTTAAAGCCGGTAAAAATTAACTGGCTGAAAATGTCCCCCTATTCCTCAATAAGATACCATGTCGGCATACCATTACGAAAATACTGCATGCTATCGGTCGTCTTAATGCCCAACTGGGAGCCTTATTCAACTGGATCAATGAGTAGACTAATTTAATAGTATTCTAAAATTTAATCGATGCATTGATATAACAAATCGTTATACTTTATTTTTATCTGATAAATTTTCAGAAAAAGGAAATAAGTAATGGCGAATATTATTTATATGACCATCAATGGAAAAAAACAGGGACTAATATCAGCCGGATGCTCAACTCATGATTCAATAGGGAATAAATATCAGGAAGCGTATAAAGACAAGATATTGGTTTATGCTGTAGATCACGATATAAGCCGAGAACAAAATGTCAACCATCAGCCTATAATAATCACAAAGCCCATTGATAAATCCTCTCCATTATTAGGTGTTGCAATATCAAATAACGAAAGCCTTCAATGCGAAATTGAGATATACAGGAACAGCGCATCTGGTGGACTGGAAAAGTTTTATTCGATAAAACTAACCAACGCCACCATAAAAAATATCTCCATTCACTATCCTAACTCACTTAATCACAATGATATGCAACCATATGAAAATATAACCATTTCATATAATAGCATAACCTGGACACATCATACGGCCGGAACTACAGGTTACAGCATAAGGGAAGATAATGTGTTCTAATTTTTTTCAACTAAAAACAAAATGGTATGCTCTGTATCATTTTGTTTTATACTTATGGTTGTGTCATTTTTGCACCAGCGATCTTCACCCCAATACTTATCGAAGTATTTTTTAAACCCCATACTTTCAGTATATTCTATTAATTTTGTTAGGTTATTTAAATTTACATTTGAAAAAACAATTTCGTTCATCATTGTATTATTACCATCAGGGGAGTCATAATGTATAATATAATCATTTGAAATTAAAGGTACATTCTTAATTTCATCAAAGGTAAAAGCATGATAATAAATAAAATTTCTTTTTGTATATGACAAATTGACATTCGCTAATGATGCAATAAAAAAAATAACACCAATAATTAGAGCAGATATAACTACGCCTATACGTATAAAGTTACTCAATCGCAATCCCCGCATATTCTTTACCTATGTTAACATACACATTATCTCTAAGAAGTATTATATCCGGACCTTTTTTAATGTCACTAAAGGGCGATATAAGATTTAAAAAGCTAGGCAGATAACCATGATAAGGCCTTGCATTATTGGGGTATTTTTCAGGATCAGGGAATAATAACGGTTTGAATATTTTATTTTTGAATTTGCCTATAGGGCCATAGTAATCCCATCGTTTCAATGCCTCTTCTTTACTAACGGCGCCTAACTGGGGTAAATAATTCGTGTTATATATGGCTTGATAAAACCCCAGTAAATTAGACACTAAATCTTCTCCACTATAGCCACTGTCCGTTACCCAGTTAAAAAGGAATGAATCTTGATAGGATTCAAATGAATGGGTTGTATACATCATAATAGTCAGCGCAACCCTTTCCTGATCGCGCGTAGATAAACCCTCCCTGACTCGCCATCTTGTTTTTATTGATGTCCCATATCTACGCCCTTTCCCCATATATTGGACATAGCGAATTGTAAAATATCCATCTCTGGTACATTTATTTGAACCTTCATTTATTGCAGCAATAAGCAATCTGGCGTCATCACCTTTAGCATGTCCCAGATCTACCCAGCCTAACTTCTCTGTATAAATCAATCTGCCCTTTTCTATATCAGACCTTGTTGTCATTATAATTCCTGCCATTGATTAAAAACGTTGGCCAAGGGACGGTTTCGTGCAGCGGGTGAAAATCACTTCCAGTAGCATAGAATTATCTCTGGTCTGCGTAAATCTCATCTATCAGGAACTGGGCGATAAGACACGATTTTGAGCTTGTCATAGTTTATGTCAAACCCGTTGTTTTTTCTTTAGCGTTTTCTGTGCGTGGTATGAAGAGTTTTTTAGATATATTTCAGGTTGAAGCCGGTAAATTGAAAATCTGGTCATTTGAAAATATAAAAGGTGATCATTAAATCGATCACCTTTCTGTAATTTATTATTCCGAATTAAAATACAACGTGATCCAATATTATCTCGCCCCGCCAATCGTTGCTGTCATTCTGATTTGGCGATTATCAGTGATTTCAAGGTTGGACAATACCACCAACCGTGGCAATACGCGACGCAGGAAACGGGATAATAATGGGCGCAGTGCATGGTTGACCAACAATACTGGTGGCGCTCCCAGCATCTCTTGGCGTTCCAAGGCCTCTGCTGCCTGACGTTCCAGGCTTTCCGCCAAGCCCGGTTCTAATCCGCCGCCATTTTGCAATGCCTGAAGCAGCAATCTTTCCAGGCTGGTATCCAAGCCAATGACTTTTATTTCATCCACTCCCGGGAACCATTGCTGGGCGATGGCTCGGCCGAGTGAGATTCGGATCATGGCGGTTAACTCATATGGATCTTTCTGTACCGGCGCATGCTCCGCCAATGTTTCAATAATGGAACGCATGTCACGGATCGGCACTTGCTCTGCCAGCAGGTTTTGCAGAACCTTATGCAAGGTTGTCAGGCTGACAACGTCAGGAATGAAATCTTCCGTTAGTTTTGGCATTTCCTGACTAACGCGTTCAAACAATTGTTGGGCTTCTTGTCTGCCGAACAGTTCACTGGAGTGTTGGGACAGCAAATGGTTCAAGTGAGTTGCAACAACGGTGCTGGCTGCAACGACGGTGTATCCCTGCACTTGCGCCTGTTCTCTTAAGCTGTCATCAATCCACACCGCAGCCAGACCAAAGGCCGGATCAGTTGTCAAATCACCCTGCAATTCACCCACGGCACCACCCGGGTTGATTGCCAGCCAACGCCCCGGATGTGCTTCACCACGGCCAATTTCTACCCCTTTCATCATGATGCGGTAACTGGCCGGTGCTAATTCCAAATTGTCACGAATATGTACAACAGGAGGCAGGTACCCTACTTCTTGCGCAAATTTCTTGCGAATGCCGCTGATACGGCCAAGCAATTCCCCGTTTTGACGGAAATCGACCATCGGGATCAAGCGGTAGCCCACTTCCATTCCCAGTGGATCTTCCAACTGCACATCAGACCATGAAGCTTCTGCGGTTTGTTGTTGCTCTTCCACCGCTTTCATCTCTTCATGTTGCGCCATCAACGGATTTTTATCTTTACGCAGCAGGAACCAGCCCAATCCCGCCAATGCCGCCGTGAACAGCAGAAAAACAAAGTTAGGCATTCCCGGCACCAGACCGAGCAACCCAAGTACGCCAGCACTCAACATCATGACTTTGGGGTTGTTGAAAAGCTGGGTCACCATTTGTTGGCCGACATCTTCATCCGTCGCCACGCGGGTAACGATAACGCCCGCCGCAGTGGAGATAATTAATGCAGGCAACTGGGCAACCAATCCATCACCAATGGTCAGCAATGTGTAAGCTTCCGCCGCATCTCCCAGAGTCAGGCCATGTTGGGCAACACCGACGATTAATCCACCAATGACATTAATCACCAGTATCATTAAGCCAGCGATGGCATCACCACGCACAAATTTACTCGCACCGTCCATTGAGCCGTAGAAATCAGCTTCCTGAGTAACCTCGGCACGACGTTTCTTGGCTTCATCCTCGCCGATCAATCCGGCATTCAAGTCAGCATCAATCGCCATCTGTTTACCGGGCATGCCATCCAGTACGAAGCGTGCGCCCACTTCTGCAATACGCCCCGCACCTTTGGTGATAACCATGAAGTTAATCAGGATCAGAATGACGAAAACGACGATACCAATCGCAAAGTTACCGCCGACAAGAAAGTGACCAAAGGCTTCCACCACTTGCCCGGCTGCCGCCGAACCGGTATGACCTTCCATCAGGATAATTCGCGTGGAAGCAACGTTCAGGGACAGACGCAATAAGGTTGAAAATAGCAGAATAGTCGGGAATGCAGCGAAATCCAGCGTCCGGCGGGTGAACATTGCCACCAGCAATACCATGATGGAAAGTGCAATGTTGAAGGTAAAGAGTAGATCAAGCAGAAATGGTGGCAGCGGTAGTACCATCATCGACAAGATCATAAGGATCAAAACAGGCCCAGCAAGCATTTGCCATTCGGAACCTTTCATGTTTCCCGGTAAACGACTTCCCGTTAAACGTAGTAATGAAGCCAGATTAGCCATGACGATTATTTTCTCCAGCAAAATCCAGTGCTGGCGGCACTGGCAGATTTTCAGGTGTTTTCGGTTTTAGGCCACCTTCCTGTTTCCAACGTTTTAATTGGTAAACCCAGGCAAGCACTTCTGCGACAGCAGCATAGAGCGCAGCAGGAATAAAGCCCCCGACTTCAGCATGGCGATACAACGCCCTCGCCAAAGGTGGCGCTTCCAGTAACGGAATACGATTTTCCGCACCAATTTCTTTTATGCGCAAGGCAATCAGCCCGGCCCCTTTTGCCAGTACTTTGGGGGCGCCCATTTTTTTACTGTCATACTGTAAGGCAACGGCGTAATGGGTCGGGTTAGTGACAATGACATCTGCCTTCGGCACATCCGCCATCATGCGCTTGCGCGCGGCCGCTCGCTGTTGTTGACGAATTCTTGCCTTTACATGGGGATCCCCTTCTTGCTCCTTAAATTCATCCTTGATCTCCTGACGGGTCATTCTCAATTTTTTCAGATGGCTGCGGATTTGATACAACACATCAAATGCCACCATCGGTATCAACATAAACAAGACAATATAGCTGGCAAAAATCAGCATCATCATGGCATCGCTCAACGCCATCAACGGCGGTTGAGCAATCAGATTAAGCATGGCCGGCCAATTCAGCCAGATAAACAGAGCAGCCCCGCAACCGACCATTGATGCTTTCAGAATGGCTTTAAATAGTTCAGCCAATGCATTCATGGAGAATATCTTTTTCAGGCCTGAAATTGGATTCAGTTTTTTCAGGTCAAATTTGACGGATTTGGAGCTAAATAACAGTCCTCCCATCAAAGTCGGGGCACTGAGGGCAATCAAGACCAACCCGGCAAAAACGGGCAGCAAGGCCCATACTGCCTGTTTCAGCAATCGGCCGACTTGTTGCACCATCTGTTTATCGTTGCTGACCATATTGTGGTCGAAGTTGAATCCTTCAAACACCATCAATGAAAGTTCATGGGTGATCGACTGCCCGCTCATCCAGAGCAGGCTTACCCCTCCCGCCAACATCAGGATTGAGGTGAGTTCCTTGGAACGCGCAATCTGCCCCTCTTTACGGGCTTTTTCCCGTTTATGGGGCGTGGGTTCTTCGGTTTTTTCGAGATCGCTATCTTCAGCCACGACTTTCCTTGGTGAGCATTTGTTATTGCATGCAAAAAATTTGCCTTTAGAAAAGTGCAAATGAAATTGTGCTAAACCCTATGGATTTCAAGATACAGCGCGACGGCAAGAGAATGACAAATTCGTCAGGAACGAATTTGCTCTGCCAAAGGCTGGCCTCCGGTGAGAGACTGGAGCCTCTCAGTTATCCCCGGGCGCATTGATAACCGTCTGTCTGAACGGTGACCGGGGTGAGTGGGCGCAGCCAACAAAGCTGTAACTTGAAAGACGACGGGTATAAGCATGACAAAAGCCCAAAAATTCAATAGCGGGAACACTGCAAATTTTGCGGGGGTATTTGGGGAATTATGGTTACAACGGCAAAAAATCCAATTGCATTATGTTAGCTGTGAAAAAGAGGAAGTACGAAAGAAAGGAAGCATGAAAGAAAGCGCGAAAGAAAGATAGGAAGTGGCTTGAAATCACCACTCCCTATTTTTCATTTCTTATTTTTTATTTTTTGTTTTCACTTCTTGCTTTCACTTACTGCCATTGATGCTCGGTTTTTTAAAAATTATGTATCGTTTTTACAATATTAAGGAATTACTTTTAAAAACATCAATCCGCCTTTATCACCGGCTTAATATCAATGCTATCCGCGTTGACATCCTTAATATGGTCTTTCGTCAATCTGTAAACAATCGGGCTGAGCAACGCGATTGCGATTAGGTTGGGAATTGCCATCATTGCGTTGAGGGTATCCGCCAGCAACCAGACAAAAGTCAAGGACTGAGTGGCACCAATCGGCAATGCAATAATCCAGGCGATACGGAAAGGCACGACGGCTTTTGGCCCCAGTAAATACTGGATACATTTTTCACCGTAGAAGCTCCAACCCAAAATGGTTGTAAAGGCGAAAATCGCCAAGGCAACGGCAACAATATAGTTACCTCCCGGGATCGCTGCTGAGAAAGAAGCCGCAGTCAATGTTGCCCCTGTCTGACCTGTCAGCCAGCCACCCGTAATGACGATGGTCAAGCCGGTTACGGAGCAGACAATAATGGTGTCAATGAAAGTTCCCAACATGGCAATCAAACCCTGACGGATCGGGTTTTGGGTTTTGGCTGCGGCGTGAGCGATAGGGGCGCTTCCCATACCTGCTTCGTTAGAGAATATGCCACGGGCAATACCAAAGCGGATCGCCGCCCAGACCGCAGCACCCGCAAATCCACCCTGAGCCGCGACAGGCGTGAAAGCAGATTTGATGATTAAAGCAAGGGCATCAGGAATGGCAGAAAGATTCATAGCCAGCACAATGATCCCGGCACCGAAGTAACCGACGGTCATAATCGGCACTAATTTTCCGGCCACATCAGAAATACGCTTAATGCCACCAATCAACACTGCCCCAACCAAGATAACCAAGATGCCCGCTGTTATGGCTTTTTCAATGCCAAAATTACTTTCCAGCACATCTGCAACTGAGTTGGCCTGTACCGTATTGCCAATGCCAAAGCCAGCAATACTGCCGAAAAAGGCAAACAGTGTTCCCAGCCAAACCCACTTTTTCCCAAGGCCATTCTTGATGTAGTACATTGGGCCGCCAACATAATTGCCTTTTTTGTCGGTTTCACGGAAACGTACCGCCAGCACTGCTTCTGAATATTTTGTGGCCATACCCACCAAGGCTGTCATCCACATCCAGAACAGTGCTCCCGGGCCGCCCATGACAATGGCTGTCGCGACACCCGCTATATTTCCTGTTCCAATTGTCGCTGACAGCGCTGTCATCAACGCATTGAAAGGTGAAATCTGGCCTTCGCCCCGTTTTTCATTTTTTTGGAAAAGTAGTTTGAAGCCCATTCCCAATTTACGGATGGGTAAGAAGGATAGACGGATCTGCATGAAAATACCGATGCCCAACAGCCCAATTAGCATTGGAATGCCCCATACTACCCCGTTTATTGCACCTAACCATTGTGTAATCTGTTCCATATACACCCTCGGCATTTAACGTAACAAGTTAGCAACAAAATTATTTCAATTAAATAAAGAGTATTTTTGAAAAATAAGCGAGAACTTATTCGCTATTACTGGCAGGAAAAATTAATACTGTGAGTTAAATCACTCGATTTGGTCATGTTCCAGCGAGTTAGTTGATAAGCATAATTATTTCATCACTTGCTATGCTGCGGCCGTCACACAGCAAACTTTTATCTCGAAATAATATCAATTAATGGTTTTTTGTATCGATTAAATAGGTATTATCTACATAATAAATAGTCTCCATACTCAATGGATTTCAAATTGCATCGCGACGGCAAGGGAGAACATCCCCATGAGCATCGATAGCCGTATGTTTATAAAAACGGTGACCGAGATAAGCGAGCGAAGTTAACAAAAAGGCAGTTTGAAAGACGAAATGTATAACGTAATTAAAGGATTATCAGTGGCAAAAGTGGGTTACATCAGAGTGTCAACAAATGACCAAAATAGTGATTTACAAAGAAATGCACTCAACGGCATTAATTGTGAATTTATTTTTGAAGATAAAATCAGCGGAAGAACCGCTAATCGTCCGGGTTTGAAGCGTGCCTTAAAACATCTTCATACCGGTGATACTTTGGTTGTTTGGAAATTGGATAGGTTGGGGCGAAGTGTAAAAAATCTGGTAACCCTCATTTCTGAGTTGCATGAACGGGGGATCCACTTTCAAAGCCTGACTGACAGTATTGATACCAGTACTGCAATGGGGCGATTTTTTTTCCACGTAATGAGTGCACTGGCAGAAATGGAACGCGAGTTGATTGTGGAAAGAACCAATGCCGGCTTGGCCGCAGCGCGGGAACAAGGCCGGATTGGCGGGCGCCCAGTGATATTTACCGAAGAAGACAGGCAACAGGCCGCCCGATTGCTGGATAAGGGACATAGCCGCAAGCAGTTATCGATTCTTTACAATGTGTCACTTTCTACGATTTATAAATACTTACCCGTGAATTTATTAAAGTGAACAGTGATAAATGAAAAGTGAGAAATAAAAAATAAAAATGAGACAAAAGGATGAGAAATAAACAGTATTGAGGCTGGCGTTTGGGCCAGCCACCAGACTCACCCAAACGAGAACAAAACTTTTAAGTTTTGTTCTTTAATATTCTATTTATAAAAAAGTTACGATTAAAATATTATTTGTTAATTACAACTTGCTAACTACAGCTCGTTAAATACTCGCACTCGTTATCAAAATCCCAAACTATCCAGCAAATCATCAACTTGTTCTTGGTTGGCAATAACACCTGCACCATTTTGGTTGACTTGAGGGCCATTAAGAAGACTATCGTTCTCTTTTTTCGCTTTAGCTATCTGGTCAGAGGGCATATTTTCCATTAATACCATAACCAATTGTTTTTCCAGTTCCTGAATGACTTCCATCATCCGTTTGATTACCTGCCCAGTCAGATCCTGAAAGTCTTGAGCCATCATGATCTCAAGTAATTGGGCATTGGTAAATGAGGCATAGTCAGGCACAAGGTTTAGATAATTCCTTGTGTCCGTTACCAGTGAACGGGCATCTGTCAGATCCACATTTTTTGGGTTGGCAAACCACTCATCCCAACGTTCGGTCAAGGATTTTGCAGATGCTTCCAATTCGTTCTGACGAGGCTGCGCTGCTTCAACGCAGTTCAGCACTCTTTCAGCCGCCTGTGCCGTCATTTGGACAACGTAATTCAATCGCTCCCTTGCATCTGGGATCGCCTCAGCCGCCTGAGCAATAGTTTGATCCAATCCCAGTTCACGCAGGCTATCACGCAACATTCTCGTTAATTGCCCGATACGACTGATTATTTCACTGGTTGGGATCGCCTCATCTCTCGGCATGACTGGATTTTCACTCATTTTGTCTCCTTAGAGCCCCAATTTTTCAAATATTTTATCGAGTTTCTCTTCTAAAATAGCGGCGGTAAATGGTTTCACGACATAACCACTGGCACCAGCCTGTGCGGCTGCAATAATGTTTTCTTTTTTCGCTTCTGCCGTGACCATCAAAACAGGCAGCGCTGCCAATTTTTCTTCACTACGAATTGTTTTCAGCAATTCGAGTCCATCAATATTTGGCATATTCCAGTCAGAAATAACGAAATCAAATTCAGCAGTACGAAGTTTAGTCAATGCTTCTGCACCGTCCTGCGCTTCGTCTACATTATTGAACCCCAACTCTTTCAGTAGATTACGTACAATTCGACGCATAGTTGAAAAGTCATCGACTACCAAAAATCTCAGATCCTTACTTGCCATAAAAACTCCTTGGAATTTCACTTGTCCGGCAGCACTTTTTATAAAAATACGTTATAAAAAACACGCTATAACAATACGTTATAAAAGTACGCCATAAAAACGGATTACAAAAACGCATTACGAAACGTATAAAAAAATAGTGCTGCAAAAATTAACATCAAATACAACTGCTAAATACGAACCGATTGGCCCATGCTGATTTTGGCCAGCATCGCTTTACTGATTTTTTGGAGATCCATCACATCATCCACTGCCCCTAGCTGGATAGCCGCACGCGGCATTCCAAAGACCACACAACTGGCTTCATCTTGTGCCAAGGTATAGGCTCCCGCTTGTTTCATTTCCAATAATCCCGCGGCACCATCACTGCCCATTCCGGTCAGAATGACTCCCACGGCATTACGCCCCGCATATCTGGCAACAGAGCGGAATAAAACATCAACGGAAGGACGATGCCGGTTAACCGGCAAGGTGTCAGTTATCATGATTTGATAATTCGCCCCACTGCGGCAAAGTTCCATATGGCGATCGCCCGGTGCAATGTATGCATGGCCCGGCAAAACACGTTCGCCATCCTCAGCTTCTTTCACGGTAATTTGGCTCAATTTATTGAGTCTTTCAGCAAATGAGCGTGTGAAACCTGGGGGCATATGCTGTGTTATCAGCAAGGCCGGACTGGTAACCGGCAAGGGTTGCAGCAGGTTTTTGATTGCCTCTGTTCCCCCCGTCGAAGCACCAACGGCTATCAGTTTCTCACTGGACAGCAGTGGCTTGAAATTCAGTGGAGCTGAAACCCCAGAGTCGGCTTTGATGGTGCTGATTTTTGCCTGCGCCGCTGCCCGAATCTTTTCAGCAATCAATTCACTGTAAGCCAGCATGCCATCACGGATACCAAGCTGTGGTTTAGTGACAAAATCCACCGCCCCCAATTCCAGTGCTTTCAGTGTGATTTCTGAACCTTTTCCTGTCAGGGAAGAAACCATCACAACTGGCATGGGGCGCAATCGCATTAATTTTTCAAGAAAATCAATGCCATCCATGCGAGGCATTTCAACATCCAACGTTAATACCTGCGGGTTGTGTTTTTTGATTAAATCACGGGCAACAAATGGATCCGGTGCACAATCCACCACTTCCATATCAGGATGACTATTGATAATTTCCCGCATGATTTGGCGCATCAGCGCCGAATCATCCACACAAAGAACAGTTATTTTATTCATGACCCCTCCTTGCCCGACCTACACCGTAAACGGTCTGTCCTTGCAAGTAGAACTCTCGGCTAATTTGAGTGACGTTTTCGGAATGCCCCGCAAAGAGCAAACCGTCTGGTTTTAAGAAGTTGACGAAACGGCGCAAGATCCTTTCCTGCGTCTTTTTGTCAAAATAAATCATGACATTGCGGCAGAATATCGCATCAAATTTCTCATCGAGCGCCCAATCAGAATCCAACAGGTTTAAATGTTGAAAACTGACCAGATCAGCCAACACAGGGCGCACGCGTGCGTAACCCTCAAAAAGCCCTACCCCTTTGAAAAAATATTTTTTCTTTTGGCTCTCGCTGAGTGTTTGCAATTCTTCCAGCCGATAGACACCTTGCCGGGCTTTTTCCAGCACACTGGTATCAATATCGCTGCCAATGATTTTTATCCTATTTGATCTATGCCCCAGTGAATCACACAGAGTCATTGCAATTGAGTATGGCTCCTCCCCTGTTGAAGCGGCTGCGCTCCAAACACGGTATGTTCCACCATTTTTCCGGCTGGCATGGGCTGCCAGAATAGGAAAATGATGTGCTTCCCTGAAAAATGCCGTGAGATTGGTGGTCAATGAGTTGATGAACAATTCCCACTCTTCGCTATGGATATCGTGTTCCAGAATTGACAAATATTGACCAAAGTTATCTAACCCTAATACACGTAACCGCCTGACTAAGCGGTTATAGACCATTTCACGTTTATTTTTTGCCAGTACAATGCCAGCTCGTTGATAGATAAACTGGCAGATGCGCTCAAATTGCGCATCTGACAAAGCATGCCGCTGGAGCATAAAGTTCAGCGGCGCTGTAGCATCAGTATCTGAAGCTATTAAATTGGATTTCATCTGACCTCAGTGTACTTAATCTACAACATACTCATTGGTCATGTTTGATGCAGAAGACCCTTGACGCCGGTGTGACGCGTTTTCAGGCAGTTCAAATTGTGTCACTGTTTTCACTAGCATATCGGCTTTATCTTCAAGTGCGGAGGCAGCCGCCGCAGATTGTTCGACCAAGGCCGCATTCTGTTGCGTAACTTGATCCATTTGGCTAACAGCCTGAGCAACTTGGTGGATCCCTCGGCTTTGTTCATCAGAAGCCGCAGCAATTTCAGCCATGAGATCGGTGACTCGATTAACTGATATAACGAGTTCATCCATCGTTTGCCCTGCATGATTGACCAGCTCTGAGCCTTGGTTCACACGGTGGACGGATTCGTCGATAAGCACTTTTATCTCTTTTGCTGCTTCAGCACTTCTTTGTGCCAAGTCGCGCACTTCACCGGCCACGACAGAGAATCCGCGTCCCTGTTCGCCAGCTCGGGCTGCTTCAACTGCGGCATTCAATGCCAGAATATTGGTCTGGAATGCAATACCATCAATCACGCTGATGATGGCGCTGATTTTTTTCGAACTATTGGTAATTTCATCCATAGTGGCGACAACGCTGGTTGTCAGCTCTCCGCCTTTTGACGCAACCTGAGAAGCTGATACCGCCAGTTCACTCGCCTGACGCGCATTTTCTGCGTTTTGCTTAACCGTTACGGTCAGCTCTTCCATACTGGCCGCAGTTTCTTCCAGTGAGGCCGCCTGCTCTTCTGTACGTGACGAGAGGTCGGTATTGCCTTGTGTGATTTCCTGAATACCGACATACATTTGGTTGGTATTGTCACGCACTGCACCAATTGAAGTGATCAGTGAATTTTGCATATCACGTAGCTGCTTAAATATATCCCCAATTTCATCATTGGTCGTGACAGCAATTTCTTTATTCAGGCGTCCATCTGCCACATCCTGAAAACACGCTCTCATATTGGCGAAGGGTCTGAGAAGATTGCGTTTCAGCCACCAGTGAGCCGCCAGGGCAACAATGAATACCATTAAAATTGAGCCGAAGAACATCGCTATAGCGGTTTTGTAATAAAGCGCCGCGTCTGCTACCACATCCGCAATATTATTATTGAGGTACTTCATGTAGTTGTTATAGGCAACTTCCATTCGGCTCTGATACGTTTCTGTAGGTTGGTCATGAAAAGCCGGAAAGTTTCCGCTGTAGAGATAATCATTCAGCTCTTTTAATGCATTAAAATATTCTTGGTAAGAACGTTCTATTTCAGCCAATAAAGCATCTCTTTGTTGATTTTCGCCAACCTGAGGCAATGAAATAAACTTGGAGAAATTTCGTTCTGCTTCATTAAAAGAACTTTTAAGTAATGCTTCCATTACTTCGATTCTATCTTTCGGTTGCCCCACTTTTTGGGCAAGTGCGATTTTGTTCAGAGTGTTACGTGTTTGTAACAATGCAGCCCAGCTCAACCCAAGGGTATCTCTCCGTTGCGTTCCCAGATCAATTCTCTCAATATATGTCTGGTCAGTATGAATTATTCCCAATGACAAACCACTCGAAATAATTTGCATTACACAAAACATCATCAATAACAGATACAGGCTGGTTGATATGCGAAGCTTGCCTAACATGTAATCACCTCGTTTAAACGGCTGCATAACGCAGCCGTGGTTATCGCTATTATTTTTTTAGAATGTTTCCCAATTGGATGGGTCTTCCACATCACTGCTTTTTTTCAGTGCAGGAGAATTCGTTTTATTAGCTGGAGGATTTGACGTCTTTTTAGTCAAGAAAACTTCATGTTTTCTTTTTTCAGGCTGTGTCCTTTCTGCCTGCTCCGGTAGCTGAAACAACGAAACGGCTTTGGTCAGTATCTTGGCCTGCTCTTCCAATGCCGCAGCCGCAGCCGCAGACTGTTCAACCAATGACGCGTTTTGTTGAGTCACTCTATCCATTTCTGAAATAGCGACGCCGACCTGAGTAATTCCTCGACTTTGCTCATCCGAAGCCGATGCAATTTCTCCCATGATATCGGTCACACGAGTCACTGAATCGACGATTTTATTCATCGTTTCGCCCGCGCTTTCTACCTGCATGGAGCCGGTATCAGTGCGATTGACAGAATCTTCAATCAGCGCTTTGATTTCTTTTGCTGCTTCAGCACTGCGTTGCGCCAAATTACGTACTTCACCCGCTACAACGGCAAAACCACGGCCATGCTCACCAGCACGGGCTGCTTCTACCGCCGCATTCAGTGCAAGGATATTGGTCTGGAACGCAATGGCATCAATCACACCGGTGATATCAGAAATTTTGCGAGAACTGTCAGCGATGTCATGCATGGTCTGAACAACATTAGCTACCACTTTACCTCCCTGACGGGCGATATCAGAGGCGTTGTCAGCCAGGTTGCTGGCTTGGCGGGCATTATCAGCATTTTGTTTTACTGTCGCCGTCAGCTCTTCCATGCTGGCCGCCGTTTCTTCCAATGAAGCCACTTGCTGTTCAGTGCGTGAAGAGAGGTCATTGTTACCTGCGGCAATTTCGCTGGTACCGGTATAGATGGTTTCAGTGCTTTGATGGACGCTTCTGACGGTGTTGATCAGTTCTTCCTGCATATGTCTCAGGCCGACAGCCAACATGCCCATTTCATTGCCAGAAGAAATGCGAATGGTCTGGGTCAAATCACCTTTAGAGAAGGCCTTGATGCTGTCCAGCAAATGATTCAATGGCTCAATCAACGCCTTACGCAACCCGATCCAGCTTACTGTAATCACACCAACCAACAGCACAAATATGGTAATCAGGCTGATGATAACATTGCGATAAGCGACATCAGCCGCATCGGAGACTTCACCATAAAGTTTGTCATTCGTGCTCAGATAGGAAATATATTCCGCATCAAACGCATTCTGTAAAACAGTGGTTGGCTGGTCAAAAAAGCCTTTGAAATTTCCCTTTGAAAGCATGCTATCCAGATCTTTCAAGGCCTTAAGGTAGTCACGGTGAGTTTGTTTCAATTGCTGGAAACGCTCTAAATCATGGAGAGCCAACACTGGCAACTTCTCAAATTTTTCAAAACGGCGCTCCGCACGAGTAATATTGGCTCTGGCCTCTACCCAGATATCGTCCATATCCTGATCATTCTCAACATTCTGAACTTTTGAGATCATGACGATAGCAATGCGGTTCAGGTTATTACGGGCCTGCAGCATGTTAATCCAGCTTTCGTCCAGTAATTTTTGCTGCTCGCGAATTTGATCCATCATATCAAAGGCTTCTGTATCCTTCTTCAAGTTACTGAAGAACAGGCCTCCGGAGATAAACTGCAAAGCACCAAATAGTACGATGACTGCAATAAGTCCCGTCACTATTTTCATTCGGTTAAACATGACTTCCCTTTTGTAATAGATTGCTATGCCAGTGTTATCGGCAGGCTTAAAGGGAACTTTATGCGTAATTATAAAAATTGATTTTATGTGGTGGGTTTTTGATCTGGGACAATTTTTATGCGGAATTGTAAAACGGCTGTTTGAGCGGAACGCATGAGGTTTTTTGGTTGATGGAGGATGGGGAGTTGGGTTTCAAGTGAGGATTGCCAGTAAAAACCAGTTAACCAAATGGGGGGATTTCAGATGAAAGAGCCTGGGAAAAAGATGTTCTTGATATGGCTGTAATCTTCATTTGATGAACGGAATTTGATTAAAAAAGTGCTGAAAAAAACCAGCACTTTTTCATTAATATGAATTCCCTTCATAAAAGGGAATTTTATTAGCAGAAAGTGAATTAAATATACATTACCGTCTTAGTCATCATGAAGCCGGCAGATGACTGCAAACTCCCCCCCCCCGGTCGGTTCATTATTACTGGCGCTTCCCCCATCGAGAGAGGGTATAGACACTATTTCTCTATTATTATCCCCTCCGTTTTTATTCCACAGAGTAGATGTCCACACAGGAAGACCCTTAGGATCCCAATTAACAGGCCAACCGTTAACTGTATAAAGGGTTGTAGTTGGATTAGCGTTACTTATAGCTACCACCTCCTCTGCAACAGGTAATTTCCAAAATTTATTACTACTATTGCTGCTATCACTACAGTAATTTTCTACTTTACTCCATTTTACAAAACTCCATTTTTCATGGTTTATAATCCTAAACCCTCCAGTATCTAACTCAGTATCTAACTCAGTAGCTAACTGAGGGCGCGAGTATTTTTTCCCGTCAAGTGTAATATATGGTTCCATATGCCCCCAATATTTGGCTTTATCCGTATTTGGACTGGTAAGCACAGTAAAGATAACATCCTTTGATTTCTTTATAAGTTTACTTTCACTGTCGTTGACCGTTATCGACAATTTCGTTCGTGTCCCAATACCATCAGGATCAGTAACATTAATAACAAGATTACCGTTCTCGTCCGTATGGCCACTGTAGGTACCGACTTGTCCATTCAGTTTTACCGTCACGTTTTCCTGCTTTTCCTTTTGACGGTTCAGGGCAGACATATCAATGGTGACAGGTACACCCCCAACGGATTTTTCACCGTCTGTGGTATGGATGGTGAACTTAATCGGGTCAGTGTCCGTTTTCTTAGCGAAAATCGCTAGCGTACCATCGGCAAGCTCTGCTTCTTTACTCGGCGTTATTTTGAAACTAGTGGCAATGCCTTTGATACGACCATCTGGATGCCCGCCAGTAACATTGCCTTGCTCTTTCTGCTCAAACGTATCTGTTACCTCCATTTTTCCCAATATAGTTTTTACTTCGCCTTTCACCATACGCGGGGTACGTGGCTCCACGGCAAGCTCGATAACATGGCCGCTATCTTCTTGTGTCAGCGTGTGAGAAGGAACATTTCCAGAGTCGGTGATTTGGTTCTTGGGTTCACCACCCAGTGAGCTAATCCTATTCCTCACTGAATTAACGTTATCTTCCGGATACTTAATGCCCCAAAGGAAGATGGATTTATCCATATCATCCTTACCATGCGGCTGAAATTTATATGAACCTTCCAATTTTTGTCCCATTTCCAGCACACCCTTTATTTTTAATTCCTCAATGCTGGGCCCCCTTTCCGGATCAATCACTGTACCGTTAATCCCTCCACTCAGTGTATTTTCACTCTGCTTCGTATTAAGGGTTTTAATCTCTCCGGTTATCCCCAAACCATTTATGGGCGTGATGGTAAACTCCAACAGCTTGCCACTATCCTCCGCGCTTAATTCATAAGAGGAGATTGAGCCACTTGAAATGCTGTTTTTACCCACATCTCCTTCGGCTCCCGGCTTATGAACATTTTCTTTTGGCCCATCAGGATCTTCTTTTGATTTAGAACGTGTCCAGAAATAACTGGAATTATCCTCCACATGCCCGTTATTAGGCTTAAATTCGTATTCGGCTTTCAAGAACCCAGAGTCGTATAGAAAACCTGTTAATTTGAGGTTATCAATGGAGGGTGCAGCTTTAGGGTCAAGGATAGTCCCCGGTTTTCCTCCTTTGGGCGTTGTTTGGTTGATACTGGTATCGGCCATACTGATATCCACGGTTTTAGCTTCACCTTCTTTTTGCTTACCATTAACGGGCTTAATGGTAATGGCGATGGTTTTCCCAGCATCTCCATTCACCAGATCTCTCTTCAGGGTTGCCAAAGCATCGGGGACTTGCTGAAAATCCTTAGGATTGGGTGTCGTGCCCTTGTCATACCAGACAAACAGAGAATTATCTCTCCCATCCCCACCGTTATCATTGAATTTATAGTTCGCTATCAGCGATTTATTGAGTTCTAACTCCCCGGTCAGGACAATATTATCGATGCTTGGAATGGCATTCGGATCGGAAACTCCCCCGTTGCGGTTACCACCGGTTATCCTTCCGGGGTTTTGCGGGTCATAGACTGCCACGCGGGTTTCCGGGCCTTTCGCCCGTAAATTAGCACCATTAGCTGCTAATATAGAGACTTCCAGTACCTTATTGCGGTCACTTTCTTGAATAATGTAGGTTAACGGTTTGTCGCCATTAACCCGACCTTCCCCGTTTATCTGCGCCAGCGTTATCGGCTCTTTCACGCCAGCCGTTTTCGCCAGTTCCATGACTCGGGCGGCGGTTGTACCTCTTTCCCCCCAGACATAAAACGAACGGTCTGTGGCATTACTGCCATTACTGTTGAATTGATAGTTGAGTGTCAGGGTTTTTCCGATGTTTAAATCCCCCTCCAGATACTGGATGTTAATGCTAGGTGCAGTATTTTCATCAAACTCCAGCTTGGTTGGTTGTGCCCTGTTCGTTCCTTCAATTGATGTGGTCACTGTCCAGGGACCGGTTTTCTGACCCGCTTTGATCACCACTTCATACTCACCATTGCCGATTTCTTTCACTGCCTCAATCTGCGGTTCGTTACCGTCTCCTTGTAACTGCCCACTTCCATGCACCTTAATACTGTCCTTGGCACCAGTAATGGGCTGTTCATTTATATCTTCCAGTGTGATTTTCAGCGTTTTCTTGGAGTTGCCATCTGCCGGCAAAGCATAACTGCCATCAACCGATTCAATTTTGGGGCTATTCTGGTTTAAGATCTCTGCCAGTGGTTTACCAAACGTGATGGTCGCCGGTTTTCCTATCGGTTTACCAAACACGTCCGGTGTTAATGTCCATTTGCCTTTCTTATCCTCAGCGGTAACTGGCGCTACATATTTACCACTGCCCGGTGAAGTTTCTTTGAAGTCGCCGTAATGCGGCATACGACCAGTGCCATACAGTTCACGGTTATCCGGCGTCAGGTTGATCTCTTTTTCCATGCCACTGATGGGGTTGCCTTCCTGGTCTTTCAATTCCACTTCAATCACCGTGGTGTCACCTGCTTTATGCAGCTCACTGTCTTTGGCAGTAAATGTAGACTTATTCGGATCAATCAGTTCGGCTTTGTTGGTCGCAAAGTTAATGACTGCCGGAGCCTCCAGCGGTATACCGTCAACTTTGGTGGTGATTTCCCACTTACCGGTTTTATCCCCCGCCGTGACCTTCACTTTGTATATTCCACTGCCTTCCGGCTCTTCCCACACTTTACCGATGGTCGGTGTTTTTTTCCCGCCTCCGCCCAGCTGGGTCCCGTTATCCTCAAACGTAATACTGTCTTTGGCATACTTGATAGGATCCCCATTCTTGTCCTTCAGTTTCAGCGTCATGATGGTGCTGTCTTCATTGTCAGCCGACAGTATGTTTGTCGCCGGGATAAAGGCCGAGCCTTTGGGGTCCACAATCGCCGCCAGTGACTGACCAATGGTCACCTCAGCCGGTTTCAGCTCTTTGCCATCCACCACTGGTGTAATTTTCAGGGTGCCTTTATTGTCTTCAGCCGTGACCTTAGCCCTGTAGATCCCACTGCCGGCCGGATCTTCTTTGATGTCAGTTACGGTCGGGTTGGCACCCTGTCCATACAACCCACTCTGGTCTTTCACAAGCTTGATTTTGTCTGCTGCCCCGGCAATCGGATTGCCGTTTTTATCTTTCAGGTGCAAGACAATATCGGTGCTGTCATCTTTTTTACTCAGATTGCCATTGTCAGGTTTGAATTCGCTCTTGTCCGTATCAATCATGTTGGCTAAAGAATCGCCGAAATCAATCACGGTCGATGGCAGTTCATGCCCGTCGACTTTCGGGCTGATAGTCCATTTACCGTGTTTATTACCGGCAGTGACAGTGGCTTCATAGATACCGCTGCCTTCCGGCACTTCTCTGATTTCAGTGCCCAGCATCGGATCTTTGCCATCACCGGTCAGTTTAGATTTGTCATCTGTCAGAACAATGCTGCCTGCGGCTCCGCTGACCGGCTTTCCATCCTTGTCCGTCAATTTCAACCGGATAACGGTCTGGGTTTTGCCATCCGCCACCATAGACTTATGAGCCGGTTCAAAACCAGAACCCGCCGGATTAACAGCGGAAGCCGTAACCAATATCTGGGCTTCCATCCGCTCAGAGGCATTGCCCTGCGTGTCATAGGCCACACCGGACAGGCTATAGGTGTTGTTCCCTTTATCCTTATAGGGTGGCAGGATCAGCAGGTAATGGGTGCTCCCGCTGACTGCTTTGGCTACAGCATTATCCGCCAGTACGGGCGCACCGGCATTGATCAGTTTACCGCCCCCCTCCAACAAACTGGCAGTATCCCAGATAATTTCTTTCAGACCGTGTTTGGTACTGACCGTCACGTTCAACGGAATAATAGCCCCGCCGCGTCCGCTAATCCGAGTTTCCATCATCAGGCGGATCAGATTTTTCTTGCGGTATTCCAGCACAATCTGGTTATTACGATCGACCAAATCATAGCGCCCGCCTTGCAGGGTGCGCTTGAAGGCAACCGCAGCTGGATCAACCTGTTTTGACCACGGTGTGCCGATTTCATAATTGAGGCCGAGATTAAACAGGGTTTCTCCGCCACCGGAAGCGCTCTGGCGACGATCAAGTCCCAGTGTCACCAGCGGAATCGGGGTGTAATTGACACCGAGGGTAAAGGCGGCCGGGTTTTTCTGCCGTCGTTCTTCACTCAGCAAACCGACTTCATTGCCGAAATACTGTTCGTAAGTCAGTTTGCCGCCCAACTGCGGATAGGTCGGCATATAGCCCTCTGCCCGCAGGTCAAAACCGTTGGCCGGGCGCTCTTCATAATCAGTCAATTTCTTGCCGTCTTTCCAGCCACTGGCGCGGAAATAGCCGTTAGCCGCGAATTTCATAAAATCACGGGCGTATTCTGCCCCGATACCGAAACGGGTATGGTCGCGGGTAATATCGTGGTCAAGGAAGGCGTTATAACCAAACATGCCATCGTCAAAGAAATGACGCTGACCCAATCCAACGTTTGCCGTTGTACGGCTGTCGATATGGCGCAAGCCAAACTGGGTAAACGTCAGGTGCTTCGCGGTATCATATAACGGCAACAGCATGTCGAACTGGCTGCCGTCCAACCGTCCCCGATCATCCACATTAGCCTGAATTTTGACGTTACCGTAGCGTTGCAGCCAGTTTTGCACGGCTTGGTTGGCTTCACTAACCGCCATGCCACGCAGTTGGTTTTTGGTGTTTTCTACCACATTACCGCTTTTCAGCATCCCCACAGCTCGGGTTGTGGTGCTTGCCAGCCAGCGCTCTGTGCTGTTTTCTGTATTGGGCGTTTCTGTAGCAGAAGCATCGGACGCCGCTTTCAGGCTGTTGGCCAGTAACTGATCAGATGTGGAATGCGGCACGTCAATCTCATCACCGGCACCCAGCTTCGCAAACGGTTTATGAAATCTCCGCTGCTGATTGAGCTTTTTTAGCTCCGTGACGGTCAGGCCATGGCGCTTTGCCACAGTTTTGACGTTTTCACCGGCACTTAACTGGTAAGGGCGCGTCTGCCCACTCTGCCGATGGTCTGTCCGGGAATGATGTTCACTTTTGGCGCTTGCCACAGCAGGAGTAAACGCCGCCGCGACAGGAAAGGCCACTTGGGCAAAAATATTCGCCCATGCGACCCATTTGAGGTGGTGGCGCTGCTTTTCTGTCCACTGCCTGTTTTGTTTCTTTAGCATGTTTATCTACCTTCAGAATCAACATTATTTTCACCAAAATCCAATGAATTCCGGTGCCATTGACTCATCCCGGAGTGTGTTGCTCCCCTCATGCTGAGTTGACAATTAGTACCCAACTGTCAACTGGAGAGAATCTGACTGAGAAAAACACCTAAAGTAGACAAAATGACCAACATGAATCGATTGATTCAGTAAATTTCACTTTCGAAATCGCGCATTGAAAATTGCAAAAAAATAATTAGAAAAATCAAGGAGAAATTAATTATGAAAGGCGACACTGAGGAGGTTGAATATAAGCTAAATTTTACAGATATAAATCAATGTACTAGATTGAATTTGGCAAAGGAAAGAAAAAATAAAACAGGGTTGCAGCGAGCTGTTTTAATCGAGTTGACAGTTGGGTACTAATTGTCAACTGTGCGCGTTTTTCATTTGGTGCCCAGACAGTTTCAAATCGGCCCGCATTACTCGCGGTGTAGCGGACGGTATGACGAATATTTCGATGGCCCAAATAGTCCTGAATCAGGCGGGTATCGACACCATTGTCCGCCAGAGCGTAACCACAGGCATGCCTTAACATGTGCGGATTCGCGCATATCGATAATTTTGCCTTCAAGCTGGCATGCTTGATGATTTTATAGACTTGTTGACGTGACATCCGTTGCCCATTACGGGACAGAAACAGCCACTCGGTATTGTCATCAGTTTGCTTATGTGGCGGAGCCTTGGATAAATAGCGCTGCCGCTCCACCAGCCAGTGGCGAATCAATTGGATTTCACGCTGTACCATCGGGTGAATGGTGGAAAAACCGTTTTTCAGGCGCTGAACACGCAGGCTGCGGCTATTCAAATCCACATCTGACAGTTTCAGGTTCAATAGTTCAGATACACGAAATCCGTGAATAAATCCCATAAATATCATGCAGATGTTTCTTTCCGCATGCGCTTGCTTGCCCAGCTCCTGCAACAGGATTTCGATTTCAGGTTGGGTCAGATACTTGCGTTTTAGCATAGTTTCATCTCCAGACATGGTCTCATCTCCAGAAAGTAGTGGAAGCCTGTTCTATCAGGCTTTAGCGATAGAAAAATGTAATGAATCATTCATTAGTGTTGTTGATTATTTGCAGAGTGCAAGGTGAGTAAGCGGATCTTTTACCCTTCTGCATTTATCGGGATACAAAATAAGGACGCCAATAACTTCATATTAATCAATATGACCGGCTCAATTACTTGACAGGAAACTCCGCTGGATGAACGTAATCTGACTAAAAAAAGTGCCGTTCAGGAAACCGACACTTTATCAATGAGTTGCACTGCTGTTTTTATAACAAGGCAGCTACGGTACCAAAAACAGCACCAATAAATCAGCCTTTGGCTACGGAATCTACCAATGCCATTTCTTCACTGCTGAGAAGTTTTTCTATATCAACCAGAATCAGCATGCGGTCATCAATAGAGCCCAGCCCCGTCAAATATTCTGTTGATAAAGTGACGGCAAATTCAGGTGCAGGGCAAATCTGATTTTCTTTCAGGGACAGTACATCAGATACGCCATCAACCACAATTCCGACGATTCGATTGAGCAGATTCAGGACAATAACAACCGTGTTGTCATTGTATGTCACATCTTCCTGTGAAAATTTAATTCTCAAATCAATAATAGGTACAATCACCCCACGCAAGTTGGTGATTCCCTTAATAAAATTCGGCGTATTCGCAATCCGGGTCACTTGGTCATAACCACGGATTTCCTGCACTTTCAGTATTTCAATTCCATATTCTTCGTCACCCAAGGTGAAAACCAGATATTCCTTTCCGGTCGTTTCCCCCGATAATTTATTGAATTCTTCTACGGCTGACATGATGTTACCTTTTTACTTTGAGATGACTATTCCCTTCATCTTTCAAGCTGTTGCTGTCCGACAGAAATACTGGCAGAGCGACAGCTTGAAATCGATGGGTCTCTTTTATTTGTTATTCACAGATTCCGTTTTGTGCATAGCCAACTGTTCATGATTGAGCTTTTGCAAAGCAGGTATGTCTATGATGAGCGCAACACTTCCATCCCCCATAATGGTGGCCGCCGAAATACCCGGTACTTTGCGGTAATTGCTCTCAATATTTTTAACCACAACTTGATGCTGCCCTACCAATTTATCCACCAGCAATGCATAACGGCGCCCTGCACTTTGCACGATGACAGCAATGCCTTTTGTCGGATCGGTTTCCCCATTCGGGATATCGAATATGCGATACAGTTCAAGCAGCGGTAAATATTCACCACGCACCTGCAACAGTTTTTCGTCACCGGCCAACGGATAAATATCTTCTTCTTGTGGTTGTAACGAACTGACGACAGCTCCCAATGGCAGGATGAAAACTTCGTTATTAACCCTGACAGACATGCCGTCCAAAATCGCCAATGTCAGTGGAAGCAGAATGCGGATAACGGTTCCCTTTCCTTCCTGAAAATTGATCTGGATCTGTCCACCCATATCCTGAATATTGCGTTTGACCACATCCATGCCAACGCCACGACCAGAAACATCCGTGACAACTTCCGCGGTAGAAAAACCAGGGGCAAAAATCAACATGGCAACTTCTTCATTGCTCATGTTTTCACTGACGTTCAAGCCCTGAGATTGTGCTTTCGCCAGAATTTTCTCGCGATTTAACCCTGCACCATCATCAATCACTTCTATGCAAATATTTCCCCCTTGATGTTCAGCCGCCAGAGTCAAGTTACCGGTTTCCGATTTTCCGGCCGCAAGACGTTTTTCCGGGCTTTCAATACCGTGATCGAGGCTGTTTCGCACCAAGTGTGTCAGTGGGTCAATAATCCGTTCAATCAGACTCTTATCCAGTTCTGTAGAACTGCCTATCAATGTCAGTTCTACCTTTTTATTCAGCTTTCCGGCTAAATCCCGAACTAAACGCGGATAACGGCTAAAAACATATTCCATCGGCATCATACGAATGGACATCACGGATTCCTGCAAATCTCGTGAATTTCGCTGCAATTGCGCCATACAACTCAGCAATTCGCTGTGTTTTGTGGGTTCAAGACCATTACAGTGCTGCGCCAGCATAGATTGGGTGATAACCAATTCACCGACCAAATTGATAAGCTGATCAACTTTTTCAACAGCAACACGAATGCTGGATGATTCTACCCGTTGACGCGGTGATCCAGCGGCCGGGCGAGGTGCCGGACGCCCGATTTCACGTGGTTCAGTTTTTTTCGGAGCGTCTGTCGTTTGTGGTTTATTGGGGGTTTCTGTGCTGTTTGTTGCAGAAAGCTCGTTTGCGGTGTCTTTTGCTACTTCTTCTCTTTCTGTCTTATTTTCGGCAGCGGTATGTTCCGGTGCCGTGTTTTCTTCTGTTTTAGTGCCCTTGCTGCCTGCCTGAGATTCATTTGTCGGCAAAAATGTTATCTGTTCAGGTTCGACCACAAAACACAAGACTGCCGTAATATCATCTTCTGTCGCTGATGTGATTAATGAGGCTTCAATACTGTCTGAAGTTTGTTCGACATCATAAATATCCCCCAGATGTGCTAATTCATCTTTCATCAAAGCAACTTCGCGCTCTTTCAATCCAGATAAATGAACACGGATCCGCCCATTCGAGGCATTTTCTGTGGCAGTAGATGAAAGCGCTGTTGCGGCCTGTTCTTGCGTGGCATTATTTTCAGCGTCACTCTCAATATTACTTTTAATATCACTTTCAATATTGCTGCCAGCATCACTTCCACACTTATTTGCGACACCACCTGCCACTTCATCCATTACGGGTTCGGTTGGTGCTGCAGATGTTTCAGTGATATTTCCTGCCTGCTTTGCTTCTTGCCCTTCCTCCTGTAGTTCTAGTGCAAGTTGACGCAATGTCTCGCAGATATAATTGAATGTATCTTCATCCGGCTCCTGAGAACTTTTATAGGCATCCAATTGTTGCTGCATAATGTCTTTCGCTTCTAAAAACAGGTTGATAATGTCAATGGTCAGGCGTATTTCGTCACGTCTGGCACTGTCGAGTAGATTCTCCAAAACATGCGTTGTTTGTTGCAGCTTAGTGAAACCAAAAGTTGCAGCGCCCCCCTTAATGGAGTGGGCGCTGCGAAATATTGCGTTTAATTGTTCATGCTCAGGTTCATCAGCGTTGAGCAGCAATAAATGCTGCTCCATATCTGCCAACAGTTCATCTGCTTCATCAAAGAAGGTCTGATAAAACGCGGTCATATCCATCGTTACTTACTCTGTCATCTTAGTATCACTTTGCGGTTCAACCATCGGCTGTTCCAGTTCTGTGATTTCATGTTTTATGATCACATGGGATTGTTCGGCGGGTTGCTGAGCAGGCGTTCCCTCATTCGAATCCATTCTGATGACTTCTTTCATATCCATACTGTCGTTAGCTGTCATGGCGTTGCCGCCACTGTTTTCCTGCTCAATTCTTTTTTCTGCATCTTTATTCAGCACAATGATACTGATACGGCGGTTAACCGGTGCGTTAGGATCAATGCCTTTCTGCATGCTGACAGTGGCGGCCATTCCCACGACCCGCAGGATTTTGACTTCATCCAAACCGCCAACCAGCAGTTCGCGCCTTGATGCATTAGCCCTGTCAGAAGAAAGTTCCCAGTTGCTGTAACCCCGTTGACCACTGGCATACTGTAAATTATCAGTATGTCCTGATAGGCTGATTTTATTGGGAATATCATTCAAGATCGGCGCAATTGCCCGCAAAATGTCGCTCATGTAACTTTCAACTTTTGCACTGCCAATCATGAACATCGGGCGATTTTCCCGATCGATAATCTGAATGCGTAATCCTTCATCCATCATGTCGATCAACAAATGAGGGCGTAATTCTTTAAGGCGAGGATCTGTAATGATCAATTGATCCAGTTGCTGGCGCAATCGATTCAGTCGGCGAGTTTCTTCACTGGTTTCAATCACTTTAGATTGACGGAAAACTTCCCCGTCCTGTTGGAAAACATCATCCCCTCCCCCTGGGATTGGATTAGTGTTATCACTGCTTTGTTTTCCTTTATTAATCGCTACCTGCAAAGGAGTGCGAAAATATTCCGCAATGCTGGTCAATTCTTGTGGACTGGCGATCGAGATCAACCACATCACCAGAAAGAATGCCATCATTGCCGTCATAAAATCAGCGTATGCAATCTTCCATGATCCACCACAATGGCCCGAATCATGTTTTTTACGCTTTTTTACCCTGATGACAGTAACATTGTTCGCTCTCATAATTATTCTTCAACTTCTTGTTGTACTGGGGATTTAACCCGACGAACATGCTCTTCAAGTTCAGTAAATGAAGGGCGATCGGTGAGGAATAGTGTT
The DNA here is from genome assembly GCF_900113945.1 of Xenorhabdus mauleonii. GTDB lineage: Bacteria > Pseudomonadota > Gammaproteobacteria > Enterobacterales > Enterobacteriaceae > Xenorhabdus > Xenorhabdus mauleonii. The sequence continues at coordinate 58,545 of NZ_FORG01000001.1, forward strand.
TTGCGACCGAATTCAACCGCTATCTGTGGTGCATAACCATGCAGGCTGGAAAGCAATGTCACTTTGATGCATTGCATCATTTTCACTTGTTCACCGCTGCGTTGGCGAAGAAGTGTCGCCAGGGGAGAAACAAAACCGTACGCCAATAAGATCCCTAAAAATGTTCCCACCATAGCGTGAGCGATCAATGCGCCCAATTCACCAGCCGGACGATCCGCAGATCCCAAGGCATGAACCACGCCCATCACAGCCGCGACAATCCCGAATGCCGGCAGTGAATCTCCCACCATCGCTAAACTTGTGGCTGGTATTTCACTTTCCTGTTCGTAAGTCTCAATTTCTTCATCCATCAAGGCTTCGATTTCATGAGGATTCATATTGCCGCTGATGATCAAGCGCATATAATCCGTGATGAAATCCATCAGATTTTGATCTTTCAACAAACGGGGATATTGTGTGAAGATATCGCTTTGATGTGGATTTTCGATATCCCTTTCCAAAGATAAAAGCCCGTGCTGGCGGGATTTGGATAACAAGCGAAACTGGAGCGCCATCAGATCCATATACATCGCTTTGTTATATCTCGATCTGCGCAATATTTTTGGTAAAACACGCAGTGTTGCTTTGATCGCTTTGCCATTGTTGCCCACGATAAAAGCACCGATCCCCGCACCTGCAATAATCAAAAATTCTGCTGGTTGATAAAGTGCGCCCATGTGGCCACCGACAAGCAGATAGCCACCAATTACCGCACCAAAAACCACGATATATCCTAAAAGTACTAACACGCGATATCCTTTAGCTAAGTTGGTAAGCAGATGGGATTTGAACAGAGCGAATTGAGAAATGAAGAAGGGTGTGGTGACAAGTTACAGGTTTATCCCCGTTGTCTTTCAAGTTGCAATTTTGTTGGCTGCGCTCACTCCCCCCAGTCACATAGTTAGCTATGCTTCTGGGGATCCGTTCACTTGCCGCCTCGACGCACCTCGAAATCCATAGGGTTTATGCCCAAACCTGTAACTTGAATTTTACTTTCCCATTTTAATTCACATAGCTTGCTGAGCAAATCCATCCAGCATTTGTGAATTAGTATCGGCAAGTTGCGAGGAAAGTTTACGTTTTTTTACCGCTCGTGAAGGAGGTTGGCAAAGACTGCAAACAAAACTATTTACTGGTTGGTGAGCATGAGTGATAAAAGTTCCGCCACAGCAACGGCATCCCGTTGGCTGTAACATTCCACTATCCACAAATCGAACCAGTGTCCAAGCTCTGGTCAATGCCAAAACTGGCCCATCTCCATTATCGTCTGGGGGACATTGCTCAAGGTACAGACGGTAGGCTCTGACAACAGCCTCTACACCTTCACAATGTCCGCTTTTCAACAAAAAACGGTAAGCATTGTAGAACATTGACGAATGAATATTCTGTTCCCAAGTCATAAACCAGTCCGTTGAAAAAGGGAGCATTCCTTTAGGCGGAGGACTTCCCCGCAATTCCTTATACAGCCTGATCAATCGACCTCTGCTTAGCTGCGTTTCACTTTCAAGCATCTGTAAACGCGCGCCCAAGGTGATCAGTTCCATTGCCAAATGAATATCTTTCGCTTCCTGAACAATACTTTTTTCAGCCATCTTTACGCTCTTTTCTTGATTGAAGTGTCATCTTGCGCGGATAACTGCTGAAAAAGATGAGTAGACAACAAGATACCGGTGTGAATTTGTTGTAGATCATCCACCCGCGATTCCTTTGTTAACTGCTGTACTGTTTCGTGGTCTTCAAGACGAAAATGGCAAATCAGTTGGTTCGTTTCAGCTAATTTTACTAACTGAGGCAATGTCAGCTCGGCCAACGTATCAGCCATCGATTCACTAATACCTAAACGGAACATCGCAGATGCTTTCTCATGGTTAATTAGCCGCTGTGCTAAAAGCAAATACGATAAATTTATGTCATAAATATGTTTGAGCAATTCAAGCGTACTCATTTTTATATATCCCGTCCGATTACATGAAAAAATTAAATTAAGTGATCAAAGAATCACTCACGACAAAATTACCAGTAGCATGAGATTCAATAATCTCCGACATAACTGAAATATACATCTTTAGCCAGAGCAGTAACTGTCCTTTGTATTACTCTTGGGATCGCCCAATTTCTAAAATATTTCGGTAATGGGTTGTGAAAGTATTATTGCGTCATCTGGGTAATGCACTTGCCACAATTGATTAAGAATATTCTTAATGCTAATTAACTTTACTCCTGAATCATCGACTTATACAACGGAGAATATATGCCATTTTAAATACTATGTGATCTAGATCACAAAACTGACACTTTTTATTATGATTCTAGCTCATTAACTATTCAAGCAATAGGAAATAGAAAATAGTCCACAATTAATAAGTTAAATTATCTAAATAAAAATATTAGAGACTGTTTTTTGTTTTATGCGATCTATTAAACTTATAAATCCAAAATAACGATAAAAAATCCTTCCCTGAGCGAAATTAAAAAGATCTTAGCGTAATTTGCATCTTGATAATGTAGGTAGGTACTCATCTTCCACTATAACTTGATTTAGATCATAGTTATGCCAAATTTATTAATTATATGTAAATACTAGTTATTAAAAAGATACCAGTCTGATCATTTTTAGTTTATGATCGTGTTTTTTTCAGACAGAAGAAAGTTAAGTGGTTCAACCACTTGATAGACAAATCTTATACAGAACTCAAAAATAAGATAAAATACAGTATGATATTGAAATAAAAAAACATCTGCTCCAAAAACCCCATCAAACACAAGCGCCAAGGCTTTGCTAATTCAATAAAATCCACTCCCACCCCAAGCTGGCAGAGCCATTATTAGTCACAACCATTAATAAATTTACCTAAACAAAAATGAAGTAAACATAGACCGATAGTGGTATAAATTTAACTAAATGCCAGCAACCGATTATTTCCCTCCATTGGCTAACTTACACCCCAAATTAATAAGATAAATTAATGTGTATATTTTATAACCACAAAGACAATGATAAGAATAATAAATGTTTTTAGGGGCAAATCAGAGATAACAAACTGATGAAAAAATGCAGAAAAAAACCACCTATTGACTAAAAATTAATTTACTTAGATAACGTAAAATATGGATATAAAATCACTCCCAAATGCAAATTTGGCAATAATTTGTTATTGTACAAAATACAATTAATAGAAGAATAAATATTTAAAATAAAATGGGATATTTAATATAGAGAAAATAAATATAAAAAAGGAATTTCTCCTACTTAATTTTAAATTCTATCAGTAATAAATGATTTAACCTTCCGTTTCAAATAAGAAAAATAACCGCTAAATATAACGCTATTATTTCCTTAAATTCATATGCATTGTGATAGACAGTTCATATTCAAAGAATAACATCAATGCCTATTCTAAATATTCACAAAAAATTTGTTCTAATGCAGGTTTCAATGACAGATTTTCTGTATAGATTACTTTCTTCACTCAAACAGAATAACATGTTAAATAATGAGGATTATTTACAACCATTCACCAGAACAGTGAACACAAAAGCGCTTCATCATTTGATGGGCTTGCAACAACTTATTAGTGTCTTAATTAACCATAGAACACTATCTTACTATAGCGCGATAACCCAATTAGGTTACTAAAGGAATAAATGGAATGTAAGTAGTCAGTACTAATATTATTAGTGCTATTAATAAAATGAGTAATACACTATCGTGGCAGCAAAATAAATTTTTTGTGTGCATAATATACACAAAATTCATACAGTCTCCCACCCTCTTTCCACAAACTATCTTGGTTGAAATAAAGGAGGGTCTTCTGCATTGTTCACTGCAAATACATACCACTTCACAGCGTATGCCGCGATACAGGGCAGCATAAGCAAAATCGATTCAGAACAGAAAACACCCAACTTCCTTGCGCATCTCACTGACAGGCAATTTTGCGAAAGAGTGGCTCAATTCTACCTTATGGCAAAAACAGTAGTGAAATATCGTACATTAGGTTTTGTACGAGCAAATGAATGGACAACATCAATAAAAATGGAATAAATGCGCTGACTGGCAAGTAATAAATAAGTTTATTGAATTTTAGATCGTCATAATATTTAAATATTCTATAATTATACCAAACGTTTTCCTTACCTTAATTACCCCTCGTCTAATACCGACAGGTTTCCCAGACAAAATGATCCACCAGATCTTTTGTAACAGCAGTGCTTGTATCAAGAAAAATTCTGACAGGCCCATCTCTAATGTCAGAGCAGAATTTATTCCATAATCATAAAAATCGGTGAGATGTGCATTATTCTGTAATGATTTTAAAATATGTGATTTTTTGAGTGGGATTAACTTACAAAAACTGACCTTAATCCACTTTTTTTGAAAGGTCTTCATCTCTCATTAGTTCAATGCAAAGGTAAATGAGAATATTCCCAGAATCTAAATCCACTTTGTGACAAACTTGAGCGGCAATTACAGGATTATCTCCGGTAATTAACTTAACTGAAACCTCATTTCATTTAATGCCGAAATGTCATTGTTACAGTCTCTCTTAACAACTATAAAAATGTTAATAAGGCAGCCAAAACCCCCCACTTATCGACAGTTACAGAAAGCAGGGATTACACTTCATCACAGCTTAACTCCTGTGCCGCTCAGATTAACACCTTGAAACCTTGTTCGTTATTACGGCTAACCAGTTCCATTGCATTGTTGTAGCTTTCTTCAGTAAGAGGAATTATTTTCTCTTTTATCCTTATATGGGAGCAAACTGATAACACTTTCTTAGTAACATATTTAAAAACAATTTGCTGTTTTTTAAACAAAATATGCTCAAAAAATAACAGACGGCATCCAATGGAACTAAAAGGTAAATCATCAATTTTTCTGTAGCCGCAGTTGAAATTAGCACACCAATTTCAACTGTTACACCAGACAATCGTTTGTTCCATTCTGCTTCTGATGATGCTTTTATAGAAGTGCCCAACCAAGTTCGGTGCGGTACAAGAGCCTCTTTTTCCTTTCCTCTGTATATAAATAGTACCGGAGAATAATTTTGTCTTGCACTTAACCCTATATGATCGTCCCATAACAATTTCTAACATAATAATTTACAGAGATACAATTAATATCATAATTATTACCTTGTGCAGCAAAAACATATAGACATTATTTTGATCAGATTTACTTTCAATTGCCATACGAACCCACCCCCTCATTTCAGCCGCCATAAAAACAACTCTCTTTTACTCAGCAAAGAGTCTTTTTCATATGAAGATTATTCGACCGCTTGCTTTATAAGCAGATTTTATTCGAGGTGCGAGAATATGATGTGTTAATAACATAAATGATGCGAGGAAGATATGAGCTAAATATTGGGAGCATTATCCTTGTTACTTTCTATATATGTTATTTTGGAATAATTAATAACAAATAGTTTTAATGGTATAGCTCAATGAAACCATCCAAAATACAAAGCATAATATGGAATGAAGAATGATATGAAATGAAAAGTTAGCAATGTTAGCTACACAACCTTTGCCATAATGTTAAATAAAATGGCGTCAAACGGATGAATACACTGTTAATTATTCAGTTTATTGGCCGATTGAGCATATTTTGAGGGTTGCCATATCGATGTTTCGGACATGAATATCTCCCAGTTAACTTTATTTACTGGTGTTCAGTCTCAGAAGATCTATTGGTTGGCTCAGGCATAGAGCGCATCGGCTTCTCTGGCTTTTCCTTCTCTTGCTATCGCGTTATAACATAGCCTGGAATCGATCGGGTATTGAGATCTATCGGATATACAGCAACAACAAAAATTGCTCTCATTTATTAGATATAAGAAGTTTCCTATGAAAACTATTTATTTATAAATTACAGGTAATAGGCACTTAAAGAGATATCTCTTTTGTACACGAAATAAAATGATGGTGATAATTTAATTCAGGATAGTTACTTGTTTGTGCTCGGAAGAAATAAGAAATGCGTATTTTACATTTAATTAATACGTTGTTAATGGCGTTGTTCTCTGGTTCCCAGCACCAAATAACTTTTCGTTGGATGAACAGAAATCATGCTATTTAAGCAGTTCCTGCCTTTTTAGATAGCAACAAATCAGATAAAGATAAGCCGTCATATACAGGTTATCTGGCAATTTTCTAGGGAGAATTCTGTCGATCAACTTATTGATATCAAAATATTTTAGGTTGGGAATAGTGAAGAATGGCACAGAAAGGATTTCATAGTACAGAAAAGCAAAAAGCCCGCCAGGGCATTTTTTAACCGGCGAGCTCAGTAAGGCTTAAAGGCAATTAGATAGCATTTACATTTGCTGCTGCTGGGCCTTTGGCACCATTTTCAATGGTGAATTCTACGTTCTGGCCTTCTGCCAGAGTTTTGAAACCGTTACCTTGAATGGCAGAGAAGTGTACGAATACGTCTTTGCTACCATCAGCTGGAGTGATGAAACCAAAGCCTTTAGATTCGTTGAACCACTTCACTTGACCTTTCATTTTGTCAGACATTTGACTTTCCTATATATCAAAAAAAACTCGCCACCTCGGGCATGTGTTGGCCAGTATCAGCTATTACTTATGGAGGCACTAAGAAGGAAACGGTCAACAAAGGCTACCAAAGATAGCACTTACACATAACTCATTAACTCAAGATGTCGTACATAAAGTAGGTCTGTTAATCAGGCCAGACGCATTAACGCATTAACGCACACGAATAGCAACCTTTTTATGAGTAATCGTTTTAAAAAAACTGAATACGCTCAATATTAGAACAAAATAATATAATAAAAGGGGGTGTTTATAATTTTATTTGATTTATTCAACTTTTGTCTTAGCAAAAATACTGATATTACTCACTGACAATAACAATTTTCCAAATAATTTAAAGTAATTGCTATACGGATACATGTGCCAGACATGTTAACCTTTGAAAATAGTACTACTTTCAATTCGGTTACGTTTTGACAAAACTTTTCTACAAAAATAAGTGGGATAGTATTATGAACATCATCAAACAGATATTGATTCAGGATCTTGAGCGGATCAATTTTAAAGAGCATCGTGATGGTAAAGTGCATTTTAACAGCATTTTCATTCGCCACCATCCCTACCTATGTCTGGCGATGGTTGTTGCTTATGCCCTTTTTGCAGCCCTTATGTTATATGCACCCTATTTCGGCCCATGGTCCCTTTTTGCATTTACTATAGCTTTTATTGTTATGGCGGCTGTTTTACTTTTTGATATTAAGCCAATCTATCATTTTGAGGATATTGACGTACTCGATCTACGTGTATGTTATAACGGTGAATGGTTTGTTAACGAACGCGTATCCAAAAATGCGGTCAATAAAATACTTACCCATCCACGAGTACCTGACGAAATGAAACATGACATCAAGCGCATTATGAAAAGAAAACACGGTATTTGTTTTTACGATGTGTTTATGCTCAGTTGCTCAGAACAATCACCCTATGCTCAATCTATGAATATGGCGAGTAAAAGTGCATAAATTCAACACATTAGTACAACAATAACGCAATGTGAACATATAGCAGGCAAGCGGTGAGAAAAGCGAATTTTTACGTTGACACTATTCAAGGACATCGTTAATATTCGCTCCGTTCTCAGGAACAACCCAATTCCTCCATAGTTCAGTCGGTAGAACGGCGGACTGTTAATCCGTATGTCGCTGGTTCGAGTCCAGCTGGAGGAGCCAAATTCAAAGCATCTCGCCGAGCTGTTTTAAGTGTGATGTTTAAATCAAGCTAAAACCTTTAGCAAAAATGATTTAGAACGGCCTTCCCTACGGAAGGCCGTTTTTTTATGCCTGAATTTATCCCTAATTTTTCGATTCATTGCTGTCTTAAACTCATTTAACACACCTTCGCATTTTACTGTCTGGCATCTCGCTGCGATGGTTACGTTCACTTTCATCATCAGGAAAGTTTGCAATCCCAGTAAGATTTTTATCAAAAAACAACAAAAAATCGCCATATTGCACGCAACTTAATCACTTGAACTGATTTTTCTTTTTTCCTCTTTACAATACCAAAGCATTCCCTGTATTATTCGCCCCGTTCTCAGGAACAACCCAATTCCTCCATAGTTCAGTCGGTAGAACGGCGGACTGTTAATCCGTATGTCGCTGGTTCGAGTCCAGCTGGAGGAGCCAGATTATGAGAAGCCCGATTAGTTTTGCTAGTCGGGCTTTTTGCTTTTCAGTACCCTAGATTTGCCCACCAACTCTACAAAGCCATTCACACTCAAATACCGCACTTAATGCGTTGTTCAGCTAACGCCCAATTTAACTATAACCCCTTGGATTTTGAATTGCGTCCAGGCAACAAGAGAAAACTTCCCCGGAACATAAATGGCTATGAAATTAAATAACGATACAGCCTAAATGAACAGCGTACGCGGCCAATAAAGTGGCAACTTTAAAGACGATGGGCATAAATAAGATCAAAAACAGTCCAACACGCACATATTACAATCAATCAAACAGTTATCTCGATTTTCTGCTTTGACAAATGCAAAGAGTCCCGTTAATATGCACCCCGTCTTGAAGGAGTTCCTCCATAGTTCAGTCGGTAGAACGGCGGACTGTTAATCCGTATGTCGCTGGTTCGAGTCCAGCTGGAGGAGCCAAATATTCTGAGAAGCCTGATTAGTTTGACTAGTCGGGCTTTTTGCTTTTTTACTCCCTTCTCACCCGATCTTAGCTTGATTCTGGGTAAGTATTTTCACTCTGCTCTACCAAAAGCTAACTACAGCAATTTATCACTGAAATTCTTGTATTATTACCTTTAAAAAATTCCCTTTCACCTGCTACGTTCCTGCTGGGCAATCTATCCTCCATAGCCTCTTTGGCGACTAATTTTCCTTCAAACCCACAGGGAAAAGTCTAAAAAAGATGCACAAAGCTCACATTGAGAGCAATCAAACCACTATTGCGCTTTTCTGCTTTGACAAACCGAAAGAGTCCCGTTAATATGCACCCCGTCTTGAAGGAGTTCCTCCATAGTTCAGTCGGTAGAACGGCGGACTGTTAATCCGTATGTCGCTGGTTCGAGTCCAGCTGGAGGAGCCAAATTCAATTCACCCTCGTGTTATTACTTCTATTTTTTCCTTTTTTGATACGATAAATTCCTCTGAATACCCTCGTTTAATTAAAATTAAAATCTTACATTTTAAAAAATAGCGGAATTTTATCATTCAATAATAGCTATTTAACCATTTTCGCTTTATCATCCTCATCCGGCTTAAGGAATGCTGAATCAGCATCCGACGTTTCTCACCCATATTCTGGAGCCGGTTCCATGACCACTAAATCGTATACAATTAAAATCCGCCGCCCTGACGACTGGCATATTCATTTTCGCGATGGTGATATGTTAAAAACCACTGTCCCTCATACCAGCCGTTTCTTTGGTCGAGCTATTGTCATGCCCAACCTTGTCCCTCCAGTGACAGATATTGCCAGTGCCAAAGCCTACAAAGAACGGATAATTGCGGCAATCCCGGCAGACCACCATTTCCAACCTCTTATGACTTGTTACCTGACTGATACAACAGACAGCAATCAAATTGAAGCCGGTTTTAAAGAAGGGGTTTTCACTGCCTGTAAACTTTATCCAGCTAATGCAACAACCAATTCCAGTCACGGCGTTTCTGATATCGAAAAAATCTATCCTGTATTAGGAACGATGGAAAAAATAGGAATGCCTTTACTGATCCATGGCGAAGTTACCGCAGCCCATATTGATATTTTCGATCGTGAAGCCCGGTTTATCGAACAAGTCATGGAGCCATTGCGTAAACAATTTCCTGCCTTAAAAGTTGTTTTTGAACATATTACGACTAAAGAAGCTGCAGAATACGTACTTGAAGGAAACGATTATTTAGGCGCAACCCTGACACCACAGCATTTGATGTTCAACCGCAATCATATGTTGGTTGGTGGTATCCGCCCTCACCTTTATTGTTTACCTGTATTAAAACGCAATATTCACCAAGAAGCTCTGCGTTCCGCAGTTGCCAGCGGCTGCAAGCGTTTCTTTTTGGGAACAGATTCAGCACCTCATACGTTGCACCGCAAAGAATCATCGTGTGGTTGTGCTGGTGTTTTTAATGCACCAACCGCACTGGCTGCCTATGCCACAGTGTTTGAAGAAATTGGGGCGATGGAACATTTTGAATCTTTCTGCTCCCTCAATGGCCCTGCCTTCTACAACTTACCTGTTAATGACGGCTTTATTGAGCTGACACGCAAACCAACTCCCGTGGTTGAGCATATCGAATGCGGGAATGAAAAGTTAATACCTTTCCTTGCCGGAGAAGATGCTGGCTGGGAAATCAAGGTATGTGAGTAACCATTAACCTGACAATTGTGCGGAAATCATCCATTCTCCGCACAATTTTCTTATTTTTTCACTTAGTTATAATCAATAAGAATAAACCACAACTATTTCTAGCTGTGATAAGTAGAAATTCCTACTTTTTCACTTCTTAGATTGCCAAAAAGGGTTATACTGCTATTTACTCATTCCAAGATATGGGCATGAGTTTTTTTGCTCTTAGTCAATAATATCAATTATGATGCGGCAGTCTGATTAGGAGGTTGTATGGAAAGAAAAAATGAAATAATTCAAACCCATCCTATTGTAGGCTGGGATATCAGTACGGTTGATGCCTATGACGCGATGATGATACGCATTCACTATTCATCTTCTCAGGATCAAGCCCCTGATAATGTCAGTGTCGACAAAACCTTATGGCTAACCACAGGCGTTGCAAAACAGCTTATTCGCATTTTACAGGCTGGAATTGACAAGATAGAAGCATCTGAATACAGTCAACTTGATCACATTAAACACTAACCATCAATTCCTATACTCCAAAGACTTTTGGACACTCAATGTTACTGGTTCCCTTGAGTGTCCAGCATTAACACCTAGCATTAATACCAGCGCGTATTACCATCCAGCCACATTATCATTATGCATCCTATGAAGTTAGGGCTGCGTCGAGTCGGCAAGCAAGTGGAAAATCCACCAGAAATGAACCTGTCCAGCCAAAGCTAAAACCTCTCATATCTGTCGAAAACATAACAGATCGTATGATTATAAAAACACTGATCAAGGTGATGGACGCAGCCAACAACGCAGCAACTTGAAAGGCGAAGGGATAGTTTATTATTTTTCACGATGCTGTATTATACGGCGGTATTAATCTATTAAACGTTCAACTATCACGCTAATCATTAAAATGATAACTTTATTTATGTGTTATCTATATCTTAGTATCAACGATATTTAAACATCAGCCAGTTTTATATCAACCATACATTTTTAAAACCAATCACAGTAGAAGAACAAGGATGTTCAAATTATGAAAATATTAATCATTGATGAATGCCATTATACCCGTCTGGGAGCCATTGAATTTCTAAAAGGAAATACAGGAATACTTTCTATCGGTGTTGAGTCAATTTGTGATGCAATAAATATTTTTCCGATATTCTCTCCTGACATTATTTTAGTAAACCTGACAAACTACGGCTATCGCTGTGAATATAATAATCAAATGGAATTATTTATTTCATTAGCTAATCAAGCGCGTATTTATATGTATATCAACAAACCTTACCCTATTGGAAAAACACCTATCCAATTGACAAACAAGGATTTTATTTTATCAAAACAATACCTGGCAACGCTACTTGAACGTCTAAAAAAAATGGCACCTTATGATATTCAACGTTACTTTTTCTAATTTTAACGAATATAGTTCTATTTTTAGTCCTCAAGAAAGTAAAGTTATCTATTATTGGATGTTGGAAATTGAAAACCACAAGATCGCCAAAATATTAAAAATCAGCAATAGCACGGTTTATTCTCATAAAAGGCATATTATAGAAAAAATGAATCTCTCTAATAAAATTGAGTTAGTTTTTATTTACAATATTTTTAAATATGTCTGCTAACTTGTGAATGGTCTTTTAGGGGAAATAATTCTGTACTGTTTACGCTAATTTATTGCATCAATACATTCATTGATTAGCTTCAAATTACCGCCAATAAAGCGGTAATTTGAAACAAAAAAGAGATGTTACTTAATGGATTGAAGTGAAGTTATATTCAAACCATCATTTAGACGATAACGAGATTTATTGAAGATTTTAGCTCCATTCTCTCTGCCAGCCCGACGAGCACGTTGTTCGTCTTCTGGGAGCCTCATCTCTTCGCGGCAAGTATCACTACAGCAGCCTTCAAAACGCTCTGCACAAGATGGGCACTGAATAAACAGCAAGTGGCAGCCATCATTTTTACAGTTAGTATGGCTATCGCATTGCGCACCACACTGATGGCAATGTGCAATAACATCTTCAGAGATGCGTTCACCCATACGTTCATCAAAAACAAAGTTTTTACCAATAAATTTTACCGGCAATCCTGCTTCTTTCGCTTTGCGGGCATACTCAATAATGCCACCTTCTACGTGGTAAACATTGTTGAAGCCATTATGCAGCATATAAGCACTGGCTTTTTCACAACGAATTCCACCAGTGCAATACATGACGATATTTTTATCTTTATCGTCCTTCAGCATGTCAACGGCCATTGGCAACTGCTCACGGAAGGTATCTGAAGGTACTTCAATTGCGTTTTCGAAGTGCCCTACTTCATATTCATAGTGGTTGCGCATATCAACGAAGACAGTTTCAGGATCATCCAGCATTTGGTTAACCTGCTCGGCCTTGAGATACTGCCCCGTGTTTGATGGATTAAACGTTTCATCTTCAATACCATCAGCAACGATGCGTTCACGCACTTTCATGCGTAATACCCAAAATGATTTGCCATCATCTTCCAGGGCAATGTTCAGACGCAGATTAAATAATGCCGGATCAGTTTCATCCAGCAATGCTTTCAGTGCATCAACATTTTTGGAAGGTACGCTGATTTGCGCATTGATACCCTCTTTGGCGATATAAACCCGCCCGAAGACAGACAATTCAACAAATTTTTGATACAGGTGATCGCGAAAATCTTGCGGCTCGGAAATGGTAAAATATTTGTAAAAAGAGATAGTTGTGCGTGGCTCAGCTTCAGCCAACATACGTTCTTTCAGCTCTTTATTAGAAATACGGTTATGTAACACTGGCATGGTGTACGAAATATCCTCGTAGTTCATTGATATGAATGCATTTATGCCTGTTTATGTCCACTGGGTGGGCACACTAGGCCATGATCGAAAATTTTAACTAAAAGCCTCAAGCCCACACTTGAGGTTTTTTATTTTCGACAATATTACTTTTTCTTGTGACCTAGATCTATCTATCTGTGTCCTAAATCGACTTAAACCCCGAAACTGGCTGTCTTATCACCGTCATTTCGGAGCAGAAATGTTCCTTAATTTTTGCAGAGCGTTACCGACTTCAATGACTGGACAGGGAAAAATATGGGGTTTCCCATAACCTTGGCTGGAAGCACTGATAGATAAGTTATAACGCAGTCATAATACAGTCAGATTCATGCCTGCTGAGCACACAAAAGGGCAACCAATATAGCGCAAACATTTGAATATCGCGCACAGGAATATCATAATCATGACAAATATGATCCTTATGGCCTATCGCAGTAGGTATCTCCACAAATAACATACTGAAAACACATGATACAAGCACCCTCTTTTCATCGTTCATTTTTACATCCCCGCTATTGGTTAACTTGGTTGGGGATCGGCATACTTTATGTACTGGTTTTACTCCCTTATCCTGCAATTTATTGGTTGGGTACTCGGCTCGGTCGGTTGTCACAACGTTTTTTAAAAAAACGGGCCAAAGTTGCCGAACGTAATTTAGCTCTCTGTTTCCCTGAGATGTCACCAGCGCAACGGCAGGAATGGTTGGTGAAAAACTTCGAATCGGTCGGCATGGGTTTGTTTGAAACCGGAATGGCCTGGTTTTGGCCTGATTGGAGAATCAAACGCTGGTTTAAAGTCACGGGCCGAGAAAATATTCAAACTGTGCAATCCAAGGGCCAAGGGATCATCGTGGTTGGGATCCATTTTCTGACACTGGAATTAGGTGCACGCATCTTTGGTATACTGAACCCGGGCATCGGTGTTTATCGCCCAAATGACAATCCTGTCATGGATTGGCTGCAAACCTGGGGACGGCTGCGCTCCAATAAATACATGCTCGATAGAAAGGATGTAAAGGGCATGATCCGCGGCTTGAAGAATGGCGAAATTGTCTGGTACGCACCTGACCATGATTATGGCCCCCGCAACAGTGTATTCGCGCCATTATTCGCGGTTGAACATACAGCAACAACGACCGGAACCTCCATTCTCGTTCGCCTGTCAAATCCAGCTTTAATACCCTATACTCCGCGTCGGTTGCCTGATGGAAAAGGCTATGAGCTGATTATTCAACCTGCTGTAGAGGGATTCCCTATGAAAGATGAAGTGGAAGCCGCAACATTTATGAATAAGGTGATAGAAAAAGAGATTATGCAGGCACCTGAGCAATATATGTGGTTACACCGCCGTTTTAAAACACGTCCTGAAGGTATGCCATCACTATATGGTGAAAACGATAACATTCACTGATATATCTGCTCTTTTTCATATTGCAGATTTTTGATTGTTTCACCGATTCCAAGCATATTATCCCGGTCACATAGAGAATTGTGGCCGGGAAAATCCCCCAATATATCCCTGCACAATAGTGTCGCCATATACATCCATTCCTTATTTCCAATAAAAATTTAGCGTTTTTATGTAACCCTATCTGTTTAAAAAATCACGCCCGCATAGTGATTAAAAAAATTAGAATAATTTAAATTAAGTAAATTCAATTCATTGTTTAATAACTAAATTAATTAAAAAGAATAAAAAAATACGACGTCTAGTATCTGGATCACATATCCATGATTAAATTCCAAAATTGCGATTCTTATCGACTTTCACTCTAAAAAGTGGAATATAAAATAGAAAATGTGCTTTTTGTTGCTACAAAAAGCAGTGAAAGTGTTAAAACTATACTAACAATTAAGTAAGTAGCTTTATAAGAATGTGTTAATGCGTTTATTTAATATGATTATAAAGTGACCTTTTATTTTAACTTGTAAAACATATCCATCATGATGATGAATCTTTAGGAAGAATTATTAGATGCAATCTTCAACCAATAATGGAAAAAATAAGACATTTTTCGGGCACCCATATCCACTCAGTGCTCTTTTTTTAGCAGAGATGTGGGAGCGATTCTCATTCTATGGAATTCGCCCTCTTTTAATTTTGTTTATGTCCGCCGCAATTTTCGATGGCGGTATGGGAATACCCCGTGAACAAGCCTCTGCTATTGTCGGTATTTTTGCTGGCAGTATTTATCTAACATCATTACCGGGTGGGTGGCTCGCCGATAATTGGTTAGGGCAGCGTCTTGCTGTTTGGTATGGTTCAATTATTATCGCATTGGGGCACCTTTCAATCGCCCTTTCTGCAATTTGGAGCAATAACTTGTTCTTCATTGGGTTACTGCTCATCACACTTGGTACTGGCCTGTTCAAAACCTGTATCACCGTTATAGTCGGTACGCTATACAAAAAAGATGATCCACGCCGTGATGGAGGTTTTTCCCTCTTTTACATGGGAATTAACTTAGGCTCTTTAATTGCAGCATTAATCACTGGCTGGTTGGTAAAAGATTATGGCTGGCATTGGGGTTTTGGGGTCGGTGGATTGGGAATGTTAGTTGCATTGCTGATTTTCCGCTTTTATACCATTCCCTCAATGCGTCGTTATGATCAAGAAGTGGGACAGGATTCCAGCTGGGAACGCCCAATGGTAAAACGCAAAAATGTTGGCAAATGGGTCAGCATGGTTGCAATAGCTATCATTGCGATCGTTGCGCTGGTAATAGTGGATGTCATTCCATTTGATCCTGTAAAAATTGCCAATATATTGGTCTATGTTATTTCAACCAGCGTTATTCTCTATTTTGCTTATTTGTTCCTGTTTGCTGGTTTAGATCGCAACGAGAAAGTGCGGTTGTTCATCTGTTTTATTCTGTTGGTTTCCGCCGCGTTATTCTGGTCAGCATTCGAGCAAAAACCCACCTCTTTTAACCTGTTTGCCAATGATTATACTGACCGCATGGTGCTGGGTTACGAAATTCCTGCAGTTTGGTTTCAGTCGCTCAACCCCCTGTTTATTATTCTTCTGGCGCCACTATTCAGCTGGTTATGGCCTGCTTTAGCAAAACGTAATATGAACCCAAACAGCATCGGTAAATTTGTGATTGCAATGTTACTTGCTGCTGGCGGCTTTGCCATCATGATGTTCGCTTCACAGAATGTGCTGGAAACGCAAGGTTCAGTTTCACCATTATGGCTGACATTCAGTATCCTCATGCTGACTATGGGCGAACTTTGCCTCAGCCCAATCGGGCTGGCAACCATGACAGTATTGGCACCAGCCCATATGCGCGGGCAAGTTATGGGATTATGGTTCTGCGCCAGTGCGCTAGGCAACCTTGCCGCAGGTTTGATAGGTGGTAATGTGCGGGCAGATCAGCTGGATCACCTGCCTCAATTATTCTCCAATGTCTCACTGTCATTGGTCATACTCTCAGTAATTCTACTTGCATTCATTATCCCTATCCGCCGTTTGATGAATAGCGTGAGCGAAACGGAAGCAAAATCCTGATTGCTGGCGTAATGACAAATCATCAACTTGGTGATTAAAAGCAAAAACCATCCCCATTATCTGGGGATGGCTTTCAATAGCACCTAATAAAAACCACAGGCATCTTGAATATCAGCATAGGAATAACCATTTCCCTGCTCTTTTTCTAATTTCTGCTTAGTTTCTCTATAGCACTGACGTTTAGTCTGTTTCTGTACATGTTGCATAGAGTGTGTTTTGTTCAACTGGGGAGCAGAGCGGAACTGTTTTTCATTCCAATCATAAGAAAATGACAGATTATTTTGCTGCGTTGACCTATTATTGTATTCCTTAAGCTCATTTTCTCGTTTTTCAGCCAAGGCATTATCCTCAGCCAATTTTTTCGTATCCCAATGCCCATGATTTAACCCCTCTCTTTTTTTCAAATACTCTTGAGAAGGTTTATTATCAGCAGGTATATCGCTTTTGTAACTCAAATCCAATGCAAAAGCCTGAGAAAAACACACCGAAAAAACAAACAACAGGCAAGAAACTCCTTTGATTTTCATATCTTTCCTTAGTAAAACTATAACCACGAATTATTATTTAATAATCATTATCACCTAAGGTCAATACTGCAATCACCTAAAACCAGTGCTTGCGTGGTTGAGCATCCTTTCATCATTTAAGATAACTCTTTACAACTTAATGTATTTTTAACATTCTACTTTCTATTTTTAACCATAAAAATAAGTGAGAATCTGATGCTTTCATACCCTATCTATCATGTTGATGCTTTCACTGATAAATCATTTTCTGGTAATCCAGCCGCTGTAGTTTTACTCGATACATGGCCAAAAAATGAAACCTTGATTTCCATTGCAGCTGAAATTGGATTGCCAGAAACTGCATTTTTAGTAGGCAACCATTTACGCTGGTTTACCCCAAGGGTCGAAGTTAAATTATGTGGCCACGCCACCTTGGCGACCGCATTTGTTCTCGCAGAATATGGTGATAATCAAGATAGTATATTTACATTCGAAAGCCTCTCAGGCGAACTCCGTGTTTCCCATCATGATGGTGTCTTTACCCTAGATTTCCCCATTGCCGCCTATCACGATGAAAACGCACTAATTCCAGTGATGCAAGACGCGTTGGGGCAAACGGTTTCTGAAGTACTCGTATCAACGGATCGCTACGTTTGTGTTTTGAATTCCATCGAGCAAGTCCTAAATACACAACCTGATTTTGGTAAAATCGCCGCCCTTCCCTTGCCCGGGCTTGCCATTACCGCGTTAGGGGATCCATCCGTTGATTTTGTTTCACGTTATTTCGCGCCAGCCAAAGGGGTTAATGAAGACCCTGTTACAGGCTCCAGCCATTGTGTGCTCGCCCCTTTCTGGGGGAAACGTCTCAATAAAACCGAACTCCGCGCTCATCAATTATCCCAACGTGGTGGTGAATTGTTATGCAGAGTAGATGGCGATCGTGTTTATTTGGAAGGTAAAGCGAAACTCTTTTCGCATGGGCAAATCTTGCTTGACGCTATTTAAAAATAGCCAATTCCAATCATTATAAAAAGCAATTGCAGTGCTCAGCAGCATAAATTCTGCTGAGCCGCAATTTGGCTCACAAATCCTAAACAACAGTATTCAGCTATATCTTGACTAAGAACTATGCCTTATCACGTACTAATAAGTCTGAATTAATCTCTGAGATTGATTTTGCTCCTGTTAAAGTCATCGCCACACGCATTTCTTTATCAATCAGATCCAACAGATTGGATACCCCGGCCTCACCTGCCGCAGCCAGTGCATAAGTAAACGCACGCCCGAGCAATACACCATCAGCCCCCAAGGCAATCATTCTCACCACATCCAACCCGCTACGGATACCCGAATCAGCAAGAATGGTAATGTCGTTCTTGACGGCATC
The DNA here is from genome assembly GCF_900113945.1 of Xenorhabdus mauleonii. Taxonomy (GTDB): domain Bacteria; phylum Pseudomonadota; class Gammaproteobacteria; order Enterobacterales; family Enterobacteriaceae; genus Xenorhabdus; species Xenorhabdus mauleonii. The sequence goes on from NZ_FORG01000001.1 coordinate 77,212, forward strand.
GGCAATGGCAGGCAATGCTCGTGCGGTTGACAATACGCCATCAAGTTGACGCCCACCGTGATTGGATACCACAATACCATCTGCGCCAAAACGGACAGCATCTTTGGCATCTTCTGGATCGAGAATACCTTTGAGGATCATTGGGCCTTTCCAGAAATCACGGATCCATTCCAAGTCTTTCCATGAAATGGATGGATCAAAATTACTGCCCAACCATCCGATATAATCACCCAGATTGGTCGGTTGCCCACGATATGCAGAAATATTGCCAAGATCATGAGGCCGCCCCCACAAGCCTACATCCCATGCCCACTGAGGGTGTGTCAATGATTGCAGAATCCGCTTCATCGCTGCATTTGGGCCACTCATGCCGGAATGGGCATCACGGTACCGCGCGCCCGGAACAGGCATATCCACGGTAAAAACCAGATTCTTGACCCCAGCGGCCTGCGCCCTTTCCAAAGCATTGCGCATAAAACCCCGATCTTTTAACACATAGAGTTGAAACCATATCGGACGATCAATTGCAGGGGCGACTTCTTCAATCGGGCATACAGAAACTGTCGATAAAGTAAAAGGTATCCCTTTTTTGGCAGCTGCACGAGCCGCCTGCACTTCACCACGGCGTGCATACATTCCCGTTAACCCCACTGGCCCCAGCGCCACCGGCATTGACATTTTTTCGCCAAACAAGCTGGTTTCAAGGCTAAGTTCTGACATGTTTTTCAAGACACGCTGGCGCAATTCAACATTCGATAGGTCTGCCGTATTACGTTGCAGGGTATGTTCTGCATAAGCTCCACCATCAATATAGTGGAATAAGAAAGGCGGTAATTTTGCCTGGGCTGCTGCTCGATAATCTGTTGAAGCTGAAATAATCATAATATGTACCTTATATATTTTTCTAGCTAAACAAAGAAGTCAAAACAATAAATATCAATCAAATCAAGAGAAAAATCGAGTTCTGAATTCATTGCATTATGGGTTCATTTCATGAAAGGATAACAATATTATTTTTTAATGCTTATTGGATTATTCAATATTTTTCGGCTGTTCAATACTGACAATGAAGTCATCAAAATAAGCATATTGTTCTACCGGAGGAGCCCAATCTAATGTCGAGCCTCCAAAAAATGAACTCCACTTTATTGCATCAATAAACACATTATCTTTATTCCTGAATTTAATATTATTTAGCCTAACAATTTCTTTATTATCAACATATTGTATGTAAGTCCCATTTCGTTTACCGGCGCTATTCAACCTCACATATTGAGTCAAGGTATACCAAATGCCTTTCTTTAACGAAGTCGTTAATTTTACATAATCACCACACCGTGATTCTTTTTCTGGATAATAAAGATAACCAAACAATTCGCCTTCATTTCTCCACATTAAACGGCTACTGAAACCGTCAAAACTGCCATTATCCACACATCCTGATGGACGATCCCCTCCAGCTAAACCCGGTAATTTACCTCCTTTAATCCACATAAAATCTTTACTGAACATAACTTTATACTGCAACCACAATGCTTCGTGCTTACCATTGATCGGGGCATTGAATGATGTCCCGGCTTTCGACCCTACTGTATTCGCAAGATAAGTCAGTTCTAATACTTTATTTTTATCATGTTGTGGATCGATAACAATATTTAACCTACCTTGATTCAATCCCGATGATGAAGAAGGAGATGTTCCCCAATCAGATTTGAAATCTTTAGCTGTATACTTCCCTACTTTATGTTCAAAGTTTACATCAATTAAATTATCATGTTTTTTGTTAGAAAAAGGCGGTTGATTAATAGATGTCATGGCGGCTTCCTTATGCAATATGTGTTTTCTTTTTACATAATCACGCAAAACAATACTAATGCAGAACAATACGAGTAAAATATTCTAGCAAACCATCTTACTCAACATTCATTTTGATATTGTCGCCATTTCAAACAACAGTCAAATAATATAACTTAAAATCCATTTTAAAATATCTCACTGGTCTTTTATATTTAATCTATTTATGTTTCCATAATCTTCACAGGATTGCCAACAAACATCATAATTTGAGAATATATGATATTATTTTCATGCTCGCTGGATTTCATATTTATTGAATTTCAAAATACAGGGCGATAACAAAGAAGTGACAAATTCGCCAATGAATATGTCCTGATAAAGGTCGGCCGCCAGTGAGAGGTAAATGCCCCTCAATTACTCAATAACATATCTATTGAATGGAGACATAACTTATTAATAATAAAAAAGTTATGTCTGATACAGGTCAACGATATATCTCAATATTATTTAATAAATTCTTTGCATTGTTTCTCAAGCCAAGGAATAAGCGTTTTGTTAGTAAACACGTAAAAATGCCCTCCCGTAAAAACGTGTTGTTCCGCAGATGCAGGTAACACTTTCCTCCACATCTCTAATTGAGATACATGTACGCGGTTATCTTCACTTCCTCCTATCACTTTGGTCTGAACATTGAGTTTTGTCTTCGGTAATCGAGAAAGGGAATCCAACAAAAGTAGATCATGCTTCATTGTTCTAATTAAATAATCACGCAATTCAGGATTAGAAAGAACGTCTTGTGGTGTTCCCCCGCACTGATTAATGATATTCACGACATGTTCATCAGAATATTCTTCACATTCATCATTTATCAAATCTTCAGGTTCAAAAAAACCACGGGCAGAAAGAATAAGAGCGATTTTCTTTTCAGGCGCCTCATGCTCAAGTTTTCTGGCAACATGATAAGCCAACTCTGCTCCCAAACTATGTCCAAACAGCAACAAAGGTTTATCTTCCCCTAATTTCAAATGATTTATCGAAGCCAAAATATCAGACAATACGGTTTCAGCATCCGTCTGAAAAGGTTCTGCAATCCGCATTCCCCTGCCGGCGAGCTCCAGAGTATAAATTTCAATGTTCGACAACAACTTATGAGCCAATTCCATGTAGGAAAAACAAGATCCTCCTGCATGATGCAGAAATAGCAACTGTACTTCAGCTTCTGGTTTTTTAATCACAGAGAATAAAACGGAGTCAGACAAAATTAAGCTCCTTCAGTAGTAGGATTGGGAAAATTGCAACTTGAAAGACGACGATCCCAGATAATCCGGAAAATGAACCATGAAATGCAGAGTAATAACTATTGGTTTCTTTTTCTATAACAGAAAAAATTGATTAAATGATAATATTCCTTAGATAGCGGCTATGTGACCAAAGAAATGAGGCATAGCATCTATCTTAGAACTGTCACCTTAGAGCTATGCCTGCCGTCTTTCAATTTTAGATTTAGAACCTACTTCATTAGGCTCTAATGTTTGGATTATTGTTTTAGTTTTTCACGTACAGCCATCAACGCAAAACCCAATAAATTCAACCCATCCCATGTCAAAGGGTTTTGAATATTAGGAGAATCCTCTGCTAACCCAATCCCCCAAATACGATCAACCGGGCTTGCCTCAACCAGTATCTTATCCCCTGTATTCAATAAAAATTCAGCTAACGGTTTATTTTGAGAAAATTTCGCCAAATTCCCTTCAATCACTATTTTCATCCGATGTTCATCCCAAGTCGATTGATTGAACCTGCGAATTTCTCGACCATACGCTTTCGCTGCGCCGGGATTTTTGGCGTTAATAATTTTTCCCAACACTTCATGATCATTAAACAAACGGGCTTTTTCTGCCATCATATAGTGTTCTGCACTGGCATATTTGATATCATCAACAGTAAATTGAACTGGATACCACTGACTTAAACAAGATTTAGTGATGTGGTTAGTATGATTAGTTTTATGCCCCCAGAAAAAAAGATATTTCAGTTTTTTTCCCGATTGGTAAAGATCACATACAGTTTTAATGTCCATATTATCTCTCTATAATACGATAATTTATTTTCAATACATAACCATTATCCTATCATACGATTTTTTTTATCTTTGTCGATGTGCGCCATACCCGTTTTATTGACTTAAAATAAGAACTACAAAAATAAATTTAACTGAAAGTAACCGATATAAAAAATAGTAAATAAAAATAATCACACATTTTCTGTATAATGTATGCAAATGCATAAAATCACTTGATATTTGACTTACGGCCAATAACGAAGACTGCAACCAACCCGACTAAATCGATTGTAATTAACGTTCCTGCAAATAATATTTCTTTTCTGAACGCAAAAACGGCAGCAATGATTAAAATAAACATTGCAATGGAAAACCCCATCCACTGCCCTCTTTTCTCTTTACTTATCAGTCCATCAAGTGTTTTTTTCTGCTTTTCATGCCGGAAAGATTGTTCCCGCTCTCTCAAAGAGAACATCCTTTCGGCATAGCCTGGCAAAATTGATTCATAACCTTTCAATACTTCTGGAGAGGGGAATGAGCCGAAGCAGCAACGGTTTTTCTTATTTTCGATTAAATAATGATTTGATGAATCAAAATCTAAATTATCATCGTAATCGTTTGCAGGCATGATATCCAGAATACTCCCTATTGCTCTGAAATAATGACGAATATTCGAATCCATTTTATCTCCCGGACAATATACACAAAAAACAATCAAATAAAATCAGTAGGATAATTAAATTCAACCGATAATAGAGTTCAATTAATCATACTGCTGATATTTATTTCCCCTGCGATACACTCTGTTTCTGACTGGGGAATGGGCGGCACTCTTCCGCTTTATAGCTCCCATCTTCCTGATAAACCAAAAATATTTTACGCCCTGAGCGCAGTGCTTTACTGATTGCAGTTTGATGAACACCGACTAACCGTGCAGTTTTTGCCTGACCATGCAATTTTACATATTCTGATAATGAAATTTTTTCCATCTGTTTTCTCCTGCCTGCACACAAACAATACCAAAAGTACTGAATATTTCAATACTTTTGGTATTTATCATTTTAATAGCGTTGGTATTAAAATGGTCCTATGAATAAGAAACTCACAGCAGAACAAATTGCAGATGCCACACGCTTAAAAGACCTGTTTGAGTCCAGAAAGAAGCAGCTTGGCATTTCTCAGGAAACACTTGCAGAAGAAATTGGTAAGACGCAAGGTGCAATTTCACACTATCTCAATGGGATAAATTCCCTTAATTTGGAGATGGCAGCCTTCTTTGCCAAAAAATTAGGTGCAAAGATTGCGGATTTCAGCCCATCACTGGACAAACAAGCAAGAGAGCTTGTCGATACCCTCTATGACATAGATGATATATTTGCCAACCCGCCACATAACCCAAAGCAATACCCGTTGCTCGATTGGGCAAATGCAGGCCATTGGTGCGAAGAACCCTCAATCTCATACCCTAGCAACAATACGCAACAATACGAAACGTCTGTTGAGTGTTCACAACATGCTTTTTGGCTGGAAGTTAAAGGGGATTCAATGAGTTCACCAAATGGCTTAAGCATTCCACAAGGAATGATCATTTTGGTCGATCCGGAAGTGAAACCCAGCGCTAACAATTTAGTTATCGCAAAACTTGATGGTGAAAAAAAACTGACATTCAAGCAATTAATTTCTGAAGGGTACGACACATTTTTAAAACCGCTCAATTCTCAATACAATATGATACCTATCAATAATCATGTCCATATTATTGGGGTTGTTGTCGAAGCAAAAGTGAAAGAATTGCCGTAAGGTTTTTATCATTTATTCTCAATTAAAACCTTACAACCATTAAGAAAATAGGTTTGAGCTATAAAATATTAAAAGGCGTGCTTATTACCGCACGCCTTTTTAAGGAAAAACATTGAGTATTAATACCAATTAATTATAAGTACAGAGTAACAATCCACCTGTACTATTATCAAGATCATCGGGGTCCGTGGTTATACTGTTAGTTGATGCATCGTATATAGCATATGGATTACCCGGTTTAGAATCATCTTTAATTTTGATAAAGTATTGGCCTGGAGTTACGCTCGAAGATATGCCATTAAATGTAATAAATACTCCCCAATTAAAAATATTTTTAAATTCAGAATGTATCGGCGAGGCCCCTCCATTAAAATCTGAGAATGTTAAAGATCTATATTGGTTACTGTCAATATTATCGCATGAATTATTATCATCCAAAGGATAACTGGCTGGATGATCTTTAGGATAATATAGCTTTCTCACCGTTTTGACATTGTAATAATACCTGTCAGTTTTCCCATCGGGTGTTGTAACTTTTGCAAGAATACGTGCCTGACCCGCTTTTTTAAAACTAATAGGGCCTGCATTATTTTCTCCTAAATCAACAACATCCTGATTATTTGTTGAATATTCAAAGGTATCTAGGCCACCCAGAGCGCCTTGTATTGACGACTGATCGTTAGACCCTATCAAGTGCGCCTTCAACGTATCAAAGAAATTATATGGATGATTATCATCCTGAAATGCGTTTTGTGCTATCACCTGTTTATACGTTGAACTATCTTGATCAAGATCGCGATAATAGACCAATAATGCTCCTTGTTTATAAACAGAATTAAAACGCACATAATTATCTTGTTCTGTCTTATTCTTCGCCGCCAGTCCTGTTGATGTATATTTAACATTCACTTGAATATCTTTCTCAATACCAACATTACTCTTTAATGTTCCATACAAATACCCATGTTCATCTGTTTTATCACCGAGAGATTGAACATCAGGTAAGTCATTTTTGTTTATATGAGCGGAAGCATCAGCCAGATTACGAGACCAATTTACATTGCCTAAATTAATACTATTTTTAAACGGAACTCTACCTTTTTGGATCTTACTATCGACGACCCTATTAATTAATGCTCTAAATTTATATCGATCACTTCCGTTTCCATCCAACACGGGTATAGGTTGCCTCTGTTCATATTTTTTCTCTCCGGCACTGGTGATAGTGCTGTAAAGCACAACATTGCCCACCTCAAGTTTTAAAGGAACCTCCTTAAAACTCACCTGATCTGAGCATTGCCGTGTTGCATCTTTACCAACAACTTGAAGGCAAACATTTGCACCCTTCACAGCCGGATATTGATAACTGATTAAAGAAGTTGCTAGCTTTCCATCTTTTACTTCTGTAATGGGAACAGGTTTGGGTGACAACATTGTTTCGTCATTATTCAGATTAGTGGGCTCTGGATGCTTCACAATCCACTCAAATGCAATCTCTTTTCCTGTATAGGGTGTTATGCCATCAGCACCCAATATTTCCGCTGTAAACGGATAAGCACCTCCCCCATTTCCGGAGATTGAACCACTATTTAGATTAGTGGTAGGTTTTTTAATGGTCGGCCATTTGAATTCAACAACCGGAGTTCGTGTTGGCTTGTTACTGCCTATAGCCGCCGTGACAACCACACCCGAAACCGCCTCCGAGCCGGTTAATGTTGCCCGGTATTGGCCTTTTTGTTTGTCATCATCATTTTGTGGTACAGGCTTCAGAGTCACGCCCGGGATACTTTGCACGGGCTTTCCATCTTTCTCCAGATGCCAATTTACCTCATTACCACTTCCATTATCATTGATGACAGTGGCGGTATAGGTATAAGTTTCGTGAACTAATAGCGGTTTAGATTGGTCAACTTTGATACTGATTGGAAATGGATCTTTTTGTTTATCGTTGCCAAGGTGTTCTGTTGCAATGGAGCTATTCGAGTACGCCTTAATAAATAAAGAAAAAAACAATGATATCAATACAATAAAATACCCTACGAACCTTTTTTTATATGAAAACATAATTAATACCCCACAATAAATTAAAAATTATTCTTATTAAGAAATTAATTTATATAAAAAACTCATCATTTTGTTTTAATAGCGCATTAAAAATGGAAATTTGGCAATATTTAAAACTCACCATTCAATAATATCGAATTATCACATGTGATTTTAATTAAAATAAATTTTACTCCTCCCTAACTACCCGTTGTCTTTCAGCTTATTTTTTTGCACCAGATAAATACCCCCTTAATTAACACTCCAAATTTATATTATTCAATTCCGTCCCCATACAACAAGGGCATAAATTGCCCTTGTTCATAGTTTTTCTCACCGGCACTAGTAATAATGCTGTAAAGCATAATATGTCCATCACAAATTTTAAAGACGCCTTTTTAAAACTCATGTTAATAGTGCGCACAACCATTTGGGAGATCATTAGGCGATTTCTTAAAGCGCACATAATTATCTGAATCAGCCTTACTATTCATTGTATTTTCTGATAAATATATTGCATTTACCCATACTCTAATATAGTCATTCTCAACACCAGTATAACTTCTTAATGTACCATATAAATATCCTTCTCCATCTGTATTAATATTGATGGACTGGACATTGCATAGGCCTGGTATATGAAAGGGGTTATTGATCTGTTCATGACCCCAATTTACTTCTTTGATATTCTGGCTATTCTTATATGGAACACTACCATTTTTAACATTATTATTGATTTTTCTCTTAACCAATACGCCAAATTTATATTGATCAGTTCCGTTCCCATACAACTCAGGTATGGGTTGCCCCTGTTCATATTTTTTATCTCCGAGATTGGTAATAGTGCTGTAAAGCACAACATTGTCCATCTCAAGTGTTAAAGGCGCCTCTTTAAAACTCACTTTATCCGAGCATTGCCGTGTTGAATCTTCACCAACAACTTGAAGGCAAACATTTGCACCCTTCACGGCCGGATATTGATAACTCATTAAAGATGCTGGCAGAGTGCCATTCTTGACTTCTGTAATAGGTGAGCCGGATTCTAATGACAATATTGTTTCATCATTATTCGGATTACTTGGATCTGGATGCACCATAGACCACTCAAATTGAATCTTTTTCCCTGTATAGGGTGTCGTGCCATCAGCGCCAAATATTTCCGCTGTAAACGGATAAGCCTCTCCCCCATCCCCGGAAACTGAACCACTATCTAGGTGAGTGGTAGGTTTTTTAATGGTCGGCCATTTGAATTCAACAACCGGAGTTCGTGTTGACTTGTTATTGCCTATAGTCGCCGTGACAACCACTCCCGAAACTGCCTTCGAGCCGGTTAAGGTTGCCCGGTATTGACCTTTTTGTTTGTCATCATCATCTTGTGGTACAGGCTTCAGAATCACGCCCGGGATACTTTGCACTGACTTCCCATCTTTCTCCAGATGCCAATTTACTGTATTACCACTTCCATTATCATTGGTAACAGTGGCGGTATAGGTATAAGTTTCGTGAACTAATAGCGGCTTAGGCTGGTCAACGTTGACACTGATTTGACGTTGGCTTTTTTGTTTGTCGTTGCCAAGGTTTTCTGTTGCAATGGAACTATTCGAATACGCCTTAATAAATAAAGAAAAAAATAATGATATCAATACAAAAAAATACCCTGCTATCCTTTTTTTATATGAAAACATAATTAATACCCCACAATGAATTAGAAAAAACAGATTATTATTAAAAAATCAATTTAAAAAACTCATCACTTTGTCTTAATAGAACATTTAAAATGGTAATTTGATAATATTAAAAACTTATCAATCAATAATATAAAGTTATCACCTAGTGATTTTAATGGGATAAATTCCCTCAATTGGGATATGGCAAGCGATTTTATCTAAAAAGTTGGGTTCAAGATTTAGGAAAGATAATGCGACTCCAACTTTCTTCAAAATATAATACGTAAAAAGGCATGCCTGTTACCGCACGCCTTTTTAAAGAAAAACATTAACACCATTTATTTATAAGTACAGAGTAAAAGCCCCTTGTCTTTGTTATTGATTATCTTATTATTTCTTGTATCATAAATAGCAAATAGGTTAGTAACAGTATCATAAATCTTGATTAAATCATAATCCTTCCATGTATTGTCCCCTTTCATGGAATCAAATACTCTCCAATCAAAAATATTCTCAAATTCATCTTTTATCGACAGTAAATCTTTATCGTTTATGGACCTGAGTTCGGAGTCAGTATTTTCACATGTAATACCGTCTGTTATTGATTGTGGCTTCGGCTCAAAGTTTATGGGATAAACTAACATCCGATCCGTCTTTACATTGTAATAATATATGTTGGTTTGACCATCAGATTTTGTATGTTTTGCGTAGATAAGTGCATTACCTTTCCCCATAAAACTAAGAGGCCCTTCACCGTTCTTTCCTAAATCAATAAAAGCAGGAGAACTTGAAGAATCTATTGTATATACAATATTCGGTCGCTCATTTATATTTTGATATACATCGTCTGATTCATAAGTCAGCACATCCGCACTCAACTGAGGAAAGTAATTAGATGGATGATTCGAATCCTTAAACCTATTATGCTTGTTTATCTGACCATACGTTGAGCTATGTCGATTTTGATTATAATTATAGATATATAACTGGCCTTGCTTAGGTTCAGGGGCAAAAACCACATCATTATCTTTATCTGTGCTAACAGGGTTGGATATATCTGTATTTTCACCTAACCACAAAGTTACTGACACCCCATTTTTAACGCCAACAAAGCTAATTAATTGCGCATATAACTGCCCGCGTTCATTTGTTTTAATCTTACCTGTTGTTTCATCACGTTCAGGAGCGGGTTGAGGGAAATCCTTCTCACTTATTGCACTATCACGCGTCCAATTTACAGATATGTTATCAAGATTTTGATTCTTAAAAGGAACGCTACCATTCTGGACATTTTGATTGACTGCCCTAGTAATGAGTGCCTGATATCTATACGCTTGCTTTCCGTTCCCATATAAAACGGGTGGTTCCCCCGGTGTAACTGGTGACATTACACCGTCCTTGACTGTATCAATGACTACAACACTCTCGATCTGTAACTTTAAATCAACCTCATCAAAACCCACCGCATTTGAGCATTGTTGCGTTGAAGATGCACCTGCAACTTGAAGGCAAACCGCTGCTCCCTGCACAGCTGGATATTGATAACTCATTAAAGATGCTGTCAGCGTTCCATCCTTGACTTCTGTAATAGGAGGGTCGGATGGTGTTGACAAGGTTGTTTCGTCATTATTAGGATTTTTGGGATCTGGCAATTTCAAAGACCACTCAAATTTAATCTTTTTCCCTATATAGGGTGTTGTACCATCAGCGCCAAATATTTCCGCCTTAAATTGATAAGCACCTCCCCCATCACCGGGAACTGATTTATCCCCAGTAGTAGGTTGTTTAATGGTCGGCCATTTGAATTCAACAGGTGCTGGAGCTGGCGTTGGCTTGCTATTGCCTATCGAAGCGGTGACAACCAATCCCGAAATTGCCTTCGAGCTGGTTAATGTTGCTCGGAACTGGCCTTTTTTCTTGTCGTCGTCATTTCGTGGTATCTTCTTCAATTCCATACCTGAGCCAGAGATATCTTGTACTGGATTCCCATCTTTCTCCAGCCCCCAATTTGCATCATTGGCACTTCCATCCGCATTTTTGACCGTGGCGGTATAGGTATAAGTTTCGTGAACTAAGAGTGGCCCGGGCTGATCAGACGTAACGGCAATTGTTTCAGGTTCTTCAGAGACGAAATTCACAGGTTCTGAACACTCTTTTGTTGCAGGCTCATTAACAATTTGCAGGCAAACCTGTGCCCCTTTCACAGCCGGTTTTTGCTGGTGGCTGCTTAAAGATGCTTTCAGCGTTCCGCCTGATCCTACTTTATGGGTGCTACCGGGGGGTGGTGATAATTGAGTCTTACTTTCATCGTTACCTTGTGGCAATTTCAGCGACCATTCAAATTGAACCTCTTGCCCTGTATAGGGCGTTTTACCATCAACTTCAAATATTTCCGCCGTAAACTGGTAAGGCACCGACCCATTCCCGATCACAGTTCCGTTCGCTGGGGTAAAGGTCGGTTTTTTAATGGTCGGCCATTTGAACTCGACAGGCGGAGATTTTCCTTGATTGTTTTTGTCTATAGCGATGGCAACTACGTTCGAAATGGCTTTCGAGCTGGTTAATGTTGCTCGAAACTGACCTTTTCTCTTGTCGTCGTCATTTCGTGGTATCTTCTCCAGCTTCATACCTGAGCCAGGGATATCTTGCACCGGCTTCCCATTGTGCTCCAGCTTCCAGTCTATTGAGCTGCCGGTCTCTGGATTACCATCATTATCTTTGACAGTAGCGGTATAGGTATAAAGCTCGCCAACTAAGAGAGGCCCCGGCTTGTCAGGATTGACAGTTATTTTTTCAGGTTTGAAAGAAACCGCATCTTTGGAATCTATCCAAACAGCAGGTTTATCTTCAATGGCAAGGGAAACAGTAATGTCTTTTGCTTCAACCCTGCTGGTCAACGTTGCCGTCAATTCGCCCTTCTTAGTGGTTTTACTCCCCGTTGATATCAGCTCAAGCCCTGTTATTGATGGATTAGTTTTCCAAATTACATTAGCAATTTCCTGTTCTTCGGCGATCTGCTTATTTTCATCGATAATAATCACCGTATAGGTATAAGACTCTTTACCATCTGCTGTTAATATTTTTGTATTTTTGGGTTTGATATCAATAGCATTATCTTTAATAGAATAATTCTTAGCCTCTGACGTAAAGGAGACCGGATGTTCTGCCGCAACAGCCGGTTGATTTTCAATGGCAAGGGAAATTGTTACATCTTTGACTTCCGCAGTACTGGCCAATGTTGCTTTTAGTTTTCCATCTTCAGTGGTCGTGAATACCCCGTTATTTTCATTTTCTGCGTTCAAGGTCAGCCCAGCAACGTTCTTATCTTTGTTCCATATGACATTCTTAATTTTCTGATTTCTTGCGGGTTTTTTCTGGCTGTCAAGAACGGTGGCGGTAAAGGTATAGGATTTTGGGCCATTCGCGATTAAAGGGCCGGGAGGATCAACTTTCAGCGCGCCTTCAAGATGATAGCCCGCCGTATTCGGTGTAGACGTAAAGGAGACCGGATGTTCTGCCGAAACAGCCGGTTGATTTTCAATGGCAAGAGAAACCATCACATCTTTGACTTCCGCAGTACTGGTCAATGTTGCTTTTAGTTTTCCATCGTTAGTGGTCGTGAATACCCCGTTATTTTCATTTTCTGCGTTCAAGGTCAGCCCAGCAACGTTCTTATCTTTGTTCCATATGACATTCTTAATTTCCTGATTTCTTGCGGGTTTTTTCTGGCTGTCAAGAACGGTGGCGGTAAAGGTATAGGATTTTGGGCCATTCGCGATTAAAGGGCCGGGAGGATCAACTTTCAGCGCGCCTTCAAGATGATAGCCCGCCGTATTCGGTGTAGACGTAAAGGAGACCGGATGTTCTGCCGAAACAGGCCGTTGATTCTCAATGGCAAGAGAAACCATCACATCTTTGACTTCCGCAGTACTGGTCAATGTTGCTTTTAGTTTTCCATCGTTAGTGGTCGTGAATACCCCGTTATTTTCATTTTCGGCTTTCAGAATAAGTCCATCAACATGCTTGTCATTGCTCCACTTTACATGTGCAATTTCCTGATTTTTTACGGGATTGTTATTGTTATCCAAAATCGTGGCCGTATAAGTGTAAGTCTGGGCACCGTCAGCAATCACAGGCCCTTTAGGTAAAACGTCCACTGTACCGACTTTGAAACTAGCAAGTTCCTTCTCAAAGCTGACCTCTCCTACCAGTTGCAGCGGCTGCCCACTCCATTGCAAGTAAACTTTAACGCTTTTATGTGGCTTGGTGCTGGTTAAAACCGGTTTAACCCTGAATTGTCCATACCCATTAAGTTCCGCTGTGCCTGAGCCATCCAGCCCTTCTAATTTCAACCCTGAATCTTCGCCAATTGCCGGTTCCGTTACCCATTGAACCTGCTTTATCGTCGTATTTTTTATTGGCGTTCCATGCACTGAATCAAACGTAATCACAGGATTAAATGTATATCCATCCTCTTTCTTGCCTGTTGCAAATAACGGCCCTGCTGGGGTGAAATTAGGTTCCCCGCTTTTTTTCAACATAAAAGGTTTAACAGTGATTTGCATCTCAACAGGCGATAGTTTCTGGTTATCGTGCAACTCTGCAACGGCATAAATAGGATAATTATTATTTTGATGAGCGTCTGCTACATAATTAGGTAAGGTAACGTTAATCGTCTCGCCTATTTCCGGAAAAATTTTTCCACCATTCTGTTGAAATGCTTGGTTGGTTGACCAATGAATTCGTTTGATTGACGTATTGGCGGATAATTTAGCGGTAATGGCACGTGATTCCTGACTATAGCCAATGATATTTTCAGGCAAGGTTATTTTTACAATATTTTTTTCTGATGCTCCAAAACAATATTATTATTTCTATCGACTAAATCGTAGCGACTGCCCGTTAATGTCCGCATGGCATCAACATTTCCTGGCGATAACTGGGTACTGAAAGGAACGCCCAATTTATAATTTATCTTCGCCATAAATTGCGTTTCACTATGCCCGCCTTTACCTTGTTTATAATCAACTCCCATCGTAAGTAATGGCACTGGAGTATAAGTCAGGCCGAATTTCGCTAGGTTGGGATCTTTCTGTTTGGTATCGTGAAATAACGTCACGTCATTGCCGAAATATTGCTCGTAAGTCAGTTTGGCGCCCAAATTAGGGTAAGCTGGCAGGAAAAATTCACCGTTGATATCATAACCATTGGCGGGACGTTCCTGATAACCGTTAAAATTGCGCGAATTTTTCCAATCACTCAAGCGCCAATATGTATTGGCGGAAAGTTTAATATAATCGCTCCAGACTTCTCCCCCAAACCCCAAACGCTGGTTTTTACCGGTTAAATCGTGGTCATAAAATGTATTCAGGCCATACATCCAATTTTGATAAAAATAGCGTCCTCCCAGCCCCAAATTGACTGTATCCCGGCTGTCTTTATTGCGATAGCTTAATTGGGAGAAAAATAACCAATCTGTTTTGTTATCGTAAAATGGCAATAAGAGATCGAAAGCACTGTCTTTCAAAGTGCCTTTTTTATCCAGACCAAAGTTAATTCTGGCTGTTCCAAACTGAGATAGCCATTTTTGAGTTTCAGATGTAACAGTATTGTTAATCTTGCTCAACGCATAAGATTTAGCTTGTTCAGATAATTCCGCAGGCGAAGATGTCAAAATATTGTTCACCGCCTGAATGTTGTTAGTAATTGTCTGGAATGTCTCTGAATTTAAGGTTTCATTGCTTCTTTTTGTAATTTCATGATTTACACCTGAATTCAATTTTTTTTCATTTGGGGTATCAACAACTTCTGTCTTTTTTTTATCTACATTACCGAGGTATTCTGTTGAAATAGAACCATTAGAAAACACCTTAATAAATAAGGAAAAAAACAATAGTGTACATAAAACAACAAAATACCCAGTTATTTTTCTTTTATATGAAGACATTAATTAACACCCCATAATAAATTAATAAAAAAAACAACCCGTTATTAAAGAGTTAATTTATATAAAAAATATCTACTCCATTTTGATATAGCATAAAAAATGGAAATATGATTAATAGCCAATCATTATCAATTGATAATAAAAAGTTATCGAATATAATTTTAAGAGGGTAAAATAGAGAGGAAACCTAATTTTTCGAATGGCCACACTAAAGCGTGGCCTTTAATTAACAAAATAATATTTGGCAATTTATCTCTTACGCCAATTAAGACAGAAAGTCTTTTTCTCATTTGTTTTCTTTAATACTTCACCCAAATTCCGCACATCATTAGCACCATATGAAATGGTGTATATATTATGTTGATCGCTTAACGGTGGTTCAAAGCCAATAAAATAAGTTACATCATCGACTGTTACTGAGAGATTTTGCGTAATTAACTCTAATAACTTACTATTGTCATCCTTATTTGATGACACTATCAGATAAAAACGATCATACGTACTCCAATAGAATGCGTGAACTTGCTTAATCACAGTCTTATTTGAAATCGGTGTTAAAGTACCAAAAGTAGATTGGCTTCCACTTAGCCATTCTCCACCTTTACCGATATATCCCCAATCATGCCCATGATTGAACGAGCCTGTTCCTAATTCAAGTTCAAAGGACATCATACAATCTTCCGATTTTGGCTTGAACAATTCCCAATCACACGCCATTAAATCTTCTTGGGTCGGTTGCCAAGGCTCCCAATTACCATAAATATTGCGTTTATCAATGTGGGCTAAATAATCGCCATCACCTTCATCAATTTTTTTGCGGGGAACAAATTTCAATTGTTCTTTTTTAGACCAGCTACTTCGAGAAACATTATTTCCCAATTTCAACTGAATCAGTGCCCATGAGAAAGAACCTACCGGGGCAATAATTTTCACTTCCTGATAATCATCTGGATCAAATTGGCATTCATGTTCAGGGACTTTATTCTTTTCATCTGCAATTTCTGGCTTATTAATTTCAGACATAAATACCTCATTTTTTAAAATTCAAGGTGATTTTATCTTACGGCCAAACAACCAAAAATTTTATTGAATAAAAACCCTTATTTCAACCGAGTATATTCATGTCATGGGATTATAATTTAATATATACCTGTTGTCTTTCAAGTTAATGTACATGCCCAATTTTAGATAACATCGTCTTCACAATACCAGCATGAGTAAGAAATACCGGTATCATATATACTTTTCCAAAAAAATTATGAGTTATAACTGATGCTGTTACAGCAGCGACACAACCGATTGTGTGATTATCATCAAGGAAAATATTCACAGATATCATTACCGATAAATGTATATCTTTCGACAATAAACACATTTCATTGTCACTGATATGTATAATATTAAAAAAATCAATATAACTTCCAACGTGATATTTTTCATCTGAATTTTTATCAGAGAAACCATGTATTTTTTCCACACCTGCCAGGCTTGAAATTTTATCTCTTATCGCAAAAGACAAACGTAACCATAGTGGAGTGTTATTTGTCATTTTATTATAAACATCAAGAGCGGTGATCTTTTTCTCAATAAAAACCTTCTGCTGGCTATAATAACCTAGTTTATCTTTTTCATCTAAAAGTAAAACACCTGATTCATCACGGCAGTACATATTTCACCACTTTATTATTTATTATCACATTACGAAATGTGATTAGGATAATACGTGATAATTTTAAAAATATAACTCACTGAATATAGTTAATTAGATATTTATTATATAAAAGATCATCAACCCACTCATAAACGTGCAATGAGGAAATCAAATCGTTTTCCTACATCGAAGGTTTCATAAAAAAGCAGGCGGTATCATAATATGATCAGAATAAGCCAATTAGCTTGAAGGAATATTGAATTGTCCAGAGCACAGCGTTTGTTATCTCTTATGGAAATTTTACGTAGTTACCACTTTCCGGTACAAGGTAAGGTTCTGGCTCAGAAATTAAATATTAGTTTGAGGACGCTTTATCGGGATATCGCAACCTTACAGGCTCAAGGAGCCATCATTGAGGGAGAAGCCGGTATAGGTTATGTTTTACGGCCGGGATTTGTTTTGCCGCCATTGATGTTGACACAAAGTGAAATAGAAGCCTTGGCATTAGGCGCTCGCTGGGTCGCCAAGCGTACAGACTCACAGCTAAAAGCTGCTGCAAATAGCGCGCTCAACAAAATTGCAGCCGTGATCCCGATAGAATTAAAACAAACGTTGGAAAACAACTCATTATTGGTTGGCCCTGCTTCTGTGGAAACGCAGCCCACTGTTGATATTCAACAAATAAGACAAGCAATTCGCCACAGACATAAAATCACCATCATGTATAGGGATCTGAAGGGTAATCAATCAGAAAGGACGATATGGCCATTTGCATTGGGTTATTTTGAAAATATCAGTATTGTCATTGGTTGGTGTGAATTACGGACAGAACTCCGCCATTTCAGATCAGACAGAATTGCCCATTTAACCGTAGAAAATTGTTGTTATCCCCGATCAAGACAATCCTTACTTAAGGAATGGCGGGAAAAGGAAAAAATACCTAATTAACCTTTATTCCTCACTCAATTGGTGTTCTGAATTTATATGAAATCCATATGGTGAAAACACTGCTGACAGAAACTGTCACAGCTCATTGCTATCCTGCGGACTCTAAATATTTTTGCGTCAGTGTTTGACCTTGGAGGTGTTCATGTTAACTCTAACTTTTTCAACATCGCTAAATGCAAAACCCTCTCGAATCTGGGCTCACTATGTTGATTTTGAACTGAGAAAAAAATGGGAACTTGGTTTAGAGTCCTTTCAATTCGAAGGAGAAATTAAGACCGGGCAATATGGCAGGATGATATTGAATGGCATGCCTGAAATCCGTTTCTATCTTGTGAAGGTCGAAGTGGATAAAGAGTTTACTGATCAGGTGAATCTGCCTCATATGGGAATATTAACTTTTTGCCATCAGATTTTGACTGATGAAAACCATATGGCAAATCGTGTTCAAGTAGCCGTTTCTTTTGAACCTAATGCTGGCATTCCTGATATTCAATCCGAGCGTTTTTTTACACAGGTTACGCTAGACTTGGTTGATAATCTCTCGAGACTGAAAGCCGTGGTCGAAAAAACCGAGATAATAGAATCCATTGCTGTAAAGCCTAATCTTCAGTTAGTTTATGTTTCCGATATCGAGCGTTCCACTCGCTTTTATAAAACCATTTTCAATGCAGAACCGATTTTTTCCAGCCCGAGATATGTGGCATTTTCTGCGGATAACGAGGCGATTTTCGCGCTTTGGAGTGGCGGAACAAAACCAGACAGTGCTACCCAGCGTTTTTCAGAAATTGGCATCATGTTGCCCGCCAGCAACAATGTTGAGCAGCTTTTTGAAGATTGGAAAAAACATCCGGATATTAACATTGAACAAGAAATTTACACGGACGTTTTTGGTCAGACCTTTCTTGTGAAAGATCCTGATGGTCATATTATTCGAGTGTGTCCCTTGGATTAAAACAACGTTAGATTAAGAAAATAAAGGAAGCAGATTTCAGGCCTGAGGGATTGTCAGTAAGAGCATGGATAATTTCTCAGGTATATTCCGGCCGTATGTCACTGATGCCAGCCGCTTCCATTTTAACTATCTTCATATCCACTCAAACTATCTGCATATCAATGATAGTCATCATAAAAACGATTATTATCAATAGATTAACTACCAATGCAATGCCACTGGAATGCCAAAAATCGTTATCCGTGATCATTTGATCACTCTCCGTTATCAAAATCGTGTCATCCGGCGTATGATTAGATTTCCATTATTTGAATCACCTGTAATGGACAAGAGTTCACATGAAAAAATTAGTCATTTTGTTAGTTGCCACACTACTTTCGTTTGGGGCTTACGCTAAAACCAAAGTCGATGTTTCCAAGATTTATGGGAACATTAAAGTGGTAAATTCTGGCGCAGATTATAAAGTGAAGATTGTTAACTCATTACCCGATCTGAAAGTCAAACTTGTTACCAGTTTTGCTAATTCGCCGGGCAAATGGCGAATGGTTGCAGCATCACCTGATTACAAAATCCAGTTCGTCAACTCATTCCCGGATTTTACTATAAAATATGTCGATTCATTTCCCGGGCCAGCCAAGTAATTAACCGTGCAGATGGAGGACTACATTGTCCTCCAATGACCATTCTTTCTATTAATACGCCTTCACGCACCACTCCATATCTACACAATGGATTGCAAGTTACATCACGGTGGCAAGGGAATGACAAATTCGTCGGGAACGAATTTGAACAGCCAAAAGCTGGCCTCCGGCGAGAGGCAGGAACCTCTCATAATCCCCGGAAGCATAGATAACCGTATGTTTATAAAAACGGTGACCGGGGTGATCGAGCGCAGACAACAAAGGGCAGCTTGAAAGACGAAGTGTAAAGATAGTTCCTCAGAAGAGGATTGACTATCAAAAGAGATTAAGCATGACCTCTTTTAAATAATTCGATGATAGTTGGTATCTCAGGCAAAAGAGTGCAGACAAAATAGAATGAGACAGCGAATATTCCACCTAACAATATGATAATTAGCCAATTAAGTGAGCTATCATTTTTCTCACATTTCCGAAATGTGGCTATTAAACCAATAAGTGAAATGATTGTTCCTAACGTTGCACCTACTGCCATAACGGCATAAAGAACCAAAGCCATTCCCATAAACCAAACTCCTTTTATTCATTAATATTATTGGAGTTTTAGCCTACATGATAATCACTTTATTGTCAGCTTATTTATCGCATTTTACCAGAAATGGCGGTATGAAATATTTAGCCTTGAAGAGAAGGTTTTGTTATACCAAATACCATCAATAATATTAAATTGCCATAAATACTGCCGTATATTTTTACAGAGAAAATTAGGCTTGAGAGTACGTTTAGCCAAGTTTTTCAGATTTAACTTTCTAGAATATCAATAAATCAAAAGGGGATAACTATCCCCCTTTTGATTTTTCAATTAACTGTGCTTTGACTCGCGTTTTTATTAATATTGATTATTTAAATATTATCTTCATATTTTTATCTTTCATCGAATAGTAATCGATAAGTTTATTATGGCATCCTACTTCACCGCAAGTCGCATCATTTACCAATTCATTGCATCCGCCCACGCCTATAAGCCATTTAAGCGGTGCTCCGATTAAGCCATCAAAGATGCCATCAACTTTAAAAGTTAATCCACAACTTACTATATCCTCACCCTGTGGGTAACGGACAGTCCAATTCACATATCTACTGGAAGCCCTACAATTTGCAAAACTATCACTATCCTTTAAAACTGTTTTTCTACCCTCATTCTTAGGGACAATGATATGTGCATCACCCGCGTCATTCATGCAATAATCATAGTCTTTATCTATATAAATATGTTTATTCGAAGAGTTTACAAACTCAATATTATATGCTGTTTCAGCAAAAACCGGTTTCATGAATAAAAACAGAAAAAACATGATAGAACCAAACATGATCTTCATATTATTCTCCTTTTGATGAAATTATTCAAAAAATATTTTATTAATTACTTCGCCACCGCTAATGGATTGACTTATTGATAATTACTACATCATATAAATTATTCACCAATCCATTTTAGTATAATGAGATATTATTGATAATGATAATTCAAAAACCAGCAGATGATTGAGGTAATTTAGCCTATTTTCATCACTTCACAGTGTAATAATAAAAAATAACATCAGTAGTTAAGAGATTAATAAAAAGTGCCATTGGAGCAAACATGTTAGATATACACTAAAAAAAGCCTCGTCATTTGAATGGCGAGGCCATTAAATCTATTGAAATGAATTTTAGTTAATAAAAAACACACTATGAAAATCGCCTAAGGGTTATTAGGATCGCAAAAGAAAAATCTATTAACATCTAAGGTTCCACGATGTGCAATGAACCATAAATTTTGAGGAAGAGTATTATTAACAGGCGGTGATGCAATATTTCTAAATTCAAATCTACCTCTTGATGCATATACTCTCATCCCTGTTGAGTTTGCCAAATTCTGTACAAACCTATCATGAACAGGAGATGAATAATTACCTATAAGTCGAATGCTATCAATAGGACCTATTTGAACTATCAATTGTTGTATATATGTATTCAGTGTTCCTATACTAATAATTCCCACATTACCGCCAACAATTAGACTTCCTTGATTTGGGGTTATTTGTGCGCTCATTCCTACCCCAACAATAAACAATCTTCGGTGATTTTCTACAGCCGGGTTCAATGGGTTTTGAGCACTTAATTTCTCAAATGGACGGCGAGGCCCTCCTGAAAGTAAACGATTTCTAGGGAGGCTTATATCTCGATCTGTATCCACCACAAAGTAATAAAACCCTCCTTGATTATGATAGGTTAAATGAATCATATTCTCAGTAGGAAGATTTTCAAATCCCTCATTTTCATCAATATCAAATCGCTCCATAACTCACCTCTTTATCCAAAACCACAAGCATCTACAGTGATACTCTCAAATGAGGCAAGTTGCTAGCCTAAAGAACTCAGCCAGCCAAAATATTCCATCACCCAAATCGACGATTTCTTGCTTAGTTTTAGGATTATCGCAAAGGTAGAATAGCTTGATACTGGCTTATTTCATTTGGAGTATGGCAGTCTCACTACATGCCTTGCGTTGATCTCTATGTGCCACGAGAGACTCCCATCATATTCGTTGCTACGTATAGTTTTCTTCGTGCAAGTTCGGCGTATTACTGGCTCATGATAGGTAGTTTCAATCCTCAAGGAGCGGGCTGTTTGACTTAAATGCTGGTAAGTGGGTGTTTTTCGTTTTCGGCTTTAATTAACAATTTGCATTTTTTGGATTAAATCGGGTTTTTGTTGGCGTAGTTCGAGTAGTTTTTTCATTTTGTTTATATGTACAAGATTTAATTTTATAATGATTATTATTTTTAACTTCATGAGAAATAATAAAAAATTCACTTAATTGTACTAAGTGCTCATACAAAATATAAGAAGAAATATTTTTATTATAAATTTAGAGGGTGGCGATATAAATCGCCACCCTCTAAATTTATTATTCTTTTACTTTTATTGTGTAGATTTTATTAAACTCCCTTACTTTCGTAAACATTGTCCCACGGGTTGAACCATACAATATTATTTTTATTTCCCCGGGAATTATAGGAATTCCATTAATTACAATATTATTGTAATTTTCTCGTATTTCATTTTCCTTTCCTCTTTGTACTATGGTTCTATGTGGATTCCATTGCAGCCCAGAATTATTAGGGATAATGTCTATATGTACTGACTCTTTCATAATACTCATATCCCTCATAAGGATTGATGTTTTGTATGATTTATTTAAAAATGCATCAGGCAAATAATTTGATTTAGGTGAAATATTGGATGATGGACTACTACATCCAGACAGAAAAAAGAATAAGAAAATTAAATATTTTTTCATTTTATTTTAGTGGTTTCAAAACCAATCCTCCGAATGTTTTCCCTAAAAAATAATCTAATGTTTTACCTGGTTTTACTTGATTTTTGACAAACCCCCACGAAAATAAATTCAAGTCTACATGTTGATTTAAATCAAAGTCTTCTTTTATTTCCTCGTTTTGATAATTTTTTACTGTTCCATTCCAAACGACCCAGTGGTTTTTACCTGAAGTTTCTTTATCACCATATTCATATAACATTCCTGCTGAAATTAATGTAACAACATGATATCCATTACTATAATAATCATTAAGAGTTATCAAATCTTTTATGTTGCAACTAGATAACCCAACATTGCTAAATACTTTTTCATATCCTGCTTTTTCAAACCAATCTGATAGTGACCACCACGCTGTAATTCCTGATGTCTGATATTCGACCTCATCATAGCTAAAAATCATATTTTCTGAATCTCTTAAGCTAGCTAATGTTACCCAGTCTAGGCCAGATATTTTTTCTCTCTGAGGATTATACCTTAGATCATAAAACGAACCTTTTGGATGTCGGCAACCGTCACCTGGTTTAATTTCTAACTGCCCTATTTTAGTCTTACCATATTGCCATAATTCACGGGCGGCTTGCTCATAAATATCGGGTCTGTCCATCTGCAAGCAATAAAAAAATGCAGCCGGGCCGCACAAACTAGCCCACCCTTGTCTTGGATACGTTCTTTTCGATACTCTACCTTGAATTTGTGATTCAATTTTACTTTTTTCAAATGGATCGTCAGGGTGGCCAATGGGATATTCTTTCGCAATAAAAGGTCGCTCAGGAATGGTGATTTTTAATTCGACGGTATTATCTCCGTCGCTGACAGGTTTTGTTTCAATCGTACTTTCAAAATAACAGGCATTTTCTCGTTTTTTATCCGAGCAAGCTTTACCGGAAGCTAATTCACCGAGGGTATGCATTTTCTTAAATGGGGCTTGCAGTGCCGGAAATATATTTGAGTCATGTTTGCGGTATAGCATAATATGCATGATATAAATCACAGAAAGTTCATCGTCTGTTTCCTGTGTAACATGCTGTTGAGTTTCATAATTACTCTGCAATTTCTCCTGAAAAACATCGAGTAATATATGGAAATTTCCTTTTGCATCCTGACGATAAATGGCTAAATCGTAAAGCAAATTTTCAGCAGGAACATTCGATTCTATTTTGGTCTGAACGGCATATGTTGGCATTGGTATTAATCCATTAATATATGAAAATTAAGGTTCGTTTTATCGTCGGTGATATGCCATTGGGTAAAACCCTGCTTATCTGTCATCCCTGTTTTTATCTGCCCATCCGGCAGGCAAACCCGATATTTACGCTCAATTAAAAGATTTCCCTCGTCATCAATACAACGATAACGTACGTGGTGTCGTGAGTCTTTCACCGGTTCTTCATTAACCAATGGTTTGATATTCGAGAACCCGGATAAAAGCGGTTTTGCCTCTTCACGCCCTGCTAATTGTGAAATGCTGTAACCCGAGGTACCTGCGGCAATGTGATTGCATGAAATAGACTTGTAATCAAGCATAACAACTTCATGCGGGATCGCACCGTTGTCATTGATTGAATGCGGATAATTATAGGAAATATCCACAATAGTGGCACTTGCCAGCTTGATTTCATAAAAAAATTCAAGTTGACCCATCGTGCTTGTCCGGTAATGCATAAAACTGGCATCCAGCAATTCGTTTCCGTCGATTGCCATCGCTAGCAGGGGAGAGGATTTATCAATGGGCTTCACAAAGCTGACAGGCTGATGATTTACGTTCTGGTCACGGCTCATCGTATGGTTGAGGCTCAATACCTGTATTTGATCTTCTCGTCCTTTTTGATAACGATTACCAATCGATTCAGGTGTTGAACAGCCTGCTGAAATTAAACCCTGTTTCTTGCCCTTTAATGACAAGTAAATGATATATGACATTCTTGTCTCCTGTAACAGCACTTTCGATAAATGCTCAATGAAACAGGATATAACAGAATTATTTATCTATACCAGTGTGAATAAAAGCCCATCAATGAAATTGTGATTAACTTCTATCCTTAAATAAAATCAGATTATTACGTCATTTTAATTTCAGGTAGTACCAAAAAATAAAAACCCATCTTTATAAAAGATGGCATTTATTTCTCTCCAGAGGAGCATACTAAAGCTCCTAAAAACAAATCACTGCCACTGCCCACTCCCACATTAACTGAGACCTGACTAGAATTTTCTAACTGTTTTCGATATGTCTCCGGTAGGAAATGATTTAAGTGGGTAACCCCATAAAATGGGGCACTTTAATTCAGTTGTTACAGGTCGGTTTTGAACCGGCCAGAGGGGTTATTTTTTTACAAGCTTTCTTCCACAAAAGATGGTAGAAAGGATTTCTGTAGTTAAAAGAAAGGGATTGATGATTAGTGAAAGAATTCAGCAGGCCATTGCATTGAGATGCCCCCCTTACCCACAATATGTTTATATAGCTCAAGGCAGCACAAGAAACGACCGAACGCCTGCTGAACCAGCTAGTCCCCTCCCACAATGAAGACATCCTGAACTATCAACATGTGATCAAGTTTTACACATAGGACTTAGATCGAATCTGGTCATAACGCTGGAGCAACAGATGCAAAATGAGGCAACACGCTCGGTTGAGCACGACATCAAGGTACACCTTGTAAACTCATTTACCCGAAATAATTCTGGCGGCAACCCCGCAGGGGTCGTACTCAACCCGCCCGACCTGAGCGTCGCGCAAAAAATAGCTATCGCGCGGCAGGTGGGTTTTTCCGAGACCGCATTTGTCTATGCCGGCGAGGACACAGATTTCAAGGTGGATTTTTTTACGCCTGAAAGTGAAGTAGATTTTTGCGGGCACGCGACATTAGCCGTTTTTTTCACCTTGGCTTCACTCGATCTGCTTGCGCCGGGTGATTACAAGCAAAAAACCAAAGCCGGTATTCTGAGTGTGGCTGTCAGCCCCCACAGTGTCGTCATGGGGCAGGCTCTGCCTATCAGACGGCAAGGGCCTGCTGTCGAAGATATCGCAGCTGCTCTCGGGGTACACCGCGAGGTTATTGAAGGAACCGGTTTTCCCATCGAGGTAGTCTCAACAGGATTGCCGGACATCCTTATTCCAGTGCAACCCGGTCAGTTAGACACCTTGCGACCTGATTATGAAGCGATTGCAAACCTGAGCCGCGAATTCGATACTATCGGTTTCCACGTATTTGAACTGAGCCGCCATGCTTCCATCACAGCCCACTGCCGAAATTTCGCGCCACTGTACGGCATAGATGAAGAATCCGCCACCGGCAGTGCCAGCGGCGCTCTGGGGTGCTATTTGGTCAGTCATGTCCTGCCCGGCGAAACTCACTTCTTGTTAGAGCAAGGGCGGGCTATGGGATGTTCCTCCCTGATTCAGGTGACAATTGATACACAAGCGCAGACGATTAGTCGTGTTAGAGTCGGTGGGCAAGCAAGCATGATCGGCACAAAAACGGTTGGACTTTAAAAAGATAAATGAAAATTTTCTGCGTAAGCACGATTCCTCTACACTCAATTCAAGGTACTGGGCTTCGAGGGTTTCAAGTTCTCCGAAGATACGTACATAATCTTGTTCAGAGTCTTTCTCCAGTCGGGTAGATCCTGATGCATCCAAGCTGGCGGGGGAAGTGGTTTCAGTCACTGGGCATTCGGCTTTGACATACACCCTCTTAACATGAGTACGCAAATCATCACTAAGCTGAGTGATTTTAGATTTGGCATTGGTTAGTTCCTGTAAGCGGGTGGTATCTATTTCTGAAAGTGCGTTCGTGCTGGTCTTTAATTGTGATGACCTGTGTTTGGTATTTACTATTCAGGCCATCATAATCTTTGGTTTTTTGCTGATACTCACTGTAATAGAACCAAAGCAGACCCGCGGCAACAGAAAAATCTCCAAGGGTGAAGTATCGGTTGTTGAATTTCATTCTTTCTTCACCCAATATCCAGAACCCCATGACCGAGGATTCCACCATTTTAGCCGTAGATACCCAGCCTACACTGAGCCAGTTTGTGATAGTTTTTCATAACATCCCGTAGGCTTTTTCAAGCGTCACCTCAGAATACGGTGGCTTGTTCTCGCTCTCCATTCAACTAATGCCTTCTACCAGAGTAAACAAGACTTTCGTTAATAGGAGGTATTCGATATTGTCGAACTACTGAACTATTTCCGCTATTGGATTAGTTTCAAGTTAAATAGAATGATGGATATCAGAGAGGGGTAATGTATATGTCGGATAAGCTAATTAGGCTAAATAAGAATTTAGATAAAACGGGTTAAGAAAATACTCCATTTTCAAAGCACTCATCATGTCCATGCGATAACCTACTGACCATCTACTCTTGCGCTTTTCATACCATTCACGGGTAATTTTCTCAAAAGTATTTTCTGACATGATAATACTTTCTCGTTTCTGTCTTTTTCTATCTTCGGAAGGGTTAATGCCAGCAGCAGCCTTTGATCGATGCTCTGCTGTTTTTCTTCTGGCTTCAGCTAAAGGCACCTCTGGATAAGTCCCTAAGGAAATCATCTTCTGCTTGCCTTCAAAACAATAACGGAATCGCCAATGGCTCTACTAATAAACAAAGTCCATTTCCATCAGACAGCGTATATGACTTTGCTTCCGGCTTGGCTCTTTTAATTGCCACGTCTGTTAGCTTCATCATTTCACCCATGTGTATAGGAAGATGTGTATAGGAAAAACTATACACAATTTCATGTCGCTCTCAGGAGATGTTAAGAGATATTAGGAGACTTAGAGTTGTTATTATTTGTTGATTTTACTGGAAAAAGTAGACGAGAGGAGGGAGCAATATTAAATATATAACCATTTAATATTAAACAAATTATTTTCATTGAAAAGTTAATATACCCCCAGTTGTACCCCCACATTATTTTATTACCCTTTTGGGGTTATCCCTTTATGCTCTAATGTCCTCCCATAAAAGTTAGCTCAGTACATTCAACACTTCGATCTTACTCGCTGAGTTATATCATTGATATAAAAATATTTTTTGTATCAATTCAAAATTACGATGAATTACGGCGGAGGCTACAAGGGTTGAGGTAATGGCTAATTGATAGTAGCACCTCATCAAATCCAATAACGTACTGCAAGTAACAAAATGAGGTGACTATTTCCCTGATGTCTTTTTTGATTTTAGAATAATTATTTTGCTGATTTATCGCGAACTTTCCGTTCTAATAATTCTCCGGTATGAGAATCAAAATAACGGCTAGGCCAGATTTCAGAGGGATGTATTTCGAGATAGTTAGCGATAATCCATTCACCTTTAGGCCACGGACGAGAAAGTGTATTCGCTAATGTTGATGAACTGAGTCCTGCTTCACGAGAAATAGCCGCTAAGGTCGTGCCACGTTTACGTAATGCTGCAATAATATCGGCTTGATGCCAATCTTGTTTTATACCAATCATTCCCGCTATCCCTTTCATTAATTAATAAAATTGAT
This sequence comes from Xenorhabdus mauleonii, assembly GCF_900113945.1. GTDB lineage: Bacteria > Pseudomonadota > Gammaproteobacteria > Enterobacterales > Enterobacteriaceae > Xenorhabdus > Xenorhabdus mauleonii. The sequence goes on from NZ_FORG01000001.1 coordinate 105,596, forward strand.
GGTGGTGATTCAAACAGGGTTCGCAGTACCGGGAACTATCAACCGGCGAGGCCGAAGCCTCCCCTGCCTGAACCACCATTGAAAGGGTGATAGCAGACGCACTGGTAGAGACATCCTACCAGTGGATAGTTCATTACAAGGCTGCGAAACCTTACCATCGGATTTTGCCAATGGCGGGGCTACTTTAATGAATTGGTTTATCAAATTCAATAAGTAATCTAGTAAAACAGCTTAATTTTTTGTGTTATATATCATTGAGTGCTATAGGCCGCTGCTGCTGTTCACTAAAGGGAATACCAAAGCTCACCGGAGGTACTAACTATATGTAGGATGTAGGCTAATACACTTTGTTGTTTGACGTCCGTGTCCATGCAGGAAGATCCAATTTGGAATCAGCGACAACAATCCACAGGAAAATTAATCCTATGATTATTAACCTTTAGCGGAAGACATTTGCACTCGAACGGAAACAAATCTGCCTTCGGGGATATCAATCAAATCACCATCTGCATAACCTTCCCTTACATTTCTAGCGAAAATAGGCGCGTCTGAATGTTCGCGGTGGTATGTCATTAATTTGATGGAGCCATTAGGTAGAACTTCGTGATCAATCCAAATTAATGGGAGATCATTTTGACACCGTGGGATTTCAATACTTCCTATTGTTCCATCATTACTGAATCCCATAACCTCTTTGATGAGATAAGTACCCTTTGATAAACGTTCAACAATAGCGCCTTCTGACTGAGCGTTAGTAGTAAAAATACCGGACGAGTAAATTTGAATAGTAGGGGATCTCGGTTTTAGATTACCATCATGGCCAATGGTGACATTACCGTTATATCCCAACGCCAAAACATTACCGTCAACACCTTTTTCAAATACAAAATTAGAAACTGTATCCCGTTTTCCTGTTTCTGGGTTTAGTGGTTGTAAAACTACATATCCTGTGTCACCGTGTGAGCCAAAGTTAACATCTAATCCACTATCATGACGGATGAGAAAGTTACGCCATTCACTACCTGTAACCATCACACTAGCAAAATTTGGGACTTGATGCTGAATAGCTGCATCTCCCAATCCGATATTATTCACGAATGCCAACTTATCAGGAATATCTGCCCCATTCTGAACTTTAGACAGCCTATTTTCGGCATTGGTATTGGCATTGATTGCATTCTGATTTGCGGTAGCTGCTAATGCGTTAACTTCGCCAATATGAGCATCGGTTTCTGCTTTTGTATAGGCTCCGATATCCTCTGCTTTCAGGGTGATATCGGTGGACAGGGTATAACCATTAACTTTACGCCCAATTGGAACTCGGTCACTGGCATTATTGTTTGCGGCATTGGCTAGGTCATATGCCGTTTTTACTGCCTTTGGTGTTGCTGCCATAGTTTCGCTACCACTACCGACATCATTACTCAGGACAACAAATCCCTTATCTTGCAGTGTTGCATTCGGGTGGTTTCGGCTCTTGGCATGTTCTTCAATTTTTTCGTTGACATATTCTGGCGTTGCAACAATAGCAAGTTTGCTATCTTCTGAAACGGGTGCATCAGGCTTCTTATCTTGCATAGTAATTCCCTCATTTAATCAACAATACACATTGCTAAATAACATGAAGGCGGTGGGATACTTCTCCGCCTGTGAACATCAATAAAATGGGTTCATCAATATTGGAGAGTACGGAGTGACTAATATTTGATAGGTTGCATGTTTTGGTGGCAGGATGACATAAAATGACACGTGAAGAATTAATAAAATATATCTGATGACTGATAAAACTTGGTGGAATAAAGGTGAGATTCCTCACCTTTTAACACCTTGATTTTATTGTTCTCCGTCCTGACAGGTAGTTAATGAAAATCAATTAATTAGCTAAATTCCGTCAAAGTTATTTAATCGTTGTTTCTGCTCTTCACTTAAGCTAAACGCAAACTGTTCATGCTCAATCTGCCATGTGCCAAAACTCATTAGGAACGCTATTGCAGGGTCGATTTTGTTCGCCGATTTCTTCTTATTCGGTTTGATATTGGCGTTCGCGTCGGTTTCCATCACCACATTAGACATTGCCCACGCGAGCACCGGATCGCCGTTGTGACGGATAACTTTACGATTCACGAACACCTCAGCCGATTTCGCCACCGGACTAAAGCGCATATAGGTTTGCGGGAACGGCTCAACATCCAGCCCCGCGCCTTGTAATTGTGTTCTAAGGTGCGTGGCGTTCCATGTATCAAAACCCACCAGCTTGATATCAAAGTGCTGGCTGTCGTTAAGAATATCATCACGGATACGGTCATAATCAATGCAGTCGCCTGTGGTGGTGCGTATCCAGCCTGCTTGCGCCCATTGGCGATAAATAGCCCGGTTCTTATTGGCCGGGTTCTGTAACTGTGCTTCGGGTAGGTAATGACGGGTCAGTAATAACAGTTCATTATCCACGGGGAACGTGTAACAAATGCTGGTGATATCGCCCGTTGAAGATAAATCCAGCCCAGCGTAACACTCCAGCCCTATGAGATCGTTTTCATCATAATCTTGCTGGCAGGCTTTCCATGCCCCTACGCCCATCCACGGCGTTTCACCCTGACACCAGATATTAAAACGTTTGGTTAGCATTTCCGTCCATTGGGAGGGAATGCCCCGCGCTTTCTGGATAGTGTCATGCAAAGCGGCACTGTCTACTGACACATTTAGATTAGGGTTAGCTTTTATCCAAAGGGTTTCATCATCAATCTCTTTTTCGTCATCCAGTTCGTAAATCAAGGCAAACAGGGATTCGTTTTGTTCTTCGCCATCCAGTATCTGACAGCAATAATCATAATGCTGTTTACAGGCCGAAATAACGTTACTGCCCGCCGTGGTGATGGCAAACAGGATACCTTCAGGGCGGGCACCCATTCCCAGCTCAAGGGCAGAGTACACGGCGTTATCAGGGTGTAAGTGATATTCATCAACAATTGCCAGACTGGGGTTTGTCCCTTCAATGGTGGCGGCTTTGGCAGCCAGCGGTTTTAACAGACTATTACTCTTTGGGTAGGTGACTTTGTGTTGCTGAATAGTCACCCGTTTTTTCAAGGGTTTTGATAACAAACTCATCTGGCGGGCATCATCAAACACAATACGCGCCTGATCCCGACTCACGGCGGCGGTGTAAATATCCTGCTGCCCTTGTTCCATCACCAAGAACCAGTTTACCAGTATTGCGGCAACGGTGGATTTGGCATTTTTGCGCGGCACTTGAATGTAAGCACTGCGGTATTTTCGGCGTCCGGTTGCCTTCACCTTAAAACCAAACAGGTTAGCAAAGGCGAACTGTTGCCACGGCTCAAGCATGATGGGTTTGCTGCGCAGGTGGCCTTTGACATGGGGACAGACACGGGAAAAGGCAATAAAACGCGCCACAACCTCAGAATCAAACACATAAAGTGGGTTATTCAGGTCGTTATAGTAGCGTTTCACGGCCTGTTTTACCCGTTTACAGGCCGGAATTTTGCCATTTTCGATATCAAATGCGTACTGTTCCCATGCGTTCATAGGCGATCCAGCTCGTCTTCTTCCTCAGTTTCCACCGGATTTTTACGCCGTGATACGGGGTCAAAACCCAGTAATGACGACATTTTTATCATGATTTTTTCGGCATCCGCTTTGGCACTCAATGACGGGTTTCTGCTCTCGCTGCCCTGACTGTTTATAATACTAAAGCCCCGTATATCAAGGTCTGCCACGGCTTTTCGGTAAATAGAATAGTTCACACAATACAGCTCTAAATTGTTCCAATCAGCGGCGTTCAGGTCTTCCCGCTCACTTAAAATTTTACCTTTGGCCTTCCACTGACTGGCGGCAATATCATTAAGGTAAGTTGGCGGTTTTGGCGCTCTTGCCATGATTTTTTTCCTTGTTGTTTTATTTTCAAAAAAACTGCCGTGCGTAAAAATTGAAGGAGGGGGGCGGTTCCGCTGAGAGGGACATTTGTCATTTTGATACCCCCACCCCGTTATTTCAGTGAGTGATTATTCTTTTGTTAAAAAAGTCACGATACTTTGCCGCTTCGATTTCCTGTTGCCGATAGATCCCTTGTTTGCGCTTCGCTTTGATGATGGGGTCGGTCTGTACGGTCTTGCGGTTATGGCAGGTCTGGCATAATGCCTGATGGTTCGATGCAGACCAGAACAGCACATCAGTATCACCCTGTATCGGGATGATGTGATCCACAATGATGGCAGGTGTGTAAATACCCTGCGGTAAGCAATGAACACATAACGGGTTAGCTTTCAGGTAGTGCAGCCGATAGCGTCCCCATCGATTGCTGTAGCTGCGCTGGGTGCGGGTGCCGCGTTGCTTATCCTGCGCTCGTCTGGCCTCCCGCAGGTGTTGCTCGCATATCGCCCTGATTTCACCCGCTCACGGCAGTTCGGATAGCTACAGCGTTTTAAGGGTTGCCACGGCATCAGTAGACACCCACATCACGATAGATAGACCACAGTGATTTAATGGTGAACGGGACTTCTTTAAGAGCAATGTCTGTTGCCATTTCCCGATTTTCATACAGCAAGCCGATATAAAGCAGACAACCCACCTTGATTGCTGGTGTGAAAGCCAAGCCATTATCAAACCGCTTGCCGATATGTTGCTGGCAGACCTCCAGTGCGGCTTCGGCATAAGCCATTAATAACGCATCATCAAGGGTATCGCTTTCATCCAATCGACAATGTTGCCTGATTTCACTCAGGGGAATTGCAATCTGGCTCATCGGAAAACACCTCCCTTACAAAGCAGCTCCAAACGAGTATGTTTGGGATCGGGGATAACCGCTACAATGTCGAATGCCGTTCCTCTGGTATTTGCGCCATGATAGGTAATATTATTAGCTGTCGTAATATCATCACGGTAACGCAGCCAAATACGCATTGTGGCTTCGGCGAAAATAGCACCGGAGGCCAACTTCTCGTGTCCGCTAATAGCTTTCACCTCTGCCCAGACGGTAGCAACATCAATCCACTTGTAGAACTCAGAACCCAGCTCATCACGAATGATTTCATTCTTTCGAATGGTGATCCGATGTCGTAATCTGCCTGCTCTCATTCCTTGGCCTCCGCTGTTTCTTTCACTTCGACCGTTTGCTTCCATGCCTGACTGAATTCATCGCCACCGTCACGCGGCGATAATCCCTCACGTTCGCGGGCTTCATTCGGTGACATGACACCGGATTTAATCGCCGTCTCATAGCTCTGGAAACGTTCTTTCGGATTGGCACGCAGTAAGTCGGCAGTGTCAAATTCGACTTGATAACGAACACCCCGCTTTGCCGAAGTCATTAGTAAGGCCGCTTTGATTTGCTGCTCAAAATTGGCGAGCCACGGGCGCATAGTGATGGTCAGAAAAGCGCGTGAGGCTTCGCTGAAATTGCTGTAGGTGCTGTTCGAATATTCTTGCAGAAAGATCGGGCTGACATTGAACATACGGGCGATATCGTCAATGGTGAAACGGCGGGAGGCCAGCCATTCTGCATCTTGGTTACTCATGCCTAATTGTTGGTATTCCATCCCACCTTCAAGGATCGGCGTTTTCCCAGCGTTGCGAGCACCCTTGTAGCGTTCGAGGGCTTCCAGTGCTTTACTTCCCTTTATCCCATCCAGCCAGTCAGCGGCTTTAATTACTCCCGCCGCCATCATGCCGTCTTTCATAATGCTTGCGCCGTGGCGCTGTTGTGCCAGACCTAAGCTCAGTGTTTCACGGCAAACCGTGACGGGAGAACGCCCCAAAAAGCCATCTTCGGTGGCATAGCGCAAATGTAACACTTCTTCCTGTAAATAGGTTTTAACCTTACCGCTATAAGGCTCGGTGATGGTATACGCGAACCGATGATCGGATAATCGTTGTGGTACGACTGCTGATGGCAGGTAAGGATGTAAGGATTGCGGCTGCCCATCCCGCCCCCAAACAATCACCGCATACGCATTGCCATTCAGCAGGCAATGACGCATCAGGGTTCTTTTGAACTGGTACGGCGTCTGGCAGTCATTCGGGCACTCATTGAGTAAATAATCAACGGGGTGATCACTCAACCATTCGCGGGTTTCTTTGCCGTTCTGGTGTTGAACCCGATAGAGGTAGCAAGGCATGGAGGCCACCGCTTCACTAATGACGGTAACGGCGTTCATCACAGCGGGTAACCCTTCTGCCGTAGACGGAGAAACATGTTCGCCTGATTTGGTATTAGCCATGCCTGCCAGTGAAAGAAACTCATCAATACCCATGCTGCGGGTTTCAGGCGTTTTTCGCGTAAAAGGCCACATGGTTACACCTCGGACAGTTGCAACCAGTAATGACGCAAATCCACATGACAGGGCTTAGCGGCATTCAGTGAACGCCTAGCAATCTCTACGCCACTTTCAGGATAGGCAGGTAAGCTGGTTATGGTGATTTCCCGTAATTCAGCCTCCAATACGGTTCTGATATAAGGTGTTTGGTCTGTATCCCACTGATCTTTAATGGCACGAAAACCAAAGGACATGCCTTGTATATCCCCGCGTTCAACCAGTGTTAATACATCGTGCCCTAATTGCGTATCTGGTGGGGTTAGTTCGAAGCGTAATCCGATGGCATCTTCAACAAGTTGCAATGTGCCGGACGTGGTACGGCCTAACAGGTTCATCGGGTCATGCTCGTACAATGCCCTGATATCAGCCCCTGCCGCTAAGCTGGCGTTAAACGCATTCGGGGCAAATTGTTCGACAAATTCATCACACAACACATGGGATCGGCTGTTCCACTTAATCACATAACCTGTCAGCGTCTTATTGCTGGCAGACAGTGAAGCGGTGCGGATTTCAAAATCATTCTTCATTGATGGACTCCAAGGCTTGGAAAGGGGCGCGATACCCCTTCTGCTTAGTTGCCGGGTGCTTTCACTTCCAGTACCTTAATTGCGTTGGGATCCACCAGCCCGCCGCCCAGATATTTATCGGTATGTACCTTATAACATCCCGGCTCGGTGATATTGTCAGGACGGGTACGAATGCCCGTTTCATGGTCAACAATGAAATAGCCGCGCTTGAAATCACCCAGACCGATCACACCCTCTGGCATAAATTCGAGGTAATGGACAGGCAAGCCCAGCAGCATATCGGGATCACCCGCCTGTAAACGTTCCCGCCAGATATAATCACCATTGCCGTTTTTCAGCTTCTGTACCTGAGCGGCTGTGCTGGAGTTCATCACCCAGACGGCATTTTTACGGTATTTATTTTTGAGTAAGAATTTCAGGTCAATCAGGTTATCCGCTGAAAGTTCGGCCACTTCCAGTTTTTGCAATGTGCCAAATGCACGAATCTTGTCGGCTTGGGTATCACGGGGATAAGACAGAAAGCCTTTTGCTTTCTTGCTGCCGTCACCGCTCACGAGACCCGTTTCTTCGGTATCAACGAATGTGTCGGCAATTTCAGAAGTCAGCCAACCTAAGATATCCACATCGCTAAAATCGATAATCTCTTGGGTTGTCTTGGGGTAGGCGTAAATGGGAAACAGTTTAATGCTGACTTCTTCCATTTTCGGCGTTGTGGTTTCATGGCGTGACTTGCCTTCTTCCCCGTGTGCCACGGCTGCGCCACCGACCAAAACAAGCTGTTTGTATTCGTTGCTACGTGTGGTTTTTACCGTACAGATACGGCGCATGACTGACTCATCTGTCAGTTGCTTCATGATCTGTTTGTTCAGCTCAGGGATAAAGGTATAGCCACCGTCTGACGGAACGCCCATAGATAAGGAACGAGCCTCGCCAGTCAGAACATAGTGGCGCAGTTCATCATTGCTGAGTTTTTTGCTGGTCGGTTGTGCCTTTACCTGACTGCGTTCTTCATCAGCCAATGCTTCATAACGGGCAATTTCAGTATTCAGCGTGTCGGACTGGCTGCGCAGCTCATCGAACTATTTGGCTTCATCGGCATTGAGTGAACGCTTTTCGTTTTCAGCGTTGGTGAGCAGTGAACGCATTTGTTCGGTAAGGGAAGCCTTTTGTTGGCGTAATTCGAGTAGCTTTTTCATGGTGTTTTACGGTTGGTTATTCTGCTTAAAACACTATTTAGCATCATGAAAAATGATAAAAAAGCCCCTGAAATTCAGAGGCTAAACTTGCGAAAACATGAGGACGAAACATTTACAAAATCTTTCATTTACACAGTGATAAATCTTTTACATAGGTGGTTGGTGACATCCACGATAATTTATCGCATGTCAGATAACCATCGCTTTTTAACTTATAATCAACATAAAAAGAGATAGGAAAACCAATTATAAATGATGCAATCATCAACCTACTAAGATATTTAACAACTAACTTGTTAAATTTAGGTAATCTATCAAAGATAAAGAAAAAAACAGAGCCTGATAACGAATATAATAATAGAGGTGAAGACATAACAACCATGACAACAGTGGCAGAAAATCTTATTTCATCTTTCATTAATATTAATGAAACAGCATCGCCAATAATGAAAGCAACTATAAATGTCATTAACAATAATAATATTAGCACACCTAATGCTTTAAGGTATTTACTATTCACCTAATCCTTCCTAATTCATTAAAAAAATGCTGTAAATCCGCTTCCGGTGTTCTTGGTTTTCTCTTCATTTCTTCTTTTATGAGTGCTATTAATTTTTCACTTATCCCATATTGCTTATCAAGAGCATCTAAAATATAAGCCACTGCAAAACCAGCAAGTAGAACTATTCCCGCAACAGCAATTATACTGCCACCTAAAGCGGCTGTAGCAATTAAAGCTGAACCGACAGCCCAAGAGGCTGTCGCTATAATAGCAGTTTTAGCCATATCCATGGTTACATTTCCAAGAAAATCGGCTAGCGTATATTCATCCTTAAAAATACTTTCTATTACTCGATATCCAATAGAAAAAATGATGGAGAATCTAACTCCTTGAACAACGCTTGCATTAAGACCCTGCTGCCCTATTCCCATTCCAAGCATTTGGGGATTTTTGGCACGATATCGTGTCCCCATGATACGACTCCGAAGACCTGCATGCCCTGATATGTGAATATACTTTTCCCCATTTTTTCCTACATGTTCTGCCGCTTTAATGCCTAAGCTCTTAAATTCTCGAACAACATCATGGAATCCACGTGAATCATAGATATTTCCTGCATAAGTAGATATGGGATCAGTGACAGAAAATACACGCGCTATAGGATTTTTTTTCTTGTATCCTGCGTCCGTACCTCTTGCAAATGCTTCTTCATAATTTAGGTGTTTTTCGTTCATACCTCTTGCAAATGCTTCTCCATGATTTGGACTTTGTGGACGGCGAGGACTAATATCCTCAATAATGCTTTGAGCTTCTGATAATGTGAGAACAAAGTGATACTGGGTATTATCCCTCAATACTTTTTCTAAACCAATAGCATCAAAAAATTCATGTTGAGGCTTTAGCTGATTAATTCCCACATTCCCCCTTAAAACATCCCCCATATAGCCATCCCAAGTGGAATTATATTTCTTATGTGTCATTCCTCAATTCTCCATAATATTCGTCATGAATAATTTCATTAATTACTATTAAGGCATGTAACAATAAAGTGATTTGTGTCACGATTTCCATATAGCATCAATTAAACAGGATATAACAGCAATATTTATCTATTCCAGCGTGGATAAAAGCACACCCGCAAAATTGTGATTAACCTCTCTTCTTAAATAAAATCAGATAATTACCTAATTTAAATTTCAGATAGTACCCTAATAAAAAAACAAATTGATGTACTAAATTTATCTTCTTAGATTCATCCGGCTTTTATTTGCCTGCCAGAAGATACCCCCCTGAAAATCTTTTTGTCCCTCTCAACTGTATACCCTGTGCATTTACCTCTGAATGCCTTGTCCTGCCTGAGTTTGTGGCGGTGTATATGATATACACCAACTGTGCACGACTGTTCACCCTGACGATAAATAACCGATGTATAGGGTGTATAGTTAGTGCACAGTTAAAAGATAACTATACACCTTATTTTTACCTTTAATATCATATGATTATTCTATTTTGTGCACAGGGTGTACAGTTAACACCAAAAGTTTATCTGGGGGTTAACCTCTGCGCAGTTCAGGCACTGCCGGAAGCCATTCTTCGGCCTCTTCGGATAACGCCACGTTATACGAATAACCTTGCTTTGTCCTGACTTTTCGATAGTCCTTCCGGTATTCCTGCATAATCTTGGGGATTGAATCACCAAATTTTGTCAGGGTTAACGGCCGTTCAAATTCGTGCGCTTCCATAAAAGATAAATAGGCATGATAAAGATAAATACGCGGTGCCCGTGGGCTGATATTTTTATTCCCCATCTTCATCCCAGTTGTATCATTGACAGACACCAAATAACCACAAAAGCGATACAGCGGATCGGAATGACTCTTTACCGTTAACGCTTCGTTCGAGTCGCGTTGCGCCTGTAGTAGTTTCTTAGCCTTATTCTGGTCGGCAAATTCGTTTAACAAGTGACGAATAATTACAGGCAGTTCCCGACTGATTTTCTCCGGCAATTGTGGGTCTTTCTCGGACTCTTTGACCGGAATATTAAACGGGAATATCACCCGCCGCCGTGCAATACCGCCATTGCGTTCGGTAAAGCTCATCGGTTCGTTATTGGTGGCTAATACCACGGCTTTGATGATAGTAGAAAATTGCTTCTCGTATTTTCCGTCAACTTCAATCAGGTCGCCGCCTGTAATGGCCTTAATGCCTGCGCCTTCACCCACATATTTAACCTGATCGGGCAGCGTAATTAAGCTCTTGCCGACAAACTGATAACGGCCTCTGGCTTCATCCAGCGCTCTCATATTGCCACTGGCGGTGTTATGTTCGCCTGCTAATAAGGTCGCGATATAAGTAAACACACTTTTACCGCTGCCACCTTCGCCTGTCACTTCAATAAATAGCTGCCAGTCATAACGGTTTGCCAAAATCATAAGCAAGGCAGCTTTGATGCGATTCATCTTGTTTTCATTCTGCCCCGCCGCATGGGATAGCCAGCGATAAAAGTCAGGAGCATGATCCGGCAAGTTTTCGCCGATAGTGGGCTGGGTAAACTCAATGCCATTATGGTTTATGAGCCAATGTTCCGACTGGTGAGGGGCAAATTGTTGTGTCGATAACGCATACACGCCATTGCTGAATCCGATTAAATCCGACCGTTGTTCGCCAATAACCAGAATTTGTAATTTCATGGCACAGATAGCGTTATTGATACCATTCGGGCTATAAGGGGTGTCGTGCTGGTCAAAGATTGCCACCATTGCGCGACGCAGCTCATTATCTGAAAGGGTTTCCCATGTCGTGCCGTTATAGTGATAAACGGCTTCGCTTTCAGCATGTACCGCAATTTTTTGGTAATGCTCAACCAATAATGCCCCGCGCTGACTGGCTGCCATTTGTGCCAGATTGTTAGTGGCCTTTTTGGGCTTCGTTTCGTGGATCACTGCCGCTTCTGCTTCCATGAGTTTTTTCTCCCCAATCTGATATAACCCGTTGCTGAATGCCTGCTTTGCTGCCTCTATACCGTGACGTTGACGATAATCGTCCCAGTCGGCTTTATATTCCGTTGGCGGTAACGTTACCCAGCCATTGATAGTTTTGGCGGCTTTTTAAGCTTGCCGTTTTTGTCCCGTTCTTCCGGCTCGTGCCAGTCATTGTCAGCCGCAAGGATAATTTTCGATGCAGGCCACTGCTTTCTGACCAATCCAGCAACATTCAGTAAATTACTTTCATCAATCGCAGCCAGCACCGCGCCATTATGTAACTGGCGGATAGTCAGCGCCGTAGCATAACCTTCGGTAATGATTATGGTGTCTGGCATTCCGGCAATTTCACATACCGGAATAACACTCCCTTTCTTTCGTGTGCCGGAGACAAGGTACTTTTCACCGTTTGGCTTGATGGTCTGGGCACCCGTAATAGTGCCGTCCAGCGTTTGCGTTACCAGCAATAGAGAATCCTGCAATAATCGCTGATTGGGGCAATGCAGCCCTTTTTTCGCCAGATACTGAGATTCTCCCCTTATCGATTTTGCCACCAGCACCGCGATCCGTTCCGCAATGGGTTTCATTGTTCGAGGCTGCTCTTTAACTGGTTTGAGTTCAGGTAACGGCATTGCCAGCACATCAGCAACCTGCTTAGCAGCGGTTAGAATAGTGATACCTTTAGTTCTTGCCACTAAATCCAGACCATCACCATGATTGGGCTGATCACACTGGCGACAATGCCAATCGCCGTGATGGTTATCGTCTATAAAGTGAAAACGGTCAGTACCGCCGCATATCGGACAAGCGCCATGCTTCCCTTTTGCCGGAACGTCAATACCACAGGCGGGCAATAGGCTTTGCCAGTGATTCATGGCGGATTGTTTCACGGTTCGGATAACGTTTATCGGGCGGTTGTCCGTATGTTTTGAAGAGGAATGACTCATGATCTATTCCTCCCCATAGACAGCCGCACACAGTGCGTAATAAACGTCTTGGTTAAAATCACAGGCCAGCGCGAGCAAATCGCGCAGTTCTTCGGAACAATCCCTGCCGATTTTGTCAAGAATGACCTCAAATAATGATATGGCTAGCCCTGCCCGATACATAGCTTGATCTAACGGTATCGCGTTCTGATGTCTGTTCACCACATAACCTAACAATGCCATCAACAAGGGCTGTGGTGTATGTTTCAACAATGCTTGCTGTATTTCTTGATTAATATCACGCGCCAGCAAGATCAGGTTATTGAGTTCAATGGTGCATTCTTCCGGTGACTTTTCGAGAATAAACGTGAAAACAGAGGCTGCTAACTGAGTGCGATACTCTGCCTGTTTTAATGAAAGAGTTTTTTTACCCACGGCGCACCTCCTGACGGGAAACGGATCTCAGGAAGGAAATAACCGCCAGAATGATGATAAGGCGCTGGGAATGAATTAGGCATGTAAATTTAGGGCGAGTTTGGGTATGCTGTATGCCAGCCATTGCGTAAGTCTCCTTTACGTTGTGGTTAGACGCCTCGATAGTGTTGGTAGCACTTCGGGGCGTTGTTGTTTTCTGCCTTGAAAGCATCAAGGTGTATTTCACTTTATCCTTGGGTGAAATAAACGTCAATACTTTTTCCGGTTTACTTTTTATGTATAATGAAATACACCAAATCACAGAGGATTCAGTAATGGCAACTGGTGCGAAGAATGCAAAATCACAAATGACTACTGTTCGCATACCACATGAAGTCATGGAAGATATGGAACAGGTTAAAATAAATGGTGAAAGCAATGCTGGTTTTATTGTTGCTGCAATGAAGGGTGAGATCAAACGCCGCCAGCGCAAGGCAAAAGCATCATCTGAACAATAGTCAGCTAATCGACAATAAGACCAATGATTAACTACCTCTCTTAAAGAGAATAGGCTAAGGGTAGCATCTGTTATGTTATCCTTTTCTTTTTCAGCCCAACTAATTGCTGTCTCGATAATTAAAATATCGTTTTCCTGATTTTTGACGTAAGGATATCCGTAACGGTTATTATCCGTATTTTTATTATTCATGATTTTTTTATTTTTGTGCTTTTTGATTATGCTGAAAATATATTTTCTTATTACATTTCACCGCGAGATTCAGAAATTCGTTGAGCTATCCAACCATCAACTTCTGATTCAAGAAAAGCAACTGAGCGAGTGCCAATTTTGATTTGTTTCGGGAATTTATCTTCTCCGATAAGTCTATAAATCCACGCCTTACTGTAACCTATTCTACGTTGGACTTCTGATAAACGAATAAGACTTTCTTTAGATGTGGTAATTATTGACTTGTGGTTTTCCCTGTTAGCTTATCTATATTTGATCTTTCTAGACGTTATTAGAACAGGGACAATTAAAGCGAAGTTCCAATGTGAGATCATCACATAGGAATAGTAATCCGTTTCATACAAAGAGGATATTACGCCTTACAGTTTACAAAGATAACTATTTATGATTAATATGAAGCCATAAATAGTTATGTATTAATAGTAAATGATTATTTTCAGATAATTCAATCAAGCACGTTTCATAAATTTGCCATGCGCCACATTTTCATCTAATTCAAGTGTATCCATATAGTCGGAATACCATTGAAGCATTTCCCTGCGACCATCCAGATATTGGGCGTGATTGTAAGTCCCTCGAATGCTGTTCTTATCAACATGAGCAAGCTGTATTTCAATCCAAGCAGTGTTATAGCCTTGCTCGTGCAATATAGTACTCATAGCATGGCGGAATCCGTGACCTGTCGCCCTGCCGCCATATCCCATACGCTTCATCATGACATTCATCGCCATTTCACTAATAGGCTTTTTATAGTTTGTTCGGCTGGGAAATGCATACTGATAATCACCACTAATTGGAATGAGCTGTTGAAATAAAGTCACGACCTGAGCAGATAAAGGCACACAATGCGGTCTGCGCATTTTCATTCTTTCGGCAGAGATTTCTATTGTTCTTTTTTCTAAATTAACTTCACTCCATTCAAGATTTCTTAATTCCCCCGGACGCAATCCAGTTAGAATTAGAATCCGCAAAGCATGTCTAACTACTTGGCTACCCATATGCTTATCAATAGACTTTAAAAATTCAGGCAATTCATTAACATTCAGATGGGGGTAATGCTCTCTTTTGTGGGGAATAAATGCACTGGCAAGATCGGGAGCGGGATTATATTCAGCCCTACCTGTAATAATAGCGTATCGCCAAACTTCACCACAGCGTTGACGGACTTTCTTTAACTTCTCCGTAGCGCCCCCGTTTTTCCATTCTGGATAGAACTTCCATCAGTTCGAGTGGTTTGATTTCAGTTATTGGCCGATGACCAATATAAGGAAAGACGTCATTTTCAAAAGCACTCATCATGTCTATACGATAACCAACTGACCATCTGTCCTTTCGCTGTTCGTACCATTCACGTGCAATGCTCTCAAAGGTGTTATTGATTTCTCCCTGAGCCGCAAGTTTCTTTTGTTTTTTATCTTGATTGGGATCAATGCCCTCAGCTATCATTTTTTTCGCTTCATCACGTTTCTTTCTGGCTTCTGCCAAAGTAACAAGCGGAAAAGTGCCAATAGCAAGCAGTTTTTCTTTTCCTGCAATGCGGTATTTTAATCTCCAATATTTAGAACCGTTTGTCTTTATCAACAGATACAAACCGCCGCCATCCGATAGCTTAAAATCTTTATCTTGGGGTTTTACTGTTTCAACTTGCCGAGCTGTTAGTTTCATGTTCCTAGCATCCTCGTCCCCTCACAGTAATGGGGGTATTTTTTTAGGGGGTACAAAAATATACCCCTATATATACCCCCTGATTGGGGTACATTGCAATAGATGCTAGTAGACGTCAGTAGGGTGTAATTTGGGGATTTTCTTTGATTTTACTGGGAAAAGTAGACTTTAGGATATGCTAGTAGAAGTGTAGATGGCGGAGGAGGAGAGATTCGAACTCTCGGATGGTTTCCCATCGGCGGTTTTCAAGACCGCTGCCTTCAGCCGCTCGGCCACCCCTCCGCGATGTCGTGCACTATAAACATCACTGTTCTTATTGTAAAGCACTTATCTGTTCAACTGCCGTTAATTTACTCATATTACTATCTATTGGTTTATTTATTCAGCAGAATTGGCAATCCTTCTTGGGAATAGTGGTGATTTTTGCTAAATTGCGCTCATCGTTATTAGATGGTCAGAAAATTATGTTGGTATTTCAAGGTAGAGAGATCGAAACGGATGCTCAAGGTTATTTAAAAAACAGCCGTGATTGGCAAGAAGAAATGGCTCCCCTCCTTGCCGAGCAGGAAGCAATTATTTTAACCGAGCAGCATTGGGAAGTTATACGCTTTGTGCGTGAGTTCTATGAAGAATTTAATACATCACCTGCTATTCGCATGTTAGTCAAAGCTATCTCGCAAAAATATGGCGAAGAAAAAGGAAATAGCCGCTATCTCTACCGACTATTTCCCAAAGGGCCGGCAAAACAAGCAACAAAAATTGCCGGCCTCCCAAAACCTGTTAAATGTATTTAATTTACTCATCCGTCTTTAAATGGCGGATGCTAAAATCATTCATCTCTTCTATTTCACAAAGCTGAGATTGAAAATGATCAATTCGGGAACCCTTTGGGCCTCCTTGTTCCAGCCAATGGGTTAACATTTTGATTTGTCCGTCATTACCGCAAGCAACGATTTCAACGCTGCCATCACTCATATTACGAACATATCCAGCCAGCTTATTTTTCTTTGCCCAATGATAGGTTTGATAACGGAATCCAACTCCTTGAACCCGACCGTAAACATAAATAGCAATACTGTATTGAGTCATAGCCATTTCCTCCCCAAATGAGATAGTAAGATCTTTGAAACGTTGATCCCACTTTTGGTATTGTATTTTATATACGCAACAGCTAACCTGAAAATATGGGGTGGCGATCACATGCCACTTCGGTTTCAAAAATCATGCAGAAATTCCGGCTACCGGGTGTGCGCTTGAAATTTACCTTACTGTCCTCATATAAGAATCATTGCAAGGTTTCTCGGGAGGTGACTATGATGATCGCCAGCAAATTCGGTATCGGCCAGCAAGTACGACATAGATTGCTGGGTTATTTAGGTGTTATTGTAGATATTGATGCTGAATATTCTTTAGAACAACCACAGGACAACGATATCGCATCTAATGCCACCTTGCGTTCAGCGCCGTGGTATCACGTTGTGATGGAAGATGATGATGGGCAACCTGTCCACACTTATTTGGCCGAAGCTCAATTGACCTACGAAACATCAGATGATCATCCGGAGCAGCCTTCTCTGGATGAATTGGCTGAATCTATCCGTAGTCAGTTATTAGCTCCACGGCTGCGAAATTAAACTCTTTTTATATCGTTATAACTAAATCATTCCGGTAAGGTGGTGAATACAAATCGTCATCGCCTTATTTATTTCTCCATTCCCAAGCGTGGGATTTCTATTTTTGGGCAACGATCCATCACAACTTCTAACCCTTTATCCTCTGCCAGCGATTTTGCTTTTTCATTAATGACGCCTTTTTGTAACCAAAGCACTTTTGCCCCTATCGAGATAGCTTCTTCAGCAACACCATAAGCGGCTGTTGCATTGCGAAATACATCAACCATATCAACCGGTTGTTTTATATCTGCCAATTGGCTGACAACCGATTGACCCAATAATGTTTTTCCCGCTAACTTGGGACTGACAGGAATCACTTGATATCCTTGGTTCAGCAAGTATTTCATTACCCTATAGCTTGGCCGATCTGTTTTTTCGCTTGCGCCTACCAATGCTATAATTTTGGTATTTCCCAAAATATGCGCTAAGTGTTGATCTTTCATTGGAGCTCCATATTACTTTTAACCATTACTCCATGATGTAGCAGAGATTTTCATGTGGTTTATCTGCTACAGTGTTTATGATAATCACGGTTCTTTTTTTATTATCTTGCCATTTTAAATAAATGGTAAATAATTTATTCGAATAAAGGTATCACCATGGAATCAACGGTTCGCTCCTTGACAGAATCAAAAAAAATCGCACTTGTAGCACATGATCATTGCAAAAAATCCCTTCTGGCATGGGTCAATATCCATAAGGATTTATTAGAAAAACATGTTCTATTTGCGACAGGCACGACAGGACATTTAATCCAGCAAGAAACAGGGTTGCCCATTACTAATATGTTGAGTGGGCCGATGGGTGGAGACCAACAAATTGGTGCTTTGATTTCTGAAGGGAAAATCGATGTTTTAA
This sequence comes from Xenorhabdus mauleonii, assembly GCF_900113945.1. Classification (GTDB taxonomy): domain Bacteria; phylum Pseudomonadota; class Gammaproteobacteria; order Enterobacterales; family Enterobacteriaceae; genus Xenorhabdus; species Xenorhabdus mauleonii. Next base: position 123,415 of record NZ_FORG01000001.1, read on the forward strand.
TCTTTTTTTGGGATCCTTTGAATGCAGTGCCCCATGATCCCGATGTCAAGGCTCTGCTACGTCTGGCAACAGTTTGGAATATTCCTGTTGCAACAAATCGTTCAACGGCAGATTTCCTTATCCATTCAGCACTTTTTTCGGCAAAAATAGATATTTGCGTACCTGATTATCAGCGCTATCTCAATGAAAGATTAAAATAGCCAGAACAAACGGGAGAGCTAAACTCTCCCCATCAACATGCACTGTTATTCTATGGTTCACGTATTCTATGGCTTACGCTGAACAGGGACGCCCAATTGTGCTAATTGATGTATAAACACCGAAGGATTTTTCGGTTCCTGCATTAACCAAAGCTGCTTTTTTGCCCTTGTCAGGGCAACATACAACAAGCGGCGTTCTTCTGCGTCAGGAAAGTCTTCGGGCTGCGGAAGTAAAACTTGTTCCATGATGGATTCCCGCGCTGGTGCAGGAAACCCATCTTTTCCCTGTTGTAATCCTAAAATCACAACATAATCTGCTTGTTGCCCTTTAGATGCATGAATGGTCATAAATTCAATGTTTAAATTCGGCCAACGAGTTGATGCTTTTTTCAATAGTTCGGGCTTCAGATGGTGGTAACGTGCCAGCAATAAAATAGTTTCCTGTTTCGTGACATATCCACTCATTTTATTGAGCAAGGCTTCCAGTTGTTCTTCCGGTAAAATCACAACTGATTTTTTATTACCTTTTGCCAGGCTATTTAGTGGCTTAACCAATTGATTCGGATTTTGCTGGATAAATCGGTTAGCAATTTCGCCTATACGATCATTGAAACGATAAGTCGTATCCAAAGCACATTCCGTACCTTCGCCAAAATTAGCTGAAAATGCTGTCGTTAATGTTAATTCGGCGCCACTGAAACGGTAAATTGCCTGCCAATCATCTCCCACCGCAAATAAGTGGCTTTGCTTGTTTTGGGCTTTCAATGCCGTTAATAAATTGGCTCTGAGCGGTGAAATATCCTGAAACTCATCCACTAAAATATGTTTCCATGGGCTGATGAAACGCCCTTTTTGCAAAATATTCACGGCCTGATGGATTAAACCTGAAAAATCAACCGCACCCTCAGACTTTAAGGCCGATTTCCAAGCCTTCAATAAAGGAGCCATAAGCCGTAAGCGTTTCTGGAAACTATCGGAATAAGCAGCAGGTGTCTGTTCAGCCATATCTTTCTGGCTGCCGCCATGCATGCGCATCAATCCGAGCCAACGTTCCAGACGAACAGACAAGCGAGTTGCCAATTGTTTATCGTGCCAGTATTCGCCTTCTGGTACTTGCCAATCCAGTTCTTCATCCAACCATTCCCGCCAACCTTTTGCCTGTGCTTTTTTTTCTCCACACTGCTTTTGCCATTCTTGAATAAGAAAGTCCCGGCGCTTTTGGGTATCTGTTTCCAACTCACTGATTTTAGGAGTCTTATTGCTACCTTGTTGAATTATATACAATGCTAAGGCATGAAATGTTTTTGCTTTTATCGCGTTTGTTCCCAAACGGGCTTGAATACGTTCATTCATTTCATCGGCGGCCTGACGGCCAAAAGCCAGCAATAAAATCTGCTCAGGAAGCGCTTGCTGACGCAATAGCAGCCATCCGGCGCGAGCAACTAAAACAGACGTTTTTCCGCTCCCTGCTCCAGCCAAAACCAGAATATTTCTTTCACCGTTAATCACTGCCTGGCACTGGGAGCGATTAAGTGGTGAGGTTTCTACGGTTCGGAAAAATTCGTCATATTGTGCCAACGTGCGATCAACCCATTGCTGGTTGATGGTTTGAAGTATTTTTTTTCCTTCATTCAACCAACTCAGGCAAATCTGGTAATTCTCACGACAATTTTCAAATTGTTCAATTCGTTGTAATGGCAGAGGCAGAGCCTGAAATGTTTCTTGAATTTGTTGCTGCACTGCCACTAAGTCAGAATTCTTTAGCCAACGATTTTGCTGCTCTATTTCATTGATTTCATTTATTTGTGAAGCCAGAACATCAGCACTGACATCACTCATATCAGTGCTCCATTTTTGCCATTCCCTCAGTAAGTAATGATAAAATCCCTGAGTTTGTTGCCATTCTGTACCATGCAAACGAACCACTTTTCCTTCAGGCAATTCAAATTCCAGTTCCCCCCAAACAATCCCTCGCTTACACTGAATACCAATTAGTTGATTAAATGGAATAAGGTACTGGTGTTTGTCACCGCTGACTTCGATGCCAGCATTAAGTAAGCGCACCCGATTATAAGGATGCTGTGCGAGGCGTTGGCCGATTTGCGTTGATTTTAGTTCCATTGTCATGGGCACCATACCTGAAAGTTGTTGAACTACTTCATCACGTAAATGTTGTTAGGGGTATTTTGTGCTAACGGTTTTATCCAGCTCCCGTCATTTTCTGTATAACAGTCATGTCCTCTATTATATCCGTATATTCATTGCACTGACAGGAACTACCCTCGTGCCTTGGCTATTGGGAGAAGAGCTTAAAATAACAATTCCTCTGTTATTGGGCGTGGTTGCGGCAGCATTAACAGATTTAGATGATCGTTTAGTGGGGCGCCTGCGTAATCTTATCATTACCTTAATTTCTTTCTTTGCAGCTTCAGCCTCGATCACATTATTGTTTCCCTATCCGTGGCTGTTCATTATTGGGTTGGCAATATCCACTTGTGGTTTTATTCTGCTTGGAGCATTGGGACAGCGCTACGCAACCATTGCCTTTGGCGCTTTATTAATCGCCATTTATACCATGCTTGGCTCATCAATATTTCCTCTCTGGTATCAACAACCTGTACTGCTGCTTATTGGCGCCATCTGGTATAACTTACTGACATTAACAGGTCATTTGCTTTTCCCTATCCGTCCCTTGCAGGAAAATTTGGCGCGGTGTTACCAGCAACTTTCATCTTATCTCTATGCAAAAGCCAATCTTTTTGACCCCGATTCAGACGCTGAGGAATATAAACAGTCCATGTTTGATGTTGCCATGGCGAACAGTGCGTTAGTCACGACACTCAATCAAGCAAAAATTTCTTTACTTAGCCGGTTAAAAGGTGACCGAGGGCAACGAGGCACCCGCCGTACATTACATTATTATTTTGTGGCGCAAGATATTCATGAACGAGCCAGTTCATCGCATATTCAGTATCAAAAATTAAGAGAAGTTTTTCGCCACAGCGATATTATGTTTCGTATTCAACGATTACTTTCCATGCAAGCCCGGGCATGTGGACAAGTATCGCAATCAATCATTCTGCATAAACAATATCAGCATAATCCACGCTTTGAAAATGCATTCAATTATCTTGAAAGCTCTCTTGAGCGTTTGAAACACAATCAAATCAATAGCGCTAAAATAATGGCATTTGATAATTTGCTAAAAAACCTACGCGCAATTGATACTCAATTATCCGGATTAAGCTCTGATCAGTACTTACTTTTCCAAAATACTTCATCAACCGATAAATCAGAAGAAACTCAATTATCTGATGAGGATTTAACTGGCTGGCGTGATATATGGTTTAGGATCAAAAGTAATTTAACACCAAAATCTGCTTTGTTTCGCCATGCGATCCGGATGTCTGTCCTGCTGTGTACTGGCTATGCCATTATTCAACTTTTTGATATACAGCGTGGATATTGGATCTTGCTGACAAGTTTGTTTGTCTGCCAACCTAATTATAGTGCCACCCGCCGCCGTTTGGCCCTTCGTGTTATTGGTACATTAGCCGGCATTTTACTTGGCCTGCCCATCCTTTATTTCGTACCTTCCATTGAAGGACAATTAGTATTAATTGTCATCTCAGGCGTTTTATTCTTTGCCTTCCGCAATAGCCAATATGCACATGCAACATTATTTATCACATTACTGGTATTGTTGAGTTTCAACTTATTAGGTGAAGGTTTTGAAGTTGCATTGCCAAGGGTTATTGATACATTAATAGGTTGTGGTATTGCTTTACTTGCCGTCAGTTTCATCTGGCCAGATTGGAAATTCCGCCAATTACCTCAAGTCATTAACCGGACAATGAACGCCAATTGCCGTTATCTGAATGCGATTTTAGTGCAATATCATCAAGGTAAGAATAATAGCCTTGATTATCGAGTCGCTCGCCGTGATGCCCATAATTGTGATGCAGAACTGGCGTCCGTTATTTCAAATATGGCATCAGAACCCAAAAATTACCGTATTTCTCAAGAGGCTGCGTTTCGTTTATTGTGCCTTAATCATACAATGCTGAGTTATATTTCTGCATTGGGTGCTCATCGAGAAAAGCTCAATGATAACGCCATTCTGAATATTCTTAATGATGTAATTCATCAAGTTAAATCCATAGAAGGCCAAATGAATAGTGAGGCATTGCAATTTACGGTGAATAACTTAATTGAAAAAATTAATCTATTATCTTCTGAAAGCAGTAACAAGATCTCCCCCGCATTACAGCAAGCCGCATTACATCAGATAATATTCCAGCAAATAACCTTATTGGCTGAATTACTGCCTGAATTAGTTAGTTTAACAAAGCAAATTAACGCCCAAGAAAATTTTTAGCTTGTGATTCGTTAGGGGAAAATTCCCCTAACGATCTAATAAATAAAGTTTAATGAAACTATATATCATCAAAAAACTTATACTGCACCGTTGTATCCCATAGATTCAAGTTATGTCGAGTTAACAAAGAAATGGTAAGCTCGTCACAAATGAATTTGGGCAGTTAAATAGTGGTTTCCGCTGAAAGACAAGAGCCATTCATCTATCCCCAAGAACATAAGAAATATAATTAGCTGTATTTTTATAAAATAGTGGTTGGAGGCACAAATCCAGCCAAAAATAGGGGCTATGCCCCTACTCACCCAATATCACTTACGATGAGTGATAATCTGAATTTTGGTGAACCAGTTCACTATGCCAGCTGATGAGTTCTTCACGCAACTGCTCCGGTAATACTGCAACATGGCACCCTTCTATCGCTCCTGCTAACGCAAGTAATAAACTGATACTGGTTTTTTTTCTATGCTGTTGTAGCCTAAGGTAAGCTACCTTTGCCCCTAATATTCGTAATTCTTCTACTTTAGAGATACCTACTTTCCATAATTGCCTCTCTAAAGCTATTCCTAAATTAGGAAGATCTTTGAGCCTGAGAGGTACATTTTGTCTATCGATAATTTCTTCCATGGTATATCTATAAGCCAAATGTACATATTCAGATAATTGTTTTTGATCTCGCCAGAGTGATTCATTGACTCGGTAATAGCGTAAGGTCACAGGTATCCCCCTTTTTGAATAAATAAATTTTTCCATACCTCTGGCCTTAAATAATATTTCTGCGTTACTATTTCCTCGTAAATAAAGTTCCCCATCAGAACTGATGGCAAACAACACACCATCAATTAATAATCCAATGCCACCGAATTGAGATTTTTTCTTAAGCTTTCCTAGTGAAGATACGCCGTGTTGCAATTGAGCAAAACGAGTTCCCGATAAAAACATCTTTATCACTCCATGAATCACTTTCCAAAGTAATGTTTAGTCAAGTCTGTTATTAATAAAATAGATAACAAGAACAAGTAATTAAAACCATACGCAAACTATTTCCAACTGCCAATCGTTAAGTCAGAAAAATCCTAATTTCTGTGAAATTTTGCGAAGCGCTTTGAAAAAAAGAAACTTGCTTTTAATCAAATAGCGTTATACTGTATAAATAAACAGTATAGGTGGTGAGGAACATTATGAGCATTCAATCATCGTGGGAATATTCCACTCGAAAGAAAACAACAGCGACTAATGCAGATGCCAATACGATTATCCGTACAGATGACAATGAAGCAGTAAAAGAAAATAAAGCAGACAAAACATTGGTTGGAATAACCATGAAAAAACTGCCTGTTACCGAAGCGTCCTTATGCCTTTTACATGTTGCAAAAGGGATGGTCAGTGAATTTATTTACAATGAACGCCAATCTGTCATTAATCATGTTCTGCTTCCTTTATTACGCCAGTCTGGCAAGGAAGATAGGTGGCTACTTTGGGTCACGCCCAATAAAAGGCTATGTCGTCAATGGTTGGCAAGTTCAGGGCTTCCTTTAAATAAGGTTATACAGCTAAATCAAATTCGCCCTATCGATTCAATTAATGCGATGGAAAAAGCATTGGCAAGTGGTAACTATAGTGTCGTATTGGGGTGGCTGCCTGAATTGTCTCAACATGAAATAAATAAATTGCATCAGGCTGCACAAAAAGGAACTTCGCTCGGTTTCATTATGCGTCCGCAAAATTTGGTACACCAATTTATGCCGGAATCAAATAGGTTACAAATTTACTCTAATTACTATCATTGACCGATATTAGGAATTATCTCAATAATTTTTATAAAAAATCAGCTACTAAATGACAGCTACTCTTATTCATAATAAAAATCAATACATTAATATCTCTATTAATGTAAATATTCGTCAAAAATATATAAGTTTTGTAGCCTCGAAATTAAAAATTTTGTGCCATGAGTCACAGTGTACTTGTAACTTTTTAAGTTCGTTGTAGACTTTACAGAGTTTAGGTACTTGTACTCTTCACCCTTATATTTCAGGAGATATATCCTGACCGAAGTAGGGGTACCTGACAAAACATTTTAACCAATGGCTAATAATAAGGCTTTCAAAGCCAATTGCCTATTTGGATGATAACGAGGCGTAAAATGAAGAAGACAGCTATCGCAGTAGCAGTGGCAGTGGCAGCTTTCACAACTGCTGCCCAAGCAGCTCCAAAGGACAATACCTGGTATACTGGTGCTAAGTTAGGTTGGTCTCAATACCATGACGTAAATTTCTACGGTAATGGTTACGATAACCGAATTGGCAATGGTTCTACCCATAAAAGTCAGCTAGGTGCTGGTGCTTATGTCGGTTATCAAGCAAATCCATACCTGGGTTTTGAACTGGGTTACGATTGGCTGGGACGCATGCCTTATAAGGGCAGCATCAATAATGGTGCTTTCCGTGCTCAAGGCGTTCAACTGGCAACTAAATTGAGCTATCCAGTAATGGATAATCTGGATGTCTATACTCGTTTGGGTGGTATGGTATGGCGTGCAGACTCTTCCGCAACTTACAATGCGAATGCACTGGGCGGAACTGGCGCGAAAGACCAACGCAGACTGAAAGACCATGATACCGGTGTTTCCCCTCTGGCTGCGGTTGGTGTTGAGTACGCATTGACTAAAAATCTGGCAACTCGCCTGGATTACCAATGGACCAATAACATCGGTGATGCAACGACTGTTGGTGCCCGTCCAGACAACGGCATGCTGAGCCTCGGCGTATCCTACCGTTTCGGTCAAGATGAAGCGCCTGCTCCAGTTGTTGCACCTGTAGCGCCAGTGACTCCAGCTCCTACTGTTGAAAACAAGAGCTTCACTCTGCGTTCTGATGTCCTGTTCAATTTCAACAAATCAACGTTGAAAGAAGAAGGCAAGCAAGAGCTGAGTAATCTTTACAATCAACTGGCCAAGATTGATCCAACTCAAGGCAAAGTACTGGTAGTTGGTTACACCGACCGTATCGGTAGCCAGAATTACAACCTGCCACTGTCTCACAAACGTGCACAGTCTGTTGTAGATTACCTGGTTTCTAAAGGCATCCCAGCAGGTAGCATCCAAGCTGAAGGCCGCGGTAAAGATAGCCCAGTAACAGGTTCTACCTGTGACAACATTAAAGTTCGCGCTAAACTTATCGACTGTCTGGCACCAGATCGTCGCGTAGTTATCAATATTCAGGGTACTAAAGAAGTTGTTACTCAACCAAAAGTAGCACAGTAATATTGTCCTGAAAGAATTATCAAAAACCCCATTTCTTAATGGGGTTTTTATTTTGCCGTTCACTGTTTCGTTAATAGATAAAACTTTACTTCCCGAGTATGGCTTCCAAATCTTGCTTCAAGCTCGACATCTGATGAGCGTATTTCTCCCTATATTCAGCATCTTCCAGCAATTGCACGATGGTTTCAGATAGCGTATTGCCACGACGCCGGGAAAGAGCAGAAAGGCGCTGCCAAACATGGAAATCCAAGTCGATGGATTTTTTGCGTGAATGTTGATGCTCTGCATTAAAGTGACGCTTACGTCGTGCCCGAATTGTTTGCTTCATCCGGTTAGTTAAATCTGGATTCATATGCCGCGAAATCCATTTCAATACCTTGATTGGCTCTCGCTCTAACTTTATTAATTCTTCAACTGCATCCTGCGCTGCACTTTTTTCAATGTATTTAGTAATCGGCTCATTTTCGCGGTGTTTTTTTACCAAATATGCCCATTTCCAGCCACATTCCAGATTTTCCAATTGTTGATATTTCATTTTATCTCTCAGTGACAGCGTAACTTAAATTAAGCATAGCAATTATTTCTTAAGATTGCTCATGGCAACACAGAATATTGGCGTATTTTACAAGCAATAAATGCATTAACTCAAATGTCGTCTCTTTCAAGATTCTTGCATGTTGGTTCATTGTCTAATCTTGTATAATAAATGTTTCCTTTTCACTATATGTAGCTATCACTTTGACGAATATAAAACTAGACTGGCAGGCACTACAGCCAAACAATGCGCCTTATGAAGCACTCTTTAATTCTGTTACTGAATTGCCCCCCATTACAATGGATGTGGTTCAACCCAGATTGCACAGTGGCTTGTCCCTATTTTGTCAGACCGATCTGAGTCAATCCTTTATGCTGCTGAAAGCTGAAGAGAGTGATGCTTATCTGTCTCTTTTATCTGATGCGGTCTCTTCTTTATTGCCCAAAAATTATCCCAATGTTGGCGGCTATTATCAGGTAGAACACCAAACCATTACTTGGCACCCCTCCAAGGAAGGCGCTTTTGCACCAACAGAACGCGTTGCTTATCGTGAGTGGATTGAACCAGAACAACTATTCGGCAACATCTATACACATCAAGACACAATCCAATTGCAGCCGGGGCTAATCCATCAAGTCAATGGCGGTGTTTTGATCCTGCCTTTACGTACTCTGCTTTCTCAACCATTGATGTGGGTTCGCCTCAAGCAGATGATTACCCAACACCGTTTTGACTGGCTATCCCATGATGAAACTCGTTCTCTGCCATTTCCGGTGCCTTCAATGGAATTGGATCTTCGCCTGCTGTTAGTCGGAGACAGGTTAAGCCTTGAAGAGCTGCAAGCCATCGAACCTGAGCTGGCGAATAATGCACTGTACGGTGAATATGAGCTGGATATGCCCTTCCTTGAAGAAGATGACTTGACCACATGGTGCAGTCTTATCAATGGAATTGGCCAGCAACAAAATCTGCCTCCATTAAGTGCCGATGCCTGGCCGGAACTCATCAGACAAGCCACTCGCTATACCGAAGATCAATTCCGTTTGCCTTTGGATATTCAATGGCTGCAACAAAAATTGAAAGCAAGTGCAAATCATCAGCAACAAAATCAGATAACTGCATACGCATTACAACAAGCGGAAATGAATCGTGTTTGGCGCCACAGCTATTTAGCTGAACGCAGTATGGACGAGATTTTGAAAGGCCAAATATTGGTGCGCACTGAGGGTTCAGTTATCGGGCAAATCAATGGGTTGTCTGTACTCGAATACCCTGGTCATCCGGAACCTATGGGAGAGCCATCCCGTATCAGTTGCGTCGCTCATCTGGGAGACGGGGAATTTATTGATGTGGAACGCAAAGTAGAACTGGGCGGCAATATTCATGCGAAAGGCATGATGATCATGCAGGCCTATTTAATTTCTGAATTAAAATTGGACCAACCGCAACCATTCTCTGCTTCCATTGTGTTCGAGCAATCTTATGGCGAAGTCGATGGTGATAGCGCGTCATTGGCTGAGTTATGTGCCCTTATCAGTGCCCTGGCACAACACCCTATTGATCAACAAATTGCCGTTACAGGAGCCGTGGATCAATTCGGCTATGTACAACCGATTGGCGGTGTTAATGAGAAGATTGAAGGCTTCTTCCGCATATGCCATTACCGAGAATTAACAGGCCGTCAGGGTGTCATTATTCCGGCTTCTAACATTCAGCATTTGTGTCTGCACCAAGATGTAGTTGATGCAGTGAAAAATGGCCAATTTCACATTTGGGCCGTTGAACATGTTTCTGAAGCGGCATCATTGCTGACAGGTATACCTTATTATGACCCAGAAAAAGAACACTTGTTAGCTATTATATATGAGCGAATTACACAGGCTAATAATCAAGAGCGACCTAGGCTTCCTTGGTTCCTTCGTTGGTTGCATTAGTTCACATTTCATCTGATCGGAGTTGTTCAGCGTACAAGCGTACGCTATTCTCTAGCCTTACATGATAATAAGGCTACCTGAGAATATGTTTAAACAACAAGCGTCCTACACGAAAGAAGAACTTCAAGCCTCTGGGCAAGGTAAATTGTTTGGTGAAAATGGACCACCGTTACCTTCCGGCAATATGTTGATGATGGATCGCATCACAAAAATGACAGAAGATGGCGGAAGCTATGATAAAGGGTATGTTGAAGCTGAATTCGATATCAACCCTGAGTTGTGGTTTTTCAATTGTCATTTTGTCAACGATCCAGTGATGCCGGGTTGCCTTGGTCTTGATGCAATGTGGCAACTTGTTGGCTTCTATCTTGGCTGGCTTGGCGGTGAAGGCAAAGGTCGGGCACTTGGGGTTGGTGAAGTGAAATTTACAGGTCAAATATTGCCGACTGCAAAAAAAGTGACCTACCGCATTAACTTCAAACGTGTCATTAACCGTAAGTTAATTATGGGGCTTGCTGATGGTGAAGTTTTAGTCGATGGAAAACTGATTTACACTGCAACTGATTTGAAAGTCGGCTTATTCAAAGATACCAGCACCTTTTGATTTTTTCATGCCGGTGGCTAACTTGGTGATGAACAGACTTGTTAACCTATATCCCTTATACTGAACACCTCCGCCATTGCGGAGGTGATTCTCCCGTTTAATGAATAAAAGGTTCAATGAACCAATCATCTAATAAGCAGTTGATTTAATAAGCAACTGACTTAATCAACAAATAGCATCAAGCACGTGCTGCCCTAGCCTGACGCCACCCTCCTAACCAATACGAACGAGCATCCAATGACTGATAAGGGCAATTTTCCCACGACCGTCCCAAAATGCCAGCCTGATAGCCTCTGGAAAGCGCTCTTGCTAAACGGTCTCTTTTTTGTCTTTTCATGCCTTACTTCCTCACTTGTTACCATGAAGATAAAAATGGTGATCGTTTCTTATTCGATTCGAACTAGTGATACCCTTATATGGTGTGAATATCAAGCAAAGATATTCATAAAATTGTCATAATATCTATTTACAATTCTTATGCCTCTGGCCTTTTCAAATTGTGGCCAGAAAAGCAATCACTTGACATGCATTGGCATGCCAACGTTAACGCCGAGAAGCAATTTGCCCGGCAATGGATTGAGCCAATTGATTGTAACCCCTTGCCAAAGTGTGCACTAATTCCGCATAACCGTCTTTTTTCTGTTTCAGTTCAATTTTGAATGGACGCTTCATGACATTTTCCGGGTTAGATAGTATCCAATAGCCTTCGATCAGTACGCGTCCATCATATCGTCCATGAAAAGCCGTTATTGTGATATCCAACGCATCAGCATCTTTTTCCAGTTCTTGCTCTGAAACTAAGCGATATGGAAATGCAGCACTCAATTCAGAGATTAACACCTGCTTCAATTGTTGCTGTAACGGGCTGGCCCATAAATGATTAGAGGCATTGGTATAACTCACATCCCCGGTTTGATACACAATACCGGGGGCAGCCAGATAGTCAGAAAGGTTAACACTTTTCACCCAGAGCTGGGGTTCATGTTTAGCGCCTAATTTTCCTTCCTGTAGCGCTAAATTTTCCGTTGCGGCCTGTTTTTCTGGTGACAGCTTCTCTAACGCCGGCAACTGGTAATATGTTTTTGTTGGCTGACTGTTGCTGCACCCTGAAATGAATACACTTCCGACAATAAAAATGCTGGCAGGAATAAAAAATGCCAATCTTGAAATCATTTTTTTCATTATTCAGACGCCTTTTTAGGTTCCGGATCCTTCGTTTCTTCAGCCCCAAATACCAATGCATTGCTCTTATGATTGAGGGTTTTCAAAACAGGTTGTAACTCACGCATGACTTGATCCAACCGTTGCATGTTGTCGATCAACTTATTATAAGCTGGCGAACCGGGCTGAATGCCCTGCATGCTGCGATTTAGCTCATTCAATGTGTTTTGTATATCCTTTGGCAGACCTTGTGTTTCTTTACTCGCCAGAATCCGATTTAGTTCATCCATTGTTTTCTGTGCGGTTTTAATTGTTTTCTGGCTTTCTTCAAGCGTTCGTGTTGCCTGAATAAATACCGGTTCAATCGGCATGCCATTGATTTTATCCAGCGCAGTGATCACTTTTTGTTGAATTTGCGCCAGGCCACCACTGACTGTAGGCAAAATTTCATAACCAGAAATGCTGTATGGCCCTTCCCATGCTTTTTCATTGGGATAAAAGTCCAGATCAATAAACAGCGCCCCTGTCAGCAAATTGCCTGATTTCAAAGTCGCTCTCAGGCCCCGATTAATAATTGCAGCCAATTCCTTGTCTGTATAGAACTCATTACCTAATTCTTTCTTAAAGCGCTCAGGTTCCACATGGATTAATACTGGGATGCGAAAATCGTTGTCAAGGCGCTGCTTGACACCTTCGGTATAGAAAGGCACTTTTGCCACAGTGCCCATCCGGATACCACGGAATTCAACGGGAGCGCCAGGTTGTAAGCCACGTACTGAATCGGAGAAAAATAATAAAAAGTCTTTGTGTTCTGTATACAGTGAGTTTTGGATGCTCTTCTCGCTGTCATAAAGTTTGAACACTTCTTTTTCTTTGATAGGGCTGCCTAAATCCCAGCCTTTCGGTACATCAAAACTAACACCGCCGCCAAACAGAGTTGATAACGAAGCCACTTCAACCCGCAGGCCCTGTGATGACATATCAAAAGCGATCCCGCTGTCTTTCCAGAATCTGACATTTGTTGTTAATAAGCCGTCATAAGGAGCATTGACAAAAATCTGATAGCTAATCAAGCGAGATTTCGGATCAAAGGTACTGGTTTCAACCGAACCAACACGATACCCACGAAACAGCACCGGATCACCGGGCGTTAACTGCCCTGCTTTTTCACTGGATAAGATAAGGCGAAGACCTTTTGCATCAGGAGAAGCAAGCGGCGGGGAATCGAGCAATGAAAAATGTCGCTCCCCTTCCCCTTGTGAGCCGGGTTGTAATTCGATGAATGCGCCTGACAATAGTGTCGTCAGGCCAGAAACGCCTTCACGCCCGACCTGGGGTTTTACAACCCAAAACGCGCTATCTGTGTGCAATAACCGTCCCATGCCATCTTTCAGGCGTGCTTTGATAATAACCTTCCCCAAGTTATCGCTTAGTGACACGGATTCAACAACCCCAACGTCAACGCTACGGCTTTTAATTTTAGTTTTTCCGGCTTCAATACCTTCAGCATTAGACGTTACCAATGTCACTTCAGGACCTTGATGACTAAAATGATAAAACAGTATCCAGGCTCCAATGAGTACCGTGATAATTGGTACGATCCATACAGGTGACCAACTTTTGAGTTTACTGATCCTAGCCTGAGTAAGATCTTCTTCTTTATCCGTCACCTTACGACTCCTCATTTTTATTTAATGCAAATTTACTGTTGGCTTTATCCCAGGTTAAGCGAGGATCAAAAGTCATTGACGCAAACATTGTTAAGATGACAACCAGAGCAAACAATATGGCTCCAGTAGCAGGGTAAATGCTCATGAGCTGTCCCATGCGAACCAATGCCGATAAAACGGCAATAACGAACACATCAATCATTGACCAACGGCCAACGAACTCCACTATCTCATAAATAAAGTGCATCTTTTCAGACTCACTGCTGCCCTGTTTTTTGGCATCCCAGCATAGCCAACTGATGGCCAGCATTTTCAGCAAAGGAACCATGATGCTAGCGATAAAAATGACCATTGCTACAGGGTAAGAGCCAGAGCTCCAAAGTAAAATGACGCCTTCCAAGATGGTAGAATTTATATGGCTTCCCAGTGCCTGAGTAACCATTATGGGTAAAATATTCGCCGGAATATAAAGTATGACTGATGTTATCAATAACGCCATTGTGAGCTGTAGGCTATGGCGGCGACGGGCATATCCTTTCGTGTGACAACGCGGGCATGAAGGTTGTTCGGCGGGTAAGATGGCGGTACAGCACTGGCACAATCTGACTCCCTGTATCAAACCGGGTTTTCCGGCCTGTAATTTTCCGGCGGGTAACAAATGACAAACTTCTGGTGCAGGTTCGATTTCATTCCAGAACCAATGCCGGTCAAGGCATTGAAAAGCCCTGACCTGAAATAAGCAAAATAAACAATAAGGCAAGAAACTTAAGCCCAAGCTGATTTCGCCATATGCCATGAGCTTGACAAAACTGACCAGCACCCCCGCAAGAAAGATCTCTGCCATGCACCAGGTTTTCATCTTGAACAAGATACGCGCCAACTCTATTTTCAGTCGACGCGCCATTTTGACATGCTGGCATAGGAGAATGATGGCAACCATGCAAAATGCAGGCACAAGCTGGACAAAGATCAGGAAAAACACTGCCATACTGGAGTAATCTTCACTAAACATCACTTTGGGGATTTGAGGTAACGTAATTTCGCTGACAATCCCCGCAACGCTCATGCTAATGAATGGAAACAGGCACGCAAGAAAGAGCATAACCAATGCACTTGCGGCATAACCCGTAGGCTGGTTACGCGGCTCTTGCCACTTTGCTGTCAGAACCGTGCTACAGCGGGGGCAAACAGCCTTCTTTCCCTGAGTCAAATCAGGAACAGCCACCAGCATGTCGCACTGGTGACACAGAACCAACTGCTCATGCTGATGGTTATTGGAACACAAAGTGTTTCTCCTTTAGCAAAACTCACAAGTATCTTTGATGAGGCAGCTATCATTCATTTTTCAGCATTTCCAATTCTTGCCAACGATCGAAAGCCTTTTCTAATTCTTGCTCTTTATTTGCCAGTTCATTCAGAACATTTTGTGTGATTTCGTGCGATTGGTTAAAGAATTCAGAATCGCTGACCTGAGTTTGCAATTTCTCTATCTCTTCTTCCAATTTTTCCAATAATGATGGTAGTTGCTCCAACTCACGCAGTAAATGGTAACTTATCTTATTGTTTGCCCGTTTAGCGCTCTCTTTCGGTTTCGCAGCCTTGGTTTCAACATTACTTTTCTTTTCTGAGGCGCGCTGCAAGGAAATACTCTGTTCCCGTTGCTGCTGGGCATCGTAATATCCCCCGACATAGTTGTTGATTTCACCATCACCGTTAAAAATCCAGCATTCGGTCACTGAATTATCAACAAATTGACGATCATGGCTCACCAAAATCACTGTTCCTGTATAACTATCGACCAGTTCTTCAAGCAATTCCAATGTTTCTACATCAAGATCATTGGTCGGTTCATCGAGAATGAGTAAATTGCTTGGTTTCAGGAATAAACGGGCCAGCAATAAACGGTTACGTTCTCCGCCAGACAGTGCCCGTACAGGAGTCATTGCTCGTTTGGGGTGGAAAAGGAAGTCTTGCAAGTATCCCAATACATGGCGGGAACGCCCATTGACCATGATTTCTTGCTTACCTTCAGCAAGGTTATCCATTACGGTTTTATTGGGATCCAGTGCAAGGCGGTGCTGGTCAAAGTATGCAACTTCAAGTTTTGTACCACAATGAATGCGTCCGCTATCTGCCGGCAATTCCCCCAACATTAGTTTCAATAATGTTGTTTTTCCGCAACCATTTGGCCCGACCAACGCAATTTTGTCACCGCGTTGGACTTGAGCCGAAAAGTTTTTAACTAATGTTTTATCACCAATTTGGTAATTGACATTTTCCATTTCAAACACAATTTTACCGGAGCGGGATGCTTCTTCGACTTGCATTTTCGCCGCGCCCATCACATTGCGGCGCTCAGAGCGTTCTACGCGCAGCGCCTTCAATGCCCTTACCCGCCCTTCGTTGCGGGTGCGTCGTGCTTTAATGCCTTGACGGATCCAAACCTCTTCCTGAGCCAGCTTTTTATCAAATTCGGCATTTTGCATGTCTTCAACCCGCAATGCCTCTTCTTTCCCTTCAAGGTATTTGTCGTAACTTCCCGGCCAGGATGCCAGTTTTCCACGATCCAGGTCGATGATGCGCGTCGCCATGTTACGAATGAAAGAACGGTCATGGGAAATAAACACAAGGCTTCCATTGAAGTCTTTCAGGAAATTTTCCAACCATTCGATGGTACTGATATCAAGGTGGTTGGTTGGTTCATCAAGGAACAGGACTTTAGGTGAACAAACCAGCGCACGACCCAATGCGGCCTTGCGTAGCCAACCACCAGAAAGTGAAGATAATTTTGCTTCTGCCGGCAGCGATAATTGCTTCAATACGTCATTGATCCGGCTATCTAATAACCAAAGGCCTTGGTTATCCAATACTTCCTGCAATTCAGCAAGACGGTTGAGATTCTTTTCACTCGGATCCGTTTCCACCAACCGTGAAGTATGGTGGAATGCTTTAATATATTCAGCCTGCTCTTGAACCCCTTCCGCAACAAAGTCGAATACAGTGCCTTCTACATCGCGCGGAGGATCTTGCTGTAAACGCGCAACAATCAGATCTTGCTCATAGATAACCGAGCCATCATCCAGTGGTTGCTCTTTCGCCAGTACACGCAACAGTGTGGATTTTCCCGCCCCATTGCGCCCAACCAGACAGACCCTTTCATTTTCTTCAATATGCAGTTCAGTATCGTCCAGCAACGGCGCATCACTGAAAGACAGATAGGCCCCAGATAGATTAATCAATGACATAATATTATTTTTCCTCGCCAGCGTGACGAAGTAACCAGCAGTTATGGATCTGACGGTTACGCATGAAATCCTGAGATAATGTTTTTTCTGTTATTTCTTCAGCAACCAAGCCTATGTTCTCTAATTCAGCAAGATCCATTTTGAACCCTCTCTTATTATTCGAGAACATCAGGATCCCGCCACGACGCAGCAAGCATTTTAGTTGCTTCATCAATTCAATATGATCACGCTGAACATCAAACGTATTTTCCATTCTCTTGGAGTTGGAGAATGTTGGGGGATCGATAAAGATCAGATCAAATTGCTCACGCGTTTCTGCTAGCCATCCCAAACAATCGGCCTGAATTAAACGGTGCTGACGCCCGGTTAAGCCGTTTGCCTGTAGGTTTTTCTCTGCCCACTCCAGATAAGTTCTGGACATGTCTACTGTAGTGGTAGAACGAGCGCCGCCCAATCCAGCATGAACGGTTGCTGAACCGGTATAGGCAAATAAATTGAGGAAGTCTTTGCCTCGACTCAGTTCACCCAGTTTTTTACGGGCAATGCGATGATCCAAAAATAATCCGGTATCCAGATAGTCAGTCAGGTTAACCCAGAATTTCGCGCCATATTCGTTGACCAAAAAGAATTCTTTCTTTTCGGCCATTTTTTCATATTGGCTTTTGCCCTTCTGGCGCTGGCGGGTTTTCAGAATCAGTTGGTTGGATGATAAACCCAATACATTCATTGTTGCGCTAATGACGTCAAATAAACGCTGACGGGCTTTATTGGCATCCACGGATTTAGGTGGAGCATATTCTTGAACAATTACCTTATCCGCGTAGCGATCAACAGCAACATTATATTCTGGCAAATCAGCATCATATAACCGATAGCAATCAATGCCCTGCTGTTTCGCCCACTTACTGAATTTTTTCTCATTTTTACGCAGACGGTTGGCATAATCATCAGCAATGCCGATATCCAGCAATTGTGGCTTATCTGACAATTGATAATTTTTCTGAACGCAATCTAATGGGCCGTTTTTGGCCTTGAATTCACGTTCTGCCCGCAATTGCAGACAACTCAATAATTCTGGTGAAGCACTGAACAGGGATAACCGCCAGCCAGGAAAACGGCTTTTAACCACACGACCGAATACGCTGTGCAACGCAATCAGTGCCGGTTCACTTTCAAGGCGTTCGCCATAAGGCGGGTTACTTAATATTGTTCCCACCACACCTTCCGGCAGTGGGTTTTCCAGCTTGCTGGCATCACCTTGCTGGAACTGGATCAATTGTGCGACACCTGCCCTGCGAGCATTCGAACGCGCCATGTCCATCACTCGGCGATCGATATCTGTACCGAAAAAGCGAGAAGTCGTTTCCTGTAATCCTTTACGAAAACGTACTTGTGCTTCTGTAGTCACTTCACGCCAGATATTTTCATCAAATTTCAACCATGACTTGAATCCCCAATGTGTACGGTGCAAACCGGGAGCGCAGTCTGCTGCCATCATGGCGGCTTCTATTAACAGGGTTCCCGAACCGCACATTGGATCAACCATTGGTGTTTCTGCACACCAACCAGAACGTAAAATAACCGCCGCCGCAAGGTTTTCTT
This sequence comes from Xenorhabdus mauleonii, assembly GCF_900113945.1. GTDB lineage: Bacteria > Pseudomonadota > Gammaproteobacteria > Enterobacterales > Enterobacteriaceae > Xenorhabdus > Xenorhabdus mauleonii. The sequence goes on from NZ_FORG01000001.1 coordinate 142,006, forward strand.
TGAGTGGCGCCTGCCCTGCCAAATCACGGTAGCCTCGGATATGCAGGCTATCTCCACTCAAATCGAGTGAAACTGTAGCTTTCTCTTTATTCAGAAAAACATTAATGCGGACATCCGGCTGCTGCTTGGCGACATCAGGACGTTGCTTGATTTTGCGCATGAAGCTGTCAACTATGGCATCTTTGACTTTCAATGCGCCATATTGCGTATTTCTGATCTCTTCATTCGTGCCGCTGAAATGAACGGAAAACGTGCTGTCGATTGAAAAAATTTCACTCCAATCAATGGATTGAACGCCAAGATACAAATCCAAATCGCTATACACCTTGAATTCGTTAAGCGGCATCATGATTCGGGATGCCAGCCTGCTCCACAGCAAGCTTTTATACATAACCCGATCATCGCCTTGGAAATGAACTCCACCTTGAGCGATCTTGCAGGATTGCGCCCCCAACATTTCCAGTTCATTTTTTAACAGTTCTTCCAGTCCACGTGCTGTGCTGGCAAAGAGAGCATTCATATTATTAATCACCACAAAAATCCACCACCAAAAAAATTGCTGCACATTATAGCCAATACCAACGACATATCCTAAAGTTGCTGATACGATCTAAAAAAATAAAAATATTCTGGAGATAATGGATGATAACTCTGTCACGCCTCTACACTTACCCCGTCAAATCCATGCGTGGTCTTCAACTTTCACATTCCCTTGTCAATGAAAGCGGTCTCATGTTTGATCGCAATTTCATGATAACCACATTGGACGGTACGTTTATTACCGGTCGCCAATACCCGCAAATGTTGTTATTTACGCCAACCATGCTCAATAACGGCTTGTATTTGCGGGCGCCAAATGGAGAAAGTGCAACAATTCTTTACACTGATTTTCAAGAAGAACGGCTTCCTACCGAAGTTTGGGGCAATCATTTTACCGCCTTAGTCGCTCCCGATTGGGTAAATACATGGTTAAGCGGCTTCTTTGATTCACCAGTACAACTTCGTTGGCTCAGTGAAGAGCTAACCCGGAGAGTAAAAAAATTCCCTGAGATCTCGCTGTCCTTCGCAGATGGCTACCCTTATTTAATTATCAATGAAGCTTCTTTTCATGCCCTACAAAAACGCTGCCCCGCCAGTATTAAAATAGAACAGTTTCGAGCCAATATAATTGTCACTGGAGCAGAACCTTTTGCAGAAGATAGCTGGCAGGTTATCCAGATTGGCGATGTTATTTTTGATCTGCCAAAACCGTGCAGCCGTTGTATTTTGACAACCGTCAGCCCGGAAAAAGGGCGTAAAAATCCTAAAGGTGAACCGCTGGCTACCTTGCAATCGTTCAGAACAGCCAAAGAAAGCAAGGATGTTGATTTCGGGCAAAATGCCATTGCCCGCAACAGCGGTATTATTCGCGTTGGAGACAGAGTGACTGTTTTAGAAAAGAAAATACCGCGAGAATATGGTTGTGGAGAGAAAACAGAGAATTTAAATATAAAGAAAGTAGCTGAGAAATTTGTTTCTATTGAATTCAATGGACAGAGTTTTATTGGAAATAATCAACACATCATTTTAGAGCAGCTCGAAGGCCAAGGTATTAAAATTCCTTATTCATGCCGTGCCGGTATTTGTGGTTCTTGCAAGATATCGCTGATTGAAGGTGAAGTACTGCCTCTGAATTCAGCAGCGATAAAAGGTAACGGAAAAATTCTGGCGTGTAGTTGTATCCCTAAAAATAATTTGGTTATTGAATTAAAATAGGTCTTGGCTGTAACGCTCTCATAAGGATCAGGTAGTATAGATAAAAATATACCTGTCTGATTCTTGTATCCATATCTATTATTCATTCCCAGATATTTATTCGTTTCCAAACACTTATTCATTTTTAAACACTTTTCAGATAAAAAATGTTCAGAAGCAAAAGGTATTCGACTGAGCGCTGTCTGGTTAATTTAATGAAGAACATAAGCAGGCGTGGATTCAATAAATAGCATTAAACCGTATTAAATCGCCCTGTCATATAGCGGTGCTTGATTCGATTCTGTATAGGGCATAAAACGATCGTTCATTACCTTAATTGGATCACAAAAATTCATCACACGATCATTCAACTCTAACTTTTGTTGTGCCAACAGGCATAAACTTGCATTGTCACCAACCTCAGCCACCATAAACAGCGCCTCTGTGCCACTGTCTTGTAACCGAACCTGAACAATTCCACCATGTTCTGGTTTCTCCACTAAAGAAAAATTGGAAAAATACCAGCTTTTAGGCATTTGTGGTTTTATAAAACGGAATGCGACCACGCCATTTAAAGCTAATTCAGCTCTCAGCGCAGCGGCAATATTAATGCGACGGGCTTGCTCTTCGAAAGCATAATAAAGCGCGGCATCGTCGACAGAAAAAGACATTTCTGTCATTGTAATGGCATAATCGGTCAACATTTTGGCAGGAAAACGGGAACGAAAAACCATACCATTAGCGAGATCGAGCATGACTCGACTATGCTCGAGATCAAAATACCAGCGCCACTGATCATCAGGTCTAATTTTCATTGATTACCCTTTTATGCTCAAAATAGCTTCTTTGGTTGAAAATAAACTTCGCCACCGAAATAACAAATCAAAAAAATGATAAAAATTAATCTATCTAACAAAATATAGTCGAGTTGGGAGCAGAAATAAACCCCCAACCACAAATTGCAGCAAATAATCAGATGTGATTAATAATATCTTTGACCAATTTTGGCCCTTTATAGATAAAACCAGAATATATTTGAACCAATGAGGCACCTGCTTCCATCTTTTCTCTGGCAGCAACAAGTGAATCAATTCCACCCACACCAATAATTGGTATTTCACCTTTTAATTCTTGAGCAAGCAGACGGATAATTTCGGTACTACGCAATTGAACAGGGCGACCACTTAAGCCCCCAGCCTGCTGGCTGTGATTCAACCCCTCAATAATTTTTCTATCCAAAGTAGTATTCGTTGCGATAACTCCATCAATATGATGGCGAATTAAACTATCAGCAATTTTTATTAATTCTTCTTCAGAAAGATCAGGAGAAATTTTTACAGCAACAGGAACATACTTTTGGAACTTTTGTTGGAGTTCATTTTGTTTATTTTTAATCGCGGATAAAAGATCATCCAATGCATCACCATATTGTAATGTTCTCAAACCCGGAGTATTAGGAGAAGAAATATTGATAGTGATATAACCTGCATGAGGATAAACCTTATCCATGCAAATTAAATAATCGTCTTTTCCATTCTCAACCGGAGTATCTTTATTTTTACCAATATTGATACCTATAATCCCGTCGTATTTTGCCCGCTTAACATTTTCAACCAGATTATCGACACCCAGGTTATTAAAACCCATTCGATTGATAATACCTTCAGCTTCAACGACTCGAAATAATCTTGGTTTATCATTTCCTTCTTGTGGGCGAGGTGTCACTGTACCTATTTCAACAAAACCAAAGCCCATTGCGCCGAATGCATCAATGCATTCACCATTCTTATCAAGACCAGCAGCTAAACCTAACGGATTTTTGAAGGACAGCCCCATACATGTAACGGGCTTCGTGGCAACTGATTGGCGGATGAGAAATTCGAAAGGAGTACCGGTGATACGTTTGAGCTGATTGAAAGTAAGCTCATGGGCTTGTTCTGGATCAAGCTGGAACAATGCCTTCCGTACTAGAGAATAACACATTTAGATTAACCTATTGTTTTTATGTTTGTTTCTTCGTGAGTGTCGTCGGTTGTGCATTTTAAATTATACACAATCCCATACTATGTAATTTATGTTCGCTGCTTTGTTATATGGGAAAAGAGCGCTAATTTATCATCATATGAGTGAACAAAAAAGTATTCTCACGGCAGAGCAGAGGGAATGATATCAAGATAAATTCATCAGAGATGGCAACTGAATATCCCCCGACAATAGCCGGAGGATATATTATACCTACTATATTTTAAGTTACAGCCTTTCAAATTACAGCTTTGTTGGCTGTATGCTGAAATTCATCAAGGCAGTATCTTAACTTTCAAGCCCCTTGGTGATTTTTTCGAACAGATCACCGGACAAGTTTTCCAATCCTTTTAGCTGTTCCAACGCTGCTTTCATCAATCCTTGACGTTTTTCATCATAACGTTTCAGGCGAATCAATGGATCAATCAAGCTCGATGCCACTTGTGGGTTTCTGCTGTTCAAATCAGCCAGAACTTCCACCAAAAATTGATAACCGCTGCCATCTTCAGCATGGAAAGCAACTGGATTGCTGGTAAAGAACGTTCTTAACAGAGAATAAACTCGGTTTGGATTGTTCAGGCTGAAAGAGCGGTGTTTCATCAAGCTACGTACTTTATCCAGTGCATCAAAGGCCGGATTAGTCGCTTGCAGTCTGAACCATTTATCCATGACCAAGCCATCTTGGTGCCAGCGTTGATCAAATTCATCCATTAATTGATAACTGCAAGGCAATTCAGCGAACACAGATGCATTCAATGCAGCGATATTATCCGTCATGTTATCTGCCTGATAATATTGTGCTGCCACTAATTTATCCGCCAGCTCTTTATCATCAAGGAAAGCCAGATAGTAAAGGCAAGTATTGCGCAAATCACGTTTTGCAATGTCCTGATGATCCACACGATATGCGCCAGTGTGAAGGCTGTGATATACCGCAGAAAGCTCATCCGCCATTTCATTGGCCAGTTTCCGCGTCATATCTCTAATGACATCTTGGATAGCTTTAGGATCGACCACTGTGAACAGTTCTGCCATTTCATTTTCTGATGGCAACGTCAGAATCAATGCAGCCAATGCCGGATCAATGTTTTTATCCAGTAACACCGCACGGAAAGCATCAATGACATGCATTGGCAATTCCACTGGCTGAGATTTTTGGTTACGGGCAACATTTGACTTCACATAATTAGCCAACAATGACTGAGCCGCATCCCAACGTGAAAACTCATTGCGCGCGTGTTTCATCAAGAATGAAAGCTGCTCATCGCTGTATGGGTAATCCAGTTTTACCGGTGCAGAAAATTCACGCAGTAAAGAAGGAATCGGCTGTGATGGCACATCATCAAATACAAATGACTGCTCTGCATTGATGATATTCAAAACATGATGCACCGGCTGGCCATCACGATGCAGCGGTATGACATTGCCATGTTCATCATAAAGCTCGATATCCAGTGGAATGTGCAGTGGCTGCTTCTCTTTCTGATCTGCCGTTGGTGGTGTCATTTGGCTGACATGCAAAGTATATTGCTGTTTTTCTGCATCGTATTCGTCGCGGACAGTCAGTGCAGGTGTCCCCGATTGGCTGTACCAGCGGCGGAATAATGTCAAATCGACGTTTGATGCATCTTCCATTGCCTGAACAAAATCATCACAGGTTGCCGCACTGCCATCGTGGCGATGGACGTAAAGCTGAATACCCGCCTGAAATTGCTCTTCTCCCAATAATGTGTGGATCATTCGAATCACTTCCGAACCTTTTTCATAAACGGTCAACGTATAGAAGTTATTCATTTCCATCACATGGTCAGGACGGATTGGATGAGCCATTGGGCTGGCATCTTCAGCAAATTGTGCTGCACGCATGACACGTACGTTATTGATACGATTAACGGAACGTGAACCCAAATCAGAACTGAATTCCTGATCACGGAACACCGTCAACCCTTCTTTCAGGCTCAACTGGAACCAGTCACGGCATGTAATACGGTTTCCTGTCCAGTTATGGAAGTATTCATGGCCAATAACAGATTCAATGGCAAGATAATCTTTATCTGTCGCTGTTTCTGTTTTTGCCAAAACATATTTGGAGTTGAAAACATTCAGACCTTTATTCTCCATTGCTCCCATATTGAAGAAGTCAACGGCAACTATCATATAGATATCAAGGTCATATTCCAGACCGAAGCGGTTTTCATCCCATTTCATCGAATTTTTCAGGGATGTCATGGCCCAGCCAGCGCGATCCAAATTACCACGATCAACAAACAGCTCCAGTGCAACCTCACGGCCACTGCGCGTTACAAATTTGTCGTACAGAACATCAAAATCACCGGCAACCAATGCAAAGAGATAAGAAGGTTTTGGGAATGGATCCTGCCATTTCACCCAGTGACGGCCATCGCTCAATTCTCCCTGTTCAATGCGATTACCATTGGAGAGTAAGAATGGGTATTTGGATTTATCCGCAGTAATGCGAGTTGTGAAACATGCCAGAACATCCGGGCGATCCAAATAATAAGTAATGTGGCGGAATCCTTCAGCTTCACATTGAGTACATAAAGCATCGCCAGATACGTACAACCCTTCAAGTGCTGTATTTGCTGATGGGTTGATTTCATTCACAATTTTCAACGTGAATTGGGCTGGAAGTTGTTCAATCCATAACTTTCCATCTTGCTCACGATAATGTTCCCACGATTTATCATCTATATAGATACTTTTTAATGTGAGATTTTCTCCATCCAGAACCAGCGGAGTAATATCATTGGCCAAACGTTTTATCTGGCTGATGGCTGTTACTGTTGTTTTATCCGCTTTCAGATCGAAATCAAGATCGATATCCGTAATTGTATAATCTGGCGCTTTATAATCCAGACGGTGCTTAACGAGTCTCTGTTGTGTCATAGTGAACCTTTTCCATTACTTTTAACAGGTATGTTTTGATGGGTGCAATTAGTAACCATGGATACAGCTAGTAACCCTAAGTACCGTTAATAACATCTGTATAACCCATCTTTATAAGCGTAGTGACAAGTAGTGACAGCATGCCTAGCTTATTGCGTTTCCATAGAAACATTCAAACTTCTAACGCTGCCATAGAGCAATTATCCTTTCAATCAGTAAATTTATTTTTCTCATGTTAATAAGTTATTAAATAAAAGTATAAAGAATGTAGCCGGTATATTAGTGCTTTCGTGCTAATTGTCATCTCATATCTCGTTTAACATGATATTATCTACAAATGGATTAACCTTAATCTTTAAGAGCGGGAAAATATATGCTGGATATGGCTTCAATAACCCAATATTCACTGTATACTCTCCCAACTTTATCGATTTAGCAGATATGAATACGCTCCGTGAGGATGCCTACGCGCCATGACTTTAGACGCTACCCCGATTATCAAATCACTGCTTGATACTGATGCCTATAAGTTTCACATGCAGCAAGCGGTGTACCACCATTACAGAAACATTCCTGTCGTTGCGGAATTCCGTTGCCGTGGTGATGAATTGCTCGGAGAATACGCCGAGACATTGCGCCATCAAATTAACATGATGGCTGATCTTGCATTGACAGAACGTGAAGCAGACTATCTTTCAAGCCTTCCGTTTTTTAAAGAGGATTACCTGAACTGGTGTAAAACCTTCCGCTTTAACCCTGAACAAGTGGAAGTCTCTGTTACCGATGAAGGGCAATTAGCTATCCGCATTTCTGGTTTGTGGCATGAGGTCATCTTGTGGGAAGTCCCTTTACTTGCCTTGATAAGCGAACTGGTTCATCGTGATCACTCCCCAGAAATCACGCCAGAAGACGCCGTTATTCAGCTTAGAAAGCTCATTGAACTGTTCTACAAAGAAGCAGCAGAAGAAGATATTGATCTGTCTGGCTTTAAATTAATGGATTTTGGTACCCGCCGTCGTTTTTCACACGAGGTACAATACGCCATTATCAACGAACTGAAAAATAGTTTTCCTTATTTAATTGGAACCAGTAATTACCAACTGGCAGAGCAGCTTGACCTCCCTCCCCTCGGTACTCAAGCCCATGAGTGGTTTCAGGCACATCAGCAAATAAGCCCAGAGCTGGCTAATAGCCAGCGAGCAGCCTTGCAAACTTGGCTGGATGAATATCCAAATCAATTGGGTATCGCTTTGACAGATTGTATCTCCATGGATGCTTTCCTGCGAGATTTCGACAAACCATTTGCTACCGCTTACCAAGGCCTGCGCCATGACTCGGGCGATCCCATTGATTGGGGAGAAAAAGCGATAGCGCATTACCAATCGCTGGATATCGATCCAATGACAAAAACATTGGTCTTCTCTGACAGTTTGGATTTGCAAAAAGCATTAGCGCTATATCGCCATTTCCACAAAAGAATTAATGTCCTTTTCGGTATTGGTACACGGTTGACCTGCAATATTCCGGGAGTAAAACCGCTCAATATCGTTATCAAACTGGTTGAGTGCAATGGCAAACCCGTTGCAAAACTCTCCGACAGCCCCGGAAAAACCATCTGTCAAGATGTTGAATTCATCGATAGATTACGACGTGCATTTGACATTCCCTACATAGAAAAAGCGGTATAATTCTACTGATTAACCCTTGCGTAACCGGCCTTATGCTGGTTACGCAAGTAAAAAGCGATTTTTCTCCCTGTTTCCCCGTTAAGACCTGAAATTTCTTCTTGTTTCCTGAGAGATGACAAGTAAGATAGAGGATCTGCCCCTAATGGGAGCAGTTAAGGTAAATCTATCTAGAAATCTAATTCACTACTATAAAGAGAGAGAAATTTATGAGCGTAGCGCCTGTAGTCGATGTACTGCAAGGCCGTGTTTCGGTTGGCACTGAAGTCACCGTTCGCGGTTGGATACGTACAAGGAGAGATTCTAAAGCTGGTATCTCGTTCCTCGCCGTCCATGACGGTTCCTGCTTTAATCCATTACAGGCTGTCGTTAATAATAATTTACCTAATTATCAGGATGAAGTATTACATCTAACCACTGGCTGTTCCGTGGAAGTCACTGGTACTGTGGCTGAATCACAAGGCAAAGGCCAGTCATTCGAATTGCAAGCCACTAAAGTTGTAGTGGTTGGTATGGTTGATGATCCTGATACTTACCCAATGGCAGCTAAACGCCACAGTATCGAATACCTGCGTGAAGTTGCGCACCTTCGTCCGCGCACCAACTTGATCGGCGCAGTTGCACGTGTTCGCCATACATTGGCTCAAGCCCTGCATCGCTTCTTCCATGAAAAAGGTTTCTTCTGGGTTTCAACCCCACTTATCACGGCATCAGATACCGAAGGTGCAGGTGAGATGTTCCGCGTTTCTACGTTGGATCTGCAAAACCTGCCACGCACCGATAAAGGCGACGTTGATTTCAGCCAGGATTTCTTTGGTCGTGAAGCATATCTGACCGTATCTGGTCAGTTAAATGGGGAAGCCTACGCTTCTGCGTTGAGCAAAGTTTATACTTTCGGCCCAACTTTCCGCGCAGAAAACTCCAACACCAGCCGCCACTTGGCAGAGTTTTGGATGGTTGAACCAGAAGTCGCGTTTGCTGACCTTAATGATATCGCCAGTCTTTCCGAAGAAATGCTGAAATATGTTTTCAAAGCAGCATTGGAAGAGCGTGCAGATGATCTGGCATTCTTTGCAGAACGTGTTGATAGCGACGTTGTCACTCGTCTGGAAAAATTTGTCGACTCTGACTTCATTCAGTTGGATTACACTGATGCAATAGAAATTCTGGAAAATTGCGGTCAGAAATTTGAGAACCCGGTTTTCTGGGGTGTTGATTTGTCATCAGAGCATGAGCGTTATCTGGCAGAAAAACATTTCGAAGCGCCAGTTATCATGAAAAACTATCCAAAAGACATCAAAGCATTCTATATGCGTATAAATGAAGACGGTAAAACCGTTGCTGCGATGGATGTTTTGGCTCCGGGTATCGGCGAAATTATCGGTGGATCTCAGCGTGAAGAACGCCTGGATATGCTGGATAAGCGTCTGGAAGAGATGGGACTGAATAAAGAAGACTACTGGTGGTACCGTGACTTACGTCGCTATGGCACCGTTCCTCATTCCGGTTTTGGTTTGGGCTTCGAACGCCTAGTGGCATATGTTACGGGTGTGCCTAACGTTCGTGATGTTATTCCATTCCCTCGGACACCTAGAAACGCAAGTTTCTAATGAATCAGCTCAAAATACGAGCTGCTCTTTAGCCGATGAAAAGCCAGCGAAAGTTGGCTTTTTTTATTTTATGGCGAAAAACAGCCGAAAAAAGTTCCCTTCTATTTACATTTTGAAACATCTATTTTCACTTTGTTACGGATTATGCACTTTTGTAGCATTTCGAGGGTAGATAAAATTCATTACCAATGGAACACTGTCCACCAATTAATAAGACACACGATACCCAAAAATAGTTCCAAAAATTTTTAGTGTTCTATTTCTGGCAGTGGCAGGTGTCTGAATAACACCAATGAGGGTAATAATAATGAAGCGCAATATTCTTGCAGTGGTAATCCCGGCTCTGTTGGTTGCTGGTACAGCAAACGCGGCTGAAATCTTTAACAAAGACGGCAACAAACTGGATCTGTACGGTAAAGTAGACGTTCGTCACCAGTTCGCAGACAAGAGAAGCAAAGAAGACGGTGATGACTCTTACGCACGTATCGGTGTCAAAGGTGAAACTCAGATCACTGACCAACTGACTGGTTTCGGTCGTTGGGAATACAACGTCAAAGCTAAAGGCACAGAAAAGGATGGGGCTGATAGTTCTACTCGTCTGGCTTTCGCTGGCTTGAAATTCGCTAACTACGGTTCACTGGATTACGGTCGCAACTACGGCGTAAACTACGATGTCAACGCATGGACTGACGTACTGCCAATCTTCGGTGGTGATTCCATGGCTCAGACTGATAACTTTATGACTGGTCGTTCTACTGGTCTGCTGACTTACCGTAACACCGATTTCTTTGGTCTGGTTGATGGTCTGAACTTTGCTCTGCAATATCAAGGTCAGAACAGCGATCGTACCAAAAACGGCCGTGAAACTATCCGTGCTAATGGAGACGGTTACGGCCTGTCCACTACTTATGACGTAGGCTACGGTATTACTGTTGGTGGTTCTTACGCTAACTCTGCACGCACTTCATTGCAGAAGCCTGGAGTTACTCATGTAGAAGATGGTAAAACATATGGTGTAGGCCTTGGTAAACGTGCAGAAGCATGGAACTTGGGTGCTAAATACGATGCTAACAACGTATACTTGGCAGCAATGTATGGTGAAACCCGCAACATGACTCGCTTCTCTCCAGCTGAGCGGACAAGCGATCTCATTGCTAACAAAACCCAAAACATCGAACTGACTGCACAATACCTGTTCAGTGACTTAGGCCTGAAACCATCTTTGGCTTACGTTCAGTCTAAAGGTAAAGATCTGGGTGAAGTTAAAGGCAAAGGCGTTTACAATGCAGATCTGGTTAAATACGTTTCTGTAGGTACTTACTACTACTTTAACAAAAACCTGTCCACTTACGTTGATTACAAAATCAACCTGCTGAAGAAAGACAACGAACTGGGCCTGAACGCTCGCAACGTATTCGGTGTTGGTCTGACTTATCAGTTCTAATCACTGCTGATAAACAATTTAGCTCTTTGCTAAATAGGTTTATCTCAGAAAAAGCAGCGCTCCGGCGCTGCTTTTTGCATTTTACCTCTCTGTTTTTTCAGGCTCTTTTTCTCACTCCGTAAACTACTTCACAAGATTTTATTCTTTTTGCTACAAGTAGTTGGCAAATGAGTTCCTTAGCGTTACCCTGAGCGGCGTATAACTTATTTTGGGCTTAACTCTCCGAGTCTTGGAATCAAAAAAATGTTTGAGAAAATTATAGCAGCGCCTGCCGATCCTATTCTTGGTTTAGCTGATAGCTTTAAAGCTGACCCTCGTGAAAATAAAATCAACTTGGGTATCGGCGTCTACAAAGACGAAACAGGTAAAACCCCTGTTCTGACCACCGTTAAAAAAGCAGAAAAATTCCTGTTGGAAAACGAAACCACCAAAACTTATTTGGCAATTAGTGGATTACCTGAATTTGGCCGCGTTACTCAAGAACTGCTATTTGGACCAACCAGCCCTGTCGTCACTAATAAGCGTGCCCGTACTGTACAAAGCCCAGGCGGAACCGGTGCTCTGCGCATTGCCGCCGATTTTATCGCTAAACAGACCAATGCAAAACGTGTCTGGATCAGCACTCCAACTTGGCCAAACCATAAAGGTGTTTTCGCCAGCGCTGGGTTAGAAATCCGCGAATACAATTATTACGATGCAGAAAAGCATGCCCTGAACTTTGATAGTATGTTGGCGAGCCTGTCTGAAGCACAAGCAGGCGATATCATTCTGCTGCACGGTTGCTGTCATAACCCTACCGGTATCGATCCAACACCTGAGCAATGGCAGAAACTGGCTGACTTATCCGCTGCTAATGGTTGGTTGCCTGTATTTGATTTTGCTTACCAAGGTTTTGCCAAAGGATTGGATGAAGATGCAGAAGGCCTGCGCATTTTTGCCAAGAACCACAATGAATTGATCGTTGCCAGCTCTTATTCCAAAAACTTCGGCCTGTACAATGAGCGTGTTGGTGCTTGCACTATCGTTGCAGCAGACAGCGATACCGCAGAAAAAGCGTTCAGCCAAGCAAAATCCATTGTTCGTACCAATTACTCCAACCCACCAGCACACGGTGCTTCCGTTGTTACGACTATCCTGTCCAATGACGATCTGAAAGCAGAATGGATTCAAGAATTGGCGACAATGCGTGAGCGTATCCAACGTATGCGCCAGCTGTTTGTAAACACCTTACAAGAAAAAGGTGCAAAACAAGATTTCAGCTTCATTACTTCTCAGAATGGAATGTTCTCGTTCAGCGGTTTGACTAAAGAACAAGTTGAGCGCCTGCGTGAAGAGTTTGGTATTTATGCCGTCAGCTCTGGTCGCATCAACGTGGCAGGTTTAACACTAGAGAACATGGTTCCTCTATGTGAAGCTATCGTTGCTGTACTCTGATTTATCTGAGCAATAAGTTTTTATGCCAAAAAAAGCCGCTTTCCAGCGGCTTTTATACCTTACGATATTCCTTGCTTATACTATTTTCTGCTTGTATACCCTGCTTGCTTAGTACCTTGCGCAAGAAAAAAATGCCTATTAATCCTGCAAAAAAGGGTTAGTCTTTCGTTCATGACCCAATGTTGACATTGGCCCGTGACCGGGGATGAACTGATAATCATCTCCCAACGGCAGTACTTTTTCCTTGATGGAATGAATCAATTCATCATAATTTCCGCCGGGGAAATCAGTACGTCCAATACTCCCTTTAAACAGTACATCTCCCATTGAGATTAACTTTTCAGCATGGTTAGCGAGAATAATGTGCCCCGGTGTATGCCCCGGGCAATGTAAGACCGATAATTCAATATTACCAACTTGCAGTGTATCTCCCTCATCCAACCAACGATCTGGAGTAAAGGATGGGCAAGGTTCAACTCCAAACATCTGACATTGAATTTCCAGCCCCTCTATCCAAAAAGCATCACCCTTATGCGGCCCATAAACGGGCACATCAAAATATTTGGATACTTCGACAGTAGCACCAACATGATCGTAGTGACCGTGGGTCAACAGAATTTGAGTGAGTTTCAGCCCTCGACGCTCAATTTCAGCAATAAGTTGCTCAGCATTGCCACCAGGGTCAACAATCGCAGCGTTTTGAGTTTCTTCGCACCAAATCAAAGTACAATTCTGCATCGCCATCGTGACGGGGATAATGTGGTATTTCATTATATTTTTGGACTCCACAATCAAGACTAATTGTTAAGTATATACCCAATGGCTTTCAAGTTGCAGCACGTCCTGCAAAGCAGCAGTTTGAAAAATGATGGATATAAAATTACCACGTCCTGACTGGGCCTGTATCAATATGAATAAAATTACTCTTTGGATAGAAGCCTACTCCTCCTGCCCGCATTTTCAGTGCAGCCTTACGAATATGTGCAAGTTGAATGCCATCAATATGAAAATCCATCGCTTGCCCACGAGTATGGTAGCTCTGTTTTGCAACCCCACTACCGGATCGACGCAACATATTATTTGTCGTCAATGAACGATAGCCTGATAATAATTGAACAGGTTTGTTTATCCCCATCATCATTTGTAATAAATAAATTTGATCAAACAATTTGGGGTCGATAGTCTTGATTTTATTTTGACGGAAGTCGCGAAATAAATAATTCAGACGATCTAATTCTGACTTGTTATAACGTCGACCATCGAAGAATTCAGCTTTGAGCGTTTCTCCTGTATGCAAATTATTAAGACGTAAAATTCTCGGACGTGGCGTTGTCAATGCAGCCAACGCGTGATGAGGTAATAAGCTTAACCCCAACGCAGCCACACCTACGCCGAGCCACTTTCGGCGATTGTGGTCAATATCATTCATGGATAATGTGCCCTGCTATTCTATGATGTATTAATATTTTATAAAACTACATTAATATAATGCCTAATCGACTAATAAGACATCAACAAACAAAAAGTAGTTTCAATTATTTTTGTATATTACTGTAAACTCACCAAGTAATAATTGTGATCAATGTAACATAACTAAAGTTATATTAAATATAGATGAAAAATAAATGATGATATGTTTCTTGAAGGTGATTCCACTCTGATTGATAAAACCTGACAAAATAGAAGAGAAAAAAGCGTTCCTCAGGAGAGATAATAAGAGGAAAAAAACATTGAAAAAAGAATTAGTAATGAAAAAATAAAGGTGAAGAAAATTTCCTTTTCTTCACCTTTATAATATCGATATTAATGCCAAGTTTACATCCTCATAAAGAATAAGGATTATGAAGATGCCAAATCATTTTCAGCTTCCAAAACCTTGGAAAAAAGCGCCGATTTTTGCCTGGCATTTATATCATAATCATAAATATCAGCGCGATATTGCGGTGTTCCCTTATCATCAATCCAAGCCGTTTGATAATAGAGGAAAACAGGAATTTTATTAGGAATATTGACATATTTCGTTGCCCAGGTTTTCAACGAACTACTGACTTTGCTTTTATTCCAGCCAGCGTCTCCCAATAGCATATTAGCCAGCTCAGGAGCTTTATTAACACGTACACAACCTGAACTGACAGCTCTCATTTCCCGTCCGAAGGAAGCTTGATTTGGCGTGTCATGCAAATAAATCGCTTCTGAATTTGGCATGTTAAATTTGAATCGCCCCAATGAATTAGTTGGGCCTGGAGCCTGACGTATACGATAAGGAAAGCTACTTGGTGTTACTACATTCCAATTAATTGACAAAGGATCAATAACTTTAGCATCATTGCTCCAGCCAGAAAAAACGGTATAACCCCGCGTGCGGAAATAACTCGGATCACGCATAGCTCTTGGCGCAATATCTTTTCTGGTCATGCTGGTTGGCACATTCCAGGGTGGATTAATCACCACATTATTTAATTCACTGCTCATAATTGGTGTTTTACGGCTAGGACGCCCGACAACAACTTTAGAACTTAATGCTTCTTTTCCATTTAAATAATAAATCAGTGAATAGTCAGGTATATTAACTAAAATACCCGTAGGAATATCACCGGGAATAATCCGCAATCGCTGTATATTTAAAGCCATTATACGAGCACGGGTTTGCGGTGTTGTATTTAACCACGTCTTAGTCGACTGACCGATAACACCATCTGCCGC
Organism: Xenorhabdus mauleonii; assembly: GCF_900113945.1. Lineage (GTDB taxonomy): Bacteria > Pseudomonadota > Gammaproteobacteria > Enterobacterales > Enterobacteriaceae > Xenorhabdus > Xenorhabdus mauleonii. The sequence goes on from NZ_FORG01000001.1 coordinate 157,545, forward strand.
TAAGCCATGTAAAGCCTGAAAACGTTTCACAGCAGCGACTAATTCTTTGCCATATACTTTACTGTCAGCTTTGGTGGCAGACAGATCTAATACCCCAGAACGAACCAATATTTTTCTTAATGCACTAACGCTTTCACTACTTTGTCCTGGCCTGAGTGTACCTTTGAACGAAAAGTCCTCCCAAGGCTGTTTATCAGCCAATTGCCCTAACATTTCTTTACGCATGCCTTCATACATAGGATGATTGGGTGATAAGGATGTAATATAAGAAAGAATATTATTGTTAATATGCTGTTGCCATTTATCAATTAAACTGGAAGGAGGTAAATCAATCTTATAGGGGGTCTTACTGTATAACCATGAATCTCCTTTTTTCTTAACATCATTGATAAAATGCAAATAACCTAACATGGCATCTGATAAAATAATATCACGCCCCATATTACTTAGTTCAGGGGAATTTAATTGCACCACCCATTTTTCAAATTGGGGTTGAAAACCAGCTAATGCTATTTCAATCAATTGATTTTCGAATTTATCAATTGCATTTTTATCCTGCCATAATGGTTGCATTTTATTAGCAGAATATAATGTTATCAAACGATCAAAAAATATCGGTTTTACTTGTTGAGGAAGGAAATTCTGTAACTTTTTTCGATTTTCATCAATAGTGCTCATTGAAGATATAGGAGTATTCTTATCCGATAAAATAACGGTATCTTCTTGTTTTTGCCCTCCTGATAATTGTTGAGCTTCATTTGAAACTGTTCCATTTTGTTGATTTGCAAAGGCTACCTCTGATAGCGCCAATGCGCTCCAGATAAAAGAAACTTTCAGTAATCTGACCGTGTTCTTCGTCATAAGAGTTCACCTCACCTTATTATGTATGCGCTATCCAATGACTCATTTTAATTATCAACAGACTTATTTTATCAGAAAAGAATAGTTATAATTATATACATATTTCCTTAGTAAGATAAGGCTCCATGCCATCATACTCAATCACATGGTTAAAAAGAAAATGTTCACTATAATAAATTACATAGCTCTGTTTTTAAAAAAGAAAAAGGCACTTTTCGTGCCTTAATCGGAGTAAGTTTTATAGCAATTTAAGATTAATACTCAGATTTAATGACCACTTCTTCTCCAAATCTACCTGCTTTAGGTAAAGGTTGATAAGAAGAGTTGGATGCTCTTAGAATACGTATGCCGCGGATATTTAGCTCGCGTGCCGCAGCAATATCAGCATCTGCGTCGCCATAGTAGATTTTCAATTTTTGATTTTTCATCCAGCTGACTTTTTCATTTTTGTTCGGGTCATCCCCTGCAAAAATGACGCTATGCATCTTATCAGCCGGGATATGTAAACTTTCTTGTAAGTACTGGGTAACAGCCTCTGTTTTTGTTTTTGCGCGTCCTGTAATGAAATAAACATTGTCACCGCGTTTCAAATGCATCTGGACTAATTCAATACCAACTTGTTTCGGCAAGCTGAATTTATCCCATCCATTATTCATTTTCTCCCAGAACTTAGGGTTTTTCAGATAGCTTTGATCATTAGGTGAATACTCTTGTTTTCCGCGATAAAATCCTGGGCTGGAAAACAAAACTGTATCATCAATATCAAATCCAACAGCCATTGGTGGTTGGCCTTTCAAACTTTCTTCAATCTGCTCTACCGACACCCAATGTATAGACTGACGCTGGGCTAAATCTGCTACAGTAACTCCTGGGCTAGTTGATTCAGGTATAAACATTTTTGCCTGTGCCGCACCATTCAAACCAAAGGCAAGCACAATCGCACTGAGTGTTAATGTTACTTTACGCATTGTTATTCCATTCCATATCAATCATAACGGAACGAAATAATAAACATTATCATGAAATCAAAATGAGACAAACCGCACAATTGCTAAAGGTTAATATTCAAAATTAATATAGATAATTAACTTATTATCAATAAAGATATAATTTTCCATTTTTATATAATCAAACTATTCCCATGAAGGAATATATTTCCTGATTAAATAGAGGTTCTTAGCTTATCTACAATAGATTTTGAGTTGTATCGAGATGGCAAGGGAATGACAAAACTGTTTTGCATGAAATCAGAAAAATTGGGGGAATATAAACAATTGCCCGGAAAAATCACATTCATTGAAAGAGGCCATATTATAAATATAGCCTCTTGTTGCAATAGAAATTTTACCCAAAGAGGAAATTATTCTTCCAATATCGGTTGTGCCAGTACCCGTGGTTGTTCAGAAGCAGGAGCATCCTGCCCAAAGCCACGCAAACCAACAACATGCACATGTTCCTGATTATTGAAAATTTTACGCACCAACTTATAGGTTGTGCCTTTCTCTGGACTGATGTTTTCTGGGGCAGCGATAATTAACTGCATTTGTAAGCGTTCACACAGTTCAAACAGCGTTGCGATTGATTTCGCATCCAGACGAGCAGCTTCATCAAGGAACAGCAAACGGCATGGTGAAATATCTTTACCACGCAGACGACGCGATTCCTCTTCCCAGCTCTGTATGACCATAACCAAGATGGACATCCCCGTACCAATCGCTTCCCCGGTAGACAATGCCCCACTTTCCGCTTTCAGCCAACCATCCGAACCGCGGTTAACTTCAACGTCCAGTTCAAGGTAATTACGGTAATCCAACAGCTCTTCGCCAATGGTTTGCGGCAAACGCTGTCCCATATCAATCTGTGGATTCAGGCGCTGATAAAGTTTTGCCATCGCTTCGGAGAAGGTCAAGCGCTGGCTGTTAAACAGATCTTGATGCTGTTCTTGCTGCTCAGAAAGCACATCCAGCAAGAGCGCATGACTTTCACGCACATTCACATTCAGGCGCACACCGCCAACCTGTCCGAATGAAACAGCCTGCAAGCCCTGATTCAACATGCGAATGCGGTTTTGTTCACGTTGGATAGTCTTACGAATGATATTGGCCACACTCTTGGAGCTAATCGCCAATTTTTGTTCACGAGCTGTCAGTTCTTCGGTCAAACGCGCCAGTTCAATTTCCATTTGTTCAATGGCATCAACCGGATCATCCGTACGAATTATATCCTGGCGGATGCGCTCACGCAGATGTTGGTAAACTGCAACGAAGAATTGGATCTTACGCTCAGGACGTTTCGGATCTTCAGATAAACGCAAGGCATCACGCAGGTGTTCGTTGTCAGAGACGGCCAGACGCAATGCCCCCAGCGCCTTATCCGACATTGAACGCAAATCATCGCCATCTATATAAGCCAATTCACGGCGATGCAGGCGGCGTTCAACACCATTGTCTTTGACCATCCGCATCACCGCACACCAGCCCGCTTTCGAAGAAACGACTTGTTCACGTTTTTGGTAGTAGTCACGCTCAGATTTACGCAATTTCTTCTGCAGGTTTTCCATTTCTGCTTCACAAAATGCGATCTGCTTCTCGAGTTGGTTGATGCGAGAACGATTAGCACTAACCGCCGCGTGAAGTTGATCGCGACGTTCACGGGCCCGGCTTTCTGCATTTGCATCAGCCTGAACACCAATGTCTTGCATCTCCTGCTCAAGCTCTTTCAACATATCCTGCTTAGTGTCATAAGAGCTTTTCAAAGATGCCAGTACTTGATTAAACTGCGCATACTGTGCTTGGTGCTGGCGCAATTGCTCACGTGCTCGGCTGCGATCTGATTCGGCATGTTCAAGGCGCTGACGCAATTTATCGTTCAGATCCGCATTTTCACTGAGCATCCCAGCCGAATCGCTGTAGCTGAAATGCGCGCGGCGTTGCACGATTTCAGTCAAGGCAAAAGCTTGTTGTTTTGCTTTATTCTGCGTGTGCTTCGCTGTTTCATAATCTTTCTGCAACTGTTCATGCTGCTGTGGATCGTTTTGCAACACGGAAACCAGCGGCTCTAATTTTGCCAATGCATTTCCATGTTGTTGCAAGAACCGAGCTGCATCTTGCGCTTCTTCCATCTCTTCACGAACGGTTTCCACGCGATCAAGCAAAGTTTCATCCAACAAAATTGTAATTTGCGGGATCAAGCGATTTAATGCCGATAGACTCTCTTTCACTTGCACCAACTTTTGCTGGTGCTGTTGAGTCTGTGTTTCAAATTGAGATAGTTCGCGCTCCAGCTCGGTACGGCGTTGATTCAGGCTGCGAATTTCTGCTTCTGGATCATCATCAAATGCCACAGACAGATGCTTGCCCACAAAACGGCTGAAAGATTGATGTGCACGCTGGATTTTCTGAACATCGAATGACAGTGTCGCATAACGCTCAGCCAGCGTATCACGCTCAAGACTGAGTGCCTCAAGACGGTTTTCTCTTGCTGCCCGTCCAAATAATGGCACTTCGGGATAACGGGAATAACGCCACTGACGATCAGACGATTTGACTAAAACTGCATTATCCTGCTCTTCAAAATGGAATACGCTGTCGTCGAAGGATTGCGGATCACCCTCAATCAAATAGAGATCTTCCGGGCAATCTTCCAAAGATTCCAAATGCTGGCGCACCGATGAAAGGTCAGGAACGACGATCGCATGGCGTGCGGGGCCATAAAGTGCAGAAAAATAAGGCGCATCATCAATAGTAATGTCATCGTAAATTTCTGACAGCAAAACACCGCCGAAGCGTTCTGCAAGTGCAAGCAATCGGCTGTCTTCTGCGCCACTTGGTTGACTTAATCGTTCAATTTGCTTTTCCAGTTCACGTTTCTGTGCCGCGATATCATCACGTTCAACAGTAATTTCGCGCTCTTGTTCCAGCAATTGCTGCATGTATTCAGTGACATCATGACCGCTTTCGAACGATTCATTGCTTTGGTCACAAAGCTGGCTAAGGGTTTCTTGTGCCGCCAGCCACATAGGTGCACGCGCTGTCAGCCCATGAATTCTTTGTTTGAGCTGTTCAAGCTCCTGACGCATTTGAATGCGGCGTTCGCCACTTTCATTGGCATTCAGGCTCAACTCTTCCTGATGAGCGTCCAATTCACCCTGTAATGCCTCTAAATCTTCCGCCTGATATTGTTGATTATGGCGCTTACAAAACTCTTGCAGTAAACGTTCGGCGTTTTGCTGGCTGTTCAACCGTTGTTCCAGTTCAGCCAACTGAATCCGCAAAGGTTGAACCCGATCAGCCAAATGGCGCTGCGATGACCATTCACGCAGGGCTTCACGCGCAGCCTGCCACGCTTCGCTACGACTGACTTCACCAACAATGTTTTTTACCAGTTGGTATGCCTGTTCAAACTGAGAGTGGGCTGCATCGGCAACACTTAATTTTTGCTCCAGCGTCAGTAAGATTTCTGTCGCCTGTTGCGCTTGTGCCTGATAGGTTTCCTGCCATTCGTCAGCATTGTCTATCGATAAATCCGGAAGCTGGCAAAGTTCACGAGCTCGCTCCAATGCTTGCAGTGCTTGCTGATACTGGATAGCGCGGGTTTGCTGAACATCCAAGGCTTGCTGGTAATCTGCAAGCTGGCTTTTCAGTTCATCAACTTCTTGTTCTGCCGCTTCAGATACAGCTTCATATTCTGCTTGAAGTTCTTTGGCCTCTTCGACGACTTCACTCTGCTCTTCCAACCGGTATGTCAGTTCTTCAATATCGGATTGGTAACGATCTATTTTTTCCTGCTGGCGCATCGCTGTCTGAACCAGATTCAGGTGATCGCTGGCAGCCTGATAATCCATTTCCAGATCAGAAGATGTCCCACTTTGTTCCGACAGTTCCCTCGCCATTTCGACATGACGATATTGTTCAGCAACCAGTTGGCGGCGGCTGCCAAATAATTCACTGCGCAAAGCCAATGCTTCATCCAAATGGACACGCCGCTCGTTGGCATGGCGCATATAGTCAGCCGAAACATACGCCGTTGCTTCTGTAATCAGATGCTTGAAAAGATCACGATCAGATTGCGTAACGCGAATAGCTTCCAGTGTGATGCGGTTTTCACGTAAGGCAGCTTCCATATCCTGGAACGCTTTTCTAACTCCGCTGTTTTCTGGCAATAGGTAATCACGCAATGAGCGGGTAATTGCACTGGAAATACCACCGTATAGCGAGGCTTCTATCAAACGGTAAAACTTGCTGCGATCACTGGCTGAACGCAAACGTTTAGGAATCACTCCCAAATCAAACATCAAAGAGTGGTAATCCGTAATAGAATTAAATTGCTTGAACTGAACGCCTTCCATGTCATCAAGGCGCTCTTTCAATTCATTCAATGGCAGAACCCGCGCCTGACGTTCGTTAATATTCTCAGTCAATAGTTGAGTAGGCTGAAAAGATGCAGGTACGCCCTGAATCATAAATGGCTTGATATCGACTTTACGATCACGGCCAGCGATCTGCTGTAAACGAACCCCTACAATAATCCGCTGATGGCGGGAGTTAACAACATCCAGTGTGGAATAACAGACACCCGCACGCAATTTACCGTGCAAACCTTTATCACGGGAGCCGCTGGTTGCGCCTGCCTCAGTGGTATTACGGAAGTGAAGTAACGTCAAATCAGGGATCAATGCGGTGATGAAACCAGCCATTGTTGTTGATTTACCCGCACCATTACCGCCGGATAAAGTTGTCACAAGCTCGTCAAGATCAAACGTTCTGGCAAAAAAGCCGTTCCAGTTAACTAACGTCAGTGAGCGAAATTTACCGCGTTCAATCATGGCTGCTCATCCTCCGCACCATCTGTTGAATACTCTGATGCTTCTTCATGTTCATTGTTGTTTCTTTGCGCTGATTCCCCTTCCAACGGCATTGCCTCACCATCACGGATCATCCGCAATTGGGCTTCGCGTGGGTTATCACCGCTGCGTACATCTGCACCAAATCGGAATACCGATTCAGTGATCGTAAATTTATTGCTGTCATTTTGCAGGAAATAAACCATTCCTAAACGACGCAGGCGGTTTAAGGAAGTGCGCATTTTTTCCTGTAATTTTTGTTTATCCAGATCAGAACCGGTCGCACGCTGATTCATCACTTTCATCAGCTTATTTTCATCAGCCAATGACAGCAATTCCTCGTACAATTCCTGCGAAGTAAATATGCCTTGGTTGGATAAACGCTCTGGGCTGAGATAGAGGTAACACAAGATCTTGCCTATCATCATGTCCAGTTCAGACAAAACAGATCGTGGGATCAGTGTCGTTGAACGAGGACGCAGATAGAAAAAACCTTCTGGTGCACGGATTAACTCGACGTTATAACGCGCATAAAACATTTCCAATTCTTCCTGAAAATCCATCAGAAAAGCATGATTATCGAGATCATCCATGCTGATATGACGCCCGGAACGCAGCTGGCTGTCTAATTCAGGGAAAAGTGTGTTGGATAATGCCTGAGCCAGCTTTACTGGCATAAGTTGTTCAATATGTGTCGATGACATGTGCCTGCACCTTGGCTCCGTAATCATTAATCGCTAACCATTCCGCTGGCAACCCAGAGAAATCTGCTTCTGCAACTCCCAACCTTACGGCCTGATCCACTAATATGCGCGCCACGTCAAAATGACGCTTGCGTGGATATTGAATAAGGTAATCGCGCATGACAGCACCCAGATCCAGAGGAAGTTTTGTCTGTTGGTAAACCGCCAATGCCTGTTCCACCATTTCAGCCAACTGTTCGTTGATTTCACTGAATTCTTCGTATTCCATTTCTGGCGGTAATTCTCCCATTACCTCTTCATTACGTAAGGTCAGTTCTTCATCACGCATATCCAGCAGACGTTCTGCATTGGCAACAGTCAGCGCCCACGGGTTGTCAAAATAGTGTTGGATGGATTGGCGAAGGCGCTGGGCAAAAATTCGGTTTTTATCCATATCAATGGCGGTTCGGATAAATTTATGCACATGGCGATCATAACCTATCCACAAATCAATGGACTGCTGACCCCAGCTAATAATGCGATCAAGTTTGTTTTGTAAGTCAAAAACCAATTTATCAACCAGCTCAGAGCCGCCAACATCCATATTGGCATCCTGAATACGCAGTAGATTGGCTTGTAATTTGTCGCCTGCGGCTTCTAATGTGTCTTGCAGTTCCCGCAACGTACCGGAGGTTTCAGACAGTAATTGTTCACAGTTGGCAATGGCAGCCTGCCAATCCTGATTGAGCAGCTCAGCGATATCTTCTTTTACGCTGCTTTGCTGTTCATCCATCACTCGCTGGGACATATCAATGCTGTCAAAAATTTCAGCAACAGAGTATTTGAGCGGTGCAAAAACATTACGATGCCAATGGAGTTCATCTCCACCCTCTTCGGCCGCTTCGGCTGCTCGATGCAATTCGTTGGCAACAATAGATAGCTGCATGGAAAGGCGCAACGTGGAGAATTCACGCTGACGAATGTAATAATCGCTGATGCCAATTCCCAATGGGGTCAGGCGATAGATAGCGTTGCCATCTGCCAGTTCGCTGGTAAAACGGTTGAACAGCTTCTGACGAACCATATCATTAATGGCGTTATTCGCCCTGACGGATACCGCTTCAGAAGTCTGTTCAAAACCTTTGCATACTTCACGGAAAGCATCCACCAGCTCTCCTTCACTCATTTCACCATCAAGCCGCTCACCGTTCAGGACAGCGATTGCCAGTAAAAACGCCAACCGTTCAGGCGGCAAAGAAATTGAAAAATCATTTTTTCTGGCCCAGGACACAAGTTCAGGAACAGTCTGGGAATATTCACTCATAATTCGCTCTTTAAGGTAGGCTTGCGTGCTATCACATGAATATAACGCCCTAGGCTGATATAGGGTTCTTGTCGGCAATAACGCTGTTCAAGTTCAAGCAACGCGGGAAAATCTGAGTTTTGTAATTGACGGCTTTGGAGATAATCGTGAAAAACTCTCACTCCTGTTTTGCCCGTTATTTCCATGTTGAGTTCAGTCAGCCATTGATACACTTGTTCCGGCACTAATGGATTCTGTGGTGACAGAGAACGTTTTCGACGGCGCTGTATATTGGGCGTTGCCAAATGGAAATTACCTAATATGGCATTACGCATGACCAAGCCATTAGCATTATAAAACATTAATGAGAGCGTACCACCGGGCGTGATTATATTCTCCAATATTTCTATTGCATCTTTTTGGTCTGTAATCCATTCCAAGACAGCATGAAATAGGATTAAATCGACAGGTTGTTCAATATGATGGTGAATTTCCTGCACTGAGCTTTGGATAAATTGCATCTGATGGAGAACACCCCGCTCTTCAGCGTTGAGTTTCGCCCTTTGGATCATCTCTTCAGAGAGGTCACAAAGTATCACCTGATGACCTAATTCAGCCAATTGGCAAGCCATATTCCCTTCACCGCCACCCGCATCTAAAATGCGCAAGGGGCGTTGAGGCAAATGATTCAGCGATTCGTTAATATCCTGCCAGACAACGGCCTGCCTGATTTTACCTTTGGTTGTGCCGTAAATATTACGCGAAAATTTGTCTGCAATATCATCGAAATTGCGATCCCGCATGAAAAACTGCCTCACTTTATAAGCTAAGTTTGATTTGTCTATTGAGTAGTTATGTTATCTACTGATATTTTTGCTACTGTTATTTTGGCACAGTAATCGTTTAATTAACTACTTTTCGCCTTAAATTCAACCCTACGCGACTATAATTCAACCAAATCAAGGCTCATCAATGCTATTCCTGCTAAAAAAATATATCGGCTCGCTATTAATGCCCTTGCCATTGATTATTATCGTTTCTTTCGTCGCCCTGTTATTGCTGTGGTTCACGCGCTGGCAAAAAACAGGAAAAATCATTTTATCACTCAGTTGGCTTACATTACTTTTATTAAGTTTACAGCCTATTGCAGACAGACTCTTACTTCCTGTTGAAGGGAAATATGTTCAGCGCTATGAACCTGATACACCATCTGACAACACGCATAACACACAGGCATCACCCATAAAATACATTGTAGTTCTCGGCGGTGGATTCACCTATAACCCTCATTGGGCTCCCAGCGCCAACCTTATCAGCAATAGTTTACCGCGGGTAACTGAAGGTATTCGGTTATACCATCTTAATCCCGGCGCTAAAATGATTTTCACGGGCGGTAAAGGTGTTAATTCAATCAGCAGTGCCGAAATTGCCGCTATGGTAGCACAATCTATGGGTATTCCTGTAGAAGACACAATAGCATTAAACAAACCTTTGGATACGGAAGAAGAGTCTGCAGAAGTTGAAAAGGTTGTGGGGCAACAGCCTTTTATTCTTGTTACGTCCGCCAATCATATGAAAAGGTCGCTAAAGTTCTTTGAGCAGCGGGGATTACATCCAATTGCAGGCCCTGCGAATCAATTGGCTGTAACAACGCCACTTTACCCATGGGAAAAATATATTCCTTCGGCCTATTACTTTTCACATACAGAACGTGCTTGGTATGAAACATTAGGGCGTATCTGGCAAGCGATTAAGCCTGCAAGCTCCGATAACAACAATCAAAAGGAACAAGAAAAGGGGTAATTCGCGCCATCAAGTTATCCCATAAAAATACCCCTCAAGGCAGCAGTTCATTAATCTCTGGGATAGAGCTAACTGTATGGTTATAAGAACACAGTTATAAAAACACAATGTTAAAAACAGCAGTTGAATAAGGCAGAATGGACAACAGAGCTGCAACTTGATAATCGACTGATATATCAGCGACCGCACCAAACCCGTAATGATTAAATCTCATTAACAGAGAGAAAAAAGAGAGAATGCCGCAATTTGGCATTCTCTCTTTTTAATTGATATTCAACCGATATTTGTGCCGGTAAAAAATCAAGACGCAGCGAAAGCCTTTCTGACTATCTCCAGATCTTCTGGTGTATCGACACCTGCTCCGGGAGCTTGCAGAGCTTTTGCCACATGTATTTTTTCACCGTACCAAAGCACACGCAATTGTTCGAGCATCTCTATATTTTCCAATGGACTTGGTGCCCATTCGACATAACGGCGGATAAACCCTGCCCGATATGCATAGATCCCGATATGACGCAGGAAATGATCACCAATGGCCTCTTTGGATTGTATAAAGCGATCACGTTCCCACGGGATTGTCGCGCGTGAAAAATAAAGCGCATACCCTTGTGCATCCATGACGACTTTCACTGCATTGGGATTGAATGCTTCTTCTGCATTTTGTATTGATACAGCGAGTGTTGCCATGCCTGCATCGCAGCCAGCCAAATTATCCGCTACTTGCCGAATGATTTGTTCTGGAATAAGAGGTTCATCTCCCTGAACATTTACAATGATTTCATCGTCAGCAAATTGATATTTGTCGATCACTTCAGCCAAACGCTCTGTGCCCGAATGGTGATTCTCATTTGTCATACAAGCTTCACCCCCTGCCGCAACCACAGCATCAAAAACATCTTGATTATCTGTCGCGATAATAACCCGATTAGCGCCAGAACGTGCTGCCCGTTCCATAACACGCACAATCATAGGCTTACCGTGAATATCAGCCAAAGGTTTTCCAGGAAGGCGGGTTGAGGCAAAGCGTGCAGGAATGATGACGGTAAACATGAGTTATTTGTTATCCTCTGTTGGCAAGGCACGTGATTCGTTTTCCAGCAGAACAGGAATGCCATCACGGACAGGAAAAGCGAGGCGATCAAGTTTGCAAATCAGTTCAGAGTTTTCTTTATCGTAACTGAGCTTACCATGACATACCGGACAAGCGATAATTTCGAGTAAACGGTGATCCATATATCCCCCAAATAACGGGCCTTAAATTTAATGCGGCTCAGAATATCACAAGCAATGCGCTATGCAATGCCGTGTTACTGCGCTGTTACGGTTTTCCAATAATATTAATGAAAGGTATTATTGATGAAAGATTGATTTCGGCAATAGCCCGAGGATCTCATCCAACATCTGTTTGCCTTCCTTTTCAGGTAAATGGGCGGATACCGGCAAATACCACCAATTGGGCTGGGAAAATTGAAAACATTTAACGGCATCTTTCTCTGTCATCAACAAGTTTTGATTGCCAGTTGTCAAACCCAATAATTGAGATTGCTCATATGACTGATGATCAGCAAAAGCATGGGTTTTCTGCAAATCTGCACCCAATTGTTGTAATGTCGCAAAGAAGCGTGGTGGATGACCAATCCCCGCCATTGCAACACAATTCGGGATATCACTGACTTTACGTGTTTCACCTGTCAGTAAATTCACTGCCAGTTCCCCTTTCAAGGACATTGGCAACTCACCTGATTTAGGTGTTCCGCCATTAACAATAATGGCATTCACACTATCCAAACGGCCTGCCAATTCTCTCATCGGGCCGGCAGGTAGCCAGCAACCATTGCCGAAACGACGAACTCCATCAATAACGACAATTTCGTAATCACGCTGCAAGGCATAATGTTGCAGGCCATCATCCGTAATGACGATATCGACTGAATGATGTGCCAACAATGCGTTGATGGCTTCAGCACGTTTTGGGGCAACAGCAACTGGCGCCGAAGTACGGCGATGGATTAAAACAGGCTCATCGCCTGCTTGCGCTGTTGTCACGTCACTTGTAACCAATAATGGGTAATCTGCTGACTTCCCACCGTAACCACGCGATACAACCCCAACCTGATAGCCTTTTTGCTGTAATTGTTCAACCAACCAAATCACGACAGGTGTTTTTCCATTTCCTCCTGCAGTCAGATTCCCTACAACAACAACAGGTACTGGTGCTTTCCAGGAACGGCTCAATCCCAGTTTATAACTTAGGCGGCGCAAACCGCTTATCAGCCCATAAAGGGCTGATAATGGCAATAGCGCAATATAAAGCCATGAACGGCCTGACCATATGCGTTCAATCATTGGCCAAACTGCATCCGATATAATTGCGCATACGCACCTTCATGTCCCAAAAGAGTAATGTGGTTGCCTCTTTCGATAATATTCCCATCTTCAATGACAATAATTTCATCCGCATTTTCAATAGTGGAAAGACGGTGGGCAATAACCAAAGCCGTTCTGTTTTTCTGCAACTCATCCAATGCAGCTTGGATAGCGCGTTCAGATTCTGTATCCAATGCTGACGTCGCTTCATCCAAAATCAAAATTGGCGTATCACGCAGTAAAGCCCGGGCAATGGCAATACGCTGGCGTTGGCCGCCAGAAAGCAAGACCCCATTTTCACCAATCATGGTATCAAGACCGTTATCCATCTTTTTGATAAAGTCCATGGCATAAGCCATTTCTGCCGCCCGTTCAATCTCTTCACGACTGAATTTTCCTTCACAGGCATAAGCGATATTATTAGCAACAGTATCATTGAACAGATGTACATTTTGCGATACAAGCGCAATTTGGTTACGCAGCGAAGCCAACGTATATTCGCGCAAATCATGACCATCCAGTGTAATCTGGCCTTCATTCACATCGTAAAAACGCGTGAGCAGATTGGCGATTGTCGATTTACCGGAACCTGAACGCCCAACTAATGCAATAGTCTTGCCTGCCGGAATTGTCATTGAAATCTTTTTCAATGCGGGCTGGTCTTTAGTCGGATAGCTAAATGTGACATCACGGAATTCAATATCCCCTTTTGCCTTTTTAACTTCCAGTTTGCCGTCATCTTTTTCCTGTTCCAGATCCAAAATGGAGAATAAGGTTTGACAAGCAGCCATACCACGTTGGAACTGTGAATTAACGTTAGTCAACGATTTCAATGGGCGCATGAGAGCAATCATAGAAGAGAAGACAACAGTGATTTTTCCCGCTGTCAAAGCTCCCATAATTTCAGGGAAGCTCGCGGCATACAGAATAAATGCCAAAGCAAAAGAGGCAATCAATTGAATAATCGGGTCTGAAATGGAATCAGCAGAAACCATTTTCATGCCCTGTTGGCGCATATGATTGCTGACTTTATTGAAACGTGTAGTTTCAACTTGCTGGCCACCAAAAATTAAAACTTCTTTATGCCCTTTCAGCATTTGCTCGGCACTGGTTGTCACCATACCCATGCTGTTTTGCATGTTTTTGCTGATATTGCGGAAACGCACGGAAACAAGGCGAATAACCCCTGCAACAATCGGCGCAATCACAATCAAAATAAGGGAAAGTTCCCAACTGTAGTAGAACATCAAAATAAACAGGCCAATAATTGATGCCCCTTCCCTGACCACGGTCACCAATGCACCGGAGGAAGAAGAAGCAACCTGTTCAGAATCATACGTAATACGGGAAAGCAATGTTCCCGTGGATTGCTGGTCGAAAAAGGAGACAGGCATTCCCATCATGTGATTGAACAGACGACGACGCATCTGCATAACCACCTTGCCTGATACCCAAGATATGCAATAACTTGATACAAACCCAGATAAGCCACGTAACAACATCAACCCGATAACAACCAGTGGCATCCACTTTAATACACTCATGTCTGCCTTGCCAAAACCCTCATCAAGCAAAGGCTTCAGCAAGGAAAGCATCAATGTATCACCGGCAGCGTTGATAACTAATGCAACCGCCGCAACTAACAATCCAAGCTTAAATGGTGTGATCATCGGCCACAGGCGGCGAAAGGTCTGCCAGGTAGAAAGGTCTTTATCATTCATTATTGAGTTACCAAAACCAAAAGAAATAGCGAATCATTCTACTCATGATCGCCACGAATACCAAACCACTGATGATACCATCGTGATACTATTTGTTGTCGATAACCTTCTAATTTAATCTGATCCCGATAAAAATAGCCTGTTATCTGACCAGAAACGGCAGTGCTGTGCCATTCAATCCCTGCATCTTTATAGCGCTGTTTCACTTTCACCGAAGGCAATTTCCACGGGCTATAGCGTGCAACTGAAGCCAATGCATATTGAGGCATAACCCTACGGATAAATACTGAAGTAGAAGACGTATTACTGCCATGATGAGGCACTTGCAGCACTGTTGCATTTAGCTGGCTCTTCTCAAGCTCCGATAAGCGATATTCACCCTGCCTCTCTAAATCGCCCGTTAACAGCAAGCTGTGTTTGCCATCATCAATACGAATCACGCATGATTGATTATTTCCAGCGCTCGCTTTTTTTTCTGGTGGCCAAAGAACGCTAAAGTTCAGCCCCTGCCATTTCCATGTCTCGCCACGAATACAAGGTAAATGGGCAGGATTCGAGAAAGGGCTTCTTATTGGTATATCAGAATATTTTTCCGTCAAATATTCGACTCCCCCTGTATGATCCAAATGATCGTGACTGAGGATGATCTGTTCCAGCATTAGTCGATGCCAACGCAAATAAGGATCAATGACTTTTTCTGCCATGCTGCCTGTTTCCCAACGATTGCCCGTATCAAAAACAATTGCTTTTCCTCCCTTATCAATCACTACAGCCAGCCCATGCCCGACATCCAGCATTGAAAAACGCCATTGATAATC
Organism: Xenorhabdus mauleonii; assembly: GCF_900113945.1. GTDB lineage: Bacteria > Pseudomonadota > Gammaproteobacteria > Enterobacterales > Enterobacteriaceae > Xenorhabdus > Xenorhabdus mauleonii. Next base: position 172,943 of record NZ_FORG01000001.1, read on the forward strand.
ATTGGATCGTTTGGCATAGCATGCAATGATCCCAATACAAATTCCCAATAGCCATTTATAAGATCTCCACCAACCCAAGCGCCAAACCACCACCAAAAACCAAGCGGACAATGTAATAATTATTGGGTAATTTCCTATTTCAATCCATGAATGCGTGAAAACAGGCAACGGGGATAATGCAAATAAAACGCTATAATCAACCAATTGCCACAATAGTGGTTGGACAACTGGGAGAAAGAAGCAAACAATCCCCAGCATTACCAAGGGTACAGACAAAAAAGAGATAATCGGGACAGCCCATAAGTTGGCGGCCAATGACGCAATATTCATGCCCTGAAATAGTAGAAGCTGCAATGGCAACAACATTAGCATCATACCGAGTTGCATATGCAAACCACGTAGCCATACCCACCGCCAGCCATAACGCACCTTTTCTGGTAATGGCATCCAATGGAACCAAAATAACAATGCTGTTACTGCAGTGAATGAGAGCCAGAAACTATCAGAAAGTATTGCCAATGGATCAAAAAATACAATAAGTGCAGCGCTCCATAAGGCCCATTGCCATGAAAAACAAAACCTGCCTTTACACTTGAGATAACACCATAATGTTAGCCCCAATATTGCTCTGATGGCCGGAATGCCCCAACCCGATAGCCAGCCATACAATATTGCGGTTAACCACCCTGCAATTAACGGGAAACGAAAACCTATCCATCCTGCAGGAAAAAAGAGTTGGCTCACCCTGGCTACGCTCCAGCCAAATAAACTGGCCATTGCAATATGCAATCCTGAAATCGCCATTAAGTGTGCGATGCCCGTTTTCTGTAAAAGAAATCGGGTCTGTTTATCCAGCCACTCCCTTTCACCAAAAGCGAGAGCCAAAACAATACCTGAATATTTCAATGGCTGAATTTCGGGTGCTAGTTTATTAATCAACACTTGCCTGAGATTACAACGCCCGTCCAGTAATTTTGCGTTTATGACTTTGCCATGAAGGGGTTGATGAATAGAAAGTGCGTACCTTTGGCTATCATAACTTCCCTGATTTAATTGGGCATGGACGGGCCGAAGTTTCATTGTAACCTGCCACTTCTGACCAGCACATAAACGAACCTCTGGTGAGTTCCACGATACTGAAGCATATAACGCAGGGAAAATATATTTCCCATTGCTTTCAATAAGCCGAATACGATAATACGCTTTTTTCCCATTTTCCTCTTTTTTCTCTGTTATATTTCCCAACGATACGCTATCAATCATCACAATTGCAGTGTGGGAGGTTTCGCTGAAATAAGTTATTTCTGATAATATCTTATGAGCATGCCAACATCCGAAAATAAATGCCCACAACCCCAATGATATTATTCTAATAGATTTATAAGGTATAAATAATAAGAGAAGAACAAGAATAGACAGATATTGAAGCAATTTTTTCTGCGGAAGTTCAACGAGAAATAATAAAGGAAAAACGCCAAAAATAATGGCTGAAGAAGCCAAATTTAAACTGATAATTTGGGGTGTTTTCTGCCAAATCATAAAGAAAAACTGAATAACTCGCAGCATCCATTTATATCCCTACCGTAAAACTCCATTCATGCAGAGATTATGTGAAAGTATGTACAACAGCCAGTTAGATAATGTTTATTTTGGAGACGCTTCGCAAATTAATTGCAGTAAAGTGAATAAATGAACATTTTCAATCAGTTTCCTAAAAACTGCTTCAATGGTAATTTGAAACAAAAAACGGCACCCTAAGGTGCCGTTAGTTAATTAAGTAATAACTTATCTTAGCTTTCGCCATAGATATTCACGCGGTCACGTAACTCTTTGCCTGGTTTAAAGTGAGGAACGTATTTACCGTCCAATTCCACTTTATCACCCGTTTTTGGGTTACGACCCACACGCGGAGCCCGGTAGTGAAGAGAAAAGCTGCCGAATCCGCGAACTTCAATACGTTCACCTGCGGCTAATGTTTCTGCCATATGATCAAGCATTTCTTTCACTGCATCTTCAACGGCTTTGGCCGGCATGTGAGATTGTTGCTCTGCAAGTCTTTCGATTAATTCAGACTTGGTCATGGTACCTCCCTAAACTACCGTATTCGGGTAATATTATCACTATGAAAAATATTACCCGCCGTTATTGACTTAGATTATTCGCCTTTAGCTGCTTTGAAAGCTTCAGCCATTGCGTTGTTAGCGAAGTTTGCGTCTTCTTGTTTGTTCACAGAAGCGATAGCGTCTTTTTCATCAGCTTCGTCTTTCGCACGAACAGACAGGTTGATTACGCGGTTTTTGCGATCAACGCCTACATATTTAGCTTCAACTTCATCGCCAACGTTCAGAACTTGAGTTGCATCTTCAACGCGGTCACGAGAAGCTTCTGATGCACGCAGGTAACCTTCAACTCCGTCAGCTAATTCAACTGTAGCACCTTTTGCGTCAACTGCAGTTACTTTACCATTAACAATTGCACCTTTCTTGTTAACAGACAGGTAATTGTTGAATGGATCTTCTGCCAGTTGCTTGATACCCAGAGAGATACGCTCACGCTCTGCATCTACTTGCAGAACTACAGCAGCGATTTCGTCGCCTTTCTTGTATTCACGAACTGCTTCTTCGCCTGCAACGTTCCAGGAGATGTCAGACAGGTGAACCAGACCGTCGATGCCGCCGTCCAGACCGATGAAGATACCGAAGTCAGTGATAGACTTGATTTTGCCTTCAACACGGTCGTTTTTGTTGTGAGTTTCAGCAAATTGCTGCCAAGGGTTAGATTTACACTGCTTCAGACCCAGGGAGATACGACGACGTTCTTCGTCGATATCCAGAACCATAACTTCCACAACGTCACCAACGTTAACAACTTTGGATGGGTGGATGTTTTTGTTGGTCCAATCCATTTCTGAAACGTGTACCAGACCTTCAACGCCTTCTTCGATTTCAACGAAGCAGCCATAGTCAGTCAGGTTAGTCACGCGACCAGTCAGTTTAGTACTTTCTGGATAACGCTTAGCGATTGCTACCCATGGATCTTCGCCCAGTTGTTTCAGACCCAGAGATACGCGGGTACGCTCACGATCGAATTTCAGTACTTTAACTGTGATTTCGTCGCCCACATTGACGATTTCGCTTGGGTGTTTAACACGTTTCCAAGCCATATCAGTAATGTGCAGCAGGCCATCAACGCCGCCCAGATCAACGAATGCACCGTAGTCAGTCAGGTTCTTAACGATACCTTTAACTTCCATGCCTTCTTGCAGGTTTTCCAGCAGCTGATCGCGCTCAGCACTGTTTTCAGATTCGATAACAGCACGACGGGAAACAACTACGTTGTTACGCTTCTGATCCAGCTTGATGACTTTGAACTCAAGCTCTTTGCCTTCAAGGTGAGCAGTGTCACGAACTGGACGAACGTCAACCAGTGAACCAGGCAAGAATGCGCGGATACCGTTCAGTTCTACAGTGAAGCCGCCTTTTACTTTGCCATTGATAACACCAGTGACAGTTTCAGCTTCTTCGTATGCTTTCTCCAGCATCAGCCATGCTTCGTGACGTTTTGCTTTCTCACGGGACAGGATAGTTTCGCCGAAACCATCTTCTACCGCGTCCAGAGCTACGTCAACTTCATCGCCAACTTGGATTTCCAGCTCGCCTTGAGCATTTTTGAATTGTTCTACAGGAATTGCAGATTCAGATTTCAGACCTGCGTCAACCAGTACAACGTCTTTATCGATGGAAACGACAACACCACGTACGATTGCACCTGGACGTGTTTCGATAGCCTGTAGGGATTCTTCAAAGAGTTGAGCAAAAGATTCTGTCATGTTAATGATCTTCAAGTGTTTTAATTAACGTCCATTTAGCATCCGGCCGAATGGGGTTGTTTTACATACCTCGCAACTTTCCTTGTTACAAGGTGTTTTGGTGTGCCAGCATATTTCACTACCCACACACCAGAATTCTATATACATCTTCTTAATACACTACTGCAATAGCGTATTTACGAAAATTGTCAATTTATGCTGGTATTTCCAGCGCATTTTTCGCATATGTTAGTGCTTTATCAATCACTTCTTCGATAGACATGCTAGTCGAGTCCAAGATTAATGCATCTTGTGCGGGCACTAATGGCGCGACAGTCCGATTGCGATCACGGAAATCCCGCTCTTGTATTTCGGACAAAAGGTTTTCAAAGTTAACACTAAAACCCTTATCCTGCAACTGTAACATGCGTCTGCGCGCCCGCTCTTGCGCGCTTGCATCAAGAAATATTTTCACTGGCGCATCAGGAAACACAACTGTTCCCATGTCGCGGCCATCCGCAATCAGCCCAGGGGCGAGGCGAAAAGCTCTCTGCCTGCGTAAAAGTGCTTCGCGAACACGCGGAAATGTTGCTGCTTGTGAGGCTGTATTCCCAACAGTTTCAGTCCGAATTTCGTTGCTGACATCTTCGCCTTCCAAAATGACCCGAAGCGTGCCATTTTCAGGTACAAAACGAACATCCAGATTTGCAGCCAGAGGAACCAGAGCGTCTTCAGACTGGATATCCACCTGATGGTGAATAGCAGCCAGTGCCAGCACACGGTAAATAGCACCGGAATCAAGTAATTGCCATCCCAACGCTTCAGCCAATGCCTGACATAGTGTTCCCTTGCCAGCGCCACTTGGCCCATCAACGGTTATTACTGGGGCTATCGCCGCCATCATTATCCTCCTTTTCGCATAACATTCGCATGAATGACAGATCATCTACCGAATGCAGATAATTGCTCATTTAATAAGCAATAAAAGTCTGTCTTATTATACGCACTCAGTGGATGAGCGAAACAGGCGCGGCATAATTATCCCAAATTTTCATGCTGAAGCCTTTTTCAGCACGCATACTTTTTGGGCTTCCTTCCTTGGACACTCGTTTTGTTCCGGTTCTTTTTTCCTACTTTTTGCTCTTACTTTGCATACTGGCTGAGTTTTTCAAGCTGATTAAAATAGTCCGGGAACGTTTTTGCTGTGCAGCCTGGATCGAGAATGGTAACAGGAGTATCTGACAACGCGACCAATGAGAAACACATTGCTACGCGGTGATCATTATAAGTTTCGATTTCAGCATGATTTAACGTTTCTGGCGGAATCACACGAATGTAATCATGCCCTTCTTCCACTTCAGCCCCGACCTTGCGCAGTTCAGTTGCCATGGCATTGAGTCGGTCAGTTTCCTTGACCCGCCAATTATAAATATTGCGGATAACGGTTTCTCCCTGCGCAAACAAGGCAGTTGTTGCTATGGTCATTGCAGCATCCGGAATGGCATTCATATCCATATCAACGCCTGTCAATGTGCCCCGTTCACATTCAACAAAATCATCTCCCCAACGAATAATCGCCCCCATTCGCTCCAATACATTGGCAAATTTGGTATCACCTTGCAGGCTGTTTTTGCCAATGCCCGTGACACGAACTGTGCCCCCTTTAATGGCCGCTGCTGCCAGGAAATAAGACGCTGATGAAGCATCTCCTTCGACTAAATACTGCCCCGGAGATACGTATTGTTGTTGGCTCTTAATATGGAAAACCTGATATTTTTCATTTTGAATCACAACACCGAAACTTTTCATCAGTGCCAGCGTGATATCAATATAAGGTTTAGAAACCAAATCACCCTGAATTTGAATTTCTGTGTCGTTTTCTGCCAATGGCGCAGCCATCAACAAAGCCGTCAGGAATTGGCTGGAAACACTGCCATCAACGGTAACTTTTCCTCCAGAAAAACCACCCTTGATATGCAATGGCGGGTAATTTTCTTGTTCAAGATAATCAATTTTTGCCCCACCTTGACGCAACGCATCGACCAAGTGTCCAATTGGACGCTCTTTCATCCGTGGCTCACCTGTCAGCACAACATCGTTGTTTCCCAGACATAATGCTGCTGCCAATGGCCGCATTGCCGTTCCTGCGTTGCCCAGAAACAGCTCCAACCCACTTTTTTCTGTGATGTTTCCTCCCATGCCATCGACTTCACAGGTAGTACGATCGGCAGATAAACGATAGGAAACACCTAATGCTGTCAATGCATTAAGCATGTAACGGATGTCATCGCTGTCCAATAAATTGGTCAAACGGGTTGTGCCTTTGGCAAAAGCAGCGAGTAATAGTGCACGATTGGAAACACTTTTAGAGCCGGGCAGATTGATGGTTCCGTTAATACGTGAAATGGGTTGTAGCGTCAGGGATTGCATAAAGAGAGGGATCTCCGGTTTTTAACACATTATTTTTGAATTTTTAGAATCAAGTCAGGATATTAATATCGGGAGACTTTATTCTCCCGACGATAAGAGCATTAAGCGTTGTGGCGTTCGAAATCAGCCATGAATTCAACCAGTGCTTTGACACCTTCATAAGGCATCGCATTATAAATAGAAGCGCGGGCACCGCCTGCGACTTTATGCCCTTTCAGTGCATGCAAGCCGCGAGCATAGGCTTCCTCCAGAAATTTGCTATCCAATGCCGGATTAGCAAGCTGGAATGGAACATTCATAATGGAGCGGTTTTTAAGTTCAACACGGTTGATATACAGGTTACTGTTATCAATGGCATGATAAAGGAGTTCTGCTTTCGCATGATTACGTTTGCTTATTTCGTGTAACCCACCCTGCTCTTTCAGCCATTTAAATACCATACCAGACAGATACCATGCAAATGTCGGTGGTGTATTGTACATTGAATCATATTGAGCCTGCACAGTGTAATCCAGTATGGATGGCGTGTGTTTGTGTGCTTTGCCCAAAAGATCTTCACGAATAATGACAATCGTAATTCCCGCTGGCCCAATGTTTTTTTGTGCCCCTGCATAAATCACGTCATAACGACTGACATCAATTGGTGCAGAAAGAATTGTTGAAGAGTAATCAGCAACGACGATGGTATCGTCACCAAAATCAGGCTCCTCAAAAATGCCGATGCCTCCAATGGTTTCATTGGGGCAGTAATGAACATAAGCAGCATCTTTGCTCAATGCCCATTCTTTCATTGGTTTCACACCTTTGATACCATCGGTTTCTGTTCTGATATCAATGACATTTGGTGTGCAATATTTTTCTGCTTCTTTGGCAGCACCTTCGGACCAATAGCCACTGACGATATAATCTGCGGTTGATTTATCTCCCAGTAAATTTAATGGCAACGCCGAAAATTGCCCACGGGCACCGCCGTGGCAAAATAACACTTTATAATTTTCAGGTATTGCTAATAAATCTCTTAAATCTTTTTCTGCTTCAGTTGCAACTGCTACAAATTCTTTGCTGCGATGGCTGATTTCCATCACTGACGTTCCCAGACCATGCCAGTTACAAAGTTCCTGCTCTGCACGGCGCAATACCTCTGCTGGTAACATCGCGGGACCAGCGCTGAAATTATATACCTGATTCATTAATTTCACCCTATCAATGGATACAATAAAACCGGATATATTGGTTTTATCACTCTCGCTCTGCCACTGCAATGGTTATTAAAATTTGTTGCCATTATCTGTATAACATACTGTTCTTAATGGCATCACTACCCATATGTCAGGGTGTCAATCGGATGTCACGATGATATAAATTTCGATTATTCGAAAATATTAAAAACATATTTATATTTCCATCTAAATAAAAAATAAACTTTTTCTATCAATTACATCATCAGTGATATTAACTCATTATTAATGATAATTACGTTGAAGGTTATGGTTGAATATTACACAGAAACTATTTCTGGCTCCCAATATCAAGTGAAAAAATTAAAAAGCCTTACCAAATTAGGTAATTGATATTTTTATACCGAAGGCTGTGGAATATGCAAACATCCAGTAATAACTACTGCAGAGCGTACGGTGAATTACTGAGAATTCTCTCAGATAAGCGTATTCACAGGCAGATAATCCGTTAATGCCTTAATTACCCATGTTGTCTGAAAAAGGCTACGGGTAGCTTACCTGCTGGAAATTGTATGAAAATATGCCTGTATTTGATACCAGAAGTACAAAATTAACGTTTATAGAAGAATATCTGTTCTATTTCCCAATGAACAGCTAATTATCTGAACGTTATATTACCGATCGGAAATAAAATAATTCTCTGTCTTAGTTGTAATTTTAAACTAAAAAAAACAGAAAGACGCACTAAACGCATCTTTCTGTTTTTCTATACCAGAAATAATTAATATCAGAAATAAGCACTTAATATTGGAAAATAAGTACTCAATATCAGAAATTAATATTTACTGAACATTTCCTGGATTTTTGCTGTATCAGTAGTCTGAGTCAGAGCCAACTGCAGAAGAACACGGGCTTTCTGTGGGTTCAGACGTTCTGATGCTACAAAGCCATATTTGCTGTCGTTAACTTCAGCATTCTGGGTAGTGTAGCCGAAAGGAATGCGGCTGGAGCGAACAACAACAACACCATCTTTTGCTGCTTTAGCCAGCGTGTCCAAAATAGAGGTATAGATGTTGCCATTACCTACGCCTGCGCTGACAATGCCTTGGAAGCCGTTTTCAATGAACGCTTTTGTTGGCAGTTCAGATGCATTGGAGTAGTTATAAACGATACCAACTTTTGGCAGTTTATCCAATTTGCTGACATCAAACGGTGCTTTTTCAGATTTTACTGGCGCATTAGCGTAATAATTTACTTTACCGTTGTGAACGAAGCCTTGTGCACCCGCATTCACAGCTTGGAATGCCTGAACTTCAGTCGTGCTCAATTTGCCGATGTCACGACCGTGGATTACGGAATCGTTCATCGCAAGCAGGATGCCACGGTTTGCGGAGTTTTTGTCAGATGCAACAACCACTGCATTGTACAGGTTCAGCGGGCCATCAGCGCCCAGTGCAGTAGATGGACGCATTGCGCCAACCATAACGATAGGTTTTTTACACTGAGTAGTCAGATCGAGGAAGTAAGCCGTTTCTTCCATGGTATCGGTACCGTGGGTAATCACGAAACCATCGGTCTTATTACAATCTGCATTGATTTTTTTTGCCAGAGTCAGCCAAACTTGGTCATTCATATCCTGAGAACCAATGCTAACAACCTGCTCGCCTTTCAGATCTGCAATGTTTTTGATTGCTGGTACAGCATTCAACAGAGCATCAACACCAACTTTACCCGCAGTATAATTAGATTGAGTTGCGGATTCACCACCCCCAGCAATTGTACCACCGGTTGCCAACACGGTGATATTTGGCAAAGCAAATGCAGAACCACTGATTAAAGCCAAAATACCGGCTATTGCTGTTTTTTTAGTCTTTTTCATTATTTAACCTCTTGTAAAAAAACCATTTTATTATGTATTCCAATAAAAAATAAACTCTAAATAACAATAATTTTTGGGAATTGATAGAGCAGACAAAAAAAACGCCGTATGATATGCGGCCTCTAACATAAATTGAAGTGAATTACGATGACGCAAACCTACATCCCAGGCAAAGACGCCGCATTGGAAGATTCCATTAACCGTTTCCAGCATAAACTGCAATCTCTTGGTTTTAACATCGAGGAAGCTTCATGGCTGAATCCGGTTCCTAATGTTTGGTCAGTACATATCCGCGATCGCGATTGCCCACTGTGCTTTACAAATGGTAAAGGAGCCAGCAAGAAAGCGGCCTTGGCTTCTGCATTGGGAGAATATTTCGAGCGCTTATCGACAAACTATTTTTTTGCTGATTTTTATCTCGGTAATGCCATTGCCAACGGCGATTTTGTTCATTACCCAAATGAGAAATGGTTCCCTCTGCCAGAAGATGACTCTCTGCCGGAAGGCATTTTAGACGAACGTCTGCATCGTTTTTATGACCCAGATCATGCGTTGTGCGCCAGCCAACTGGTTGATTTACAATCAGGTAATGAAGAACGAGGCATTTGTGCCCTGCCTTTTACTCGCCAGTCAGACAACCAAACTATCTATATTCCGATGAATATTGTCGGAAACCTGTACGTTTCAAACGGTATGTCAGCCGGCAATACTTCCAATGAAGCCCGAGTTCAGGGATTATCCGAAGTATTCGAACGTTATGTGAAAAACCGCATTATTGCTGAACGCATTAGCCTGCCTGAAATTCCACAAGAAGTGATGAACCGCTATCCTGGCGTGGTTGAATCAGTCAATAGATTGCAGGAAGAGGGTTTCCCACTTTATTGCTACGATGCTTCACTCGGCGGTCAATTCCCAGTGATTTGCGTTGTATTATTCAATCCGAGCAACGGAACCTGTTTTGCCTCCTTTGGAGCCCATCCTGACTTTGGCGTGGCACTGGAGCGTACTGTTACCGAATTGCTGCAAGGCCGCAGCCTGAAAGATCTGGATGTCTTTACGCCACCAAGTTTTGATGACGAAGAAGTTTCTGAGCATACTAACCTGGAAACTCACTTTATTGATTCAAGCGGCGCCATTAGTTGGGATTTGTTCAAACAAGATGCCGATTATGAATTTGCAGATTGGAGTTTCAGCGGAACAACAGAAGAAGAATTTACTACTTTAATGGGTATCTTCAATACGTTGGATGCTGAAGTTTATATCGCGGATTATGAACACCTCGGTGTTTACGCTTGCCGTATTCTGGTGCCGGGTATGTCAGATATCTATCCAGTCGAAGATCTTCATATCGCCAATAACACCATGGGCACTCATTTGCGTGACACTATCCTGACGTTGCCAGAAAGCCAATGGCAGCCGGAAGAGTATCTTGCACTCCTTGAACAGTTGGATGATGAAGGATTGGATGACTTCACTCGCGTCCGTGAATTATTAGGCATTGCTGCCGGTAAAGATAACGGCTGGAGTAACTTGCGTATCGGTGAATTAAAATCCATGCTGGCACTGGCGGGTAACGATCTGGAGCAAGCCCTGATTTGGGTTGAATGGACTCAAGACTTCAATAACTCAGTCTTCACCGCAGGGCGCTCTAATTATTACCGTTGTCTGCAAACACTGCTGCTGTTGACCCAAGAAGATGATCGCGAGCCAGAGCAATATTACCAAGCATTTGTGAGAATGTACGGTCAAGATACGGTAGATGCAGCCTCTGCTGCAATCGCCGGAGAAAACTGTTTCCACGGCCTTTGGTCTATCGATTCAGAATTAAAAGCGCTGCCAGCACATCAAAGCTTATTGAATGCTTATGAAAAGCTGCAAAAAGCCAAGCGCGAATTTTGGATAAATAAATAAGCCAAATACATTAAAAGTAAAATTCAGGTTAAATATAATTTATTTTAAAATGACAAATAAATAACAATTTAACCTGTTATTTTACTTTTTATTCCCTAATGGACAAAACTTCTTATATAAAATATTTTTATAAATTTTAAAAAATATTTTTCCTTTATAAATCACCATGTTAAAATAAAATAATCGTATTTAGCCCCCGAACAACCATCAGACTTTCGGCCTAATATGATCCATATCAAATTCAGGTCTGTGCCCATTTGTTACTATCATTGCGTGCTATAATTAACTAAGGATAAAGAGAGTGTTAGGATGAAAACTGACAACCCTTTTAATTTATTTTCACCTGCTGTAATGGCACAAATCGCTGATGACAGTGGTGTATATAAAGTCAATAAACACCCCACAGTGACTTATTTATCAGCAATCATGGCAGGTGTGTTTATTTCCATTGCTTTTGTTTTTTATCTTACAGCAACGACAGGAACATCCGCTATTCCTTATGGATTGGCAAAATTAACCGGCGGGATCTGTTTTTCCCTTGGCTTGATGCTGGTAGTGATATGCGGTGTCGATCTCTTTACATCCACTGTATTAACAATCATCTCAAAAGCGACAGGACGCATCACCTGGTCGCAAATGTTCAAAAACTGGTTCAACGTTTATGTCGGTAACTTAATTGGGGCACTGTTTTTTGTCGCCTTGCTCTGGTTCTCAGGCCAATACACCGTTGCCAATGGCGCTTGGGGGCTGAATGTATTGCAGACAGCAGACCACAAAATGCACCATTCTTTTATTGAAGCAATCTGCTTAGGCATTTTAGCCAATTTGATGGTATGCCTGGCTGTCTGGATGAGCTACGCCGGACGCAGCCTTATCGATAAATTATTCGCACTAATACTGCCCATTGGTATGTTTGTGGCAAGTGGTTTTGAGCACAGTATCGCAAATATGTTTTTAATTCCGTTCGGGATCGTCATCAAAAACTTTGCCCCAGATACGTTTTGGGCAAAAGTAGGAGCAAACCCTGAACAATTTTCTCAACTCACCGTTTCAAATTTTATTACTGATAATTTAATTCCGGTAACGATAGGCAACATTATCGGCGGTGCAATATTGGTTGGGTTGACTTATTGGTTCATTTATTTACGTGGCGGCAAAAAGCATTAATCCGCCTCCACGCCAGATTTCTTAAAAGTTCCACTGTTAAAAGGTAGAAGTATCATGTCCGAGTTAAATGAAAAATTTTCTGTAGCATGGCAAGGCTTTAACGAGGGTAGCTGGAAAAATGAAGTCAACGTTCGCGACTTCATCCAACAAAACTATACCCCGTATGAAGGCGATGAATCATTCCTTGCAGGCGCCACAAAAGAGACAGATATTTTGTGGGAAAAAGTCATGGAAGGTATCAAAATTGAAAACCGCACTCATTCACCGGTAGATTTTGATACCAACGTTGCGTCTACAATTACCTCTCATGATGCTGGTTATATTGAAAAAGATCTGGAGCAAATCGTTGGTTTGCAAACCGAAGCACCTCTGAAACGCGCCATTATTCCATTTGGTGGCATTAAGATGGTTGAAGGTTCTTGCAAAGCTTACAACCGCGAGCTGGATCCAAAACTGAAACAAATTTTTACCGAATACCGCAAAACTCATAATCAGGGTGTCTTTGATGTTTATACGCCTGATATTTTGAAATGTCGTAAATCTGGTGTGTTGACTGGCTTGCCGGATGCTTATGGCCGTGGTCGTATCATCGGTGACTATCGCCGCGTTGCATTGTACGGTATCGACTATCTGCGCAATGACAAACTGGCGCAATTCACCTCACTGCAAGAAAAATTAGAAAACGGCGAAGATCTGGAAGCCACTATCCGCTTGCGTGAAGAGATTGCTGAGCAACATCGCGCACTGGGCCAAATCAAAGAAATGGCGGCCAAATACGGATGTGATATCTCCAACCCAGCAACCAACGCCAAGGAAGCGGTACAATGGACTTACTTTGCCTATTTGGCAGCCGTGAAGTCTCAAAATGGTGCAGCAATGTCCTTCGGTCGTGTTTCCAGCTTCCTGGATATCTACATCGAACGCGATATTCAAGCAGGCAAACTGACTGAGCAACAAGCGCAAGAATTGATCGACCATTTGGTAATGAAGCTGCGCATGGTGCGTTTCCTGCGTACCCCTGAATATGATGAGCTGTTCTCTGGTGACCCAATTTGGGCAACCGAATCATTGGCTGGTATGGGTTTGGACGGACGTACACTCGTCACTAGAAGTACCTTCCGTTTCCTGAATACACTCTATACCATGGGACCATCCCCAGAGCCGAACATGACCATTCTGTGGTCTGAAAAACTGCCACTTAGCTTTAAAAAATTCGCAGCAAAAGTCTCTATCGACACGTCATCCCTGCAATATGAAAACGATGACTTGATGCGCCCTGATTTCAACAGCGATGACTATGCTATCGCATGTTGTGTCAGCCCAATGATAGTCGGTAAACAAATGCAGTTCTTCGGTGCTCGTGCAAACCTTGCAAAAACCATGCTGTATGCCATCAATGGTGGTGTGGACGAAAAACTGAAAATGCAGGTTGGGCCGAAAGAAGAACCTATGCAAGATGCTGTGCTGGATTATGACAAAGTCATGGAGCGCACGGATCATTTCATGGATTGGCTGGCGAAACAGTATGTCACGGCTTTGAATATCATTCACTTTATGCATGATAAATACAGCTATGAAGCTTCATTGATGGCTCTGCATGATCGCGATGTGCTCCGTACCATGGCATGTGGTATCGCAGGTTTATCCGTGGCCGCTGACTCACTGTCTGCAATTAAATATGCAAAAGTTTCTCCGATCCGTGATGAAGATGGACTGGCCATTGATTTCAACATTGAAGGTGAATACCCACAATTCGGTAACAACGACCCACGTGTCGATGATATCGCTTGTGACCTGGTTGAACGCTTCATGAAAAAAATCCAGAAGCTGCAAACATACCGCAATGCTATTCCAACACAATCTGTGCTTACTATTACCTCTAACGTAGTGTATGGCAAGAAAACGGGGAATACGCCTGATGGACGTCGCGCTGGTGCTCCATTCGGACCGGGAGCTAACCCAATGCACGGACGTGACCAGAAAGGTGCGGTTGCTTCATTGACTTCTGTGGCCAAACTACCATTTGCCTACGCTAAAGATGGTATTTCATACACCTTCTCCATTGTGCCTAATGCACTGGGTAAAGATGATGATGTACGTAAAGCAAACCTGGCAGGTTTGATGGATGGTTATTTCCACCATGAAGCTGATATTGAAGGTGGTCAGCATCTGAATGTAAACGTGATGAATCGTGAAATGCTACTGGATGCGATGGAGAATCCTGAAAAATATCCTCAGTTGACCATCCGTGTATCCGGTTATGCTGTACGGTTTAACTCGTTAACTAAAGAGCAACAAAAAGACGTTATCACCCGTACTTTTACTCAGACAATGTAATCGAGTTATTGCTGAAAATAACATCAATTAAAATTGTGTTACCTCAAAATGTCATTATCTTCTATTGAAATGACATAAACTAAAGGCCCCTTAATACTTGGGGCCTTTATTACTTGTCAGTTTTTGGAGAAATCCGCTCATGTCCGTACTTGGCCGTATCCACTCTTTTGAATCTTGCGGAACCGTTGATGGCCCGGGGATCCGTTTTATTGTTTTTTTTCAGGGTTGCTTGATGCGTTGTCTTTACTGCCACAATCGCGATACCTGGGATACCCACGGAGGAAAAACAGTCACGGTTGAAGAACTCATAAAAGAGGCGACGACCTATCGTCATTTTATGAATGCATCGGGTGGTGGTGTTACTGCCTCAGGTGGCGAAGCGATTCTTCAGGCTGAATTTGTCCGTGATTGGTTCAGGGCTTGCCACGCAGAAGGAATCAATACATGTTTAGACACCAATGGCTTTGTTCGCCGTTATGATCCAGTCATTGATGAATTGCTGCACGATACTGACCTTGTTATGTTGGACTTAAAGCAGATTAATGATGATATACACCAAAAACTGGTCGGTGTATCCAATCACAGAACGCTTGAATTTGCCCGCTACCTCGCAAAACGCAATCAAAGAACCTGGATTCGTTATGTTGTCGTTCCTGGTTGGTCAGATGACGAGCAATCCGTTCATTTACTTGGTGAATTTACCAAGGACATGAAAAATATTGAAAAAATTGAATTACTGCCTTACCACGAGCTGGGTAAACATAAATGGGTTGCCATGGGTGAAGAGTATAAATTGGATAATGTTCATCCTCCTTCAAAAGAAATAATGGATAGAGTGAAGAGTATTTTAAGTAGTTATGGGCATCATGTAATTTATTAAGTTGATATCCGTTGCTTTTCATGAGCCAAGTTTAATAACGCAACCCGTTAATCTTAGCCCTAATGCTGGGTAAAACATTAAACTAACCGCCTGTTCCAAGTTCAATATATTCGGTCAATAAGATACCGACATAAAAGGGAACAGGCGATAGACGGCTAAAACAATATTTCTAGTAAAACATTCACCTCACCCGAGTGTAAAAAGGTTTCATTAGCGGTTTCAGGTGAACCCGTTATTTATTGTCTTGAGTTGAATACATCACTCCAGATTTTTTTAAGAAATAATGTTTTGTATATTTACTTCACCATTAATATCGAAGCATTTTTAACTTTTGTCCTTTCTAAGAAACATAAAAGAGAAGTCATAGTTAATACTCCTACAGTTCCCCAAACAATTATCCAGTCATAGGCATCCAGAATGGATGAAATCATTATTGGTGTTAAAAACGAAGAGACAAAAACGGTTGTCCCTATCATGCCAAGGGCAGTCCCAGCTCGTTCAACCCCAGCTTTAACAGCAGTTTCTGTATATGCAATACCATGCCATGCATGACCTAAAAGCCCAGTAAGAATAAGTAAAAGGACTGCAATAATAGTACTATCTGTGAATAAACAGAGCATCAATGAAGAAATACCACCTAAAACTGAAATCTGTTTCAGTAAATTGATCCGATTTTTATTTTTATCAGTGTAATAGCCTGACCAAATGCGCAATATGCCACCACCAATTTGAACACCGATAAGAATTAACGATATTGCAGATAAGTTTATATGTAAGACATCCTTCATATAGACTCCACCAAAAGCCAATACTGCCATTTGTGGTACAGTAAGAAAACCGGCAGCAATTGTAACTTTCCATACCGCCCTATTTTTTAGAGGAGATTCTATGGGTGAAATAGAGGTGTAAGCATTTTTTATTTCAGCATGTTTAGAACTAACAAAAAACAAGACAAAAATACCAACCGCAACTCCAATAGATTAAAATAACCCTAGTGTTAACAGAAAATTGGGGCAGGTATGCTTCAGTTAATGGGGAGTGGACACATTTGTTATTTAAATACAACCAATTTATTTTTGTACCAATTTGAATTATATGATTTATTCCTACCTCTACTGCATCTAATACCAATTGAATATCTTTAACTAAAGTACGAGAAAAAGTTGCAATTACTGATCGGGCCATTTTCTTACTTATTAACTTTATGACTTGGTAATCGAACTTTGATGAAGCAGGGGATCCTACTTCAACATGAATCACACCGACTTCTTCAAATTTCAACGCTATCTGAACTTTTTGTTCTGGAATCATGACACTTTTTTGTGCCCATTCTCCATCTCCAAACGTTGTATCTAACATCGATACTTTCTTCATTTTTAATTTCCTAAGCCAAAAAATAAATACCAATAGGTATGTTTTCACACGGATGATATAAAAAGCAACCAATTAATTTCATGACAGATATCACATAATCGTTACATTTTTAGTAGATTAATGTGATAAATCCACGCTTTTGTCTTCATTTCATCCAATATTTCTACATTTTGATTTTTCTATAGGCCTCAGAAAGATACCTATAAGTATCTTTCTGGGCGGTTTTAAGAAGATAAACTATGATTCATATTTCGATTAAAGGGGTAATAGAGCTAACCGGAGTGATAGAATGGGTTGTGGCGTTATACGTGCATAGGAATAAAACCAATAGGGTATTGTTTTGAAAGCGTACTTGGATATATCTCAGATGGAATTAAACCTTCGGATATTAGCCGGAACTGAGCCTCATTCATTTTTAATGCAAAACTGCCAAAGTTACCGATAGTAAGTGGACACTGCCATACAAAAGGCATAAATTGAGCTTCATATTTAGCATGTCTCTTCTCCTTTCTAGAAAGGAGGCATGTGTTATCAAGTCAAGGTGACAAATGTCTAATAAATTAAGTTCAAAACAAAAACTAATTGAAGCTATGGGAGAGCTTCTTTTAGAAAAAGGCCTAGCTAACACAAGCCCGAAAGATATCTTAACTCGTTCTGGGGTAGGCCAAGGTAGTTTGTACCACCATTTTCAAGGTAAAGAAGAACTTGCTTTTTATGCAATTAGATACAACACAAATCAGTTCATCAGTTCTAGTGAGGCTATTTTAAATACAGATAAAAGTGCTTATGAAAAATTAGCCTTGATTCTTCATAAAGAAAGAAATATTGAGCGCGGTTGCCTGATTGGCCAAATGGCCAGGGATCGCCGTATCATGGAAGATCCCAAGTTAGGAGAAGAAGTCACAAG
This sequence comes from Xenorhabdus mauleonii, assembly GCF_900113945.1. Classification (GTDB taxonomy): domain Bacteria; phylum Pseudomonadota; class Gammaproteobacteria; order Enterobacterales; family Enterobacteriaceae; genus Xenorhabdus; species Xenorhabdus mauleonii. The sequence continues at coordinate 190,814 of NZ_FORG01000001.1, forward strand.
AGGCTTTAACTGGATGAAACAATCTATTGAAGAACTTGTTAGGATCAGCATATCCGATGGCTCTATATCTAATACATTAGCACCATTAGAAACTACGACGCTCATTCTTTCTACGCTACAAGGTGCATATATAACGGCTAAAGGATTACAGGATGATACTTATTTTCATATAAGTATTAATGCGTTATTGAAAGCACTCAAGTAAATAGTGTAAACACCATTATATATGGATTGTCTCCATAGCCTATTTCTGGAAATATGTTGATAATTTTCATCTTGCTGGCCTAATTAATGGCTCAGGTCAGCATCTTTCCATTCCTCATTCCAACTACCTTGCTTTCATGTAAGTAACGTATATTAAAATATACCAATAAAGCTATTAAGGTGTTTCAATGTCTTCTTTGTTTTTGAGAAAAAATATAAGATGATTTTGCTTCTAATTCTATCGTAACCTGAGTTTTGTTTAGCTGCCCATCGATCATTCCTTTTTAAGCCTGCGCTAAATCACTCTAAAAATTCATTTTAAACAACTAGTTAATTCAATTGGTGACCAAAAAATCGAATCCATATTAATAAAAAATCCTTAATGGCTCAACCCTCGAGCCAAGGCGATATGCATCCTAAAAAAAAAGTTATATTAAAAACCAGATAATTTGCCTTATGAAAGCAAAAAAAAAACAGAAAATAAAACTAAATTACATTTTAAAGATAAAAGATATCATCATGATACTCGATAATATCGATAAGGAGCATGCAATAATCCGCAGATAAATTACCAAATTAACACTTGTTGATTAATAATTTTTATATGATAATCCTGTCGATTTCTCTACAATTTTGTATTAATGGGATGATATAGAGAAAAACCAATTTTAAAAACATCATTCAATAAGATAATTCGGAAAAAAATGGATAATCAAGATATTAATTTCGATTCAAGGGAAAATAACGTTTCTCTGAGCAAAGAGAAAGATACATTCATTCCTGGTGGACGTGCTGCCGGTGCGGGAGCTGCCACAGAATGGATAGGTGATGCTTGGGCAATATTTAAAGCACAGCCAATGAAATGGATACTGATGGGGGTGATTTATATAGGATTTTTAATAATAGTACAGCTATTTCCTTTCCTCGGTATCTTTAGCATACTATTTGGTTCAGTCATTATTGCTGGTTTCATCGCAGCGGCTGAACAACAACGAATCACGGGTGAATTTGACATAGAATTAATATTCTATGGGTTTAAAAATAAACTCGGTTCACTAGTTGCTGTTAGTGGGCTTTTCTTTGGTATTTATGTACTTGGTGTAATTGCTGCTGTTGTTGTTGGTGGTACAAGCATAATGCAATTAATCTTATCTTCAGAAGAAGCTGATCCCGCACTCGTATTAGGTAGTCTATCCACTTTATTATTTGCAGTTATTATTTTATACGTTTTCATCACTGTTGCTCTTGCATTTACCTGGTTTGCTCCTGCCTTAATAATCATTAATGGTTTAAAATTTGGCGAAGCTATCTCCATGAGCCTGAATGCGGTAAAGAAAAACCTACTCGGTGGCTTTGTCTATTTCTTACTAATGGGTATTTTACTATTTATTTCTGCAATCCCATTATTCCTAGGTCTACTGATCACCTTCCCTATGTTTATGATCACCTACTATACAAGTTACCGTAGCATTTTTTATGCTCCAAAAGAAAGCGAAAATAAATCTACGCTAATCAGCTAATTATCTATGAATCAGCACCTGTATAAGAAAAGCGCTTTTTATAGCGCTTTTTTGTTATACACGCCGTACTTCAAGGTGCATGTATTATCATTCCGCGACTCGGGATGATAATACATTGCTTCCTGAAACTGGGAGTTAATAGGGTATATTTATTAATAATGAGAGTAAAAATAATGGATGAAAAGGACATAAAGATAGATTTAGAAAAAATGCCTAACGAATCAATTAACGACATTTTCCTTCCCGAAGGACAGAAAATTACAGTAAATGCGGCTATCGACTCGATAAGTGATGCATGGAATTTGATATCACCTAAATTGGGCATTTGGATACTACTCGGAATTATTTATAGTGTTATTAGTTTAGGGCTTGAATTCGTTCCTTATTTGGCTTTTATTCTTTCTAATATATTAGAACCTATATTAATTGCAGGAATTATCTCCATTTGTCATACACAAAAAACAACGGGGAAAGCTGAAATAGGCCGGCTTTTTTATGGCTTTCAATATAAATTCAGCTCGCTACTCGTAGTCGGATTGGTTGCCTTTGGTATAAATCTTATAGGATATACCTTTTCTGCTCTTATAGATGGTGATGATTTATATCAAGTTGTTTTTGGAGATATATATAGTGATATTAATTTAATATTCTCTAACGAAGATTCATCTTCATCATCATTTTTATCTCTATTTTTTGGCATCATTACCCTGTTTTTATCTGTTGCATACACTTTTTTTGCTCCCGCATTAATTATATTTAATGATTTTAGCGTAAAAAAATCTCTGCTTGTTAGCTATAATGCGGTATGTAAAAACCCATTAGGAATATTACTATTTTTTTCTTTATCAATCTCTTAGTCATTATCTCTGCTATCCCTTTGTTTATAGGCCTTCTGTTCACTACTCCATTAAAAATGGCAACCTATTATTCTCTGTACCGCAATGTTTTTTATGCCCAAGCAATTAAGAAAGGCGAAATTTCCATAACAAATTAACCTGTGATTTCTAACCATAAAAAAAGCGCCAAATAATGGCGCCTTTTCATCTATACCGTCGTACTTCAAGGTGCATGTATTATCATCCCGCGACGCGGGATGATAATACGCTGCTTCCTGAAACTTGGAGTTAATAGGGTATATTACTTTTTATTGACTATAAAGATGATTAACCGATATATTTCAACCCATTCATATAAGGGCGCAATACTTCTGGGATTTCGATTCTACCATCTGCCTGTTGATAGTTTTCCAGCACCGCAACCAAAGTACGGCCTACCGCCAGACCAGAACCATTCAATGTATGAACCAACTGAGTTTTCTTGTCATCTTTGCTGCGGAAGCGCGCCTGCATACGACGAGCCTGATAATCCCAAGTGTTAGAGCAAGATGAGATCTCACGGTAAGTATTTTGTGCAGGCAACCAAACTTCCAGATCGTAAGTTTTTCTTGCGCCAGCTCCCATGTCACCCGTACACAGCAGCATCTTACGATATGGCAGATTCAGTAACTGCAATACTTTCTCAGCATGCCCCGTTAATTCTTCCAGTGCTTCCATCGATTTCTCTGGATGAACAATTTGAACCAATTCAACTTTATCAAATTGGTGCATACGGATCAGACCACGGGTATCACGACCGTAAGAACCCGCTTCAGAACGGAAGCAAGGTGTATGAGCCGTCATTTTCAGAGGTAATTCACTTTCATCCAGAATTTCATCACGAACCAAGTTAGTGACAGGAACCTCTGCTGTTGGGATCAAAGCGTAGTGACTGCCTGACTCTTCTTCTAACGGTCTGGTATGGAATAAATCTTCACCAAATTTAGGTAATTGACCTGTACCGTACAAAGAATCATGGTTAACTAAATAAGGAACGTAAGTCTCCAGATAACCATGCTGTTCAGTATGCAAATTCAGCATAAACTGTGCGATGGCACGGTGCAGACGAGCAATCTGCCCTTTCATTACGACAAAACGTGAACCAGTTAATTTAACTGCAGCAGCAAAATCAAGACCACCTGACAGTTCACCCAGTGAAACATGATCTTTGATTTCAAAGTCATATTGACGAGGTTCACCCCAACGACTGATTTCAAGATTATCACTGTCGTCTTTGCCATCAGGGGTAGAATCATCAGGAATATTTGGCATGCTTAATGCAATATTGCGGATCTCAGCCAGCAACGTTTCCAGTTCAGCTTTTGCCGCATTCAGTTTTTCACCCAACTGATTGACTTCCTGACGCAGTGGTTCGATATCTTCACCGCGGGCTTTAGCTGCACCAATAGTTTTCGATCGGGAATTCCGCTCTGCTTGCAGGGTTTCAGTTTCAACTTGTAAAACTTTGCGGCGCTCTTCTAACTTGCGCAGCATCTCCACATCAAGGGTATAACCCCTGCGAGCCAGTTTTTCGGCGACTGCGTCTAGCTCATTACGCAGCATATTTGGATCGAGCATGCTAGTCCTGTGTTTGTTGTTATTGAAAATAATGTTATTGGGATAAATAGTGAAAACTATTGAATATAAACCTTACCGTATCGGTGAGATTAACGATAGCGTTTTGTTGGGCTATTTTGATTCTGTTCCATTAGCCAGTTTAATTTTTCCCCAATTTTACCTTCCAGCCCTCTCGCCGTCGGATAATAATAACGTGTTTGTTCCATTTCTGGCGGGAAATAAACTTCACCAGCCGCATATGCGTTAGGTTCATCGTGAGCATATCGGTATGCTTCGCCATATCCCATTTCTTTCATCAGCTTAGTGGGAGCATTGCGCAGGTGAGCCGGAACATCATAATCTGGTTTATCTTGTGCATCTGCCATCGCAGCTTTGAATGCGGTATAAACTGCATTACTTTTTGGCGCGCACGCGAGGTAAACAATTGCTTGTGCAATCGCCCGTTCTCCTTCAGCCGCCCCCACACGGGTGAAACAATCCCATGCAGCAATCGCGACCTGCATACCGCGTGGATCAGCATTTCCTACATCTTCAGAAGCAATAGCCAGTAACCGTCGGGCAACATAGAGTGGATCACCTCCCGCAGATATGATCCTGGCATACCAGTAAAGTGCTGCATCAGGCGCAGAGCCGCGGACGGATTTGTGCAAAGCAGAAATTAAATCGTAATACCGATCACCTTTGTTATCAAAGCGCGCACTTCTTTCTCCGCTCACTTCTTTCAGCAATTCCGGCGTCAAAATCCGTTGCCCCAGTGAATTCACTTCAGCCATATCTGACATCATTTCCAGTAAATTCAATGAACGACGAGCATCCCCTGCCACCAGTTCTGCTATCATTTGACGGGTATCGTCCGGCAATACGATATTTTGCCCACCAATTCCACGCTCTTTATTTTCCAAAGCCTGAATCAACACTTGTTCAATTTCTGCCTTTGAGAGCGATTTCAGTAAATAGACGCGAGCCCGTGACAGCAATGCTGAATTTAATTCAAAAGAAGGGTTTTCAGTCGTTGCGCCAATAAATGTGATTGTGCCATCTTCAATATGCGGTAAAAATGCATCTTGCTGGCTTTTATTAAATCGATGAACTTCATCGACAAATAAAATAGTTCTGCGCCCTGCATTACGATTTTGACGCGCTTTTTCTATGGATTCACGAATTTCCTTAATGCCCGATGTTACAGCTGAAATTCGTTCTATATCAGCTTGGGCATAGTGGCCTATGATTTCAGCTAACGTAGTTTTCCCTGTTCCCGGCGGCCCCCATAAGATCATTGAATGGAGATGGCCTGCCCGGATTGCCCTTGGTAAAGGTTTCCCTTCCGCCAATAAATGTTGCTGGCCGATATAATCATCTAATGTGACTGGCCGCATTTTGGCGGCCAGTGGTTGGAATTCATTTTGCGAAAAATCGAGTGAAAGGTTGTTCACTTAAACCTCACTGACGTTGATCATCCAACGTCACGCCATCTGGGACTGTAAATTTGAATTTTGACGCATCGACACGAGTGTTTTGTTGACCTTGCAATTGATAAGCACTTTTTTGCCCATCTTGTTCAATCGCTGTAAATTTCTGAATTGTTCCTTCTGGCGTCACTGTAATTGAAAAATGTTTTAAATTCCCATTGGTATTATTGGGAGTTAATTCAAAATCATTGCCACTTTGTGCCACTTTGTATTGCTTCCAATCAGCGGGATCATTGCGTGCAATCAGCATAAACGGCGTATTGCCCGTTGCATCTTTTAGCCAATTTGCCGTCACTTGCTCAACAAAGGGATTATAAAACCATAATGTTTTGCCATCAGAAATCAGGACACTCTCATCAGGCGATGTCATGTGCCAGTTAAATAAATTGGGGCGTTTAATCCAAAGCTCACCTTCCCCTTTCTGGATTGTAGCGCCATCATTACTCGTTACGGTTTGAGTAAAGCTGGCATGAAAGCTATTGACTTTCCCTAAACGCCCTTGCAAATCCTGCGTAGCATTAGCCCATGCAGAACCTGCGCTCACACCCATAATCAGACAACCAATCAACATCAGTTTTTTCATGTGCGAGATACCTTCAATTCGTATTATTATCAGCCGCAATGGCTGATATCGCATTGCATTTAACAGACTGCATTTAACAAATCACATTTAACAAATTGCAGTTAACAGATTGTATTTAAAAACAAGGGCTAGTGCTCGTGTGGCGGTGGCGCCAAAACTTCACGATTACCATTGTGCCCAGGCGCACTTACAATCTGCTGTGCTTCCATTTGTTCAACAATTCGGGCTGCACGGTTATATCCAATACGGAATTGCCGCTGCACACCTGAAATAGAAACCCGGCGTTTTTCAATCACAAATTCAACAGCCTGATCAAATAGTGGATCCAGCTCTTCATCGCTGTCAAAGCCTAAGCCACCTTCTCCATCCTCTCCACCTTTAATGATGCTGTCAATATATTGAGGGCGGCCGCGCGCTTTCCAGTCATTAACAACTTCATGGACTTCCTGATCAAGCACAAATGCGCCATGAACACGTACTGGAATGGAAGAGTTGGGTGCCAAATAAAGCATATCCCCCATGCCAAGCAATGATTCTGCTCCACCCTGATCAAGAATGGTACGGGAATCGATTTTACTGGATACCGTAAATGCGATGCGTGTTGGAATGTTTGCCTTAATCAGACCGGTAATAATATCAACAGACGGGCGCTGAGTTGCCAGCACTAAGTGGATCCCGGCAGCACGAGCTTTCTGGGCCAAACGCGCAATCAACTCTTCCACTTTTTTGCCAACTGTCATCATCAGATCAGCAAACTCATCGACCATAACAACAATATAAGGCTCTTTTTTCAGCACAGGATGCGTTGTGTCCATGCTGTCACCCGGTTTCCAGAATGGATCCGGAATTGGGCGCCCCATATTTTCTGCTTGTTTGATCTTATCGTTATAACCTGCAATATTACGCACGCCCAAAGCTGACATCAGTTTATAGCGCCGTTCCATTTCATTTACACACCAACGTAAAGCATTGGCGGCATCTTTCATGTCGGTGACAACTTCAGTCAGCAAGTGGGGAATGCCTTCATAAACCGATAGCTCAAGCATTTTCGGGTCGATCATGATAAAGCGGACATCTTCTGGTTTCGCCTTATACAGGATACTGAGGATCATGGCGTTGACCCCTACCGATTTACCTGATCCCGTTGTTCCCGCCACCAGCAAATGAGGCATTTTACCCAGATCAGCCACAACAGGCTGCCCACCAATATCCTTCCCAAGTACGATGGTCAATGGTGATGGGTTATCTCTGAATTTCTCACAATCCAATACTTCGCGCAGATAAACTGTTTGTCGTTTTTTGTTCGGTAATTCCAACCCAACATAAGGTTTACCGGGAATTACTTCAACGATACGAACAGCGACGGCGGAAAGTGAACGGGCAAGGTCACGTGACAAATTGGATATGCGGGAAGCTTTAACGCCCGGTGCCAAATCCAATTCAAATCTTGTGATTACAGGGCCTGGTGAAAACCCAACGACATCAGCTTTGACACGATAATCGTTTAAACGTGCTTCTATTAAACGTGAAGTTTGCTCAAGGGCAAACATATCAACAGGCTCTTCTTCCTCTGGTGGTGCAGTTAAGAGATCCAGAGAAGGCATTGGTGTTGTCGGTTTTGGCAATGGCTGATCATTGCGCATCAAAAATGGATGGAACAAGCTATCTTGCTGCGGTTGCTGCGGTTGCTGCGGTTGCTGCGGTTGCTGCGGTTGCTGCGGTTGCTGCGGTTGCTGCGGTTGCTGCGGTTGCTGCGGTTGCTGCGCAAAAGTATGCTGGATTTTCGGTTCGTTGGAAGCCGGAACTGGAATTATTTTTTCCTGCTGAGCATATTGTTGATCCGATGATGTCGAGAAGCCAAATGCAGGCTCATCAGATTCATATTTATCAAGATAGCCAGCTTGAGAGGAAGCACTAAATTCAGGTACTTCTTCCGGAGCAAAAGATGATGTTGGCGTAATCGGCTGATTCAGTTGGTAGCGTTCACGTTGCTGTTGTTCAAATGCTATTCGCAACATTTCTTCTTGCACTTGTGCTTCTTGCTCTTCTGCACTCTCTGCCGCATTACCATTTTCTATATTACTTTTTTCTACAATATTTCTTTCGGTGAATGCCTCGATTGTTGGCTGTCTGTCTACCGCTAACGATTGAATTTCTACTGGCTTAGTGTCTGTTGGCCTAGTATCGATTGACGCTGCCGTCTCTTTATCTGAATCTTTGTTTTCCGATTCAAAATCGTTACCATAGCGCTGACGTTGCTGCTCAATGAATTGCTGACGCAGGATATTTTCCTGTTGCTCATCCATTTGCTGTTCATTCGATTCAGCAACCAATTCATTCTGTCTTTCTTTTTCTTCCCGTTGCAGATCTTCGGCCAAACGATGTGAAGGGACTTTGATACCATATAATTCACGACGCGTAGGTATTCTGACCGGATTAGGGCGCGGCATTTCAGGGCCGATGCCTTGTTTAACCTGAGGGTTTCTCACTATCGGCGCAATGCTGGCAACAGTTTCTGCAGCGCTCTTCACGTCACTGTCAGTTGGGAAGCTCGTTGAAAAATCACCAGACTCTGTATTTGCTTGATAATCATCAGGCAATTCAAATGTGTAACGGACTGGTTCTTCTGCTTGTTTTTCTCCAGTGCCATCATGCCCTATTTCAGTGTGTACGGCTTCTGATGAAGTTTCTGGGGCTTGTATGGTAGGTTGTATATGTTCATGACTGAACGTATTTTCTGCTGTTTCTGGTGAAATAGAATCAGCTAACATTACTTCTGGCAAAGGCATGTTTTCAGAATTCGGCTCAGGTAAGCTCTTATTATTATTTGCCTGACTATCGTTATTTTCCTGATTATTGTCGGATTCTGTCGGAGAGGCTAGTGCAGTCGATGAGTCTGCATCTGTGCTGGCCAATTCAGTTATTGTCGGCGCAGTTAATAATACGTCATCATCAGATACAGTGGCTGTCTTGGGCATCCCACTCTTATCCGTGTTGTCTGTATGCTCAGGCTCACTGACCGAATATGCGGGATCGGTTTCGACTTCCCCTTCTTCTTCGCTTTCGTCGTATTCATATTCATTGTCATTACGACCGCGATTGACGACAAAGCTGAGTGAGTTCAGGATGACTTCACCAATTTTTTCCGCAATGGTCAGCCATGACCAGCCGGTAAATAATGTGAAACCAACCACCCAAGTACCAAGCAAGGCCAGTGTTGCCCCCAATACATTGAACCAAGGCAAGATGGCATTGCTGAATAAATTACCCACAACCCCGCCGGCAGCAAAGTCGTTTAAATCATCAATATTGAGAGCAGCCAACCCACAAGAGGTCAATATCAAGGCTAAAGCTCCAATGGCGCGCAATGCGAGGGTAAAGAAATCAACGTACTCTTGCCTATCTTTCTGACGGAAAGCATTCCAACAGCCTAAAAGCATTAACGGCGGGACTGCATAGGCAAGAATACCAAATGCGGAGAACAGTATGTCAGACAACCAAGCACCAACACTGCCAGCCCAATTATGAACAGGTTCATGCCATGCAGTTTGTGACCAGCTTGGATCGGAAGGGTTGAAACTGACGAGTGCCAGCATTAAGTACACCGCGCAAATAGCAATAACCAACAAAACGGCTTCCAGAAGTCGCCGGCCACTGCTTATTTTTTTTAACTTAACACGTTTGTCTTCTGTATATTCCTGGTTCAAGAAAGGCTCTCCAGGTTTTCCTGTTGATTAAACGGAACAACGCTGAGGGTAGCTCAGCGTTGAAACTGTATGCATAAACAGGAGTGTACCTAAGTTTTTCCTGTTTTGCATCTGTACATTTTAGACAAAAGCTTAACGAGTCTTAATCACCAGGCGATTACTCTGTTTCACTTCTTCCATAACGACATAAGTACGAGTATCGTTAACACCTGGAAGACGCAGCAGGGTTTCACCAAGTAATTTACGGTAAGCAGACATGTCTGGTACACGCGTTTTCAGCAAATAGTCAAAATCACCAGAAACCAAATGACATTCTTGGATTTCTTCCAGTTTCTGGACAGCGGTATTGAATTGTTCGAATACATCCGCTGCACCACGATTCAGCGTAATTTCAACAAATACCAGCAATGATGCATCCAAGTAATGGGGATTTAGCAAAGCTGTATAGCCAGAGATGAAGCCCTGACGCTCCAGGCGGCGTACACGTTCCAAACAAGGTGTTGGTGATAAGCCTACCCGCTTGGATAATTCGACGTTAGAAATACGGCCATCTTTTTGTAACTCGTTAAGGATATTACGATCTATACGATCAAGATCTTTTCCTGGACGCTTCTTATTATCAATCATCTTATTGCTCTCTCTTTTATTCCTACACCCATAACTTTTCCCTATCTCTTTCAAGCAACTGAGCTGGAAAAGATGTCTTTAAAGGTTGAAGCTCAATCTACAACCAAGTTTTGAGGCCCACTAAAGTCTCCAAAATACAACGTCCCAGAATTCGACTAACGAAAATTCGATTTACCAGAACCTCATTTTGCAAAGCACTATTTTTAGAGCTCTAATTTCTTAAAGTGCCATTCACCAAAACACTATTCATCAAAACACAGTGCTTTTCAGAAAAGCAGCTTAACGACAATTTTTAATATTCTATGAGAAAATCACCCCCACTAATTTGTCTATTCTATAGAAACAATTGATTAGCGAGGTAGATAATTATCTCTTACACAGATGTTTTCGCAAATGCACAGCCGATTGTCAAAGTAAATGAACAAAAATCAGAACAACATACCAAACAAATTTTTGGTAAATCGTTTAAATAGCTTGTTTCATACATTAAGTGTATAAATGATGTTCAATTCATAAGGTTAAACAACGCTCCCTTACATTTCGATTACATCATAGTTACTATCTATCGGTAAAATCGTTAATAACATGAATATTTTATCTGATAATCGCTTTTTTTAACCTATTATTTCTCCTACAATCCCTAAATCCGCAATATGCTATAATGGAAATGAGGTATTCATGAGCACAGCAACACACAGAAAACTCATCATTCTTGGCTCAGGCCCTGCTGGTTATACAGCTGCTGTTTATGCTGCCCGCGCAAATCTAAGTCCCGCACTCATTACTGGGGTTGAAAAAGGCGGCCAACTGACCACTACAACTGATGTTGAAAACTGGCCCGGCGATCCTGAAGGGCTGACTGGCCCGGATTTGATGGAGCGTATGTTCCAACATGCTGAGAAATTTCAAACTGAAATCATTTCTGACCATATTAAGAAAGTTGATTTCTCAAACAGACCATTCCGTTTATATGGGGATGATCAGGAATATACCTGTGATGCTTTGATCATCTCAACAGGTGCTTCCGCCCGTTATTTGGGTCTGCCTTCCGAAGAAGCATTCAAAGGCCGTGGGGTTTCTGCTTGTGCAACATGCGATGGTTTTTTCTACCGCAAACAAAAAGTTGCCGTGGTTGGGGGTGGTAATACTGCTGTTGAAGAAGCGCTGTATCTGGCAAATATCGCTTCTGAAGTTCATTTGATCCATCGTCGTGATACTTTCCGTTCAGAGAAAATCCTGATTGACCGCATGATGGAAAAAGTGAAGAACGGCAATATCATTCTGCACACGGATCGCACATTAGAAGAAGTTCAGGGTGATGACATGGGTGTAACGGGTATCCGTATCCGTGATACGAAAAGTGACAACATCGAAGAACTGGATGTAACCGGCTTATTCATTGCTATCGGCCACAGTCCGAATACCGGCATTTTTGACGGTCAGCTTGAATTGGCAAATGGCTACATCAAAGTTCAGTCCGGATTGCATGGCAATGCTAGCCAAACCAGCGTTCCTGGTATATTTGCTGCTGGGGATGTCATGGATCACGTGTACCGTCAAGCCATTACTTCGGCGGGTACAGGTTGTATGGCTGCGCTGGATGCCGAACGCTTCCTTGACAGTTTGCCGACCAAATAATCCATCTTCCTAAAAGGCGCTATTTCGATAGCGCCTTTTAATAACAAGCAATATATACCCATTGGATTTCAAAATGCGGCTCGACGGCAAGGGAACTAATTTGCCCAATCAAAAACCGGCCTCCGGTGAGAAGAAAGAAACCTCCCATTTATCCCCCGGAAGTATGGATATCCGTATGTTTATAAAAACGGTGATTGGGGTGAGTGAGCGCAGCCAGTAAAGCTGCAACTTGAAAGACAATGAATATAGAGTTTGTGTTGATATTCCGCATCATTACCTGCTAACTAAATATTTTTCTTATGGATAAAACAAGACAATCTGAACTGGTTCGATGGCTGAGACAGCAAAGTGCCCCTGCCCGTCGCTGGCTTCGTCTCTCCATGCTCCTCGGACTAATCAGCGGATTATTGATCATTTCTCAAGCCTGGCTCTTGGCTTCCATCCTCCAAGCCCTGATTATGGACAATGTTCCTCGTGAAAACCTCATTAATCAGTTTCTGATGCTGGCAGCAACGTTTACATTCCGGGCAATCATCACGGCCATACGCGAACGGGTCGGTTTTATTTGTGGCAAAGTGGTACGCCAACAAATCCGTGGCATGGTCTTGGATAAGTTAGAGCAATTGGGGCCTGTGTGGGTCAAAGGAAAGCCCGCAGGTAGCTGGGCAACCATTATTTTGGAGCAAATAGAGGACATGCAGGATTTTTATTCCCGCTACCTGCCCCAAATGACGCTCGCAGCCATGATCCCAATTTTGACTCTGATTACCGTTTTTCCAGTGAATTGGGCCGCTGGATTAATTTTACTTGCCACTGCTCCGTTGATCCCACTGTTTATGATTCTGGTCGGTTTAGGCGCTGCCGATGCCAATCGACGCAATTTCGTTGCGCTCAGCCGATTAAGCGGTAATTTTCTCGATCGCTTACGTGGGCTGGATACTTTGCGCCTATTCCATCGCGGGGCTGCCGAAGTTGAACAGATCACTCAATCAACGGAAGATTTTCGCCGCAGAACAATGGAAGTCCTGCGCATGGCATTTTTATCTTCAGCCGTATTGGAATTTTTTGCCGCGATATCCATTGCCGTTGTTGCCGTTTATTTTGGTTTCTCTTATCTGGGGGAACTGCACTTTGGCAGCTATGGGGTGGGCGTTACTTTATTTGCTGGTTTTCTGGCTTTAATTCTTGCACCTGAATTTTTCCAGCCGCTGCGTGATTTAGGTACGTTTTACCATGCAAAAGCTCAGGCGGTCGGGGCAGCGGAATCACTCTTTACCCTGCTTAGCAGTGATGGAAAAGAAGCAATAGCCAGTGGAGAGAAAACGCTAGCGAATAAAAAACCTGTCACTATTGAAGCCGAGGCACTGGAAATTCTATCCCATGACGGCCATCGTCTTGCTGGCCCCCTGCACTTCATCATTGAAGAACACCAGCGAATCGCACTGGTTGGCAAAAGTGGCGCAGGAAAAAGCTCTTTGATCAATGTATTGCTGGGATTTTTGCCTTACCGCGGCTCCCTGAAAATTAACGGCATTGAACTGCGTGAATTGGATCTCACCAAATGGCGTGAATGCCTGAGCTGGGTTGGGCAAAATCCACATTTACCAGAACAAACCTTGCTCGATAATATTCGTCTTGGCCAATACGATGCAACACAAGAACAAATCCACGAAGTCATGGAAAAAGCCTATGTCAGCGAGTTTGTTTCTGACCTGCCAGATGGCATCAATACCGCCGTGGGTGATAATGCTGCTCGCCTGTCTGTCGGGCAAGCTCAGCGTATAGCCGTGGCACGGGCGTTATTGAATCCCTGCCAATTATTGCTGTTGGATGAACCTGCCGCCAGCCTTGATGCACATAGCGAACAGCGTGTAATGATGGCCTTGAATCAAGCTGCCCAGCAACAACCCACGTTATTGGTTACTCACTTACTAGAAGAAACTCTGGAATACGACCAAATCTGGGTAATGGAAAACGGTTTATTGATTGAAAAAGGTGATTATCAGAGTTTGAGCCAATCTCAGGGGGCATTTTCCCGTCTGTTGTCTCACCGCAGTGTGGAGCTTTAATCATGCGCATATTACTCCCATTTCTCGCTCTCTATCGCCGTCACTGGTTCCTCATTAGTTTAGGAATGGTACTGGCGATTGTAACGCTATTGGCCAGTATCGGCCTGCTGACGCTTTCCGGCTGGTTCCTGGCAGGAACTGCCTTGGCGGGGTTTGCAGGATTATATACATTTAACTATATGCTGCCTGCCGCAGGTGTACGTGGTGCAGCGATTTTTCGTACTGCCGGGCGCTATGGGGAACGTATCGTCAGCCATGATGCGACATTCCGTGTTTTGGCTCATTTGCGTGTTTTTGCTTTTAAGAAAATTTTACCCCTTTCTCCGGGAGGTATTGCTCGTTTTCGCCAAGGTGAAGTATTAAACAGGCTTGTTGCCGATGTCGAAACGTTGGATCATCTTTATTTGCGGGTGATTTCTCCGGTTATCACTGCATTTGCCGTAATTGCCGTGCTGACATTTGGTTTGGGGTTCTTGGATCCCGCTCTTGCTTATCTTCTCGGTGGTATTATGTCAGGGCTGCTGCTGTTGCTGCCTTTAGGGTTTTATCATGCAGGAAAGCCTCATGGCAGCAATATCACCCTACAACGCGGCCAATATCGAACTTTACTCACCAGCACCTTACAAGGGCAGGCTGAATTAAGCGTATTCGGCGCACTTAAGCGTTTCCGTCAATCCATGACAGACGTTGAGCAAGATTGGTTGAAAAGCCAACAAAAACAAGCCGGTTTGACTGGGTTATCACAAGCCATCATGATTTTTTTCACCGGCATGACTGTCACCTTGATGTTATGGCTGGCTGCGGCAGGTGTGGGAGAAAATAATCAACCCGGCGCATTAATAGCATTATTTACATTCTGTACTCTTGCTGCCTTTGAAGCACTTGGGCCGGTCACCGTGGCATTTCAGCACATGGGGCAAGTTATTTCGTCAGCGACCCGGGTTTCCCAATTAATGATCCAGAAACCGGAAGTCAATTTTCCTCCTCAGGGCCCTCAGATAAACGGCAACCTCAGCCTTGAAGTTAAAAATATTGATTTCACCTATCCCGACCAACCTTTACCGGTGTTGAAGAATATTTCCCTGTCATTAACGGCGGGTGAACATATCGCTTTATTAGGGAAAACAGGATGCGGCAAATCGACACTTTTACAGTTATTGACCCGGGCATGGGATATCAATAGTGGTGAAATCCAACTCAATCACAAACCTATCTCCAGTTATGATGAAACAACATTGCGTTCGCTGATGTCTGTTGTTCCCCAAAGAATACATGTCTTCAGCCATACTCTGCGTGAAAACCTTTTATTGGCAAAGCCCGATGCCAGTGATGAAGAATTGGAAACTGTATTGCTACAAGTAGGGCTGGGCAATTTGCTAGACACTGATCAAAAGCTAAACTGTTGGATGGGTGAAGGCGGGCGCCAACTCTCTGGTGGCGAGCAACGCCGTTTAGGCATTGCCAGAGCCTTGTTGCATGACGCTCCTTTAATGCTTTTGGATGAACCGACCGAAGGGCTTGATGCCGATACTGAACAACAAATTTTGTCATTACTGAACCATTGCTGTCAGCATAAAACACTGATCACCGTTACCCACCGGCTCACAGGCTTACAGGATATGGATAGAATTTGTGTCATGGATGGAGGACACATTGTTGAACAAGGCAGACATGAAGTTCTTCTGGCTCAAAAAGGACGCTATTATCAATTTTATCAATGACATAGCTTTTACCAGAAGAATAATTTTTATCAAAAAAATAGCGATCCCAGGCAGGAGTGACACATTTTATGTCGATAGCTCAACTGGATGATTCACATGAATTTCCCCATCCGAACCACGCTTTGGTTGAACCCAATGGCTTGCTGGCGTTTGGGGGAGATCTAAGTGCAGAACGTTTAAAAGTGGCTTATAATGAGGGCATTTTTCCGTGGTATTCGCCCTACGAGCCGCCTTTATGGTGGTCTCCTGATCCCAGGGCAGTATTAATTCCTGGAGAATTGCATACTGGTAGAACACTGCGCCGTTTTATTCGCAAACATACTTACCAAATTACGGTAAACTATGCTTTCGATGAAGTAATATATAATTGCGCCCAACGGCAAGAAGGTACTTGGATCGGGTCAGCAGTCCAGCGGGGCTATCAAACGCTGCACAAAGAAGGTTTAGCTCATTCAATTGAAGTCTGGCACGAACGTCAGCTGGTGGGTGGTCTATATGGCGTTAGTGTGGGTACGCTGTTTTGCGGTGAATCAATGTTCAGCAAGATGGAGAATGCCTCCAAGTGTGCTTTTGTAGCATTCTATTACCATTTTTTACGTCATGGTGGCCAATTGTTTGATTGTCAGGTATTAAATCATCATACCGAATCATTGGGCGCCAGAAATATTCCGAGGGGAGAATTTCTCCAGTATCTTTATCAATTAAGGGCACAGTCATTACAGCCAAACTGCTGGTCTGCGCAATTGCTTGATTTACAATTACCCCCTAAGGACTAAAGTTGTTTACGGTGGAAATGTCGTCGCCTGTCATATGCAAAATGATGGCTTAAAATACGACATTCCTTTACATAATGATGGTTTTTCGGCATTATCTTGCCGGTTAAAAACTATGGTTGTTACATTTAGAGGATTAGATGGCCAAAGAAGAAAATATTGAAATGCAGGGTACTGTGTTAGAAACACTGCCAAATACCGTGTTCCGTGTCGAATTAGAAAATGGACACATCGTTACCGCTCACATTTCAGGAAAAATGCGTAAAAACTACATCCGCATCCTGACTGGAGACAAGGTCACAGTCGAGCTAACTACCTATGACACGGAAAAAGGCCGTATCACCTTCCGTAGCCGCTGATTAAGTGCCTTTAACACCACAGGTGTATTTTTTATATCCACCTGTGGTGTGGCCTTGACTGCGATTTCTATAACCACTTAAGCCCTATAACCACTTAAGCATAGTTACAGCACTGCATCTTCTGATTTCTTTTTGTTGTTTGATTTTTGTGCTCTTTTAAAGTCGTAAATTAATACTTGTTTAACTTTATCAAGATTAATCCTGACCGAACCACCATGAACCAAAGAACCAAACAATAACTCATTAGCCAGTGGTTTTTTGAGGTTATCCTGAATAACACGCGCCATTGGGCGTGCTCCCATTGCTTTGTCATAGCCTTTGTCGCATAACCATTGACGTGCATCCGCGCTAATTTCGAGAGAAACACCTTTTTCATCCAATTGAGCTTGTAACTCAACAATGAATTTATCAACAACCTGTTGAATAACTTCAGAGGAAAGTGCATCAAACCAAATGATGCTATCAAGGCGATTGCGGAATTCAGGCGTGAAAATCCGTTTAATTTCTTCCATTCCGTCCGTGCTATTGTCCTGCTCCGAGAAACCGATTGATTTACGTTGCGTTTCCCGTACCCCGGCATTGGTTGTCATTACCAGAATAACGTTGCGGAAATCCGCTTTACGGCCGTTATTATCCGTCAATGTGCCATTATCCATGACTTGCAACAGCAAGTTGAAGACATCCGGGTGAGCCTTTTCAATCTCATCCAGCAACAGTACAGAATGCGGATGTTTAATGATTGCATCGGTCAATAAACCACCTTGGTCATATCCCACATAACCGGGAGGTGCGCCAATTAATCGACTGACCGTATGCCGTTCCATATATTCCGACATATCAAATCGCAATAATTTGACATTCAATACCTTGGATAACTGGACTGTAACTTCGGTTTTACCCACTCCTGTCGGCCCCGCAAACAGGAATGAACCAACCGGTTTATGATCCTGCCCCAAACCAGCCCGACTCATTTTAATCGCTTCTGTCAATGCGCCGATGGCCCGATCCTGACCAAAGACCAGCATTTTCAGACGATCATCCAGCGTTCTTAATGTATCTTTATCACTGGCCGATACCGTTTTTTCAGGTATACGGGCAATGCGAGCCACAACAGATTCAATATCAGTGACATTGATTGTTTTTTTGCGGCGGCTGGCCGGAACTAGCCTGGTTCTGGCACCGGCTTCGTCAATAACATCAATCGCTTTATCCGGTAAATGGCGATCAGTAATGTACTTCACGGATAACTCGACTGCGGCACGAATCGCTTTCGCTGTATAACGGACATCATGGTGTGCTTCATATTTAGTACGCAGCCCATTAATAATTTGTACCGTTTCCTCTGCTGAAGGTTCAAGAATATCAATCTTCTGAAAACGACGGGCCAATGCTCTGTCTTTTTCGAAGATATTGCTGAACTCATGATAGGTTGTCGAACCGATTACCCGAATACGCCCACTGGACAGCAAAGGCTTAATCAGGTTGGCCGCATCCACTTGCCCGCCAGAAGCTGCACCAGCGCCAATAATTGTATGGATTTCGTCAATAAAGAGAATACTATTGCTGTCTTGTTCCAACGTTTTTAACAAGGATTTGAAGCGCTTCTCAAAATCCCCTCGATATTTGGTGCCAGCCAGCAATGAGCCAATATCCAATGAATAGATGGTGCAGTCTTGTATCACTTCGGGGACATTTTTTTGCACAATACGCCATGCAAGCCCTTCAGCAATCGCCGTTTTACCGACCCCAGACTCTCCGACAAACAGAGGGTTATTCTTGCGACGACGGCACAATACCTGAATTGTTCTTTCTAATTCATTCTGACGCCCAACAAGTGGATCGATTTGGCCTTTTTGTGCCAATAGATTCAGATTAGTCGTGAAATTTTCCAACCGATCTTCGCTTATTACCTGTTCTTCCTGAACCGGATTGATGCTGTGGTGTGAATCATTGTCAGGCTCATCCTTACGTGTTCCATGAGAAATGAAATTCACAACATCCAAGCGACTGACATCATGCTTACGCAGCAAATAAGCGGCCTGAGATTCCTGTTCACTAAAGATGGCAACTAAAACATTCGCCCCGGAAACTTCTGAACGCCCTGAAGACTGAACGTGAAATACTGCGCGCTGCAATACACGCTGAAAACTTAATGTGGGTTGTGTATCCCTGTCATCGTTTTCAGATAACAAGGGAGTGGTTTGTGAAATAAAATTTTCCAACTCCTGGCGCAACATCGCCAGATCGACCTTACAAGCCTCCAGAGCCTCTCGCGCTGATGTGTTACTCAACAACGCCAGCAACAGGTGCTCTACAGTCATAAATTCATGCCTGTTATCCCTTGCTTTGGCAAAAGCAATGTTGAGACTAAGCTCCAGTTCTTGATTGAGCATAAGCACCTCCTCCTAAAATCAGTGAGCCAGATTAGACCTTTTCCAGCGTGCAAAGTAATGGATGCTCGTGCTCCTTAGCATACATGTTCACTTGCGCAGCTTTAGTTTCTGCGACCTCTGCCGTATAAATTCCGCAAACTGCCTTCCCTTTTTGGTGGACATCCAGCATTAGTTGCGTTGCTCGTTCAACATCATAAGAAAAGAACTTTTGCAATACGTCAACCACAAACTCCATAGGGGTATAGTCGTCGTTGTTAAGAACAACCTTATACATTGATGGAGGTTGCAGTTTTTGTTTTGCATCATCCTGAATAAATTCTTCCACTTTCAAATCGTTATAAAACTCAGTCATCATTCTTCCGCTGGGTATTTGCTTTCCATTGGATTTTAGTACGAACTAATCCATTACACTGCCATATATTTTATCACTTCATAGCGCACTCTGCTTATCCTCCCTTTGATTACCGAATAGAGAATTTGCCTAAAAAGCAGATACCGTTATCTATATCAAACTTTAGTCATCTGAAACAGCTTGACGTTATTTATATACTTGACGACGCAATGAATTTCACTACAGTATATTTTATGAACACCAAACCCTTTATGGGTGTCTGTTCATTTTTTTTTTTGAAATTTTTAGTGACTCCTAAACCCGAAATCGTGATACGAGGGATAGAGAAGTATGGAAACAGGTACTGTTAAATGGTTCAATAATGCAAAGGGCTTTGGATTTATTTGCCCGGCTAGCGGGGGTGATGACATATTCGCTCACTATTCAACCATTCAGATGGATGGTTATAGGACTCTGAAAGCTGGGCAAAAGGTAAATTTTAGCGTTAACCAAGGCCCAAAGGGTAATCACGCCAGCCTTATTGTTCCTCTGGAAGGTAGTTCAGAATCAGAAGAAAAGTAAGTCAATAAAAATAAATTTATAATTCCACGCCACAAATAAACAATGTGCTTATTTGTGGCGTGCTATGTATTAATTCATTCCGTCTTAATTATGTACCATCCTAGCGGCTTGCAACATGCGGTTTTGTTGACATATTCATTCCCGCGCCAAGGCTTCTATCGGATCAAGGCGGGCTGCATTACGGGCAGGCAGGAAACCAAAAATTATCCCGGTAGCCGTTGAACAACCGAAGGCAAGGATAAATGCAGTGACACTATAAACAAAACTCCATTGTGGCAACATCCATTCTACAACCGCCAACAAGCTGTATGACAGCGCTATTCCCAATATTCCGCCAATTAAACAAACTAAGACTGATTCGATGAGAAATTGCATCCTAATATCACTGCTCCTGGCGCCAACTGCCATACGGATACCAATTTCCCGTGTCCGTTCTGAGACTGACACTAACATAATATTCATCACCCCGATGCCACCAACAACCAAAGATATCAGCGCCACCAACATCAAAAATATCTGAATGTTTCTTGTTGTTTTATTTATTAGCTGAACATATCGATCGGAGTTAAATAGATTAAAATCTTCCCTGCCATGACGAAGTGTCAATAATCGCTTAAGTTTATCTTCCACTATAACAGTAGAATAACCATCCTTTACCTGGAAAACTATCAAATCTATATAATTCTGACTTATCAAGCGGTGGTTCATTGTGCTGTAAGGCAACCAAACGTACGACCTATTGCCATAACGGTAATGTTGTTCCGTGGAAATAACCCCGATAATTGTCAGAGGAATATTGTTCACCAATAAAACTTCACCTATGGCATTTTTTTGATAGGGAAATACTTTTTTTCGGGTGTAATCGTTAATAACAACAACTTGGGCCTGGCGGCTAACCATATCTGAAGTAAAAGACATGCCTTGAGAAAACTTCAAAGCATGTATCTGAAAATACTCGCTTCCTACGCCTTGTATACTTGTTTTGATATCAACATTATCTCGGCGCAAGCGCCCATCAAACTCATCAAATACCGGGGAAACTGCCTGAGCATAGGGCTGAGATTTTATGGCTGAAACATCCCCCAGCTTCAATGATTGCATTTCCGATGCTTTGCCACTACCAAAATCACTGCCAAAGACACCTCCCGGATAAATATCGATAACATTGGTTCCCATGGATTTTATATCCGATAACACCCTCGATTTAGCCGCGTCCCCCACCACCAAAATACTGACAACCGAAGCAATGCCAATAATAATACCGAGCATGGTCAGAAAAGTTCGCAACTTATTGGCAGTCATTGCGCGCCATGCCATCAACAGGGCTTCGTTAAAACTCTCCCAGATCCGTTTAACTGAAAAAGGATTTTCATCAACGTTGGAAAAATGGGGAACCGTTTTATCCACGGAAGCTCGTGAATCAGTCAACAGACGACCATCTTTAATTTCAATGACTCTTTGAGCCTGCGCCGCAATGTTGGGATCATGGGTAACAATGACAACAGTGTGCCCTTGCTGGCAAAGCTGCTTCAAAAGATCCATCATTTCCTGACCAGAAGTACTATCCAATGCTCCTGTCGGCTCATCTGCCAGGATCACCTGCCCACCATTCATAAGTGCTCTGGCAATACTGACCCGTTGTTGCTGCCCTCCAGAAAGCTGGTTCGGCCAATAATTAACGCGATTTTCCAATCCAAGATTTTGGAGTAATTGAATAGCACGCTCACGGCGCTGTGTTTTAGAAACACCAGAATAAATTGCGGGTATTTCAACATTTTGCTCTGCTGTCAGGTGAGTCAATAAATGATAGCGCTGGAAAACGAAACCAAAGTGCTCCCTGCGTAATTTTGCTAATTGATTACTCTTTAAATCAGCAACATTGATTCCTGAAACCCAGTATTCTCCACTGCTGGGTTTATCCAAGCAGCCAAGTATATTCATCAGCGTAGATTTACCAGATCCCGATGCACCAACAATAGCAATCATTTCTCCAGCATGGATGGATAATGAAATATTATCCAATGCATTAACTTGCTCTCCACCAACAAGGTAGCTGCGGCTAATATTTTTTAGTTCCAGCAAGGTTTCCATTATGATGCCTCAGTGTTGTTTTTATTATTGGAGGCAGTGATTACATGTTCATTTTCTTTTAACCCACTGATAACTTGAACATTAATATCATTAAAAATACCAGTCTTAATTGTCCGTTTTTCTTTTTTTCCATTATGTAACACACTGACTTCATACTGGTTGAAAGATATCTGTTTTTCCAGCGCTGAAATCGGAACCACCAATACATTGTGCAATGATTGGAGTTCTATCTTTACTTGAGCAGTCATTTTTAAACGAAGGATATGTTCCGAATTCGGAACTTCGAAACGTGCATAGTAGAAGATGACCTTTCCCACTTCTTGTGGTGCAGGAAGAATATTCAATAAATTACCGTAAAAGTGTTTTTCAGGGTCCCCCAAAATAGTAAATGATGCTTTTTGACCCGGCTTTAATTTTATGATGTCTGCTTCGGATATCTCTGCGTTAACGACCATCGTATCGAGGTTTGTCAATGTCAAGATAGTCGGCGCTGTTTGCGTCGAAATGACCGTTTGCCCTTGAAATGTTTTTATATCTGTTACCACTCCCGCGATCGGAGCGATAATCGAAGTATACTGAAGCTTTGTTTTAGCAGTATCCAATCTGGCTTTGTTTTGCTTGATTTGTGATTTTAAGTCATTGATTTTAGAAAGTTTAAGATCCACATCTGTTGTTG
Organism: Xenorhabdus mauleonii; assembly: GCF_900113945.1. Classification (GTDB taxonomy): domain Bacteria; phylum Pseudomonadota; class Gammaproteobacteria; order Enterobacterales; family Enterobacteriaceae; genus Xenorhabdus; species Xenorhabdus mauleonii. Next base: position 214,010 of record NZ_FORG01000001.1, read on the forward strand.
CGATATCCAGCGCTTCTTGAGACACTACATTTAAATTAGATAATTTCTTTAAACGACTTACCTTAAGTTGAGCCAATCCCAATTCAGATTGAGCTCCCCGTAGATTAAATTGCAATGAGTTTATTGTTTCTTCCTTTTCTTCCACCTCATTCTTCGCTGTTTGTGGATCAATTACTGCCAATAACTGGCCTTCCTTAACTTTATCCCCCAGCTTAACGTAAAGTTCCTTCAACTGACCGCTAACCTGTGCGCCCACATCAACTTTACTGACCGCATCTAACTTACCGGTCGCAAGGACACTTTGTTCCAGATTACCTTTCATGACTGCGCTGGTTTGATACGTAATTGCTTTGGAAAAGTAATAAAAATAGATAGATACAGATGCAATGATCAACAGAATAAGTACTAAAAAAACCCAGAGGCGTTTGGCGTTAAAAAATTTCATCAACAAATACTCACTATTAAAAGCCACGGTCTAATTACCTCAATTTACTTTATATAACCTCAATAATTATTATCAGCAAGTAATTTTTAATAAGAAAAATTTATCTTATATTTGCTTTTTTCCGAAAGTACCCAGCAGGAATTCATTAAAATCTAATTAACTTTTCCTCTTGCCAGCCAAACAACTCTGGAAAACATCTCTTTCAGAATCAGTGGAATGGAAGCGACTCCACGTTCAGCAGCATAGTTAGCAACAGCTATCGCTAAATCCGGTTTAGAAGAGCGTTGGATAGCTTTTGTGAGAACTTTCCTCGTTGATATTCTGACATTTTGGGGAATATTGGCAATTTCATGATAAACACTACTAAAATCAGAGCGATACAGGAAATGCTCCATATCCAGTGCAGGCAAAGAAGTTAATCTATTACTGACAGTATCTCCAATTTCTTCCGCAAACAATTTAGCTGTTGCAGCATATTTTTTTCCTGCATCATCACCATCAACCAACGTATGCCATTCAATCCCCATTCGATTGGCAAATTTCAAGAGAGGTTTTAGGCCACTTTGAGCAAATTCAATGACCTTAATGCCTTCTGATTCAAAGTAATAACCACATTGGCGAGCTAAATCATTAATTAACCAAACTTCAGTTTCCCCCTCAACCAGCAACCAACAACGGGCAAACAAGGCTGATGGGCGATTGAAATGGATATGGAACGAAATACGCCGAATTTCTTCCGCAGTTAGATAATTTTCCCCTAGACGATAAGCCATAACGCGACTGGAATTCCTGATCAAACGACAAACTCCATTAAGAGGAACCTGAGACAATAGCTCCCCTGAATTCGTCGTGGTGATTTTTTGCAGCGAAAACAAACTCATCAACCCCCAAGAAATGGAAAGCATAATCGGGTGCAAACGTGTTTCAGGATTTTCGACAATAACCAGCGGGCGGGCATCGGAATCAAGGGAAATATCACTATTTGACTGAAGCAATGAGGAAAAAATACTCAATATAATTAAGCGAACATTGCGCTGACTGGGTTTCGAACTGATCCGGTGAATAGCATCCAACACCCGCCAGCCCCGTAATCGATGTTCACTATGTGTTTGATTAGTGCTGAGTTTATATCTTGTATTTTTATGTTCAAATAAATCAGCGCCTTGTTCAGCAAAATAATGCCCGATTAATTGCTGCATAGCTTCCATTCCCTGCCATAATTCTTCATTCGTTAATTCTTGCGGGTTATCCATCAAAGCCAGCGTCAATAATTCCATTTTTTCCCGTATTTCATCATGGCAGGTGGCATTATCCGTGCTTTCTTTTAATGATTTATTTATTAATGTTTCATTGACAAAACGGGCATCACGTAGACGCAATACAGGATACAACCGTATAATTTCACGCAGTAAAAAGCCATTATCCGTTAACTGTAAAGAATTTCCCTGCTCATTCAAAAAACAGCGATAAGTATGTACTGAACCGTCTTTTTGTAATTCTCCGCTCACACGCAAATATATTCGTTTAAGCTCATTTTTGGCACCAACCCATACAGGGCGTAGATTACCTAAACGCGCTAGTTGATAATTCCCCTTTTGTTTTTCGCAAAATGTCAGAATTATTTGTAAATCACATTTCTTAACTGTGGTTTCATCCCATGCGTGATAGAAATCAAGTTTATTAAAGTGATAAAATTCAGGCTTAGGCGATAATAAAACAGTTAAAGCATCTAAAAGGCTGGATTTACCCCAGGCATTCTCACCAATCAGAATAGTATTGTCATCAAGCACCAACGATAACCTATTTATTCCTCTAAATCCTGAAATTTCAACACGTTCCAAGAACATATATTCCCCTGTTTAAATAACCTGATTTATTTAACTTTATTTATAACATTTGCATTTTTCTAAAATATAAATGCGTTGAATTTCAGTGCATTTACCTTTATTCTCTCTGTTATTTTAGTGTAAACATTTTGTTTCTGTTTGTTTATTGGTCTTTATGACCAACTTCCATTATAAAAATTAGATAAAAAAAACTTCTTAATTAAATAAGGATGTAAGACATGTATTCAGGATTACTCATCATTCTCCTGCCATTAAGCCTAGGCTATCTTATTCGTCTGAATGATAAATCTGTGATGGCGATGGTACACCAGCTACTCAATTTCATGGTTTATATTATTCTCATTCTTATGGGTATTAGCCTCGCCATGCTTGAGAATTTAGGTAGTAATTTATTTTCTATCTTATTATATGCAACGACATTTTTTCTCTGCATATTATTCACTAATATGCTAGCCCTTTTCCTGCTGGATAAACGAGATCCATGGATTGTTAATACACATAAACAAGAAAAACCACCTTCCCGATTACATATGGCTTTGGATTCGCTCAAACTATGCGGCGCTCTCATTCTGGGATTTCTCATTGGGTTAACCGGCTGGTCTTGGTTCCAATTTTCCGGCAAAGCCAGTGAGATTGTTCTGATTTTCCTGCTGTTTATGGTCGGAATACAACTACGTAACAACGGCATGAGCCTAAAGCAAACGTTATTGAATCGCCGTGGAAGTGTTATCGCGTTAGTCGTTGCCGTCAGCTCTTTGCTGGGGGGCGTACTGGCTGCATTTTTACTCGGGTTGCCCACTAAAACCGGTCTTGCTATTGCATCAGGCTACGGCTGGTATTCCCTTTCCGGCATCTTGCTTTCCGATGCTTACGGGCCTGTTCTCGGAAGTACTGCATTTTTTAATGACTTAGCCAGAGAGCTGGCATCAATTATGCTGCTCCCAATTCTGGTAAATCGCTATCGTTCAACTGCATTAGGTTTAACCGGTGCGACTTCAATGGATTTTGCCCTACCGGTTTTACAGCGTTGTGGTGGATCAGGGATCGTGCCAGCGGCTATCGTGCATGGTTTTATCTTAAGTCTAATGACACCTCTGTTTATCGCATTTTTTACCCAATAAGCAATACATTGCAATTAACAGCGCTAACTGACTAAATAAAACTTTTAAAGTACAAAAATAAATCCGATTGACTAATAAAGGAACAAAAAGTAATCTGAAAAAATGTCTACAGTCTGATTAGTTAAGTCACTAATTTGATAAAAATGACAATTTTATGCAGATATTATTGCATAGTTATTCTTATGGGATTAATATCCGAACAATAAACTAACTATTCACATTTTTCGCATGAGCATTCAATTAAAAAACATAAATTGCTTCTATGGTTCACATCAAGCCCTGTTTGATATCAATTTTGAATGTACGTCAGGGGAAACAATTGTACTGCTGGGGCCAAGTGGTGCAGGTAAAAGCTCGTTGTTGCGGGTATTGAACCTGTTAGAGATGCCGCGTTCCGGGCAACTCAATGTGGCAAAACACCAATTTGATTTTAGCCAGCAACCCAACCAAAAAGAGATACTGGCATTACGGCAAAAAGTCGGTATGGTTTTTCAGCAATACAACCTGTGGCCACATTTAACCGTAATGGATAATTTAATTGAAGCGCCATGCCGAGTCTTGAAACTTTCTAAACAACAGGCACGGGAAAAAGCAGAAAAACTGCTTTCCCGCCTTCGGTTGGAGGAGTTTGCCAACCGCTTTCCGTTGCACCTTTCTGGTGGTCAACAACAGCGCGTTGCAATTGCCCGGGCGTTAATGATGGAACCCCAAATTCTATTGTTTGATGAACCTACCGCTGCGCTTGATCCTGAAATTACATCTCAAGTCGTTGATATTATTAAGGAGCTGGCAGGAACAGGCATTACCCAAGTTATTGTGACTCATGAAGTGGAATTGGCTCGCAAAACAGCAAGTCAGGTTGTATACATGGAGCAAGGGCGCATTATCGAAAAAGGTGACATGTCTCACTTTGCGCAACCTCAGACAGAAGCCTTTGCACACTATTTATCGCATTGATACGCATTTATCGGACTGATACACCTTTTAACACGCAGATATACATTTATCACATTGATATACCATACTTAATCTGTCATAACGGCAATCAGTGATAAAACAAACACCAACAACATTTATCAATCACAACATCCATGAATGACAGGATATTGCTATGAAAAAATTATTATTTGCAACTCTATTAAGCGCAATAACCTTATCGGCAACCGCCGCAGAGCAGGCCACTCTCCGTTTTGCAACAGAAGCCTCCTATCCGCCATTTGAATTTATTGATGCAAACAATAAAATTCAGGGATTCGATATCGATCTAGCGAATGCGATATGCGCAAAAATCAACACTAAGTGCACATTCACTAACCAAGCCTTCGATAGTTTGATTCCCAGTCTGAAATTCCGTCGTTTTGATGCCCTGATGGCAGGTATCGATATCACGCCAGAACGCCAAAAACAGGTGGACTTCACTCATACTTATTATGATAACTCCGCCATTTTCATTGCTGTTAAAGGGAAATTTAACAACATTTCCGATCTGAAAGGTAAACAGGTCGGTATGCAAAATGGAACGACTCACCAGAAATATCTGATGGAACAGCATAAAGAAATCAAGACCGTGCCTTATGATAGCTACCAAAATGCGATCCTTGATTTAAAAAATGGCCGTCTTGATGCGGTATTCGGTGACACCGCGGTCGTTAATGAGTGGCTGAAAACGAATAAAGAATTAGGCACTGTTGGCGATAAAGTGACAGATAAGAACTACTTTGGGACAGGTTTAGGCATTGCAGTTCGCAAAGGTGATACTGATTTATTGAATAAACTGAACAAAGCGCTCGCTGAAGTGAAACAAGATGGTTCGTATGACGTCATCTACAAAAAATGGTTTGAACAATAAAACTGAATCCCAATGAGTGAACTTCAATCTTTAATCAGTGCCGCCGGAACAACCGTCGGCCTTGCTATTTCTTCGCTTGCGGTCGGTTTGGTTCTGGCAATGCTTTTTTCTGCGTGGGAATCCGTTCGCTGGAAGCCAATCGCATTTTTAGGTTCTTGCTGGGTGACATTGATTCGCGGGTTGCCTGAAATTCTGGTAGTCCTCTTCATCTATTTCGGAAGCTCACAGCTTCTGATAATGCTGTCAGAAGGCTTGGAAATTAATCTGATTGTCTGGCAGTTTAAACTGCAAATGCAAATTGACAATTTTGATGTCAGCCCTTTTCTTTGCGGTGTTATTGCCCTTTCACTGCTTTATTCAGCCTATGCTTCACAAACATTGCGAGGCGCCTTGAAAGCCGTTCCCGTGGGGCAACGGGAAGCAGGCCAGGCATTGGGATTAAGCCAAAGCCGCATCTTTTTTCGTCTGGTAATGCCACAAATGTGGCGGCACGCCCTACCTGGTTTGGGGAATCAATGGCTGGTGTTGCTGAAAGATACCGCTTTGGTATCACTCATCAGTGTCAATGATTTGATGTTACAGACAAAAAGTATCGCAACCCGCACACAAGAACCTTTCACTTGGTATATGATTGTTGCTTTGATCTACTTGGTCATTACACTTGTCAGCCAGTTTATTCTCAAGCGGCTCGAGATGCGTACCATTCATTTTGAACGGAGCACTTCGTAATGTTTGAGTATATAAAAGAAATTTTACCGGGCCTGCAAACGAGCCTCAGCCTGACTTTCTCGGCATTACTCACCGCGTTTATCTTGTCAGTTATTCTGACCATGATCCTGGCAATGAAACTGCCGGTGCTTTCCCAATTAGTAAAGGGTTACATCACGCTATTTACCGGAACTCCTCTGCTTGTTCAGTTTTTCTTGATTTATTACGGGCCGGGGCAATTTCCTGCAATAAAAGAGTATTCATGGTTATGGCAACTGATGTCAGAACCATGGCTTTGTGCGATGGTGACGCTGGCATTGAATAGCGCAGCTTACTCAACTCAACTGTTTTATGGGGCAGTAAAAGCGATCCCCGAGGGGCAGTGGCAATCTTGCCAAGCTCTCGGCATGTCCAAGATTCATTCTATGCGCATCTTGCTGCCTTATGCTTTTAAAAGAGCTATCTCTTCCTATTCCAATGAAATCATTCTGATCTTCAAGAGTACTTCACTTGCCAGTACGATTACCTTATTGGATATCATGGGATATAGCCAACTTCTCTTTGGGCGCACCTATGATGTTTCTGTATTTGTTGCTGCGGGCATCATATATCTCTGCATTAATGCCCTTTTGACATTAATAATGCGTATCATTGAGCATCGGGCTTTAACATTTGAGCATCGTAGCTGAACCTGATCAGCCTCCTACCCTTATGAATTGCAGCCTTATTGGCTGCACTCATTCAACCTAATCTCAGGTTACAAACTTAGATTTATCCATGCGCTTGGGAGCTATTCCCAAGCCATAAAAATTCATTGGATATATTCAACACATTGACATTTATTTGATTCATTTCGGCAATAACCAAAGGTTATCACTGAAATGAACCGCAAAACATTAGATTAGTTTGCATCCATTACTAGCAGTGCCAAGGTTTCATAATGTTCTGTATGAGGGAACATATCGAATAATTGTACTTTTTCTATTCGATATTGTTTGAGCATGGCGATATCTTTAGCCATCGTCTGAGCGTTGCAACTTGAATAGAGTACAAACTTAGGAGACATACGGCCAAGGTACTCACAAAGTTCTTTGCCAATGCCCCGACGGGGAGGATTGACCAATACCAGCTCCGGTATTTGAGACTTATCAAGGGCAAAATGGGTAGAATCCAGCGCTTGAAATTCAACCGATTCCAACCCCAGTGTTTTGGCTGAACTTTTGGCACATTCAATGGCTTCTGCACTAATTTCAATGCCGGTCAACTTAGTTTCTTTATCCGCACAATGCAGACCAAACCCGCCGGCACCACAGAACAGATCCCACATACTGCTGATATTCAATTCCCTGACCCAGCGCCCCGCCGTTGCATACAGCTCTGAAGCCACATCTGGATTAGTCTGAAAAAAGCTACGCGGACGAATAAACAGTGGAATGCCATTAAAGGTTTCTTGCAGCATTTTTTGTTCTGTGAAGATGATCTCTTTTTCACCTTCCAAAATTGCCATATGCGTCGGTTGAATGTTGGCAGAAATGACAGCCAATTGTGGCAACTGCCCCTGTAACCAAGGTAAAGCCCGTTCCAATTGAGCCAATTTTGTTTCTGAACGCAAAACAAATCGCAGCATCATTTCACCATTGGCACGACTCTCTGTCAGAAGAATATACTTCAATTCTCCCTTTTTTCGGCCAACGTTATATGGAACTAAGCCAGCTTTAGCAATGAATACCTTTATTGCTTCAAATACTGGCTGAAAATATTGTGGATACAATGGACAATCACAAAGATCCACCGTTCTACCATCGCGATGTAGCATACCGAGTAAAGGACGTTCAACACTGCCACTCACTACCATTTTAGCTTTATTGCGAAATCCACTTGTTGAACTGACCACTGGCGAAAGCCAGTGCATGACAGATTCTTCCTGTAAAAGTTGTTTTAAATTTTGTTGCTTATCAGACAATTGCTGAGAATAGGACTTATCAAGCCACTGACAGGAGTGACAATGCCCCGCAGTATACTGCACACATCGCATTGTAAAAAACCGTATTAAAAAATATTAATGCAAGGTAAATGTTGATGTATTCGCCGAAGCCATTAGCTCTTCATCCTCGACTTCCATCTCACTTTCCATATCATGATTAACATAAAGCAGATTATTGCTGTGAATTTCGAAAATCACATTAGCAATCTGTTCTTCGCCCTGTTTAATAAAATTGGAAAACTGCCTGAACGTCATCCCTGCTGCGATAGGAAATGCCTGACAGACAATCAGTTTGGGTAAGTTTTCGTCCTGTACATCAAGAAATGCCTTAACAGTGAGCGAACTAGCATTAATCTGGCTCAAATTGGCAACTAATGGAATTATTGCAGTTGGTCTCACTTCTGCCAGAGCAGAAAACAATACAACATCACCCAACAAATCGATTTTGGCATCAAACAAACCATCAATATTCTGCATATGAGGCAAATGCAGGACTGAGCTTGAATCGTTTTCAAAGTAAGAGATTTTGAGCCGTTCAAGCCACGTGCGCAATGTTGACAAATCGGGGGTAACCATAGAATCCATCGAATTAACCTCGTATGACCAAGAAGTTACACATGCTACTTAAGGAAAGTGTTCCGTTGAGTAGCAGCATGACCAATAATTAACCTATTTTGTTTTTTTCATCATCAGAAACTATCTGACGATTTTTATCTGTTTTCTTATGATCAACCCCTAAAAAGGAAAGATTATAGACTGCACGCCAGATAATATGGATAGCTGCTGGTATCAAGCAACCGACACCCAATAAGATCATAGCAATGTGTGCTTCGGTCGTCATTAATAAAGGTGATAGAATTATGCTATCAGTGCTCGACAAATACGCCAAAACCAGCAGCCCAATACCCAATGCTTCCAATAAAATGACCAACTTAGGCATATCTGCCAAAGATTTCATCTCTGCTGATGAATTTTTTTTCATTCTCCGCCTGTTTCTCCCAACCTTAAAAATAGACTCCCATCGATTGCAGCAAGATATCATACCTGAATCCGTCCTATTGGCAGGACTAATTACAGTAAAAGGCAATTCCTGCTTTTTTTTATTTTCGCTTACAGGCATAGTAACTCTAGATGACAATCTATGAAGTTCACGATCATAACCATTTCAAAGGAGTTAATATGTATACTGTCATTTTTGGTCGTCCTGGTTGCCCGTACTGTGTCCGTGCCAAAGATCTGGCTGAAAAATTAAAAGCAGAACGCGAAGATTTTGATTATCGCTACATTGATATCTGGGCTGAAGGCATTACCAAAGACGACTTATCAAAAACTGTTGGTAAACCTGTTGAGACAGTTCCTCAAATTTTCATTGATGAGAAACATATCGGTGGATGCACTGATTTCGAAGCCTATGCCAAAGCAAACCTGGCACTTTATACCAATAGCTAACACGAAAATAGCTAAAAGAAGCCAAAAAAAAATCCGCTATCCAGCCAGAAATGCCCATCCTACTGGATAGCGGTAAGATTAGCCATACTGGCTAAATTCCCCTGGTTTCACCTTCCTGAAAAAATTTTACGTTTTTTTCTCGTTGACGAGAACTTTCGTATTATCGCGTAGTCTTAATTATTGCCACTGCTTTTCTTTGATGTCCCCATTTTGAGGAGCCCGATAGTCATCCACTTTGGTTAAAGACTATCGGGTTTTTTATTGCTTACTTTTGTTAAAAATTTGAAACATTATGTTAACTTTGGGCATTTCACGACTTACAATCACTTACATACTTACCAATCTAGAGGCTATCCGTTGCTCTTGTCACAGTTCTATTATTGACCTATGCAACCTCAATATTCATTAAATAAAATCATGAATTCAAACAATCCCTTTTTACACCTCGATATTATAGAATTACGCATTCTGACAACGAGTTGATAAAATGGATTTATCATATTTACGTAAATATCGCGCTTGTGAGGCTCACTTTGCTAGAACAACTTAACCACAATTTGTTTACTTTCATCAATGCAACTCCAGATTCATCACCAGCAATGATCCTGATCGCAATCTTTATCGCGAAATATTGCGTATTTATTTACCCGGCCACTCTCGCTGTCTGTTGGCTGTGGGGAAAAGAAGAATATATCGCTCTGCAACGGATTGTCGTGAGTAAATCCTGCATTGCTTTTGCTTTGGGGATCACTGGCTCGTATATCATCGGAATACTCGTCCCTCATGCCAGACCCTTTGTGGAAGGCTTTGGCTACAATTACCTTTTCCATGCCCCAACCGAATCTTTTCCCAGCAACCATGGCACCGCCGTATTTACTTTCTCACTGGCATTCCTCTTTTGGCATCGTATTTGGTCAGGTTTATGCCTGCTGATGATTGCCTGTGCCATTGCTTGGTCTCGGATTTATGTCGGTGTCCATTGGCCACTGGATATGATAGGCGCATTTTTAATTAGTTTGTTGGGTTGTGCCTTATCCCAATTGTTTTGGAATATATACGGGCAGCAATTGCAAAATAAACTTATTCGCATTTACCAATTTGTTTGTTCATTCTTTATTCAAAAAGGATGGGTTAAAAATTAACTTAAAATTAACACATACCTTCATTTTCCAGGTTTCAACTAAAAAAATGAAGGTATGAATATGCTGCTGGAGTTTATCGACTTCAATAAGTCACCAGTAAAATTCTCTGCTTACCTTTCCATTTCGATCATCATTCTACTTTTGTCATCTTTCTATCTTTATCACTTCCTCATCCTTAAAGTAAATTACATCTATTTTTAACCCAATATTCTTGGATGAATACAAAGTTTCATTTTACGAAAATTATTTTTTTGCCAAATAGCTCTGACAAATTATCAGAGAAAAACCATCTATTGTTGTCCTCATATTGAGTAAATCCAGATCAGAAATGATTATCATTTCTTCACAAAAAAAAGCGTCATGGATAGATTCCATACAGAACAATGATGTAAATTGGAGGTATTTATTAATGACTAATCAATAAGGGGGCAGAATTACAGCCAATCATGCATCATATCCACATCAATCCAGCAAACTTAAAATTTATTTATTATCAATAGATTACTAAAGCAATCTCAGGCATATAGATATGTTCAGATAAAAACATTGACATTTATCATCCCATTCGAATTTATTTGAACTCAGTAAAACGACCATTATTAATATATAAATAAAATAAGTTATGATTATGAATCAACACAATAAATTGAAATAAATATAATGATATCTTTTTTACTGTTTTTTAAATTTATTTATATTTAATATTTGATCAACATTTTTATAAAATCTTATAACAATTTTCCTTTCCTATATAAATCTTGCAATTGCGAGAATGATCACGGTACATTTCACTGAAAATAACTATATTTCCACCATCAAACATCTGGAGTTAAATTTTCTGATTTAGATATCAAAAATACAGCGTAAAAAGTTACCGCTCCTTTGTTTTAAGTGAATAGGTTTTAAATGAATAGCCTTTAAACGAACAGGTTTTAGACAGCATTATTAATGTAACAATAAAAACGTTTAAATAAACATCAGCACAATATCTGATAACTTATTATTCATATAAAAATCCAACTCGTGCATTGCCATCAATGTGCGGGTTTAACAATTTTTTAAATTTTAAATTATAGCGTTATTTCGGAGATATTTATGGACACATCTCAAACAGGTTCAATCGCATCCTCTGCGTTAAGCAAAAGCGATCACTCTACCTGGCGTAAATCAGACACTGTATGGATGTTGGGATTATATGGCACAGCTATCGGTGCTGGTGTTTTGTTTCTTCCCATCAACGCCGGTATCGGTGGTTTGATTCCTCTTATTATCATGGCAATACTTGCTCTTCCCATGACATTTTTTGCTCACCGTGGGATGTGTCGTTTTGTTCTATCCGGTAAAAGCAGTGGCGAAGATATCACCGGCGTAGTAGAAGAACACTTTGGTAAAGTTGCAGGTTTCTTGATAACCATTCTTTACTTTTTTGCAATTTTCCCAATTCTGCTGGTTTACAGTGTTGCACTGACAAATACAGTAGAAAGCTTTATCATCCATCAGCTTCAGATGGAAGCTCCTCCACGCGCACTGTTGGCTCTGGTACTGCTTCTTGGTGTAATGAGCATTATCCGCTTAGGTGAGAAATTCATCGTCAAGGCAATGAGCGTGCTGGTATTCCCATTCGTTACTGTTTTGATGCTGCTGGCTCTGTATTTGATCCCTCACTGGAACACTACTATCTTCGATACCCTGTCATTGAATAGCGCTACCTCTTCTATAGGCAGCACAGGTTTACTATTCACTCTGTGGCTGGCAATCCCTGTCATGGTTTTCTCCTTTAACCACTCACCAATTATCTCTGCATTTGCGGTGGCAAAACGTGAAGAATACGGTGAGCACGCTGAGAAAAAATGTTCACGCATTTTAGCCTATGCGCACATCATGATGGTTCTGACTGTAATGTTTTTCGTTTTCAGCTGTGTACTTAGTCTGTCACCTGAAAATCTGGCTGAAGCAAAAGCTCAGAACATTACTATTCTGTCTTATCTGGCTAACCATTTCCGTGTACCAACGATTGAGTATGTAGCTCCGTTTATTGCTTTCATTGCCATTACTAAATCATTCCTTGGCCACTATCTTGGTGCCCGCGAAGGTTTCAACGGTATTGTAAACAAGACTCTGAGCACTCGTGGTAAAACTATTCAGCATAAAACGCTGAATCGAATCACCACTCTCTTTATGCTGGTGAGTACTTGGGTAGTTGCAACTCTGAACCCAGGCATCCTGAATATCATCGAAACGTTGGGTGGGCCAGTCATTGCCATGATCCTGTTCATCATGCCAATGTATGCCATTAAAAAGATCCCTGCCATGCAGAAATATTCCGGTAAGCTAAGCAACATCTTTGTAGTGATTATGGGAAGCATCGCAATTTCTGCTGCGGTCTACTCTCTGCTCTAACCTTGAGATTGAGGCAACGTCTTATACTGTTTGCCTCATGAAAAAATGCCAGCCACTGATAAAGTTGGCTGGCATTTTTCTGTTCATGAGCTTTGCATCTTATCAGCTTTGTATCGCTTCTAAATTGCTATAGACCATGACTCCTATTTACTATCAGTACTACTGATCATTGTATTACTGGTCATTATTATGGCTATGACTACTAACCGAAAATCGAATTAAACCAGCCGGTAACAGTTTTTACAACGAAGTCCCACATGCGACCAAAGATACCACTTTCTTCTACAGCCTCTTTAACAACCAGTGGACGCTGCTCAATGACTTTATCGTTCAGCATAAAGTTTACCGTTCCCACAACTTGGTTCTTGGCTAATGGCGCTTCGAAAGAAGTTTGATCCAATGTAAAACTGGCTTTCAATTTACCCGATTGGCCACGGGGAACCACAATTGCCGCATCTTGTTCTACACCAAGGGCAACTTCTGATTGAGTTCCATACCACACTCTTTCTGTTACCAGCGTATCAGTGGCTTTTAATAAAGTCGCCGATTCATAAAAACGAAAACCCCATGACAAAAGTTTTTCGCTGTCTAAAAAACGTATCCGATCGCTGGAAGCGCCTAACACGACAGAAATCAAACGCATTGGCCCTTCTGTTGCTGATGCAACAAGGTTATAGCCTGCTCCGCTGGTATGTCCGGTTTTCACACCATCCACATTTAAGTTTTTATTCCACAACAAGCGATTACGATTCGGCTGGCGGATATTATTAAAAGTGAACTCCTTTTCTTTATTCAGTGCATATTCATCCGGCACATCATGGATTAAAGCTTTGCTCAAAAGAGCCATATCAAGGGCGGTACTATATTGCCCAGCAGCATCTAAACCATGCACGGTCTTGAAGTGAGTATTCTTCAATCCTAATGTTTCCGCATAATGATTCATCATTTCGACAAATGCATCCTGACTGCCCATTATGTAATTCGCCAGTGCAATACTGGCATCGTTCCCGGATTGAATTACGATGCCGCGGTTCAAGTCACTGACTTTAACCAGTTCGCCTGGCTGCAAAAACATCAGAGATGATCCCTTAAGCACCGGGTTGCCCGTCGCCCAAGACTCTCTACCAATCATAACCGAATCGTGTTTATTGATTTTCTCTGACTTAATTGCCCGCCCAATCACATAACTGGTCATTATCTTTGTCAAACTCGCTGGATCTAGCCTTTCATCAGCATTATGTGATGCTAAAACCTTCCCACTGGCATAATCCATTAACACATAGGCTTTCGCATTAATTTCAGGTACTGCTGGTTCATCCATTGCATATACACTGGCAGTTACCAACCAAAAAGCACCCAAGCCAACAGCAAAAGATTTTATTGCCTGTGTCTGTCGTCTTTTTTTCATCATCGCTCGCCCTTTTTTCTTTACGGCTCAACTCAAATTAACTACAAAGAAAGAATAAAAACCTTAATAATATAGGATGTTATGGGAGAAGACTCCAACCCAATAACGTAAAGATTTTCTGTTACTCACCTGATTTTATTGTCATATTATCAATTATTCAGAATAAGCGAATATGAGGAGAAAATAATGTTAACTATCTGGGGACTTAAGAATTCAGCAAATGTTAAAAAAGTTCTCTGGTGTTTGGAAGAATTAAACGTTCCATATCAACAAATTGATGTAGGTGGAAAATTTGGCAAACTTAACGATGCTGAATATTTGAAAATGAATCCCAATGCGGTCATTCCTTGTTTGCAGGAAGACGATTTTATCTTGTGGGAATCAAATGCAATTGTACGTTATGTTGCTGCCAAATATGGGCAAGATACCCTTTATCCCGCTTCTCTTCAAGAAAGAGCCAGTGTTGAAAAATGGATGGATTGGGGCATCTGCAATCTATTTCCACCCATCAAACAATTCATGATTAGCTTTATCAGAACCCCCGCAGGACAGAGAGATCACAACATTATTTCCCAATCTCTGGCTGAAATTGAAAAATTATTAAAAATTGTCGATGACACTCTCAGTCACCAAACTTACCTTTCCGGCACCAAATTTGGCATGGCTGATATAGCCTTGGCTCCATTGGTCTATTTATGGCTAAACGTAGAAATAGAGCGCCCATCATTCCCTAACCTCGAACGCTGGTATCAATTGCTCACCGCAAGACCCGCGTTTCAAAAGATTGTTATGATTGAAATAAGTTAGGCCTTACGTCATTGGCATTCTGCCGGGATCTGGAAACTGGTATTCAAACCCCAATTCCTGGCAGATGCGGCTACCATCTATGATTTTACTTTCCCCCTCCTTCTCCTCAGATTGTAAAAATTCGGGTGGTGTCAAATCAAGTTCACGACTAGCTGATGGATAATATTCTGATTTTTTGGGATGGATTGGCGCACATAAATTATAAATATGCCCACCTTCCGGCTGCTGGATAAGCAATTTGATAGCCGAAATAACATCATCCTGATGTACTAAATTGACCACATCCTCTCCCCCGCCAATGGCCTTTTTCCCAGCAAGAAAACGCCCGGCATGGCGTCCACTGCCAACCAATCCAGCCAAACGCAATATATCAACAGAGGTATTGGGGAGTTGATGTAACCAATTCTCCAGCTTGACTAATGCTTTCGCTGATTGAGTTTCAGGATGCAATGGCGCATCTTCTTTGATAATTCCGGCAGACGAACCATAGACTGAAGTTGAACTTGTGAAAATAATTCGCGGAACCGAATAGGAAAGTGCACTATCAACAATCAGTTGCACTGCTTTAACATATTCTTCCCCGCCACCAGCAATGCCGCTGACCGGCAGAGTTAAAACCAACATATCGACAGACAACAATTCTTCAATGTCATCGGCTTCACAAATAATGTGAGGATTCAAATTCAATTGGTAACAATCCACACCACTCATACACGCAGCTTCAACCCCATCTGGTGTTGTTTTACTGCCAACAACTTGCATGCCATTACTTTGTAGTGCTTGCGCCAGCGGCATCCCTAACCAGCCTAATCCGATAATGGAAACCTTTCTCACCATAGCTCTCCCATAAACCAATACTATTTCTATTAACAGCTAAAATCATTAGCAGCCAAACTTCTTAACAATTAATTCTATTAACCATTGACCTTATGAAACCTTATGGAAGTAGTCAAATATATGACCGTTGTTAACATTAGCCATATAATCATCCAATTACAACAATATACATTTTCCATAAAAAACAATTAATTAACATAATTCAAACCAATTTCTTCAAAAAAAGTTTGCTTTTTATCCACAAAATCGTATAGGTTAAATGCCAAGCAACCAAATCCTTGGCTGAAAATATAACGCCAAGTGCAAGAACAGTGTGAAAACGATTAAATCAACTGAATAAGTACATCAAAAATAGCACCGAACATCAGTTCAAAACTCAGATAGCGAGCTTACATATTATGAACCGTATTCAATTTAACCATCATCATCACCATCATCCTGACTAGTCTTTCAGGCTGCTGTGTGCTGGAAGACATTTGACCCGTCTTCCGGTGGTATGAATACGATGAAAACCCTCGGAAGATTTTCCGAGGGTTTTTTCATTTATAAACCATACGACCGAACATTAAGATAGGGTAAACACAACATGTTAGATAAAACACGCTTACGGATAGCCATTCAAAAATCAGGCCGCCTTAGTGATGATTCCCGGGCACTACTTGCCCGCTGCGGCATCAAAATCAATTTACAGCAACAGCGCCTGATTGCATTTGCAGAAAACATGCCCATCGACATCCTGCGTGTCCGTGATGATGATATTCCAGGCCTCGTTATGGATGGTGTTGTAGATTTAGGCATTATTGGCGAAAACGTTCTTGAGGAAGAATTACTGACACGCCAGGCACAAGGAGAAGACCCTCGTTATTTGACCTTGCGCCGCCTTGACTTTGGCGATTGCCGCCTGTCCCTTGCCACTCCTTTTGATTTCGATTATACCGGAGTGGAATGCTTACAAGATGCCCGCATTGCCACTTCTTACCCTCACTTGCTGAAACGTTACCTTGATCAAAAGGGCATCCGGTTCAAATCTTGCCTGCTTAATGGTTCAGTCGAAGTTGCGCCCCGTGCGGGATTGGCTGATGCCATCTGTGATTTGGTCTCAACAGGTGCAACATTGGAAGCCAATGGGTTACAGGAAGTAGACGTTATCTATCGTTCAAAAGCCTGTCTGATCCAACGTGATGGTGAAATGCCAGACACCAAGCAAAAACTCATCGACAAACTTATGCTCCGCATTCAGGGAGTTATTCAAGCACGTGAATCCAAATACATCATGTTGCATGCTCCCAATGACAAGCTGGAAGAAATTATCTCTCTGTTGCCGGGCGCTGAACGCCCCACTATTTTGCCTCTGGCCGGCGCACAAAATCGTGTAGCCATGCACATGGTCAGCAGTGAAACACTATTTTGGGAGACGATGGAAAAACTCAAGGCACTGGGTGCCAGTTCCATTCTGGTGCTGCCAATTGAAAAAATGATGGAGTAATTTTGATGAATACAAACTTTAGCACCATCATTAACTGGCAAGAATGTAGCTCGGAGCAACAAAAAGTTTTGCTTACACGCCCTGCTGTCACTGCGGCTGAAGATATTTCCGGCACTGTTGAGCAAATTCTGGAAGCAGTGAAGACAGGAGGCGATCAATCATTGCAGGAATTCAGCCAACGTTTCGACAAAACCACCATTGAAACAATAAAAGTGTTACCCGATGAAGTAGAAGCAGCCGCCAGCCGTTTAGCGCCGGAGATTAAACAGGCTATGCAGCAGGCCATGAATAATATCCGTCGCTTTCATGAAGCACAAAAACCACAAAAAATTGACATTGAGACACTGCCGGGCGTTCGCTGCCAGCAAGTCACAAGACCAATCAATTCAGTTGGGCTTTATATTCCCGGTGGCTCGGCCCCTCTGCCTTCAACAGTATTGATGCTGGGTGTACCCGCCAATATTGCGGAATGCCGCAATATTATCCTCTGTTCCCCACCACCAATTGCTGATGAAATTCTCTATGCTGCGCAACTATGTGGGATAAGCGACATATTCCAGATTGGAGGTGCGCAGGCTATCGCTGCAATGGCCTTCGGAACGGCTTCCGTTCCTAAAGTGGATAAAATTTTTGGTCCGGGCAATGCATGGGTTACCGAAGCCAAACGACAAGTAAGCCAGCGCATTGATGGCGCAGCAATTGATATGCCTGCGGGGCCATCGGAAGTTTTGGTGATCGCAGACAGCGAAGCGAACCCAGCCTTTACCGCCTCTGATCTCCTTTCTCAGGCTGAACACGGCCCAGATTCTCAAGTTATTCTGGTAACGCCGGATAAAACCTTTGCGGAACAAGTCATTCAAGAAATCGAAAACCAACTCAAGGCATTGCCGCGCCAACAAATTGCAAACCAAGCCTTACAAGCCAGCCGGATTATTATTGCCAAAGATCTTGCTCAATGCGTGGAAATCAGCAACCAATATGGCCCGGAGCATTTGATTATTCAAACACGTCACCCTGAGCAATGGGTGGAACAAATTAGCAGCGCCGGTTCGGTTTTCCTTGGTGACTGGTCGCCGGAATCCGCAGGAGATTACGCTTCTGGCACCAATCACGTTCTACCGACTTATGGCTATACTTCAACCTATTCCAGCCTGGGTCTGGCAGATTTTCTGAAAAGAATGACTGTTCAGCAGCTTACTCCACAAGGCTTGCAAGAACTTGCTCCGACTATTGAAACACTCGCGCAGGCAGAACAACTAATCGCACACAAAAATGCTGTGACGTTACGCATTGCCGCCCTGAATAAAATAAATCTGGGATCATAAAACTAAGGATCACACATGAATACGGTTTTTGATATCAATTCACTGGCAAGAGAAAATATTAGAAAATTAGTTCCTTATATGTCTGCCCGCCGTCTGGGAGGCAACGGGACTCTTTGGTTAAACGCAAATGAATACCCGGTTTCCCCTGATTTTCAGCTCACTGAAAACTCGCTCAATCGTTACCCTGAATGCCAGCCAGCAGCGGTCATCCAACGCTATGCAAATTATGCCGGCCTTCAACCAGAGCAAGTTTTGGTCAGCCGTGGCGCCGATGAATCCATTGAGTTACTGCTCCGGGTTTTTTGCGAACCGGGGCGTGATGCCATGCTGTTCTGCCCACCAACCTACGGCATGTACAGTGTCAGCGCAGAAGCGTTCGGCATTGAACAGAAGAAGATCCCCGTCAAAGCTGACTGGCAACTTGATCTTGCTGCCATTGAAAACAATCTTGAGCGCGTTAAGCTGATCTATATTTGTAGCCCCAATAATCCTACCGGTAACTTGGTTGATCCTGCCGCGTTACGCAAAATTTTAGACCTGGCCCGTAACCGTGCCATCGTTGCGATTGATGAAGCCTACATTGAATTTTGCCCGCAACAAGATACCACTCGTTGGCTGCAAAACTATCCTAACTTAGTCATTTTGCGAACCCTCTCGAAAGCTTTTGCTTTAGCAGGACTACGTTGTGGATTTACGTTAGCGTCTGCCGATATCATCAAGCTGATGCTAAAAGTGATAGCCCCTTATCCACTTGCTACTCCGGTTGCAGATATCGCAGCGCAAGCGCTGACAGAAACAGGCATCCGCACGATGAGGGCTCGCGTGGCAGAGAACACTGATAATCGGTTATATCTTCAACAGGAACTCCGCAAATCAGCGTTGGTTGAAACCGTTTACCCCAGTGAGACCAACTATATTTTGGTGAAATTTACTGATGCAGAAAAGGTATTCAAGAGCCTGTGGGATCAAGGAATTATCTTGCGTGATCAGAGAAAGCAGCCGGGATTGGAGAATTGCTTGCGCATCACCATTGGCAGCCGGGATGAATGTGAACAGTTGATCAATGCCATCAATGAACTTTCCAACCCGTCTCAACAAATAAAGGAAATTTAAAATCCATGAGCCAGAGATTACTTTTTATTGATCGCGATGGAACGCTTATCACTGAACCACCTAGTGACTATCAGGTTGATCGTCTTGATAAACTGGCTTTCGAAGCTGGTGTGATCCCTGCTTTGTTATCCCTGCAAAAAGCAGGCTACAAACTAGTCATGGTGACAAATCAAGATGGATTGGGTACAGCGAGTTTTCCACTGGCTGATTTTGAACCGCCACATGCATTGATGATGCAGATTTTTACTTCGCAAGGCATCTATTTTGACGATGTACTTATCTGCCCGCATAAACCTGAAGACAACTGTAACTGCCGTAAGCCCAAGCTCGGCCTGGTAGAAAAATATCTGGCAGAAAACAGCCTTGATACAGAAAACAGCTATGTCATTGGTGATCGGGAAACCGATCTGCAATTAGCTAAAAGCATGGGGATCAAAGGCATTCGCTACCAGCTAGAATCAATGGGATGGCCTGCCATTTGTGATCAACTGACCCAGAAAGACAGACAGGCTCAGGTTGAACGGAAAACGAAAGAAACTGCCATCAATATTGGAGTTTGGTTAGATCAAGAAGGCGAAAATAGCATCAATACCGGTGTTGGTTTCTTTGACCACATGCTGGATCAAATAGCAACCCACGGCGGTTTTCGTATGAATATACAGGTCAAGGGTGATCTCCACATCGATGATCATCACACCGTTGAAGATACGGGTCTGGCACTCGGAGAGGCTCTGAAACAGGCACTGGGAGACAAACGTGGCATTGCTCGTTTTGGCTTTACCTTGCCAATGGATGAATGCCTTGCCCGCTGCGCCTTAGATATTTCCGGCCGCCCACACTTGGAATACAAGGCTGAATTCAAGCATCAGCGGGTCGGTGATTTAAGCACAGAAATGATCGAACATTTCTTCCGCTCTCTTTCCTACACAATGGGATGCACCTTACACCTAAAAACTAAGGGTAAAAACGATCACCACCGGGCAGAAAGCCTGTTCAAAGTTTTTGGTCGGACATTGCGGCAGGCTATTCGTGTAGAAGGCGATACTCTCCCCAGTTCCAAGGGTGTTCTATAAAGAAGTAATAAAGGAAGCTATGATGAATGTTGTTATTCTGGATACAGGCTGTGCCAACCTCGCTTCTGTTGCCTATGCCATTCGTCGGTTGGGCTACGAGCCTACCATCAGTTTGGATGCGGATATCGTGCACTCCGCCGATAAACTTTTTTTACCTGGTGTCGGTACGGCTACCGCTGCTATGGAACAACTCGAAAAAAGACAATTAATCCCACTGATTCGCTCACTTACTCAACCAGTGCTGGGTATTTGCCTTGGCATGCAACTATTGGCCTCGGCCAGTGCAGAGGGTGATAACGTTCCTTTATTGAAATTAATTGACGCTCAGGTTAAAAAAATAGCGGTTACAGATCAGCCATTGCCACATATGGGCTGGAATCAAGTAACAGCACAGAAAAATCACCCCTTGTTCCGCCATATTGAGGATAACGCCCGTTTTTATTTCGTTCACAGTTACGCACTTCCCATTGGTGAATATACGATTGCTGAAACGGGGTACGGGCACACATTTAGCAGTGCCATAGCAAAAGACAATTTCTTTGGTGTCCAGTTTCACCCTGAACGTTCAGGTGCTGCTGGCGCACAATTACTGAAAAATTTTTTGGAGATGTAATCGCATGATCATACCCGCATTAGATTTAATCGATGGCAATGTGGTGCGTTTGCATCAGGGAGATTATGAACAGCGTCGCGATTATGGCCGTTCTCCGCTCTCCCGTTTGCAACAATATGAACAAGAAGGCGCAGAGTTGCTTCATTTGGTTGATCTTACTGGTGCCAAAGATCCGGCCAACCGTCAAATTTCACTCCTGAAACAACTATTGGCGGGGGTTACTGTACCTGTTCAAGTCGGTGGCGGAATTCGTTCTGAAAACGATGTCGTCACGCTGCTTGAAGCCGGTGCCAGCCGCGTTGTCATTGGTTCAACTGCCATTACCCAGCCTGAATTGGTTAAACAATGGTTCCAGCGTTACGGGGCAGAGTCGATTGTACTGGCATTGGATATCCGCATTAGCCCAGACGGGAATAAGCAAGTTGCCATCAGTGGCTGGCAAGAAAATAGTCACGCCACCCTTGAAGATATCATTGAACAATATCTTCCTGTCGGGCTGAAACACGTACTATGTACCGATATTTCCCGCGACGGCACATTAAGTGGTTCTAATATCGCGCTCTATCAAGAAATAAGCCAACAATACCCACAGATCCAGTTTCAAGCATCGGGTGGTATCGGCAGCCTTGCGGATGTATCTCCCCTGCCTGCATCTGGTGTAGCAGGTGTGATTGTCGGGCGTGCATTGCTTGAAGGAAAATTTACACTGACGGAGGCAATTCAATGTTGGCAAAACGCATAATTCCATGTCTTGATGTCCGTGATGGTCAAGTCGTTAAAGGCGTCCAATTCCGCAATCATGAAATCATTGGTGACATTGTTCCCCTCGCGCAGCGGTACGCGCAAGAAGGCGCAGATGAATTGGTATTTTATGATATTACCGCTTCTTCTGACGGCCGAGTGGTTGATAAAAGCTGGGTAGCCAAAGTTGCCGAAGTTATCGATATCCCTTTCTGCGTGGCTGGCGGCATAAAAACCGTTGAAGAAGCGGGCCAGATTTTATCGTTCGGGGCAGATAAAATTTCCATCAACTCCCCAGCTTTGGCGGATCCGGATTTAATTAACCGTCTGGCCGAGCGCTACGGTGTCCAATGTGTTGTTGTGGGGATTGATACATGGTTTGATGAAAAAACCAATAGCTATCAGGTTTACCAATTTACCGGTGATGAAAAGCGAACAACAGCAACACATTGGCACACATTGGATTGGGTCAGGGAAGTTCAACAACGCGGTGCAGGTGAAATTGTCCTGAATATGATGAATCAGGACGGAGTCCGCAATGGTTACGATCTTACGCAATTGAAATTGGTACGCAATATTTGCTCCGTGCCATTAATTGCCTCTGGTGGTGCCGGTGCGCCAGAACATTTTTTGGATGCATTCAAACTGGCTAACGTTGATGGTGCATTGGCAGCTTCCGTTTTTCATAAGCAAATCATTAATATCAGTGAGTTAAAACAATATCTTGCTACACAAGGCATCGAGGTTAGAACATGTTGACACCACAGCAGTACACAAAATTAGATTGGGAAAAAGTGGATCACCTCATGCCTGTCATCGTCCAGCATGCCGTCTCCGGCACCGTATTGATGATGGGATACATGAATCAAGAGGCTCTGGACGCCACCCTTGAATCTGGCAAAGTCACGTTTTTCTCCCGAACCAAACAACGGTTATGGACAAAAGGCGAAAGTTCCGGCCATTTTCTGCATCTGGTGGATATCTACCCTGATTGCGATAACGATACTCTGCTTGCTCTCGTAAACCCTGTCGGCCCAACTTGCCATAAAGGCACTGAGAGCTGTTTTGCACCAGCCCAAACAGATTGGGGCTTTCTCTATCAATTAGAACAAATACTGGCAAGCCGAAAAAATGCATCGCCAGACAGTTCTTATACCGCCCGTTTATACGCCAGCGGTACAAAACGCATTGCCCAAAAAGTAGGTGAAGAAGGTGTGGAAGCCGCACTGGCAGCCACTGTGAATGACAGAGAAGAATTAACCAATGAAGCCGCAGATTTGATTTATCACCTATTGGTCTTGCTGCAAGATCAAGAACTCGATCTCAGCAAAATCATCCAGCAACTACGGGAACGGCACTCTGACCAATAACCACGGGCGGCCGGATAAAGATTCAGCACTAAAAATACCAGCCACTTCGCAAGTTTTTTCATCAGCTTTTTTCACAAGCCTTTTTTCAAAAACTTAGCATGCGAAGTGGCTTTTGGTGGCTGGATTTGGATTACAATGTGGCACTGATTGAATTCCATCATTTTGTCAGCATCAATAACTGCTTATGCAGGAATAGCCTTTTATGCAGGAATAAAAAACAGGTACTGACTTTCACCTTGAGTTTATGCAGGAGAATATTTTGTTAGAAAATGATATTTTCGAGTGCCTTACAACCGTACTGGATACTCATAATGCTCGCTACCGTGTTATGGAGCACTCAACAGGTGGGCGTTCTGAAGAAATTGCCAAAATACGGGGCACTCATCTGGGGCAAGGCGCAAAAGCCTTAGTCTGCCACGTCAAGGGAGATGGCTACCGACAATATGTCCTTGCTGTCCTGCCTGCGGATCAACAAGCTGATCTTGCCACTCTCGCCATGCAGATGGGAGGAAAACGCGCATCTTTAGCCAGTCCAAAAGAAGTTTCTGAATTAACACGCTGCGTTTTTGGTGCTATTCCACCATTCAGTTTTCATCCAGACCTAAAATTAGTTGCCGAACCACTTTTATTCGAGCGCTATGATGAACTGGCATTCAATGCCGGCAGTCTGGAACGTTCGATTATTTTAAATACAGAAGACTACCGCCGCATCGCCGCTCCAGAATTAGTTGCTTTTCGCAAAACAGACGATTGAGTCTAACCCTCAGAAATCGCCCAATAAATTAAAGTAATCTTAAATAAAGTTTACATTTTGCTATAATTTAATCAGGTAAAAATGGGCGATTATTATATGAATAATATTTTTGTTCTGGTAATACTCGGTTTTGCCATGTTCAGTGTGGCTATCTTTCTTTATCTCCATGATGCAGAGATAGGGCACTGGTTAGAGCTATTAGCTCAGAGGTTGCTTAAATGGCAATCTTCTTCCTGAGGTTTTAGTCCAACACTTAATACAAAAAAGGTGCTGAATTTTCAGCACCTTTTTTCATAAGACTGACATCTAATAAGAATATCTAACGATTAGTCCAGCCATTCAGTGTGAAAAACGCCTTCTTTATCAGTGCGTTTATAAGTGTGTGCACCAAAGTAATCGCGCTGTGCCTGAATCAAATTGGCAGGCAATACCGCTGAACGGTAGCTGTCATAATAAGAGATGGCTGCAGAGAATGTTGGTGTCGGGATACCATTTTGCACGCCGTAAGTTACGACATCGCGTAGCGCTTGCTGGTACTCATCTGCGATTTGTTTGAAGTAAGGTGCCAATAGCAAGTTAGCGATAGCTGGGTTTTCATTGTATGCATCTGTGATTTTTTGCAAGAACTGTGCACGAATGATACAACCTGCACGGAAGATCTTGGCAATCTCACCATAGTTCAGATCCCAGTTATATTCATCGGACGCTGCTTTAAGCTGCTGGAAACCTTGTGCGTAAGAAACGATCTTACCCAAATACAGGGCACGGAGAACTTTCTCAACAAACTCAGATTTGTCACCATCAAATGGTTTTGCGACCGGACCTGACAGTACCTGAGATGCTGCTACACGTTGATCTTTCAGAGAAGAGATATAACGCGCGAATACAGATTCCGTAATCAATGTCACTGGCACACCCAGATCCAGTGAGCTTTGGCTAGTCCATTTACCAGTACCTTTATTGGCTGCTTCATCCAGAATGACATCAACCAAATATTTCCCTTCTTCATCCTGCTTGCGGAAGATATCAGCCGTAATTTCTATCAGGTAACTGCTCAGTTCGCCCTGATTCCAGTCACTGAACACTTCTGCCAATTCCTGATTGCTCAGGTTCAATGAGTTTTTCAGCAAAGAATAGGCTTCTGCAATCAACTGCATATCACCATATTCAATACCATTGTGTACCATCTTCACATAATGACCGGCACCATCTGCGCCGATATAAGTAACACAAGGCTCACCATCAACTTGAGCTGCAATCTCTTTCAGAATTGGAGCAACCAGTTCATAGGCTTCTTTCTGACCACCCGGCATGATGGAAGGGCCTTTCAGCGCGCCTTCTTCACCACCTGAAACACCGGTGCCAATAAAATTAAAGCCTTGAGCAGACAATTCACGATTACGACGGATAGTGTCCTGAAAATAAGTGTTGCCGCCATCTATCAGAATGTCACCCTTATCCAAATGTGGCGTCAATGATGCAATGGTTTTATCCGTAGCTTCACCAGCCTTAACCATCAACAGAATACGACGCGGCTTTTCCAGCGAATCGACAAACTCTTCAATGGAATAACTTGGAACTAATTTTTTCCCTGGATTTTCAGCGATAACTTCATCAGTTTTATCACCGGAGCGGTTGAAAATAGATACAGAGTAACCACGGCTTTCAATATTCAACGCCAGGTTGCGCCCCATTACCGCCATACCGACAACACCGATCTGTTGTTTGGACATGAATGACTCCCGTCTAATAATGACTGCTGCCCACCCAAGATGCAGTATTTGGCTATATTTTTCATAAACATTCGTTTTATAACCATATGTTTTATACACAGTGCTTCATAAAAAAACGTGCCCTATAAAACAGATGTCATATCAAACACCAGCCGAATGCAACAAAACAGAGTGGACAATTTGTTAATGAACTCACATGTTAACTCAGGAATGGGCATAGGGGGTAGTTATTGATGCAATCGATACCGTCACAACGTTTGTTTGCTGAAAAAATTTCCAATTGCGATAAATCATCTATTGCTATTTAGGGCTTCAATACCCATTATTTAATGGTCGGCAAAAGCCGTCATATTAAAAGGTAAAATAAATTGTATGGAATGGATCGCTGATCCTACGATATGGGCCGGCCTGGCTACTCTTATCGTTTTAGAAATAGTTCTCGGAATTGACAACTTAATATTTATTGCCATATTGGCAGATAAGCTTCCCGAAAAATACAGAGATAAAGCTCGCTTGACAGGCCTTTCCTGTGCCCTTGTCATGAGGATATTGTTGCTCTTTAGCTTATCTTGGCTCGTCTCTCTGACCAATCCATTGGTTACCCTATGGGAACACCCTTTCAGCGCCCGTGATTTAATTATGCTGATAGGTGGTATCTTCCTGCTGTTTAAAGCCACAATGGAACTGAATGAACGCCTGGAAGGGAAAGCCTTGCACACCAATCAACAAAGGAAAGGAGCGGGTTTTTGGGCGGTTGTCGTACAAATTATTGTCTTAGATGCGGTATTTTCATTAGATTCTGTTATTACCGCAGTAGGCATGGTCGAACATATTGGCATCATGATTGCCGCTGTTATCATCGCCATGATCCTAATGATATGGGCCAGTAAGCCGCTGACAAAATTTGTCAATGCGCATCCCACCATTGTTATCTTGTGTCTCAGCTTCCTGCTGATGATCGGTTTCAGCTTAGTTGCAGAAGGCTTCGGTTATCATATTCCGAAAGGCTATCTCTATGCTGCCATCGGTTTTTCTATCATGATAGAAGCACTGAACCAGTTCGCCCAATTCAATCGTCGCAAGTTCTTAAGTGCTTCCCGCTCCCTGCGCGAAAGGACGGCAGAAGCTGTTCTTCACATTTTGAATGGTAAACGTGAAAATGCGGCACTGGACAATCATACTTCCAGCCTGATTGCAGATAATGAGGATAATAAAGAAGTTTTTGAGCCTCAGGAACGCCAGATGATCGCACGGGTGCTCAGTATGGCACAGCGTACTGTCAGTAGTATCATGACCTCACGTCATGACGTGATTTATCTTGATGTTCACTCTCCTGCGGAAAAATTGACTACATTGCTGGAACAAAAACCCCATACCCGAATTGTCGTCACTGATGAACAAACCAGTGATGAACCTCTCGGTGTGGTGCATGTCATTGATCTCCTTAATCAGCAATTGACACACAATACTTTCGATTTAAGCAAGTTAGTGCAACAACCACTGATTTTCCCTGAATCACTCTCCTTGCTGCAAGCGCTGGAACAGTTCCGTCAGGCGCAGACTCACTTTGCCTTTGTCGTTGATGAATTTGGCTCTGTTGAAGGTGTTGTAACAGTGACTGACGTGATGGAAACCATTACCGGCAATTTGCCTGTAGGCAGTGGTGAACTCGATGCACGACATGATATTCAGGTCATGGACGATGGTTCTTGGATTGCCAATGGGTTTATGCCACTGGAAGATTTGGTGCTTTACGTGCCATTGCCATTGGATGAAAAACGTGAATACCAGACACTGGCGGGCCTGCTGATGGAACATCTTCAACATATTCCACAGCAAGGTGAGCAACTGAGGATTGGTGATTATCTGTTTGAACCGCTGGAAATTACCAGCCACCGAATCAATAAAGTAAAAATCACTTCGCTGATAATCGAAGAGGAATTGGAAGCTTAATCCTTCATTTCTAATATTAATTATCTAATAAAAAACCGGCATAAGTCCGGTTTTTTTTATTCCCATAAGTTTTATCCCCTGGACTTAATTTTTAGCATATTGGTTCACCACTCCCCTAAGTACAATGATCCCATTCAGTAGCCGTTAGCGGAGATGTCGCCCCGCCTTCATATGCCCAGAAACTTTACCGTAAGTTTCCTATGGCTGAGTTAGCAATACATTTATTTTTTGTTAATAACATGAGGGTATTATATGAGTACGAAATATTTTTCACTATTGACACAAGCTGGTACAGATAAACTGAAAAAAGCGGCTTCATCGGGTATGAAACTCGAAATTACCCACATGGCTGTCGGTGATGGTAATGGCAATTTACCCACACCTGACGCCAATCAATCCCAACTGGTAAATGAACAATACCGCGCTGAAATTGATTCCCTGACTATTGATCCTAACAATCATAACCTCATTATTACTGAGCATTTTATTCCTGAAGGAAATGGCAATTGGTGGGTGCGTGAAATCGGCCTATTCGACAAAGAAGGGACACTGATTGCCATCGGCAACTGTGGGGAGATTTACAAGCCAGAATCTCTGGAGCAAATGGTCCGCATGACTCTGGCGGTTGACGATCACAGCCAGATGGAATGGATAGGCTTGATTTCTGGCATCGCAACCCGTCAATACGTCAGGAATAAAATCAAAGATCACGCAGACAGCCGCAATCACCCTGACGCAACTTTAAAAGAGAAAGGATTGGTTGCACTCAGCAATGATATCAATAGCAACAACGAAACACATGCAGCAACACCAAAAGCCGTAAAAACAGCATATGAATTAGCTGACAAGGCCTATAAATTAGCCGAGACAGTCGTCTCTACCGACAAATATGTTCCATTGACGCGCAAGATCAACGGTAAGGAACTGATTCACGATGTCGAACTGGCTGCCGCTGATGTCAATGCCTACAACAAACAGGAAACAGACGGCCTAATCCAGCCTGTGAAAGTGCAGGCCGAAGATGCCATGAAATTGGCAGAAACCGCCAAGAAAAACGCGGAAATCGCCGTTATACAGGTTGAAAAAAAAGTACCATTAACGCGCAAAATCAACGGCAAAGAACTGGTTAATGATATCGAACTGACTGCCGCTGACGTCCATGCCTACAGCAAGCAGGAAACAGATGACTTGCTCCAACCTGTCAGAGCATTATCCGAAGATGCCATGCAATTGGCTGTTACAGCCAATAACAATGCAACAACAGGCATTGATAATGCAACGAAAGCCATTAATGACGTGACAACTACCATTGATGAAATGAAAGTCGCTCTTGCTGGCAAAGTTCCGTTAACCCGAAAAATCAACGGCAAAGAACTGGTTGACGATGTCGAACTGACTGCCACTGACGTCCATGCCTACAGCAAGCAGGAAACCGACAATTTAATCCAGCCGGTGAAAGTGCAGGCCGAAGATGCCATTAAACTGGCGGAAACGGCGAAGCAAAGCGCGGAAAATGCCGTTAAGCTGGCTGAGAAAAAAGTCCCATTAACGCGTAAAATCAACGGGAAAGAACTGGTTGACGATGTCGAACTGACTGCCACTGACGTCCATGCCTACAGCAAGCAGGAAACCGACAGTTTAATCCAGCCGGTGAAAGTGCAGGCCGAAGATGCCATGAAACTGGCGGAAACGGCGAAGCAAAGCGCGGAAAATGCCGTTAAGCTGGCTGAGAAAAAAGTCCCATTAACGCGTAAAATCAACGGTAAAGAACTGATTGACGATGTCGAACTGACTGCCACTGACGTCCATGCCTACAACAAGCAGGAAACCGACAATTTAATCCAGCCGGTGAAAGTGCAGGCCGAAGATGCCATGAAACTGGCGGAAACAGCGAAGCAAAGCGCGGAAGATGCCGTTAAGCTGGCTGAGAAAAAAGTCCCATTAACGCGTAAAATCAACGGGAAAGAACTGGTTGACGATGTCGAACTGACTGCCACTGACGTCCATGCCTACAACAAGCAGGAAACCGACAATTTAATCCAGCCGGTGAAAGTGCAGGCCGAAGATGCCATGAAACTGGCTGAGAAAAAAGTCCCATTAACGCGTAAAATCAACGGTAAAGAACTGATTGACGATGTCGAACTGACTGCCACTGACGTCCATGCCTACAACAAGCAGGAAACCGACAATTTAATCCAGCCGGTGAAAATGCAGGCCGAAGATGCCATGAAACTGGCGGAAACGGCGAAGCAAAGCGCGGAAGATGCCGTTAAACTGGCTGAGAAAAAAGTCCCATTAACGCGCAAAATCAACGGTAAAGAACTGGTTAATGATGTCGAACTGACTGCCGCTGACATCCATGCCTACAGCAAGCAGGAAACCGACAATTTAATCCAGCCGGTGAAAGTGCAGGCCGAAGATGCCATGAAACTGGCGGAAACGGCTAATAGCAATGCGACAACAGGCATTGATACTGCAACAAAAGCCATTAACGAAATGAAAGCCGCTATTGCTGGCAAAGTTCCGTTAACCCGAAAAATCAATGGAAAGGAATTGACTAACGATATCGAACTGACCGCCTCTGATCTTCATGTTTACACGACAGAAGAAGTTGATGGTTTTATTGACGACGTTAGAAATCTAGCCCATGAAGCCAATAATAATGCCAACGGTCGAGTTCCAATGGGCCGTAAAGTGAATGGCAAGGCGCTCTCTTCAGATATTGAACTCGCCGCATCTGATATAGGAACTTATACCAAAACCGAAATTGATATTAAAGTCGACAATGTTGAGGCGAAGGCTAAAGAAGCCAATAACAATGCCAACAGTCGAGTTCCCATGGAGCGTACAGTCAATGGCAAAGCGCTCTTATCAGATATTAAACTTGTCGCATCCGATGTGGGTGCTTATACCAGAACAGAAGTCGATACACGTATCAACAAGGTGGAGGTATTAGCCAGCAATGCCAATGGCAACGCCAATGGACGTCTGGAGAAAAACCAGAATGGTGCGGATATTCCAGATAAACAAGCCTTTGTCAGAAATATAGGCTTGGGTGATCTAGTTGGGTTGGATATCACATCCAGTCTAATCGGAGTTGAACATACTATCGTCAGGCTGGGCGAAATATTCATGATAAACGGGTTAATAAAGGACACCAAAGCTATTGCAAAATTCAATATTTCTGAAATTGGCGGTGTAACTTACTACACAAATTTCTACCAAATTACACTTCCCATGACCTTGCCGAATGGCATCATCTCATGTCATGCAAGTATCGTTGGGGATAACTTCGATAATCAAAAACCCGGTATTCTGGCCGATGTTAAAACACAACGAAATAATGCAAACGGAATGGGGTTGTCGAAAGATACTCTGACAATATCAGTCACGACCCCACATTTAGACTGGATACCCTATTTTTATTATCAGGTTGTCGGGTATTAGTAGAAAATTGGTAACTTATTGATAATTAATTGATAGAAATAAGGGTTAAATCAGGTGATCGCTGAAGCGATCACCTGATTAAGCTGACTCAGATAGCAAAACCTACAAATAAACCGGTACCAAAATCTCAGTTGCGATAATCACAACCAGCAACCCCACCAATACTGGCACTGAAGTTCGTTTCACCACTTCCATCGGGGAAATCTTCGCCATTCCTGCAACCGCTACCACAACACCGGAAACCGGGGATAAAGTACGCCCAAGATTGGAAGCCTGTAACATCGGGATCGCCAAGTATGCCGGATTAGCACCCATTTGCCCCGCCAAGCGCGGAATTAACTCAACAAACGCGTAAAACGGCGCATTACCTGAGCCAGTCGTCATAGCAGCCAGCATCGTAATAATTACCAGTGCGATCATCATCACGATTGCTCCGGAGCCAAAAGACTGTGCCATATCAATCAGGCCACTGATAAAGCCAATTGCACTCAATCCCTGAGCAAATACTCCCGCAGCCACCAGCAAAATTACGACAGTTACAAACGCATCAGCCATACCACGGTAAGCCATTTCCAAACCGTCAAAAACTTTCTTGGCACTAAAGCTGCGTATAAATTCAATCAATGCTGCCAGCATAATGCACATCACGATAATCGTTACGATATGCAGTTCAGGCCCCCACTTACCATCAAACACCAAGACACCAATCACAGGCGTAAATGGCAAAATGGCATAGAAACCCGGTGCATTTGTGGTAATTTCTTTCACATCCAGCATTTCTGTTTTTATATTTTCCCGTCTATCCAGATAACGCTGCCAAAAGAAATGTGTCATTGCCATTGCTGCGATGGCAGCGATAGAAATTGGTAAGGTTGTTTTGAATGCAAAATCAATCAACGGCATATTTGATGCCTGAGCAGCCAGTATCACATCTCCTGAAGTCGGCGCCAGAATAATTGCCGCAGGCGATGCACAAATCGCTGCCGCCGCGCCTCTGCTGATCCCGACATTAACCATCACCGGAAATAGAGTCGCCATCAGCAATACACCCAATCCCGTAGCGGAAGAAACAGCCAGAGACATCAGACACGCTATGATATAAGCTGCCACCATCAACAAATAAGGTGAATTGATCATCTGCAATGGACGTGACGCGATTTTAGCCACCACGTCGTTTGCCCCAATATGAGTCATATAAGCCGCAAAGCCACACAACATCATAATCATCAAGCCAAGATCACCACTACGGCTCATTAGCAAGAATTTTATATATTCGATGATATCTGTTGCCTGCCAGCCTGTAGATGTCATGCTGGCAGGTAAAACGCTTTTTCCCATTAATACACAGGCGATCAATAACAATAAACCGCCAACCATCAATACCCCTGTCGCAGAATAACCTTTAATTATGTAGTATCCCACTGCGATGGTTACTACAACACCAATCAAAAGCTCTAACATTTACCCTCTCTTTAGCTTATTTCTGAAACTTTGAGCTGTTTTTTTAATTTAAATGCATGATTAACATGCACTCTGCCCAAAATAAGCCAGAGATTTTATGATATGTATCAAGGGAAAGTAGGTATTTTTTGATTTAAGGAGGAAAAAATGCAAATTTCGAGCATAAATTGGTATATTATGCTGTAAATAGCGCCATTAATGGCGCTATTTACTATAGAGAAAGAATGCAACGTGAACATTAAGGCGCACTTTATTTTCTATTCAACAGATCCCTTAACTTCTGGCGTTCTTCGCTACTGCTATTATTTTCCAGCCAATCTTTGATTGATTTTTTGGCTTTTTTCTGCAATTCATCACGCAGTAAAGATTCTATATTCAGCCTATACTGTAGGCTATTCCAGTCACCATAAACCCTCAATGGGATTTTTAATTCCGACAATTGACGCACAAACTCGTTTTGTTTGCCCCATCCCTTTGTCAGTTGAACCTGTAGTGAAATATCAGTGTCTTGTTTCAGTAGATTCGCCTTACCCTGGCCTTGAATATTGAATATCTCTGAATTTGCTGCAATTGCACTAATATCAATATCGCCACGATTTACTCGCGCTTTCATGGAGATATTTTTTGCTTCAGTCACATCGCCTGTACTTGTAGGTTGGCTGACTTTATCTGTTACACGCGAAACAGATTGCTGGATCAGTTGGGGAATATTCAACCCTTCCAAACGTGCATTCTTCAGATCAATGTTTAAGTTACCTTGCCAGTAATGGGATATGGCATATTCATCATAACCTTCCCCACCAAGTTCCCCGTTCAAGTTCAATTGACCATTGAATACGGATGGCAAGGCCAGCGCGGTTAATAAAGGTTTTAACTCAACTTGCTGCAAGAGTAGTTTTGTGTGCAACTTGGCCGGAACAGCTGTGGCATCAATTGTGGTCGGAAGTGCAAAATGCCCGCCAAGTACTTTGCCGCTTAGTTTTGCAATTTCTGTTATCCCTGCGTGATTCGAGGCTTTCAGGCCAAAATTATCGATATTCATGCCCTGATAGATGAATTTATCCGCAATGACAGAAACATCAGCATCAAAGCTTTTCAAAGAGGTCAGATCATAATTAGGCAGAGGAGATACTGAAGTCGCAATGACTGGTTTTGATGAATTATTTTCAATTCGATAATCATGTTGGGCTTTAGGGGTATTCTTGGAAAGAACATCCCATCCCAATAGATTATCCAGATTCAACTTTGGTGAAGTCAGGTTGATGGTATATTGCGGCTTATCCTTCAATATAGCGGCAATATCCCCTTTCAACTCACTGTCATCATTTATCGCCAGTGCCAGATTTTGCAATGAAAAAGATTTAGGTGAAGATTGGTATTTTACCGTGGCACTACCTGTTCCTTTAATCCCCTCAGAGGACGAACCTATTCTTTTCAAATGATATTCAAAGGAATTTATATCAGCTGACACCTGACTTGGATAACCGGAAATATCCAAGGAAGCATTAAGTCCAAATGCCAATTCTTGCTGGTTTTGATTGATTTTACTGCTGAGTTCCATATCAACATGGTTTTGATCATGCTGTTCCAGCAACAAATTGATATCGCGCACATTTAACTGAGTATGAGAGTCGGCTTGCCAAATAAGCAAACTATCCACTACTTTGATTTTGGCAATATCCAGTTTCCAAGCCTGATTATTTGCAGCTACCGGATAATGAATATCACTTTCAGGTGCAATTGGGGCCGTTGCTTCTCTTTTTGGTTGGCTATCAGGCGTAAATCGCAAAACAGCCCCCTTTAGCATCACTTCCTTAACAGAAAGTTGGTGGGAAAGCAGCGGTAACAATTCCACATCCAAGCGCATATTTTCTGCCACAATAGCAGGTTTTTCGGCATCCTGAGCGGTCAGTGATATCTGCCCAGTCAGAATGCTCAATTTTGGCCAGACATGCCAACGCAAGTCATCCTGCAACACGAGATGGTAGCCACTCTTCTTTTGTACTTGCTTGACTATGTAACCACGAAACTCATTAGGATTAACCAGTATGACCAACGCAGATAAGCCCATAACAATGACGACTAACAAAATAACGAGTGTCGTTAACAATCTTTTCATGACGTCCCCAGTCTCATGTCCACAAGATGACTATCCCTCAACAAAAAACTTCATCAGAAAAGCTAATCTTCGCTGATTCGGCTGCCTACGGCTCCTTGCTGATTTTTATATTTAGCATCCTGACGTCGGTTATAAGGCCGTTCAGCAGATCCTGAAAGCGGTTCAAAGCTCAATGCACCTATAACCATGCCTGGACGCAAGGCTAAGGGTAATTTGCCTGAATTGTAGAATTCCAGAACAATTTGCCCCTGCCAACCCGGATCAATGCGGTGCGCAGTAACATGAACCATCAGGCCAAGGCGCGCCAAAGATGAACGCCCATCCAACCAGCCTACGACATTATCAGGTAATGTGACAGATTCCAGCGTCACAGCCAAAGCCAATTCTCCGGGATGGAGGAAAAAGGCTTCCCCATCCGGTAATGTGATTTCATCGCTCATGACCCGATCAAGTGCTGCATTAACTTCAGCTTTGGGACCGCTTAAATCAATATAAGCAGCAGTATGACCACGAAAAACGCGAAACTGATTCCCAAGGCACACATCGGCAGTTGCACCGTTAATACGTTCGACAGGAGGACGTGGAGTAATTACCAATTTACCTTCATCTAGCCATTTAATAATGTCACGGTCACAGAGTCGCATTGTTTCCTCTCAAATACGATGATACTTATGAATGCCAGAAGGCATATTATTCACAAAATTGGCCAATCTTGGCTTTTAAGATATCAATGGCTACGCGGTTCTTCCCACCACGCGGAACAATAATATCGGCATATTGTTTTGATGGCTCGATAAATTGCAAGAACATTGGACGTACGGTTTTATTATACTGTTCTATTACGGAATCCAACGAACGCCCACGTTCATTCACATCACGCTTAATACGGCGCATCAGGCAAATATCCAGTGGCGTATCAACAAATATTGAAAAATCCAGCTCTTGGCGCAAGCGCTTATCCGTTAATAGTAGAATACCTTCAAGGATAATGACTCTTTTGGGTTTAAAATGAATGGATTCGGATTTGCGGGTGTGTTCGACATAATCATACTGCGGCAGTTCAATAGATTTTCCGGCCTTAAGCGACTGAATGTGCTCGAAAAGCAGATTGTGATCCATTGAGCTTGGGTGATCGTAATTAACTTTGTAACGCTCTTCCATCGGAGTATTGGTTTGATCTTTGTAATAGCAATCTTCTGGAATAACGCCGATATTGTGATCACCAACTTGAGCTCGTAATTCTCTATAAAGCGTGTTGGCAATGAGGCTTTTGCCTGAGGCAGAGGCACCTGAAATACCTACGATTGTACACTTGTGTGCGTCGTCAGCCATAATAGAAATAACCTGGTTAAAAAAGAAAAAAATAAAGTGGGAACATGGCATTCACTAACGCCGTGCGTGGCGGATTATAGGGAGTTAATGACTTCTATTCCAGAGTAAACAAGATAAGTCTCGTTTTTTTCGATGCGCTTCGCATAAAAATCCGGCAATTTACTGCCCGGATGCAGAATATTCTAAAAATAGTGTTCAAATGTAAGCACGATAACTATTTCTAAAATAATTATCAAAACTATCCTTAAAAATCAGATAGGTTATAACGTGCCAATGAGCTGCTGATACGAATTTCCGATAATGTCTAATGCTGAACCGTTCATTCAAGCTGCCAGCAGCACATATTCCTGAGACACGCTATAAAAACAAAAATGCCGATATTCAAGATCGGCATTTTACTATGAAAAAGAAGATTAATTTAATGCGTTAACTCTTCAATTTTATCCCGGCTCAGGCCGGTACTCGTGATAATGATGTCCAAACTAACACCAAGCTGCAATAATGAGCGGGCTATTTCCAGTTTACTTTCTTCTTTGCCTTGCTTTCGACCTTGCTCAATGCCTTTCTCAATACCTTGTTTGATACCCCGTTCAATGCCTTGCTCACGCCCTTTTTGCTCAAGCTCTTCTGCAATAGTCATCAACATTGTTTCATGCTCCGGTGATTGCTCAATAAATTGATGGGTAAATTGAGACAAATCCAACGTATGCCCATTCAGTAAAATATAGCTTAACACAACATTACGCTGTTCGACGGTATTATACCCTGCATTCAAAAGTGCCACCAAATGGGGAACCCAGTCCAACATATCCCGACAGCGAATGTGCTTCTGTACCAGCTCCAACAGAGCGATGCTTTTATGTGTCAAAATCTCTTCATCGCTCAGAACACTGACATCCACCAGTGGAAACGCCTGACGGTATAAACGGGCTGCCTGTTCAGGGAACTTAAAACAATCCAGCCATTGGTTTGAGTATGGATAGGGGCGAATCTCACCGTGATAAAACAGTAAAGGGACTACCAAAGGCAGTTCAGTATGCCCTTTTTTCAGGTGCGCCGCCATTGCTGACATAGAATAGTACATCAACCGCCAAGCCATCAGTGGGTCAGGCGTGGATTGATGCTCAATCAAACAATATATATAACCGTCTCCCTGAGTTGTCTCAACCGAGTACAGCACGTCACTGTGCAACTGACGCAAATGCCGATCAACAAAACTACTGGATTCCAGTTTCAGAGTCGTTAAGTGACACAACGAGCGGATCTCTTCAGGCAGATAAAGAGACAAAAATTCCTTGGCAGTCTCAGTTTGTGTTAAAAAATGTTTAAATAACGCATCATGATGAAGCTTTTTCGCTTTCTTTGGCACAATCCGTATCTCTATTTAATATATTGATTATTAATCCAATTTTAGAAAAACTCACAACCTCTCTGAGAGGCTAATCAATGTACAATATATTTTCGGTTGGCCCAATATCGAACCCAGTAAATCAGTCTTGTATCAACCGTTGGCGTCGAAAAGGAGACGCCAGCAAAAATAAGGCACCGGAGTCCTTAAAAGCCCATCCGATGCCTACATTCCGTAAAATTATCCGGCGATTATAAAATCGTTAACCGGGTAATTTTGTCTTTAATAACTTTATTTTTTAATCATCATTTTTCATCCCGCCTACCTCCGATATTACAGTACCTCCGCTTCACAATTTATTTCCAATGCCATGCTTAAGGTTTCAGCCAGAACCATTTTATTTTTACTATCTTCCATCAGGCTAAAATGATCCCCC
Organism: Xenorhabdus mauleonii; assembly: GCF_900113945.1. GTDB lineage: Bacteria > Pseudomonadota > Gammaproteobacteria > Enterobacterales > Enterobacteriaceae > Xenorhabdus > Xenorhabdus mauleonii. The sequence continues at coordinate 252,311 of NZ_FORG01000001.1, forward strand.
GGAACGGCGGTTAATTGTAGTGAAGAGTCAGGGATTATTTGCTCCCAACCCAATGACGGTTCCATGGTTATGGACTGTAGCTCGACATCTGCAACAAACGGGAGCTGCGGATAAGATTCCATGGCATAGAACTGATGCAATGTTATCGAAAGAGCTTTTGGCTCATACTCTTTGACCATTTGAATATAGCTACCCATTTGCTCCCAACGCCCTGCAATCAAAGCAGGACGCAGATTCGATGGATATAATTTCAATTCCTGCGCGGCAGCAATAAATTGTACTAAATTCAATTCATCCATTTTCTGATGCAATATCGCAATCTCCTGAGGATGTTCATTCATCGACTGCCTTGCTAATTCAGCCAAAAACTGAAGCTTGGGTTGAATAGCCAGCGTCTTGAAACGATAAGGAGCGGGTGTATCGATCAAGCCTAAAAAGTTAACGGTCTCGCCGGCATTCAAAAGTTGCTCAGCAATGGCATAAGCCAGTATGCCACCAGAAGAGTAGCCGTATATCCGATATGGGCCGTCTGGTCGCACCGCTTTCATCAGGGTGATCATTCTGGCTGCCAAAGCTTCAATGGTTGGCAACGCCTCATTGATGAGCGGCCAAGGCAATGCATAAATCGGGTAATCCGCCTGAATATGCTGTGCCAGCCCGAAGACATAGGAATAATCATCCATGCCGCTGGGAACAAAGAATAATGGCGGTTCGCTGCCCTCCGGTCTTACGGGGATGGCGCTGCTTTGCGATTGGGATAACGGATCTAATGTTATCTCTGCCACAAGTTCTGCCAGCACCGGGAATTGGAACAAATTATTCAGTGAGCAAATCAACCCGCTTTCTGCGGCCAGATTAATCAGCCGCATGGCAATCAGAGAATGCCCGCCCAAGGCAAAGAAGTTGTCATACCGGCTGATTTGTTCAACACCCAGCAATTTACGCCAAATAGCCGCCATCGTGATTTCAGCGTCCCCTTGTGGCGCTGCATAAATTTGACGGGCAAAAGCGTGTTGATCAGGCATCGGCAGCGCCCGATGATCCAGTTTGCCGTTCGGGGTTAGCGGAAAGGCATCTAACTGCACAAAAGCTGCCGGCACCATATAATCAGGCAGCAAGGTTCTTAAATGGTGATGAAGTCGGGTTGACAGTCCGTTATCCGCAGATAACGCTGTATTATTGGCTTGCTCACCTGCACTATTCATTTGAGCTATGATATAAGCTACCAGCCGTTTATCCTGCCCATCTCCCAATGCCAAAACCAACGCTTCACGGACTTCAGAAGATTCCGTCAACCGTGCTGCAATTTCACCGGGTTCAATACGGAAACCGCGAATTTTCACTTGTTGGTCATTGCGGCCCATGAAAGCCAGATTGCCGTCTGGCAGGTAACGGGCTAAATCCCCGGTTCGGTACATGCGATCTTCCGCATGATCACTGAACGCATCTGCCAGAAAACGTTCAGCCGTTAAATCAGGGCGGTTGAGATAGCCACGCGTAACACCGGCACCACCAATATACAATTCCCCCACAGCGCCAAATGGTACTGGCTGGCCGTCATTATTCAGCAGATAAAGACGTGTATTCGCCGTCGGGCGGCCGATAGGGATCTGCATATCGATATAGTCTGGCGGACAACGCCAATGGGTTGCACAGACAGTAATTTCTGTCGGGCCATAAGCATTGAACAGTGTTGCCCGATCCCGCAAGGCCTGAAACAGCGCGACACTCGGTGCTTCTCCACCCAATATCAGGGTAGGTTTTATTGCCAGCCTCGGTAAATCAGCCCCATCCCGCAGCAGAGCTGGCGTCAGACAGGCGTGTGTCACTTGATGTTCTTCCAGATAATGCCAAAGACTGAGCGGATTTTGACGAATGTTGTCAGCAGGAATGTCCAGCGTCGCACCGCTGCACAATGCCATCATGATTTCCCAGATACTGGCATCAAAGCCGAATGACGCAAATTGTAATACCCGGCTATTCGAATGAATGCCAAATTGATTCATTTTATCCCAAATCAGATTCACCAAGCCGCGATGTTCTACCATCACTCCTTTTGGCATACCAGTGGAGCCGGATGTGTAAATGATATACGCCAGATGCCGTGATGTTAGCGCAGAAATGTACGGATTATTGTCCGGCTGCTCAGGCAAGGCGGTGGGATCAAGAACCGTTAATCCGGCAAGCGCTTGTTCGACCAGCGCGCTACGGCCCATGTTATCCGCCAATACGACTGATGGAGCCGAATCGTTAAGCAGATAAACCAGCCGTTCGACCGGATAAGCGGGATCTAAAGGCACATAAGCTCCGCCTGCTTTCAGTACCGCCAAAAGCGCGATCACACTTGCTGGTGAACGCGTGACACAAATCGCTACCCGTTGGTCTGGCCTCACTCCCAATGCTATCAACTGATGGGCCAATTGGTTGGCACGCGCATTCAATTCTGCATAGCTGAAAATTTGCGTTTCATAAATCAGCGCTGTCGCATCAGGATTGTTCTCCGCCTGATGTTCAAACAGGTGATGAATGCATAATGAATCCGGATATGCCGTTTGTGGAGCTTGCCCGATTTGCAACAATAAGCGCCTTTCTTCTGCCGGTAATATATCCAGTTGTTGAATCGGGGTTTGCGGAGCATGTTCAAGTGCTGCCACTAAACTCTCCAGAGCCTGTTGCATATAGCCACACACCCGCTCTGCATCAAACGGTTGGGCAATTTGCGCAGTCAGCCCCAACGCATCACCGAAATCTTCCACTGACAGCGTAAACGGATAGTTCGTCCGTTCCTGCGCGCCAAGGAATTCAACACCGCTCATGATTTCATTGGAGGTTGCCGAACCCACATTGTGCCGATAATTCAGCAAGGTACTAAACAACGGCGTTCCACCTTGTACGCCGCTGCAACGTTGGGCCAATGCCAGCGAGGCGTATTCATGTTCCAGTAATTCCGCCAGACGCTGATGGGCGGCCTGTACGCTGTCCCGCACAGAGGTGCCGTCCATATCCAAGCGCAGTGGCAATGTATTGATAAACAATCCCATGCCATTTTCAGCCCCTTCCCCTGCGGCCATGCGTCCGAACAAGACCGTGCCGAATACGACCCGTTGCTGTCCGCTGGTACGTGATAGCACCTGTGCCCAAGCCAAATGACAGAGCGCCGCCAGACTGACGCCCGACAATCGGGCTTGGTCACGTAGACGGTCATTTAATTCAGCGGATAACACCCGGTGCGATTCAGTTACCTGTGAACCATCATGGCGAATTTCTGCCAACCCAAACGGCAACGTCGGTTCATCGACTTCAGCCAACATCTCAGTAAAGAAACGGGTATGTTGCTCCTGACTCATTCCAAACCGGGCCTGCGCCACCAGATTGCGGAACGGTGCCGGTGCAGGCAAGTGCTCACCCTGCCCATCAAGGTAGGCCTGAACTTCGGTGCTCATTACGTCCAATGCTGTATGGTCACCAATTAAATGGTGCATCAATTGCAACACAATCCAACGACCATCGCTTTCTTGCGCTACGACAAAACGCAGCAACGGTGCCTGTTTCAAATCGAGGCGATATTGGCGTGGGTTAAACCGCTGTGACAATTGATTGCTGATAGAACCGTCAGCCGGATCGAATGCCAATTCCGTCACCGACAACGTTACCTGACGGCAAACAACCTGAGCCGGCACAGATAACCCTTGCCAGATAAAGGCGGTACGCAGAATATCATGACGGTTAATCACCTGCTGAACGGCTGCCAGATAACGATCCAACAACGGCCGATCAGCAAAGGACATTTGACCTGCTAACAGATAGGGATCACCCTCATCGGCCAATAGATGGTGAAACAAGATCCCATCCTGCAACGGTGATAAGGCATAAATATCCTGAATATTCGCTATTCCGCCCGGAATTTGTCCGACGATATGATTAATCTCAGATTGGGTAAGATCAATCAGCGGCAGCATTTCCGGCGTTAATTCTGTGGTGGCTGGTGTAATCACGTTGGCCGGCACTTTTTCGGCCTGCTCCCGCTTCAATTTTTGCGCCAGTTCAGACAGCACCGGAGATTGGAACAGATCACGTACTGCCAGTGTTAAGCCTAAATTACGCAGACGTTCAACCATGCGTACCGCCAGCAACGAATGGCCGCCCAAGGCAAAGAAACTGTCATACCGGCTGATCTGTTCAATGCCCAGTAATTCGCGCCAGATAGCGGCCAACGCGGTTTCAGTTTTTCCTTGTGGCACAACATAGTGCTGGCGGGCAAACGCATCCTCATCCGGTGCAGGCAGCGCCCGACGATCGAGTTTGCCGTTGGTGGTCAGTGGGAAGGCATCCAACCGTACAAAGGCTGCCGGCACCATATAATCAGGCAACAGCGCACTCAAATGCTCACGCAGACGGTTAACCAGTCCGTCATCCGTTTCCGCCGCCACATACGCCACCAGCCGTTTATCCTGCCCATCACCTAATGCCAGCACCAGTGCTTCACGCACTTCAGGGTGTTCTATCAGACGAACTTCTATTTCCCCTGGCTCAATACGGAATCCGCGGATTTTAATCTGCTGGTCGTTACGGCCAACAAATACCAGATTACCATCCGGTAGATAACGCGCTAAGTCCCCTGTTCGGTACATTACGGCATCAACGACATCACTGAATGGATCTGTCAGGAAACGCTCTTCAGTCAATTCAGGGCGATTGAGATAGCCACGCGCTACACCAACTCCACCAATATAAAGCTCACCTACAGCTCCCAGCGGCACAGCTTGACCAAGGGCATTCAGCAGATAGAGGCAGGTGTTTGCTGTTGGGCGTCCAATGGGGATTGATCCATCGGTATAGTTTGGCATGCAACGCCAATGAGTCGCACAAACCGTAATTTCTGTCGGGCCATAGGCATTGAATACCGTGGCTTTGTCGCGCAATGCCTTAAGTAACGCCACACTGGGCGCTTCGCCACCCAATACCAATGTCGGTTTTATTGTGATCGCGGGTAAATCAGCCCCATCCCGCAGCAAAGCCGGCGTTAGACAGGCGTGCGTCACGGATTGTTCTTGCAGATAATGCCAAAGCCGGTGTGGTTCCTGCCGAACTGCATCATCAGGAATAACCAGAGTGGCACCGCTGCATAATGCCATCATGATTTCCCAGACGCCCGCATCAAAGCCAAATGAAGCAAACTGCAACATCCGGCTATTTGAACGAATGTCAAATTGGGTAATTTTATCCCAAATTAAATTAACCAAGCCGCGATGTTCTACCATTACCCCTTTTGGCATACCGGTAGAACCGGATGTGTAAATGATATACGCCAGATGCCGTGGAGTTAGCGCGGGAATGTAAGGATTATCCTCTGATTGATCAATGTGGCCTGGATTTCCAGACGCAACTGTGGGGTCAAGTACCGTTAATTTGGCAAGCGCTTGTTCACCCAATGCGGTACGACCTGCATTATCCGCCAGTACAACTGACGGCGCCGCATCATTGAGCATATAAGCCAAACGCTCACCCGGATAGGTAGGATCCAGCGGCACATAAGCACTTCCCGCTTTTAATACAGCCAGAACCCCCGCTATTCGCGCAGATGAGCTTGCCATGCAAATCGCGACCCGCTGATCTGGCGTAACACCCAACGTGATAAGTTGATGTGCCAATCGGTTAGCATTCGTATTTAATTCGGCATAACTGAGAAATTTACCACCACACATAACTGCCGTGGCATCTGGCGTATTTTTTACTTGTTGTTCAAACAGTTGATGAATGCACAATGCGGCAGGGTACGTGGTTTCAGTGGCATTCCAGGTTTTTAACAACAAAGTGCGTTCAGTTTTCGGCAGAATTTCCAACTGCTGTACTGGTATATCGGCTGTCTGCTCAAGTGCTTCTGCCAGACTTTCCAATGCCTGTTGCATATAGCTGCATATCCGTTCTGGATCAAATGGCTGCACGACTTGAGCCGTCAGCCCCAAATCAGAGCCGCCATCTTCTACCGACAGCACAAACGGATAGTTAGTTCGCTCCTGTGCACCAAGGAATTCGATACCGCTCACGATGTCATTTGGTGTTACCGGCTGCGTATTGTGTCGGTAGTTCAGCAGCGCGTTAAAAAGCGACGTTCCGCTGGCTACGCCGCTACAACGCTGCGCCAGTGCCAATGAGGCATGTTCATGTTCCAATAACTCAGCCAGCCGGCCATGAGCTATACGTACACTCTCCTGCACAGGGGTATTATCGATGTCCAATCTCAACGGCAGCGTATTGATAAATAGTCCCATGCCACTGTCAGACCCTTCACCTACGGCCATGCGACCAAACAAGACCGTGCCGAAAACCACTCTCTGCTGCCCGCTGGTACGCGACAGCACTTGCGCCCAAGCCAGATGGCACAGCGCCGCCACACTGACTCCCAACCGCCGTGCCTGATAACGCAAGCGCTCGTTCAATTCCGCAGCCAGCATCCGGTGAGATTCCGTCACCTGTGAACCATCATGGTGTACTTCCGACAATCCAAATGGCAGCGTTGGCTCATTAACCTCCGCCAACATATCGGTAAAGAAACGGGTATGCTCTGCCTGACTGACACCCTGCCGAGCCTGTGCGACCAAATGCCGGAACGGCACGGGTACAGGTAAGCTGTCCATTCGATCGGTAAGAACCGCCTGCACTTCGCTGTTCATCACTTCCAACGTGGTATGGTCGCCAATAAGATGGTGTAACAACTGCAACACGATCCAACGTCCATCACCCTCTTGGGCCACAACAAAACGTAATAATGGGGCCTGACTCAGATCAATACGATGTCGACGCGGGTCAAAACGTCGGGCCAATTGATCACTGATAAGCCCATCAGCCGAATCGAGCTTCAATTCCGTCACTGACAAAGGGGCTTGGCGGCAAACGACCTGCACCGGTGCCGATAATCCTTGCCACATAAAAGCAGTACGCAAAATATCATGACGGTCAATTACCTGTTGAACCGCCGCCAGATAACGGTCGAGTAAATGCCGTTCGGCAAAAGCCTGTTGTGTGACAAGCAGGTAGGGATCGCCCTCATTTGCCAACAAGTGGTGGAATAAAATGCCATCCTGCAACGGCGACAGCGCGTAGATATCCTGAATATTGGCTATCCCGCCCGGTACTTGTTCAACAATGCAATCAATGTCAGCTTGAATAAGATCAATCAACGGCAGCATCGCTGGTGTTATCGTTGTCGCCGCCGGTGTAATGCAGTTATCCGGCACACTCATTTCACGGTGCTGCGCCAAGGATTGGGCCAATACGCTTAATGTTGGCTGCTGGAATAACGTTTGTACTGACAGGCCTAAACCAAGACGGCGTAAACGCTCAATCATCTTAACAGCCAGCAATGAATGCCCGCCTAAAGCGAAAAAGCTGTCATGTCGGCCAATTTGCTCCACATTCAGTAATTCACGCCAGATAGCCGCTAATGTGATTTCAATTTCCCCTTGTGGCGCTTGATAGGTTTGGCGGGCAAAAGCGTGCTGATCAGGCGCTGGCAGCGACTGGCGATCCAACTTGCCATTCAGGGTCAACGGAAAGGCTTCCAAGCAGACAAAAGCCGCCGGCACCATATAATCAGGCAAAATATCACTCAGGTGTTCACGGAGTCTGGTTGCCAGTCCATCATTCGCTCGCGCGACAACGTAAGCAACCAGACGTTTATCCTGCCCATCACCCAGCGCCAGAACCAGCGCTTCACTTACCTCAGGGTGTTCAAGCAGTCGGGTTTCAATTTCTCCCGGTTCAATGCGGAAACCACGGATTTTCACCTGTTGGTCATTGCGTCCCATAAAGACCAGATTGCCGTCCGGCAAGTAGCGGGCGAGATCGCCGGTGCGATACATGCGTGCATTAGGTTTGTCACTGAACGGATCAGCCAGAAAACGTTCCGCCGTCAGTTCAGGCCGGTTCAAATAACCCCGCGCAACACCGACACCACCAATATAAAGCTCTCCCACGACTCCGCGGGGAACTGGCTGGCCCTGCTCATTCAACAGGTAGAGGCGTTTATTGGCCGCCGGGACACCGATAGGAATTGATCCTCCGGCATAATTTGATGGGCAATCCCAAGTGGTCGCACACACGGTGGTTTCTGTCGGCCCATAAGCATTGAACAAATTCGTTCGGCTGCACAGAGTTTGAAATAACGCAGTACCCGGCGCTTCCCCTGCAAATACTAATGTCGGTTTTATTGCTATCGGCGGTAAATCGGCACCGTCATGAAACATGGCCGGAGTTAAAGATGCGTGCGTTATTCCGTGCTCTTCCAGATAATGCCAGAGACGCTGCTGATCTTGCCGCACTGCTTCTGTCGGGATCACCAGCATCGCCCCGCAACTCAGTGCTATCATGATTTCCCAGACACTGGCATCGAAACTGAATGAGGCAAACTGCAATACCCGGCTAGAGGCACCAATATTAAACTGGCTAATTTCTTCCAGCGCCAAATTAACTACGCCACGATGCTCAATCATCACACCTTTTGGCCTACCGGTTGAACCGGAAGTGTAAATAACATAAGCCAGATTCTGTGGGGTTAACCCGGAGATTTGTGGATTAGTGTCTGGCTGTGTCGGCAATGTATTCGGATCGAGCACCATTACCGTCGCCAGAATATCTTCACTGAACGTCACCCGCCCGTCATCATCCGCCAATAAAATAATCGGCGCGGCATCAGTGAGCATATAAGCCAGACGATCACCGGGATAGGTCGGATCTAACGGCACATAAGCACCACCCGCTTTCAACACGGCCAGTACTCCAATGATTCTGGCAAGTGAGCGTGTCACGCAAATCGCTACCCGCTGATCCGGCACGACACCCAAAGCGATAAGCTGGTGAGCCAATCGGTTGGCGCGGGTATTCAGTTCTGCATAGCTGAGTGTTTCATTTTCATACCTCACCGCTATGGCATCCGGTGCCTTTTCTGCCTGTTGTTCAAATAGCTGATGAATACCTATTTGTGTTGGATACGGTTCTTCGGTCGCATTCCAGGTTTCCAGCAATAACTCCCGTTCCGTGGATGACAATATATCAATAGCCATAACCGGTTGTTGGGGCTTGCTCACCATTGCCCGCAAGAGAGCCTGCAAATAACCTACCTGCCTTTCGATCGTTTCATGGGCGAACAAGGCAGAAGAATAATTCAGCTCCCCAACGATCTCCCCTGCTTTCTCTGTTAATGCCAATTGCAGGTCGAATTTCGCGATATCGTATTCCAGCTCAAATGGCGTTACCGTTAATTCTGGTAGTTGCCACTCTTCCGTTTCACTCTCTTGCCAAGCAAACATCACCTGAAACAGCGGAGTATGTTCAGGTCTGCGCGGTGGTTGAACAATTTCTACCACTTGTTCAAAAGGCAAATCCTGATGTTCCTGTGCTCCCAGTGTCGTCTGCCGTACACGCTGTAACAATGTGATGGCATCCGGCATACCGGATAAATCAATCCGCAGTGCCAGTGTGTTGACAAAAAAACCGAGCAATGGCTCAATTTCCCGCTGATTACGGTTGGCACTCGGTATGCCAATCACTACATCATCCTGACCAGACAGGCGTGATAACAGCGCAGCCCAAGCGGTCAGCAGAGTCATAAACAGGGTGGTGCCATGTTGTTGCCCCAACTGTTTTAAATCCTGTACCAACGTGGCATCAAAGTGTACGGCAGCCCGGCCACCGGCAAAGGATTGTTGGGAGGGGCGAGGTCTATCCAGCGGTAGCTCAAGTAACACCGGAGCATCCGCCAGTGTACGGCGCCAGTAATCGCTTTGTGCCTGTACTTCCTCACCAGAAAATGCTTTCCGCTGCCAAGCTGCATAATCAGGATACTGAATAGCCAATGGCGGCAGTGGATCGGGTTGTTGATTTAAGCAAGCCGCATAGAGTGCCGCCAGTTCTGATTTCAGTATCCCTAAAGACCAGCCATCGGAGATGATATGGTGCTGCGTCAGCAAGAACAGATGCTCTTCTTCAGCCAATTGGATCAGTGCGCAGCGAATTAAAGGGCCACGGGCAAGATCAAACGGTGTTTCAGCTTCCTGTTCACACAAAATTTTAAGCTGTTCATCCATGTTAGCTGCGGTGCGCAAATCATAGTGCTGCATCGGCAAACCCAATTCCGCCGGCAGCAGCTCAACCTGAGGCTGACCATCTACAGTGATAAAAACCGAACGCAATGCTTCATGGCGGGCAAACAGGCAATTCAGGGCCTGTTGCCAAGCAGACAGATCAAGGTGGCCACGTAAACGCAAGGCTGCCGGAATATGATAGGTATCGCTGATTCCCTCAAATTGCGCCAAAAACCACAAACGCTGCTGACCAAACGATAGCGGCAAAGTACCATCGCGGGATATTGGCTGGATGTCAGGCAAATTCGCGCTGTTTGCATCACGCTGCGCACAGATTTTTTCGGCAAACGCCACCAGTGACGGGGACATGAATAACGTAGCCAGCGGCAGCTCGACACCGAACTCAGTTATCCTGTTGATCATCCGCACGGCTAGCAAAGAATGTCCGCCCAAGGAGAAGAAATTATCATGTCGGCCAATTTGCTCAACGCCCAGCAATTCACGCCAGATAGCCGCTATTGCGATTTCCATTTCACCTTGTGGCGCGACATAAATCTGGCGGGCGAAAGCATCTTCTCCCGGTGCTGGCAATGCCTGATGATCCAATTTACCGTTTGGAGTCAGTGGGAAAGCCGCCAGACGTACAAAAGCCGCTGGCACCATATAATCAGGTAACATTGCGCTCAAATGGGTGTGCAGAATGGACGCTAATCCGCTCTCTGATTCGGTGACAGATTCGGCGATGATATAGGCAACCAAACGCTTGTCCTGCCCATCTCCCAAGGTCGTGGCGACGATTCGTGCTTCATGCACCATCGGATGTTCTGCCAACCGAGTTTCAATTTCCCCCGGTTCAATGCGGAAACCCCGGATTTTAATTTGCTGGTCATTGCGACCAACAAACACCAGATTGCCGTCCGGCAAATAGCGCACTAAATCTCCGCTCCGGTACATTCTGGCATCAGGCTCATCGCTAAATGGATCAGCCAAAAAGCGTTCGTCAGTCAAATCAGGGCGATTGAGATAACCACGGGCAACCCCCGCGCCGCCAATATACAATTCTCCCACCACACCCAGTGGAACTGGCTGGCCGTCGTTATCCAACAGGTAAAGACGTGTATTCGCCGTCGGTCGGCCGATAGGGATCTGCATATCGGTGTAGTTTGGCGGACAACGCCAACTGGTCGCACAAACCGTAATTTCGGTCGGGCCATAGGCATTGAATAAGGTTGTCTGACGGCTCAACGCCCGCAGTAGCGTAAGGCTGGGAGCTTCGCCTCCCAATATCAATGTCGGTTTTATCGTCAGCGCCGGTAAATCAGTGCCGTCTCGCAACAAAGCGGGGGGCAAGAAAGTATGTGTCACTGATTGCTCTTCCAGATAATGCCAAAGGCGACATGAATCTTGGCGAACAGTCTCAGCCGGAATAACCAGACAGGCTCCGCTGCCTAATGCCATCATGATTTCCCAGACACTGGCATCAAAGCCAAATGAAGCAAATTGCAGCATCCGGCTGGCAGGATGAATGCCGAATTGGGTAATTTTATCCTGAATCAGATTGACCAGCCCACGGTGTTCAATCATCACCCCTTTAGGTGTTCCGGTCGATCCAGAAGTGTAAATCACGTAAGCGAGATGGCGGGAAGTCAAGGCGCATACTTGCGGATTGCTGTCCGGCTGGTCAGGTAAGACAGTGGGATCCAGTAACGTCAATTCTGCAAACGCCTTACCATCCAATGCAGCTCGCCCGTCACTATCCGCCAGCAATATATCCGGGGCTGCATCAGTCAGGATGTGTGACAGACGTTCACCGGAGTAAGCCGGATCCAGCGGCACATAGGCCCCACCCGCTTTCAGTACGGCCAACACGGCTGCCACACGCGCGGGAGAACTTGCCATGCAAATCGCCACCCGCTGATCCGGCTCGACTCCCAAGGCAATCAATTGATGGGCAAGACGGTTAGCGCGGGTATTCAGTTGTCCATAACTGAGCGTTTGATTTTCATGCACCAGCGCCGCGGCATCCGGCGTTTTCTCTGCCTGCTGTTCAATTAATTGATGGATGCACAATTGTTCCGAGTAAGGAGCTGCAACCGTGCCCCACGTTTCCAGCAATAGCGTGCTTTCCGATGCAGGCAAAATATTAAGCGTTCGCACTGGCGTTTCCGGTGAAAATTCAAGCGCATCAGCCAAACTTTCCAGCGCCTGCTGCATATAACCGCATATCCTTTCTGAATCAAACGGTTGCACGACTTGAGCTGTCAAACCCAGTGTATCGATACCATCTTCTACTGAGAGCACAAACGGATAGTTAGTACTCTCCTGTTCACCAAGAAACTCAATGCCCGGCATCATTTCGTGCGGTGTCATCGGTTGCTCATTATGCCGGTAATTCAACAGAGCACTAAAAAGTGGAGTCCCGCCCTGTACGCCACTGCAACGCTGGGCCAATGCCAGTGAAGCATGTTCATAATCCAGCAATTCAGCTAATCTGGCATGTGCCATCCTGACGCTATCGTGTACCGAAGCACCATCGATATCCAGCCGCAATGGCAGGGTATTGATAAATAGCCCCATACCGCTGTCAGCCCCTTCCCCTGCCGCCATGCGCCCAAACAGCACGGTGCCGAATACCACTTTTTCCTGCCCGCTGGTACGTGACAGTACTTGTGCCCATGCCAAATGGCACAGGGTTGCCAGACTGACGCCCAGATGCCTAGCCTGTGCACGCAGGCGGTCATTCAGTACAGAGGGCAGCACTCGGTGCACCTGTATAACCTGCGAGCCATCTCGGTGTACCTCAGTCAATCCAAACGGTAACGTGGGTTCATCCACATCTGCCAGCATCTCGGTAAAGAAACGGGTATCTGTTTCTTGATTCATTCCCTGATGAGCCTGAGCCACCAAATGACGGAAAGGAACTGGTGGTGGTAAATCGTCACCCTGACCGTCAAGATAGGCCCGAACTTCACGGTTCATGACTTCCAGTGTGGTATGGTCGCCAATCAGGTGATGTTGCAGTTGCAGTACATACCAACGGCCATCCGTTTCTTGTGCTATCACAAAACGCAACAGCGGTGCTTGATTCAGCTCAAGTCGGTACTGGCGAGGATCGAAACGTTTCGCTAATTGGTCACTGACAAGTCCGTCAGCCGGATCCAGTGTTAGTTCAGTGATTGATAACGGAGCATTGCGCCAAACTACTTGTGCCGGAACAGATAACCCTTGCCAAATAAAAGCAGTACGCAAAATATCATGGCGATTAACTACTTGTTGTACCGCAGATAAATAGCGATCCAGTAAGGCACGGTCAGCAAAAATCATGGGATAGGCCAACAAATAAGGATCGCCGCCTTTTGCCAGCAAATGGTGAAACAAGATACCGTCCTGCAACGGTGACAATGCGTAGATATCCTGAATATTCGCCACCCCATCCGGCACCTGCCCGACGATGTGGTCGATGTCAGATTGAGTCAAGTCAATCAAGGGTAACATCGCTGGCGTCAGTGCGCTGGTTTCTGTAGTAATGACATTCGGCGGCACTGCCACAATCTGGTGTTGCCCCAAGTGTTGGGCCAATTCTGCCAATACCGGGGATTGGAACAAGTCGCGGGCAGCCAGTGTCAGACCTAAATTGCGTAGTTGCTCAATCATGCGTACGCCAAGCAATGAATGGCCACCCAGAGCAAAGAAGCTGTCATACCGGCTGATCTGTTCGATGCCCAATAACTCACGCCAAATGGCAGCCAATACGATTTCCCGCTCCCCTTGCGGTTCAGCGTAAACTTGGCGGGCAAAGGCCTCTTCATTGGGTGCTGGCAAGGCTCGGCGATCCAGTTTGCCATTGGATGTAAGCGGGAATTCATCCAACTGGACAAAAGCCACCGGCACCATGTAATCCGGTAACCGTGCACTTAAATGTTCACGCAAACGGGCAGGCAATTCGTTATCCGCCTCGGCCAGTACGTACGCCACTAGCTGCTTCTCTTGCCCCCCATCTGACACCATTACCACGGCTTCACGTATTGCCGGATACTCGACTAGCCGGGCTTCAATTTCCCCCGGTTCAATGCGGAACCCACGGATTTTAACCTGCTGATCGTTACGCCCCAGAAATTCCAAATTACCATCAGGCAAGTAGCGGGCGAGATCGCCTGTCCGATACATCCTCGCATTCGGGGCATCACGGAATGGATCTGCCAGAAAACGCTCCGCGGTCAATTCAGGGCGATTCAGATAACCACAAGCTACTCCGTCGCCACCAACATAAATCTCACCAGCCCTCCCCAATGGCACCGGCTGGCCTTGTTCATCCAATAAATAAACCCGCGTGTTGGCAATGGGGCGGCCAATGGGAATGTTGGTCGTTCCTGCGGCCAGAGTTTCAATTCGGTATGTGGTAGTAAAAGTCGTGCCTTCAGTCGGCCCGTAAGCATTCAATAATTGCTGAGGTGGATTATTGCCTAAAACTTGGGTAATGACATGAGGATCAAGGATATCGCCGCCGATAATCAGTTTTTTCACCTGCGGCATAATGGGAGCTAAATCTGCTGCCAATCGATTGAATAGTCCGCTACTTAACCATAACACCGTAATTTGATGGTGACTTAATGCCTGTACTAATTCCGGTGGCGTCAATAATGTGGTGTGGTCGATAACCACCAGCACCCCGCCATTGAGCAAAGGTGTCCACACTTCAAAGGTACTGGCATCGAACGCAGGATTGGCGGCGAAAGCAACTCGGTCATCGGCTTCAATTTCAATATAGCCATTATTGATAACGAGCCGGACTACAGCGCGGTGAGGTACGATCACCCCTTTTGGCGTGCCGGTTGAGCCGGAGGTGTACATGATATATGCTGGTACAGCGCTGGAACACATTAAGTCAGGATTAAGGTCTTCTGCGCCCTTGCTGATATCTGTGCCTTCAGAAAGGCGAATTAGCGAAATATCCAGATCAACGGGAATATCCGTCTGTGTATCGGTGAGCAACAATTTAGCCAAGCAATCATTTATCAACCAATGTTTTCTCTCGTCCGGTACATTGGGATCGATAGGAATATAAACCGCCCCTGCCTTGAGAATAGCCAATTGCGCCACAACTAATTCAATTGATCGCTCCAGCAGAATTACCACATGGTCAGTTGGAACAATGCCTTGTTTAATGAGCTTATGAGCCAATTGGTTTGCGCGGGCATTCAATTGCGCATAACTCAGGGTTTTATTTCCCGCTATTAATGCCGTTGCTGTTGGCGTTTTCTCTACTTGCCGTTCAAACAACTGATGGATACTTAACTGGTCAGGGTAAACAGTTTCAGTAGCATTCCAGGTTTCCAACAACAATATACGTTCAGCTTCTGGCAATAAATTAAATTTCTGAACTGATATGTCGTCACCGATCTTTTCTGGCTGTATTTTTACTGATTCAGCGTCAAAGATAATTTCCTTTTTAGCCATGCTATCTTTCATTTAATTACTACCTCAACGAATCTTTTAGTTATTTGAAAAAAAAGTCATTCTCAGCAGTCATCACAAATGTTTTGCCCCTGTTTCTTTCTGCGAAGAAATAAGGGAATCACCAAGCATCAATTAAGATCCTTAGTCAGCGCATTTTCTTAGGTGATGAAGTAATAGCTCGGTTAATAACCGCGTTATTAACAATTCTTAAACAAATATTTTTCTGATAACGGAATAAATGATTCACACAGTGAACCCAAAAAAGGCATGCTATTTTTATTTCTATTTTTTTAATAAACGCCGTTACTTTTTCGCACTTTTTTATTGACCGGCGAGGGGTTACATCGCTAAATAACAATGGGTTAATTGAATTGAATGCAATTATTGGCATGAGTGCTAAATCCCTGCGTTACTTTGTCCATTGGGTATAAATAATTCAATGAAATAATTACAAAGAGAAATTAAATATTCTGATTATCAATTAACATGAGATTTAAACTGCATTCCAACAGGAAACAATTTTTACCATAAAAAACATTATTTATTATTTTGCTAAATTGATTAATGTATATGTATTTATATACATAAAAACCATCAATCAATCTAATTGCATAGAGTTTTTATAATAATCAAATCATATAACTTATGTAAACGTTAATTATGCTTAATACCCTAATAAGATAATTTCAAATTTAAATTAATTACGAATATTTTTTGTTATAGCGAAATAGTATTAATTTCGCACCCATTAATTAAATTTAATTTCGCCAATTAAAAGTCAATATTAGAAACTGATTATTTAATATGTTCTTTAAAAGATATATATGAATATCGCTCTATTGATTTAAAGTAAAAAGATGGTTGCTTATAAAGTATTACTCGTAATACGTGGCTATATTGCTATTAAAAAGTCTGGGAATTTAGCTATTGGACACAGCTCATTATTTTGCTGTTCTATGCGGGATGAGTCACAGGGGATTATTTTGGGCAAAAAAAAGGCGTGATCGTTATGCCAAGCATATTAATCACGCCAATCTATTTTCAACTGAAAAAGTTCTATACGCGTCGTACTTCAGGAAGCAACGTATTATCATCCCGCGACGCGGGATGATAATACGTTGCTTCCTAAGACTTGGAGTTAATAGGGTATAGTATGAAAAAAAGCGCCGTTCCAGATATATCATTAACTGAAACGGCGCCTTCTTATATGATTACCAAACAATCTGTTGATTTAAACTGCCCGGAAGGAAATTTCCGTCGGAATTTTTTCACCTTGCCAATACATCTGAGCTGAAATATTGGCCGCAATTTCACGGTATATATCCGCAAATTCGCTGTCAGGCTGGCTGCTTACCGTAGGCTCGCCGCGATCAAGATCTTCACGCAGTGAAATATGCAACGGGATCTGCCCCAGCAATTGGCAATTATATTTCTCTGCCAATTTCTCGGCGCCGCCTGTTCCGAAAATCGGTTCATGGTGACCACAATTACTGCAAATATGAGTACTCATATTTTCAACAATACCCAGCACCGGAACATTGACCTTCTGGAACATGACAATGCCTTTCATGGCATCAATCAGGGCAATATCCTGCGGTGTCGTGACAACCAATGCTCCTGTCACCGGAATATTCTGGGATAGCGTTAACTGGATGTCTCCCGTTCCCGGCGGCATATCTATCACTAAATAGTCCAGATCCGGCCACAATGTGTCTTGCAGCATCTGCATCAGGGCTTTGCTTGCCATCGGGCCGCGCCAGACCATTGCATTATCATCGGTAACAAGGTAACCAATGGAGTTGGTTGCCATGCCATGCACCATAATCGGTGCCATGTGCTGACCATCAGGGGAAGTCGGGCGCTCTTTGGCTGTGCCAAGCATATTGGGAACAGACGGGCCATAAATATCCGCATCCAAAATCCCCACTTTAGCGCCTTCCTGAGCCAGCGCCAGCGCCAGATTCACTGCTGTACTGGATTTACCGACACCACCTTTTCCAGAGCTGACAGCCACGATATTACGCACGCCATTTACACCGGATAAATCATTGGCCCGGCGCAACGTACTGATATCATGGGTTAATCGCCATTCAACGGATTTTGCGCCCGTTGCGGCTTGTAAAGACAGGGTTGTTTCTTTCTTCAAGATTTCGAAGGCACGTTTCCAGACAAACGGCATGACCAGTTCAATATGCAGTACCCCATCCAGCACCGTACAATGATGCAAGGCTTTCAGGGCAATCAAATCGCGCTCTAATGTCGGATGTTTGAACGTTGCCAGTATTTTTGCAACATGTTCTTTCAGCAGGTCAGGATTGGTCTGCTCGGGGGATTGTGAATTCATCCCGGCTCCTTTTGATTTATCTTTTTCAACCTATACCCCATAAATTTCAAGATGCAGCGTGACCACAAGGGAATACAGCGTCATCTGGAACCCAACCAAGGCTGACCTCCGGTGAAAGGCACTTGCCTTTCATTTATTCCCGGGAGCACCGATATCCGTATGTTTATAAAAACAGCGGCCGGGGTAAGTGAGCGTAGCCAACAAAGCTGCAACTTGAAAGACGATGGTATAAAACTGTTTAGCCATCATAGCAGAAGCAAATCACTTCGGATAAGGTCACAAGTAAAAGTGGCGAAGATCTCTCGTTACCCTAGCGGCAACGCTCCTGATCAGGTAACATCAAAAACCCTTTTCATTTTACGGAAGTAAGATCCTAACTATGTCTCAAGTCGCGAACAAATTACTGGTGACCTGTGCGTTGCCTTATGCTAACGGTCCCATCCATCTCGGTCATATTCTGGAACACATTCAGGCTGATATTTGGGTTCGTTATCATCGAATGCGCGGCAAAGAGGTTCACTTTGTCTGTGCAGATGATGCCCACGGTACACCAATCATGCTGAAAGCTCAGCAAAGTGGGATCTCACCAGAAGAGATGATTGCCAAGGTGAGCCAAGAGCATCAGCAGGATTTTGCTGGTTTTGCTATCAGCTATGATAACTATCACTCCACACACAGCGAAGAAAACCAAGCGTTTGCATCCCATATTTATCTGGAGCTGAAAAAAAACGGTTACATCAAGAACCGGACAATTTCTCAACTGTTCGATCCAGAAAAATGCATGTTCCTGCCAGACCGTTTCGTTAAAGGCTCCTGCCCGAAATGTAAGGCGGAAGATCAATATGGCGATAACTGTGAAGTCTGCGGAACTACTTACTCGCCAACAGAGTTGATCAATCCTCGTTCTGTTGTCTCTGGAGCGACGCCAGAAATGCGCGATACCGAGCATTTCTTCTTCGACCTGCCTGCATTCAGCGATATGCTGCAAAAATGGACGCGTTCCGGTACGTTGCAAGAGCAAGTGGCGAACAAAATGCAAGAATGGTTCGATGCTGGCTTGCAACAATGGGATATCACCCGTGATGCTCCCTATTTCGGTTTTGAGATCCCTGATCAACCGGGCAAATATTTCTACGTTTGGCTGGATGCGCCAATTGGCTATATGGGCTCATTCAAAAATCTGTGTGATAAACGCAGCGATTTGAATTTTGACGAGTTCTGGGGAAAAGATTCTAAAACGGATCTCTATCATTTTATCGGCAAGGATATCGTTTATTTCCACAGCCTATTCTGGCCGGCCATGTTGGAAGGCAGCAATTATCGCAAACCAACAAATCTGTTCGTTCACGGCTATATCACCGTAAACGGCACCAAGATGTCCAAGTCCCGTGGAACGTTCATCAAGGCCGAAACTTACCTGAAGCATCTTGATGCGGACTGCCTGCGTTATTACTACGCAGCGAAACTGTCTTCCCGCATTGATGATATTGACTTGAATCTGGAAGATTTCGCCCAGCGTGTAAACAGCGATATCGTTAATAAAGTCGTGAACCTTGCTTCACGCAATGCTGGTTTCATCAATAAACGTTTCGGCGGTAAGCTGTCTGAAAAGCTCGCTGATCCTGCGCTGTACCAGAAATTCGTTGATGCCGCACAGAGCATCGGGGAAGATTTCACTAACCGCGAATTTGGCAAGGCTATCCGTGAAATCATGATGCTGGCCGATCTTGCCAACCGTTATGTTGACGAACAAGCACCTTGGGTTGTAGCGAAGCAAGAAGGCCGTGACGCTGACCTGCAAGCTATCTGTTCAATGGGCATTAACCTGTTCCGGGTACTGATGATTTACCTGAAACCTGTTCTGCCGGGCTTAACGACACGTGTGGAAGCATTCCTGAATACTGAACTGACTTGGGATAGCATCCAACAGCCTCTGCTTGGCCATGATGTTTCACCATTCAAGGCGCTGTTTAACCGTATTGAAATGGCTAAAATTGAAGCGATGGTCGCAGATTCAAAAGAAAGCATTGGGCAACCCAAAACTGTAACAGGCCCGCTGGCGGATGATCCGATTCAGGACACGATCTCGTTTGATGATTTTGCCAAGGTTGACCTGCGGATCGCCTTGATCAAACAGGCAGATTTTGTCGATGGATCCGATAAGTTGCTGAAACTCAGCCTTGATCTCGGCGGCGAAACTCGTCAGGTATTCTCCGGTATCCGTTCAGCCTACCCAGATCCAAAAGTCTTGGAAAACCGTCTGACAGTGATGGTTGCCAACCTTGCTCCACGCAAGATGCGTTTTGGTGTTTCAGAAGGTATGGTCATGGCGGCAGGCCCCGGCGGGAAAGAAATCTTCTTGCTGAGTCCGGACAGCGGTGCTCAACCGGGTATGCAAGTTAAATAATTAGCGCACATATTAAAATTATATTGATTCTTATCAAGTAATAACAAAACGGACCCATTTTGAGGTCCGTTTTTTAATGTAGCAGATAGAACATTTACAGAGTAAATCGTAAGATAAAAGATTAGTCATATTGAGGAACAATCTATCATGTCTATCCAAAGCGTGCTGATGATAGGATGGCAATACCTGCGTGCATTCGCACTGCTCTATTTGTGCCTGATTGCGGGGAATTTCATTTCAGCTCTACTCCCATTTTCCCTTCCCGGCAGTATTATTGGTTTACTTATCCTGTTTTGTTTACTGGCATTCCAAATTATCCCTGCGCATTGGGTGAAACCCAGCTGTAATTTGCTGATGAAGAACATGACGTTGCTCTTCTTGCCCATCGGGGTCGGGATCATGGATTACTATCCTCAACTGAGCCAGCAAATACTCCCGATAGTGCTCTCCTGCCTCGTCAGTACCGTCATTGTCATGATTGTCGTTGCTTACAGCTCTCACTATATCCATCGCGAACGCTTCGTCGTTAGCTCAGAACGAACCGGTACCGAAACCTCAACATCATTGCAAAAGTCGGAAGAGAAAGAAAAATGTTAAGCCATATTTGGTGGTCGCTTCCCCTGACACTGATCGTATTTTATTTTGCCAAAAAACTGTCAGTGCGGCTCAAGTTGCCTATTTTCAACCCGTTGTTGATATCAATAATTGTCATTATTCCTTTGCTGCTCATAACACACACTCCTTATGAGCACTATTTTGCCGGTAGCCAAATATTGAACCAGTTGCTGCAACCCGCAGTTGTCGCCCTGGCTTTTCCGCTGTATGAACAGCTCCACCAGATCCGTGCCCAATGGAAATCCATCATTACCATCTGCTTCATCGGCTGCATTGTCGCAATGGTGACAGGTACTGCAATTGCATTATGGGCGGGCGCGACACCTGAAATTGCGGCCTCCGTTCTGCCTAAATCGGTCACAACCCCTATCGCTATGGCAGTAGCCAGCTCCATTGGCGGCATTCCTGCCATCAGCGCAGCCTGTGTCATTATGGTGGGCATTTTAGGGGCAATATTCGGTCATAACCTGTTCAATCTATTAAATGTGAAAACAAAGGCGTCCCGTGGATTGGCGATGGGGACAGCAGCCCACGCTGTCGGTACTGCTCGCTGCGCTGAAATAGATCATATCGAAGGGGCATACAGTTCATTGGCTTTAATGACTTGTGGCATTATTACTTCGCTGATTGCCCCTTTTCTATTTCCAGTATTACTGTATCTGTTCAGTTAACGGCTATTTAATTAATTGCTTTTTGTTAATTATCTTTTCAAATAATCACTGAAAAAATAGTTACATATATGTAATAAATATGTGAATTAAGTGATAAAAATAGTAAAAATTTGACATAAGTTACTAGAATAATATTTTTATTACACAAATTTCATTAATTATTTGGTTGTTATCACATTACAAACTCGAACAGAACCCATAGAATGACCTTCAATTAATTTGGAGATCATTCTATGCAAGCTCGTTTTAATGCTATTTGGTCAGAAATTACGCCTAAACTGCAAGAAGCCCTGTTACCTTATATCAGCCATGACGATTTTCCTGCCATGCTGACAGCAAAGCAGGTTGAATCTATCAAGCAGAGCAGCGGACTTAATGATCATGCGCTGGCACTTTCCTTACTGCCACTTGCAGCAGCCTGCTCCATTGCGCCTATTTCCCGTTTTTACGTCGGTGCTATCGCCCGGGGAGAAAGTGGCAATCTCTATTTTGGCGCCAATATGGAATTCATCGGTGTGCCATTGCAGCAAACCGTCCACGCAGAACAATCAGCCATCACTCATGCCTGGTTGCGCGGTGAAAAGAAACTCGCGTCCATTACCATAAATTATTCGCCTTGTGGTCACTGCCGCCAATTTATGAATGAATTGAATAGCGGGACACAATTGGAAGTTTATCTTCCCAACCGGCCAAAATTGACGTTGGCCGATTATCTGCCGGAATCCTTTGGCCCACGCGATTTAACCGATACGCCGCTGTTATTGGACACCATTAACCACGGCTACCAATTGGCAACTGATGACGAACTTGTACAAACTGCATTGGATGCCGCTAACCGCAGCCATGCTCCTTACAGCCAATCCCATTCCGGCATTGCGTTACAAGATGCCCAAGGGAAGATTTATGCCGGGCGTTACGCGGAAAATGTCGCTTTTAACCCAAGTCTGCCGCCATTGCAGGCAGCGTTGATATTGATGAATATATCTGGTGGTAATTGCCATACCATCAAACGTGCAGTGCTG
This sequence comes from Xenorhabdus mauleonii, assembly GCF_900113945.1. Taxonomy (GTDB): domain Bacteria; phylum Pseudomonadota; class Gammaproteobacteria; order Enterobacterales; family Enterobacteriaceae; genus Xenorhabdus; species Xenorhabdus mauleonii. The sequence continues at coordinate 274,909 of NZ_FORG01000001.1, forward strand.
GTGGAAAATGAAAGCAGCCACATATCACAGTGGAATGCCACAGAATCTACATTAACCGCCCTCGGTTGCACAAAAGTGGAACGGCATACAATTTTAAAATGAAATAAAGATGACTTAACAAAAAGGCAATTTTTCTCCTTAATCACACTCAAAAGGGGAAAAACAGGAAATTAAATAACATTTAATTAGCCAATTCTGTATGTTATCTCTCATTTTTACTCATGATAATCATATTTAAGTAACATTTACTGTACTTATTTTTTTTATCTTCTTAGGATCTGTTGCCGATTTTGTTATTGATTAGTCCAAAGAGTAAGCATCATGGAACTGGAACACGAAAGTAAACGTCCTCTTTATATTCCCTACGCAGGCCCGATTTTGCTGGAATTCCCTCTGCTGAATAAAGGCAGCGCCTTTACAGAAGAAGAACGCAGCAATTTCAATTTACATGGCTTACTGCCCCAGACAGTTGAAACCATAGAAGAACAGACCGAGCGCGCCTATCGCCAATATCTCGATTTCAAAAATGACTCAGATAAGCACATTTATCTAAGGAATATTCAGGACACCAACGAAACGTTGTTCTACAGACTCCTTGATGCGCATCTCAGCGAAATGATGCCTATCATTTACACCCCGACAGTGGGTGAAGCGTGTGAGCATTTTTCTGATATTTATCGTCGTGCCCGCGGCCTGTTTATCTCCTACCCAAACAAAGACTATATTGATGACATGCTGCAAAATGCCACCAAGCAGAATGTTAAAGTTATTGTTGTGACCGACGGTGAGCGTATCCTTGGTCTGGGCGATCAGGGGATCGGCGGGATGGGCATTCCTATCGGTAAGCTTTCACTGTATACCTCTTGCGGCGGGATAAGCCCTGCTTATACCTTGCCGGTTGTACTGGATGTAGGTACAAACAACCCTCAGCGTTTAAATGACCCTCTGTACATGGGTTGGCGTCATCCACGTATCACAGGCAAAGAATACGACGAATTTGTGGATGAGTTCATTCAAGCGGTGAAACGTCGCTGGCCAAACGTACTGCTGCAATTCGAAGATTTTGCCCAGCAAAATGCCATGCCACTACTGAGCCGCTATCGTGATGAACTTTGCTGCTTCAATGATGATATTCAGGGTACCGCCGCTGTAGCACTGGGTAGTCTGATCGCAGCCAGCCGCGCTGCTGGCCGTCAGCTGAAAGATCAGGTTGTGACATTCCTCGGTGCAGGTTCTGCGGGCTGTGGTATTGCAGAGCAAATTATTGCGCAGATGAAATCCGAAGGATTGAGTGATGAACAAGCCCGTGCCCGCGTATTTATGGTTGACCGCTTTGGCCTGCTGACAGATAAGCAACCAAATCTGTTGGATTTCCAGAGCGTATTGGTACAAAAAAGCTCAACTCTGCAATCGTGGGATGTCAGCAATGATTCCCTCTCGCTGATGGATGTGGTTCGAAACGCGAAACCAACCGTTTTGATTGGTGTCTCCGGTCAGTCTGGTTTGTTCACCGAAGAGATCATCCGTGAAATGCACGTACATTGCGAACGCCCAATCGTGATGCCTTTGTCCAACCCGACTTCCCGTGTGGAAGCACGTCCTGAAGACATTATCAACTGGACGGATGGCAAGGCGCTGGTTGCAACAGGAAGCCCGTTTGCTCCAGTGAAATACAAAGACCAAGAATATCCAATTGCGCAGTGCAACAACTCCTATATTTTCCCGGGAATTGGTCTGGGTGTTATTGCTTCCGGTGCCAAACGTGTTACTGATGACATGTTGATGGCATCCAGCCGTGCATTGGCAGATTGCTCACCTCTGGCGCAAACAGGTTCAGGGCCATTATTGCCACCAATCGATGACATTCAGGATGTTTCCCGCAAAATAGCTAAAGAAGTGGCGAAAAAAGCTCAAATTCAAGGCGTTGCGATTGTTACATCAGAAGATGCATTGGATGAGGCGATTGAGCGCAATTTCTGGAAACCAGAATATCGCGTCTATAAACGCACTTCATTCTGATGGGTAGGTTATTCTGATTAGTACTTCATGAGTACTTCATAAATTTCAAGTTGCAGTCAGCAGGGCTGCAACTTGAAAGATAAACAATTTTGACAAGTTCAATGCCGCTGATTCTATATTTTTACTAAAAATCAACTTTTAATCTCCGGCTAAACTTTCTCTGCAGTTGTTAAATTCGCAGCTTGCTTCGATATTTCAAGTAAAGTAGCCTTTAGGGCATTGGCTCATCAGTACATATAAGGCAAACATAAATCATGTGGAAACGCTTGATTACTGGTCTCATTCTTATCATTGCTGTCCTTATTCTGACAGCCATTATGCTTGATCGTTGGATTAGCTGGAAAACCGCCCCTCATATTTTTGATGATCTCAGGCAACTTCCTGCCAGAGAAGTCGGAATGGTGCTTGGTACATCTAAATATTATAAAAGCGGTAAATATAACCAATATTATTTTTACCGAATCCAAGGTGCTGCGAACGCTTACAACAGTGGCAAAATTAAATATTTACTGTTGAGCGGTGACAATGCCCAGCACAACTATAATGAGCCAATTACCATGCGGCGGGATTTGATCAAAGCAGGAATTCCGGCCAGCAGTATTGTGATGGATTTTGCCGGCTTCAGAACACTGGATTCGATTGTCAGAACACGCAAAGTCTTCGATACTAATGACTTTACGATCATAACCCAGCGTTTCCATTGTGAACGTGCCCTATTCATTGCCATGCACTTGGGCATAGAGGCGCAGTGTTACGCAGTGCCGTCACCTAAAAATATGATGACAGTTCGTTTTAGGGAAGTACTCGCCCGGCTTGGGGCTTTGACTGATCTCTATATTTTAAAACGTGAACCTCGTTTTTTAGGCCCTTTGATGCCAATCCCAACGTTGAATAGTGCCCCCAGCAATATTCAAAGTTACCCTGCTGTATCGCCAAAAGAGTTACAAGGATTGGAAAAAAAGCTCACAAAGAGCCGGAGCAAAAAACGCTTAAGTAATACAAAGCGCCTCAATCCTCAATAATGAATTAAAAGCAGAGCCTATCAAATAGGCTCTGTTTCATCTTCATCATAGAGCTTGCTTAACGACTTACGCCAATTTTGCCGTTAAGCTGCGCCACAGTTTTTCCATTGGCCCTTGTTGGTAACGTTTCAGCCACCAGCAAGCAAACGCAATATTCAATGCCCAAATAATGGGAACAAACATCATCAGTTCTAAACGAGTAAAATGACCAAATAACGCCAAGCGATAAAAAAGCGTGGTGCAAATCAAAGATTGCAGCAAGTAACTGCTCAATGCCATTCTCCCGACCTGCCGTAACCAGAAAGTCAGCCGCAAGCGCTCAATCACAGGCCAGAACCCATACATGGAGGCAATGTAGCCAAATGCCAACAACGGAGTCGCCAGTTCAGTAATGGTATAGCGGACAGTCCAGGATGCAAAATAACTGTATGGATATAAAAACTGGATAGATAAAGCAGCACAATTTATCGTCACACCAACAGGAATTAAGCACAATGCAACATGGCGATAATGTTTGGCGCTGAATTCACCTTTCAGCCATCCATTGCGCATCAACATGGCGCCATAAAGCATAACGCCAATGAGCTGCCAACCATATTGCACCACGACCACAATCATTGCGCCGCTTATTTGACGAATTCTGTGTGCCATCGCCAATAGCCCGCTATCCGTTTTCCAGTGACTTTCATGAAAAATATCTTCCGGTGTGGGCTGCCAGAAAGCATTATTTTCCCCCACAGGAAACAGGCCCAGAAGATAGAACATCATCACGCCAAATAAGTAACAAGTGGCTCCGGTGCTGAACAATTTGGGGCGGGTATTAATAAAATGCCATGCCAATAAACCCACCAAGCCATATGACAGCAAAATATCGCCATCCCACAGCAAGACACCATGCAACAAACCAATGGCAGCCAAAATCAACAACCTGGGGATATTCCAATTGCCGCCTCTTTGACGAAGCAATTCGAGTGATGCTCCAAACAATAACGTCAGGATAAATAAAAACTTTCCCTGAGAAAAAATGCTCAGGACAGACCAGACCACGACATCAGAAAATGAGGCAGACTCTTTATAGAAAAGATTCATGTAAGCCGCATATGGCAATGCGAAACTGGTAATATTCAGCAACAATATTCCCAGAATGGCAAAGCCACGCATACTGTCAATTATCTCAATTCTCTGATTTATTGCTCCATTGCAATTATGTTCCATGATAATAAAAATTCATCATGACAATTGCAGATGACGCACAGCACGCAGGAATTCCTGCCGTGTATTCTGGCTCGATTTAAATAGCCCACCCAGAGATGTCGTTGTTGTGGTACTGGTTGCGTCACGGATGCCACGGGCTTTCACGCAATAATGGACAGCATCGATGGAGACAGCAACATTGCTCGTGCCAAGCAGTGTTTGCAATGCAAGCAGGATCTGCTGCGTCAAGCGCTCCTGCACTTGTGGACGTTGGGCAAAAAACTGGACAATGCGGTTAATCTTAGACAACCCGATAACTTTGTCTTTAGGGATATAAGCAACCGTGGCTTTGCCATCGATGGTAACAAAGTGGTGTTCACAGGTACTGGTCAGTGTGATATCACGTACTGTCACCATTTCATCCACTTTCATTTTGTTTTCTATTAACGTGATTTTGGGGAAATTGCGATAGTCTAACCCTGAAAATATTTCATCTACATACATTTTCGCAATACGACTCGGCGTATCCGCTAAGCTATCATCGCTCAGGTCAAGGCTTAACAGCTTCATAATTTCTGTCATGTGTTCCTCAATGCGCGCTTTACGTACCTCTGGTTCCAGAGTTTGCTCACGCAATGGGGTTTCAAGACCACGGGCGACCAGTGCCGAATGCACTAATGCAGCTTCAGTACTTAGGGATGACATTAGTTTCTCCAAGAGTAATACTTTCCGTCACTCGACGGGGAATCGAGATCTCATTTACGCAGATATATAACACTTCCATATTATATCTGTACACAGCCATATATCCGCGCACAACTATATATCGGAGAAAAACTATATATCCGAGCATAACTATACCTTCACGTTATCAATGAGCCAAATCAAGATCGCTCACGATAATTAGGGTTACGGTAAAATACCAGCAACCCCGCAATGACCAAACCAATAAATGCGATATAAAGGGCTGGCTCTAATTTTCCAGTCAACCACGTTGAAGAGGCTGACACCATTGGCCCAACCAATTGGCCCAACGCATAACCTGTAGTCAGCAACCCAGCCATATAACGGACGTGCTCGGGCGCCAGTTCACGGCCACATTGCAACGCTAATTGCACCACGCACATAAACCCACCGCCGACCAGCAAGGCTCCTAACATTAATCCAGCCATTCCAGGCCAAATCTCTGCAATCAGAATACCCAGAGCCTGAAGCCACAATACAATTGCCAGACGGTTCTGAGTTGTTCCTTTATTGCGCATCAAAATGCCCAAGAAAATGCCGATTACAGAAGCTCCGCCAAATATTGGCCAGACGAACTGGGCAAAAAGGCTATCAGGGAAACGCTCTGCCGCCATTTGAGAAAGAAATGTTGCAGGTAAGATATAACCAAATCCCGCCAGGCCATAACTCCAGACCAATCGTTTGATTTCCGGTGTCAGGGTAAGCGTTTGAATGGCAGTTTGTGGGCGATGCAATTCGCCATTGCGGGGCAAATAAATACTGACATAAACACTCAATAACAGCGCCAAAATGCCATATATCATCCACGCATTGGCTGCATCCATTTGCCAGGATTGGATCCCCACTGCCAGTACCCCACTGATCAATATTCCCATCCCTGTCCCTGAAAAGACGGCCGCACTCAATCCGGGGCGATTCAATTTAGCCAGCTCTTCGTTTGCCCATGCCACTACCAATACCAGTGTCCATCCACTTGCCCAACCAATAAAAAAGCGAGCAATACTGTGCAGTATCGGGCCATCCAACAATGCGGAAAGCAGCGTAATAATTACCGCTCCCCATAACCCGCTCCATAAACGATATTCAACAAAACGTTGTGCACGCATTGCATCATAAGAGCCAGCCAAATAGCCAAGGTAATTGAACGCCGCAACAATACCTGCCCCCGTCAATGTAAGTTGAGATTCAGCTATCATTAACGGAACTTGTGGAGTGAATGTAAATCGACCGATTCCCATTGCGACAGCCAGAGCAAAGAAACCACTCAATGCAATCTGAAACGCTTCATAATTGCGGCGTTGAGGTGTAACGAGTTGATTGTTCATAGTGATTAAATAACAATGGAATTAATTGTTTTATTAGGGGTAATTTAGTTATAGCAAATCATGAATATAATATACATCTTTTATTTATTGTCTCTTTTAACCGGATACAAAGAGAAAGTTATCATCATTCCCCATCAAAGCAATCTTTGCCATAATGCGTACCATCAAGAATAAACCCTTGCCCGCAATCGGTGATATTTGCAACTTGCGGCATTTATGGAGTTTCTCATGGATCACTGTCATACCTCTGGTTTAATCTCACTTGAGCAAGCATTGGAAGCATTACTGGCTCAAACTGTTTCCCTGACCGCCACAGAAACGATTAACCTGACTGAATCTGCTGGCCGCATTACCGCGACCGATATTATTTCTCCCATCAACGTCCCTTCTTTTGATAATTCAGCAATGGATGGTTATGCCGTCCGCCTGAACGATCTCAGCCAAAACCAAACTTTGCCGGTGGCAGGCAAGGCACTGGCAGGGGTTCCCTTTCAAGGAGAATGGCCTTCCGGTAGCTGCATTCGTATTATGACAGGCGCCCCAGTTCCTTCTGGCACCGATGCAGTTGTCATGCAAGAACAGGCAGAAGTCACTGATGAAGGAATACATTTCGCCTATCCCGTCAATCAGGGACAAAATATTCGTACCATTGGGGAAGACATCCAGCAAAATGCAGTTGTACTGCCAAAAGGTATCAAACTTTCCACCGCACAATTACCTCTACTTGCTTCTTTAGGCATTACAGAAGTTGAAGTAATCCGTAAGTTGAAAGTTGCTGTTTTCTCTACCGGCGATGAATTACAAACCATCGGCAGCCCCTTGCAGGCAGGCCAAATCTACGATACCAATCGATTTGCCGTTCGCCTGATGCTGGAAAAACTCGACTGTGAAATTATCGATCTGGGCATAATCCGCGATAACCCAGATCTTTTGCGTGACACTTTTGCTAAAGCGGATAAACAAGCAGATTTAGTGATCAGCAGTGGTGGTGTTTCTGTGGGTGAAGCGGATTATACCAAGCAAATTTTAGATGAAGTAGGCAGCATCGGTTTTTGGAAACTGGCCATTAAACCAGGAAAACCTTTTGCTTTCGGCAAACTGGAAAATGCGTGGTTCTGCGGTTTGCCGGGTAACCCTGTTTCTGCCGTGCTGACGTTCTACCAATTGGTGCAACCGCTAATTGCCCGCCTGTCCGGTTTTACTGCCTGGCAGTCTCCAGCCCGCCTTGTAGCCAAGACGACAACACCATTGAAAAAATCCCCCGGCCGATTGGACTTCCAGCGAGGAATCGCCACTATTAACACAAATGGCGGGCTTGAAGTAAAAACCACTGGGCATCAAGGCTCCCACATCTTTAGTTCATATAGTATCGGCAACTGTTTTATTGTTTTGGAACAAGAACGTGGGAAAGTTGAGGCTGGCGAAACAGTACAAATCGAATTTTTCAATCACTTATTGAAAAACCAATAATACGAAAGACCTTGAAAAATGACTATCGAACTGACTGATGAAGAAACCTTGCGTTACAACCGGCAAATTGTCTTACGCGGTTTCGATTTCGATGGACAAGAGAAATTAAAATCGTCAAAGGTACTGATAGTGGGTATGGGAGGCCTCGGTTGCGCAGCTTCCCAATATCTTGCTGCGGCAGGTGTCGGTACAATGACCCTGTTGGATTTTGACAACGTTTCCCTTTCCAATCTGCAACGACAAATTCTCCACCGCGATAAACGCATTGGTATGCCCAAAGTGCATTCTGCGGCATTGACGCTGAAAGAGATTAATCCGCATGTCACCATCCAGCCTGTTGAAGGATTGCTGGATGATCCTGAGCTGGATAAATTAATCCGCCAACACGATGTTGTACTTGATTGTACGGATAATGTTGCCATTCGGGAGCAACTCAATCGTTTGTGCCACGGACGTAAAATTCCGCTGGTTTCCGGTGCGGCTATCCGTATGGAAGGCCAGCTTTCTGTTTTCACTTATCAACCAGAAGAGCCTTGCTATCGCTGCCTGAGCCGATTGTTTGGAGAGAATAGCCTGACTTGCGTTGAAGCCGGTGTCATGGCCCCATTGGTGGGAGCTATCGGTTCCTTTCAGGCAATGGAAACAATTAAGTTATTGACTCAATACGGGAAATGCATTCATGGCAAGGTGTTGCTGTTTGATGCTATGGCAATGCAATTCCGTGAGATACGCTTGCCTAAAGATCCGCAGTGTGAAATCTGTCATGAATAATGATCATGGCCCCTCTTATTTTACGGGGCCATGATCATTTACGAAGCCATATTATGGAACCATAGCTATTCACAAAACCATAGCTATCAGGCGGAATTACTCCGTAATGCCCTGACTTGCCAGGTACTCATCATAAGTACCTTTAAAATCAACAACCTTATCGGATTTAATTTCCAGAATGCGGCTGGCTAATGAGCTAACAAATGAACGGTCATGAGAGACGAAAATCAATGTTCCTTGGTAAAGTTCCAATGCAAGGTTCAGTGATTCAATGGATTCCATATCCAAGTGGTTGGTTGGCTCATCCATCAACAAAATATTGGGTTTGTGCATCATCAGCTTACCAAACAGCATCCGGCCTTGTTCACCACCAGAAAGCACCCCCACTTTTTTCTTGATATCGTCCTGCCCAAACAGCAAGCGGCCGAGAATACTACGGACAGCCTGCTCATCGTCGCCTTCACGTTTCCACTGGCCCATCCATTCAAAAACGGTCATGTCGCAGTCAAAATCGCGGGCATGATCCTGAGCATAGTAGCCAATAGTGCAGTTTTCAGACCATTTAACCGTACCGCTATTCGGTTGCTCTTCACCCATCAAGGTTTTCAGGAAGGTTGTTTTACCAATACCGTTCTCACCAATCACCGCCATCTTTTCGCCGACTTCCATCAGCAAATTCAGGTTCTTGAACAGAGGGCCGTTATCATAACCTTTAGTCAAGGCTTCCAATTCCAGCGCATTACGGAACAGTTTCTTATCCTGATCAAAACGGATATACGGGTTCTGACGGCTGGAAGCCTTCACTTCTTCTAACTGGATCTTATCAATTTGGCGGGCACGGGATGTTGCTTGCTTAGATTTAGACGCATTGGCGCTAAAGCGGCTAACGAATGACTGTAATTCAGCAATCTGTGCTTTTTTCTTCGCATTATCTGCCATCAGGCGTTCACGAGCCTGCGTTGCTGCCACCATGTATTCATCATAGTTGCCTGGGAATAAGCGCAGTTCACCATAATCCAAATCAGCCATATGGGTACATACGGTATTCAAGAAATGACGGTCATGGGAAATAATGATCATGGTGCTGTTACGTTCGTTAAGCACCTGTTCCAACCAACGAATAGTGTCGATATCCAAGTTGTTGGTTGGTTCATCAAGCAACAGGACATCTGGGTTGGAAAACAGGGCCTGTGCCAGCAAGACACGCAATTTCCAGCCCGGAGCCACTGAACTCATCAAGCCATAATGCTGTTCCACTGGAATGCCCACACCCAGCAATAATTCGCCGGCACGGGCTTCGGCGCTGTAGCCATCCATTTCACCATAAGCGACTTCCAGATCAGCCACACGATAGCCATCTTCTTCGCTCATTTCTGTCATGGCATAAATGCGGTCACGTTCCTGTTTGACAGCCCACAGCTCCGTGTGCCCCATGATGACGGTATCCAGCACGGTATATTCTTCGAAAGCAAATTGATCCTGACGCAATTTACCCAGACGTTCATTGGGATCAAGGCTTACGTTACCGGAGGTAGGTGTTAAATCCCCACCCAGAATTTTCATGAAAGTAGATTTACCTGCCCCATTTGCACCAATCAAACCATAACGGTTACCATTGCCAAACTTGACAGAAATGTTTTCAAACAGTGGCTTACTGCCAAACTGCATAGTGATGTTGTTTGTACTTAACACTACTTTTGCTCTTAAAGTGAATATACCTGTCGTCTTTCAAGTTACAGCTTAGTTGGCTGCGCTCACTACAGTCGCCGTTTTTATAAGCATACGGTTATCTATGCTTCCGGAGGGATTAATGAAAGGCTTTCGCCTTTCACCGGAAAGCAGCCTTGGGCCGGGTAAATTTGTTCCCTCACCGTCGAGCTGCACCTTGAAATCCAATGGGTATAAAAAGGGAATTTAAAATCGATAGTCGCGCATTATGCCACAACAAGAAAAAAGTATCGCCAGCATTAGCTGGCGGATTCTACCGGATCAAGTTTTTCATTCTTGCCAATTATCATGCCCGCTATCGTCTGTATCACAAGCGTCAGCAAGCACAGCCACAACACAGTTTCCCAAGATTGAGTTAAATCATGAAGATAACCTGACACTAGAGGGCCACTAAATGCAATTAAATAGCCAATGGATTGCATCATTGAGTTTGCCTTTGTCACATTGGTAATATTATTAAATCTTAACAAAGGCAATATAAAGGCTACCCCTGTACAAATTCCGGCTCCTATTCCCATGATGGAAATAGCAAAAGGAATCAATCCATTGCTGCCATAAATAAGCATCAAGAGACCGATGATGCCGATAATGGGATTGATAACAAACATAATTCTTTGTTGTTTAATTTTATAAATATAAAATGATGATAAAGTCGCGAATGGAATGGCAATTAACGGGAATATTGATGCATAAAACGCAGATTCAGTTTCTATGATCCCATAAGAGCTAATCAGTTCCGGAAACCAAGCTGTAATAATGAAAAAATTAAATGACAAAATGGCAAAGTAAGTGGCCATAATCCAGCATGATATTTTTTTCCATGGATTTATTGCACTTTTAACATCTCCATCACTCGCTGCACTGGAAACTGTCTTATTTCCTGTGGATACCGATTTATTATTGGCAAAAAATATAATTAAAAGCATGGAAAGCACCGGGATTAGCACCCAGACCCATGACATTTGGTTCCAAGATATATTAAGTACGTTCTTAATCGGTAAAGTTAATGCTGTCGCCATCGCTGGCCCAAGGTACAAGGAGGCAGTATAGGCTGAAGATAATATGGCGATTCTGCTGCTGCCCAATCGCTTAAAAAATGAAGGTAATGCAACATTCCCCAATGCAATGGCAAAACCAAACAACACAGTCGAAACCAACAGTAATATGACAGAACTGTTCAACCTTAAACTGTAAGCCAGAATTGCAATAATAAAAGTCATCACCAATGTTTTGAGCAAGCCTATTTTCTTTTCAAAATAAGGCGTTAACGGCGAAAAGAAAAAAAAGCAAAGCGGTGATAATGACGTTATCAATCCTAACGTAGAGTGATTTATCTTAAGATCACCCATGATTTCCAGTGACATGGGTGGGATATAAGAGATTGGCACTCGTAACCCTAATCCTGCAATTATGATAAACAATGATAATTTCAAAATGTAACTTTTATTGATCTCACCACTTGATCGATTCATTATTTTCCACCATCTTATTTTCTGCCAAACTTTAGTCCTTCATCCAATATCACAAACCACACTACAAATAAATCCATATTTTTATTATGGTTTATTGGCACCGGACAAAAGTTAAACTTTAAGCTTAAAACCTTATTTATATTTTTTCTGAATTTTTAGAGCTATTTCAAATCCCTTCCAGCCGTAAGGCGAATTGCCCCAATAATTGGTATGACCTTCGGGAAATATATGGTAAAAATCGTAATGTTATTATAGTTTTAATATACTCTTTCGATTCAATAAATTAATAGATGAAGAAAACAATGCAAAAAGTGAGATGGGGAATTATTGGTTGTGGTAATGTTACGGAAGTCAAAAGTGGCCCGGCTTTTTATAAACTAGACAATTCGGAATTGGTGGCGGTAATGCGCCGCAATGCAGATTTAGCCAAAAATTTTGCCGAACGGCACAATATCAGAAAATGGTATTCAGATGCTGAATCTCTGATTAATGATCCCGAAATTGATGCAATATATATTGCCACCCCGCCATCAGATCACAAAAAATATACACTAATGGCAGCTCAGGCAGGAAAAATCGTTTACGTTGAAAAACCCATGGCCATGACGTTTGAAGAGTGCAACGAAATGATTGCGTTCTGCCAATCACAGAAAGTCCCATTATATGTCGCTTATTACCGTCGGGCATTGCCGAGGTTTATCAAAATAAAAGCATTGCTTGATTCCGGTGCAATCGGCACACCACGTATTGTCAGTTGTATGTTATTCAGGGAAATGGCCTCTATTTACCAAGATCCTGACAACTTGCCCTGGTTTGTCAAACCAGAAATATCTGGTGGTGGCTTATTTGTTGATTTGGCCTGTCATACCCTTGATATATTAGATTTCCTGCTGGGTAAAATTACGTCCGTAAAAGGGCATGCCAATTCGCAGGCACATGCCTATCCTGCCGAAGATTGTGTCTCCATGTCGTTTATGTTTGAGAACCATGTTCAAGGTGTTGGTATTTGGAATTTCGTTGCCAGCTCTCATGAAGACAGAGTTGAAATCATTGGCACAAAAGGCAAGATAGTTTTTTCAACCTTTGGTGATTCTCCCATTTCGTACTATGACGAAAATAATCAATTACACCAATATGATTTTGAAAATCCAAAACATATCCAAATGCCTTTTATTAAAACAATCATTGAGGAAATACAAGGCAATGGGGTTTGTCCATCCACGGGAAATTCTGCTGCCCGTACAAGTTGGATCATCGATGAAGTGTTAAAAGAATATCGAGGCATGTTGAACACAGCCAAAAAAAATATCAGCGCTAAATAAGCATCACCGCACATTCACGCTTATTTAGGCAAAAATTATATTCAAAATAGTAGGCTTCCCCACTCTTTGACTCCTGATGATGCCATTCATTGTAATACAAAGAATGGGGGAACTTGGTTCGGCTTATCATTCATTTTTTAAAGGGAGATTGACATAATTTTGGAGACATCTTGATAGCCTTCCCTTTCATAAAACTGAATTGCTTTTGTATTTTTAGATAATACTGTTAATTCCAGATGTGAATAATTGTTTTTTTGCGCCCAATCTTTCATTCCGGCCAGTAGCTTCTGACCGATCCCCAAACTCCTGGCTTCTCGGCTGACTATTAAATCAAACACATAACCATAAGTTCTGGGAACCAGAGCGTTAAAAGGCAGGTTTTTTTGCTCCTGTGCGATAGAAAACCCTTTAATTTCCCCATCATCATCTTCTGCAACGAGTAAATGAAATTTGTCGTCACTGATGCTGGAAATAACAAAATCTCTATCCTGTTCAGTTGACCGAAATCTATCTGGCTGCATAGCTGACATTTCAGCAAATAAATCACTGTAAAGGGACAAAATAGCATCAATATCCTGTGTAGATGCAGTTCTTATTATCATTGCATTCTCCCGAGATTAAAATTATCTGCTATATGTTTTTATCGATGGAACCGTGTAATTATTGAAACGATCCAGTAGCATTGCCGGATCCTTTTCAATAATAGCCATATGACGATATTTTTCTTGTAAAAATTGTTCATCAGCCATTTTATCGATCATGGCAATCAGAGGATCATAAAATTCGTTGATATTCAAAAGACCACAAGGTTTGCTGTTCAGGCCAATCATACTCCAGGTAAAAATTTCACTGAACTCTTCCAAAGTACCAAATCCCCCCGGTAAAGCAACAAAGCCTTCTGCCAATTCGATCATTTTGCTTTTACGTTGGTGCATAGTTTCTACGACATGGAGTTCCGAAAGGTTTTTATGAGAAATTTCACGCTCTTCCAGCAATGCTGGGATCACGCCAATCACCTTACCGCCCGCTTTCAAAACAGTATCTGCAACAGTGCCCATAATGCCTACACTTGCACCACCGTAAACTAAAGTAATGTCACGCTTGACCAACTCTTTCGCAAAAGAAATTGCGCTTTCTCTATATATTTCAGATGCTCCGAGACTTGATCCACAATAAACCGCAATACTTTTTACAGGGCGGGAGGTTGCTGAAGAATTTCTTACCGTCATCTCATTCATTGCTAAACTCCATTATTATTTTTTTAGTTTCTGACTATACGATAGCTTAATGATCGCACAACTGACAATACAGTTGAGTTATACTTCTTTCACTGCGAAGATGGCACCCTTTAAACAACATGTTGTAATCGAGGTTTTCTGTAAATGTCTCTTTCCAAAAGGCGGGCGGGTTCTTTTCCGCTGCTGCCTGTCATTTTGCTATTATTGTCAATGACATCTATTCAGGCCGGGGCTTCATTGGCTAAAACAGTATTTCACGTCATCGGTGCACCGGGTGTAACAGCGCTGAGACTTGCATTAGGAACTATCATTTTATTTCTTATTTTTAAACCGTGGCGCCTGAACTTCAAACGGGACTCATTGCTGCCACTTTTTGCTTATGGTATTTCACTCGGCGCGATGAACTACCTGTTTTACATGGCACTTTCCCGCATTCCCCTCGGTATTGCGGTTGCACTCGAATTTACAGGCCCTTTAGCAGTAGCGATGTTTTCTTCCCGACGCCCGCTGGATTTTCTCTGGATTGCCTTGGTTATCGTAGGGTTAGGTTTTCTGTTACCCATCGGCGATAGCGTCAATACGCTTGATCCCATCGGGGTTCTATATGCGTTGGGAGCAGGTGTTTTCTGGGCACTTTATATTATTTTCGGGCAACGCGCTGGAGCAGGATATGGCGCAGCGACCGTTTCTATCGGTTCACTGATTGCTGCCTTTATCTTCTTTCCGGTCGGGTTGATACAAACTGGTCCAGAACTGCTGTTTGACGTCTCATTACTGCCCATTGTATTGGGGATAGCCATCTTATCCACCGCATTTCCTTATACTTTGGAAATGATTGCCCTCACCCGCTTGCCAGCTAAAACATTTGGCACATTAATGAGCCTTGAGCCAGCACTGGGCGCCTTGTCCGGTATCATATTCCTTAATGAGCATTTAACGATGACTCAATGGGTTGCCCTTTTCTGCATTATATGTGCTTCAATCGGCTCAACGTCCACGGTTCAGAAAAAAACGAGAATAGAAAAAATAGAGTAAGCTATTCACATCGACAATATTTGTTTTTGTTTCGGTAGCTTTGCTAAAAATCGGAGTGTTTTCAACATACTCCGGTTTTCATTTTTATCAACTATCATTTTGATAGAAATAATCAATATGACGAATCATGAATTGTCTACTAAATTTATTCCATCTAATGAAATAACTTATTATCTAGAATTAGAAGGACAATATGATGAGTACAGCAAAATTACTTAAAACTCAGCAAACTAGCCTGATTTACACCCGCAATAATGTGAATGATGAAATTAAACAAAAAACAATTGCTGCCTTAAATTATATGGTGAGCCAATTTATTGATCTGTCTATGCTTACGAAACAAGCTCACTGGAACATGCGCGGCCGGAATTTTATTTCTATCCATGAAATGTTAGACAGTTTCCGCGATGCAATCACCGAGCATCTTGATATCTTCGCCGAGCGGGCTGTCCAACTGGGAGGAACAGCTTTGGGGACGATTCAAGAAGTGAACAAACGTACAACTTTGCAAAGCTATCCAACCAATATTCATGATGTGCAAGATCATCTGAAAGCATTGGCTGATCGGTATGCTAGCGTCGCCAACGATATTCGCCAGGCCATTACTGATGCTGAAGATGAAGATACCGCTGATATATTCACGGCAGCATCCCGTGATCTCGACAAATTTTTATGGTTTATTGAAGCAAACCTTGAGTAATAAAATAAAAAATATTATTTTTCATAACATTAAGGTCACATCGGTGGCCTTTTTCACGCCCATAGCTCCCTACAGTTAGTAAAAACGCAAGAAATAGAAGCTATCACCTAAAAAAACAGACTAACCTTTAAAAAAAACATTTTTCTCTTTATAATCCCTGTTTGATTTAAAAATAAACATGAGGATTCCACACTATGGATATCGAAGTCAAAGACTCTAATGGCGCACTGCTGAATGACGGTGACTCAGTTCAAGTAATCAAAGACCTGAAAGTCAAAGGGACTTCCAAGACCCTTAAACGCGGTACTTTGATCAAAAACATCCGCCTGACCCACCGCGAAGATGAAATCGAATGCAACGCCGATAAAATCAAAGGCCTAGTGCTGAAAACCTGCTTTCTGAAAAAAATAGGATAAACAGCAGTTACAAATCTTTTTTAGCTTAAAGGATAAATAATATTAACTTTTATATTATTTATCCTTTTACCCAATGACGTTAACAATCAAACTGAATTAAATCAAATTGCATTTATTCCTTTGCCACCACGTTACGTCTCTGAATCCGTGAATATATCCCACTGATAAAATAGAATTTCATAATAGCCATTGACAAAAAATCAAAATATTGAAATTCACATCCAAAAAATATCAGCGCAGTTTAAAAGAAATACATAACATAGGCATTCGCCAATAAGTCACTAAATCAGAAAAACCTTTCCTCTAATGGGGCGTTTTTTATAAAATTTTTGAAAAATTCTGCAAATTCAAAGCAATACATTAAATTAAAAACCGTACGCTAAATACAAGGTTGTGCCTTAAGTTCAAGGCCACCTTTGAGATTTTTGGATAACTAACTCAAAGATGAGTTAATTATCTTTTTTAATTTTCTTCAATTCTTTTTCTGATGGCACTTGTGGCCGCTCAATCGGAAATATCGGCAATGCATTCAGCAAGCGCGGGCCATAACGTTTCGTTAATAATCGATTGTCATAAATGACGATATCGCCATAACATTCATGACTACGAATTAATCTTCCTACCTGCTGAATTAAGTTAAACGAAGCGGCAGGTAGGCTTTGTACTTCAAACGGATAGCGTTTCAATGACTTCAACCACTCGCTCTCCGTAATAATGACCGGGTTGGTCACCGGCGGAAACGCGATTTTATGAATATGGACTTGTGAAAGGTAGTCACCTTTTAAATCCAGCCCTTCTGCAAACGACTGCAATCCCACCAAAACACTGGATTGCCCTTCATCAATACGCTTGCAATGAGTTTCAACCAACCGGTAACGGGGCTGGTCACCTTGCACTAATAACATTAACCGCAAGTCAGTCACAAATGTAAGAAACCCTTCCATTGCCCGCTGGCTGCTAAATAAAATCAGCATGCCCCGGTGTTTCCCCTCAATGACTTGTGATCGGAAATAACGCGCCATCTCTTCAAGATGTTGCATTTCATTTTGAATCGTTGGCTCCTGAGCCATTTGTGGAATGATTAAACGGCCTTGCCGGACATGTTCAAAAGGAGATGATAGCGTCACAAAACGATCATCAAAGTTTTCATGTAAACCCGTCAATTCCTGAATGCGGGAAAAACTATTCAGAGAACGCAGGGTGGCAGATGTCACCACAACGTGCGGAATATTGCGCCATAACAACTGGGTTAATTGTTCACTGACCCGAATGCCTGCGCAGTGGAAATAGAGATGGGATTGATTTTTCTCATAACGGCGCGTTAACCATTTTGATATCGGGGCATGGGAAGATTCTTCCAGCGAAGCCAAACGCCATAGTTTGGCCATATTCTCAAAATAGCCTAATATCCGGCTGGTTTGCAGAATAGCCCGGTGCAATCTAACAATATCTTGCTTTGCAGTTTGATCAGTTAAATCGCTTAAAATTGCTTCCGCCAAGCCACGCAGCCCATCGGTCAATTTAAATAATTGCTGACAACATGGCAGTAAGCTGTCCGGTAATCTTCCCAGTTCAAATAGATATATTTCTTCTTCACTGCGTTCGGGCAGCAACGCCTGTGTCATTACAGCCAAATCTTTAAAGCATTCACGCATTGTTTCACAATGCTTTTGTAACCGGGGAATATTAGCCAAAGCCGGTGGTTTCGGCGGCCTGAATTGGGTCAAATATTGCTCCACATGGCGGACAAATGTATCCAACTGTCCATTGAGTTGAAATAACGTGATCTCTCCTTCAACTTCTAGTGAATCCCTTGCAACATCAGGAAGGTGATGGCCTTCATCCAATACCAGCAACAAATTTTTTGCCTCAGGTAAAACAGAATCACTCTCCAGAGCCGCCATAACCAATGAATGATTGGCAACAACCACATCCGCATCTTCAATTTCCCGACGAGCAAGAAAAAACGGACAACGATGATAAAATTGGCAATTCCGTGCCAGACAGTTCATTTTATCTGTACTGATTTTTGACCACAAAGAATCCGATAGCGCCAGTTTATGGTGATCACGCAGGCCATCCCATGCAAAAGTTGTGTAATCACTGCGTAATCGACGGCATAACTCCCGCTCTTCGCTATTGGCAACTTCCGTCTTATCCTCGACCAAAAACATCAGGTCAATCTGTTCTCCCTCTGCGGCACAAATAGCCTCGAGATTACGTGGGCAGACATAACGCGCGCGACCAAAAGCCCCCGTGAATTTCAGGTCAGGGATTATTTTACGCAGCAAGGGTAAATCTTTACTGTAGATTTGATCTTGCAACGCCACATTGGCTGTGCTTACTACCAACGGTTTCTGCTCTGCCCGGCTGACAGCAATGCCCGGTATAAGGTATGACAATGTCTTTCCTACCCCAGTAGGCGCTTCTATGACTAAATGCCGTCCCTCTTCATCTGCCAGCGTTTTTGCAACTTCTGCAATCATCTGACGTTGAGGTGCTCGTGGGATAAAACCATCAATATGGGTAGATAACGCTTTATACCATTGGCTAATTTGATTTTTAATTGAACTGGAAAGTGCCATAAGTTTTGCTGCTTGAAAATTGGATAATTATTCTTTCACCATAATACAGGATATTTCATAAGAAGAAGTTTTTAATATTCCTAGAACCGCCAAATAAATTATTTTTTTTAATGAATATTACATCATCTTGTTTATTTTAAAGCGCCAAAAATACATGCATTCTTTTCCGCAGAAAAATTAGGTTTAATTATCAAAAGAATTTTAGCCCTTCTTAATTTATTCTGTCGGATATACATCATGTTCAAACAGCGCTCAATTCCCTCTTGTGAAAAATTATCAGCATCAACAAGTTGTCCACCTGAACTAGGATCAAATATAAATAAACCAGAATGATCCCAAACTATAAATCCTACATGATTTGATCTGAATTCAGAGTGATTTTTCATATAATCCACGTAATCACTTCGAGAATGAAAAAAAAGATTACCTGGGGGCATGATCGGGGCTACATCTCCAGCTATAGAAAAAACGTTGCTGTACACGATTTCATGCCCATGATCTCCCTCAAAAAAACCTCTTAGCGCAAATCCAACTGGTTTGATATGGCCATAACTTCTCTGTAAGTAGGTAATTTTGTCACCTAATCGACTGAAATGTTCGATGACTGTTGATTTCCCTGTTATTTTATCTTTCGTCATTTTGAACATTTTGACATACATTTCGGTTAAATTATAAGCGCTTCCTGGTGTCAAATTTTCATCTTCACTTTCATATAAATTTGTTAAAAGATAAAAAACTTATTCCCTGACACAGCCCCATCCGCCTACCATTTTCACCGATGCATAAATCACTTTCAGACCATAGTTCAGTTTGTCTAAATTGAAACATTTTATTCATAAAAAAGCTCACTTAAGGCTGCTCAATAGAGCCCAATACAGTTGAAATGATGATGATATTACTTTGCAATTGGTTAGTTTATGAACTCATGAAAATGATTTTCCCACAGTATTGAGACCAAATCATCCTGATATAGCCAGTCTTGGGAAGCGATTCCCAATTCTCTTATTGTCAATGCATAAAAATCGGTTATTGCTTGTCTGGAATGCAGAAGCCGATATACTTTTGACTTTCTATCTTTTGGCTTTTTATGCCCGTTACAGTGCATTATTAAAATATTATTGGATACAACGATGAAAAAAATCCTGCTCATTATCATCATCTTATTTTCTATTGGCTCCATTGGCGGTGTTTTTCTGGCTGGATTGAATATGTACACACGTTCAACAACCCCAACAGAAGAGCCACAGCAAATTCAGCAGGAAAGTACCCCGACAGGGCAACAATAAATATATTGGCCCTTATCGCAACCCCAGATATTATCGCGTGATATCTGAATTACGATGTCAGGTGAGGAAGCTCATGAAAAACGAATATTTTGTTAGTCCGCAATGGTTAAACGAGCATCTCCATGATGAGAATGTTGTTGTCATTGATGCCAGTGCCCCAATGCCTACCCAATCCATCGATTATCAGCAGCTCTGGCTGGAAAAACATATTCCTGGAGCACAATTCTTTAATCTTGATAAAGTCGCCAATCTACAGACCAACCTGCCGCACATGCTGCCGGAAGCGGATGTTTTCCGCCAAGCGGTCAGTCAAATGGGGATCAGCGAAAATCATCTGATCATCATTTACGATCAGGGCAACATGTTTTCTGCTCCACGGGCGTGGTGGACATTTAAAATTTTTGGTGCCCGCCATATCCGTATTCTTGAAGGAGGATTGCAAAGCTGGCAACAAGCAGATTATCCGACTGAATCAGGAGAAGTTATTCGTTCACCTGAAAATTTCAACATTCAATTTACGCCTGAAAAAGTCTTTACTCAGGTAAAAATCCTTGATGCATTAAACAGCAAGGCACCCGTACAATTTATCGATGCCAGAGCTGAAGATCGCTTTCAGGCAAAAGCGCCTGAGCCACGCCCCGGTTTGAGAATGGGCCATCTTCCCGGCGCTAAGAATGTGCCTTGGACCGCGTTGATTAATAATGGCAGCTATAAATCAGTCGAAGAGATTGCCGCAATATTCAAAGCACAAGGCGTTGATTTAAATCAGCCTATTATGACCAGTTGTGGCTCAGGAATGACAGCCGCTGTTTTAGTATTGGGGCTTGATATGATTGGGCACCAAGACGCGGGATTATACGATGCTTCTTGGGCTGAATGGGGAGCCGATGATTCACTTCCATTGGAAAAGTAAATTTTAAAAAAGATAAAATGGAAGAACCGTAAATCAGGAGAGTCAACAATAGCAAAGGGCACCGAGGTAACATGCCCTTTTCTATTTTTAATCATTTGAATTATTCACAAAAAAATATGCAAAACTATCGGTTAGCAATTTTATGGTACACAAATAGGACAACCATCGCTCCCACAATAGCAATCACAAAGCTGCCTAAATTAAACCCGTCAACTTTCCCCATGCCAAAGAAAGTACTGACAAACCCGCCAAGAACCGCCCCCACAATGCCTAAAACAATCGTCATAATGATGCCGCTACTGTTATCACCCGGCATAATCCATTTCGCAAGAATCCCAGCAATCAGACCGAAGATAACCCATGACAGGATACCCATATACAACCTCCAGAGTCGATTAGATTATTTGTTTACGAATTGATTAATCCCTACGAACTAATTTAAGACACTAACGAAAAAAATTGCAAATCGTCAATATTTCGATGCTCTTTCGGTGGTTATATCACTACGGGTAATTTAATTTTAAAAATATAACAGTTATTCTATTAGATGAAATCAATATTTCTTCAGGAAGAAAAAATAAATCTAAAATAACAATCTGTTTATATTAATAAAAATACATTTGTTAATCGATTTTATTTATTAATATAGACACTAAATTTGAGCCTGAAAAACATCACTACAACGCTTTAGAGTCTTGCCCCAATTATGTTATTAAATATGCTGACAGCGTCCATCCCGCTTATCCGACTATCAAATAATAGTGGCCCAAGATTATGATGTCTCACAAGTAACGTAGAGCATACCCATCCTTCCAAACTTATCTCTGATGTAAAATGGCCTCTTGCCCAAGTTTCTTGCATAGCTTCAAATTCACTATTAGTCAATCTATTTATGGGTGCAGTATGTATATGAGTATCCAAAAGAGTACGCAAGCTATTCACATCTCTGATAAAAAACTCAGAATTCCCAATAGGGTTCAATATATCCCTTCCCGCATAAGTCAAATACAACAGTTCGAAATCTTGCTGCGTGATGTTCAAAAAATAGGGCGTGCTTGTCTCTTCATAAACATTATTTATAAATGATATATCACCTCTTCTGGATGTAAAAAATGCCTGTCTAAATTCATCAAGTTCCCTACTCACAGAGCCACTGGAATTAAATCCTAGTGTATAAAAGCCACTATTTGGAGGGTTTTCAAGTGGAACAATTCTTTGCTGCTCTATTGCTTCCCTAAACCGTCTTACAGGTACATTATCCATTCCGTGTATATATTCTGAGGGGCCAGCAGAAGGCTCCATCATATTTGTTCTCACTGGCATTCCTTCGTGAGTCATGATTTCACTCCTAGCGACAATATCAAATGAATCTGCCACCCTTTTCACTTGCTGTAGCCCCCTGATAAAACTAATTGCACCACCCACTATAGTGACTGCCCCAAGCCCCAGAGACACCCAACCAAGAATTGAAGAGGCCTTAGGATCCTTATCTTCAAGCATTGAACTGGCTATTCCTGTTACATCTGACAGCAATCCTATACCGGCTAAAATTGCCCCACTTACGCCCAGTGACGCACCTCCCGTCGGAATAGCCAAAAACACCCCCACCACCAGCCCAACCGTACCAAAAACAATGCCAAAAATGCTGGCCGGGCTCATATGCCCGCTGGGGTCAATATTATTAATAGGATCGCCAAGACAGTATGCATAGGTATTAAAGCCACCAGCACCAAATGGACTCAAACTATCAGGGGTATTAAAGCGCATTAATACAGGATTATAAGCCCGATATCCATTACCCAAGTGATAAGCACCACTTATCTGATCAACGCGTTCACCGTTATAAGCCGGAATCTCAGGATTACGTTCTTCCCCATTCTGCTGGCCATAAGGCGAATAACGATAGTGGGTTTGAGTCCCATTACGCTTATAGTTTGTCAATACACTACCATTGTGATCAGTACCTAACATATAAGCTTCGTTATCTGTCACCGTCGCAACCATTGTTCCCTGAACTCGTAAAAAACGCGTCACCGACTCACTGCCTCGTGTGACTTCGGCAATTTGTTTCTGCCCTTGATAATAAAGTTCATGGATGTTGTCTTCTCCCAGCTTCTGCAACACTAAACGATTCTGTGCGTCATAAGCGTAATGACTGGTCATATCCCCCTCTTCAACGTTGAGCAGACGCCCCAATGCATCATAGGTTAAATGGCGACCCGCTTCATCCCGGATCAGGCGCCCTGCCTTATCATATTCCAGCTCAATGGTCGCTGGGTACTTCGGATGGGTATGGGTTATCTTACTGAGCTGGCAAGGATCTAACGGGCTATAGGTAAATACAGCCATATCATCACTACCATCAGCAAGCGTCGTGAGGCACGTTAATATATTTCCCAGACAATCGTAGGTAAAACGTTGATGGGAGATGGCAAAACCGTAAGCATCTAACGGTTGCTCCTTCCCCTCCGTACAATCATATTCTGTCAGCCAATGACGCACGGGATCATAGGTATAATTCTCCTGGCGCAACAGACCGGCATGTTGTGAGTTTGTGGTGCGTGATGCTACCTGCCCTTTGATGGTATATGTTTGTTCAAGGGTCAGAGTCTCTTTTTCTGTCTGAATTACGCGCCTGATTTCACGACCAAAATCATCAAACTCCAGTGTGACAGTTAATTGTTTGCCAGATTGTTTATCATGCACACTCCAGCCATTGACCCTATTCGTGCCATCGTAAGTAAAATGCATATCAATATCGGGATCAAAAGCCGCAACTGGACGGCCAAATTTATCAAATGCCAGACGACGCGTTTTCCCCGTAATGTCTTGGTATACCGTCAAATTACCTGCCGGTGAATAGGTATAATTCTCCTGCCGTTCAATCCCTTCTTTCGTATCATCAAAACGGAAGGTATCTTGTTGCAAACGACCAGCAGGAGAGTAATTGAATCCAGAGGTCGCTTGTTGTGCAGAGGCGGCCTGAGTGACGTTCCCAGTTTTAAGATTGTGAGCGAACTTATGTTGTATATCTTTTGCATTCAACTGTGTCAGGGCATGATCCAACAAAGGATCATAAGCATAGGTAACAATATTGCCTAAGGGATCTGTAATCTGGCTGGGATAAGGATTTTTCCCTTCATAAGTATATAGATAATCTCGTCCTCCACTGCTTGTTGAAGTAACGCGACCCAATCTGTCAAAGCTACGGGTACCCAATATATGATCATTTACTTTAATTTGAGTCACAAGATTGCCTGAACTCAACGGGTCATAAGATTTTCTGACTACCGTACCATCACTGAGTGTTATTGTGCTGATCCGACCCAACAGGTCATAAGTCATTTCCGTCTTTTGATTCGTTTCATCAATCGTTGCCCGTAAACGTCCCAATCCATCATAATGATTGGTTTGCTGGCTGTGTTGGTTACCTTGAGCATCATAAAGTGTGGTGGTGACAGGCTGATGGCGTTTATCATATACCACTGTACGTTTACCCAATGCCATTCCCGGTACTTGCATGGTGACCTGTAAAGTCCGCGTTACCGGATCGTAATCCTGCCGGGTACTCCCTCCCATATCATTAATAATGCGAGATTTCCGCCCCCAATCGTCATATTCAAAAGATTGGCAGGAAGAAACGTGAACAGAACTGTCTGGATCACCATCCATGGGCAGCTTGTCATGACAGGTTTGTTTCACTACCCGCCCCCAGCTGTCACGCTCTATTTCAGCGATATCCCACCAACCCTGATTTTCTTTTCCTTTTTCAAAGAGTTGTTGATGGTAAGGTTGCCCCAATTCATCAAAACGAGTACGAAGCTGGTTGCCCAACAAATCTGTTTTGACGGTTGTGGCACCTCCATCTTGCTCAATGGCATAAGCATAGTGGACATCTTGGGCATAATCTGTTCCCTGATTATTGACATTACTCAACAAGCGCCCATACCCGTCATAGTCATAATGGTCAGTACAATTATTGGCACTGACCGAACTCCACAATTTGTTACTGAACCGAGATTGGGTGGATTGCGTTTTAGAGCTGTGTTTGCCATCACTGGTCTGAATATCCCGTATCAGTGCTTCTCCCTTGAGGGTATAGCTGAACGTCATCAAAGCCGTCCTTGAAGAACTGTCGTCGGATGAAAGGCTACCATCGGAAGGACTGTCCGATGAAGAAGCCTCTGAGATAGGATGCAGAGTCTCTTTAATCTGCTGAATACGCCCATGCTCCGGAGAATCGACCTCATTGACATGGTATATTTGGCGTTCCCGTAGCAATTGGTCAGCAATGGAATGCCCCTCATACGTGCGTACTACCGCATAAGATGCAGGCGCTCCTTTACAGGTAGGAAGTCGGCTATAGCGATAAGTTGTTTTGTGTACAGGGGCATCATTATAAGCCCCTTCAGGGAAGGATCGGCCCGGTGTCACGGTCTTGGTTTTAAGAAAACGCTTAAATCCGTATGGGGATGCGGGGCAATCATCCCCTTCACCATCAACCTCATAATACTCCCATGCCATGCAGGTGCCGTCCGGCATTGTTTGCTTGATGAGGTTTCCTGCCTCATCAAATTCTGTCTGGACAACATCTCCGTCAGTGGCATCGTTAAAACAGATGGTGGCTGATTTTGGCATTTGGAACCAAGGATCCTGCTTTTCAAATAGACTTCCCACTTTGGCATAGTATTCAGTCTGGTGTTCCCGTTTGCAGTTATTTTGCTGAATGATTTCAGACACCATTAAATGGAAATTGTTATAACGCCGGGTGATATGACGCTGCTTGTCACCGTTATGCCAGGTTTCAGTTGAACCATACTGATAACTACTCATCACCCCATAGAGGTTATCACTGTCCCGATCCCAGCGACCGCCTGTACCGTAACCGAGGAAGTTATTGTTGGTATAGCGGTAAGTTCGCACAATAGTCTGACCATGATCGGAATGCTGGGTGTATTGATTAACGTAGGGTAAAGCCGGTAAGTGAGCGCCATCAGGAAACTGCTGGCCATCAGACGTGTAATTTACACGCTCGATCAGACCTGTCGGGGAGATAATTTCGGTCAATAAACGGAGTGGATCCTGATTGTACCCCATTTGCCATTCTAGTGTTTGACCAGCCGCATTATTTTTGACCTTATCAACATACTCATTCTGCAACTGCAATCGAATTTCATGGGATTCCGAGGTGCCTGGCCAGACCGTTATTTTCGTATAACTCCTGAATTCATAATGCACAGTTAGCAGAACTTGTGTTTCATCCGAAACGCTAATCAAATAAGGGCGTACTCCCTTTGTAAAATCCCAATTCAGCGTTATTAAGTGGCCCAGTGGTGTAAAAATCTTGGTAGGAACTTTTAGAGCATAGGCATTTCTTGCACCGGTCAACACTTCAACTTGGCCGGATTTATGGATCACTCGATAAACATTCTGTTTGGTGTCCTTTTCAAAGCGCACAACATCCAGTTTATATTGCCTCAACGAAACGCTATTATTGGTTTCAGTCACCTTGTAACGTTCACCGCTAGACAGCATCAACAACCGATTTTTCCTGTCATACTGAGTCAAGCCGTGCGTAAAACCAATGCCAAAGCCAATATTTTCCGTATTCAGAGGATTGTATGACAGCGCCAGTGTCAGGTTTGGGCCGAGACCATTATTGCCATTAAGCTGTGCAACGAGTAGAGAATAATTGAACAAACCGGTTCGCGGATCAACACCACTTGTCACTGCGCTTTGAAAGTTATTGGCATGGGAAAAAAAAGTATTATTCATGTTGTCACCTTTTTAGGCAGAAAAAAACGTAAACACTTTTTGAGTTTTCACTCTGTGAAAAACAATGTTTATTTATATTAAAATAGTTCTATCTGCTTTTTTATACCCGCCGTTTTTCAAACTGCTGCTTTGTTGTCTATATTTTGTAATCCATAGGATATAGAAAAGAGAATATATACTCTATTAACTCCAATTTTCAGGAAGCAACTTATTATCATCCCGCGTCGCGGGATGATAATACATGCACCTTGAAGTACGATGCGTATAGAAAAGAGAATATACATTATTAATAATTTAAACTTATTTAAATATCGTAACTTCATGATCATATAAGCCTAAAGCTGTTTTTTAATTAAAAAACACAAGCAACTAGTTCCAATATAACCATCAAAAAAATCCAAATATTCCTGGAGTTAATTTAACGTTTTTATACCTCAGCAAAATACACTTCTTGTTTACTTTCATCATTCGTATTATCAGGTATTAAACCATATATTCCTTTATTCCCGAATTGATCATAGACAGTAAATATAAATGCATCGTACCACTGGTCTTGTAATTTAGGGAAATTATAATCCATCACCGTTAATATACTAAAGCAAAGTTCACCAAAATGTTGATTAATCTTAATCTTTAGAGGGAAATTAATAGGCAGGGAAATCCACTTACTCTCTCCGATGGAAACTTCACTCTCTTTTCCTACATCCCAAAGAAAGTGAGCATAATAAGTAGTATACTCATTAGAGTGGTAGCATTGATGAGCCTTACCTATTAAGTCGTAAAAATCTGTTTCCAATTTTGTAATAAGGCACTTTCCATATATAACATTTGATTCAAGTGTAAAATATACATTTTTCTGCCATACAGATACATTATCGGGAAGAGTTCCATTAATATTAACAGCCTCTGATTTAGTTTTTGCATCAGCGAATTTATACTTGATTTCTTCTAATGATTTTAATTGAATAAACGAATCCTTTTGTTGGCCATGTGCCGTAGAGAAAATCATATCCGGCGCAATTACCA
The DNA here is from genome assembly GCF_900113945.1 of Xenorhabdus mauleonii. Classification (GTDB taxonomy): domain Bacteria; phylum Pseudomonadota; class Gammaproteobacteria; order Enterobacterales; family Enterobacteriaceae; genus Xenorhabdus; species Xenorhabdus mauleonii. Next base: position 302,950 of record NZ_FORG01000001.1, read on the forward strand.
TTACAGCTATATTCTTAATTTTGTTCTGTTCAGATTCAGAGCAATATATATAAAAGGATATTCTTTGCATGCCGCCAGAATCACCTTCAAAAGCAACAGGTTGATCTACAAAAGTTTTCAATGTGGAAGTTTTAACTATGGGTACTCCAGTAAATTCATTGGGCTCATTCGTATATGCCCATCCGAATTCTCCTCCTGAATATACACCTTTATTCAGTTTTTCTCCTGAATTGAAATCAATAAGATAGGTATTATTTAAAATAACATCATATGGAAGTTCAATAACATCACCACCTTCAGTTTTAGTAGCTTTAAAAAAAACATCCACAGTAATCATATTCCTTCCATTAGCAAATATTAGGGAACCATCAGTTTCTGAACGTAGTTTTATTTCTAACTCGCTAATACCATACCAAACCAGAGTCTCTTCATTTTTATCTCTATTCATAATTAACCCCTTTATACCCTATTAACTCCAAGTTTCAGGAAGCAACGTATTATCATCCCGCGTCGCAGGATGATAATACATGCACCTTGAAGCACGACATGTATAGATTAAATGCAAGTAGAATTTTAAGAGTCATGTTTATATTATAGACGATCATTTATGCTGCGCCAGATTAATAAAAAATTATTTCACAACATTGCTTAATTAGCATAAAATAATTCTAATTCATTATAATGAAAACAAATTTGCAATGAAAACATACCAAAAAAATATATAATAAAAAGTAAACAATAAAAAAATCTATGTTTTACAATTATTATCCAATCAGATAATTAGATATTTCATTAACCCAAAAGTATTTCTTTATTTTATATATTCAAGGGTCACTTATATTGTACAACAACGGTGTATTGCTACACCGCCAAATAATTATTTATACATTAACAATATCTTTATTGGCTGCCAAAGAGATGACGTCAGCAATATCTAATGAAGTTTTTAATGCCCTGATTTGCATAAATAGTTCATCTGCTTCAACATATTCTTTCCGTAAATATCCCAGCCACTGCTTGATACGGCCAACATGATACAGCCCCGGCGCATCCAGCTTTTCCAGACAAGTATATTTTTCCAGCAGCTCAAGTACTTTGTTCCAGGGCATCCTTGGTTCGTTATATTTAATGACCCGACTCAAGTTTGGGACATGCAGTGCGCCACGCCCTATCATGACTGCATCACATCCTGTCGTTTTAATGCACTCCTGAGCACTGCGCCAATCCCAAATTTCACCATTGGCAATCACCGGAATAGAGAGACGACGGCGGATTTCTCCAATCGCTTCCCAGTTAATGCGATCGGCTTTGTAACCATCTTCTTTGGTTCGTCCATGCACCACCAATTCAGTTGCCCCCGCCTGCTGGACAGCATCCGCAATCTCAAACTGACGAGATCCTGAATCCCATCCCAGACGAATTTTTACTGTGACAGGCAAATGTGCAGGGACAGCTTCACGCATGGCTTTAGCGCCCAGGTAGATAAGTTCGGGGTCTTTCAGCAACGTTGCGCCACCACCACTGCCATTCACTGTCTTGGAAGGGCATCCACAATTTAAATCAACACCCCATGAGCCCAGTTCAACCGCCCTTGCAGCATTTTCTGCCAACCATTCTGGGTATTGGCCTAAAAGCTGGATCCTGACCGGTGTTCCTGATGGGGTGCGACTCTGATGATGCAATTCAGGGCACAACCGGTAAAACGTTTTTACCGGTTGTAAGCTGTCAACCACGCGCAGAAATTCTGTGATGCAAAGGTCATAGTCATTGACTTCACTCAACAATTCTCTGACCAGAGAATCCAAAACACCTTCCATTGGAGCCAGCAAAACACGCATGGTTTAGTCTCTTGGTGTTGCAGTACGTGGCGCTTTAGCGGTGTTTCGTTGAGGGCGTTGGCGCGATGGTGCCCCCTGATTCCGTGAACGATCGCCATTTTGGTTAGCTTGGTTTGATTTATCATAACCCGGCTTACCCTTGCTGCGTTGACCCTGAGGCTGTTCACTGCGTGAATGGTTATCGCGAGAGCCGCTACCCCAAGGACTGTTTCCATGGGAATCATTGCCGTGAGAACGACTACTGCGGGCGCTGTTTCCACGCGGGCTATTTCCGCGCGAACCATTACCTCGAGAGCCATTTCCATGAGAGCTATTGCCGCGCGAACCGTTGCCACGATCATTGCGCCCATTCTGAATTGGCTCAGCTTTGATGGAAGGATCTGGCTCATAACCTGAGATAGCAATCCGTGGAATCTCCCGCTTCAACAAACGTTCAATATCTTTCAGCAATTTGTGTTCATCCACACAAACCAGCGATATAGCTTGCCCGGTCGCTTCCGCACGGCCAGTTCGCCCAATTCGGTGCACATAATCTTCTGCAACGTTAGGCAATTCATAGTTAACGACATGAGGCAATTGGTCGATATCCAACCCGCGGGCAGCAATATCTGTCGCGACCAGTGCACGGATTTGTCCCGATTTAAAATCAGCCAATGCACGGGTTCTAGCCCCTTGGCTTTTATTACCGTGAATAGCGGCAGCAGTTACGCCATCTTTATTCAGTTGCTCAGCCAGCCGGTTAGCTCCGTGCTTGGTTCGCGTGAATATCAATACTTGCTGCCAGTTCTGGCTTCCAATCATGTAGGAAAGCAATTCGCTTTTGCGTTTTTTGTCTACAAAATGGACGGATTGATCAATTTGCTCAGATGCCGAGTTACGACGGGCAACTTCAACACTCACCGGGTTATGCAATAATTTATTGGCAAGGCTTTTGATTTCATCAGAGAAAGTGGCAGAGAACAGAAGATTCTGGCGCTTTGGAGGCAGTTTATTCAGTACTCGACGAATATCATGAATAAAGCCCATGTCCAACATACGGTCAGCTTCATCAAGGATCAGGATTTCAACATGGGAAAGATCTACCGCATTTTGATGTTCAAGATCCAGTAAACGCCCCGGTGTTGCCACCAAGATATCGACGCCACCACGTAATTTCATCATTTGCGGGTTGATGCTGACACCACCAAACACGACAAATGAACGCAATTTAAGGTACTTGCTGTAATTGCGTACGTTTTCACCGACCTGAGCCGCCAATTCACGAGTCGGCGTCAAAATCAGCGCCCTGACCGGACGACGGCCTTTTGACTGGACTGGCGATTCACTTAAAAGTTGCAGAATAGGTAAAGTAAATCCTGCTGTTTTTCCCGTTCCCGTCTGGGCACTGGCCAGCAGATCTTTTCCGGAAAGCACAACAGGAATGGCCTGCTGCTGAATAGGGGTAGGTTCCGTGTAGCCTTGCTCTTCAACGGCACGCAAGATATCAGCCTTCAAGCCGAGTGACTCAAAATTCATAAATAAGAAATGCTCCAGACTTCACCATTCCTGATAGCAATTTATCAGGGGCAGTTTTATGGGAAGAAAACAGACGCGATAAAGAAATCGCAAAGAAATTACACAAACTGCAATGCACCATTAGGCAGGGATTATAACAGATATGTTTTTCCAAACAGACCCAGAAAGGATAATTATTCATACGAATGCATTGATTGGAGACAATTATCTTTGGGCGGTAACGAAAAAAAAACAAATTATTTTTTATTGGTGTCTATTAAAAAGACAATTTGTGTCAGCTTTACATCGACTTACTTTAGTTTTAAAGTTAATCATACGATTGATATATATATATGACACTCTCGGAAACCTTTTGTAACAGGAAATATCCTAACATGACAGCGAAAACCGCTCAAACCTCACGAGGCGAGCAAGCCAAACAGCAACTTCTTGAAGCAGCAATAGAAATTTTTGGCAAATCAGGTTTGGACGGCGCTACCACCCGCACTATCGCCCAACATGCCCAGCAAAATATTGCCGCCATTGCTTATTATTTTGGCTCTAAAGAAGGGTTATATCTTGCGGTTATACAGCATATTGCCGATAGGCTTAAATCAGAATTTTCCCCATTAATTAAAGCAATCGACCATTTTTTTGCCGAGACACCAAAACCCTATCCGCAAGATCAAATATTGGCATTTATTCAACAAGGCATGGTTAGTTACAATCGTCTGATTTTCGAGAAAAGCAGTATTAATCTCAGTCGTATCATGTCACATGAACAATTAACGCCAACAGATGCTTACAGCGTCATGCATGAACAAGGATTGGCGCCAATTTATACCCGCTTGAATAAGCTAATTGCCAATTACATTGGCGCTGATGAGAGCCACATTTCAACCCAAATCCACACTCACGCCTTGTTGGGAGAAATTCTCTCTTTCCGTTTGGCACGGGAAGCCTTATTGCGTCAGACAGGCTGGGATAATATTGGCTCCAAAGAGTATGAATTGATCAATCAGGTTTTATCTCAACATATAAATTTATTGCTTGACGGGTTACGGAAAGCGTAACGCAAGAACGATACAGATCTATACCCAATGAATTTTTAATCGTAGCCAGCCAAGCTGCGCTTTGAAAGGCAAAGGGTATAACCATTATATTTCAACCAATTGAAATACGATGGATAGACATTGAACAAGGCATAAGGGATAGTATGAACAATAAAAAGTTTGCTCTTGCCCTACTGGCAGTCATTGTTGTTATCGGCGCTGTTGTTGGCATTTATTATTATCAAGAACAAAACAGCAGGGAATTAACGTTGTACGGTAATGTTGATGTCAGGACTGTCAACCTTGGTTTTCGAGTTGGAGGTAAACTGGCTGGCCTACAAGTAGATGAAGGCGATGCCATTGCAGCAGGTCAAATCCTCGGCCATCTTGATGATTCCCCCTTTATTAATGCCCTGAATCAAACCAAAGCAGCCCAGGATGTCGCCAAAGCTAACCTTGCCAAGGCCGAGGCCGGTTATCGGAGCGAAGAAATTGCCCAAGTACGCGCGGAAGTCGCTCAAAAAGAGTCTGCATTCCATTTTGCGGACAGTTTCCTGAAACGCCAGCAAGGGCTGTGGCAAAGTAAAACCATTTCAGCCAATGAATTAGAAAATGCCAAAACCGGGCGAAATCAGGCATTCGCGGCCTATCAAGCAGCAAAAGATAAATTACGCCAATTCGAAACCGGGTATCGCATAGAAGAAATTGCCGCAGCCAAGGCACAGTTAGCCCAAGCACAAGCCAGTGTTGCTCAGGCTGAACTCAATTTAAAAGATACTCAACTCACTGCCCCATCCGCGGGTGTAATCCTTACCAGAGCTATTGAACCGGGCACAATGCTGGCGGCCGGCAACACTGTATTCACCCTATCGCTCACAAATCCAGTCTGGATCAGGGCATATATTGATGAGCCTAACCTGAATCAAGCCACTGCGGGAAGAGAAATCCTGATTTATACCGATGGCCGGAAAAATAAGCCTTACCACGGCAAAGTCGGTTTTGTGTCTCCTACAGCCGAATTTACCCCTAAAAACGTTGAAACGCCCGATTTAAGAACAGATTTGGTCTATCGGCTGCGGATTATTGTTCAAGATCCCGATGATGAATTAAAACAAGGGATGCCGGTCACGTTACGCTTTGCTGTGCCAAGTTCTGCCGAAACAAAAAACAAGTAAGGTGATGACATGACCAGTTCAGCTTATACAATCAAACTGAACGGCGTGGAGAAAACGTTTCCAGGATTGGACACCCCGGCAGTTTCCCATTTGCAGGCAGAAATACAGGGAGGCTTTGTCACGGGGCTTGTCGGCCCTGATGGTGCTGGAAAAACCACGTTGATACGAATGCTGGCCGGATTATTGAAACCCAATAGCGGCAGTATTGAAATTATGGGGCTTGATCCCATCAAAGACAGCGTTCAAGTACGTTCAGAACTTGGCTATATGCCACAGAAATTCGGTTTATATGAAGATTTAACCGTCATGGAAAATCTCACTTTATATGCCGATCTACGCGGTGTACTTGGTGAAGAACGCAAGGCTACCTTCCAAAAATTACTGACATTTACCGATTTAACCCGCTTTACTGAGAGGCTCGCTGGAAAATTATCCGGCGGCATGAAACAAAAGCTGGGGCTTGCCTGTACCCTGTTGGGCAGCCCCAAAATCTTGCTGCTTGATGAACCCGGCGTCGGCGTTGATCCCATCGCCCGCCGTGAATTATGGCAAATGGTACACGAGCTTGCTTCTGAAGGAATGTTAATCCTGTGGAGCACTTCTTATCTGGATGAAGCGGAGTTATGTCGTGATGTTTTGCTCATGAACCACGGCGAATTGATTTATCGCGGTCAGCCACAAGATTTAACTCAAAATATTGCCGGGCGCTCTTTTTTGCTTGATGTCAAACAAGGTGCCCGCCGCAAAACGCTGCAACATGCCCTTACCCTGCCACAAGTTACTGATGGCGTGATCCAAGGGAAATATGTTCGCCTGATCTTAAAGGAACAGGCGGATAAAAGTGCATTGCTGGCGCAACTCGGCCTGCCCGAAGACAATATCTTGGATGCTGAACCCCGCTTTGAGGATGCTTTTATTGATTTATTGGGCGGTGGCCCATCCCATCGTTCTGAATTGGCAGAAATTATGCCGCAGATTCCACCTAACCCGACGGAAACAGTCATAGAAGCCTGTCATCTGACGAAAAAATTTGGCGATTTCGCTGCCACTGATGATGTGAACTTTCAGGTGAAACGCGGGGAAATTTTTGGTCTTTTGGGGCCAAATGGTGCCGGTAAGTCCACGACTTTCAAAATGATGTGCGGGTTGATGCTCCCTACCGCCGGCAATGCCTTGGTGTTAAGCATGGATTTAAAAACCAGTTCAGGCAAAGCCCGCCAGCGCCTTGGTTATATGGCACAGAAATTCTCGTTGTACGGCAATCTGACCGTAGAGCAAAATCTCAAGTTCTTCTCCGGTGTTTATGGGCTGAAAAGCCGGCACCAGCGGGAAAAAATGTCTGACATGATCAGTGCGTTTAATCTCGAACCCATTTTGAATCAAAAAACGGATAGCCTTCCACTTGGCTTTAAACAACGTCTGGCCCTCTCCTGCGCATTGATGCATGAACCTGACATTCTGTTTTTAGATGAACCCACATCTGGCGTCGATCCTCTGACCCGCCGTGAATTTTGGTTACACATTAACGGAATGGTGGATAAAGGTGTCACCGTAATGGTCACAACTCATTTTATGGAAGAAGCTGAATATTGTGACCGCATCGGCTTGGTATTTCGGGGAAAATTGATCGCCGCAGGGACACCTGACCATTTGAAACAACTGGTTGCCACGGATGTTCGCCCTAATCCTTCAATGGAGGATGCGTTTATCGATCTCGTCGTGAATTACGATAAGGAGCCGCAATGAGTCATTCCGGACACGCCAAATCGCAAAAAACAGTCAGTTTTTCATGGCGGCGATTAAAGGCACTTTGCATCAAGGAAACAAAACAGATCATCCGTGATCCCAGCAGCACTTTGATTGCAGTCGTAATCCCTCTCATGCTGCTATTTATTTTCGGTTATGGTATCAATCTGGATTCCAGCAAACTGCGCCTTGGTATTCTGATGGAGCAGCAAAGCGAAGACGCTCGTGAATTAGTGCATGCATTTACTGGCTCCCCTTATATTGATGCGACTATCAGTGACAACCGCCAGTTCCTGATCAACAAAATGCAGGAGAACCAAATTCGGGGCATTGTGGTCATTCCGGTTAATTTTGATGCCCAACTTGCTCGCGTAGGCAGCCATTCCCCTATTCAAGTCATTACTGATGGCAGCGAACCGAATACTGCCAATTTTGTTCAGGGTTATACCAAAGGCATTTGGCAAATTTGGCTGCAACAACGAGGACAAAACCGTGGCGTTTCAACGACTCCGTTGATTGATACAGAGATCCGCTATTGGTTTAACCCAGCTGCAATTAGCCGGCATTTTCTTATTCCCGGAGCAGTTTCAATTATCATGACCGTGGTCGGCGCAATCCTGACATCACTTGTCGTTGCCCGTGAATGGGAACGCGGAACTATGGAGGCTTTACTCTCAACTCAAGTTACCCGAACGGAATTATTGCTTGCCAAGTTATTGCCATATCAAGTACTCGGCTCTTTTGTCATGGTGCTTTGCATGATATTCACGGTTTTTGTATTGGGTGTTCCCTACCGCGGCTCACTCTGGATACTGGGCTTGATTTCCAGCCTGTATCTCGCCACCGCTTTAGGTATGGGCTTACTTATTTCCACCCTGACGCGTAACCAGTTCAATGCCGCAATGATTTCCTTAAACGCTGCGTTCTTACCTGCCATTATGCTGTCTGGTTTTGTTTTCGAAATAGACAGTATGCCCGCACTTATTCAGGTTTCTACTTATATCGTCCCGGCACGTTATTTTGTCAGCGGCCTGCAAACCCTATTTCTGGCGGGTAATATAGGCACGGTGTTGATTACCAACCTTCTTTTGCTGGTTGCCAGCTCTATTGTCTTTATTGGCTTGACTGCGTGGAAAACCCGTCGGCATCTGGATTAAAAGGAAAGAGCATGTTTTATCGTCTGTATACGTTAATCATGAAAGAATTGCAGTCTCTTCTGAGAGAGCCGCAAACCCGCAGTATTTTAATCTTGCCCGTCATTCTGCAAATGATCCTGTTTCCTTGGGCTGCTACGCTGGAAGTCAAAAACGCCACTATTGCTATTTATAATGAAGACAAGGGGCAAGCCTCGATTGAATTAACCCAGCGACTGGCAAAATCCAAAGCATTTCCGGATGTTATTTTGCTGACCAGTTCACAAGAAATCCGCCCAACACTTGATGATCGCAAGGCGCTGCTGTTGGTACGTTTCCCGCAGAATTTCAGTGCCAATATCGCCAGCCATCATCCGACATCAATTCAAGTTTTGCTGGATGGCCGTAACTCAAACAGCGCCCAGATTGCCGCCAATTATATCCAGCAAATTGTGATGGATTACCAAAAACAATTATTGGGAGATTCCCCCCGTTTCAACAATAGCGAATTAATCATTCGTAACTGGTATAACGCCAATTTGGATTATAAATGGTTTGTCGTTCCGTCTTTGGTTGCCATGATTACCACCATTGGTGTTCTCATCGTTACGGCCCTATCGGTTGCACGTGAACGGGAACAGGGAACGCTGGATCAATTGCTGGTTTCACCTTTGGCAACGTGGCAAATATTCCTCGGCAAAGCCATTCCGGCACTTGTTGTAGCCACCATGCAGGCAACCATCGTTCTACTGATTGGCACACTGTTTTACCAAATCCCTTTTGCGGGGTCATTGCTGCTATTTTACGGCTGCATGTTGATTTACGGCTTATCGCTGGTTGGTTTCGGTTTGTTGATTTCCGCAGTCTGCTCTACTCAGCAACAAGCGTTTATCGGTGTGTTTGTCTTTATGATGCCTGCAATCTTACTTTCAGGCTATATCTCTCCGGTTGAGAATATGCCTGTTTGGTTACAGGATATTACGTGGATTAATCCAATCCGGCATTTTACAGATATTACTAAACAGATTTATTTGAAAGGCGCTGATTTATCGGTGATTTGGCCAAATTTATGGCCATTGTTGGTAATTACGGCAACAACGGGAGGAATTGCTTATCGGTTATTCCGCAGCAAAATTGCTTGATAAAAAAATCAGATAGGAAAGAGAACAAAATTTAGCAAGATATGCTCTCTTTCCCCACGTTTATTTTTCAGAATAAGTTATTTTCAGGAACGCTATTTTTCAGGAAAATACGAAAATGGATTCAGACCGGTTGCTGAACACGATTAGGCAGCATCCATTTATAACCACAAACAGATGTCAAAAATACCATAACACCTGCAATCAATGTGATTATAAAACCTGTTTGAATCCCCATTTCATCCACCACCCAGCCGGAAAGTGAAGCACCAAAAGCAACACCAACACCTAACCCTGTGATCACCCAAGTCAAGCCTTCAGTCAAATTGTGGGAAGGCACGGTATTCTCCACTAATCCCATCGCAATAATCATTGTCGGAGCAAAAAATAATCCCGAAATAAATATCATCGTGGACAATGTCAAAATATCAAATGCCAGAAACAGTGGTACCGTCGCCAACATTGTTGCCAATGATGCAAACATAAACAGGCGGGGTAATGGGATATTTACTTTAATTGCCCCAAATATCAGCCCTGCCAGACAAGAACCAACGGCATATGCTGATAAGACAATGCTTGCAGCGGCAGGTTGCCCTTGTCGCTCTGCAAAAGCCACACTGATAACATCAATAGTACCGACAATGGTTCCCAATGCGATAAATGAAACCACTAATATTTGTACGGAAGGAATGCTTAAAACAGTGACTTTATTTGCGGTGGCATGAGGATAAACAGGTGGCTCAGTTTGTTTTTGTAATATAAACATCATGACCCCAATAACCAATAAAATCGCCGCAGCCAGTGGCCCAGCTTCTGGGGCTACCGCTACACTTAATCCAACAGAAATCGGCGGCCCAATGATGAAACAGAGTTCATCCAAAACCGATTCAAAAGAAAAAGCAGTATGCAGCCGAGGGTCATCACGATAGATTTCGCTCCATCTAGCCCTAACCATCGCAGGCATACTTGGCATTCCCCCTGATAAAGCGGCAAAAACAAACAGTGTCCAATCTGGCGCTTGATAATGAGAGCAAAGTAAAAGAATGAACATTGAAATAACGCTCAGCATAGTCACATAAGGCAATACTTTACTTTGACCAAAACGATCTACCATTCGTGAGATTTGGGGAGCCAAGATCGCCATGGAAAAAGTGAATGTCGCAGCGACCGCCCCAGCTATCCAATATGAGCTTTTTAATTGCGCGAGCATGGTAATAATGCCTATTCCTGCCATAGAAACCGGCATTCGTGCAATTAATCCGGCGATAGAAAATGCTAATGCACCTGGAGCCTTGAACAACGCTTTGTACGGGTTTGCCATAAATACTCCTGAATAATTGATGAAGTCAGCCTATTTATAAATTTAAGAAATTCACATACGAGGCGTATGCAAACTTAATTTATATACATGGCGTATGTCAATGATAAAAATCAAACAACATAAATTTGAAGTGATGAAATGCCAGGCTGTAATGTATTGTTTCAATCGCAGATATGCTAAATAGACTCAAGGAAAGGAGTCAGATTACATTGATTTTTCCCTGTATCTTTACTCGACTCATTAGTGGAGTTTCGGTAGATATCGCGTTATGGTTAGCCAAAAATCGGCATCTTGATGGAGCCTTAGATTTCCTTGATGTTTTACTGAATGGATTAAATGAAAAATAAAATTTTCCGTTACACTCAATTAATATGAGAATAAAACTATGCCTATAGCAAACATTGTTAATGAAGTATTAATCAAAACAAGAATATACTTTGATTTAAAAACTCAAAATAAATATTATGAAGAACCAACACGATTAGAATTGCCAGAAAATAAGCGCCAATTTTATTCACAGGAGGAGAGAGCAAAAAAACTCGAAATATTGACTAAAACAAGAAGTAGAATAATGGACGGGCAAAGCCCATATCAAAAAAACGAAATTTTACAGAGCATACAAGGTGAAAATCATGTAGGCAATTGCGGTGAATATAGCTGTAAGGCTTTTGAATACCTTAAATTTGAATCAGATAATATTCGGTTACTCTATAATAGGCCATTTGATATCACGATAATCCACATTAAATCTCCCATCAATAGATTTGAACACGCCTTTGTAATGCTTTCAGATAACTACCTGAATCAATTTCTAGATAAAGGAAACTTATCAGATTTATTCAGTAGACCTCATAACTCAGACATATGGATATGTGACCCTTGGGCAAATATTGCTTGCCTTTTACGCGATTATCCTTTTGAGTGGAAAGTTAAAATGCGTAAATGGAATGAAAGAGGAAAATTATTAACTTATTTTGGGAAGACTTTGTCACCAACAGATTTCAATGTCTATACCTTAATAGATCATGGAATTAAAAGCGTAGAGTTCAATGAAAATGTGAATACTCGCGGATGATAAAACATCATCATCCACAATATTATATTAATTTATAATGCATTTTATTGTCATCAATTGATGATTAAGTGAAATTTTCCTACTGCCACAAACTGACTTTATTCTTCTTTGTAAACACACGGTTATCTATGCTTCCGGGGATGATCTCCCTTGCCGCCGCGATGCAACTTGAAATCCATTGTGTATAGAGCCTTGACATACATCGCGTACGTCAATTATAAAAGCCGAATAGCATAAATTTGGAGTGATAGAATGGCCCGTAAACCCAGAACTGAAATGATTGAAACAACCCGACGAAAATTGATTGAAACGGCTCGCCAACAATTTGGTACGGTAGGATATGCCAATACAGTAATGGATGAGCTAACTGCTAAAGCAGGCATGACACGCGGGGCTTTATATCATCATTTTGGTGATAAAAAAGGACTCTTTCTTGCTGTTTTGCAGCAAATTGATGCCGAAATGGATGATCGCCTAAAAGAAATTTCAAAACGTGAAACAGATAATTGGACAGCATTTACACGCCGCTGCCATGCTTATTTGGCAATGGCAATAGAACCGGAGATACAACGGATTGTTCTGTGTGACGCATCCTCAGTTTTGGATGCTGAGCAGCTACAACATACTAAATTACAATGTATTGATTCAATCGCATATATGCTAAATAGACTCATGGAAGAAGGCCAAATTACAACGGTATCTCCCCATATTCTGGCTCGATTCATTAATGGAGGCTTGATGGATACCGCGTTGTGGATCGCCAAAAGCCAACACCCTGACAAAGCTTTATCAGATGCCTTGGATTCCCTTGATACTCTATTGAATGGATTAAAAATCAATAAATTTAATGAGATAAATATATTTAAATAAAACCTATTCTTGTTTATAGGAGGCAAATAAAAAGACATTATCCTTGCACACTGCTAATATGAGAATAATAATATGTTTATAGAAAACATTATCATCGATGCATTAATTTATACAAGAAATTTATTTAATTCAAAAACTCAAAATAAACTTTATGAAGAGTCTTCACTATTAATGTTGCCAGAGAATAAACGCCAATTTTATTCTTTGGAGAGTAGGTATAGGAGATATTTATCAATAAATGCAGCAAGAAAAGAAATGGCGTCCGCAAAAACTCCATATGAAAAAAACATTATTATGTTTAAAATACAAGGAAATGATAACGTTGGTAATTGTGACGAACACTCCTCTATAGCATTTGAGTATTTAGTAAAAAAATCAAAATTAATTTGGGGGTTTTACCAAAAGCCATTTTATATCGCAATTATTGGAACCACCTTAAATAACTACGGCCACGTTTTTGTGGCATTATTGAATAAACTTTCTTATCCATTAGACCATGTTCAAAAAAGCGGGAATTCATTTCCATTAGCTGAATTACTCATGAAAAAAAATGGCTCAGAGATATGGATATGCGATCCTTGGGCAAATATAGCTTGCCACTCATACGACTACCCAACTCAATGGAAAGAAAAAATGTTAAAATGGGCGAGTAAAGGGAAAATAATAGATTCCTCAGATAGATATATAATCCCAACAAGTCCAGAAAGTTACCAATTAATGGATATAGGTATTTCAAATATTGTGTACATAGAACATGTCGATTTTACCCCGTATCACTTACTATAATGAAATATTGTGACTTCCAATTAAAATCCCTGCCTAGGCAGGGATTTTAATTAATTGCAACTAATTCAGCATATCAGTAACTACCGACGGTCGCCCAGAATACGCAATAACATCAGGAATAAGTTAATGAAGTCCAAATACAGAGTCAGTGCGCCGGTAATGGAATATCTGCGCATGTTCTCTTTATCATTAACATCCATTTGCTCACCCATTTCTTTCAGTTTCTGAGTGTCATAAGCAGTCAAGCCAGCAAAAATCACAACACCGATATAAGTGATTGCCCACATCAGTGCCGGACTTTTCAACCAGATATTTAGCAAGGACGCCAGAACAATACCGATTAGCCCCATAAACAGGAAGCTGCCCAGACCGCTCAAGCTACGTTTGGTGGTATAACCATAAACACTCAGTGCACCAAACATGCCTGCTGAAACAACAAATGTACTGGCAATGGAGCTGCTGGTATAAATCACAAATATGCTGGAAAGCGTTAGCCCCGTCAGCATGGAATACAGCATGAATAGACCCGTCGCCAATGCCCCACTCATTTTATGAACCAAACCAGATAGCACAAACACCAATGCAAGTTGTGCAATGATCAAGCCGTAGAACACAATGGAGTTGCTAAAAATAGCGTATAAAATCTCAGGCGTATTCGCCACATACCATGCGACAAATGCAGTTAACAGCAGGCCACAAGTCATCCAACCATAGACTTGCGCCATGTAAGTTTGTATACCAGAATCAGTTTTCTGGACAATCGAACCATTAGAACGTTGATATCGGTCCATGACGATTACCTTTTGTGACGATGTTTAATAATTAAGACTGTTTTAAGAACAAACAATCTACGCAAAAGTTATACATTAGCATAGAACATTAACAAAGCCATCCGCCAATTAATATCAACTTCAGTGACATACTATTTATTTGTTAATTATCTGCTAATTTACGAGGCGCTTCGCAAACTCGTTGAATAACATATTATTTCAATCGATCTGCTGAAGTCTGTTACCAGCGATTTACAGCGTCCTGATCACTTTCTCTCGTTTCAACCCAGCGTTCCCCTTCCGCAAGCGACTCTTTTTTCCAAAAAGGAGCTTTGGTTTTCAGATAATCCATCATGAATTCCGTTGCCATAAAAGCCATTTGCCGGTGAGAGCTTGTAGCCCCAACGAATACAATTTCATCTCCCGGATACAGCTCGCCAATACGGTGAATAATGCTGATTCGTTGCAATGCCCAGCGTTGGCGAGCTTCATCAACAATATGCTGCAACATTTTTTCTGTCATGCCCGGATAATGTTCCAGTGTCAGTGCCTTAACATTATCGCCCAAATTGTGATTACGAACTTTTCCCGTAAAGGTTACAACAGCACCATCCTCGTCGCATTGTGAAAGCCATTGATATTCTGCCCCTACATCAAATGCCTCACGCTGAACGAAAATCCGTGTCGTTCTTCCTTCTGATTTCTCCACACTCAACCTCCCGTAACCGGCGGGAAAAAAGCGACTTCATCACCGTCCTGCAAAGGATGTTCAGCGTGAACAAAGGATTGATTGACCGCAGACAGCAATTTTCCCTCTTCCAGCGCCAGCGCCCATTTGTCACCTTTTTCAACCAATGCACGACGAAGATGAGCCACTGTGGGATAATCATTTGCTAATTCAAGAGAATCTATTCCCACTAGCTCTCTCACTTGGGCAAAAAACAGTACTTTTATCATGCTTCCACCTTAAAATCGCCTGATTTTCCACCACTTTTTTCCAATAAACGCACAGGGCCAATGACCATATCTTTCTGCGCCGCTTTACACATGTCGTAAATCGTTAAAGCGGCCACCGATGCGGCTGTCAACGCTTCCATTTCAACGCCGGTTTTCCCTGCCAAGCGGCAACGGGCTTCAATTCTGACACGGTTGTGCTCTGTCTGAGCTTCCAGTTGAACTTCTACTTTGCTGAGCAATAGAGGATGGCAAAGTGGGATCAATTCCCAAGTCCGTTTTGCTGCCTGAATTCCCGCAATACGGGCCGTGGCGAAAACATCCCCTTTATGGTGATCACCTGCAACAATCATGGACAACGTATCGGCCCGCATTTCAACAAATGCTTCTGCCCGCGCTTCCCGTACAGTTTCTGATTTGGCAGAAATATCCACCATATGAGCTTCACCCGCAGTATTGATATGGGTTAATTGAGACATGCTTTACTCCTAAAATTGTCCCTGAAAAACTGTTCTTAAAAAATTGCGCTTAAAAAGCGGTTGTTAAAAAACAGCTCCTGAAAAAACAGTCATGCAGTCAAGTTAACCGCCGATAAAAGAAAGATTGGGAGTAATGCCGCTATCGCCCTGATGTAAAAAGTGTGTCTCACGTTTATGGCGCAATCCACCTTGGATACGTAGTTTTAAATCATCAAGTGATGCGTCATCAGAAAGCAGATCACGCAATGGGATGCCTTGTTCCCCAAATAAACACAAGTGAAGATTACCAATAGCAGACACTCTGAGCCGGTTGCAACTTTGGCAAAAGTCTTTTTCATACGGCATGATAAGGCCGATTTCACCCAAATAATCCGGGTGGCGAAAAACTTGGGCCGGCCCATCGCTGCGTTCTCGTTGTAACTGTTGCCAGCCTTGTTGCAATAGTTGGGTTCGGATAACTTCACCGGAAAGGTGATGACGATGGAAAATATCGCTCCCTTCCCCTGTTTCCATCAATTCAATGAACCGTAACTGAATCGGGCGCTGTTTTATCCAGTTCAGGAAAGCAGGAAGATTGGTATCATTCACGTTCTTCATCAACACCGCATTGACTTTCACAATGTGAAATCCCGCGTCAAAAGCCGCATCAATGCCACGCATGACCTGAAAAAATTTATCCTGTCCGGTAATGGCGTGAAACTGGCGAGGATCAAGGCTGTCGACACTGACATTGATTGCTGTCAATCCGGCCTCTTTCCATTGGCGCACATCACGTTCCATCCGGTAACCATTGGTTGTAACAGCGATTTTTTTGATCTGCGGATTTTCGTGAACAGCGGCGACAATATCGCTGAAATCACGCCGCATAGTCGGTTCTCCCCCTGTCAGGCGAATTTTTTCAGTACCAAGTTCAGCAAATGCCCGGCTGACACGTTGGATTTCCGGCAGAGAAAGAAATGACTTGTGGCCATGGGGCCGATAGCCATCGGGCAGGCAATATGTGCAGCGGAAATTACACACATCGGTAATAGATAATCTTAAATAATAAAATTTGCGCAAAAACGCATCTACGAGTTGTTCCACGATAACACCTTCCAAGTACGGGAGATACAGGCATTTCTACCTTGCACCTTGGTGACTCAGGAGCCACGGCCAAAGCATCATATCAATGTGACATCCATTCGATAGAACAGCGACTTAGACACAGAGGCTAGGAGTTAATATCAATTAAACTTTTATATGAATAATTACGTGAGTAACGAAGTGCTCGCCAAAGATTCTAACGCTTAAGATGACAAAAAGCTAATGCCGATACCGATATATACCTTAATATACAATGAGTTAAATGAGCATCATTTCATCAGGTTTATGCAGGGTTTTCATGCTGCCGTGAAAAAATAAGATCTTACTCCGCACAAAATCATAGCAATTTCTGAAGGCATTATATTTTATGATAAATTATATGAGATTTATTACAGCCCCTATATTTAGCCAGTAACAGGAATCCTATGCGAAATCGCACATTAGCTGATTTGGATCGCGTTGTCGCCCTCGGTGGCGGCCATGGACTCGGACGTGTTATGTCCTCTCTTTCTTTTCTCGGTGCCCGCCTGACAGGCATTGTCACCACAACAGACAATGGCGGCTCAACCGGAAGGATACGACGCTCGGAAGGCGGAATAGCATGGGGAGATATGCGCAATTGCCTCAATCAATTAATTACGGAACCGACTATTGCTTCCGCTATGTTTGAATATCGATTCAGTGGCAATGGCGAGCTGGCAGGCCACAATTTGGGCAATTTGATGCTCAAATCGTTGGATCACTTGAGTGTCCGCCCTCTTGAGGCAATTAATCTGATCCGCAATTTACTGAAAGTTAATGCGCACTTGATCCCAATGTCAGAACAATCGGTTGATTTAATGGCAATTGATGACCAAGGCAATACGGTTTATGGCGAAGTGAACATCGATCAACTTAATTCGGTGCCACAGGAATTGTCACTTTATCCCCATGTCAGTGCCACTAAAGAAGCGCTGGATGCCATTGAACAAGCAGATTTGATTTTGATCGGCCCCGGCAGTTTTTTTACCAGTCTGATGCCTTTGTTGTTGTTGGAAGATTTAACTCAATCGTTGCGCCGCAGCAATGCGAATATGATTTATATCGGTAATCTGGGTAAAGAACTGAGCTATGCGGCTGCCGAATTGTCATTAAAAGATAAAATCGACATCATGGAAAATAAAATTGGCCGTAAAATGATCCATGCGCTTATTGTTGGCCCTTGCATTGACATTAGCCCATTCCATGATCGAATTGTCACGCAGCAAGTGTTGGAAGCACAGGATATTCCCTATCGCCATGATCGTGAATTATTACGCCAAGCGATAGAAAGTACCCTGCAAAAATTAGGCTGATGGTTTCTTTACGTTATTTATTCGCAGATTTTTATTTGCGCATTCTACGTGCAGAAAATAACGCCCAAACAACGCAAAAGTAAATTGTTAGAGAGTCATTCGCTGTACACTCTCTAACCTTTATTTCATTCAAGAATTAGCAATGAATTGCGTCCTCAATGCTTGTACCTGATCACGTACACTCGCCGCCTGTTCAAATTCGAGATCCCGTGCATGCTGATACATTTTGTCTTCCAGCTCACGTATCTTCCTTTCCAGCTCTTTTGTTGACAGATTGTGGTAATCATCCGTAACCAAGGCAACTTTGCCCCTTCCTTTGTTTTTTCCTTTACTACCAGCAGGCTGGCCGATTTTCAGTATGTCACCAATCTTTTTGTGCAGCCCTTGCGGTATAATGCCATTTTCTTCGTTAAATGCCTTTTGTTTGGCGCGACGGCGTTCGGTTTCCCCAATGGCCTTTGCCATAGAATTCGTGATCCTATCACCATACAAAATCGCCTTGCCATGCAGGTTACGGGCTGCACGGCCAATCGTTTGGATCAACGAACGTTCTGAGCGGAGGAAACCTTCTTTATCCGCATCCAAAATCGCTACAAGTGAGACTTCCGGCATATCCAAACCTTCACGCAACAAGTTGATGCCGACCAAAACATCAAATTCACCCAAGCGAAGGTCACGGATAATTTCTACACGCTCCACAGTATCAATATCTGAATGGAGATAACGTACTCGCTCCCCATGCTCTTCTAGATATTCCGTTAAGTCTTCCGCCATTCGCTTGGTCAGTGTCGTGACCAATACCCGCTCATTTTTCTCTGCACGAATACGGATTTCGGATAATAAATCATCGACCTGAGTCGCGACAGGGCGAACTTCAACTTCAGGATCCAACAAGCCGGTCGGACGCACAACCTGTTCAACAATTTCATTGCCGGATTTTTCCAGCTCATAGTTCCCAGGGGTTGCTGAAACATAAATGGTTTGTGGTGCCAGTGCCTCAAATTCTTCGAAGCGCAACGGACGATTGTCCAACGCTGATGGCAGCCGGAAACCGTATTCCACCAACGTTTCTTTGCGAGCGCGATCGCCTCGGTACATACCACCAATCTGGGGGATCGTGACGTGGGATTCATCGACCACCAATAAACCGTCTGCGGCCAGGTAATCGAACAATGTTGGCGGTGGCTCACCTGCCGCACGACCGGATAAGTGACGGGAATAGTTTTCAATACCAGAGCAATAGCCCAATTCATTCATCATTTCGAGATCGAATTGAGTTCGTTGAGTGAGCCGCTGCTCTTCCAGCAGCTTACCTGAAGACAGCAGTACTTTACGACGCTGTTCCAATTCCACTTTGATTTCTTCCATCGCCTGAAGAAGTTGTTCACGCGGCGTGACATAGTGAGTCTTGGGATAAACCGTATAGCGGGGGACATTGTATTGCACCTGCCCGGTCAAAGGATCAAACAGGGAAAGGCGTTCCACTTCTTCATCAAACAGTTCAACGCGCAGGGCATGTTCATCCGATTCAGCCGGATAAATATCAATGACCTCGCCACGCACCCGAAATGTTCCGCGCTGGAACGCCTGATCATTGCGGGTATATTGTAGTTCACTCAAACGGCGCAGGATTGCGCGCTGATCAATTAACATGCCCTCAGTTAAATGAAGCATCATCTTCAAATAGCTATCAGGATCACCCAGACCATAAATTGCAGAAACAGAAGCCACCACAATCACATCCCGACGTTCCAGCAGGGCTTTTGTTGCTGACAGCCGCATTTGCTCGATATGTTCATTCACTGATGCATCTTTTTCGATAAAAGTATCAGAGCTGGGTACATAGGCTTCGGGTTGGTAGTAATCGTAGTAGGAGACAAAATATTCCACCGCATTCTCAGGGAAGAACGCTTTCATTTCGCTGTAAAGTTGTGCCGCCAGTGTTTTGTTGGGGGCAAGGACCATCGTGGGGCGATTCAGGTTTGCGATAATATTGGCTATCGTAAATGTCTTACCTGAGCCAGTTACTCCCAAAAGTGTCTGGTGTGCCAAACCATCTTCCAGCCCCTCTTGCAATTGGCGGATAGCGGATGGCTGATCGCCCCCGGGTTTGAAATCAGAATGTAGCTTGAATACTTTATTCAATATTTTATTCGTTTCTTTGCTCATTTTCCCACCATGACTATTTTTACCGCACCAAACTTATTGTATGATACTGGATAAAAAACCAGCTTCAAGTCAGTTAGTAAAATATTAGTGCTTTTTATTGTGTGGAAGTATGGATCATGGAGTGAGCGATGTCAGAATTACCTCTGTCAAAAGAAAATGCAATTTATTCTCATAAATACGGTTTATCTCACAAATACATTATATCTATTAGTGATATTAACTTTAAGTTAACATTCATGATAGCTATTTTTATCCCCAGATAATAAGTTTGCGTTTTCTCATTTTTGTATTAGCAACTGAAATGATAAAGCACCGAATGACAAGCAGATTCGAAAAGGGATTGCTTTTATATAACAAATTGATTTTAATAAAGAAAAAATCCAAGGAGAGAATAACAGCAAATCTTGCGCAAGCCGCGTATTATCTTGCGTCGGGATAGTTTTCTAAAACTAATACACAAGGTTATCCACAGGAATAGTGGATAACTCAGCAAACCCTATTGTGCATGGGAGCTTGCGGAGTTATTCCCACCTGTGAATTTTTTCAAAAAAGGAATATTTTTATCCTGTTTTGGAATAATTCTTTACTATTTATTGCTTAAAAATGGCTCAATATTTGTTGATATAAGATATTTTCCACATAAGAAAATAGATCCAAATACGGCCTATGACACTCATTCTAGCTAACGGTAAGTAAACAATTAGTTAACCAATGAATCAATATGTAGATATTCACCCACATTACTTTTTTCGCAAGCGTCTCCCAGATAGGGAATAACGCCCAGCAAAGGGGCAGAAATCATGTCCTTCAACGTCTCCAGATACTCTGCTTGATATTTACCGGCAGGTTCAATTTCATTGGCAACCCAGCCTGCCAGTTTCAATCCTGAGTGCTGAATGGCTTTTGCCGTTAATACTGCATGATTGATACAACCCAATTTGACGCCTACCGTCAAAATCACAGGTAAATTTTCCTGAATCACCCAATCAGCAAAAGTTTCATTTTTCGACAAGGGCGTATACCAGCCCCCCGCGCCTTCAACTAACACCCAGTCCGCTTTTGCCGCCAAGACGTCCAATCCCTGCGACAACGCTGCAAAATGGATAGGCTGGTTTAACGCCGCACTCACGATATGAGGTGAAGTTGGTTCAACAAATACCAAAGGATTAACTTCTTGATAGCTCAATGGCACTGAACTGTTTTTCTGCAAAGCCAACGCATCGCCATTGCGTATGCCCTCAGGCGTTATTTCACTCCCTGACGCCACTGGCTTGTAACCCGCAGTTTGATAGCCTTTTTTATTGGCGGCTTGCAGCAAGGCACAACTAACAACGGTCTTACCTACTTCAGTATCGGTTCCAGTCAGAAAATATTTACTTGTCACAATAAATAACTCCAAAAATAATTTGATAACTTAACGGGTAGTTTCCATTATGGCGGGGGTATGCATCAGCTAGAGCGTGTAAACGCTTTCTGGTCATTAATCCCCGCTGGCGACCATGATGAAGATGCGTTGCGCCAATGCCTTTCAGAGAATTCAACAACGGCAGGAGTTGCGGATAATGCTGGCAATATTGCCGTTCCATGACCTTATGCCGGTAAGGCTGACACGCATGTGCAATAGCCTGCAATGGCAAGAATTGGTTTACATGTTGATAGTCATCGACTCGCTGCCATGCAGCTTCCAGCTCACACAGTGATCCCTGTGCAAGGGTAGAAAAAACAATGAGGCCGCCCGGGCGAGTTACGCGATAAAATTCCTGCAATGCACCTGGCAGATCATTGCACCATTGCACCGCCAAGTTGCTGAAACAAATATCAACACTGCAATCGGCCAGCCCCAAATGTTCTATATCACCTTGCAAATAGTAGTCAGCAGCTTGTTGCCCCTGTGCATGGCTCAACATACCGGAAGCCAAATCTAACGCGATAACCTGTTTGCCTTGCTGCTTCCAGCGGGCGCTGAAAAAACCCGTTCCACAACCAGCATCCAGTACCCGTGCGCCGGAGCTTTCCATTTGAACCAGCTCCATCAAGTATTCACCGGTTTGTTGCTGCAATTTAGCCACCGAATCATACTTAGAGGCTGCCTTGCCAAAGGCCCCCGCTATCGCTTGCTTGTCGACAGATTTAATACCCAGGTTCATGCAGAGCCTCCAGTAATGCATCAATATCTTGTCGTGTATGACTTGCTGTCAGAGTAATTCGCAAGCGGGCACTCCCGACAGGAACCGTAGGCGGCAGTATTCCCTTAACCCACAGATTTTTCTGCCTGAGCTGTTCAGATAGTGCGATACAGTGCTCATTATCCCCAACCACCAGCGGTTGAATGGCCGTCCTTGAATCCATCAGGCTAAAAGGCAAATGTTGTGCTTCATGGCGAAAATAATGAATATTATTTTGCAAAGATTGCCGCAGTGCTTCACCGGCCCTGATTTGCCGAACTGCTTCGCTCAATGCCACGGCCTGTGCGGGAGGCATTGACGTGCTGTAAATCAGATGCCGGGCATACTGGAGCATGTATTCAGCAGTGTGCCCATCGCAAAGAACTGCCGCACCACTCAGCCCGAATGCTTTACCAAAAGTAACAATCAGGATTTCTGGCTTTATATTTTGTTCCCAGCAACTGCCCCGGCCTTCTTCACCGTGAATACCGATACCGTGGGCATCATCTACCATCAACCAACTGTTGCTAGATTTTGTTTGCTGTGCGAGTAATTCCAGCGGAGCACAATCCCCATCCATGCTAAAGATACCCTCCGTTACCACCAGCGTTTTACCTACGCACTCTTTTGTCAGATGCTGTTTCAGGGAATCGATATCATTGTGCAGAAAACGCCGGAATTGTGCGGATGAATGCATGGCGGCTTCCATCAATGAAGCGTGACTCAGACGATCCGCAATAATGCGATCCTCTTTTTCCATTAAGGCTGCAATCACGCCTTGGTTGGCCGCATAACCAGAAATAAACAACAAGGCACGGGAATAACCTAACCACTCAGCCAATTGTTGTTCCAATTCATGATGTGCAGCCGTGTAACCCGTGACATGCCCTGAGCTTCCACTCCCCACACCATATTGATCAGCTCCCCGTTGCCATGCAGCAATGATCTGAGGATGTCGGCTTAATCCGAGGTAATCGTTACTGGAAAAGTTCAGGTATTGGCCATTTGAGGTGAATAAGAGACGCCCATCAGCGCCTTGATGAGCTTGTCTATTACGCCATAGCGGGGTTCCCCGGCGCTCGGCTAAACGTCGGGAGAGAAAATCTGACCAGTTCATTATATTGCCGCATTGTAGAATTGTTCGTCATCAGCATTATTAATGATGGCTTCGGTCAAGTTTTGCTGCTGTTGATTATCCCCAAATGCAGTTTTCGTCTGCTGAGGGTTAATCCCCAAGCGACGGAACAGTTGCAGATCTTTATCTTCACCAGGGTTGGGCGTGGTCAGCAATTTACAACCGTAGAAAATGGAGTTGGCACCCGCCATAAAACACATGGCCTGCGTTTGCTCATTCATCTGCTCACGCCCCGCGGATAAGCGAACATGCGATGCCGGCATCATGATCCGTGCTACCGCAATGGTACGAATAAAATCAAAAGGATCGACATCTTCGTTTTCCGCCAATGGCGTTCCTTTGACTTTCACCAGCATATTGATTGGCACACTTTCCGGTGGTTTGGGCAAGTTAGCCAATTGAACCAACAATGCCGCACGGTCACGAATTTGTTCACCCAAGCCGACAATGCCCCCTGAACACACTTTAATGCCTGCGCCCCGGACATTATCCAAGGTATCCAGCCTGTCTTGATAACTGCGGGTGGTAATGATATTGCCGTAAAATTCTGGTGAGGTGTCTAAGTTATGGTTGTAATAGTCCAGACCAGCCTCTGCCAAACGTTCTGCTTGAGAATGGTTCAACATTCCCAATGTCATGCACGTTTCCATTCCCAGCGCTTTAACTTCCTTGACCATTTTTTCCAGATACGGCATATCGCGCTCATGTGGATTTTTCCACGCAGCTCCCATGCAGAAGCGGGTTGAGCCGGCTTTTTTAGCTTTGTGCGCTGACTCGATGACCTTTTCCACTTCCATCAACCGCTCTTTTTCCAAGCCAGTTTTGTAGCGGGAACTTTGCGGACAATATTTACAGTCTTCCGGACAAGCACCGGTTTTGATCGAAAGCAACGTGCTGACTTGTACTTGCTGCGGATCAAAATGTTCGCGGTGTACTTGCTGGGCCTGAAATAACAATTCAAAAAAAGGCTTATCAAACAGTTCCTGCGCCTGCTTGATAGTCCATTGATGACGCTCGCTCACAATAACATCTCCGACGTTAAAAAATGTTGTCAGTTTAAATAACGCCGTTATCATGTCAACTAAAATGAAACAGAAAAGGTTTACAAGTAACTTATCATGACCCCATCAGATATTGAATTTGACCTGCGCCATATTTGGCATCCGTATACATCAATGAGTCGTCCACTTCCTACCTATCCTGTTGTCTCGGCCTCAGGTGTGGAGCTGGTTTTATCCGATGGACGAAAGCTGATTGATGGTATGTCTTCATGGTGGGCAGCCATCCACGGCTACAATCATCCGGTACTCAATGAGGCGGCAAAATCACAAATCGATAAAATGTCCCATGTCATGTTTGGCGGCATTACCCACCCTCCTGCGGTAGAACTCTGTCGGCAGTTAGTTGCAATGACACCTGATTCTCTGGAGTGTGTGTTTTTGGCAGATTCTGGTTCTGTTGCCGTAGAAGTCGCCCTGAAAATGGCATTGCAATACTGGCAAGCCAGAGGGGAAAAACGTCAGCGTTTTCTGACATTGCGACATGGTTATCATGGCGATACTTTTGGCGCTATGTCTGTCTGTGATCCGGACAATTCCATGCATAGCCTGTACAACGGCTATTTGCCCAATCACCTGTTTGCCGATGCCCCGGCGTGCCAATTTGATGATGAATGGCAACCCGAAGATATCGACTCTTTTAAGCACTTATTGCTGCAATATCATGCTGAAATCGCCGCAGTTGTTCTGGAACCGATTGTTCAGGGCGCGGGTGGCATGCGGATTTATCACCCAGAATATCTGCGGCAAGTTCGTCAGCTTTGTGATGAACACCAAATTTTGCTGATTGCCGATGAAATAGCCACTGGATTTGGGCGAACAGGCAAGCTATTTGCCTGTGAGCATGCCCAAATAGAGCCGGATATTTTATGTTTAGGCAAAGCGTTAACGGGCGGCTATATGACGTTATCAGCAACGCTGACCACCCGCCATGTTGCGGAAACCATCAGCCAAGGTGAAGCCGGTTGCTTTATGCATGGCCCGACATTTATGGGGAATCCGCTGGCGTGCGCTGTTGCCAGTGCCAGTCTGAAATTGCTCACTGAAAGTGCGTGGCAGCAACGTGTTCAATCAATAGAAACCCAGCTAAAAGCGGAGCTACTTCCCCTAAAAACACACCATTCAGTGAAAGATGTTCGGGTATTGGGTGCAATAGGTGTTGTTGAAATGAAACAACCCGTTGATGTCGCATCACTGCAACGCTATTTCGTCCAACAAGGTGTTTGGATCAGGCCGTTTGGCCGATTAATTTATTTAATGCCGCCTTATATTATTCGATCAGAACAGTTAGCGAAATTAACAACAGCAGTTGCTGATGCAATAAATTAAAGGATAATAGTCAGTGTTAATGAAGCACTGACTATTATTATAATGAAAGTATTAATTCACTTCGTATAATATGAAAACCGTGGGCAATTATATTTTCAATCAGTGGTTTTCATATTTTAAATTCACTGACGCTTGTTAATCACTGATAAACATTAACAAACAGCTTAAGTATTTTTACACTATTCCAGAACAAATTTTCTGATATATTTCATCCAGCAATTACGCCAATCTAAAAAAAGGAATATATCATGAGTACAGAAAATATTGCATTTCCTTCAACTGAAGAAATGAAAAATACATTTGAAATGTCCGAAAATAGTTATAATAAAGAAATGTCACATTACGAGATGCTGGTAAAAGAAAAACCTGAGCTGGCGCATTTATTCTCAGAAAATACCAAAGAAGAACCATCAACCAGCCCTGTATTGAGGCAAACCGAGTTTGTTAGCGGGCACTTTAATATTAATACTTATCATCAATACGGATATTATCCTTTTATCCAAGTATCTTCTTATCCTGTGATCATCGGGCATGAACCTAATATCGGAAAGAGAACCAGCTTCAATGGCTACGTCTATGGCGGTTATAATTTACCTCAGTTGAATTTTTATAATATTCATCTTGGTGGTGTAGTTAAACATGCTCAAACCATTATAAATTCACCGCTCAGTTTCCAATTATTCATTAATCCGAAAAATATGGTCCTGCGCCTTTATAAAGGAAATGTTTATTTGGGTGATTTATTCTCTGTATATCAGAATCATCTTTTTGTCACGCATCCTATTACTTTATCCGGCGTAGGTACTTTTACATTAGTTTAATTACCAAATGACATTTTTTAATTTTAAATAACATTGTTTTTTATTTTTGTACGATTCATTACCCCATACCCAATAAATTATAAGTTCTAATACAGTGGCAAAAAAATAAAGACCAGCCACATAACCAATTATGTGGCTGGTATAATTAAATTAACCCATGTCATCCTTAAATGGCCCTTTTAAACCGAGCAGATTGCCAAAGGGATCTTTGACTTGGCACATGCCTAAGCCATTATCAATCTTCATTGGTCCTCGATATATCTGAGCTTCTAGGTTTTGGAAGTGCCGAATTGCACTGCTAAGACAAGGTACAGACCAGTACAAAACCGTGCCCTGCTGACCACAACTGACTTTTTCATCTGCTTGTACGATATCTAATGAAAAATCACCAATTTCCAAGGCAGTAAAATCAAATTCGACCAAATATATAGGGCGAGCAGATGGAAAAGCACGTTTATACCAAGCCAATCCAGCTTTAACATCGGGAACAGGAATAAGCAAAGTGGCAGGTTTCATCTTGATATTCTCTGGAGTCAATTCAAAGAAATTTTAAGCCGCGCCAATGACAGCGCGGCTCAGGGTTACAGCGCCAGAACCGTAACCCACATCGGCGCTTTACCAACCGGATGACGTGCCAACTGGGTCAGTTTTCCTGAATATTTGTCAATACGGGATACTGAAATATGGTCTGATTTCTGCCCTGATGCAATCAGGAAGTTGCCGCTATGATCAATGGCAAAACCACGGGGTTGAGTTTCTGTCCCGTAATGTCCAGCCAATGTCAGGTGATAACCATCTTCAGATACCAGGAAATGGCTGATTAGGCTCTCGGAGCGCTCACTGGTATAAAGATGCCGGCCATCCGGCGTAATGTGGATATCCGCCGACCAACGAACACTGGAAAAATCCACCGGCAACGAATCAATGGATTGTACGATGCGATATTTTTCCCATTTGCGCAGGACATCAACCGTTGAATCCAACTCGTTAATGCAATAAATCGCCTGTTTTTCCGGATGAAATGCCATATGACGAGGGCCTGCTCCGGCGGCTATTTTTATCTCATCAGCCCGGCTTTCTGTTAAATAGCCTTGCCCATCTAAATTGAAAATACGGATGTGATCTTCTTTCAAGCATGGAACCAACAATTGGCGATTTTCTCTATCGATATTGGCAGAATGCGGGGCTTGCAAGCCTTCAACGACCTGAATCGGTGCTTGGGCGGCACCGTTTTCATCAATGGGATGAACACTTAATTTATTGAAACTATAAGAAGCAGAAAATAAAAAGCGCCCTGCTCTGTCTGTTGATATATGGGTTGGGCTTCCCGGCAACGGGGCAATGGACTGTTGTTCAAGATGACCATTTTCCCCAATCGCGTAGGTTACGATGCTGAATTGAGGGCGAATTCCTACGTATAAATGCTTACCATCAGGATTAACCACCATTGGTTGTACTTCACCCGGCACATTCACCGTCTGGAGAAGCGAAAGTTCACCCGCTTCATTGAGTGCCCATACGTGAATCTGACGACTGTTTGGGCTGGCTGTATAAACCACCTGTTTCATATTCTCTCCTCAAATGCTTCTCTGCCATTTCATTGATCTGCAATGACCCGTGAAAAATTACATCTGTTAAATTGCCTGCATAAAGGTTTAACTATCTTTGGTCAACATATAATATTTACTTACACCACATTATTCACACCATAGAAAACATAGAGGTTAACTCATGTCATATCGCGTTATCGCGCTGGATCTTGATGGTACACTGCTCGATCCACAAAAACGTATTCTGCCAGAATCATTAGTTGCCTTGAATGAAGCCCGTCAATCTGGCATTCAAGTTTTGATTGTGACTGGCCGCCATCATGTTGCGATCCTTCCTTTCTATCAAGCATTACAACTCGATACTCCTGCCATTTGTTGCAATGGAACATATGCATATGATTTTAGTGCCAACAAAGTGCTGGCGGCAGATCCTCTTTCCATTCAAGAAACTATTCAGGCGCTTTCTTATCTGCAAGGAACGGATATTGAGCATTTGATGTATGTCGATAACGCCATTTTATATGAATTTCAGCATACCGTAGCGAGAACTCTCGCATGGTCAGATTCTCTGCCAGAACATCAACGTCCCACCTTGCAACATGCTTCTGATTTCCGCGACGCCATTCACAATGTAAATTCCATTTGGAAGTTGGCCGCCAGCTCGTCTAATTTAGTTCAACTACGCGAAATTAGTGAAAAAATTGAGGAAGATATTGGCCTTGAATGTGAATGGTCATGGTTTGATCAAGTCGATATCGCCAAAAAAGGTAACAGCAAAGGCATGCGTTTGCAGCAATGGGTTGAATCGCAAGGCATGAGTATGAAAGATGTGATTGCTTTTGGTGATAATTATAACGATCTCAGTATGCTGGAAACCGCCGGGCTGGGCGTTGCCATGGGAAATGCTGTTGATACCGTTAAAGAGCGGGCAGATATTGTTACATTAGACAATACTCAACCCGGTATCGCTGAAGTGATTAGAAAATACGTGCTTTGAGAATTTACGCCCATCACTTTATCGCCTTTGTGATACCAAGGGATAATTGCCCCCAGGGAGAGAGCCTTTGCTTCATTTGTTCAACTGTGATTTGTTCAACTGAATGAGTTCAAAAGCGCGCTCCCTGAAAGCAATTTTCATTCACTCATTTTTATGCGTTATTTTTATCCGTCATAAGTGGCGATTCAACGACACTCCTTTTATCTGCGCATACAACCATTGCCCTTCACGCAGATTCAATTCCTCTCGCGCCCAAGAAGTTATTCTCGCCCACAAGCAGTGTTCACGCAGCGCCAATTTAACATCAACCTGACCGTCATTTTCAAAAAACTCAAGCACTTTGACTTGCAGAGTGTTACGGACACTGCTGACTCTCGGTGGATCCAACACGAGAGAAACATCCGATGCATCAATGCGGATACGCAAATCAGTTCCCGGAGCGGCGTCAATTGCCGGCAGCCAAAGGGCTTTGTCAGACACTGCCACAGCGGTCATATGATAACGTTCATGATGTTCCATAACGGAAACTTTCAATATGCTACAAAGGCTCTCTTTTTGCAGCCAAGGGCGCAGTACACTACTCGACCAAACATCTTCCAATGTCCCTGTCGCCCTGACTTTCCCTTTATCCATGACAATGACGTTATCTGCCAGACGCAAGATTTCGTCCAAACTGTGACTGACGTATAAGATTGGAATTTTGACATCTTCGGACAATTTTTCGAGGTAAGGCAATAATTCACGCTTACGCGGCAGATCCAAAGACGCAAGAGGTTCATCCATCAGCAAAATCTCAGGGGCGGTCAATAACGCGCGACCAATCGCAACTCGCTGCTTCTCCCCACCGGATAATGTGATAGGAAAACGTGACAATAAATGTTCTATTCCCAGTAAACCGACGATGTTATCAAACTGCGGTTTCATTTCTGGTGCCATGCCGTATTGCAAATTTCCCTTCACGCGATAATGGGGAAAAAGACGGGCATCCTGAAAAACATAGCCAATCCGACGCTTTTCCGCAGGTAAAAACAGGTTTTGCTCTACATCCACCAACGTGCGGCCATTTAAAACAATCCGGCCTTTCTGCGGACGAGTCAATCCTGCAATCACATTGATTAATGAGGTTTTTCCCGCGCCAGAAAGCCCAAATATGGCGGTGATGCTTTCTGTCGGCAAAGCCGTATCCACTTGCATGTGCAACTCGCCCAAGCGCTGCTCAATATTCAGCTCTAGCATGCTACCCCCAGACGTTTTCTGCCCCAACGGGTCAGCCATTCTGAAAGCATTAATGAAACCAGCGCCAGCACAATTGCAATTACGCACAAACGTGCCGCAGCAGTTTCAGCACCCGGCATTTCTATCAATGTATACATCGCAAGGGGGATGGTACGTGTTTCTCCCGGTATATTTGAAACAAAGGTAATAGTGGCCCCAAATTCACCCAGCGAACGGGCGAATGCAAGCACCGCACCGACAATAATTCCCGGTAATGACAATGGCAAGGTGATAGTTAAAAAGACTTTAAGTGAACCGGCACCCAATGTATGTGCGGCCTGTTCCAAACGCCTGTCAATGCTCTCCAGCGATAATCGGATGGCCCTGACCATGAGAGGAAAAGCAACTACTGCTGAAGCCAACGCCGCGCCTGTCCAATTAAATGCGAAACTAACCCCAAACCAGTCATAAAGAAATTCGCCAATGACACCACGACGCCCCATGCTGATAAGCAATAAATATCCCACCACCACTGGCGGCAATACCAGTGGTAAGTGGATAATGCTGTCTAGCAAAGATTTACCAAAAAACTGGCAACGCGCCAGCATCCATGCCATTAAGATCCCGAATGGCAAACTGAACAGCACAGCTATGCCTGAGATTTTTAAGCTCAGTAAAATAGCCTGCCATTCGTATTCACTTAATATCTCCAAAAGATCTGTTCCTACAGTGGGGTAAAGCCGTAACGTTTAAAAATTGCGGCGGCTTCAGGGGTTTTAAGGTAATCATAAAAACCACGAACATCCTGTTTTTCATGACCTTTAACTATTGCGACCGGATATTCCACCGGTTTATGGCTCTCTGGCGGGAAAACACCTACGACTTTGACTTTATTGCTGGCAACGGCATCAGAGCCATAAACAATGCCCAGCGGAGCCTCTGCCCGTTCTACCAACGCCATTCCAACACGAACGTTGCTGGTGCGCGCTAACAATGGATTGACCGTATCCCATGCATTCAGGTATTGCAGGGATTCTTTGGCATAAATGCCAACCGGAACATGGTCAGGATCACCCACCGCCAATCGACCATCCGCCAGCAAAGATTTCCAGTTTGTATCCCGGTTAAGTTCAACTTTGTCCAATTTGCTTTCTTTCGGGGCGATCAACACCAGTTTGTTGCCCAACAAAGTGTGGCGGCTACCCTGAGTAATTAATTGCTTATCCGCCATATAGTTCATCCATTGCTGATCAGCAGAGATAAAAATATCGGCCGGGGCCCCCTGCTCTATCTGACGAGCCAGTGTCGAAGATGAGGCATAAGAAGTAACAATATTTCCCTGCTTCTCTTTTTTATATTGTGCAGCAATATCATCAAGTGCATTAGTTAATGAGGCAGCAGCAAAAACCGTTACTTTATCCGCAGCCCAGCCGTTTCCAGCCAGCGCAACAGAAACCACAGCACCGATTAATAACTGATGAACTGTCTTTTTCATTTTGTATTTCACCTAAAATAATCAATATGGTGCGTTGTATATAACAAGGTACAACGTAAATGAAAATGCTATTCAAAGATTAATCGGCAAGTTGTGAGCCAGTTTTAGCTTTTATGCTAACGGCAGTGTAAGGATTACATTCGGAGAGAAAACAGAGAAGGTAATTACCCGGCACGCCGGGCAATAAAAATAACGGGGATCAAGACTGCCGTTCGGTATTCCCTGCCTTGGAGATAAAGTTGAACACGCCTCCAAGCCCGTATATCAATGTTAAAATGGCGGCCATTACCACGGGAACCATGATCAGCGCAAATCCCATACTTGTAATCAATTCTAACATGCCAACCTCATACTCTGAGTGGGTAATAAAATAACTTTACTGCGTGGCATCTGACATAGCCCAGACACCTACTTCGCTATTCTAGACAATAAAAAAGTAACAGTAACCGACGAAACGTGCGATTCTTACTGCTACCCTGTGAAAACTCTCAAATATTTGCCTGAAATTGGACACTATGCAAGCCGAAATATTGTTAACGCTAAAATTGCAACAACGTCTGTTCGCAGATCCCAGACGGATCGAATTACTCAAACAAATCAAAATTACCGGCTCTATCAGCCAAGGCGCGAAGCAAGCAGGGATCAGCTATAAAAGTGCCTGGGATGCCATTAATGAAATGAATCAGCTCGCAGATGAAATATTGGTGGAGCGAGCAACAGGAGGAAAAGGCGGCGGCGGGGCACAACTGACTCCCTATGGAGAGCGGTTATTACAACTGTATGACTTACTGGGAAAAATTCAGCAAAAAGCGTTTGATGCCTTAAACGATGATTCACTGCCCTTGGATAGCCTGCTGGCAGCGATTTCCCGCTTTTCGTTACAAACCAGTGCCCGTAACCAATTTTTCGGCACTATCATTGAACGTGATTACCAAAACATACAGCAACATGTTCGTGTCCTGCTCGCTGATGGCAAAACGTCAATCAGTGCTGCGTTGACGGAACAAAGTGCAAACAGGCTGGACTTGGTTAACGGGAAAGAAGTTCTCGTGCTGATTAAAGCTCCATGGATAACGTTGGCTAAAGAGCACAACCCCTCATCTTCATTCGATAATGCTCTGTCAGGCCAAATCAACCATCTTGATGCTGGAACAGATCACAGTGAAATTATCCTAACACTTAATGGTGGTGAATCTCTTTGTGTTACGCTATCCAATCAGGAAGTAGAATCTTTAAAACTTCAACCCAATGACGCTGTTACTGCGTGTTTTCAAGCAGATAAAGTTATTATTGCCACTTTATGTTAGGTATTGAAGGTTGAATGGCGGCTTCCAGCAGGTTCCAAAAATTATTAATCCTTAACGAATAACAGACAACTACACATTGACATTGTGCATTATTCCGCTTATTTCTGATGATTATTTAGTTCATGTTGCTTAAATAAGGAAGAAGAATGTCTGAGTTGCAAATAACACAAGGTAGTTTCCGTTTAAGTGACACCCGTACCCTGCGGCTACCGTCACTGAAAATTATTTCCGGAGAAAGTTGGGCTTTTGTTGGTGCAAATGGCAGTGGGAAATCATCTCTGGCTCGTGCTCTGTCAGATGATTTAATTCAATTGGCAGGTGAGCGCCATTGCTCATTCCATACACCTGTACTCCTCTCTTTCGAGCAATTACAAAAACTGATCGATGAAGAGTGGCAGCGCAATAATACAGATTTACTCAGTGAGGGTGAGGACGATACTGGGCGCACTGCGGCCGATATTATTCAGCTCTACCATAAAGATAATGAACTGTGCCTTGAACTAAGCGGATATTTTGGCATCAAGGATTTACTTTCAAGGCGGTTCAAATACCTATCAACGGGGGAAACCCGCAAAGTGCTGCTCTGTCAGGCATTGATGATGAACCCTGACTTATTGATCCTTGATGAACCTTTTGATGGGCTGGATACCTACGCACAAAATCAACTTGCCCAATTACTGGGTTCGTTGGCAATAAAAGGCATTACGCTTGTCCTGATTTTAACCCGATTCAATGAAATCCCCGATTTTGTCGAGAAAATCGGTGTATTGGCAGATTGTCACCTGACGTTGTCCGGAGAAAAAGAAAACGTTCTGGCGGAATCAATCGTAGCCCAACTGGCTCACAGTGAAAAATTGCGCAACATTCATCTTCCCGAAGTAGACGAATCTCAGGCAGATACGCAACTTCCCGCCGAGCAACCATTGGTGTCAATGCGCGATGTCACTGTTCAATATGGTGAAAAACCCATCCTGCATAATTTGAGCTGGCAGGTAAATCCTCATGAAAATTGGCAAATCATCGGTGAGAATGGCGCGGGTAAATCAACACTTCTCAGTCTTATTACTGGTGATCATCCCCAAGGTTACAGCAACGATTTAATCCTGTTTGGCAGACAACGGGGCAGTGGTGAAACGATTTGGGAGATTAAACGCCACATTGGTTATGTCAGTAACAGCATTCACCTTGAATATCGGGTCAGTACTAATGTCCGAAATGTCATTCTTTCTGGTTTCTTCGATTCGATCGGACTCTATCAGGCAGTTTCCGATCGACAACTGCAATTGGCCAATGAGTGGTTAAATTTATTGGGGCTATCAGAAGCCGCAGCCACCAGCCCATTCCACAGCCTATCATGGGGACAGCAAAGGCTTGTTTTAATCGCCCGTGCTTTAGTCAAACACCCAGCTTTGTTAATTCTGGATGAGCCTTTACAGGGATTGGATCCTCTCAACCGGCAATTAGTCCTGCGTTTCATTGACATTATGATTTCCAGCGGTGAAACACAGCTTTTGTTTGTTTCTCATCATCAGGAAGATGCGCCGGAATGTATTACCCATCGGTTAAGATTTGTTCCTGATGGTGACATTTATCAGTATGAAACGGATACTGTGTCACCAAAAGCGCCCTAATTAATTTCTTATCAGGCTCCTTTTGCCAGAAAGGAGCCGGCTCCACAACTCTGCCGCATCCAATGATTGGATGGCAATCCAAATGCTACTTTTTTTAATATTTTTATTATTCTTTTTGAATTTCTTGCCTATTAATATACAATTCTCGCCCTTTTCAGACTATTTCATTGATTTTTTCAAAGATAACAGGGAATTATATGGCTTGGGCACTACTTGCCGTTTCATTGGCATTTTTGGATAAACGCCAGAAAATTGCTTTTCTCATTGCATTATTAGCTGTCATTGTCGGGTACAGCGCTCACATACTCACCTATCCCGCAATAATCACGTTAGTTGCGATTGTTGTTTTAGGTGTAATGCACGCTTTCTATAAAAAACACGCTATTATCAAAAACATAACAGAGCTATTACTGCTCATCTTTGGCGTTTTGCTATTTATACATTACCTGCCAGGCTTCCATAACCTCAAATACTTGGACAAAGTACAAACAGGGACTCTCAGCGCACCGTTTTCAATGTATTTCAACTTTGACAAGGCATTGTTGCCCTTCATTTTATTGATGTGCATGCCGACTTTGCTCACACGGAAACCCGTGGTTAATGCACCTCCCCACGGATGGGCATTATTGATTGCAGCCGTTCCCGCATTACTGGGGCTTGCAACAGCATTGGGCGGTTTATCAGTTGAACTCCATTTGCCCAGTTGGTTCCCTGCTTTTGTCGTAGCTAATCTTTTCTTCGTCTCTTTGGCAGAAGAAGCGCTATTCCGGGGTTATATCCAGCAGAAACTGGGCCAATGGATGAATCCCTATTTAGCCCTGATTATTACCTCTCTGATTTTTGGTGCAGCCCACTTTGCTGGCGGTGGCCTGTTGATGATTTTCGCAACATTGGCAGGGCTGATTTATGGCATTACTTGGATGTGGAGTGGCCGCTTGTGGGTCGCGGTTGCCTTCCATTTCGCACTGAATCTGATACACCTGCTGTTTTTTACCTATCCAGTAAAAGCGGCAATCCTTTAAGCTGAATATCATTTGATCTGAACTGCCATTCTCTCTCTTTGAGACACAGTTCAGATCAAACATCGTTATCCCCTTCCCAGCAAATCGCTACATACCGTCATTGTCACCAAATATGATTTAAAACAGGAGATACGAGACTATTGTTTGCCGTTTCGACCTATCGCGCCATATAATGCCCGCAGCGATCATTTCATTTCGTATTAAAGTACTAATAGGAGTTTAAGCTATGGCTGTAACTAAACTGGTTCTTGTAAGGCACGGTGAGAGCGAGTGGAACAAAGAGAACCGTTTTACTGGCTGGACTGACGTCGAACTGTCTGACAAAGGCCGCTCTGAAGCAGAACAAGCGGGCCAGCTGTTAAAGCAAGAAGGTTTCGTTTTTGATTTCGCCTACACTTCCGTTTTAAAACGTGCCATTCACACTTTGTGGAACATTCTGGACCAAGTCGATCAGCAATGGCTGCCAGTTGAAAAAAGCTGGAAATTGAATGAGCGCCACTATGGTGCTTTGCAAGGTTTGGATAAAGCAGAAACTGCCGCTAAATATGGTGATGATCAAGTTAAGCTGTGGCGTCGCGGTTTCGCTATCACTCCTCCTGATTTAACCAAAGATGATGAGCGTTACCCAGGCCATGATCCTCGCTACGCAACCCTGAAACCAGAAGAACTTCCGGTGACAGAAAGCCTTGCAACCACTATCGAGCGTGTTATCCCTTATTGGGAAGAAGTTATTAAACCACGTGTAGAAAAAGGTGAACAAGTCATCATCGCCGCTCACGGTAACTCTCTGCGTGCACTGGTGAAATATCTGGATAACATGAGCGAAGAAGAAATTCTTGAGCTGAATATCCCAACTGCGGTACCACTGGTTTATGAGTTTGATGAAAATATGAAACCTATCAAACACTATTACCTGGGCAATGCTGAAGAAATTGCAGCAAAAGCAGCCGCAGTAGCAAACCAAGGTAAAGCGAAATAATCCATACGGATTAAATCAAAAAGCCGTACTAAAAAGCCGGAAATTTATTCCGGCTTTTTTTATTGGCGCTTTCTTTAATGGTATTTCCACAATGAATTAGCTTCTGCGCTTTTTGACTGCCTGAGATAGCTGGCGAAGCAACAGTTCTGTGTCTTCCCAACCAATACAGGCATCTGTCACACTTTGACCATAAACTAAAGGCTGACCACTCTCCAGATTCTGGTTTCCTTCAACCAAGTTGCTTTCAACCATAACACCAATGATTGCTTCCTCACCGCCAGAAATTTGCTCACAGACATCTGCGCCGACGTCCATCTGTTTTTTAAACTGTTTCAAGCTGTTTGCATGGCTGAAATCAATCATGACACGGGGAGGAACATTTGCTTTCAGCAAACCCTCTTTAACTTCACTGACATGTTTGGCACTGTAATTAGGCTCTTTGCCACCGCGTAAAATGATATGACAATCGTGATTGCCTGTTGTATTGACAATCGCAGAGTGCCCCCATTTTGTGACAGACAAGAAACAGTGTGATGAGCTGGCTGAATTGATGGCATCAATAGCAACTTTAATTGTTCCATCTGTCCCATTCTTGAAACCTACTGGGCAGGAAAGCCCGGACGCCAATTCACGATGCACTTGAGATTCCGTAGTACGTGCTCCGATGGCTCCCCAGCTCATGAGATCAGCCAGATACTGCGGAGTGATCATATCCAGAAATTCGCCGGCAGTCGGTAACCCGGAATTGTTAATATCAAGCAATAGATTACGGGCAGTGCGTAAACCTTCGTTGATATTAAAGCTGCAATCCATGTTAGGATCGTTAATTAGTCCTTTCCAACCGATAGTTGTGCGGGGTTTTTCAAAATAAACCCTCATGATGATTTCTAAATCCGCTTTCAATTCATCACGTAATTTATTCAAGCGCCCGGCATATTCCAATGCAGCTTCAGGGTCATGAATTGAGCATGGTCCAATCACTACCAATAAACGATCATCTTCACCAATTAAAATATTATGAACAGATTCACGAGCCTTACGAACAGTCGTAGCACTATCTTCTGTCGCAGGAAATTTTTCAAGTAATGCAACTGGTGGTAATAATTCTGTTATTTTTCTTATTCTTATATCGTCGTTCTGGTAGCTCATTGTCCTTTCACCTACATGTGTTTACAGTTATTTAAGATAATTATGTGATCTCAATCTAACTGTTAGACGTTGTGCTGTAAATAATCTTTGTGGGTAAAAAAGGGATACTTTTTTTATCAAAACAAACATTAAACGTAAAAATAGTGTTAATTCAAATAAATGGACTTATCAGAAGGGAATATTTGAAGATAAACCGGATAAGTGGTCACAGTAAAAATGATTATCTATGACCACTTGATGATGTTAGCTTACACTCTCATTTTCTTCTAACTGCTGTTCATTGTTATGTTGAGCGGCCTTGATCCACAAGCGAAAACCATTCAATGCAATGCCGGTCAGAATAATATATTGCAACGACATTGCCAAAACACCTTGAAGGTAAAAAAGCACGACGCTGACAACATTGATGATTAACCATATCAACCAATTCTCTACGTGTTTACGGGTCATCAATATCATTGCAACTATCGATAGTACCATCACAACCGAATCCCAGAATGGAAATGCATCTGGCTCTAATGCCGGCATGGTGATATTGAATCCGACACCTTGCAAAGCAACCACCACAATTTCTGCCATGTAAGCAAATATTTGGTCGATGTTGAACGTCATGATTAATATGCTCAGAATGGATATCGCCGCAACGATGATCATCTGTTTGGGTTTAAGCCAGCGGATTTTCAGTTTTATCTGTTTTTGCTCGTCCACTCGGCTCCAGGCATACCAGCCATAGACATTAGCGGCAAAGAAAAAGATTTGTAGGATAAGGCTGGCGTAGAGTTGGATTTGAAAGAAGATTACGGCAAATAATGTGACATTAATTAATCCAAATAGATAATTAATGGTTTTTTCTTGGCTGGCGAGCCAGATACATAATAAACCTGCTATCGTCCCAATTGCTTCAATATATGAAAGATCGTAACCGTCAATCCCTAACGGGATATGCACTAATATTTTTTTAATGCTGAAAAAATCCATGCTTTCTTATCCTTACCATGAGTGATGTTTAGTATACCAACACAATAAACGTAGAATCACGCGATTAATTAGTTATTTTATTTCATGCCGTTTAACATGCTAAACAAGATAACGGATTTACAGGTAAATATCAATGATGCTTAATTTTTAAAACAGCCACGTATTATCAACGCAATGGCATTGGGTTGTTATTAATTAAGATCGTAGCAGATAATTGTTTTATTAAAATTTTTTAGGGATTTGGAAACATCAAGTGATCGATATAACAGGTATATATCCAGACAACCAAAAAATAGCATTACACCGAATTGTCACTCACAAGAGAATAACGGAATTTAATACCTTAAGCCGGTATTAGCGGTGAATACATCGTTGTCTCGCTTCACTCGGCTCGAACCTGCGGCCCATTGATGAAAAATCAGCAGCGCTGTCGATTGAGTTAACGACTTATTTAAGGAATGCTTAATTGGGGATTTAAATGGTGGGTCGTGCAAGATGATTCAGCCTTTGGCCTCACCCTTCGGGCCGATGCGAATGCATCGTTGTCTCGCTTCGCTCGGCTCGAACCTGCGGCCCATTGATGAAAAATCAACAGCGCTGCCGATTGAGTTAACGACTTATTTAAGGAGTGCTTAATTTGATGATTTAAATGGTGGGTCGTGCAGGATTCGAACCTGCGACCAATTGATTAAAAGTCAACTGCTCTACCGACTGAGCTAACGACCCATTTAAGGAGTGCTTAATTTGATGATTTAAATGGTGGGTCGTGCAGGATTCGAACCTGCGACCAATTGATTAAAAGTCAACTGCTCTACCGACTGAGCTAACGACCCATTTAAATCTGTTTGGCAGTTATCCCTGCCAACGGCGGCTTATATTACTGATTTCTCAGCGTGGTGCAACGTTTATTTTAGAAAAGTTGTTTAAGCGACTACTAATCATTCAATCATCCCCGAAAAGACCGTTATATGACCTTTCGGGGATAATTATTACATCCCAGAAAGCTTCTTTTCGGCCATTTTTGCCGAATTAGTACCAGAGTACTGCTTCACCACTTGTTGATAAACGGCTTTGGCTTTATCTTTTTGTCCCTTCTCCTGCATAATCAAACCGATTTTATACAGGGAATCACTGCTTTTTTGTGACTTGGGATAGTCTTTCACAACCGTCGCAAAATAAAAAGCCGCGTCGTCTTTCTTCCCTTTGTTGTAATTCGATTGCCCCAACCAATAATTGGCATTCGATAAATACTTAGACTTAGGATAGGTTTTGACGAAATTTTGAAATGCTGCGATCGCTTTATCATATTCTTTGGTGTTGAGCGCCAAAGAAACAGCAGCATCATAATCACCCTTTTCACTTCCCGTACTCGCTGGTGCAGCGGATTGCTTATTTGCGGTTGGTGCCGAAGGGGCAGCGCTGTTATTGCCAGAATCTTTACTGTCAGCATTGTCTGCGCTTGATGGATTGGTAATTTTATCCAGTTGCAGATAAATGTCTTTCTGCCGTTCAACAATCTGGTTCAATAAATATTGATTCTCCTGAATTTGACCACGGAGCGAATCTATATCACGTTGAGAATCAGAAAGCTGTTGTTGAAGCTGGGTTAATAGTTGACTATGAGCGTCAGAAATACGCTCTAATTGAGAGAGGCGCTCATCGGTGGAGCCTGAGCCGACATTACTGATTGGCGCTCGGGCGGTAGCGGCCCAAGGAGCCGCTACGCCAACCAATAACGACAGACCCAACACATAATGTCTGAAGTTACTGTTCATGCATTACTCTTAGTATACGATTACAGCGCGACGGTTTTTCGCGTATGCTGCTTCGTCATGGCCAAGTACAGCTGGTTTTTCTTTACCATAAGAAACGATAGCTAACTGGTCAGCAGAAACGCCTTTGCCTTGCAGATACATTTTCACTGCGTTTGCACGACGCTCACCCAGAGCGATGTTGTACTCTGGAGTACCACGTTCGTCCGCATGACCTTCGATAGTTACTTTAACAGATGGGTTGGTGCGCAAGAATGCAGCGTGTGCATCCAACATCTGAGCAAATTCGCTGTTGATATCGTATTTATCGAAACCGAAGTATACGATATTGTTATTTTGCAGCTGTTGCATCTGTTGACGTGCTAATTCTTCAGCAGACAGACCTGCTTGAGCAGAATTATCAACAGTGCTGACACCAGACTGATCGTTATTACCAGTTTTGTTAGAACTACACGCAGCTACGGCCATGATTGGTAAAGCTAACATCAGCCCTTTTAGCACTTTGTTCAGTTGCATCTCTTTGATCCTTTTATAGTTTGCCATACATATTATTATGCATCACATATACGGCGACCAGGCAGGGGATTTTACCTGTCCATTGGTTGCCGGAAGACGCGCTTTGAAACGCCCATCAGTCGAAACTAGCTGCAATACAGTTCCCCACCCTTGAGTGGAGCTATAAATCACCATAGTGCCATTAGGTGCGATACTCGGCGTTTCATCCAGAAACGTATCCGTCAAAATTTGGACAGATCCCGTTGCTAGATCCTGTTTGGCGATGTGCTGACTGCCATTTGCCGAGCTAACCATCACGACAAAACTACCGTCTGGGCTAACATCTGCATCTTGGTTTTGTGATCCTTCCCAAGTTAGGCGTTGTGGAGCACCGCCATTAATATCTATTTTATAAAGCTGTGGACGACCGCCCTGATCTGAGGTGTAGACCAAAGTCTGACTATCCGGCATCCAACTTGGCTCAGTATTATTACTGCGGCCATCAGTAATTTGACGGGTTTGGCCAGAGGCTAAATCCATCACATAAAGATTCAAACTCCCCGTTTTCGATAACACATAGGCCAGTTTAGTCCCGTCCGGGGAAAATGCTGGTGCGCCATTGTGACGGGGGAATGAAGCAACTTGGCGAATAGCCCTTGTTGCCAAGTTCTGAATAACCAGCGCAGAACGACCGCTTTCAAATGTAACATAAGCCAATTGAGAACCATCAGGTGACCATGCTGGCGACATCAATGGCTGCGGCGAACGATATACCCGAGTTTGGTTATAACCGTCATAATCAGAGACATATAATTCGTATGGATATTTAGTCTCTGTGCCATGTGTGACCACATAAGCAATACGGGTACGAAACGCACCTTTAATGCCTGTCAGTTTTTCAAAAACCTGATCACTGACTGTATGTGCAGCATATCGCAACCATTTTTTCTCTATTGGAAACTGATTTTGTTCCAATATTGTTCCTGGAGCAGCTGCGGTATCAACAAGTTGATACGATACCAAATATTTACCATCTGCACTTGGTTGAATGCGCCCGATAACAACAGCGTCAATGCCAAGGGCAGACCATGCAGCAGGGGTTACCTCTGATGCAGTCGTCGGCTGCTGTGGCATGCGGGTAGAATCAATGGGACTGAATTTCCCACTATTTCTCAAATCCGCAGCGATAATACCACTCATATCTTCAGGCGCATTGCCTTCACCAGTCCATTTAAATGGAACAACCCCAATTGGACGGGCAGAATCAACACCCTGTGTAATTTCAATACGAACTTCCGCATGGGCAAGTGCAGCCCACATCATCAGAAAGCCCAGTATTATTCTAAACTTCTGTTTAAACATTTGTTCAAAAGTTTGCTTCATCATCTCTCCCTTATCGCGATTTTTTATCTGCCCGCAATAATCCGCCGGATTCTAACAAACGCAAACAAACAAAACTAGATACCTAAATAAAATCTAATAATTTTGTTTGTTCA
This sequence comes from Xenorhabdus mauleonii, assembly GCF_900113945.1. GTDB lineage: Bacteria > Pseudomonadota > Gammaproteobacteria > Enterobacterales > Enterobacteriaceae > Xenorhabdus > Xenorhabdus mauleonii. The sequence continues at coordinate 345,962 of NZ_FORG01000001.1, forward strand.
TATAAATCATTCGACAATTAAACCAGCAAATAAGGTTTACACAGCAGATATTTACCTTACCTGAGGCTTAAATTCTAGAGTGAAATTCTTAAAGTGCTCATAAATCTCTTTGCTTGGTGGACGCGGCATCTTTGCCTGATTAGCGGCGGCAAGCGCTGCCTGACATAATGCAGGGTCTCCCGATTTTGCTTTGATATCAATGAGCAGCCCATCTGATGCCAGCCTTATCGCCAAATCACAAGTGCGGCCGATATACAGGTTTGGATCGAGAAACTTACTCTGGATTGCAGCCTGAATTTGCCCTTTGTAATTATTGATATCCGATTCAGAAGCGCCGCTTTTCTTGCCGCCGCCTCTTCCTGCGGCCGTTGCACCACCCTGCTTAGGCGCATTGGATGTCAATCCACCTAATAAATCGTCAACCGTTTGAGACTGTTTTGCATCCTCAGCCTTCGCCTTAGCTTTTGCCTTGGCTTCTGCTTTTGCCTCGGCGTCTGCTTTAGCTTTGGCCTCAGCTTCTGCCTTGGCTTTCGCTTCGGCTTGTACTTTAGCTTCCGCAGCGGCTTTAGCCTTAGCGTCTGATTCCGCTTTAGCTTTAGCCTCAGCTGCCGCTTTACGTTTAACCGCTTCCTCAGCCTCTTTCTTTGCCTGGGCTTCTGCTTTTTGTCGAGCTTCAGCCTGCTCTTTTAAAATTTTCTCTTTTTCTGCCACAGCTTTTGCAGCAGCCTCTTCTGCTCTTTTCTGCTCTTCACGGGCTTTAGCCGCTGCTGCATCTGCTTGTTTTTTCTGAGTCTCAGCCGCCTGCTGTGCTTTAATCCGTTCTTCTTCAGCCGCTTTCAGGCGTTCTTGCTCTTCTGCCTGTTTTGTTCGCAATTCTGCCGCTTGCTGCTCAGCTTTTTTCTTTCGTTGTTGCTCAGCTAATTTTGCATTGGCTTCTTGCTGCTGCTTCTGATTATATTGTTGAACTACCGCATTCGGATCGACCATCACCGCATCAATGACAGAGCCATTCTCACCGCCGCCGCCCATTTCTGTTTTTTGCACTAAAGAACCCCAAATCAGAAAACCGATCAGGATAATGTGCAAAATTACCGAAATGATAATGGCACGATTCAACTTGTTGTTTTGTTCGTTTGTCTTTCCCACTCTCGACATCCAAAAACGTTAAGTGATAGCTACCGTTAGGCTCAGATAGGCTGGGTCATCAAACCCACCGATTTCACGCCTGCCTGACGAAGCATATTCAGTGCCTTGATAATTTCATCATAAGGAACTTCCTTAGAACCACCAATCAAGAAAACTGTTTTAGGGTTGTCTTTCATCAAGGTCTGGGCTTCAGCAACAATTTGTTGTTCAGGCAATAATTCCAGCCGTTCCTGATTAACAACCATGTTGTACTGCCCTATTCCAGCAACCTCGACAATAACTGGCGGATTATCAGTGGTAGAGACTGTTTTTGAATCCACCGAATCAGGTAAATCGACTTCAACGCTTTGCGTGATAATCGGTGCTGTTGCCATAAAAATAAGCAATAACACCAGCAACACGTCCAGCAAGGGAACGATATTGATCTCGGATTTTAGCTCACGTCTGCGACTACGAGTGCGCGCCATTCGCTGATTTCCCCTTACTATTCGTTACGACTTATCAGTATTAGAAGCAAAAGCCTGACGATGCAGAATGGCTAAAAACTCTTCCATAAAGTTATCGTAGATTTGTTCTAATTTATTGACACGCTGGTTCAGGCGGTTATATGCCATCACCGCAGGAATTGCTGCGAAAAGACCAATGGCTGTTGCAATCAGCGCCTCAGCAATACCGGGGGCAACCATTTGTAATGTGGCCTGCTTCACCGCACCCAATGCAATAAAGGCATGCATGATCCCCCAAACCGTACCGAACAAACCAATATAAGGGCTGATTGATCCCACGGTTCCCAGAAATGGGATATGATTTTCCAATGCTTCCAGCTCACGATTCACTGAAATGCGCATTGCACGCGAAGCGCCTGTAATGACAGCTTCCGGAGCATGGCTATTTGCCTGATGCAAACGCGCAAATTCTTTAAAACCAGAATGGAAAATCTGCTCAGTGCCACTTAATGAATCACGGCGTGACTGACTTTCTTTATATAGACGAGATAATTCAATGCCCGACCAAAATTTGTCCTCAAATGCTTCTGCCTCACGACTTGCCGCGTTAAGGATTTTGGTTCGTTGAATGATGATTGCCCAGGAAGCAATAGAAAAGCCAATCAAGATCAACATGATTAGCTGCACTAAAAAGCCTGCCTTAAGGAATAAATCAAGGATGTTCATGTCAGTCACTGCTTAAACTCCGCGACAATAGACTTTGGAAGCGCAATAGGCTTCATTTGAGATGAATTAACACAGACAACTAAACATTCTGCGCTGCTGACAACGATGCCATTACTATCAACAATTCGTTGAATAAATGTCAGAGAAGCGCCACGAATATTCGTAACTTCGCTTTCCACAACCAGCTGATCATCCAGTTTTGCCGGTTTCCGGTAGTCAATAGTCATGCGGCTAACAACAAAGCCAACTTGCTCATCCAGCATATACTGTTGGTGAAAGCCTTTTGCACGCAGCATCTCTGTACGAGCTCTTTCGTAAAAGACCAAATATCGTGCATGGTAGACCACACCACTAGCATCAGTGTCTTCGTAGTAAACACGGATAGGCCAACGGAACAACATATTACTCATATAATCCTAATTAGGCGAATTGACGCTGCCACTATACTCAAGACAATAGCGCTTTGGAATGACCCGTTAGTAAAAAAATTTTATAGGCCAACAACCTATAAAATTATAATTAGTTTACTTAAAGAAATGATATAAGCCAAAAAGAAGAATAAAAAGTGCAGGTAATGGATGAAAAAATAGGCGCCACATAACACGATTAGGATGAAAACCAACACCAAAAGTCACGCCAGAACAAACCGCCCAAATCAATAAAAACCCTTGCCACATCTGCAATGAACTCGTGTTGGCAGCAAAACGGGCAGGGTCCCAAAATACGCATGACGCAAGCGCCAAGGCCATTATGAGGATAAAGGCCCTCAACAGGCCTTTATCCATAAGTTGGTAGCATTTATCAGCCAACATTATTTTTTGTCACTCTCAATCGCTGTTTTTTGATTCATTATGCTCAAGTGCCAAAGCTGCAATGATAGCAAAGCTACAAGCTAAGAGCGTGCCGAGAATCCAAGCAAAATACCACATGCCTATGCTCCTTAGTACAGTGATTGTTTGTTGTTTTCAATGTAGTTCTTATCCAAACGCCCAAAGGTTTTGTAGTAACACCAAATGGTGTAAGACAGAACGATAGGAACAAAGATAAGCGCAACAACGAACATGATTTGCAACGTCCACTGGCTGGATGTCGCATCCCATATAGTCAAGCTAACATTAGGATCGAGACTTGATGGCATCACAAACGGGAACATGGCAATACCTGAAGTCAAAATAATGCAAGCGACGGTCAATGATGAGAATAAGAATGCCCAGGCACCTTTATCCAAACGCGTTGCCAACATTGTCAGCAGAGGGAGAAGCACGCCCAATGCTGGTATTGCCCACAATGCAGGATAGTTGTTGAAGTTAGTCAGCCATGCACCAGCCTGCTGAACGACTTCTTTATGCAATGGATTAGACGGCCCATTAACATCCAAACCACCGGTGACAACATAACCGTCGATGCCATAAATCAACCATACCCCGGCCAGCAGAAAAGCCAATCCGGTTATCGCAGCACAAATATGGGTCGCAGTGCGGGAACGAAGATGCAATTCGCCCACTGTACGCATTTGCAGATAAGTTGCCCCTTGCGTCACGATCATCATCAAGCTAATGACACCCGCCAACAAGCCATAAGGGTTCAGCAGACCAAAGAACGAACCTTCATAAGATACACGTAAGTATGTATCTACTGCCAATGGCACGCCTTGCAGTAAGTTTCCGAATGCAACACCGATAACCAATGCAGGGACGAAGCTGCCGATAACCAGCCCCCAATCCCACATATTGCGCCATCTGCTGCTTTCCAATTTTGAACGATAATCAAAACCGACCGGACGGAAAAACAGTGCTGCCAGGACCAAGATCATTGCCACATAAAAGCCGGAGAAAGCCGCAGCATATACCATTGGCCATGCTGCAAACAAAGCGCCTCCCGCAGTGATTAACCAGACTTGGTTACCATCCCAGTGTGGGGCAACTGAGTTAATCATGATGCGGCGTTCAGTATCATTTTTGCCGATGATTTTTAGCAGGATACCGACTCCCATATCAAAACCATCAGTTACTGTGAAACCGATCAGCAACACACCAATCAGCAGCCACCATATAAATCGTAATACATCATAATCAAGCATAAGTGGACTCCTGCTTACTTATTATTGTTCGCTGAAGAAGCTGTTTTTTGTTCAAAGTGATAACGTCCGGTCTTAAGGCTGCTCGGGCCAAGGCGGGCAAATTTGAACATCAGGAACATTTCTGCAATCAAGAACAAGGTATATAGGCCACAAATCAGCGCCATTGAGAAAATCAGATCGCCGACGCTGCGTGTCGAAGTTGCAACAGCCGTTGGCAGAACTTCACCAATCGCCCATGGCTGGCGGCCATATTCAGCAACAAACCACCCTGCTTCAACGGCAATCCATGGCAACGGAATGCTGAACAGAGCTGCTTTCAGTAGCCATCTATACTGACCGATGCGATTGCGGATAACGCTCAAGAATGACAGGCCGATAACCAGCAACATGAGGAAACCTGCGGCAACCATGATGCGGAATGCGAAATAGAGCGGCGCTACACGTGGGATAGAATCTTTAGTTGCAGCTTCAATTTGTGCTTCGGTTGCATCAGTGACATTTTCGGTATAACGCTTAACGAGCATGCCGTAACCAAGGTCTTTCTTGCTCTCATTGAATGCACTGCGGACGTTAGGATCAGTATTGCCTGAACGCAGTTCTTCCAATAATTCATATGCCTTGATGCCGTTACGGATACGTTGCTCATGCTGGCCCATCAGATCACGCAGACCAATGACTGGCGTATCTGTGGAACGAGTAGCTATCAAACCTAAAACGTAAGGAATTTGGATGGAGTATTTATTTTCCATCTTGTCTTGATCAGGAATACCAATCAGTGTGAATGACGCTGGAGGTGGTTGTGTTTCCCATTCTGCCTCAATCGCAGCCAGTTTGGTTTTCTGCACATCCCCCATTTCATACCCGGATTCATCACCCAGTACGATAACAGACAGGATTGCAGCCATACCAAAACTTGCAGCAACTGCGAAAGAACGTTTAGCAAATGCAACGTCACGCGCTTTAAGCAGGTAGTAAGAGCTGATACCCAATACAAAAACAGCGCCTGTAACGTAGCCCGCCGCAACAGTGTGAACAAATTTCACCTGTGCTACTGGGTTCAGTACCAGTTCGCTGAAGCTCACCATTTCCATTCGCATGGTTTCGAAGTTGAAATCAGATGCAATCGGGTTTTGCATCCAGCCATTCGCAACCAGAATCCACAGTGCAGAGAAGTTAGAGCCTAATGCAACCAGCCAGGTAACCGCCAAGTGCTGTTTCTTGCTCAGACGATCCCATCCGAAGAAAAATAAGCCGACAAATGTGGATTCAAGGAAGAAAGCCATCAAACCTTCGATAGCCAGCGGTGCACCAAAAATATCACCAACATAGTGTGAGAAATATGACCAGTTAGTCCCGAATTGGAACTCCATAGTCAAACCCGTTGCGACACCCAGAGCAAAGTTAATACCAAATAACTTACCCCAGAATTTTGTCATATCTTTGTATATCTGTTTGCCAGACAGGACATATACCGTTTCCATAATCGCAAGCAAAAACGCCATACCGAGCGTCAATGGTACGAACAGGAAATGATACATAGCAGTTAAGGCAAACTGTAATCGTGACAGTTCGACAATATCAAACATCTTGACTCCTTGCTCCTAGCAGGAAGACACCGACTTGCGGCAACCCGACTTTGCAAAATGAAAGCCTCGTAACTACCAGCAATAAATGCCTAAAACAAAATAATTAATTATTAACTAAATCAAAAACTCAGTAGATACCACAATAATATTACGCCTATATTCCCACACAATAAATAAATTTTACGTGATTCAGCTTAGAATTCTGAATATAGGTCAACAATGCCATAAATGTTCAGCCTAATATCTATATATATTAGATCAATTTTCTTGTGTTTAGCGAACTTATTTCACGTTAATAATTTGATTTTAATCAATTTTTCATGCGACTTGTTAATCATTTCAGCTATTATTTCATTATCGTATATTATGTGTTAATAATTTGTTATCTGTAATGCCTTTTAATTTATCTTTTGCTGTAAAACTCATTTAAAAATTAACTTTTCGTTTTCATTCCCCAAAAAAATATATTTTTTCTATAATGAAATTTAAATTCATAAAATAAATAGAGTTTCTAAAGCCAGTTCAATTAAATTTAAAAATAACTCTTTAAATAAATTAACTAACCCACTGTTAACACTATAAATAAAAATAAAAGGCCGCCCTTGGGCGGCCTTTTTTCATAAAAACAACTTACTTTGGAACAGATTACACCAGCAGCTCTTTTACTGCATCGCCAATGTCAGCAAGACTACGAACAGTCTTCACACCTGCGGCTTCCAGTGCAGCAAATTTCTCATCTGCCGTACCTTTACCACCAGCGATAATTGCTCCAGCATGACCCATACGTTTGCCTTTAGGTGCTGTTACACCCGCAATGTAAGCAACGACAGGTTTAGTCACGTGATCTTTGATATAAGCTGCGGCTTCTTCTTCCGCTGTACCACCGATTTCACCGATCATTACAATCGCTTCAGTCTGTGGATCTTCTTGGAACAGTTTCAGAATATCGATAAAGTTTGAGCCTGGGATTGGGTCACCACCAATACCAACACAAGTAGACTGACCTAAACCGGCATCAGTAGTCTGTTTAACCGCTTCATAAGTCAATGTGCCAGAACGGGATACGATACCGACTTTACCTGCTTTATGAATGTGGCCAGGCATAATGCCAATCTTACATTCATCAGGAGTAATAACACCCGGGCAGTTAGGGCCAATCATACGAACGCCTGCTTGATCCAGTTTCACCTTCACTGTCAGCATATCAAGTGTCGGGATACCTTCTGTAATAGTGATGATAAGCTTAATGCCTGCATCAATCGCTTCCAGAATAGAATCTTTACAGAATGGAGCCGGAACATAGATGACAGAAGCAGTCGCACCAGTAGCTTCAACGGCTTCACGCACAGTATTGAATACTGGCAGCCCCAAATGCTCAGTGCCACCTTTACCTGGAGTTACGCCACCAACCATTTGAGTGCCGTAAGCAATCGCTTGTTCAGAGTGGAACGAACCTTGGCTGCCAGTGAAACCCTGACAAATCACTTTGGTGTTTTTATCGATTAAAATAGACATTATTTGTTCCCCGCTGCTGCTGCGACTGCCTGTTTAGCTGCGTCTGTCAAACTGGTTGCGGCAATGATGTTCAAACCACTGTCAGCCAGTTTTTTAGCACCCAGCTCAGCATTATTTCCTTCCAGACGAACGACTACTGGTACGTTAACACCCACTTCTTCCACCGCACCAATAATACCGTCAGCAATCAGGTCACAACGGACGATACCACCAAAGATGTTCACAAAAACAGCTTTAACATTTTCATCAGACAAGATGATCTTGAATGCTTCAGTAACACGCTCTTTTGTCGCACCACCACCTACATCAAGGAAGTTTGCCGGTGCGCCGCCATGCAGTTTAACAATGTCCATAGTTCCCATTGCCAAACCAGCACCATTCACCATACATCCGATGTTGCCATCCAAAGCAACGTAATTCAGTTCCCATTGTGCAGCCTGGGCTTCACGTGGATCTTCTTGTGAAGGATCGTGCATTTCACGCAATTCGGCCTGACGGAACATAGCGTTGCCATCTGCACCCAATTTCCCATCCAAACAGACGAGTTCACCTTGAGTCGTGATAACCAGCGGGTTGATTTCAACCATTGCCAAATCACGCTCCAGGAACAAGTTTGCTAATCCCAGGAAAATTTTGGTGAATTGGCCAACTTGCTTACCAGTCAAACCGAGTTTGAATGCTAATTCACGGCCTTGATACGGCATAGGGCCAGTCAGTGGGTCGATGATTGCTTTATGAATTAGCTCGGGCGTTTCTTCCGCCACTTTTTCTATTTCGACGCCACCTTCAGTAGAGGCCATGAATACTACACGACGTGTACCACGATCAACAACAGCGCCAAGATACAGCTCTTTGGCAATATCGGTTGCACCTTCTACCAAGATCTGATGAACAGGCTGACCCTGTGCATCTGTCTGGTAAGTTACCAGTCGTTTACCCAGCCATTGTTCGGCAAAAGCACGGATATCTTCCTTGCTGTTGACGACTTTCACGCCACCAGCCTTACCGCGGCCGCCTGCATGAACCTGACATTTAACGACCCAAGGGCCTGAACCAATCTTTGATGCTGCTTCTTCTGCTTCGCGCGGAGTGGTACAAGCATAACCAGCTGGTGCTGGTAAACCATACCGTGCAAAAAGTTGTTTTGCCTGATACTCGTGTAAATTCATGATGTTCTATCCATAATTTAATCTAAGAAAGGTAAATTACCTTCTATACCTGTCATCTTTCACGTTGCCGCCACGCGGCATCGAGAAATCGATAAGGTATAATCTTGTTGCTCTGGATATGACCAGCCCCAAAGGGGCTGGCCTGCATATACATTCTTACATCAACGTCGTACTACTTCAGACTTGGCGGATTTCAACACGTTCCGCCGATAGTGATGCTATACATCCAGCAACAAACGTGTTGGATCTTCCAGCATTTCTTTGATGGTCACCAGGAAGCCTACAGACTCACGTCCGTCAATCAGACGGTGGTCATAAGACAGTGCCAGATACATCATCGGGAGGATCTCAACCTGACCATTTACTGCCATTGGGCGATCTTTGATGGCATGCATGCCAAGGATCGCACTTTGTGGTGGGTTAATGATCGGGGTGGACATCAGAGAGCCGAATACACCGCCATTGGTAATAGTGAAATTACCGCCGGTGAGTTCTTCAACAGTCAGTTTACCGTCGCGGCCTTTGATAGCCAGCTCTTTGATGTTTTTCTCGATTTCAGCCATGCTCAGTGCATCTGCATCACGCAATACTGGTGTAACCAGACCACGAGGTGTAGATACCGCAATGCTGATATCAAAATAGTTGTGGTAAACCACGTCAGTGCCATCAATGGAAGCGTTAACTTCTGGATAACGTTTCAGCGCTTCAACGACAGCTTTCACATAGAAAGACATAAAGCCCAAACGCATGCCATGACGTTTTTCAAACGCATCGCCATACTGCTTACGCAATTCCTGAATTGGCTTCATGTTAACTTCATTGAAAGTCGTCAACATTGCTGTATTGTTTTTCGCTTCCAACAGACGCTCTGCAACACGCTTACGCAAACGTGTCATCGGTACACGTTTTTCGCTGCGATGTGGCAGTGCAGATTGTTGTGCCACAGGTGCTGATGCAGCAGGCTTGTTGCTTTCTTTTTTATTCTCTGCGATGTATTTTTCAACATCTTCACGAACAATGCGTCCACCAACGCCACTGCCTTTAATTGCAGCTGGATCTACGTCGTGCTCTGCAATCAGGCGGCGAACTGCTGGGCTAAGTGCGTCGTTGCTATCTTCTTCCAAAGAAGCCGTCTGGCGCTGCGCTGGAGTTGCTTCTGTTTTTTCTTTTACATCAGCTGGCTTGCCAGTGTTGTCACCCAAACGAATGCGACCGAGCAATTGTTTGGACAATACTGTGGCCCCTTCTTCTTCCACAATCGCTTCCAGAACACCTGCTTCACTTGCAGGAACTTCCAGAACAACTTTATCAGTCTCAATTTCAACCAGAACTTCATCACGCTCAATAGTGTCACCTGGTTTTTTATGCCATGTTGCAACTGTGGCATCCGCAACAGATTCAGGAAGGTCTGGAACCAGAATTTCTACGCTACTCATTTTCTATCCTTATTTATTCAACGTTCAGTGCGTCATCAACCAGTGCTTGCTGTTGCTTCTGGTGAACAGACGTATATCCCACAGCAGGGGATGCAGATGCCGGACGACCTGCATAACGTAAAGATGCCCCGAATGGGATAGCTTCACGGAAATTATGCTGACTACAATACCAAGCCCCTTGGTTCAATGGCTCTTCCTGACACCAGACAAAATCATGAACATGGGCGAATTTTTCAAGTTGAGCTTGCAAGTGCTGACGTGGGAATGGATACAGCTGCTCGATACGCACGATAGCGACATTGGTTTGTTCATTCTTACGACGCTGTTCCAGCAGATCGTAATAAACTTTACCGGAGCACAGCACAACGCGTTTAACGCCTTTTGGATCCAGGTTATCGATTTCACCAATGACGGGTTCAAATTTACCGTCAGCCAATTCATCCAGACTGGATACAGCCAATGGATGACGCAGCAGTGACTTAGGTGACATAACGATAAGCGGACGGCGCATACCACGCAGAGCCTGACGGCGCAGCATGTGATAAACCTGAGCCGGAGTTGAAGGCACGCAAACCTGCATGTTTTGCTCTGCACACAGTTGCAGGTAACGTTCCAAACGTGCGGATGAGTGCTCTGGCCCTTGCCCTTCATAGCCGTGTGGCAGCAACATGACCAGACCACACATGCGGCCCCATTTCTGTTCGCCGGAACTGATGAATTGGTCAATCACAACCTGAGCCACGTTGGCAAAGTCACCAAACTGGGCTTCCCAAATTGTCAGGGCGCGCGGCTCTGTTGTTGCATAGCCGTATTCAAATGCCAGTACAGCTTCCTCTGAAAGCACAGAGTCCCATACTCTAAATGCACCTTGACCATTGTGAATATTTGCCAATGGTACATAAACAGAAGCATCAATTTGGTTGTGAATAACAGCATGACGGTGGAAGAAAGTACCACGCCCTGCATCTTCACCAGAAAGACGCACTGGAATGCCTTCATCAACCAAGGTCGCGTATGCCAGTGTTTCTGCGCCACCCCAATCGAGCAGTTTATTGCCATTGGCCATTTCTGCACGGTCGCCATAAATTTTCGCAACGCGTGAGTGCATTTCTATTGCAGCAGGAATATCGCTGATACGTTTACCGAGATCTTGCAGACGTTTCATCTCCACTTTATGTGGATAGTCCTGATCCCAATCGTGATTCAGGTAAGGTTCCCATGTGAATGAATGCAGACCCATTGGACGCCATTCATCAACAACACATTCACCATGATCCAAAGCATCACGATACAGGTTAGCCATCTCAGTAACATCATTGGCAGACATTAAACCTTCGGTTATCAGTTTATCTGCATAGATTTTGCGAGCTGTTGGCTGTTTTTTGATTTGCTGGTACATCAGTGGCTGAGTTGCACTTGGCTCATCAGCTTCGTTATGGCCGTGGCGACGATAACCAACCAAATCGATCATAACATCACGTTTGAAGGTGTTACGGAAATCAAGCGCCAGACGAGTGACAAATGCCACAGCTTCTGGATCATCCGCATTAACGTGGAAAATCGGTGCCTGAACCATTTTCACAATATCAGTACAATATTGTGTTGAACGTGAATCTTTCGGATTAGAAGTTGTAAAACCAATCTGGTTGTTAACTACGATGCGAATTGTGCCACCAACTTCATAACCACGAGCCTGAGACATGTTCAGTGTTTCCTGAACAATCCCCTGACCTGTTACTGCAGCATCACCATGTATGGTGACTGGCAGAACCATGTTACTGCGACCTTCATCAAGACGATCACGACGGGCACGAACAGAACCAATGACAACCGGGCTGACAATTTCAAGGTGGGATGGGTTAAAGGCCAGGGCCAAATGTACTAAACCGCCTTCCGTTTCAAAATCGGAAGAGAAACCTTGGTGGTACTTAACATCACCGGTACCCAGATGTTCTTTATGCTTACCTGCGAATTCATCAAACAGATCAGCAGGTTTTTTACCCAATAAATTGACCAGAACATTCAGGCGCCCACGGTGAGCCATTCCCAGTACAACTTCACGGGTGTCTTGTTTACCTGCGTGTCGTACCAATTCTTTCAGCATTGGGATAAGTGCATCATCACCTTCCAAAGAGAAACGTTTCGCTCCAGGGAATTTAGCACCTAAATAGCGCTCCAGACCTTCAGCCGATGTTAACTCTTTCAAGAAGCGACGCTTTTCTTCTGCATTGAATTGAGAGCTGACTACCACAGATTCCAGACGTTGCTGAATCCAACGCTTTTCTTCCGTATTGGTGATATGCATATATTCCGCACCAATTGAGCCGCAATAAATGCGTTTCAGTGCGTCATACAGATCAGCCAATTTCATCGTCTCTTTACCAATGGCAAAAGAGCCCACATTAAACGTTTCTTCGAAGTCAGTCGCTGTTAAATTATGGAAAACAGGATCGAGATCCGGTACAGGTTCCTGTTTCCATAATCCCAATGGATCTAGATTTGCATGTTGATGTCCGCGGAAGCGGAATGCGTTGATAAGCTGAAGTACTTTGACTTGCTTTGCATCCATTGCTGGATCGCTGACTGAAGTGTGGTAACGTGTGGTATCTTTTGCCAGACGACGGAAATAATCACGTGTCTGAGAGTGAAGTTGTTCCTCGCTAAGTCCTACATTCGGTAATTGTTGGAAAATTTCTCTCCAACTTGCATCAACAGAATTAGGATCGGTTATATAGTCTTCATAGATTTGCTCTATGTAAGACTGGTTTGCACCAGCCAGAAAGCTTGAGTCCAGCCAGTCCTTCATTGCGCCGTTCTGCATTGTGATCCCTTAAGCTTTAAAAGCCTTAGTTTTCGCCGTGGTTAACAAATACCGCTTAATAGCGGTGTTGGTAAAAGGTTCATTTGGACGTGCTTAATGCATGTTCTTTAATTTGGGCTTTCCTACCCTTCAAGGAACCTTTAAAAACTGAATATCAGTTTTTAAAGGTTCCTTTATTTAGAAACAGGCTTCGTCTTTTTTAGCAGTAGGCAATTTATCATTTTTCATTCTTTATGCCCTCCACCGATTTCATATTTATTTCAAAATTGTGGAGGGCAACATCATATGCGTTATTTACACGCAATTTATGTGCTATTTATGCGCAGAGTTTATTTATGCACTGTGTTTCAGCAACATAGACTTAATATGTCCAATTGCTTTTGTCGGATTAAGCCCTTTCGGACATACATTGACACAGTTCATAATTCCATGGCAGCGGAACACACTGAAAGCATCGTTTAGATTATCCAACCGCGACGCTGTTTCTGTATCACGGCTATCAATCAAGAAACGGTATGCAGCCAGAAGACCGGCAGGACCTATAAATTTATCCGGATTCCACCAGAACGACGGACAAGACGTCGAACAGCAGGCACACAGAATACATTCATACAGGCCATCCAGTTTTTCACGCTGTTCTGGTGATTGCAGATGCTCACGCGATGGTGGGTTTTTACCATCATTAATTAAATATGGGCGGATCTTTTCGTACTGCGCATAAAATTGCCCCATATCAACAACCAGATCTCGAACCACTGGCAAGCCAGGCAATGGGCGAATAACAATTTTCTTATTGCCACGGAGCAATGCTGATATTGGTGTCACACATGCCAGACCATTTTTACCGTTCATATTCACGCCGTCAGAGCCACAAACGCCCTCACGACAAGAACGACGGAATGCCAGAGTGGGATCTTGCTCTTTCAGCTGGATAAGGGCATCCAGCAGCATCATGTCCCGGCCTTCTTCTGCTTCCAAGGTGTAGTCTTGCATACGAGGTACATCGTCTACATCTGGATTATAGCGATAAATCGAGAATTCAAGTTTCATAATCTATTTCTCCGCAACTGGAACATCAGCAACGCAATTTCAGTAACACTATATTTCAGTGGCACAGTTAGTAAGAACGCACTTTCGGCGGGAAAGCTTCACGCAGTTTTGGCTGCATATTCACTTCACGACGAGTCATGCTCTCAGTTTGCGGTAAGTACAGGCTATGGCACAGCCAGTTAGCATCATCACGTTCTGGATAATCAAAACGGCTATGAGCACCACGACTTTCTGTACGGAAATTAGCAGAAACCGCCGTAGAATAAGCCGTTTCCATCAAGTTATCCAATTCCAGGCATTCGATGCGCTGGGTGTTGAATTCTGATGAAGTATCATCCAAACGAGCATTTTTCAGACGTTCACGGATTTCTTTCAGTTCATCCAATCCTTTCGCCATTGCTTCGCCTTCACGGAATACCGAGAAGTTATTCTGCATGCAGGATTGCAGAGCTTTACGGATTGCAACTGGATCTTCGCCTGAACGGGTATTGTTCCAGCGGTTCAGACGCTGCAATCCAAGTTCGATATCAGATTCGCTGGCATCACGGCTGGTTCCTTGCTCCATCAGGCACTCTTTCAAATGCACGCCTGCGGAACGACCAAAGACCACCAAATCGAGCAATGAGTTACCACCCAAACGGTTCGCCCCGTGAACGGATACACAGGCAATTTCACCCACAGCAAACAAGCCTGGGATCACAACGTCCTCGCCTTTTTCGTTGACTGTCAATGCTTGACCGGTGATCTTCGTTGGGATACCACCCATCATATAGTGACAGGTTGGAATAACTGGGATTGGCTCTTTTACCGGATCTACGTGGGCAAAAGTACGGGACAATTCAAGGATGCCCGGCAGACGGGATTCCAATACGTCCTTGCCCAGATGATCCAGCTTCAATTTCGCGTGAGGACCCCACGGGCCATCACAACCACGGCCTTCACGAATTTCAATCATGATGGAACGAGCAACCACATCACGGCCAGCAAGGTCTTTGGCATTTGGTGCATAACGCTCCATAAAGCGCTCGCCATCTTTATTCAGCAGGTAACCACCTTCACCACGGCAACCTTCTGTAACCAAAACACCCGCGCCCGCAATACCGGTTGGATGGAATTGCCACATTTCCATATCCTGAACAGGAACACCTGCACGCAATGCCATACCAACACCATCACCTGTATTGATGTGCGCATTCGTTGTGGATTGGTAAATACGACCGGCACCACCAGTTGCCAGAATAGTTGCTTTAGCTTTGAAATAAACGACTTCACCGGTCTCAATGCAAATAGCGGTACAACCGACAATTGCGCCGTCCTGGTTTTTAACCAGATCCAAAGAGTACCACTCAGAGAAAATAGTCGTATGGTTTTTCAAATTCTGTTGATACAAAGTATGCAATAAAGCATGACCAGTACGGTCAGCCGCAGCCGCAGTACGGGCAGCTTGTTCACCACCAAAGTTTTTGGATTGTCCACCAAACGGGCGCTGATAAATCCGGCCATCATCCAGACGGGAAAATGGCAGCCCCATGTGTTCCAACTCCAGAATGGCTTCCGGGCCAGTTTTACACATATATTCGATGGCATCCTGGTCACCAATATAATCGGAGCCTTTCACCGTATCGTACATGTGCCATTCCCAGTTATCTTCATGGGAATTACCCAGAGCTACAGTAATGCCGCCCTGCGCTGATACGGTATGAGAACGGGTTGGGAATACTTTGGAAATCAAAGCACAAGATAAACCCATTTGTGAAATTTGCAGTGCAGCACGCATACCTGCGCCACCAGCACCGATAACAACAGCGTCAAACTCTCTTACTGGCAGTTTCATTTATGCACCCCACACAACGATTGTTCCGTAAATCAAATAAGATAACAGCGCCACAATAATCACCAATTGCAGCACCAGACGCATTGCGAGAGGTTTGACGTAGTCTGTCAACACCTGCCACATACCGATCCAGGCATGAACCAAAATAGAAAGGAGCGTCAATACGGTGAACACTTTAGTCAGGGATGAAGAGAAGAAACCACGCCAGACTTCATAGGTTATATCCGACGTTGTTGCAACAAAACCAACAAGGTAAAGGACATACAAAACAATAATAATTGCGGATGCACGCAGCAGCAGCCAGTCCTGAATACCCGTACGACCCAATGCGGATGCGTTGCTTACCATAATAATACTCCAGCCAGAATAGACAGAATAACCGCGATTACTATTGCTACTTTGGCAGAAGCACTACCGGTAGCGAGGTTTTCTTCCAAGAATCCAAAATCCATCAGCACATGACGGATACCTCCACAAATATGGTAAGCCAACGCCGTCAATATTCCCCACAGGATAAATTTGGCGAAGAAACCAGTCATGATTTCAGATGCTTGCAGGAAACCCTCCTGCGAAGACAGTGACATACCCAACAACCACAGCAAAATACCAACTGCGATGAAGGTGATGACGCCTGAGATACGGTGCAAGATCGACGCTATTGCGGAGACGGGTTGATTAATCGTCCGCAGATCAAGGTTGACAGGTCTTTGTTTTTTCACAATTTTGCCCACAAAGCTTTTTTTATTTTCCATCCTCCGGTCCTGGGCGGGAATCAGACAGCGCTAAGAGGATACAAAGACACAACATGATTAAATTAACAATCCTTAAACGTTCATTACAAAGTTGTGATTTGGTTACGCTGGGTGCTCCTACATCAGGGTAATCCGGAGACCTGACCGAAGTATAAGTACTTCACATTGTTATTACAATTCCCACACAATATGATTATTAACATTTAGCTTGAACAGTGAGAAGGATCACGCTTCAAACATTTATCATAAAATTTATTATCTAGTTTGACAAAGATTAAACATTTACCTTACATATAGGCCGTTATATATTATTTGTCATCGTTTTTCGATGAAAAAGTAAACTTAATAATAAACAGACGTTATGCAAAAGTATCGTATAAGCACAAAATGATAACATTTTATGTTAATAATACTTTAAACATAATATCCGAAAACTTTTTAACAACCTGAAACCATTGTCACCTGCGATAAAATTTCAGCGTTAAATGTGATACCTGCCTGATTTTAAATTCTCTCCGGTAGCACAATGCCTTTGGCACAGTATAAATTGCGCCTATCTGGTTGTTAGGGGTTATAAATATAAGCGCTAAGGAGATGTACATGGCTGATAAAAAGGCTGCGTTGAACATAAATGGTTCAGCTGCTATCGAACTAGACGTACTGACGCCGACCCTAGGTTCTGAAGTTATTGACGTCCGTTCTCTCGGCTCAAAAGGCTTCTATACCTACGATCCTGGCTTTACTTCCACGGCTTCCTGCGAGTCGAAAATCACCTATATCGATGGCGATGAAGGCATTTTGTTACACCGTGGTTTTCCTATTGACCAACTTGCGACGAAGTCAAATTATCTGGAAGTTTGCTACATTCTGCTATATGGCGAACCACCTACCTCCGAAGAATACGAAAAATTTAAGACGACGGTAACGCGCCATACAATGATCCATGAACAGATCACCCGTCTGTTCCACGGTTTCCGCCGTGATTCTCACCCGATGGCCGTACTTTGTGGCGTGACAGGCGCATTGGCTGCCTTCTACCACGATGCTTTGGACGTGAATAACCCTCGCCACCGTGAAATCACCGCTTACCGCTTGCTGTCCAAAATGCCAACTGTTGCGGCAATGTGTTACAAATATTCTCTGGGGCAGCCTTTCGTCTATCCACGCAACGATCTCTCTTATGCCGCGAATTTCCTATACATGATGTTCGCGACACCTTGCGAAGAGTATAAAGTTAATCCGGTACTGGAACGTGCCATGGATCGTATCTTTATTCTGCATGCGGATCATGAGCAAAACGCTTCAACCTCCACCGTGCGTACCGCTGGCTCATCCGGCGCAAACCCATTTGCGTGTATTGCGGCTGGTATTGCATCCTTGTGGGGACCAGCACATGGCGGAGCAAACGAAGCCTGTCTGCGTATGCTGGAAGAAATCCAAACCGTTGAACACATTCCTGAGTTCATTGCTCGCGCCAAAGACAAAAATGACTCTTTCCGTCTGATGGGCTTTGGTCATCGTGTTTACAAAAACTACGATCCACGTGCAACTGTCATGCGTGAAACCTGCCATGAAGTGCTGAATGAGCTGGGGCTGAATGACAGCCTGCTGGAAGTCGCGATGGAACTGGAACGTATCGCGTTAAATGACCCGTACTTCATCGAGAAAAAACTGTATCCGAACGTTGATTTCTATTCCGGCATTATCCTGAAAGCAATGGGTATTCCATCATCAATGTTCACTGTGATTTTCGCAATTGCCCGTACTATTGGCTGGATTGCGCACTGGAATGAGATGCACGACGAAGGTGTGAAACTCACTCGCCCACGCCAGCTTTACACTGGATACAGCGAACGTGACTTCCAAAGCCAGTTAAAAAAATAAATAAGTCACATCAATAACGCTATTTGCATTATTTTAAATAGCGTATATCTACACCTCTCATATCAATTTTTAATCTGATGTTAGGGGTGTAGTTGTTTATAAGCAGGTCATTATTTATACCCAGAGATTAATTTTTACAAAAACAAAATATTAAGCACACGGATAAATATATTGAATAGGGAAATAAATTCGCTAAAAAATACATTATCCAACGAATAGATTGACTACCAAAGTATAAAAGGATTTCTTTTGACCATTTGAGAATGATAATTACAGCAAAATGGTTGAATTAATTATTACTCAAATGGCAATAAATGGATTCTTCCTTTCCGTAAATTTCACCATTTCTTTCAATCCCAAAATGATACTTGATGTTTGAAATGAACACCGTCAAAAATGGCGGTTAGCTAAAAATCAATGGCAGGAAAATAAATGAACAGGAAATTTAATAGTGATTGATTTTGAACAATTTAATGAAAAAGCGGCTTTACTTGCTGAAAAGCTTACTACTCCAGCAAAAGTGAAAACGGCCTATACAGAAGGATTACGTTATCGTCTCTACGAACCGGAAAAAGCTGCGCATGATCTGTTCATTGTCTATCACGGTGGCGGTGTAAATATAGACGCAGGATACGATCTCCTTGCCCGTCAACTAACTATTGAAGACCATTTTGCAGTGTGTCTGGTCGATATTCGTGGGCACGGTGATTCCATTGGCAGGAAAGGTGCCGTTTCCCAAACAGCTATTGTCTGGCGCGATGTAGACCGAGTTATAGCTGAGTTAAAAACACAGTTTCCGGCTATTCGTCTTCATCTACTGGGTCATTCTAGTGGGGCAGGAATGCTGATAAATTATTTTACCCGGCATAAACCCGCGCACAAGATAGACAGCCTTGTATTGCTGGCACCAGAACTGGGGCAATTTGCTACTGGTATTCATCGCAATGATTCACCAATACGCTTTGCTGAAGTCAGCCAATGGCCATTTATTATCAACGCGATATCCGGTGGTCTTTTCTTTGGTCACTATCCAGCGGTAAAGTTGAATTTCCCCGAAGACCTCAGAGCGCGATATCCAGACTTTTTACAACATTATACCGTCAATATGTCTAATGCATTGACTCCTCGCCAACCAGCCAAACAGTTAGCAGCACTGCCCTTGCCAACACTCCTGCTTGCTGCTGAAGAAGATGAGCTATTCGATCCCGTTGCCATGTCTAAGTTTGCCAGTGAGCATGGCAATAAATTACTTCATTTCAAAATGCTCCATCAAAGTACTCACCTGGATTGCCTGTTCCGAACTCAGGAAGCATTACGCCAGCATCTTGAAACATTGCAGTAGCTACACTTACCGAGTCGGAGCCTGCCTTTTACCTAACCATTAATTTGGATATGACAAGTTAAACTAGGTGATATTCTTGCCAATTAAAGGCCGCCATGTGCATCGCTTATCGATATTGATGATGTCATATACTCTCTTGGTGGCCTGCCCATCGCTTTACGGAAAAACGTCACAAACGCACTGTCATTAGTAAAACCAACTTCCTGAGCCACATAAGATAATGTTTTATGTTGCGCCAATAACTCTATCGACTTTACCAGTCTCCATTGTTGCCGCCACTGTTGGTAGTTCATCCCTGTTTCGCGATGAAATATTCGAGTAATCGTTTTTTCACTGGCGCCAATGTAAGTTGCGAGTATCTGCAAAGGCGGCGGTAATTGTTCAAATGATAAATTCAGCAAACGCCGATCAACAGGCAGCGGCAATAGCGTTGGTTCTCTGCGTGCTTTACGGATCTCGTCAAAAAATAACGCCAATAAATGCACTCCCCTGCCCTGATGCCAATTAGCATCGAAAGGAGACAGCGCGATAGATTCTAAAAGCGCCTGTAATAATACAGTGGCTTCCAGCACTTCACATTGTGCTGAAATACATTCCGTTTCGGCCGTATTCAGATAAATGGAACGATAACCGACTGAACCACGCATTTCTGCCCGATGGCGTGTTTTTGGGGGGATCCACGCCACTCTGGTCGGTGGCAGGATCGAAAGCTGGTTTTCCAGAGTGATCTTGATGCAACCCCGTTGGGTAAACAATAACTGTCCCATATTATGCTGATGGAAACCGGAATCATGCTGCCCCATTTCTGCTGCGATCCCTATAACAGGGATATTAAAACTGTCCGGATCAAAATGATCGCTTTGCTGTAACCATGCCATCGCAATCCCACCCAATAATGTCCGATAATATAAACGAACTGTCTTTATTATCATAAATGGACAACCAGCAAAATGCTAACCTCCCTGCCATGAATACTTAATTATCAGAAGAAAAAATATGCAAAACAGACCATCGCTTTGGCTTGCCATCGCTTTATTGATGTTCCCGCAGATAGTGGAAACTATTTACAGTCCTGCATTAACCAATATTGCAGATGGATTTTCTGTCACCTCAGAACAAGCGGCCCAAACTTTATCACTCTATTTTTTTGCCTTTGCGCTCGGTGTTGTCGTATGGGGACGCATGTGTGATGTCATTGGCAGACGTCCGGCCATCATTATCGGGTTATCACTCTATGGGGCCGCTTCCCTGCTGGCATTGTGGACACAGCAATTTTGGCTATTACTTGTTGCCAGAGGGCTGTCTGCTTTCGGGGCCGCCGTAGGCTCCATCGGCACACAAACTATCATGCGTGACGCCTATCGAGGGGAAGAGTTGGTGCGTGTTTTTTCCATTATAGGCGTTGCCTTGGCGGCCAGCCCAGCCCTTGGCATGTTCAGCGGTTCAGCACTGAACTATTTTGCCGGATATAAAGGTGTATTTGCTGGCTTGGCCATTCTCGCGGTGATACTGACGAGTTGGTCAGTTGCCCGCTTGCCTGAAACCCGACCAATTAACGTCACAAAGGTTGCCTTATTCCATACAGCAGCCATGATGCTTAAAGATATTTCAATTTGGCGAAATGCTTTTTTAATCGCCTTTTTTAACCTGTGCCTGTTCAGTTACTATCAATTAGCACCGTTTCGTTTCGAACAAATGGGGTTATCACCGGAGCTATTTGGTTATACCGGCCTGTTATTAACTTTTGGTGTCGGTTGCGGCTCGCTACTAAACAAATACCTTTTAAAACAGCAATGGGGATCAACTAAACTGGTGATCTTTGCCACATCAATTAACCTGTTGGGTGGCATCGGCGTATACCTGTTGGAAAATAGCTGGCTATTTGTCTTGCCTATGCTCGGGATAGTTATCGCTTATGGGCTTGCCATTCCAAATATTCTGGCTTCAGCCTTACATCGCTACACTGATCGGCTGGGTACGGCTGGTGCTCTACTGGGGCTGTTTTATTATTTATTGCTTGGCCTTGGCCTGACTTTGGCAGGATGGAGTCAGGCTTTAGGCTGTGTACTGATCAGTTGCGGGATTGTCATGATGTTTTTAGCCCTTCGACATAGATAAACCGCATTGAATGAGCAAATTGTAAAAAGTCCCCACAACCTTTGGCCGGAAACTGGGGACGTATACAATACGTTACACCTTACGGTTCTTGAATTGCATCGAGCAGCATGGAAGCAACAACATTAAGCTGGATTAGGAATATCGATAAAAATCACATCCAGGCCATGATGATTGGCCAACCATTCACCAAGCGTTTTGATGCCATAACGCTCTGTTGCATGATGTCCGGCAGCAAAGAAATGCATTCCCATTTCACGGGCGACATGAATCGTCTTTTCTGATACTTCTCCCGTGACAAATGCATCAACCCCGAACTCTGCCGCTTGCTCAATGAAACTCTGACCACCACCAGTGCACCATGCCAGTGTACGAATTTCTGCTGGCGCGTTATCACCGCAATGCAGGATCTCGCGACCTAAAGATTTCTCAAGGCGCTCAGTTAATTCTGCCGGAGTAACGGGTTGATCGAAGGCACCATGAGGAAGTAACGGCTCAATACTTCCGATAACCTTAACACCCATTTGGCGGGCCAATTGGATATTGTTTCCCAATGTAGGATGGGCATCCAATGGAAGGTGATAGCCATACAAATTGATATCATTGCATAGCAAAGTTTGTAAACGACGGCGTTTCATGCCACGGATAACCGGTGATTCATTCTTCCAAAAATAGCCGTGGTGGACAATGACAGCATCTGCCTCAAGCCGAACCGCTTCATCCAACAATGCCTGACAAGCTGTCACACCTGTGACAACCCGCTGAACATGGGGGCGGCCTTCCACTTGTAATCCATTAGGGGCATAATCTTGAAATTCACGGACGTTCAATTCCGTATTAAGTACATGTTCCAACTCAACATTGTTCATCATTTTCCCCCTGTCATTTTTCTTTTTCACCATAAAAATAAATAACTATCTGCCATCGAGACCTTTCCTCTTCACTCATGGATAAGTCTCTCCCTTGTTTGCTGATGGTTATTAAAAAAATAGTCTGGTCAACATATCGGAAAAGCAAGCATAGATCTTGATAGCAGATAAAACAAAACACCTTGCCAGAATAAACCGACAAGGTGTCCAAAGGCTATACCTTAAATCAAAGGCCATACCTTCAACCAAATACGATGCCTTGATTAAGGCAACTGAATTACCACGTACTGAATGCAGTATCTTGGATACTGCATTCCAGGCATTCGCTCAGATTAAAGATACGAAGGCAGGAATAGGAACCTGAAAAATGACAACGTGCGGGAACACCCCTTTAGCGATTTCGAATGCTTGCAGCTATTTCTGAAGACGCCAGCCAAACAGGCTTATCACTGGTTTTTAACCATACTTTATGCAAGTAGCTGTAAAAGCGAGCACGATCGTGACGAAACAGCATAACAGGAAGCGCAATGGCGCCCAAAGCGATAACGCCAATACGCCGCAAGAGAACCTCATGCCAAGAGTATGAACGGTAAATAGACATTGGTAACCTCCTCACGGGTTAAATATGTAAGATGCATAAAATTTTACCCGATAATATGAAAACTTACTACTCATCCGACCACTTTTTTGATCTATAAATCCCCATTTTTTTCTTAATTAGTAATTTAATTACAAAACAGATACCTAAACAGAAACAAAACAAACAAATTAAAAACAAAAAATTAACCTAATAAGGTTTGCTACACTTGCTTTAATGACGCATTTTTAGTTACACCCAGTTACCTTTTATACTTTTTTTATACTTTTTGGCTCTCTTTTAACAACTTCTTTGTATGGTCATTCCTATGCTGCAACTAGTTAGTTTTTAAAGAAATAGTCAAGGAGACACACCATGAATATATCCCTCACCATTGGCCTTCTTTTGGTGGTGCTGTTACTTATCTATCTGATCTATGCATTATTGAATGCGGAGGATTTCTAAATGGCAGCATCGGCTTTTTTACTGATTGCCAGCTTCCTGTTTATTCTGTTTTTATTGAGCAAGCCTCTCGGCAATCTGATAGCCAATCTGATTGAAGGGGAATTACCCCGCTGGCTGACAAAAGCAGAATCAAGCCTGTGGCGCTGCTGTGGGCTGCAACAACCCGGCAGCAGCATCAAGGAGATGAACTGGTGGCAATATACTCTCGCTGTCTTGATATTCAATGTCGCAGGGTTACTGCTGCTGTTTATTTTGTTAATAAATCAGGCTCATTTACCTCTGAACCCACAGCATTTTGCGGATATGAAATGGGATCTGGCACTCAATACCGCAATAAGTTTTATCACCAACACAAACTGGCAGGCTTACAGCGGTGAGAACACCCTTAGCTACTTAAGCCAAATGGCCGGGTTAACCGTGCAAAATTTTCTGTCTGCGGCAACCGGTATTGCAGTGGCTTTTGCTCTGATAAGGGCTTTTTCCCGTCAGGGTGTGAACACATTGGGAAATGCATGGATTGACATTACCCGCATCACTTTGTATTTACTGCTGCCACTTGCCATCATTGTTGCATTATTCTTTGTCAGCCAAGGGGTTATCCAAAATTTTTCCCCTTATGTCCCCATCCATACCCTTGAAGGCCAACAGCAATTGCTTCCTATGGGGCCCGTTGCCTCTCAGGAAGCCATAAAACTGCTGGGAACCAATGGCGGGGGTTTTTTTGGCGCAAACTCAGCCCATCCATTTGAAAACCCAACCGCACTCAGCAATTTCGTACAAGTTCTGGCTATTTTCCTGATCCCCAGCGCATTGTGTTTCGCATTCGGAGTAGTCGTTGGCGATAATCGTCAGGGATACGCGTTACTCTGGGCGATGAGCATTATTTTTATCATCGCGGCGGCCGTTGTAATGTATGCCGAAATCGCAGGCAATCCCCATTTCAATGCCATGAACATCAATGGCCATTTTAATATGGAAGGAAAAGAGTCCCGTTTTGGTATTCTGGGGTCCTCCCTCTATAGTGTCGTTACCACAGCCGCGTCCTGTGGTGCGGTAAATTCAATGCACGACTCTTTCACTCCTTTGGGAGGAATGATCCCACTTTGGTTAATACAAATCGGTGAAGTCGTTTTTGGCGGAACAGGCTCCGGGCTTTATGGCATGTTGCTGTTTGTTTTGCTGGCCGTCTTTATTGCAGGTTTGATGATTGGCCGGGCGCCCGAATATTTAGGCAAAAAAATTGATGTCTATGATATGAAAATGGTCGCACTGGCAATTCTGGTTACACCTTCACTTGTCTTATTGGGCACCGCATTGGCGATTTCAACCGATGCCGGGCGCAATGCCATTGCCAATCCCGGAGCACACGGTTTCACTGAAGTACTCTATGCGTTTTCATCCGCAGCCAACAATAACGGCAGTGCCTTTGCCGGCCTGAATGCCAACAGCATCTTTTATAACTTATTGCTGGGAACCGCCATGTTTTTGGGACGTTTTGGCGTCATTCTGCCAGTCCTTGCCATTGCTGGTTCCATGAGCAACAAAAAGCGTCAGCCTATCAGCAGCGGTACTTTACCAACCTACGGTTTTGCCTTTGTCGGATTATTAATTCTGGTTGTTTTGCTGATTGGTGCACTCACTTTTATACCTGCTCTGGCTCTTGGTCCCATCGCAGAACATTTACAACTTTGGCAATGAGCGTGAAAGGTAAATCATGAAAAATAAACAACAAGTATTATTTGAACCGACTTTGATTCGCCATGCTCTTATCGATTCATTTAAAAAATGCCATCCGGCCCACCAATGGCGCAATCCGGTCATGTTTGTCGTCTATCTGGGCAGTTGTCTGCTCACTCTTTTATGGAGCGGAATACTGACGGGTAAGATAACCGGCGATGCCCTATTCACAGGTTCCATCGCCCTCTGGCTATGGGTTACCGTCTTGTTTGCCAATTTTGCAGAAGCCTTGGCGGAAGGACGCAGCAAAGCTCAGGCATCCAGCCTAAAAGGCGTAAAAAAAACCAGTTGGGCGACCAAGCTCGCCTCATCCAACCGCGAAGCAGCAAAAGAAAAAGTAACGTCCGATACGTTGCGCAAAGGCGATATCGTATTGGTAGAAGCTGGTGAAATTATTCCCTGCGACGGTGAAGTAATTGAAGGGGGAGCCTCCGTTGATGAAAGTGCCATTACAGGGGAATCAGCTCCCGTCATCCGGGAATCCGGGGGAGATTTTTCTTCCGTTACGGGGGGAACGCGGGTTTTATCAGATTGGCTGATCATTGAATGTACCGTCAATCCCGGCGAAACCTTTCTGGACAGAATGATCTCTATGGTTGAAGGCGCCAAGCGCCGTAAAACGCCCAACGAAATCGCCCTCACGATTTTGCTCACTGCGCTGACCATTATTTTTCTACTCGTCTGCGTAAGCCTGTTGCCTTTCTCGCAATTCAGCGCAGAGGCCAGCCAATCCGGCAGCCCCATCACGCTCACCGTGATCGTGGCGCTGCTGGTTTGTCTTATTCCCACCACCATTGGCGGACTGCTTTCAGCCATTGGCGTTGCAGGCATGAGCCGTATGTTGGGGGCCAATGTGATCGCAACGAGCGGGCGCGCCATTGAAGCTGCGGGCGATGTGGATGTTCTGCTGCTGGATAAAACCGGAACCATCACCTTGGGCAATCGTCAGGCATCTCAATTTTTACCGGCTCCCGGAGTTACGGAACAGCAATTGGCTGATGCAGCCCAACTCTCTTCCCTTGCTGACGAAACCCCCGAAGGGCGCAGCATCGTGATTTTGGCAAAGCAACGTTTCAATATGCGTGAACGCGATCTTCTGGCATTGAACGCTAAATTTGTGCCTTTCTCTGCCATTACGCGCATGAGCGGGGTCAACATAGATAACCGAACTATCCGTAAAGGCGCTGTTGATGCCATTCGCCGCCATATTGAAGCCAATCACAGCCAATTCCCCGAAGCCATTGATCTCTTGGTGCAACAAGTTGCGCATAAAGGAGAAACACCGCTGGTCGTTGCGGAAAACCAGCGGGTCTTGGGCGTGGTTGCCCTGAAAGATATCGTCAAAGGCGGGATTAAAGAACGTTTCAGCGAAATGCGCCGAATGGGAATAAAAACCGTCATGATCACCGGAGATAACCGCCTGACTGCGGCAGCAATTGCGGCTGAAGCAGGCGTTGATGATTTTCTGGCGGAGGCCACACCCGAAGCAAAACTGGCCTTGATCCGCCAATACCAGTCAGAAGGCCGGCTAGTTGCCATGACAGGGGACGGAACAAACGATGCCCCTGCATTGGCACAGGCCGATGTTGCTGTTGCCATGAATTCAGGTACACAGGCGGCAAAAGAAGCGGGAAATATGGTGGATCTCGATTCCAACCCCACGAAGTTAATTGAGGTTGTGCATATCGGCAAACAGATGTTAATGACCCGCGGTTCCCTGACCACATTCAGCATTGCCAATGACATCGCCAAATATTTCGCCATTATTCCTGCCGCCTTTGCCATTACCTATCCGCAGCTCAATGCCCTGAACATTATGCACCTTCATTCTCCGGAGTCTGCTGTGCTGTCTGCGGTTATTTTCAATGCGATCATCATTATCTTCCTGCTTCCGCTGGCTTTAAAAGGTGTCAGTTATCGCCCGATGAACGCATTATCGCTCCTGCGCCGGAATTTATGGATATATGGCCTGGGCGGCCTGCTTGTGCCCTTTATCGGCATCAAGCTCATTGACATATTACTTACTGCCCTGTTTCTCAAATAATTTCAGATAAGGTGATGAAAATGATCTGGTTACGCTCTTCCATTATCCTGCTGATATTTCTTACTCTCATCACAGGTATTGCCTATCCGCTATTGGTCACGGGGATATCAGAAGCTCTATTTCCACATCAGGCGCAAGGATCGTTAATCGAACAAAATGGTGAAAAAATTGGATCTAAATTAATTGGCCAAAATTTTACCAAAAACACCTACTTTCATGGACGCCCTTCCATGACGGCAGAAAAACCGTACAACGCCCTGTCATCCGGAGGCAGCAATCTCGCAACAACCAACCCTGCGTTACTCAACAAAATTCACAAAGACATTGTTCGGGAGCGCCTTTTTAATTATCCAGAAAACCGCCCGATCCCAATCGATCTCATCACGTCATCGGGCAGTGGTCTTGATCCCCATATATCACCGGAGGCTGCTGAATTTCAGGCACAGCGCGTGGCTACCATCCGCCATATACCGTTGGAAACAGTCAATGCGCTAATTCAGAAACACACTGAATATCCCTTGCTGGAATATATGGGGGAACCCGTGGTAAATGTATTGGAACTTAATCTTGCTCTGGATAATCTGAACCCACGAGGCAGATAAAAATGGATCAACTTGAACCACAACGCCCCGATCCGGATGATTTACTGGCACTGGCGAACGAAAAACCGCGTGGCAAGCTCAAAATATTTTTCGGTGCCTGTGCCGGCGTTGGTAAAACCTATGCCATGCTACAGGAAGCCCAACGCTTGCTGGCTCAAGGGCTGGATGTAATTGTCGGCGTGGTTGAAACCCACGAAAGGCAAGAAACCGCAGCGTTGCTAAAAGGTTTGCCCCGATTGCCGCCAAAGCATTTTCTTTACCACAAGCGCAGGGTAACCGCATTTGACATTGATGCCGCTCTCGCCCGCCATCCGGCCATCATTCTGATGGATGAGCTGGCATTCAGCAATCCACAAAAGAGCCGCCATCCCAAGCGCTGGCAAGATGTAGAGGAACTGCTGGAAGCGGGCATTGACGTCCTGACCACCATTAATGTCCAACATTTGGAAAGCCTGAATGATGTGGTTGGGGCGATCACCGGGATCCGTGTTCGGGAGACCATTCCTGATCATATATTTGATCAGGCTGATGATGTGGTTCTGGTTGATCTTCCCCCGGATGATCTTCGTCAGCGGCTTAATGATGGCAAAGTTTATATCTCAGGACAGGCTGAGCGTGCCATCGAACATTTTTTCCGTAAAGGCAACCTGATTGCTTTGCGCGAACTCGCCTTACGCCGCACGGCTGACCGCGTGGATGATCAAATGCGCGCTTTTCGCGATACCAGAGGAAAAGAGCCGGTATGGCACACGCGGGATAATTTACTTTTATGTATCGGCGATAACGCAGGCAACGAAAAACTGGTTCGGACAGCGGCTCGCCTTGCAGCAAAGCTGGATTGTGTCTGGCATGCCGTTTATGTTGAAACCCCCAAATTGCACCGACTGCCGGAAGGCAAACGGCGCACCATCTTGAAGGCACTGAAATTGGCCCAAGATCTGGGAGCGGAAACTGCAACACTTTCCGATTCCCATGAAGAAAAAGCCATCTTGCGTTACGCAAGAGAGCATAACTTGGGCAAAATCCTTATCGGCCGTTATTACGCATCACATTCAACATTTTTCAACTATAAATGGCGTCCTGATTTTTCCGAACGTCTGGGAAAACTCGGCCCTGATCTGGATTTGGTTATTGTTGCGTTGGAAGACAAAAAACGTGGAAACAGCGGAAATAATAAAGAGCTGAAAGATAACCGGCCATTCAATGAAAAATGGCGGTTCCAAATTCAGGGTTTCATTATGGCGATTGTGCTTTGTACCCTGACGACCTTTTTTTCCCGCACATTTTTACTCACCCTTGATAAAGCTAATTTAGTCACGCTTTATCTGCTGGGGGTTGTTGTCATTGCCCTGTTTTATGGGCGATGGCCTTCCGTCTTTGCCGCTTTTATCAATGTCATCAGCTTTGATATCTTTTTTGTCCAACCGCACTGGTCACTTGCGGTTACAGATATGCAATACCTGCTCACCTTTACCGTTATGCTGATTGTGGGCGTTGTCGTGGGTAACCTGACCGCAGGAATACGCTATCAAGCCAGAATTGCCCGTTATCGAGAACAAAGAACACGGCACTTATATGAAATTACCCGCGAATTGAGCAAGGCCCTGAACGAAGAAGACGTTGCCCGTATCAGCTATCACTTTCTATCCAATTGCTTTCAGGCCAAAACGGGATTACTGCTGCTAAATAACGAACATCGCTTATACCAGATAAAAACCAATAACGGTGGGCAAATGCAAATTGATGAAGCGATCGCCAAATGGTGCTTCGATAAAAAACAGCCAGCCGGAGCCGGTACAGACACCTTACCGGGCGTACCATATCAATTGCAGCCCATCGTCACACCTTCTCAGATCTTTGCCGTTCTGGCGATAGAATCCTCTAACCTGCGTCAATTGCTGGTGCCGGAACAACAGAGGTTACTGCAAACCTTCACCGGGCTTATTGCCAACGCACTGGAACGTTTGCACCTTGCCCGCAGCGCAGAATCCGCCAAACTGGAGACGGAACGAGAACAACTGCGCAATTCGTTGCTGGCGGCGCTATCTCATGACTTGCGAACCCCGTTAACCGTGCTGTTCGGGCAGGCAGAAATACTGATGCTGAATTTGTCTGCCGAAAACTCGCCCCATGCAAAACAAGTGAACCAAATTCGCCAACAGATCCTCAGCACATCACGCTTGGTCAACAACTTGCTGGATATGGCACGTATTCAATCGGGCGGTATTCAACTCAATATAGAATGGCATTCGTTGGACGAAATAGTTGGCAGTGCCTTACGTTCACTGGAGTATACCCTCAGCCGTTACAATGTGGAGCTTTCCTTGCCAACCAATTTATTCCTGCATTGCGATGGCACCTTGCTGGAGCGCGTTTTCATTAATTTGCTGGAAAATGCCATCAAATATACCCATGAGCAAACGCCATTGGGTATACAAGCCACCATCGAGCACGAAACAGATCAAAAACAAATACACATTGAAATCTGGGATGAGGGAGCCGGGATACCACAAGGGCAAGAACAACTCATTTTTGATAAATTCTCACGTGCCAGCAAAGAGTCTGCTATACCCGGTGTCGGCTTGGGCTTGGCCATTTGCCGGGCGATTATTGAAATTCACGGCGGCAAAATATGGGCTGCTGGCAATAAAAAAGGTGGAGCCAGCTTTCACTTTGTTTTACCGTTGGAAGAACCTCCAAAAATTGAAAATATTGCCGAGGATCTGTGAATACGACTAAAAACAGCACAAGCAAAAACAGTACCATTCTAATCATTGAAGATGAAAAAGAGATCCGGCGCTTTGTGCGGTTAGCGTTGGAAAGTGAAAACTGGCGGGTGTTTGAATGTGAAACCCTAAAACGAGGTTTAATTGAAGCAGCCACCCGCAGGCCGGATTTATTGATCCTTGATTTAGGGTTGCCTGATGGAAATGGCATTGAGCTAATCCAAGATGTACGCCAATGGAGTGATATCCCAATCATTGTGCTTTCTGCCCGTGACAGTGAGCAAGACAAAGTCACGGCGCTGGATGTGGGTGCTGACGATTACCTGAGCAAACCTTTTGGCATCAATGAATTGCTGGCCAGAGTTCGCGTTGCCCTACGCCGCTCTTCTAAAACCAACCAGCCTGCTCCCATCATTCATTTTTCGGATATTCAAGTTGATTTAATCAATCGCCGAGTTTTAAAAGGACAAACGGAACTTCACCTGACTCCGATTGAATATCGTTTACTGACTGAATTGTTGACCAACAGTGGCAAGGTACTCACGCAACGTTATTTGCTCAATCATGTTTGGGGGCCGAATTACGTTGAGCACAATCACTATCTGAGAATTTATATGGGGCACCTGCGACAAAAACTGGAAACTGATCCTGCCCGGCCTAAATATCTCCTGACAGAAACGGGAGTTGGCTATCGGTTTATGCCTGATTAACAGCCATCCCCAAAAATTTCATTCCACCCAAGCAAGCCACGACAAAAATAAGACATCCCTTCATCACTGCTTATTTGCTTTTTTCCGATAGATTTCAAATTACATTGCGGCGATAAAATAATGACAAATGTTGTGGCAAATTTCCCTGAATTATCAGAAACAATCATCACTTCTGAGAAATTCATTTCAATGTAACATATAGTGATTATCACAAAATAAAACTTGACTGGTTTGGCTAAATATAACAATGATAATAGCATTGACTTAAATGTTGATTTAATACACCTTCATATTATTGATAAAACAGACAAACCTAATTTAATAAAATCGCCTGACCAACCCAATCCAAAAGATAAATTTACCATCACTTTTACAAAAATAGAAAATATCATTTTTCGCACATTTGAAATTACTATTTATAAATAGTAATTTTATTTACAAAAACCATATGTGAGTATATGTGTTATAACTTGCATTTTGATTAAGATAATGAAGCGATTTGAATCCCTAGACGCTTTTAGAGGCATTTGTGCTTTAATTGTCGTTGCCCGCCATTTACATATTGTTGGCGCATTCACTGAGATTGCGTTCTTTCGCAATTGTGATATTTTAATAGAGTTTTTCTTTGTTCTCAGCGGGTTTGTGTTAGCGCATAATTATGCCTATAAGGAAATAAAATTTATTCCTTACATGACCGCACGATTTTTTAGAATATTCCCTATCCATGTTTTCATGTTATTCATACTCATAGCATTAGAATGTTGTAAGCTATTAATCCATAAATTTTCCGGGATTGAATTTGATACGCTGCCGTTTACTGGAAGAACTTCTCCATCAGAAGCGTTGCCGAATTTGTTTTTAATCCAATCATGGACGCCTTGGACAGATTCTCTGTCATTTAATTACCCATCATGGAGTCTCAGTGTTGAATTTTATATCTATATTTTATTGTATCTGACAATTAATGTATTTAGAAAACTCAATATTTCTCCTATAGTATGGGTATCAATATCTATCGTGTCTTTATGGCTTCTTTTTAGTGGCAATAATGCGTTGCTGAAAGAGCAAGATATTGCTCGCGGGGTATCATGTTTCTTTGGTGGTGCTTTTATTTATAGTATTTTCAAAGCATTGCCTGATATAAAAATCAGCACTCTTGTAGCAAGTACTCTAGAATCAATATGTTTAGCACTTATTGTTTTTTTTCTTGCTTATCAAGGTGAATCAAAGAACATGATTTGTACTTTCCTTTTCTTTATTGCTGTTTTTATCTTTGCATATGAAAAAGGTGTAATTTCCTTATATCTAAAAGATAAATACATTCAGCATTTGGGGCGTATTTCATGCTCAATATATCTAACCCATGCAGCAATAATATTAACTATTACAATGGCAACATACATATTACAAAAAAATATGAATGCCAATTTTATGCCAATGATAGCCGGAAGAAGATATCTTGATTTCAGCAGCCCTTTAATAAATAACATGATTGTATTGATTATAATGTTATTGGTCGTAACGATATCCACGATAACACACAACAAAATCGAAGTGAGTTTTATGAAATACAAGCATAGGTATTTACGAAAATAAGTATTTCGACCAATAAAACAGGAACCATTATGGAACAGCAATGGCTCATGTCTATCTGGCGTTATTTATTAACGCCAGATGCAATATATCGTTGAAGAAAAGCTAAGGGGGAGTTAAAAGCCTCTGATTTTAGGTGAATATTTCCGTTGCCATCCACGTTGTAGATTTGTTGGCTGCTCCCGCTAACTCCAGTCACTATTTTATAAACATACGGTTATCTATACCCTATTAACTCCAAGTTTCAGGAAGCAATGTATTATCATCCCGCGTCGCGGGATGATAATACATGCACCTTGAAGTACGGCGCGTATATACTCCCAAAGGCTTATTTTTTGGTTGCTGTTTTATTGATGGCGGTGACGGACAGGCAGCCCTCTTCCCCGCATCCCTTCCTGTGGCAAAACTAATATAGCGGCCGACCAAGCTGGCATGATGACTTCACCATTTTCCATTATGCGTATCCCCGCAGCCAAAGAAGATTGCCCCAATTCACGCTGAATATCATTCAATTTCAACCCCTGCACATTAAGGCCGTTAACAGGAGTAGACCACGGTGCCGCATTAATTATCACCACCAAGCCATCAAATCGCCCATCACGATCCTCAAAAATCGTATTACCATCATCAATGGTCATGACCAATAACCCGATTTGCTGACGCGGGCCAACATTCACAAAATTGACACGTTGTTTAACTGCTGCGCCATCCCCAAGAGACATTAACGGAGAGAGTTGGCGTAACTGCAATAGTTCCTGATAAAAAACCATCATTTGTGATAATTCATCGCGGCCAGGTTTTTTTACCTGATTTTTCACACGATTAATCAATGAATAATTCACGCCATCATTGCCATATTCTGGCAGTCCCACATCATAATTATTATCTCGGTAATCGTAACTAACACGATTAAACCAATCACCTGCATTGTAGGAGTCGCGGGTAAATGATTTTGAACGCAGTAGTTCTGAGCCTTGTTGATCAAACGCCAAACCTTGCCCAAGGAAGACCGGTGCAAGAGAAATAGCCTGCATGCGCACTCTTACTCCCAGATCTGCCTGAGATGCAGCCTTATAACTGATAATGTCCCACAATGTTTGGTTATCGTGTTTGGATACATAATTCAATACTTCCGTGGGATTTGCAGCATAGCCCGCCGCCACGCCCTTATAACCGATCTCTTGACCTGTTTTTATTTCACCATCTTTATTGACCATGACAAAGTCGGCTAAATTGCCAGCCATGCCAAGACGCACGAGATCCAGTAAATCACGTACTTCATCGGCATTTAAGCGAGCAATTTCATTGGGCAATGTTCCTGCGCCATTCCCGATGCCTTGATTGATGCGAATGTTATTAGCAAAATCAAATGGCCCGCCGCCACGCACTGCATCCCTTAGTCTGTCAGAAAAAGTACCGATACCTGTTCCGCTGAGATTCACTTGTGATGCGCTTTCAAACCGATCATCCTGACCTGAATTCCACCCTTCACCAAAAAAGTAGACTGATGGATTGATTTCACGCACTTTTGCCAATGCAGACAAGATCTGAGCTTTAGGGTGATACCCCATTAAATCAAACCTGAATGCATCTATTTTGTAATCTTTAACCCAAGTCACCAATGAATCTTCCATCAATTTGGCAAACATACGGTGCTCCGGTGCAGTATCAGAGCAACAGGTATGATTTTCAACTTGGCCCGTTATTTCATCCAAACGGTGATAATACCAAGGCACTATCTTATCCAAGACTGACGTTCGAGATGTCGGGCCGGCAGCATCAGCATGGTTATAAACCACATCCATAATCACATTCATACCTAATTGCTGCTTGATGGCCTGTATCATGGCGCGAAATTCTTTTATACGGCTGGAACCTTCCGGATCAGTCGCATAGGAGCCTTCCGGCACAGTGTAATGAAACGGATCATATCCCCAGTTATATGAGTCCGTTCCTGCAATCATTGCATTAAGTTCTTGCAATTGTGGATTATAGATACTGTCTTCACGTTGCAATTGCTGCAAAACCTGCCGCACAGTCAGTGAACTATGGCAATAACCCGCAAAACGGCTGTTTTTCACCATCGGATTAATTTGGCATAAGCGGCTAAACGGATTTTCAAGATCGGCTACCTGATGACGGAATTCATTAACTGAAGCGATATCAAACACAGGCAGCAGCTCCATATGGGTCATCCCTGCCTGACTCAGTGTCTTGAGGTGCCTGAACATATCACTGTTATTGGCTGTCAATGCCAGATACTTACCACGCCACGCTTCAGGGATCGTGCTATCCGCAGCAGACAGATCGCGGATATGCGCTTCATAAATAGTCATGCGTGCAATATCTGAAGGCGTATTTTGCGGATGTGGTGCCAACAGGTTATCCCAGTTTTGGGGTTTCAATGCCTGATCATCCAGATTGATAACCTGACTGTATGCCGAATTCGTGGACAGGCTATGGGAATAAGGATCTGTCACCTCATAGCGTTCCACATGACGGCTGTATGGATGAAACACCGCCAGCGCATAACGATAATAAACACCGACTAAAGCAGCATTCCCCTGCCATGACCAAGAACCGCTCCTTCCATCGCGTTCCATCACATGCCTGGCAATTTCCTGCTTATCCTGATTGTAGATAATCAGAGCCACTTCTTGGGCAGTCGGTGCCCAAAGGCGGAAAAGCACCCCCTTCCCATTGAGTTTTGCACCATATTCCAGTGTTTCGGCAACATCCGCAAAACGATCATCCAATACCCCTGCCGTTTGAACTTGGGTTGCGGATACGATTGTGCCCTGCTCATTAGCAGCCAAAGCCACCAAATCCCCCGTCAGAAGAAGATCGATATCCGTTCCCTCTGGTAAACGGAATGCCGCCCATTTGGCTAAATGGGGAAATTTTTCAGCCGTTGTTTGACTCAATGTTGCTGGTGTGAGCGTCAGATATTGATCTGTAAGACAACCTTGGTTATTCGCCTCGATTCTATTATCTCGATTGTAATACAATCGGACAGTCGCTTTACCTGCCCCCTCCGACCATAATAGGGTTTGCTTATCTACCCAGTGTGCAGACGCCTGAGAAACCCTTGATTCTAAGCCAGACGTTTCCGTAGAACAAAAAACGTGTTCGCCTGATACCTGAGTTAAACTTTGTGCCATCACCGGTTTCTCCTGTGTGTTGAGCAAATCATATCTATCTGTGCAACCACTCATGAGCAATAAAATAAATGAGCTGCTGCATGCAATAAGATAAATTCTTCTCCAAAAGTCGGATTTCATACACAAACCTTTCTTATGTTCTTTCTGTCTTTCACGTTATCACTTTGCTGATTGCAGATTGAAATCCATTAGATATGGGAAATATCCACCACGAATAAAAAAACCAGTGTAATTGAAGCATTAACTCAAAAAATAACATCCTCCTTTATTGAAAAATAGAGGGAGTAGAATAAAGGAGGATCTAATATTGAGACACTCATCATAAAAAAACTTCCCTATTTCATAAAAACAATTAAACCAATAGTTATTAGTAAAATAAAAAAACTTACAAATATTTTGTTAATTAAATAAATCATCAACAAAACAAAATAAAACCACTAATTAAAAACAAAAAAGCTATACTTTAAATAAAAATAATAAGTAATCTGTCAGGAATTATGATGAAAACGATAAAATTTACCAACAACAGCAATATAAAGATAACTATCACTCTAAAAGAAAAAAGTCAGGTTAAAGCTGATAAGCAAGATATTTCTCCTTCCTCATTTGCTTTATTTGAATTTAAAAATGAAGAATATCAGATTGAATATTGTAATATATTTATGAGTATAGATAAATTCCTCATTAGCCAGACAGTTTCCCCAATATCAGCCCTTTCTCATTTAGATCGAATGTTCAATTCTCATCATGAATTTAAAATATTTTTTGATCAATTCAGTTATCAAGTTTTATTAGTCCCAATTGATGAAGAAGATTAAGGCACTTTATTGTCGCAATCGAAACACCAGGAAAAAGGAAAATAATATGCCTCGTGTACTCCAATATGTAAGAAACAAAACAGGTTATAAAATAGATGTCAAGATAACAGACACAAAAGGAAAGGATTTACTGAATACCAGACTAGTGATAGAAGAAGCAATGAGATTTTATATCGATCTTTCAGACAATATCCATGATTTTAATCATATGGAAAAATTATACGTAAAACTAAATACTGGACATGATATCTATACTTCTTTGTATTTAGCTAATAAAGTAGGAATGGGATTAGATTATTTCTTCAACGATATTTCTCACGAAATGATTTTGATTAGTTTTGACATTAATTTTAGCTGTTTTTCTTTAGCTAAAATCAACTCATAAGAATATATATTACCTATTTACCAAATCGAAGCAATTGCTACGGCTTCGCAAATTAAAAAATAAACAAACCAAACCAATTAAAACTGATAATTAAAAACTATATTTTAAATAAAACAACAAATAAGACATCAAAAGTTATGATGAGAACGATAAAATTTACTAATACCAGCAATATAAAAGCACATCCTTTCCACAATCACCCGATAATAAGGAGCATAAAATGTCTTATATATATCAATATATAGAGAACCAGTCGGAATTTGAAATACTCGTGAATATAAAAGACACAAATAAAAATAATCTACTGAATAAAATTTTATCACCTGGAAAAAAAGAAGAGTTTCACTTTCATTTTTCAAATAAAAAGAATGACTTTAATCATGTAAAAGAATTATATTTAGAATTAAAGAACCAAAATAGTCTCTTTACTTCTTTATTTTCAGCTAATGAAATAGGAATCGGTTTAGATCTTTTATTCAATGCTTATCCAAAAACCCTGATTTATTTTGATACTACATATTGTAGCTTTTCTTTAGCTGCCGCTGATTACTAAGAATATCTCCTTTTAATCGACCAAACCGCAAAAAAACACTCCGGTTTGGCCGATTAAAAAATCAATTAACCCGCAGCAAATACCTGATTAACGATTTCCTGAGCTTCTTGCTCAATCTTTTCACGATGCTCAGCACCAAGAAAACTTTCACAATAAATTTTGTAGGCTTCTTCTGTGCCGGATGGACGAGCAGCAAACCAACCGTTATCGCTCATCACTTTCAAACCA
This sequence comes from Xenorhabdus mauleonii, assembly GCF_900113945.1. GTDB lineage: Bacteria > Pseudomonadota > Gammaproteobacteria > Enterobacterales > Enterobacteriaceae > Xenorhabdus > Xenorhabdus mauleonii. The sequence goes on from NZ_FORG01000001.1 coordinate 384,332, forward strand.
CCAATGGAAGCGCCATTACCAGATGCCGTCGTCAAACGGGCGGTAATTGGATCGCCGGCCAGTATCTCAGCCTTAACCATTTCGGGTGAAAGTTTGGATAACAAAGCTTTTTGTTGATGGGTTGCCGCAGCCTGAATACGGCTGTAGCTTGGTGTTCCAAACCGAGAAGCCAGTTTGTCATAGCGCTGTTGTGGGTTTTCGCCCGTGATAGCTGTCATTTCAGCCGCCAACAAACAAAGAATAATGCCATCTTTATCCGTTGACCATGGTGTGCCATCAAAGCGCAAAAAGGATGCGCCAGCGCTCTCTTCCCCACCAAAGCCCAGTTCGCCTTTGTACAACCCATCGACAAACCATTTGAAACCAACAGGGACTTCCACTAATTCACGCCCTAAATCAGCAACAACACGGTCGATCATCGCACTGGAAACCAGTGTCTTGCCGACAGCAATATTATCAGGCCATTGTGGGCGGTGACGGAATAAATAGTCCACGGCCGTCGCCAGATAATGGTTAGGGTTCATTAAACCAGCCGGGGTAATAATCCCGTGGCGATCGTAGTCCGGGTCGTTGGCAAAGGCCAAATCAAACTTTCCACGCAGCTCCAGCAAACCCGCCATTGCCCAACGGGACGAGCAATCCATACGGATAACACCGTCATGATCCAGCGTCATAAAGCGGAATGTCTGATCGATTTTATCATTCACCAATGTCAGGTCGAGGTTGTAATATTCACCAATTCGCTGCCAATAAGCGATACCTGAACCACCCAACGGATCAATGCCAATTTTCAGCCCCGCATTCTGGATAGCGGCCATGTCTACCACTTCGCCCAGTGCCGTGACATAAGGGTCAACTAAATCCTGCTGATGCAGATATTCGCTTTTCAGTGCCTGCTCATAAGACTGCCTTTTGATCCCTTTGAGATTATCTGCCAGTAATTCGTTGGCCCGCTGTTCTATAACCGCAGTCAAATCAGTATCGGCTGGCCCACCATTAGGTGGATTATATTTAATGCCACCGTCTTCTGGCGGGTTATGGGAAGGCGTAATCACAATGCCATCAGCCAGATTTTTTCCCTGACGGTTGTAACACAAAATAGCATGGGAAATGGCTGGGGTCGGCGTAAAACCATTGTTTTCCTGCACAATCACATCCACCCCATTTGCCGTTAATACTTCCAAAACAGAAATAAAGGCGGCTTCTGAAAGTGCGTGGGTATCTTTAGCCACATAACATGGCCCGGAGATCCCTTCCTGTGAACGTACTTCTACAATCGCTTGTGTAATGGCCAGAATATGTGATTCGTTGAAGCTATTGCGCCCGGAGCTGCCACGGTGACCAGAAGTGCCGAATTTGACTTTATGTGCTGGGTTTTCTGGATGTGGTTGCAGAGCATAATATTGGGAGGTGAGCTGGGCAACATTGATTAAATCATGCTGCTGGGCAAGCTGCCCCGCTCTTGGATGAATTGCCACTTTTTTTCTCCTGAGAGACTGCACTGGGTTATATTCCAGTGCAGTATAAATAGGTTCAGCGGATTAAAGCAGCTAAATGATCAACTCACTAAACCGAAAAACGGTGAACCAAGTAAATCAGATAGTGCCGCACACTTTTTCAATCAGATTTGCCGGAAACTGCATATCCTGCATTACATGCTCGATCATGCTGCGTTTACGGTCAGTATTGGTATTGGTGATAACCCAGAAAGGAGTGCCGGGAATGTGACGAGGCTTGGTCTGTTTGCCATTGGCCAACAGTGTATGCTCATCACCCGCAAAATAGGTACGGGTACGGCCATGCATCGCTTCAGTTGTTTTAGAAAAACTCTCACAATCCAGGCTATACAGCGTAGACAGGATCAACATAAAGCGCTCAACAGATTTTTTCTTTTCCGCATACTCATCAGAAAGGAGTAATTCACGAATGACGCGGACAGAATCGCGGGGACGCGGCGCGGCTGGAGCTTTAACAACTGGTTCAGGATCGTTGGCAGGCGGTGTAATTTGTACTGGCTGCCCGGCGTCCAATTTCAAGATGCGCCGTAAAATATCAGATGCACTTTCACCGATATGCAGGGTTTGGCTTGCAATAAAGCGGTAAAGTTCTTCATCAACTTCTATCGTTTTCATTTCTATCCAGTACTGTTCTTAATGAAAAAATTATTCCGGGATTATAGGATATAATGCCACAAAACAAAACAATTAAACTTTCAATAACTTAAAGTGATTCTTTTTAAAATAGTTAATTTTAAAAAAAGCGTCTTTCCTCTAAAATAAATCAAGCAGTTACAACTTTATCACCTCAGTGGATTTGTCACTGTTTGCGTGACATGATATTAAATACCTCAATATTAAACCCAGTCTAAACCGTATTAAATTCAGGCAAATCATGAAATCAAACAGTCAGTTAAATTATCACTTTCACACACCGGATAATCCCCGGTCATCTACGCCCATTGTTCTGATTCATGGTCTTTTTGGGGATTTGAATAATCTTGGGATATTAGGCCGCGATTTACAGCAACATTACCCAGTGATTCAAATTGATGTACGCAATCACGGTATTTCGCCAAGAATGGAAAACATGGATTACCGTGATATGGCCCAAGATGTTTTGGCCCTCCTTGATGAACTGAATGTGCCAAAGGCCACGTTCATCGGGCATTCGATGGGCGGAAAAATTGCCATGACCATGACCGCCGTCGCATCAGAGCGTATCGAGAAAATTGTGGTTATTGATATCGCTCCCGTTGCCTATTCCGTCCGCCGCCACGACAGCATTTTTGCAGCGTTGAATAAAGTCACGGAATCAGGTGTACAAAGCCGGAAAGAAGCGACAGAGATTATGCAGCAAGATATTCAGGAAGATGGCGTTATTCCATTCTTACTGAAATCATTCAATCAGGGCGAGTGGAAATTTAATTTGTCGATTTTGCAAAAAGAATACGAAAAAATTATCGGCTGGGAGCGTATTCCCGCCTGGTCACAACCTGCTCTGTTTATTCGTGGCGGGAATTCTAATTACATTACAGAAGCGTACCGGGAAGATATTATCAGCCAATTCCCAAAAGCGACAGCATGGGTTGTAGCCGGTTGCGGGCATTGGGTGCATGCAGAAAAACCAGAGGCAGTACTCAGGGCAATTCATCGCTTTTTAGGAACTGAAGAATAAATATATCAACCCACTTAATGTGGGTTGTAAATAATGGAACCAAGATAAAAATAGTTATACCTGCTTTGTTATCAATCCCTTAATATATATAAATAAAAAACCATTAAATATTACATCAATACTAAATAGTATCTTCCATAAAAGCATTTAATTTTAATTAAGGGTGAAAGGTAATGAAAGATAATATTTTATATAATCCTATTGCACATCTTTACGAAAGCTTTTCAGATTCAACGCCACATATTAATGTGGAAATCCGCACTATGCTTAATCTGGCCGGGGATGTACAAGGAAAATCTGTGCTAGATTTAGCATGCGGATATGGTCTTTTTGGTCGTAAATTTAAAGAACTTGGGGCGTCCAAAGTTGTTGGTGTCGATATATCCGATAAAATGATCGAAATTGCCAGAAATAAATCACAGCAATATAACGATGGCATTGAATTCCATATAAGTGATGTCTGTAAGATGGGGCACTTGGGCAAATTTGATCTCATTGTCGCCGCTTGGTTATTCTGCCACGCCGAATCCCTTGAAGATCTTCAAACAATGTTTCGTGTGATTGCAGACCACCTCAAGCCTTCCGGTAAATTTGTCGCTTATACATTTGAACCCGATTTCCGATTGGAAAAAGGGAATTACATGAATTATTCCATCAAAGTACTCAGTGAAGAGCCGGTGAAAGATACCACTCTTGTGAAAGCTGAGTTTATGACGACTCCCCGCAGTCCTTTCACTATGTACCGCTGGAGCCGTGAACAATATGAGGATGCCATCAATAAAGCCGGTTTAAAACATTTTGAATGGCATAAGCCTATGTTGATGGAAAGCGATATTGTCAGTCAACCTCCTGGTTATTGGAGTGATTATCAACGGAACTGCCTTGATACCGCCCTCGTTTGTCACCTTTAAAATACAGCATACTCTCCCCCATTATTTAGGGGGATTGTTAATTAAATAATATGCTTAAATTAAATCGCAATTTATTTAATATTCCAACCTGCTGAGATTTAAGCAATAGATTTCAACATGCCGCGCGACAACAGAAAAAACCCAGTTATATTGTTAATTTACAATATGACTGGGTTATACCGACACAGCCAATAACGCTGCAATTTAAAAAGAAAGGGGAGTGCCCGATCAGTATTGCATACTATCGAGTTTATTTTTTCCTTTCTTTTTAAAAGAAACTATTAATTGATAGTTTCAATCTCATTCAAATAATTGATATCGGAAAAACCTTTATCATTGAAAAACCGAATCAGAAGATCAGCCAAAACATCCGGGCGTTCAACCATAACCAAATGATCTGTTTTCTTGACAGTCGTAAAGATTGAACCAGGGAAAATAGAAGCGCAATATTTAACATTTTCAGGCGGTGTAATGATGTCATGCTCGCCTGTCACAAATAAAATTGGCTTGTCAAAATTCTCAATTTTCTCGTATTTCTTTTGGTTCAAAAGACGTCTTTGAAGCCCTTCATGCCTATCACCCAAGTGGCGGATTGTTTCCTGCAATGTCGTTTTAAGCAGTTTGTAAGTTGTATCTTTTCCTAAGATATCAACACCCGGTTCAAGGCAAAGAATACATGAAATGATAAGCTCGATAGATTCATCATACTTTTCTTCATGGAGTAATTTAAACGCTTCATTGAACCGTTCTTGAATATTAAGGGGCTGAGTCAACGCAGCACCAATCAATACGGCTTTATTAATCCTGTCAGGCCAACGATGAGAAAACTCCAGAGCAGTGGAACCACCGTAAGAAATACCGATGAGATTGACCTTCTGCAAGGAAAGAACATCCAAAATCTGCAGAATACACTCAGCAAGAAACTCGAACCCCTCATCTTTAGGCACATCGTCCGCAGCGCCTGTACCCGGTAAATCAACCATGATAAGTGGGCCGTCATCTTTGAGAAGATATTCAAGATGCGGCAAGGAGTACATATCTTGAAAACCACCAGCAATAATCAACTTCGGCACTGCGGTCGAAGTATTGATATCACCGATTACACGAAATGCATATTTAACCCCACGCCATTCAATATCCCTTTTGTCCTGAGGAGGAAGGCGATGGGTTGATTCAATAAAAGTAGCAAGAGATTCTACCGTTCGAAACCGGAGTACATCACTCCAATCGATTTTCTTGCCTAAATCTTGCTCAATAAAAATTTGCATTTCAACTAAGGAGATGGAATCTGCGCCAAGACTGAAGAAATCATCTGAAATTTTCATCGATTCCACTTGCAGTACATCCTGGCATATTCTCAATACTTCAGTTTCCGTGCTACTTAGTTTGCGATTTTCTTCTAATGATACTGTCATATCACTCTCCTATCTTCATTGATACCCTGCACCGCCAAGTTGCAATGTCGCTCATTGCATCTTATATGTACCGGATATGATTACTTTTAAATCAAGCTAATGCCCCAAAGTGGGTGCATCATATCCTTGATCGAAAGAATAATCTACGAAAGTAATCACCATATGCAATCAAATTAGAAGATACATAGTTACTAATCGATATAATATTTTGTAAATTTATAATATGTCGATAATATCAAGATATGATAATAAATTTTATCCCTCAAAATTGGTATAAAATCCATAACTCATCAAAAATTTGCCAGATAATGTGCTGTGCAACATGATCTGCTGCACAGTTTTTTTACCTAAAATTAGGTTGTTACGGAAAATGAATAGCGCCGAATATGGCCTATAAAATTAGGGGGGATTTCATTATTTGATTAAATTTGGAGCCCTTAGTCTGATGTAGATGGCTTCATGATTTCCACTACGCTATCAAGCAATGCTGGCGTACTGGCTGATATCAAACTGCCGCCAAACATCACTTTTTCCCGGCTACCATCCAGCGAACAGAAGTCCCCTCCTGCTTCCCTGATACAAGGTAAAATTGCAGCGCTATCCCACGGTTTCATTAAGGTATCGATAGCACAATGCAAACGGCCGGCAGCAACCATCGCGTGCTGGTATGCATCATTGACAAACGTAAAATCCCGCGCTGTTTTTACCACTGAATCCAAATCATAAGCGATTGTGCCATCAGCAAGGTTATAGTTTGTACTGTGTATTCCTGAGGCCGTGATCACCGCCTGTTCCACCGTTTCCGGTGAGTTTTTTGCAATCTTCAGTTGTTGCTGCGGCTTGCCTTCTACGCTTTTCCAGCACCCCTTGCCTTTTGCTGCATAAAAGGTGGTTGAAATGGCCGGAAAACTCATGACCCCAACTACAGGCTCTCCCTGTTCAACAAAAGCAATCAACGTACTGAATAAGGGAATGCCATATAAAAACGCTCTGGTGCCATCAATCGGATCAATCACCCAGCCCGAATCAAATTTTTCTGCGCCATTCAGGCCGTATTCCTCTCCCCAAACGGAGACTCCCGGACTGCGCTTTGCAAATATGTTACGAATTTCAGTTTCCAGCATGAGATCAGTCTGGGTCACAATGGAGCGGTCAGGTTTATAATCAAATTTCTCCGCTTCATTAAATGCATCCTGCGTTTTTTTTCTAATGCTATTTACTGCTTCAAGGGCTATTTCCAACATCTGGGTACATTCCTTTTATGTAGAGTAAAGATCTAGACTGATACGCAAAAAAAATCCAATCAGAACGGTTATTCTCTGTATTGGCAATAAATGAGAAATAAAAATTTTACTTCAATGGATAAGAAAAACCTATTTTTAAACAGATAGATATAAACTTATATGATCTTGATATGCTGAATGAAAATTAAACTCAACCCAGTATCCTTTATGTCATCTTTTAACCCTTCATTGCCTTAAATCGTTAGCCAATTTCGTGCCGCACAGTCAATTCACTCACCAGCCAAATTAACCAAAAATCAATCAATTTATTGAATTTAAAGTATTTTTTATTTCATAATTTCTAATTGTAATTATAAAATAGTGTGCTAAATTTAAATATATAGAGTTTTTTCAATCACATTCAATCAGCAATCAATCTTGGTTCAATAAACGGGTGAAAGATATTTTTCACAGCCCAACTATAGCTTAATAAAAACAAAATAAATAAACGCCTCACGCCAATCATTAAATTAATTGAATTTGCAACGTTAAAAAAAATAAAAATATTATAAGAGGTCATTATGATCAGAGTTACATTGCTCTGTTTTTCAGGGCGGCCTAATTATACTTGGAGTTACCCTCCTTATACAAAAAATATAAATATGTATGATCTATTATGGTTATTTCAAGACACTGCTGCTGGTTTCAGTCGCCATTATCCTGTAGGCCAACTTGGTTTTTCCGGACTTGAAGTTTTACTCACCGGTAAGGAAAGAGATGAGGGTGTCCTGGATGATTTACCCCATCGCTTTTATTACTGTTCCGATACGACGGGGAAAGTAGATCTGGAGTTAAGTAAAAAAGCGGCTTTATTTTTATTGAGAGATTTTCATGATGATCCTGCATTGAAAGATGAGATAATAAATGAAATAAAAAATATGCATCCCAAAAAATTAAAGAGTAATTCTAATTTAACACCAGATAATTCTTCTAATTTAATACAGTATAATGAGCCTGAATCTATTTTTACTGTCAGCGAAAAAGGATACGGGATACATGATGTAGGCCCTGGCCAAATTCGTGATACAGATTTCATTGATAGGAAAACGAAAAAACTGTATCACATTCAAGCAGGTATTTTTAATAAACAATATTGGAATAACGATCGCCATAGGATGAAATATAATAATTGCTATGCTTATGGCTGTAATTTCGCATCAGGAACAAAGATCAGTTCCCCACAGCCCGGAGTATATAGCAGTGGACAGCCTTATTACCGCCTCCGAAATAATTATAAGGTGCTAATACAAGCAGTCATGAATGATGGTCTTATTCCATTAGATAATTTTGATGAAAGTACTGCTTATCTATATAACCCTAACTATGTTATAGCCTTATTTTGTACTCCTAACGAATCGGCTAGGTGGGATTACCATCTCTATCGATTTATAGCGGAAAAAAATTCCATGTACCCTCCTGCTTGGGCACATAAACCTGGCCCTTATAAAGTGCGAAAAAGAGATCAAAAAGGAAAAATAATCTATGACGTTAGAAATGCGGCTCATGGTATTTACACAAAATTTTGCGGGTTCTTTATCGTCAATAATACGGTGATAATAAAGTAAATTGCTAAAAAAAATGGCTCACCAAGGTGAGCCATTTTCAATTATTAAATTTCGACAATAAATCGGATGATTAAATCAGTTTGGATTTCTCCGTTGGGGCAATTGTCGTATCTGCCCAAGCCATCATGATGGAGGATTGCGTTTTACTATCCAGTGAATCAATAAAACCACTGCCACTCATCGCGGGCGCAAAACCACTCATGGCCTGTACCAGAGAGTCCACCGCATTGGCTGACAACGCGGTAACGTCACGCTCCCCTTGTCCATTCTGTTCTCCCATTTGAGTCACAATAACCGCACGGTTGCCATTGAAGTAGTCATTGAAAGTCACGCTTCCTATCGCTTCAAACTGCCCTTGCTCGGCATTCGTATTCACATTGCGGGCCGTCAATAACACCAGATCGTAGCCACTGCGCTGGAACCACAAATCTTGCCAGTTAAGATTATTGAAAATAATTCTGTCACCTTGCTTGATGTCTTCCACCACGTTATCAATGACATCTCCACTGACCACATAACTATTGACGCCAGCGCCACCGCTAAAGCGGTTTTGGTAGCCTCCCAGCACCAACAGGTCATCACCGTCACCACCGTTTAACTGGCTGAATTTTGAAACCACATCCGCAATCAGGTGGTCATTTCCCGTACCACCATGAATGAGTGCATGGTAGCCCATCAGTTTGATAGCGTTATTGCCCCTATTGCCATCTATCCGGTTATCATTGCCGAATACAGTGGCGAAGTCGTTGCCTGCCCCCAAATCAACCTGATTATTATTGCCGATGGCGACAACGTAATCCTGATCATTGCCGGCATCAATGCGGTTGAAGTTACCGGATGCCACGATGTAATCGCGTCCCTTACCGCCATCAATCACGCCACCTTCACCAAAAGCAAACACCTGGTCATCGCCGTCTCCCATGTAGGCATAGTTAATGCGTCCGGCGACCACGGCAACATCATTGCCCTTTCCGCCAAACATCATATTCTCACGCCCCAGCATAACCCCCATATCATTGCCGTCACCGCCGGTGAAAATATTTGATATTCCCATCGAGTAAAAGACATCATCACCACGGCCACCCCAGAAGTTGTTGTTGTCTCCCAGATAAGCACCCAAATCTTTCCCGTCACCGCCCCAGTTGAAGTTGTAGTTACCGAGGGAAACATGTATATCGCCATCACCTTGCAGATGCCCGCTGTTGCGCAGGAAATCGAACGTTTTATCCTGCATGTGCAGCAAATCATCGGTCAGATTCTGTTTCAGATTAGCGGCCAGTTGCTGCATTTCTGCCTGTTTATTCTGGCTGAACAAGGTGGCAAACAGGTTTGGCAGATTCAGCGAATTCAACCCGAATGTACGTTCTGGATCCGCTGGTTCTGCGGTCGGCTGTATTTCTCCTGCGGCTAATGGCAATTCGCTGCTTTCCGCCGCCTTGCTATCTTCCATCGGTGCTTTTTCTTGCAGGCCGTGGCTTGCAAGGAAAGAATTCAGGCCATCAGAGCCGGCGGCGATATTGGCTTTAAGGCCATCGCGCAACACCTGCGGATCAACAAATGACTGCAACTGGTTGCCGCTGAATTCGCCGATGATTTGTAGCATCTCTTTCAAGATGGCAACACCATCCACAGGCTGGCTGGAGCGCGAAATGATTTGCCCCTGCGGGGTGTAATCCACACCAAAGATCTCAGCCAGTGTTGTATCCGCACTCACGTTTGCCAGACGGCCCAACAGTTTGTTTTTAAGCTGGCGAGGCAAATCTGCCGGGCTGAAAGTCAACGTGGTCTTCGCTAACCCTGTAGAAGTATATTGCTGGGTCATTAAGCCAAACAATGAACCGAGGTTAATGTCCAGAATCGACTGGATATTGTCACCGAACATAAAGTTCCAGTTGCCGGTTGTGACCTGAATATCAGCACCCTGACCGCCAATGGCAAAATTAAAGGCCAGCTTTTCATTTGCCTGACGGAATCTGTCTGCCCGGCTAAGATCCCCGAAACTTGACGAATTACCACTCAGCCACTGGTTATATTTCTTATTCAGGGCGCCTTCCAAATCACTCTTCAAACCACGGCCGCTGCGGGCATATTGTGAGTCCAGATCCGTCAGTGAGTGATAATCCACGCTGCTGGTTTGATCCAACCCTGACATATCGCTGAGATATTTTTTCACACTGCCGATTGTCCATTGCGTCTCCTGTGAGGAGAGCCAATTTGGTGCAGAGAACTCTCCGGCAATTTGCTGCAATACGCCAGACACACGCGATACGCCATCAAATGGATTGAGCAGCGGGGGCGTTGGAATAGATTTATCCATCATCACAATCAGATCATTGCTGCGCCCTTGGTTGAAGCTGACATTCCGGTTGCCAATAAATAACTGCGCCCCTTCCAATGCCTGATAACCCGCGATGTTGATACTGTGTTTGCTGTCCCCTTCTCCCAAGTGAACCATGACGTTGTTGTCACCAAAAGCCAGTGACTTAAAGCCCCCGCTTCCCACTTTGATGCCTGCGTTCGTGGTTCCCCAGTTAATCGCCGTAAATTCACCATCGCCGGCCTGTATCTGAACATTGCCGGAATAACTTAACCGATTGTTGGTTGTGTTCTTCCCCGCACCATTATGCGGATAATTACGTGATTCGGGGGCGTGGAATGTTTCGGTGTTATTTGCAATTGCCCCTGTCGCAAATGTATTTTTTTCAATGTTACCTATTCCATGATTTCCCACACGGGACAGGACAATATCATTTTCCGAAATACCGTGGCGCACACGTTCTGAACGGCTTTCCAATTTACCTTGCTGATTCCAGTACAAGACCGTTTTGTTGTCCTGCAACTTGTGCACCCACTGTTCCTGCGCTCCCCGTGTATATTTTCGACCACGATTGTCTACCGCAACATCACTGCTGCGTGCGGAAACGGAGGTACGTATGCCATATCCATCAAGTGCAGAAATCAAATGGCGGGCAAAACCATCACGTTTGTCGTTACTGATCAAGGAGCAACCCACCAGACTGATATGCTCAGGCTGGCCGGGATACGGGAAGCTATTGCTGAGTTGTTTCAATCTCATGGCGAGTTCGGCGGCGCTGTAACCACTCATGCGCGTATGGCTGTAAGCATGGCTATGTTCAACCGCGTCACGGCCGTGTCCCACAACCTGCCAGCGGATCTTGCCTGCCAATTTGGTGGGTTTCCCGTACACCACCCGATACTGACCATTGGCATCAAGCTGGACAATGACACTGGAATCCGGATGCTTGCCCGCCAGATTGGCTGCGGCACGGGCAACGACAGGATCGTTTTCCGTTTGGATAATGATCTGACCATCAAAGCGGCTATTCCCTCTGGCAGACTCCCCGTCGGCATGGTCTTCTCCGGTAGCGCGTTCCGTTACAGTAACGCGCTCCCATTCACTGACATTTTGGTTATCCAGCGGACGTTCAGCGCCCAATGCATTTTTCATTGGCGTGCCATCAAAAATATCCATGTCAAGAATGTCTTTCATGGTCGTTCTATCACCCAACACAGGGCGATATGACGCCATTGCCTGACCATCCAATACAATAACGCGATCGAAAACTCGTTCCCGATCACCATTTTTGGTCATTTTGTATTTGGTTGCCATATTCAAATCTGAGCGACCAAAGAAACGGGTCAGGTAGTTGCCAAATTTTTCCGCAGAAGAAAACTCGACGATACCCACGTTAGGATCGTAGAAACCATACATCCGGTTTTCCCCACTGCCTTTTGACCAAGCCGCCATTGCATGCCCCAATGTGTTCAGCTCCAGCAGGATTGGGGCTCCTTCCACGTTGGTTGCCGTGATTTTTTCAATCACACCTTTCACGGTCAGGGCTTGTTCTCCTGCCAGTTTTTCCTGCCATACCTTGGTGGAACTGTCGAACATCGGATTTCGGGCATAGAGTGCGGACAGCGTTCCCAGCAGCTTGCTGGCATTCGTCTGTTCAATTTCAGAATACAGTTCTGGATGGCTCAATACCGAAGCTGCGGAGTAAAGTTTATTCAGCAATGCGCTGGCAACACCCTCCCGCCCCTCATTTTCCAACTGTTTTGCAACCAAGACCAATTTGGATAATGGAACACAACGCCCGCCAAAACCGTCATTGGAAAGGTTCAGCAGCAGCAATTGCGGCGCAAGATGTTCACTCGCTTTAGGGTCGGCCATGCCCATTGAAGTGACATCCCGGAACAGGCGATTGTATTTTTCAGTCTTCGGTTGAAGCGTAATTTTTAATGCCCGGTTTTCAATTTCCCATGCCAGTGCGCCTTTTTGCTCGGCAGTCCAGCTCTTTTTCACCAACATATCCACCAACTGCTTGATGTTCATGTCTGAGTGGAAACCATCAATAATGCGCTCGGCATGACCATATTTATAGCCTGCCAAAAATGCTTTTGTTGCACGGATATCCTGTTGCCTGCCCGAATCATCCACCGTTGGCTGTAAGGCTACCGCATAACGTCTCAAATCACTCTTGATGCCCTTGAGCACAACGCTATGGCGTGTCCGGAAATTGCCTTCAAACAAATTGGAAACGATCTTTTTGGCGTACTGTTCCATCAACGGATGGCTGGCATCATGACCGTGATAAGTCTGTTCGCCTGAAATGTCATAACCCGCATCAATCAGCTTGGTACGTAATTTTTCACCTTCCGCGCCCAACCCTTCATTGTCTGTCAGCAACATGATGGACGTTTGTATCGAAAGCCCCTGTAAATTTTTCTCAGTGGAGAATTTGCCATTCACGGCTTTTGCCAAAGCGCCGGTAAGACCGGTTGGATTAGGAATACCGTGGGCGGTAATCGCTTTGGCCATACTTGGCATTGGCCTGTCGAGCAGTAAGCCCGCCACCGCCTGCCGCCTGCGTTCAGCATAACGGGCAAGATCTGCGGCAACCGGCGCTCCCATCGAATAACCGTGAATCACGATATTATCAGGGCTGATGCCACGATCATTGACCAGATAACGGAACATGGTACGCGCGTCCTGATACAAGCCAAGTTCGCTTGGGCGTCCGTCACTGTTGCCGTAACCACGCATATTTACCGCCAGTACATCAATGCCTTGGAATTGATAGTGGTCTTTGATTTTAAAGGCCTGTTCTTCAGCGGAAGAGCCTGAGCCATGAATGAACAGGACAACTTTATTTGCAGACCCATTCGCAGAAGGGTTGCGTAATTTGTTGCTGCCAAGGTGGTAATATCCCTCCAGACGACCGATTTCGCCCTGTAAGGTGACTTTTTCTGCTGCATGGCGATCCATCGCCCGGCCAAGTTGTATCTGAACAAATTTGCTGACCCTGCGGCGATCTTCTTTAACACCGTAAAGCTCGTTATTCATAAAGCGGGTCAGCGGATCAAAGGAAGCGGATTCACGCGGTGGCGCATCGTCACTTGGAATGGCGACTTTTTCCAACATTTCTTCATGTTTTTTATAAGCGTGCTCCAAAATAGCGTCAGATTCTTCCCCATTGAGGCGTTGCCATTTTTCATTGATTCTATTGAGCTGCGCCGCTTTCTGGAGCGCCTCCCCAAAATTAAATAACTCATTCGGCGTCCAGACGCCGAAGAAAGGCCGCCATTTGCTGCCAAGCACTTTATCGGCCCCGCCGGCTTGCAGGACACGGGCAACGACACTGGAGCAGTTTTTGGTTAAAAGCTGATAGCGGGCATCCGGATCATTGCTGATTTTATGCCACTCCGCCTGCATGGCCCCGACATCCAGACCTTCCAGATTGATGCGGTATACTCGGCCCGGTTCGATTTTACTGTTTTTAAAATCGTTGATATCTGACAACTCGCGCTCTGCAAATTGTCGCGTGACATTTTCAAGCAGTTTTTCAACTCGCTTAGGCGTCTGCATCTGGGCGGCCATGCGTAAAACTTCGGCGAAACGCTGCCCGACTTCATCCATATCCATGCCGGGATCAGCCCATTGCGCCAAGAATGGACGATAGATATATTCTGGTATTCCCGCAGTTTCCAATAATGTTGGATCGGAAAGTGCTGAGATGGCAAAACTTTCACTGACATCCTTGAAGGTTGCATCCACTCCCTTTGCTCTTTTCAGCTTTTCGAGGAATTCTTTTAACTTATAGGTGCCATCAGACAAACCGAAATCATCGTCCTCTTCCGCAGCTACATCGAATCGCAATGCCGGATTTTGATGGGCAGGCTGACTGAAATCACGCCAGCGCAACCGCAAATCCGGAAACTCTTCAGTGGAGATATTAAAAAATTCCCGCATCTCGATGGACTTACCACCCGCAGGCCACCAGCTTACATAGTTCATGTCATTGAAATCGGCTATATCAGCCGCACCAAGCAGGACACGCCCTTGTCCAATTTGCAGAGCTGAATGCCCAATTGTACTGGTTTCACTGGGTTTCCAGATGTAAAGCGTAGCGCTGACAGGAGAGAGATGCTGCTCAATCGCCTTGTGGACTTTTTTCAGACCTGCAACATCAATGCCTTTGCCATCTGTTGCCAAATCATAAGGCGTCAATTGTGAAAAGACGGCGTTTGTCACTTCTTGCCCATATTCACGCCTGATCGCAGCCATAACCTGCTCAAGCCCAACTCCGGCAGTATCTTTGGCGATTTGCACACTGAACTTGCCACGGGTGACAAAATCTCCATCGGCATCAATATACAAGTGCTTGGAATCTTTGAGGTTGGCATTATCCAATTTGCTGTACAGCTCGCTGAAATTCCCCTTACTTGAACTTCTTAATGTCGGTTCAGCAAGGATCAGTGATTCTTCAAGACGTGTGTTGATTTGGGACAGCAGCAACTTCAATGCCGCTGCTCGCCCTGATTCAGGGTGCCCCAATACATAACCTTCTACCTGTTGATGCAAGTAAGTGAGTTTTTCTATTGCATCCAGTGAATAATCCCTATCTTCCAGCAGAGATTGTTCATAGGCACGCATTCCCCGAATAATATTCTGATAGCTTTCTCCCGAAGGCTTGCCCCGAACATAGGCACGATGTTGCAACTCACTGAGCGACATGAGGTCAGTGTTTGGCCGGTAGCGCCAACTACCCTCCGTTTTTTCAGCCAGAATGCGGGTGTGGCCTTTATCATGGGAAACAATTTGATTGTCCACCAAGTGGAGTTCTTGGGGGAATTCGTCATAACTTGCGTAATTCGCCAAAATAAAATGCTCTATCGCCTTAATTTGCGCCGGATCTTGCTGATCTGCCATTTTTATAGTTTTAAAACGATAATTACGGTTTTCCGGCCACTGATGGACTTCAAAACCCTTGTTGCCTTTTTGTATCAAAACATTGCGTTCTGAACGCAAGCGGTAAAATGGAATGGCTTTATTCAACATGCCGTCAACGGCACTCAATTTGATATTCAGATCAATCATTGTGCCGGGCTGATAGCCCTGAGGATCTAACGCAAGATATTTTTTCTGCTCCGCCAGACTCAGAGCATCAAAACGAATTTTGACTTTGACATCGGTATCTGTCAGACGGCGACCAATCAACTCCAGTGGGATATTCTGATACTCGTGGGCAGGTTTATCCAGAAAGCGAATTTCATTGATCATCCCTTCGCGCTGCAATTGGCGCAACACCGGCAATTCCACGTTCCAAAAGAAATTCCCCAGACGCAAACCATTTTCTGCAATCACATAAACATCACCACGCGCATTGGTAGCAAACACCGAACTCCAGAAGCCAATATTACTTCGAGCCGCAGCATTAATTGCGGAGTGCAGTGTTTTTTGCTGTGGATCATCGGGGTCAAACGAGATATTTCCCCAATTCATCAACTGCTTATTGAGTTCAAGCGCAAATGCATTGCCTTTCAAGTCGATGTCATAAACAACTTCTTTGTCGTCAGGTTGTGCTGCATTCAAAACATGCCGATACTGCGTGAAATTTTTGCCTGACCAAAATGTGATAACGCTTTTATCACCTTCAGCGGGCGCAAAACTATAACCGAGGCTTTCCAGTCTGGCCAGGAATCGGACGCGTTTATCCCAATCATAATCGAGGGTGGAATCAACAAACAATTTTGCCAACGATGCAATCCGAGCTTTCGGCTCCTTATCCAGCATATTGCTGAGCTGGCTTTCAATGAACTCGATCATCCGGTGGCGAATATTGTCATGAATTTCCACCTCAATGCGTTGAAAACCCGGTATAGGTGTTTCATTGTCTTGCGACAGATCTGTCAATCGATAATTGTCACTGTTCAGCCAACGGTAAATATCCGCGACTTTTTGCACCCTTGTGTTGATGAAAGAGAAACTGGATGAACCGCTGCTATTGGTACTCCGCTGTGATGCCCGGTTTTTTGGCGCATCAGCATTGCCCAGCGCTTCCAATCCACTCAAATCTGCACGCAAAAGATCCAGACCAGAAAAATCCAAACCAGAAATAGCAGAAGATGCGCTCCATTGCGGCGCGACAACGTGTGTTTCTGGTCGATGAGTTTCAGGTAATTGAATTTCAGAAAGCGGCGGATTCTTCGTCAATAACGAAGTTATATTCTTGCCACGCACGCCGGCATTAATTTGCAAACGCTGAATTGCCTGTTTCGCATCAACAAGTTCAGAAAAATCTTCATTCAATTCAGGGTGTTCCTGACTAAAACGGCCATCACTTTGCCCGGAATACGCCGTATCGATGTGGCTGCCAATGTCGCCTGCCCCGGAAGACTCATACGCTTTGCCAGATAATCCGCTACCTGAATTTTCATTTTGATGTGATGTATGATGGCTCTCTCTGGCAACCTGAGAGGCTTCCACTTCTGCTTGGTTAAGGGTGTTATATCCGTCACGCTCCGCTTGCTGCGCCCGTTTCTGTTGCGCCCGCGCTTCTTGTTCACGGAATTCTGCTTTTGATCGGGCATCATCAACATCCTGCTGTGCATTCAGGCGATTTTGTTCTCCCTTTGCCGCTCCGGATTCTGATTGCGCAACGGCTATGGCAATCTTTTTCTGTTGTTGACGCAAATCGGATACCGCATTCTCCAATTGTTGCCCTGCCGTCACTTTGGTTTGTTCTAATTGGCTCTGAAGCTCATCCAACAAATCGCCGGCAAACGCATTGCGCCATTGTTCACCCGATTTCCCCTGATAATTTGCATTGGCCTCATTATTCAACCCTGCCAGCAAATCTGCTCTCGCAACCAAATCTGCAGTAACAGTGTATTCTTCATCCTTAATGGCATCCCGTTGAGATAATCCGTTACTATTCAGCGCATTAATATCTGTCGATTCCAGTTGAAGCTGTGTCTTGGCAATGGCCGCCAGTTGTTTTTCTCTCTCCTGCATCAAGCGTTGCTGATCAGCTTCTGCACCCGCCTTGTCATTCAAGACGTCGGCAGAAATAGGATCTTTCACCGTATATTTTGCCCGGGCCGGATCGGTACGCTCTGAATAAGCCATAACATTATCCAGCAGATAACCTTTACCATCACTGATGCCGGTTCCTTTGAATTCCAAGCGGTTACGACCTGTCTGGGCAAACAATTCCAATTGTTTATGCTGCCACTGAATTTTATCCGCAGAAGTGGCAAAAACCCGCTCTCCGTTCCAGAACACTTCCATGCCGTTATCATCATTACTTCCAGCACGTCTTGCAAAATCAAAGTCAAGGATGATCAGCTCACCTTCGGTAAGATCATGAATATCCTGAGAGATCGTTGTATTGGCATTAGCATCAAGTTCACTGACATGAGCACCATGATCATCATTGTCAAGACCATAGGACGCTGCCGGATGTTGTGTTTCTGTACCTTGGGTCGCTTGCCAGCCAAGACTTCCCTGTTCAAAATCACCATTGAGGATTAAGTTAGGTTGCTGTTTGTTAGGCTGTCGTTTTTGAGGGATAGCGTCATCATCCATGATTTGCTGGATTTTATGGGTATCCGGGCTGCTGATTTGTGTTACCGCTCCCTTTAAATCCGATTTCAAATCTGACGTAACCTCATCAATTTCTGTCATCTTGAAACCGTCCAGATGGGTGACGTCCGGCAGATTAATCGCCCCCCGCCCCCGATAGCTTCCCGATGTACTGGCTTCATCCCCCTGAATCAAATAGTTGATTCCCTGACTGCCCGCAACACCCAACACAGTTTGTTTTATATTACTGAACAAGGCTTCCAGTTTATTGCTCTGGCTGTTGCTTGACGCAACCGCAACGCTGTAAAAATCGCCGTTCCCCACCTGAACAGCCAGATTATGACGCGCATAGGAAGCATGAATGTTAGTTCCGTCACCAACATGAATATTGGCATTCCCCGAGCCTTTCATGACCGAGACATTCAATCCATTCCCTACTTTGGTGTTGATATTGAATTTACCCCAAGCGGCATTGACAGAAATGCCATCACCCCATTTGGTGTTCACGTTCAAATCACCGTGCGCGGCGGTCACACTCAAACCATCACCGACAGTTGTCGTGATATTGCTCTTGCCTTTGCCTACAGTAACCTGAGTACCGTGGCCGACTTTAGTCACGATATTGCCCTGACTCCACAGGGCATTGAAACTGTCCCCTTCCCCAATTTGAGTCACTATATTGGCATTGCCCTTAGCCAGCGTCACATTACGGCCATCACCCACCTTGGTAATAACGTTAGCGTTGCCCCATGCGCCGGTATAATCATTCCCCTTGCCCACATGAGTCACAACGTTAGCTTGTCCATTGGCGACCGTGGCTGTTTGTCCATCCCCAACTTTCGTGACAATATTCGCTGTCCCTCGGGCAAAACTATAATGCTCCCCTTTACCCAGATGGGTCATTACGTTTGCATCACCCCATGCCGCATGAGTTGCCAATCCATCACCCATTTTGGTCATGATGTTGGCTTTTCCTTTGGCAAATCCCGCCATATTGCCATTGCCGATGTGGGTCATGACATTGCCGATTTGGGATACCAGCAATCCAACTGTGGTGCCATTCCCCACTTTGGTCAGGATGTTGCCTTTACCGTGCAATAGCCCGGCCGTCGTTCCATCGCCGACATGAGTGGCAATATTGGCTTCAGCCGAGGCAACAACGCCCATGAAACCCTGTCCAACCTTTGTCACGACATTGGCTTTCCCCAACGCCAGCACCCCCGTTAAACCATTACCGGCATGAGTCATGATATTGGCCTGACCAAACATGGCTGCAAGGGTGGTTTCATTCCCTACTTTGGTCATGATATTGGCATTGCCGGCCAGCAAGCCGATATGGGTGCCATTCCCGACATGGGTGTAAATATTGGCCTTGCCAATCATCAGGCCGACTGTCAGGCCATCCCCCACTTTGGTCATGACATTGGCGCCCCCCAGCATGGCGGCAAACGTCGAGCCATGCCCGATATGGGTCATGACATTGGCTTCACCGATCATGGCCGCCAGCATTTCGCCGTCACCCACTTTTGTTGCGATATTGCCTTTAGCCAGCATCAGGGCAACAGTCAGCCCTTCCCCGACATGCGTGAATACATTTCCCAACGCCGCCATCAATGCCAGTGCCTTGCCATCCCCCACTTTGGTAAAGACGTTGGCTCCCCCGGCCATGAAGGCGTAATCATCCCCTTGCCCCACATGAGTAAAGAGATTGCCCAATCCCAACATCGCCGCAATGGTTTCCCCATCACCCACTTTGGTGAAGATATTGCCGGCCGCGCCCATGACGCCCAAGGTTTGGCCATTGCCGATATGGCTCAAAATATTGCCGATACCAAACATGATGCCGGTTGTATCACCATGACCAACTTTGGTCATAACGTTTGCACCGCCCAACATCATGCCCGTGGTATCACCATCACCGATATGGGTCAGGACATTGGTTCCGCCTCCCATCACAGCGGAAACGTTCCCTGAACCTTTTCTGGTCAGAATATTGGCTCCCCCCAATGCCATGACTTTGGTCAGGCCATCATTGGTATTCCGGGAGATTTGAGATGAATGCACGTTCGGTCGAACACTGCTGATATGAGTAATGACGTTAGCAATTCCTGCACCATTGAAAATCAGGTTGCCTTTCTTGCCTTTTTTGAAAATGACATTGGCAGCACCCGCTCCGTCAAATTCGGTATTGCCGGTCTCTGAGTGATGCAAAATGACGTTGGCAATGCCAGCACCTTTGAAAACAACATTGCCATGATGCACATTGGATTTGATAACATTGCCACCACCCGCGCCTTCATAGTGCACATCTCCGGAACTCTGGCTATTGCTGTCGGGTGCGGATTTAAATAATTCTTGCTCGGTAAATTCGTGCATTCCAGTCACGTGGCCGGTAAAAACACGTACCGTATTGACGCTGTAGTTCACATCACTCAATGTGTAACTACCTTTCCCCAGCGCCTTATAACCATAATTCGGGCCGACAAATTGATTTGCCACTTCTGCGGTATGATCCCCCTCTTTGTACCAAGGTTGGGCAATATATTTCAGTGCCCCCGTTTCAGGATCATTTTTTAGCTGTACCATGACCACCTTGGTGTAGCCATCCAATACTTTGGCGTACAGATAGGTGTTCTCCATGCGCAGGGATTTCACTGGTTTGACATCAACCGTTGAACCATCCCGCGCAACGGCATATCCACCCATTTTGGCGTCTGACAAAATGATGCTTTCCGCCGCAATCTGCACTCCACCTGCATAAGTGACCCACTGATCTTCCGGCAGTTCTTTTTCTATTGCATGGATTGTGACAACCTGATGTTGTTCAACAGCCAAATCGGACAACGTATAAGCGCCATCAACATCAACGACCTGAAAGCCACCGTAATCAGAAACATCCAGCTCTGCCAGTTTATCAAGTTGATTTCCCTGCTTATACCAGGACGTAGTGTAATATTTCAGCCTGCCTGTTTTTGGATCATTGTAAAGACGGACTTTGTTGACCTTAGTGTATTTTTCATCCGCAAAAGCAAATAAATAGGTATTTGCTTCGCGAGTAGATTTAACACCAACCACTTTTTGAGAATGCTGGATCCAGCTCCCGCCCATTGTGGCCTTAGTCAGTATAATTTCTTCCGCATTTGCATAAGCAATGCCTTCACCAGAAAAATCATCGCTGACACCTTTGCGGGTTATTTGGTTATAACCCCCTGCCCCGGCAAAATAGATATTGCCGTGGGCAACATCGGAATAGAGATTGTTATATCCACCCGCTCCCTTGAATGTAATATCACCAAGGTTTCCACGACGGTTCAGGTTGTTATAGGCAGCCGCGCCCGAATAACTTAAGTTGCCGGTATTGCCATCATGCTGAATAACAGCACCACCCGCGGCTCCGGCAAAAGTGATATCGCCATACCCTTCCTTATAGATTTCAGCGTAACCCGCTGCACCTTTTACCGTGAGATCGCCACTGGTATCATTGACTTTCAGGTAAGCCGCCCCACCGACGACCGTATCATTCCCTGTTCCGGTATAAACCGATGCCCCGATGGAACCGAGTGTAATATGATCATTGCCGCCATAAGCGTGGATTTTCCCTCCAAATCCAATGGCAACAATGTTGTTATCTCCATCGTCCGCAGAATAGTTCCCTGTAAAGAAGTACTCAACACTTCTCCAAAATGGTTTGCCCATAAATAAATCTCTAAGAAAATAAAAATAACCAGACAAAAACGCCCAATTACAAAAGCAATTGGGCGCTGTTGTTAATTTCCAAAAAATAAAAATCAGATCCTATTAAAATAGGATTTAATAATCACTATACAGAAATAAAACTAAAAAGTAGGGTATCTTGAATTAATTTAAAAAATCAATAAGCAACATAAATAAAGTCTTTTTTACCGCCATACTTAGTCCCAATAATCACACTAACGTCCTGTAACCTGTGATTTTTTCACCAAGTATTTTCATATCCGACATGATACATTGAATCTATGAAGAAAAACTTTCATTTCAGCTATAATATAAATAAAACTTCATTATATCAATGGGATTTTCTGACACTTATAAAAATGTTCCAATGTATTTAGCACTGCTTAAAATAAAGAAAAAAACAAGTATTGACGCCAAGACATTCTATTTTTTTCCTTTTTTACCCGAAGGAATATCCGAAAAAAATATTTTATTCGAGACAGTAATTATATTTTATACCTGCGCGATATAGCCAAATATTGATATTTTATATGCGAATATTTAGAAAGCATGATGATATCCGTATCTTTTTGAAAAAAAAGAATAATGCAGGTATCTTTTTGATAAACAGCGCTGTTGGTTAGCTCAAAAAAACTCACCAAAACTAGCGTGAGTTGTCAGGCAATTGGATTATAAAGCTGATTCATGTTCAAGTTGGCGGACAAGTGGGATCACGTTTTTACCAAAGTATTCCAACTCTTCCTGCACATGCAGAAAACCCAGCAACATCAAATTGACTCCCGCTTTTTTGTACTCAATGATCCTTTGAGCAATTTGCAATGGCGTACCAATAAGATTGGTTTTAAAACCGTCATTATATTGCACAAGATCTTCTAACGTTGATTTTGCCCAGTTCCCCTCTTTTTCAGGGGATGCATTGCCCGCGTTTTGTACTTCCGCCTGAAAACTTTTCACCGCATTTACATTGCTGTGCCGTAAAATATCCTGCAATACCGCTTTGGCTTCCTGTTCACTGTCACGGGCAATCGCAAAACCATTAACGCCAATTTTAACTTGATGATGATACGACTGCGCTTTAACCCGAATATCATCAATCTGTTTCTGTATATATTCGACACTGCCACCATTCGTAAAATACCAATCAGAAACCCGCGCCGCCATATCTCTGGCCGCTCTGGAACTTCCTCCCTGGAAAATTTCCGGCAGTGGCTCAAGAGGCTTGGGATTTAAGGCATAGTCACGGAAACGATAAAAATCCCCCGCAAAATTGAAGACAGGCTGTGACCAGACCCCTTGCAAACAACGGATGAACTCTTCCGAACGTAAATAGCGTTCATCATGATCCAGCCAACTTTCCCCAATGGCTTTAAATTCACCGCGAAACCAACCACTCACGATATTGACCGCAATACGTGCATTATAAAGCGTACTAATCGTTGCTATTTGTTTGGCCGCCAATGCGGGATTCCAAGGGCCGGGTAAAAGTGCGGCTATCACTTTAAGCCGCTTCGTCACTGACAATAAATCCTGAGAGAAAGTGACTGATTCATGTTGGTTTTCAGCACCATACCCCGCCGTAAAACGAATCTGAGTTAATGCATAATCAAAACCAACGTTTTCTGCCGTTTGAGCTAATTGGCGATTGTAGTGATGATCCCAATGAGTTCGCTGATTAATGCTGCTGATAACCAGCCCCCCTGAAACATTGGGAACCCAATAAGCAAACTGGATAGGGGAAGGAATGGACATCGTCATAGCACCTCTATTTAATTTATTATTTGAGTTAAAGCTGCTCTTATCAAAAGATAATCAGTCAGGGATCTTATGGCCTCCAATAATCTCCCCAAGCGGCCCGGTATAGATAAATCTGTTCTGCCGCTCGGATTCGGCTGTCTGCTCACTGACAATGTGATCATTGGCAAAAGTGGCATCATCCATTCGGCAAAACAGTGAGTTTCCTCCAAATGAGGGTAGCCGGACAGAATAAATTTCGTTAATCCCCAATGTGCGGTATTCTCTTATCCGCTCAGCAAGTTACTGGGGGTTTCCTGCCAAATCCGTATCGGCTCCACTACGAACTAACGCGATTTCCACTCCACAGAATCCAGACATAAAAGCGTATTTCTTGCGGCGGAAATGGTTTTCCCATAAATAACTTACTGAAAACCAAAATAACAACCAAATAAAAAAACCCAATTACCAAAGTAATTGGGCATTAGCATTAAATTCCTAAACAATAATAATCAGAGCCGACTACAGGCTATAACTATTTAAATGATTGGCGACATTCTCATCTTGCTCAGGAATCGCCAATAAATCAGCAGCTATCAATTTATTGAATTCTGCTTCCATGCATGCTCTTTCCTATTTTCCTTTAGCTACAGACACCATATAGATAAAGTTACAAGCAGGCATATAAATATTCTTTCTATTCCTGATCATTTTCAGTTACAATTCCATTCGTTATTTTTCTATATTTTTGCCCGGAAAAATAAAGATAAAACGCGTTATTATTATAATTAATACTGGAAACGGCTTGAACAATTTTTCAGACATATAGATAACTACTCAGATATATAACTAACTATTACCAAAAATATCAAAAAAAACCAATTAGCTTATTAATTAAAATCAGCTCATTACCGAAAAAAGTCTTTTTCACTACCGTACTACGGATTAATACCACACCTTAATAACTACACCCTGACGATCACATCCCAACAATTCAACCCAAAACTTTCACATCCTGATGACATTATATTTGAATAGATGATCCCAACTTAATTTCCCCATTGAACGCGCCACTAAAATTAAAAAAAAACATCCTTTTCCTTGCTATAAAAATGGTGTTCAATGAAATACTGAAGTTATCATCTTATGTATTAAAAGTTAGTACAGAATTATGTAATTTCAAGCTGAAATTGTGTCATTTATAAATATTTACAAATGAACAACAATTTCAGACGTAAATCTCTATTGATGTTGCTAACCTGATGTTTTCCTTCATCGGCCCGGGTGCTTATGTCCCCCGATGATTTCCCCCACAGGCCCCGCATTGGCAAACGAGTGCTGTGTTTCTGCTATTCCATCTTTTGCATTAGAAGGCTGATTATCAGCAAAAAGTGGCATCACCAGTTCAGCAAAATAGTGTGCTTCTTCAAGATGAGGATAGCCAGACAGAATAAATTTTGTGAATCCCAGAGCACGATATTCTTTGATTCTATCAGCGATCTGTTGAGGACTGCCGACCAAAGCGGTGCCTGCCCCTGTACGGACTAACCCCACACCCGCCCATAAATTAGGAGCAATGCGCAGAGATTCCCGTGAGCCGTTATGCAATGAACGCATGCGCGACTGCCCGACGGAATCCAGACGTGAAAGCATGCTTTGCGCGGAGGCGATCGTTTCATCGTCCAGATGTGAAATCAGCCGGTCTGCCGCAGCCCATGCCTCTTCCTCCGTTTCCCTGACAATGACATGGAAACGAATGCCATAGTCCAGTTGCCGTGCATATGATGCTGACAACTGGGAAACAACATCCAGCTTTTCCTGCACCAGTGAAAGAGGTTCCCCCCAACTGAGGTAGGTATCAATATATTTGGCGGTAATGTCATGGGCGGCATCGGATGAGCCGCCAAAGAACAACTTGAGTTTATCCGGCTCTGTCAACGGGAACAGGATTTCAGCATCTTCTACCTGAATGAATTCGCCTTTAAAGGTCACTTTTTCGCCTTTTATCAGCGGGAGATAGACCTGTAAAAACTCTTCCGTCACTTTATAGCGATCACTGTGACTCAGAAAAATCCCATCACCTTTATTTTCTACCGGATCTCCCCCTGTCACGATATTGATCAGCAAACGGCCAGCAGACAACCGTTCCAGTGTCGCTGTCATGCGGGCTGCCAAGGTAGGTGGCTGCAAGCCCGGTCTCAGGGCCACCAGAAAACGCAAATTTTTGGTGATGGAAATCAGAGAGGATGCAACGACCCAGGCATCTTCACAGCTTTTGCCTGTCGGCAACAAAACGCCGTAATATCCCAGACTGTCTGCTGCTAAAGCCATTTGTTGCAAGTAAGGTAAATTAATGGCCCTTCCGCCGGTAGCAGAACCCAAATAACGACCGTCACCATGAGAGGGAATAAACCAGAAGAATTTAATATCGTTGTATTGTTCCATAATTCCGCCATCATTTATTAAAATTTAAAAGGCATATTAAAAGGCATAAAAGACATTAAGTAATCAACCAATCTTTAATGGGTGTAAAAAAACATCATTAATCATCGGGCTTGATTAAGCCATATCATTCTCTATTACACTCATTATTTGACATTATGTTGCAAACGTTATGTTTAAAACATGTCATCATAATTATTTCATCTTAAATCCCAATGAGTTACTTTACTATAAATACCCATACATTTAAGACAAGGATTTAAAAGTAATTATTAATTTCCATTGGTTATATAACCTGAAACATACTTTTTATTCTGCCTGATCAGGCCATGAGCCAGGTATTTGTGTTTTTAACATCATCCGTTTGGAAACGGTTAGTTTAACCACGTTCGTTTAATACCATAATGTGATTAATAGAAAATCTAGGTTTCAATAATGCCTGCACCCGCTTCTTTGCCAACTTCTGTCCCAATACCTAAGCCATCAAAACTTACATTGAAATATTTGTTCTTTTGCATGATTCTATTTTTACAACAACTCTACCTTGCCAATTATTTTGCTTTCCCAGCAATTATGAAATAAATATAAATCATGCCATAAAATCACGGTGAGCAATAAACTTTAAATCAATTGAATAATCATAATTATTCTTCTCTATAGTTAATTGAAATAAATTACTGCATTTAAAATTCCACGCATTAATAAAATTAACGAGCAATAGCTTTTATAAATAATTTCCTATGTTCTATAAAGTTAGAAAAAATAATGGCCCACTATTGTGAGCCATTATATTATTTATTCCACTGGGTTAATTAAACCAGCTTTGATTTCCCATTTGTCGTATCAGACCATGCGGTCACGATAGTGGACTTAGTTTGGTTGTCGAGCGAATCAATAAACCCGCTGTCACCCATATTAGGCGCAAAGCCACTCATGGCCTGAACCAAGGAATCCACCGCATTGGCTGAGAGGGCGGTATATTCACGCTCTCCTTGTGCATCTTTATTGCCCATTTGGGTGATGATATCCGCACGGTTGCCATTGAAGTAGTCATTGAAAGTAACAGATCCCATTGCTTCAAACTGTCCTTGTGCCGAGCCGTCACTGATATTGCGGTGTGTCAGCAATACCAAATCATAACCGCTGCGCTGGAACCACAGGTTTTGCCAGTTGATGTCATTGAAAATAATCTTGTCACCTTGCTTGATATCTTCAACCACGTTATCAATCACAGTGCCGCTGACAACATAGCTATTAACGCCCGCGCCACCTTTAAAGCGGTTTTGATACCCGCCCAGCACAAACAGGTTATCACCCGCACCGCCACTGAATTGACTGAATTTGGATACAGCATCAGCTATCAGGTGATCGTTGCCCGCGCCACCGTTGATAACAGCGTGATAGCCCATCAGTTTGATGGCGTTATTGCCCGCATTGCCATCAATCCGGTTACCGTTGCCGAATACGGTGGCAAAGTCATTGCCTGCGCCCAAATCGACCTGATTGTTGTTGCCAATGGTCACAACGTAGTCTTGATCTTCTCCCGCCGCAATGCGGTTGAAATTGCCGGATGCTACGATGTAATCGCGCCCCTTGCCGCCATCAATCACACCGCCTTCACCGAAAGCAAAGACCTGATCATTGCCGTCTCCCATGTAGGCGTAATTAATGCGTCCTGCCAATACAGCGACATCATTGCCCGTACCACCAAACATGAAATTCTCACGCCCCATCAGAACGCCCACATCATCACCTTCACCGCCGGCGAAAATGTTTGAAGTGCCGACAGAATAGAAGACGTCATCACCACGGCCACCCCAGAAATTATTGTTATCTCCCAGATAGGCACCCAGATCTTTCCCGTCACCACCCCAGTTAAAGTTGTAGTTACCGAGGGAAACGTGAATATCACCATCACCTTGCAAATGACCGCTATTGCGAAGGAAATCGAAGGTTTTGTCCTGCATGTTCAGCAGATCGGCTGTCAGGTTTTCTTTCAGATTGGTCACCAGAGATGCCATTTCTGTTTGCTTATCCTGATTGAACAGTGTTGCAAACAGGTTCGGCAAGTTCAGTGAATTCAAGCCAAAGGCACGCTCAGATTGCGGTTCTTCTGCTCCCGCTGCGGGCTTGTCGATGGTGACAGTATTGACGGAAACCGACTCATCCTGATTTTCATCAGGTGCTTTTGCTTTCAAGCCATGACTTTCAGCAAAAGATTTCACGCCATCAGCGCCCATATCCAACCCGGCTTTCAAGCTCTCAAGCAGTTTTTCCGGATCAGTGAAAGCCCTCAGTTGATCCCCGCTGAATTCGCCGATGATTTCCAGCATGTCACGCACAATGGCAATACCATCAACCGGCTGGCCTGAACGGGAAACAATGCCGCCATTCGGGGTGTAATCCACGCCAAAAATATCCGCCAGCGTAGTATCTGCGCCGATGCCCGCCAGATTGCCCAACAGTTTATTTTTAAGCTGGCGCGGTAAATCTGTCGGGCTAAAGGTAAACGTCGTTTTTGCCATGCCGGTGGCCGTATATTCCTGCGTCATCAGGCCGAACAGCGAACCCAGATTGGTATCCAGAATCGATGTAATATTGTCACCGAACATAAAGTTCCAGTTGCCGGTAGTGACCTGAATATCGGCACCCTGCCCACCAACCGCGAAGTTGAAGGCCAGTTTTTCATTCGCCTGACGGAATTTATCCGCCCGGCTGACTTTACCCATATCAGGAGTATTGCCGCTTCCTCCCAGCCACTGGTTGTATTTCTTGTTCAGCGTACTTTCCAGATCATTTTTCAAGCCACGGCTGCTGCGCTCATTTTGAGAGTCCAGCTCCGTCAGCGTGTTGTAATCCACACTGCTGCTCAAATCCAGACCAGACAGATCACTGACATATTTCTTCGCACTTTCCAGTGTCCATTGCTGATTTTGTGTCGTCAGCCAATCTGCTGAATCATACGAGCCGGCGATATTTTGCAAGACGCCGGAAATACGGGCAGCCCCCTCAAATGGATTGACCAGCGGCGGGGTTGGAATGGATTTTTCCAGCATCACGATCAGATCGTTACTGCGCCCCAGATTGAAGCTGACATTCCGGTTGCCGACAAACAGTTGCGCACCTTCCAATGCCTGATATCCCGCAATATTGACACTGTGCTTGCTGTCTCCGTTGCCAATGTGAACCATGACGTTATTGTCACCGAAGGCCAGAGACTTGAAACCACCTGTGCCGACTTTGATGCCTACGTTCGTGGTTCCCCAGTTGACGGCGGTAAATTCCCCCTCACCCAGTTGGAGCTGAATATTGCCGGCATAACTCAATTGCTTGCTTGAAGCCGATTCAGTGACAGTGCTGTCCGCTCCGTCATCGCCACGCTGTTTCGGCGCATGGAAAATTTCCGCATTATCCGCGATAGCGCCTTTGGCTTTTGCATCAACCTCTGTCTGCCCTACGCGGGACAAAATAATGTCATTCTCAGAAATGCCACGGCGAACATGCTCTGAATGGCTTTCCACTTCGCCTTTCTCATTCCAGCCCAGCACAATTTTGTTGTCCGTGAGTTTGTGAACCCACTGCTCCTGCGCATCTTTCGTGTATTTGCGCCCTGCGCTGTCCACCGCAACGTCACTGCTGCGCGCCGATACGGTCGTGCGGATGCCTTGCCCATCCAGCGCTGAAATAAAGCGGCGGGCAAATCCGTCACGCTTGTCATCGCTTATCAGGGAACAACCGACAAGGCTGATGTGATCAGGTGTGCCAAACGATTTAAAATCAGTACTGAACTGTTTCAGTCTCAGAGCCAGCTCGTCTGCACTGTAACCACTTATACGCGTATAATTTCTGCGCGTTTCATCGTGCATATCGTTTTGTGTGGCCCCTTCACGCCCGTGCCCGACAATCTGCCAGCGCAATTTGCCGGACTGCAAGTTGTCAGGCTGTAATTTGTCAGACTGTAATTTGTCAGACAATGCAGTCAGATCACCGTACACCACACGGTATTGCCCATTGGCATCAAGCTGAACGATAACACTGGAATCTGCGTGTTTACTTGCCAGACTTGCAGCCGCTTTTGCCGCAACCGGATCATTTTCGGTCTGGATAATGAGTTGGCCGTTAAAGCGGCTATCGCTGTCTTCCGCTTGCGGAGCCACAGTCATGCGCTCCCACGATCCCACGTCTTGATTGTTCACAACACGGTTAACGCTGTGTGAAGCATCATGCGGCGCATCGTCGTTGAGCGGCATTTTTATCTCAGATGAACCAAGGCTTGAAACGATCTGTCCGACATATTGGTGCATCACTCGGTTACTGGCTTCATGACCGTAGAGGGTCTGTTCACCGGATACCTGATAGCCATCGGCAATAAGTTTGGCTCGCAGGGTTTCACCGGCATTGCCCAAACCTTCGTTATCGGTCAGCAACATAATCGGGGTCTGTTTAGCAATGCCTTGCAGATTTTTCTCCACCGAGAACTGGCCATTGACCGCTTTCGCCAAGATTCCTGTCAGCCCCGCAGGGTTTGGTACTTCATGGGCGGTAATCGCCTTGGTCATGCTCGGCATTGGTCTGTCGAGCAATAAACCCGAAACGGCCTGACCATTTTGCTGCGCATAACGGGCAAGATCGGCGGCAACCGCCCCGCCCATGGAATAACCATGAATAATGATATTTTCTGGTTTAATACCGCGATCATTGACCAAGTAATGGAACATGGTGCGGGCATCCTGATACAGACCTTTTTCGCTGGGATAACCATCACTGGAGCCGTAACCCCGCATGTTCACTGCCAGCATGTCGATACCCTGCTTTTGATAGTGGGTCTGGATCACACTGGATTGCTCTTCTGCCGATGAACCGGAACCATGGATGAACAACACCACTTTCTTCGCAGAACTATGATCAGGCTTTTGCCCGGCATCGTTACCGTCATTACCATCAATAACATTATGGTAATACCCCGTCAGGCGGCCGGTTTCCCCTTTCAGCGTGACTTTATCCGCAGTGCCGTCAATGACGGCCGCATCCAAGATGATCTGAGTACTTTCATCCACCTTGCGGCGGTTTTCTTTAGCGCCGTAAAGTTCATTGTTCAGGAACCGTGTCACCGGATTAAACGGCTCGCTGTCACGGGGAGGTGTACTATCGTTGTCAATGGCCACTTTTTCCGGCAGGTTGTCGGTTTTCTTATCCTGCCCCAGCGCCAGCAATTCTTCATCAGGAAGGCGATGGAGTTTCTTGGCGCTGGTTTCAAGCTGGGCTTCCTGTAATGCCTGCCCCAAATTGAACAGTTCGGTTGGCGTCCAGACGCCAAATTTAGGCCGCCATGTCGAATCGAGGACTTTATCCACGCCACCTGCTTTAAGAATGCGGGCCACGATGCTTGAACAGTTATCTGTCAGCAATTGATAGCGGGCATCAGGGTTCTGGCTGATTTTTTGCCATTCCATCTGCATGGCTGCCATGTCCAATCCGCTCAGATTGATGCGGAAAACACGTCCCTGCTCTCCTTCACTGGCTTTGAAATCCTGAATATTATTCAGTTCACGCTCAGCAAACTGGCGGATCACGTTGGTAATGCGTTTTTCTGTCAATTCCGGCGCTTGTTTCGCTGCCTTGCGCAGTGCTTCAGCAAAATTTTTGCCTACTTCAAACATATCCATGCCGCCATCTTCCCACTGTTTCATAAACGGTTGGTAGATAGGCTCAGGTATGCCAGCCGATTGCAGAAGGTTAGGATTCGCCAAGGCCGCCATGGCAAAACCTTCACTGACTTCCTCGAATTTGGCATCAACGCCTTTGGCTATTTGCAGTTTTTCAAGGAATCTTTCCAGTTTTCGGGTGCCGTCTTGCAAGCCAAAGTTATCCCTTTCTTCAGAAGCGACATCCTGTTTCAGCGTCTCATTTTGAGCCGCAGGCTGGCTGAGGTCACGCCAGCGTATCTTTAGATCCGGATACTGTTCGGAGGAGACGTTGAAAATACGGCCGGGATTGGATGATTTGCTCCCTTTAGGCCACCAGCTAACGTAATTTTTTTCGTTAAAGTCACCCGCATCTTCTGCGCTTATCTGCACTCGCCCCTGGCCAATTTGCAGTGCCGCATGTCCCAGTCGGCTGTGATCACTGGGTTTCCAGACAAATAAGGTCGCGCTGATTGGAGACAATTGTTGTTCAATCGCTTGGTGTACTTTTTTCAAGCCGGAGACATCAATGCCTTTTCCGTCTTTCGCCAAATCGCGGGGTTGCAGGTTTGCAAAAACGGTATCTGTCACCGATTGACCATATTCTTTAGTCACGGCTGCTTTAAGCTGTTCAACCGCTTTTTCCGCGCTTTCTGCTTTCATGGCAATCTGGATATTTGATTTGCCGCGGGTGACAAAATCCCCTTGTTCATCGAGGTAAAGATGTTTGGAGCCTTTGAGATTGGCATTGCCCAATTTGCTGTAAAGCTCACTGAAACTGCCTTTGCCCGTACTTTGTAGCGTCGGTTCTGCCAGTACCAGAGATTCTTCCATCCGCACGTTAATCTGCGACAGCAGGTTTTTCAATGCAGGAATACGGGCTGAATCTGGATGTCCCAACAGGTAGCCTTCAACTTGATGATGCAAATGGGTCAACTTTTCGACCGCATCCAAGTCATAATCTTTGCTGTTTTGCAGGGTGTTTTCGTAATCTTTGAGCGCATCCAGAACATTGCGGTAACTGTCACCCAACGTTTTTCCCTTAACGTAAGCCGCTTCCTGCAATTCTCCTGCTGATATCAAGTTTGCTGCCGGTTTATAACTCCAGCTTCCGTCTACTTTTTCAGCCAGGATACGGGTACGCCCGTGATCGTGGGAAACAATGCGATCGCCCACCAGATGCAGAGATTCCGGCAGTTGGTCGTAATTGTCATAATTGGCAAGGATAAAGCGCTCAACAGTTTTGATTTGAGCAGTATCATCCAGATCGTCCAGAATAATCGCCTTGAACTCATCATTGTCACTGCCCGGCCAAGGACGGACTTCAAAGCCTTCATCGTCCAACTGACGCACCAGCAAATTGCGTTCTGTACGCAGCCCGTAGAATGGTAATGCTTGATTGAGCAGGCTATCTATGGCACTGGTTTTGATATCCAGATCAATCAGGGTATCCGCTCTATATCCCGCAGGATTTAAGGCCAGCAATCTTTCCTGTTCGTCAAAACTGAGGGAATCAAAACGCGCCTTGACGGAAACACCCGCTTCTGTCAGCCGGCGGCCAATAGACTCAGGCGGTACACCTTGGTACTCTTTCGGCGCTTTATCCAGCAGGCGAATTTCACCCACCAACCCTTCACGCTGCAACTGGCGCAATACCGGCAACTCAACATTCCAGAAGTAGTTGCCAAGGCGCAATCCCCCTTCCGCAATGACATACACATCATCGCGCGATCCCGTGGCATAGAGGGAGCTCCAGAAACCAGTATTGCTGCGGGCAGAGGCATTAATCAGCGACTGCAACGCATTTTGTTCAGCAACATCAGAATCGAGGAAGATCCCCCCCCAGCGCTTCAGGGTTTTGTTCATATCAATAGCAAAAGCGTTGCCTTTGACATCGATATCGTAAACCACTTTTTTGCCATCCGGCTGGGCATCGTTAAGGATGTCTCGGTACTGTTTGAAGTTTCTGCCTGACCAGAACGATACAATGCTCTTATCGCCGTGAACCGGCTCAAAGCTGTAGCCATAATGTTCAAGTTTGGCAACGAATTCGACACGCTTGTCCCAGTCATAATCAATGGTGGCATCAACGAACAATTTCGCAAGTGTTGCCGTCTGATCTTTCGGGATGCTGTTTTCCGTGCCATTCAGGTAACCTTCAATAAAAGTCACCATTTTTTGTCTGAGATGCTCGGGGATATCGGCATCTACCCGCTCAAATCCCGGAACCGGAATATATTTCTCGGTGGCAAAGTCGTTGTCGCTGTCCAGCCAGCGGTAAACTTCGGCAACTTTCTGTGCCCGAATGGCTGCACCGGATTCATTGTCAGCTTGAACCGCTGAATCCTGCGGGGAAACCGATGAAGAAAGTTCCTCACCCAACGCCCGCAATCCGGTCAGATCCAGTCCTGAAATTTTCGGGGTTTCTCTGCTGATTTCAACCGATGAAGGCATTGCCTTGCTGACAGACTGATGTACGGAGGTTTCGGTATCGGCAGAAGCCAGGGAAGATCCCGTTGAGATTTTTCCGGCCTGCCCTTTTCCCCGTATGCCCGCATTGATCTGCAAACGATTTAACGCCGCTTTTGCATCGCTGAGTTCGTTCAGGTCTTCATCGATGAATTGCAATTCCGCACTGAATCCGCTGTCAGTCGGCTCAGGGAATTCAGGATGTAAGTCAGCATCTGATTCCGGAGCCACTCCAAGATCGGTACTGTGGCTGCCAGTCAGTTCCTTGCCTGATAACCCGCTGCCCTTAGCCCCTGTCCGGCTGGGTTTATAGTTGGCATCCAGTTTTGCACCCTGTGCGTTGTCTTGTACCTGAGCAGTTTTGCTGTTCGCCGCAGAAACGTCTTGCTGACCACGTTGTTCTGCTTTCTGCGCTGCCGCATTGCCGTCACGTTTTGCTTGTTCGGCCTTATGCAGTTGGCTGATGGCTTCCTGCTCCCTGAATTCAACGGAAGCCCGCGTTTTATCAATATCCTTTTCGGCATTCAGGCGGTGTTGTTCACTGTTGAGGACACCCGCTTCTGATTGGTCTACCGCACCTTTTATATCCTTCAGGCGGTCTGCTGCGGCACGTTGTGAATCAGCAAGCTGCTGCTGTGCAGTTTCGCTTGCGCTATCCAATTGGGTCTGGACACGCGTCAGGAATCCGCCCGCAAACTGATTACGCCACTGTTCACCCGATGCTCCGTCGTGTGTCGCATAGCTGTTCAGCGCGTCCAATCCCTTGGCTTTTGCCATCAGTTCATCGGTTACTGCCTGAGCTTCTTGCTCTATGGCATCGCGCTGAGATTGCCCGTTCGCATTCAGGGCGTTCACGTCGGTATTTTCCAGTTGCGCCTGAGTTGCAGAGATGGCAGCCAGTTGCTTGTCTTTTTCTTGCTCCAGACGCTGGCGATCTGCTTCCGCCCGTGCTTTGTCCTGCAAGGCATTCAGTGCCGCTTTATCTTGCTGCACCGAATCAGCGATGGGGTTTTCTGTCCGTTCAGAGGTTGCCACGACATTATCCAGAACATAGCCCAACCCATCATTCAGGCCGATCCCAGAAAATTCCAGTCGGTTGCTGCCCGCCTTGGCCGTTAGCGTCAGAGTCTGGTTTTGCCATTCAGGGCGGCCATTGGCAGCGGCAAAAACAACTTCACCATTCCACCAGACTTCCAGCCCGTTATCAGCAGAACTGCCGGCGCGTCTGGCAAAATCGAACTTAACAACAATTTCTTCACCCGCGATCAGATCCTGAATATCCTGATAGAGATGCGTATTGCCGCTGACATCAAGTTCGCTGACCCGCTCCCCGTGCCCTTCAGCACTAAGCCCGTATGCCTGAGCGGAATGGCTGGCCTCAATGCCATTGGTGTGCATCCATCCCTCTGCCCCTTTTTCAAAATCGCCATTGACGACCAAGTTGCGTGACGAGTCTGGATTCAGGCGTCTTTCATTGCCCAGCGAGTTTTCAATGCCGTCAGTATTTGGCGCATCAACCTCGGACACCGTACCTTTCAGGCCGTTTTGCAAATCAGAGGTGACCTGATCAATTTCTGTCAGTTTAAAACCATCCAATGACGAAATTTCTGCCAAATCAATGGCACCGCGCCCTTTATGATTGCCTGATGTATTAGCTTCATCACCATTCACCAGGTAATTAATGCCCTGACTGCCCGCGCTGCCAAGCAGTGTCTGCTTAACGTTATCAAACAAGGCACTTAATTTATTGCTCTCGGTATTGCTTTCTGCCACCGCAAGGCTGTAAAAATCACCGTTACCCACCTGAATTGCCACGTTGTTGCGAGCATACGAGGCGTTGATGTTCAGACCATCACCGACACGGATATTGGCATTGCCCTTGCCTTTCATGACAGAAACATTCAGGCCGTCGCCAACGCGGGTATTGACGTTGAATTTGCCCCAAGCCACGTTGACTGAAACACCATCACCAACTTTGGTATTGATGTTCAAATCGCCATGAGCGGCGGTTACGCTCAAGCCATTGCCCACGGTCGTCGTGATATTGCCTTTGCCCTTGGCGGCGGTGATTTGCATGCCATCGCCCACTTTGGTGACAATATTGCCCTGACTCCACAGCGCATTGAGGCCATCCCCATCGCCGATGTGGGTCACGATATTGGCATCGCCTTTGGCAAGTACTGTGTTGCGGCCATTGCCCACTTTGGTAACGATGTTGGCTTTACCCCAAGCCCCCGTGTAATCATCGCCATTGCCCAGATGCGTGATGATGTTGGCCTGCCCCTGCACAACGGTGATTTCCTGCCCATCACCGATTTTGGTCATGATATTGGCTTCACCTTTGGCAAAGTTATAGCGATCGCCATCGCCGTAATGTGTTACCACATTGGCTTTGCCCCAAACGGCATTAATCCCTAAGCCATCCCCCACTTTGGTGATGATGTTCGCTTCGCCTTTTGCGAACCCGACGGTAGTGCTGTCGCCCATGTGGGTCATGATGTTGCCGATTTTCGAGATCAACAAACCGACAGTAGTTCCATCACCGACTTTGGTCAGAATATTGCCTTGGCCAGATAGCAAGGAAGCTGTCGTGCCGTCGCCGATATGGGTGATGACGTTGGCTTCAGAAGCTGCAATCACGCCCATGAAATCATTGCCGACTTTGGTGACAACGTTGGCTTTACCCAAAGCCAGAACGCCCGTCAGACCATCGCCAACGTGCGTCATGATATTGGCTTTACCGAACATGGCGGCCAGCGTTGTTCCGTCCCCCACTTTGGTCATGATATTTGCGGTGCCGGCAAATAAGCCGATGCTGGT
This sequence comes from Xenorhabdus mauleonii, assembly GCF_900113945.1. GTDB lineage: Bacteria > Pseudomonadota > Gammaproteobacteria > Enterobacterales > Enterobacteriaceae > Xenorhabdus > Xenorhabdus mauleonii. The sequence goes on from NZ_FORG01000001.1 coordinate 421,426, forward strand.
GCCTTTTCCGACATGGGTATAAATATTGGCTTTGCCTGCCATCAGGGCGGCTGTCAGGCCATCACCGACTTTGGTCAGGATGTTCGCTCCGCCGATCATGGCAGCAAAGGCAGAACCATGACCAATCTGGGTAAAGATGTTGCCTTTGCCGATCATGGCAGACAGTGCATCTCCATTGCCGACTTTGGTGGCAATATTGCCTTTGGCAATCATCAGGGCCACGCTTGTGCCATCGCCAATATGGGTGTACACGTTGCCGAATGCCAGCATCAGCGCCAGTGCATCACCATTGCCGACTTTGGTGAAGATATTTCCTGCACCGCCCATTAACGCCCAAGCATTTCCATCACCTACATGAGTGAAGATATTGCCGGCACCGACCATAGCAGCGATCGTTGTTCCTTCACCCACTTTGGTGAAGATATTGCCTGCCGCGCCCATGACACCCAGCGTTTGGCCGTTCCCCACGTGGGTCAGGACATTTCCCAGACCCAGCATAATGCCGGTGGTATCGCCATCGCCGACTTTGGTCAGGATATTCGCGCCACCTAACAGGATTCCGGTCGTTTTACCATCGCCGACATGTGTCAGAACGTTGGCGCCGCCGCCCATGATGGCCTGCACATTCCCCTTGCCTTTCTTGGTCAGGATATTGGCACCGCCCAAGGCGATTGCAGAAGTATCCGAGTGGCGGGCCTGCGGATCGGCAGAGCCAGCCGCATCGCTGATATGGGTAATAATATTGGCACCGCCAAACATGGCGGATTCCAGATGACCGTTCCCCATTTTGGTCAGGATATTTGCTCCGCCTGCCAATATGGAGGCAATATTGCCTTCTCCCATTTGGGTCAGGACATTGGCGCCACCGAGACCAGACCAGAAAGCATCCCCATTGCCGATTTGGGTATGGGTATTGAAACCACCACCCATTGTGACACGGCTGTTGCCATTTCCTTTGTGAACAGAGACATTGCCAACGGCCAGAAGGTGGGCAAGATAGCGGCCATCACCAACGCGAACCAAAATGTTGGCGGCTCCGCCAGCATTGATGTCCATATCACCGCGCAATCCTTGATGCAGCAGGACATTGGCAATACCGGCACCATTAAATTTCAGGTTCCCTTCTTTGCCTTTTTTGATGATAACGTTTGCGCCACCAGCACCATTGAATTCGGTGTTACCGAATTTGGCGCTGTGTTCAATAATATTGGCAATACCGGCACCATCGAAATACACATTCCCGCGGGTGACGTTGGATTTGATGACGTTGCCGCCACCCGCCCCTTCATAGCGAACATCGCCGGAACTCTCTTCATCACTCGTCACAGGCTTAAATAAATCGGAGTCGCTGTACTCATGCATACCCGCAACCCGGGCAAAAGAGGAGCGCACGGTCTTGGCGCTATAATGAAGACCGCTCAGCGAATAGCTGCCGGTTCCCATATAGTGATAACCGTTGGCGGCGGAAATATTTTCATTGGCCACGTTTGCCGTGTGATCCCCCTCCTTATACCAAGGGCGGGCGATGTATTGCAGTATTCCGGTTTTCGGATCGTTCCTCAGTTCCACCGTAATAATTTTTGTGTATATCCCCAGTTTCTTGGCATACACATAACTATTCGGCATACGGTTGGATTTCACCGCCTTGACATCGACGGTAGTTCCGTCCTGGTAAATCGCATATCCCCCCATTTTGGCATCTGACAGAGTGATATCTGAGGCATTTATTTTGACGCCGCCGCCATACGTCACCCAATCATTTTCCGTCAGAGTGTTCTCAACCGCATGGAGCATGACAGATTGCCGGCGTTCAACCGTCAGATTTGACAGGGTATAAGCGCCATCAATGTCAACCCCGACAAAACCGCCCTGTGCCGAGATATCCTGTTTTCCAAGACTCTTCAGCTGGTTGCCCGCTTTATACCAAGAGGTGGTGTAATATTTCAGCCGGCCGGTTTCCGGATCATTGCGAAGCTGGACTTTATTGATTTTGGTATACATCTCGTCTGCAAATGCAAACAGATAAGTATTCGGTTCCCGTTCTGACTTGATGCCGGTTACCTGATGGTTGCTGCCTATCCATGTTCCGTTCATGGTGGCATTTTTCAGGATAATTTCTTCAGCGTTGGCGTATTCCATTCCTTCGCCGCTGAAATCGTCGTCCGTTCCTTTACGAGTAATTTGGTTGTAACCGCCCGCACCCGAGAAATGGATATCGCCGTGTGTCACATCAGAATACAGGCTGTTATAAGCGCCCGCGCCGGTAAACCGGATATTCCCACGCTCACCTTTGCGCGAGAAGCCGTTGTAGCCAGAAACCCCCGAATAATTGATATCCCCATTGGCTCCCGTGTGATCGATGTTCAATCCACCGGCAGCGCCTGCAAATTCTATTGTGCCGTTATGGGTTTTATTGATGGAGGTATAACCAGAACCGCCCTTTACCGTCAGGGAGCCGCTGGTATCATTGATATTCAGATATCCCGCGCCGCCGACGACTGTATCATGTCCCCATGTTGTATTGACTGTTGCACCGATAGAACCCACGACAATGTAATCATTGCCGCCATAGGCGTTAATGACACCGCCTACACCAATGGCATGTATTGTGTTTCCATCGTTATCATCTTCATATTTACCGGTAAAGAAATATTCCGTACTGCGGTTGGATGATTTCCCCATAGATAATCCTGGTGTTGATCGAAAAATTAAACCGTAAACCACTGTACCCGGCGGATGCAGCGGTCATTGTGCTCATCCAGAATTCCCCTGACCGTACAGGCTTTTTGCCCTTTCCATGCAGCAAACACCCGACGGCGAAGATCGTGGGCGATATCGCGGGCATGTCCGAAAGGCGCAATCATTTCTGGAAAAAAGATATGTTGGCCGGAACGCCAATCTTCCAGTGATATTTCTCGATCACCGGCAAGGATTGCATCCCGACTGTCATCAGACAAAAAAGCCCAATTGCAGAAAGCAACTGGGCGTTTATATTCATCTTCGTAATAGCAAAACTGATTGAACTGAAATGACGGCAAAATACGCTGTTGCCATTCGGCAACCAGATAGCGTCGATGTAACGGAGAATGCTGACAAAGCAGCATTACCCCACCAATCATTGCCTGTATTTCAGTCGCATCCAGTGTTGCTGCTTGATGGTTGATCATCATGAGTTAGCAACTACCTGAAAAATTTCGCGGTTATTATTTGGATTTTTCAGCGCCGCGTGTTGCTCGTTTTTTGGGTTCAGCCGCTTGTGCTTCTGCATCCACGCCATTTTCATTGATTTCTGGCGCGGGCAAAAAACCAGCCGCAATCAGTTTATTCAGCTCGGCTTCCATTCTTGGATCTTCAAGCATGCTTTTCACCATAGAAACCATATACATAAAACCAGAAGCAGGCATATGGACGACTTGCTTTAATTGTAAATCCTGATCGTTTTCTGCTAATACACCATTCGCCATCTTATTGGGATCTTGACCAACGAAATAGAGTGAGAAAACGCCCTTATTATAATTAACGCTTGAAATGGTTTGAACGAACTTTTCAGACATATTACGATCCATTTAATTATCCATTAAATAATTGTTAGATTAATGTTGATGTTGTATTAAATTAAAATGATTAAATCATTAATGGCCCCTGTATTTATTACAGTTCCATTTATGATTTAACCATATGGCCAGACAGGCTTGAATTAAGCAAACTGAGCCAAATGTAAAATGGCAAGTAAAATATACCTGAGTAAATTAGGTGAATTATCGGCTAGTTTGAGCAAAAAATATATCCATTCAGGTGATAAAATCAATATATAAATGGAAAAATGTCTGTTTAGGCGCTACATTTTGTCCTAATTACCAACCTTCATATACTCACCGATAACAGATAATATACGCGTCGTACTTCAAGGTGCATGTATTATCATCCCGCGACGCGGGATGATAATACGTTGCTTCCTGAAACTTGGAGTTAATAGGGCATATATCGTATTGGATTTAATGCGCTTAATTTAAAAACACCATAATATTTCTAAGGATATTTTCTTAATCAGGGTTTTATTTTGGTAAAAATAGATTTAATTTAATGAACAAAATAGAAAAGGCAGTAATATCATTAATAAAACTAATAATAATGATATCTAATAAAGATCGTTCCTCTAGCATCAATGAAATCTTAAGCGATAGTAATGATTATAATTCTGCTTTAGGCAGGTTAAAAAAAGAATGCAATATTAAAATAAAAAATAAACACTCTATAAATAAGAAGTTAGAAGCCATATCCTTGCCTGCAATTTTATTTACTAATGATGGGAAACCTTTCATTTTGGCAAAATATGATGAACAGCGGGTATTAATTCAGAATCCTGACCAAGAAACGCCTGAAATATTGGATAAAGCGGAATTTATTAATTCATGGAGTGGGCGATGGATAAAAATAAAACAAAAGAGCAGCCAGTTTAATATTCGCTGGTTCATTCCTGAGTTTGTCAGACAGAAGAAAAACCTCACAGAAATTCTGCTGTTCTCGTTTGTATTGCAGATATTGGCCCTGATTTCGCCTCTGGTGGTGCAAGTTGTCATGGATAAGGTTCTTGTCCATCAGGCATTTTCAACACTGGATGTGTTAATTTTTGGTTTGGTCACCGCCGGGCTGATTGAAGTACTCTTGCGAGGCCTGCGTGAATACCAATATGCCCACACAGCCAACCGGATTGATATAAAACTGGGATTGAAGCTGGTTCAGCATCTGTTCGGCCTGCCGTTGCTGTTTTTCAAATCCCGTCAGGTGGGGGCGATAGTAACGCGGGTACGAGAACTGGAAACTGTGCGTGAATTTTTAACCGGTTCCATGTTCACTTTATGCATCGACGTGTTGTTCATGTTTGTTTTCATTTATGTCATGAGCCAGTTATCCGGTGCATTGACCCTGATCTTCCTGCTTTCCATACCCGCCTATGCCTTGCTTGCTTGGTGGGTCACACCAAAAATTGAACGGGCAGTGGAAAAACAATTTACCCATGCGGCGCTGAATACCTCTTTTCTGACAGAAACCGTTTCAGGTGCCGAAACATTGAAAAGTCTCGCAGCGGAACCCCGTTTTATTCGCCGCTGGGACAGCCAGACTGAAAAAATGGTCAGCACCAGTTACACTGTGCAGCAATGGGATAATCGTTCCAGCCATCTGGTGATGCTATTGCAGAAAGTCACCAGCGCCGTGATTATCTGGCTGGGCGCTTCTGAGGTTCTTTCCCTCCACATGACCATCGGCCAGTTGATTGCTTTCAATATGATGGTAAGCCATACCCAACAGCCTCTGGCTAAACTGGTACAGCTTTGGGGGCAATTTATCCGTTCACGTATCGCCATCGATAAACTGGGGGATATGTTGAACCTGCCTACAGAGCAGCAATCAGGCAATGCACACGTGGCATTGCAGGGCACGGTTTCATTTACCGATGTCGTCTTTCGCTATCAGCCTGATTTGCCTCCCGCCATCAATCATTTCACGCTGAATATTCGGTCAGGTGAGACCGTCGGCATTGTCGGTACGTCCGGTTCAGGGAAAAGCACTCTTGCCCGTTTATTGCTGCGACTTTATACCCCAGAACATGGAACAATCATGCTGGATGGCATTCCTTTGCAACAATTTGACATTGAATCCATCAGGCAGCAGATAGGCATCGTGTTGCAGGAAAATTTCCTGTTCAACAAGACCGTGCATGAAAACTTATCCCAGTCATGCCCTGACGCGCCATTATCCGCCGTGATTGAAGCGGCAAAACTGGCTGGCGCCCACGATTTTATTCTAAAACTGCCGATGGGATATGACACGGTTATCGCAGAAGGGGGTCAGTCTTTGTCTGGAGGTCAACGCCAGCGCTTGGCGATTGCCAGAACCTTGTTGTCCGATCCCAGAATTTTGATCCTTGATGAAGCCACCAGTGCACTGGATGACGAATCACAGGCCATTATTCAATCCAATATGGCAAGTATTGCCCAAGGCAGAACCGTTATCACCATTGCACACCGGTTATCCACCATACGCCAATGTGACCGAATCATCGTGTTGCACCAAGGCCAAATTATTGAACAAGGCAGCCATGACCAGCTTCTCCAACAGGGAAAACACTATCGGAAACTCTGGCAGCTGCAACAGGAACTAAAACAAGAACAGGGACCTTTCCATGCTTAAGAATGTTTTTATGCTTAAGGCGATTTTGCGTAAAGGGATGAAACGGCTGCGTACCCGCACTCCCTCTCCCGATTATGATTTTTTACCCATGCACTTGGCGTTATCACAGCGCCCGCCGTCACCGTTTGCCCGCTATACCGCCATTACCCTGAGCTTAGGCGTTCTGGTCGCCCTGCTTTGGGCCTGTCTGGGAAAATTGGACGTCCAAGCCACCGCAACCGGACGCTTGATTGCCGATGGCCGCTCCCAGATTATTCAGGCTTACGAACAAAGCCGCATTGTTGCCATTCATGTCGGCAATGGGCAGCATATTGAAAAAGGAACGCCGCTGCTGACACTCCATACGCTGGGCGTCAATCAGGATATTGCCCGCTTGCTGGAACAACGTGACTATCTGACGGAAGAGGAGATCCGTTATCAGGCGCTGCTCGAAAAACACGATCCCAGCACTCTGCCACTTTTCCAACAGCAACCCGAAGCCAAACGAAACAAGATCCTGACGCATTACTATCATGAAAAGCAGGATTTCGACTCAATCATCACAAATATCTACGCGGAGATGGAGGTTAATCTCTCTTCCCAAAAGGCCAAGAATAACGATATTCGCTCACTGATCAATCTGCGGGAAAATATCAATAAGCGTTTGCAGGCACGCAAGACACTGAGCCAAAAACAGGTCATCAGTAAAGTCGAATATCTGGAGCAAGAAAAAGAGCTGCTGGAAACTGAAAGGCTGGTCAACCAACAAAAATCTGAGCTGGGGATCTTGCTGACCCAATACAACAGCCTGGAAGAGCGCTTAAAAGGCCTGAAAGTACAAAAAGAACGGGAATGGTTTGAGAAAAGAAAACAGGCAAATATGCAATTGGCGGTGCTGAAACAGGAAATTTCCAAAGTTCAGGAGCGGGAAGAGCTGGAAATTGTGCGCTCCCCGGTTACCGGCACCATTCAACAGTTGAGTGTGCATACCCTTGGTGCGGTTTTACAGCCCGCACAAAATTTAATGGTGATTGTGCCGGATAATCAGGTACAGCTGGCTGAAATTCAGATCCTGAACAAAGATGTTGGGTTTGTTCGCCCCGGTCAGCAGGTCACAGTCAAAGTTGATGCGTTCCCCTACACCCGCTATGGCACGATTGAAGGGACATTACTCAGTATTTCACGGGACTCCACCACCGATGAACGCTTGGGTTTGGTGTTTCCGGCTCAAATCAGCCTCAAGCAAAACAATATCATGGTCGATGGGAAACCCGTTGAAATTACGGCTGGCATGTCCATCGTCGCAGAAATCAAGACCGACCAGCGGCGGGTCATTGATTATCTACTCAGCCCGATTCAGGAATACCAATCTGAAGCCTTGAGGGAAAAATAACCATGACTGACCATTTTTCCTTTGCCAATGAAGCGGACTCTGCATCTCCCAATTTTGCCTTGGAGTGCATTGTCCATGTCGGTAAACAATTCCATAAAGGGGCTTCTGTCGAGCAGCTTCATCATGCACTGGGGCTGGATTCACTGACCCTGACCGACCCGCAATTGCGTGAAGCTGCCGATACCATCTCACTGCACAGTAAATTTGTCCATCTGGCACCTGATGCAGCGGCTGGCTTACCCTTGCCGGCGTTGATTGAATTGAAGCAACGCTGGTGGGTTCTGTCAGAAATCCATTCAGATGGGTTTACCCTGTTCGATCCGATCAGCGGCAAGCATGAGGTGCATCGCCCAATTGAACAAGGTAAAGCAAGCAAGTACAAAATCCTGCTGGTGGCGGATAAATTACTGACCGAAAAACAGGTTAAATTCGGTCTGAGTTGGTTTTATCCGTCCATCTTCAGGCAAAAAAATCAGTTACGGGATATTTTCCTGTTTGCCATTGTGTTGCAACTCTTCGCTCTGGCCGCCCCCCTGTTATTCGAAAATGTCATTGATAAGGTACTGGTCGGGCGGAGTATCTCCAGCTTGCATGTCCTCGGAATGGCCATGCTGGCTCTCGCATTGGCGGAGCCGCTGTATGGATTCTTGCGCAACACCGTGTTCGGACACATGGCCAGCCAAATAAATTCCGAACTCTCCGGCAGGCTTTATCGCCATTTAGTCGGGCTGCCCCTGCCCTATTTCAAGCAGCGCCAGACAGGGCAAATTATTGCCCGAGTGCGGGAAATGGCGCACATCCGCCAGTTTTTGACGGGTTCTACCCTCATGCTGCTGCTTGACCTGATTTTCATTATTCTGTTTCTGGGGGTGATGTTTCACTATTCCACCCTGTTAACCGGAATTGTGCTCAGTTCACTGGTACTCTATTTCTTGCTATGGATTACTGTCGGGCCAATCATTCGGCGCAAAGTAGAAAAAGAGTATGAAGCAGATGCCAATGCCACCAGCTTTCTGACCGAAGCAGTCTCCGGCATCGAAACTATCAAAACGACAGCAACGGAAAAACGATTTTTGCATCAGTGGCAAAAGGTATTGAGCCAGCAATTGCTTTGTCGTTTTGCGGCCCAGAAAAGCGGGTTATTCGCCGGTCAGGGGATCGCGTTTATTCAAAAATTCGTTGCTGCTTTGCTTTTGTGGTGGGGTGTCAGGGAAGTTTTGAGTGGCGATCTCTCCCCCGGTGAACTGATTGCTTTCAATATGCTGGCAGGACACGTGACTCAACCTATCCTGCGGCTGGCTCAAGTCTGGCAAGATTTTCAGCACACCCTCATCGCCTTGCGGCGGGTTGGCGATATTCTTGATGAACCAATGGAACACAGCCAGCAAGGATTGGTATCCGCGCCTGAACTTGCCGGCCAGATTGAGTTCAGAAACATCCGTTTCCGCTATCACGCTGATACACCGGAAGTCTTGGTCAATCTGTCAATGGCGATTAAAGACGGTGAATTTATCGGTATCACCGGGCCGTCAGGTTCGGGCAAAAGTACACTGACCCGATTGCTGCAACGCCTGTATGTACCGCAACATGGCCAGGTATTGGTTGACGGCATGGATTTGGCGATTGCCTCTCCGGTATCACTGCGGCGTAACATGAGTGTTGTTCTGCAAGAAAGCATTCTGTTTTCCGGCAGCATTGCCGACAACATTCGTTTATGCAAACCCAATGCCAGCGATGAAGAAGTGTATCGGGCAGCAGCACTGGCCGGCGCCACTGATTTCATCAACGCGTTTCCCCACAAATTCGCCCATCCGGTTGGTGAAAAAGGCAATAACCTTTCCGGCGGGCAGCGGCAACGTATCGCATTGGCAAGGGCACTGCTGAATGATCCCAAAATCTTAATCCTTGATGAAGCCACCTCCGCACTGGATTATGAATCTGAAGCCGCCATCATGGGCAATATGGATGAAATATGCCGTAACCGAACGGTCATCAGTATAGCTCATCGGCTGAATACCATTCGCCATGCTGATAAGATTTTCGTGCTGGATCAGGGAAAAATCGTTGAATCGGATACACACGATGCCCTTGTGCAACAAAATGGTTTGTATGCCCAACTGTGGCAACAGCAAACTCAGTGATTGTTGATTATCGCGATAGAAAATTCGTTGAAGACAGGGAACTTGTTTAGATTTAAAATTAATTTCGCAATGAAACTAAAATAACATGACAACATGTTCTTAAGGAAGAGAATAATAACGATGAAACAAATCTCTATTACAGCTTTAGTTTTTTCTCGCACATCAGTGACATCGGTCGCCATGCCGATTGAAATTCTCACCATCGCCGCCAATGCCATTGGCGGCACTGCACCTCATGTCAATGTTATCTTTCCCACCAATCCACAAATGATGGGCAGTGCAAATGACCTGTTTGTGGATGCTGACGCCGCTGTCCGCAATACCCTGCCCTATTCCCTTCATCATGGGAGGCAACCGGATATTATCCTGATTGGTTCATTGGGATTTCCTGAATGGGGATCGCAGTATTGCTCACAAGAAATGATTGAGTGGCTTAAGGTAATGGATGAAAAAAATGTTCCCATTGTTTCCATCTGCTCGGGAACATTTTTGCTTGCCAAAGCCGGTTTATTGCAGGCAGGAGCAACCATTCACCCTCATTTTTCCGCTGAGTTCCAGCAACTATTTCCCCATATTCCACTTTATTGCGACAAAAAAGTTATCAACGATAACCACCGTTTTTGCATCTCCAACGCCTATGGCGGCGGAAGTTGCATGCTGAATGTCGTTGAATTGATTTACGGGCAATATGCCAGAGAGCAATGTGCAAAATTCTTGTTAGGCGAAAATGACAGTAAAAACCCGTCAGATCTCGTCAACTTTACCCCTTATCGCCAACATGGCGATCTTTTGATCCACAAATTGCAAGATTGGATGCATGCTTCTCCCTCCGAAATTTTATCCGTTGCCGACTTAGCCAATAAAATTCATCTCTGTGAACGCCAGATGAAACGCCGCTTTAAAATCGCAACCGGAAAAACCCCTATCCAATACATCCAGCAAATCCGCATGTCACAAGCGAAACACTGGCTGGAAAAATCACAGAAAACCATTGAAGAAATCAGCCACGAAGTAGGCTACGAGGACACACGTTATTTCAGAGAATTGTTTAAACGCTGCAATGGACTGACCCCAAAAGAGTACCGTCAAAAGTATCATTTTTAATTTTTTTTCATCCTTGATTTTGCACTCTGTAAATTATCAGCAACACTAATAGGTAACGGATTTTATTATCTTATTTCAGTGCCTGCCAAAATCCATTGCTATGCTCATGATATGGCAGGCTTTTCACTGCTTACAGAGGTTAATGCCATGTTAAAGCGCAAGTATCTGACCCAGCCCGAGATCGAGGTGTTACTTCGAGAATTGGGTAAACAAGCTCACGCAGAGAGAAATATCTGCATGATTTTTATGGGTTTTATTCATGGATTTCGTGTATCTGAACTGCTGAACCTGAAACTGTCTGATGTGGACTTGGTTAGCCGTAGCCTGCGTGTCCAGCGGCTGAAAAATGGCTTTTCCACTGTTCATCCGATGGTGCAGCGTGAGATTCAGCTTATTCGTCACTGGCTGGTAGAACGTCAAAATTACTTAACAAAAAGACGGAAGACCTCCCCTTCTTCGGAAGCAGAAACAGATTGGTTATTTATCTCCCGAAATGGACAACGTATATCACGACAGCAAATGTATAAGATCATCCGACAAACCAGTTTGAAGGCAAAATTGTCGATTTGCGCGAATCCGCACATGTTGAGACATGCTTGTGGTTATGCACTGGCAGACAATGGCGTCGACACCCGCCTGATTCAGGACTATTTAGGCCACCGAAATATCCGCCATACAGTCCGCTATACCGCGAGTAATGCGGGTCGGTTCGAGACTGTTTGGACACCAAATAGAAAACGCTCACAGTTAACAATTAGTACCAAAGTGTTAACTCAGGATGATTTGTCTTAATTTGGAGGGATTTTGGTGTGATTGATTATCATTGGTTGATAATGCGAGTTATTTCTTCTTTCGAAGGCGAAAGTCAGTCGTATTTTGGTAAAAGTAAAGAAAAATAATGGGAAATAGTATTTTTTTATACTATTGGTGATTCATAAATAACGTGCGTTATTTTATGTTTACCTATCAATTGACTAGAGTGAATTTTTGACGAGAAGAAAAGAGTGGAGGAAGTTTGAAAATAGGTTTTTTAGGTAAGTTGACAGTTTGGTACTAATTGTTAACTAAATCACGGATGGCAAAAACTACTCTGGGACGAGTCAATATCACCAGTATTGAGTGATATCTGGTGGGATTTATGTTGATTCTGAAGGTTGATAAATATGTTAAAAGAACAAGACAGGCAGTGGACAAAAAAACAGCGCCACAACCTTAAATGGGTGGCATGGGTGAATATCTTTGCTCAAGTCGCCTTTCCCGTCGCGGCGGCGTTTACCCCTGGTGTGGCAAGCGCCAAAAGTGAGCACCTAGTTCGGGAAGCCCAGCCACATGCCGGGCAAACCCGTCCTTACCAATTGGCTGCCGGTGAAAGCGTCAAAACGGTGGCAAAGCGTCATGGCTTGACTGTCACAGGGTTAAAAAGGCTCAACCAACAGCGGACATTCCATAAACCGTTTGCGAAACTGGGTGCCGGCGATGAGATTGATGTACCGCATTCCATGTCTGACCAGTTATTGGCCAACAGCCTGAAAGGCGCATCCGATTATTCCTCTACAGGAACGCCCGCGACAGAAACGCCAGCCACAGAAAACCGTACTGAGCGCTGGCTGGCGAGCACCGCCTCCCAAGCGGCAAGCATGCTGAAAAGCGGCAACATGGTAGATACTGCCAAGAACCAATTGCGCGGCATGGCGGTCAATGAAGCGAATCAAGCCGTACAAAACTGGTTGCAACGGTACGGCAATGTCAAAATTCAGGCCAATGTGGATGACCGTGGACGACTGGACGGCAGCCAGTTCGATATGTTGCTGCCGCTGTACGATACCGCAAAACATTTGACGTTTACCCAGTTTGGCCTGCGTCACATTGACAGCCGCACCACCGCAAACGTCGGGTTGGGTCAACGCCATTTCTTTGATAATGGCATGATTGGTTATAACGCCTTCCTCGACCATGATATTACCCGCGACCACACCCGTTTTGGGCTTGGGGCGGAATACGCCCGTGACTTTATGAAATTCGCGGCCAACGGCTATTTCCGCGCCAGTGGCTGGAAAGACGGCAAGAAACTGACCGAGTATGAAGAGCGCCCAGCCAATGGTTTTGACCTTCGGGCTGAAGGTTATGTACCGACTTACCCGCAATTGGGCGGTAAGCTGATGTATGAGCAATATTTCGGCGACGAAGTCGGATTGCTGAGTGAAAAACAGCGGCAGAAAAACCCGGCCGCCTTTACCCTTGGTGTGAACTATACGCCTATCCCGCTGGTAACACTGGGACTTGACCGCCGCCAGAGCGCTTCCGGTGGCGGAGAAACCCTGTTTAATCTCGGCCTGAATTATGAGATCGGCACACCGTGGTCAAAACAGATTGATCCCGATGCGGTGGCCTTCAGGCGCACCCTACAAGGCGGGCGCTATGATTTAGTCGATCGTAATAACCAGATTGTGCTGGAATACCGCAAGAAAAACCTGATCCGCCTGATGATGGAAAGCCGAATCAGCGGGCGCGGCGGTGCCGTAATCCCCTTGAATGTCACTGTAAGCTCAAAAAACAGCCTAAAAGAGATTATTTGGGACACCACCAATCTGGTCGCCGGTGGCGGTAAACTGGAAGCCGCAGGCAGCCAATCCACCCGCAATGAAAACGGCGAGTTGTTCAAAAGTGCTGCGCTTTCGTCTGTCAGCGGCAACACCCATTACCTGCTGACCTTGCCGCCCTATCGGGATAAAGGCAACAACACCTACAGCCTGTCCGGTGTGGCCTATGACTCTCAGGGCAATGCTTCTGAGCGAATGGAAGCCCAAATTTTGGTCACGGCATCGGCTGTCAATCCGGCAGGTTCCGGTTTTGAACCCGCCAACAAATCCATGGTTGCCGATGGCAAAACTCAGACTGTTATCCGCCTGAAACTGACAGACAAGGACGGCAAGCCCGTCAGCGGAGCCGCAGGCAGCATTTCTCTGACAGATGATAAATCTAAACTGACCGGTGACGGCAAAGATCCGATATTGGGTACGGAAATTAAGGAAGTGCCAGAAGGCAGCGGCATTTATGAAGTTACGGCTATCGCCGGTACCAAACATGGCAAGTGGATCATCAATCCCAAAGTCGACGGGCATGAATTGCCATCAACCGTGATCGATTTTGGGGATTCATTGGCCAACATGGTGGATACGGACAAAACCAAATTCGAGCCGGACAATGGCAACCTGAACAAGGAAAATGAAGAGACTGATATCGTCCTGAAACTTATCGACAAAGAGGGTAAACCAATTACCGGTGCCGTCGACAAAATCAAGCTGACGGAAGACAGAAATGATCTGTACGGCCAAGATCCGGGTCCAACTGTCACCAACATCAAGGAAGACCCGGTCGGCAGCGGAATTTACAAGGCCAAAGTCGTTGCCGGCAAGAAAAAAGGCACCCTGAAAGTCACCCCAGAGGTGGATGGCAAAGAGCTGAAACCCACCCATGTCACCTTTGGTCAGTCTCTGGCAGAGATTGTGGATGCCGACAAATCAGCCTTCAGGCCAGCGACAAACATTCTGACGGCTGACAATGAAGACAGTACCACCATGACGCTGGAGCTGAAAGACGATAAAGGCAACCCGATCCCGAATGCCAAAGGCAGCATTTCGTTTGAGGATAACGGCGACCAATTGACCGGAACCGGAAAAAACAAACCGACCATCGACAAAGACAACATCGTGGAAAACCCTCAAGGGACATATACGGTGAAAATCAAGGCGGGGGGTAAAACCGGCAAATGGGAAATTATCACCAAAATAGATGGCAAGCCGTTGAAAAACAAAACTGAAATCAACTTCGCCACCAATAAGGCGGACTTGATTGATCCGAGTAAATCCACGTTTACCACCAAAAAAGGTGGCCCGCTCAATCCGGGGGAAACCATGGAAATTGAGGTGGATTTGAATGATGAGCATGGTAACCCCATCAGCGGTGTAGAAAAAGATATCAAGCTGTCGCCGGATAACAGTGAACTGTATGGTAATGGAGAAATGCCAAGTCACAGTGAATTCAAAGAAACCCCACAAGGCAGTGGTAAATATATCGCGACGGTCACCGCCGGGGATAAAAAAGGCAAATGGACATTAACGCCGGAAGTGCTTGGTAAAAAGGTAGGACAACCGGCGACCATTACGTTCGGAAAATCACTGGCAGAGGCATTATCTGATAGCAGCCCTGCGGTTGACCCTGCTGATGGCAACAAAGCCCTGCCGGCCGATGGAAATACCAAGAAAATCCTGAAGATCACATTGACGGATAGTGACAACAAGCCCATCTCTGGCGCCAAAGACAGTATCAAAGTAACCGGTGATGACTCCAAACTGACGGGAGATGGCAATAACCCGCATATTGGGGATGTGACCGAAGTCGGCGATGGAGTGTATGAAGTCGTGATCACGGCTGGTACCAAAACCGGTAACTGGGCAGTGACCACAACCGTTGACGGCAAGAAGAATCCAAAACCGACTGAGTTGGAGTTTGATAAGCTGACTGCCCCATCCATCAACCAATTGACTGTCACCGGTAAGATGGCTCCGGGAGAAACATTAAGCGCGAAGTATGACTTTGAAGCCAATGGCGGCAACAATGATGACCATTCGTTCTTTGCTTGGGGTAAAGAAAACACCACGGCAGATAAAGTAAAAGCACTGGCTAAAGCTGCAAATATCAAGGAAGGGGAACCACTCCGTCTTTCGGACGCTCAACAAGAGGGATTAATGCGGTTTGGTAATGTGTCTGACAAAGGTAAAGTGCCCGACTACATCATTCCGCCCGATGCAGTAAACACAATACTGGAGCTGTCGGTATTGCCTGCCAATAAGGTGAATATTGGGAGCAGTACCACCCACACCATCATATTGCGTAAAGGGGAAAAGGGTAACCAAACGACTGGAGGGAATAATCAGGGAGGTGTGCCTGATCCCAATGCCAAACCAAGCATTGACAAGATTGTCCTGACTGGCGAGTTGGAACTCAAAAAAACGCTGACAGCGGCTTATGGCTTCAACGATAACGGTGGGGATGCGATAGATAAGTCCTTGTATGTCTGGCATAACAAGGAGGAGACACCCAACCCCAATGATTTTAAACCGGTAGAAGACACCACCTCACATATTCTGAAGAAAGAGCTGGGGCATCCAGATGCAGGGAAAACCATCGCCATTACCATCAAGCCTATTAATGGGCAGCAAAAAGAAGGTGAGGTCAAAACCGTGGATATCAGTATGACAGATACCGATATCAACAAAACAGTATCCAAAGGCGGAAAACCGGGCACTATCCTTGATCCGGACGCGAAACCATCCATTGATAAGCTAACATTGACAGGCCGCCTGTATTTTAATGAAGTCTTGGAGGCCAATTATATTTTTAATGCCAACAATGGGAATTATACCGATAAATCCAAGTATACCTGGACACGTTTTAAAAAGGACGATTTAAACACGGGTAACCGAGAAACTGTAGCTGATCCGGATGCGACAGGCACAGTGAATGAAAAAGGTATCCTTAGTGGCAAAATTCCGTCGTATAAATTGAGCCCAGATGACAGCGGTTACCTGTTGGAACTGGCGATCCTGCCGAAAAATGGAGGCGGTGTGGAAGCGGTTAATAAAGTGGTAACAAATACGAGCCAGCACGATATGCTTACCGGAGGACTCCATGGAGAAGTTATTGATCCTGATTTGGGTGGCGAAATTATAGATTTAGCCATCCGCGGTCAGTTAGAAATGGGGCAACAACTGACAGGAACTTATACCTTTGTCCCACGTGATGTAGGGGACAGTGATGAATCGGTGTTCCTGTGGGGCTTCAAATATCCGGATTCAACTGATCCCAGTGCTCCACAATCACCGGAAAAACTTATCAATACTTTCCTGGATGATACTAAGCAGCATATTAATCCCGCCAACTCCGGGACCGTGCCGGAAACCTATCCCCTGACTCAAAAAGACAGTGGTATGGTCATCCAGTTAGCTATGGTACCTCGCGGTCCCCGTAAGGCATTAAATAATAAAATAAGGCTTGGGGCTGTTACCGCAACAGATACTAACCTGCAAAAAATAAAGAAACATGTCACCGGTGGTAATCAGGATGGCAGCATCAAAGGCATTGCGGATACCGTCAATGTAGACCTCAATACGGATAATGGTGCTCAAAAAACCACCGATGGTTTTAAAATTCAGAAAGGGAAAACCATGACATTGACTATTGTGACCCAAAACCAAGGTAAGTCCGTTGGTAAAATCCCCATCGAAATCAAACTGGGTAAAGCAACAGGGCGAATGAATAAGGATCCCATAGAGCCTACTGCGCAACTGAAGATTAATGGTGAAACTTATGCCAAGGATCAAACCTATACAGGTATCACTGATCAGGATGGCAAGCTAGTTATCGAAGTCACTGATAACGAAAGCATAGGATTAAAGACACCGTTAATTATCACCGCAAATGATAAGCCTAACGTTCTTCCGCCAAACTCTCAGGATGTTATTTTCACCGTAATTACCAGTCCGGATTCACCTCTGGCTAATTATTGGGGACATATGACAGATGAAGTTACTGCCGGGAATATAACGTTCAAAAGGTTAGCGTTATTTCAAGAGCTTAAGGCAGCCGGTGAAGTTAATATCGATGAAACCCCAAAAGCAGCGGGAGAAACCTATGCGATGGGTTCTTGGCCTAATATACAAGTGCAGTGTACTAACGGAATTGCAGATATAACAGCAACAAAAGCTCTATGGGAGCAAGAAGGGGATATGGAAAAGAAACATGGTTGGCCCGCTTATCTGTATACAACGAGTACTGTAAAACAAGTAAACGGTTACGACATGATTGCTAGAATCAATTTATCAACGGGTGAAGAAAAGGATTATGCTATTACAGGCGTCCAAAATGTTGTCAGTTGTAATAAATGAAAAATTTGAGACTGCATTTTATTGTTAAATAATATTAATGCAATATTATCTGCTCAATTCTATCATTTATATAAAAGTTAAAAAAGCCGCCTCTTGTTTTTACCAACAAGGGGCGGTTTTTCATCCTCTGCACTATATCCAGTGTCAAAAACTCCCACTATTTTACTCCCCCTGTTTTATCCTCTACTCCACCTTTTTCAGAATGTATACCCTATTAACTCCAAGTTTCAGGAAGCAACGTATCATCATCCCGCGTCGCGGGATGATGATACATGCACCTTGCAATACGACGCGTATAATTGGGTTTCTGATTTAGTGACTTCTCACCGCCCTATCGGGCGAGGGTTTACGGCGAACTTGCTAAATTCATGGCTGAACCATAGATAAAACTAACTGATTAAAACAAAGTGCTGGATAAAAAACAGCATCCTGTCATTAATCTGAGGCGGCTACTTAGTTAGCGCTTTATTTTCCTGCCCTTCCCTGCCAAGTTTGCACTCTATAAATAATCAGCAACACTGATAACTGATGGATTTCATTATCCTGCCTCCATGCCTGCCCTTATTCCCGGCCATATTGATGATAAAGCAGGCCTTTAACCACTTACAGAGGTAAAAACCATGCTAAAACGTAAATACCTGACCCAATCGGAAATCGAAGTCCTGTTGCGGGAGCTGGGCAAGCAAGCAAATGCAGAGCGGAATATCTGCATGATATTTATGGGGTTTATTCACGGTTTCCGCGTATCTGAACTGCTGAACCTGAAACTGTCGGATGTGGATTTAAATAGCCGCAGCCTGCGTGTCCAGCGCCTGAAAAATGGGTTTTCCACCATTCATCCGATGGTGCAGCGAGAAATCCAGTTGCTTCGTCACTGGCTGGTGGAGCGGCAGCGTTATTTATCCAAGGCACCACCGCATAAGCAAACGGGTGACAATACCGAGTGGCTGTTTCTCTCCCGACACGGACAACGCATGTCACGCCAACAAATGTATAAAATCATCAGGCAAACCAGTTTAAAGGCAAAATTGTCGATATGCGCGAATCCGCACATGCTGAGGCACGCTTGTGGTTATGCACTGGCAGACAATGGCGTCGATACCCGCTTGATTCAGGACTATTTAGGCCACCGAAATATTCGCCATACTGTCCGCTACACCGCGAGTAATGCGGGTCGGTTCGAGACGGTTTGGACACCAAATAGAAAACGCTCACAGTTAACAATTAGTACCCAACTGTTAACCAACTTAAAACAACTCACTGCAAACTTGTTTTATTATTTTTTTCCCTTACCAAATTTAATCTAGTCCATTGATTTATATCTGTAAAACTTGACTTATATTTTCCCTCCTCAATATTCCCCACGTCGATTAATTTCCCCTTGATTTTTCTAATTATTTTTTCGAAATTCCCAATGTTCGGTTTCGAAAGTGAAATTTACTTAATTAATCGATTCATGTTGGTCGTTTTGTCCACTTTAGATTCCTTTATCAGTCAGATCATCCTCAGTTAACAGTTGGGTACTAACTGTTAACTACAAACAAGGAGAGCAGCACACTCCGGGATGAGTCAATGGCGCCAAAATTCCATGAATTTTGGCGAAAATAATGTTGATTCTGAAGGTAGATAAACATGCTAAAGAAACACGATAGGCAGTGGAAAGAAAAGCAGATTAACCACCTCAAATGGGTGGCATGGGCGAATATTTTTGCCCAAGTGGCCTTTCCCGTTGCAGCGGCGTTTACCCCTGCGGTGGCAACCGCCAAAAGTGAGCACCA
>NZ_FORG01000093.1 GCF_900113945.1 Xenorhabdus mauleonii
TGTCTAAAGAAAAGTTTGAACGTTCAAAACCGCACGTTAACGTTGGTACTATCGGCCACGTTGACCACGGTAAAACTACCCTGACTGCAGCAATCACCACCGTTCTGGCAAAAACCTACGGCGGTAGCGCACGTGCATTCGACCAGATCGATAACGCACCAGAAGAAAAAGCGCGTGGTATCACCATCTCTACTTCTCACGTAGAGTACGATACTCCAACTCGCCACTACGCACACGTTGACTGCCCAGGCCACGCCGACTATGTTAAAAACATGATCACGGGTGCTGCACAGATGGACGGCGCGATCCTGGTAGTTGCTGCGACTGATGGCCCAATGCCACAGACTCGTGAGCACATCCTGCTGGGTCGTCAGGTAGGCGTTCCATACATCATCGTGTTCCTGAACAAATGTGACATGGTTGATGATGAAGAGCTGCTGGAACTGGTAGAAATGGAAGTACGTGAGCTGCTGTCTCAGTACGATTTCCCAGGCGACGACACTCCAATCATCCGTGGTTCAGCTCTGAAAGCGCTGGAAGGCGAGGCAGAGTGGGAAGCGAAAGTTATCGAACTGGCAGAAGCACTGGATTCTTACATTCCAGAACCAGAGCGTGACATTGACAAGCCATTCCTGCTGCCAATCGAAGACGTATTCTCCATCTCCGGCCGTGGTACTGTAGTTACCGGTCGTGTTGAGCGTGGTATCGTTAAAGTTGGTGACGAAGTTGAAATCGTTGGTATCAAAGAAACAGCTAAAACCACTTGTACTGGCGTTGAAATGTTCCGCAAACTGCTGGACGAAGGCCGTGCGGGTGAGAACGTAGGTGTTCTGCTGCGTGGTACTAAGCGTGACGAAATCGAACGTGGTCAGGTTCTGGCTAAACCAGGTTCAATCAAGCCACACACCCAGTTCGAATCAGAAGTGTACATCCTGAGCAAAGATGAAGGTGGCCGTCATACTCCATTCTTCAAAGGTTACCGTCCACAGTTCTACTTCCGTACAACTGACGTAACCGGTACTATCGAACTGCCAGAAGGCGTAGAGATGGTAATGCCAGGTGACAACATCAACATGATCGTAACTCTGATTGCGCCAATCGCAATGGACGAAGGTCTGCGTTTCGCAATCCGTGAAGGCGGCCGTACTGTTGGTGCTGGTGTTGTTGCTAAAGT
>NZ_FORG01000085.1 GCF_900113945.1 Xenorhabdus mauleonii
CGTCTGGTGGAAAAAACCGAACAGCGTGACGGCTTCCGCCCACAAGTCTGGCGCTACCGATGGAATACGCAAAACCAACTTACCCATTGCGAAACACCGGACGGCTCGCGTTGGCACTATCAATACGATGCTTTTGGTCGAAGAATACGTAAACTCAAGGTACATGACGGCAAACTGACAGCGACCAACCTGCAACGCTGGCTGGACGGCAAACCGGATTTGACACCGAGAGCCGATGCCATCATGGGGCAGGGTTACCTGTGGAGCGGTGACCAGCTCATCGAAGAGACGCCGATTTACGCGGATGGCTCGCTGGCGCTGGACAGCCGCGTACGCTGGCTGTATGAACCGGGGGCATTGACGCCATCAGCTCGTGTTGAAAAAGGCAAGCTACACTATATTATAAGCGACCATCAAGGTACGCCACGCGAGATGCTCAACGAAAATGGTACGCTAGTTTGGGCGCAGCGGCTGAAAACGTGGGGCCAAGCGGAAAAATCGCAGGTGCTTGCGTCGAATGATGCGGATTACCATGTGGGGTGCAATTTTCGGTTCTGTGGGCAGTATGAGGATGCGGAGTCGGGGCTGTACTACAATCGTCACCGCTATTACTCGCCGGAGACCGCGCAGTATATCTCGCCAGACCCGCTTGGTTTGTCGGGTGGAGTAAAACCCTATTCCTATGTCAAAAATCCTACGGGTTGGATTGATCCGTTTGGGCTGAGTGGGACATCGAATATATCCAATGCACCTCCAGACCCATACCAAGGTGTAAGAGATGCTTCAGAGTACTTGAGCTCAACGGGAGTAGACAGAGCTCGGAGAAAACAAATCATTGACTCTTTTGATCTCTCCGGTATGTCTGTACAAAAAGCTGGTAATAACCTTTATGGTAGTCGTTTTCACGGCTTTGGAAAAACGGCTAGGCCTGAAGGGCAATATGTGTTTGAAACGTTCACACCGTATACCAATAGAAGCGGGTTAGCGTTCCCCCCTGATTGGAATGGTATGACTGGGATCAAACAATTCCAAATCACACCAGGCACAACTATCATTAGGGGACGTAGCCCCTCAGTATGATTTTGGCCCTCAATATAGTGGTGGTGCCGAGCAAATATTTGTTCTTGAACCTTGGAAATATAGATCTTTAAAATGAAAACATCAGGTAAAACTTTTTTAACAGATGCTCTCCAATTAGTTTCTGACGCAATAGAATTGCATCAACAAGGAAAAAAAGCGCCTTTGTCTATTAATGTGCTAAATCAGATAAAAAAAGAATTGGAAGAGATGGTAAAGGCTATGAATCCAAATAGTTACGTACCGTCTTATCCAAGATTTATTATAGATTGGCCTGATGATTCAGGACTTATAGAAACACTGCTTAATGTGTCTTATAACTATAAACGGATAAAGGCGAATTAAAAAACTAACGTTGTTCATAAAAATATAATGCTGGAAAGATCTCCGAGATCTTCCGGCGTCTTCTTTTTAAGAGCGGCTCATTCCCTGCCCTTAGCGACTTTTATAGTCACCAATCAGTTCTCGCATTCTCAGCTTAATCTCACTGACTTGCTCGAGCTGGTATTGCTGTTTAAGGCTGTTGGTCTCGGAACTCCCGGGGATCAACATTAAACAGCCGTCCATGGTTTTCACCATCACCGAGCCACCAATCTCAAAGCCTACAGCCTTAAGCCATTGTCCTTTAAGGTGAATCGCGGGACGTATCCCAGAGTGTAATAACGCTCTGTTTTCTCAGCTTTATTTTGAGCCACGTTTTGCTTAGAATGCGCCTTAGCCCTCATTCAACTCCTTGATAGTTGTTTATGGTTAGCGGCGTAGATGTGTTGG
>NZ_FORG01000010.1 GCF_900113945.1 Xenorhabdus mauleonii
TATAGGTCATAGCGCATTTTCCTTTGGCGAGAAAGATGCCTACTATAGCAACTGGCCGCCTTTCTTAGAAATTGCACTTATTAGGCGAATCCAAGTTTTAAATAGCTCTTAATAAATTCACAAAAAATCACTCCATTGAATGATTTTTCAAAAAGAAAAAATACAAACTAATTATTTGTAACGGAAAACAAATTTACGTTTAAAAGGCAATAATTAAATATCTAGATATATATTTTCTCTTGGCTAATCGTTTTATTTTATTTTTTATAAAAAATATCTCTAAAATCCATTTTTAATGGAGAAATAAACTAAAAATATCACTTTGTGATTTTTGACACATTTATTTGATTGAAAATTAACCAGCTAATGCCACAATAGATTGTCTCATATTTTCTGTTACTCCCCCAATAACCTGTAAGTTATTCATTCAATAATGGCAGCGCATATGTCAAAAAGAATAATAATGAGGCTGATTGGCTTTGGATGGGGCGGATTCATCATATTATCTGCACAAGCAGAACCACCGCCTTCTGGGTCAATACCCCAGCAAATACAACATATGGATACCTCTTCGGCGGCACTGGATAGCCAGCGTCAGCAACAAAAAGAACTGCTCGATGAGGCTCGACAACAACGGGAATATTTGCAAAACACGGTGTCATTATTTCCGCCATCTTCTGATCCAGTACCAGATACAGACACGAAGTGTGTGAAAATTAATGAAATCGAATTTCAGCAGGCCGAGTCATTATCTGATGCCGTTCAACGCATACTGGTTCAGCCTTATTTGCATCACTGTCTCACCTTATCTCAGATTAAGCAGTTGGTCCGTTCAACAACCAACACTTATATTGCGCAGGGCAATATCACTTCGCACGCCCAGTTACCTGCACAAGATCTCTCTACGGGTAAACTCCTGATCACGGTAACTGAGGGAAAAATAGAAGCAATTGAAATTGACGGTAACCCTCCGCGTATGACAACAATGCTGTTTCCCGACAAAGTAGGCCGTATTTTAAACTTACGGGATATTGAACAGGGTTTAGAGCATCTTAATCGCCTCAGTTCTTCCCGTTATACAATTGATATTCTACCCGGCACGCAGACAGGCTATTTCCTTATACACATTCGACAACAACCAGGTCATTTTCCGGGTAAGCTCCAGTTCAGTGTGGACAACAATGGTCAGAAAGAAACCGGGGAATATCAAGCCAGTGCCGAACTGATTTTGGATACACCATTAGGCTTAGGGGAGCAATGGTCAGTATCTTGGGCACAGGATACCGATTTTCGGTCAGCGCACTATAGCCGTAATCTGACAGTGTCTGTCAACATACCGTATGGTTATTGGAGTACCCGCTATCACTATTACTCCAACACCTCACGGCAGGCACTCAGGATCAATGATAAAAAATATCCCTATAACAGTGAAAACCAGACTCACCAGCTGGATATTAGCCGTATCCTTTATCGTGATGGTAAACAAAAACTGGGCTTACAGATCGGCGGTCGTTATAAGTCTGTCAATGTTGGTATTGCCGATCAGAAAATTTCAGTCTCCAGCCCAATTGTTAAAACGGTTTTTCTCAGTCCCCAATACAGTACAGTGCTGGGACAAGGCTATTTTACACTAAACCCCTCGCTTGAATACGGCACGGTGGTGACCGAGCCACCGGTCGTAACTCGCAATAAGTCCCGTAAATTCAACCTCAGTAGCAGCTATTACTGGCCTTTTGCAGCAAACGCTGCCTATTTTACGTCCTTTTTTAGCCAACTCAGCCCAGATGATTTGCCTTCTCCTGAACGATTATCGCTGGGAGGGCTGTACTCCGTTCGCGGATACAAAGCACAGTCCCTGAGTGGTAACCAAGGGGGCTACTGGCGTCAGGAAATCACCCATCAATTGAAAGACGGCCCATTTGGTTTGCTGACACTGACAGGCGCACTAGATTATGGCTATCTGGCGGGGCAGCGTCGTTACAATACAGAAAATATTCACTTACTGGGCACCGCGTTGGGTGTCACTCTGACACAACATTCCATGTCATCCCGATTCATGGTCGGAAAACCTTTGTATTACCCTGATTTCCTGAAACCGGATACTTGGTCGTTTTACGCCGCTTTCTCATTTGAATTTTAAGTTAACTCTAATAAGAAAAGGTTACCATTATGGCTAAACAACATCTTCCCAGAATGAAGTACCTGAGTTATCTGCTGATTTATGTGATGGGTGTGTTGCCATTGCACCCAGCAATAGGCGCTGGAATTGAGTCTGCCAATAATCAAACTCAGGTTATCCAACAAGGCAATATTCCCATCGTCAATATCGCCTCACCAAATAATGCCGGCGTTTCCCATAATACCTATCAAGATTTTAATGTCGGTGCAGCAGGCAGCGTATTGAATAATGCAACCAATGAGGTTCAATCTGTATTGGCAGGGCAAATTGGGGCAAATCCGAATTTCAAAGGAAAGGCGGCCGATTTGATTATTAATGAGGTAACTAGCTCTGGTTATGCCAGGCTGGAAGGTCAACTGGAGATTGCCGGGCAAAAAGCCAATCTACTGATTGCGAGTCCGAATGGAATTGACTGTAACGGTTGTGGTTTTATCAATGTGCCATCCGTCACCTTATCGACAGGGAAACCCGTGTTTGCACCGGATGGTGCATTACAGGCGCTGGAAGTCAAAGGTGGCTCCGTGTCTATTAACAACAACGGGCTTGATGCAACCCCACAGGATTATGTGGATATTATCACCGAACAACTGAATTTGGGTGGCAAAATTCAGGCTAAAAACCTGGCAGTTACAACGGGAAAGAACAAAATTGATTTCGAAAAAGCGCAGATTATTCCTTTGCCGGGAGAACAGAAGTTCATGGCGTCTATAGATACCGGGGATCTGGGGGGAATGTATGCAAATAAAATCCGACTGGTCAGTACTTATGCCCCGGGGGGGATGCGCCTCGCCAATGTTGCGACCCATATGGATGATATCACCCTGATATCGGATGGAGAAATTTTAGCACGGGGTGATATCACTGCTAAAACCGATCTTAACATCAGCGCTAAACGCGGTGTACTGATGCACCCAGAAATCAATGTAAAGGCAGGGAAAGATATTACGATTGCAGCGCTAGCGGTCCTTAACGCGGGTAAGGTGAGTGCAGAAGGAGGGGATATACGTTTATTTGCTAATGAATTCAATAATATGAACCCATACAATAAAGAGCGTGTTCGGGATAAACAAGCTCTTCTTCAGGCCAAAAATAACATATGGCTGCAAAAAGACGCACAAGGAAATGCAGCCCAATTCATTAGAAACACCACAGCGACCTTGCAAGCTCATGAGGGTGATATTGTTCTTCGTGCTAAAGAATTCAGTAGTACACATGGCGGCATTCTTAGCTCAGGTGCACATGCTTATATTAATGCGAATAACTTGTTGAATGTTAACAGCAAACTCATGGCAGGAAGAAATCTCATCTTGACGGGGAACACGTTTGGGAGTAATGCAGGGGAGCTTGTGTCTCCTGAGGGTAATATCGTGGCTGATTTCGGCAATGAATTTACGGGATCAGGATCAATGAAAGCAATGAATGTTTTGCTAAAATCCCCACAAATAAATATTAATTATCAGGCAGTTACAAACGACTTTTCGGCCCTGTCGGACAACTCTATTAAAATCAAGGACAGTGTATTAGGGGCAAACAATAATTTCATGTTGGCAGGGAAAGCGCTTATCGAAATTGATAACGCAAAGATTTTGGGCCGCAATGTGGATGTGATTTCAAGTAAAGGCGCTCTTCATTTTTTGAACAATAATACGCTTATGTCTTTAGGTGCGAGTCTGGGATTATCCTCAGCGCGTTCGATAGAAATCGATCCAAACACAAAACTGAGCGCGACAGATATCTCACTTTTTTCATCTGAGGGCGGGATTAAGCTGCATAATACTAAATCGATTGTGTTGAGAAATAGTTTAAAGCTCAGTGCAAGAGATAATATTACCGCTAATGATGGGTTATTAACCTCTAATAATATTGAGCTTTACTCCCAGCAAGGAAGTGTTTTTTTACCCCGATTGCATGTTTTTGCTCTCAATAATTTAAGCCTATTTTCAAAGGGCCCTATCACGGCCGAAAAGCTTCAAGCGGATAATATTTTCTTAAATTCAGCGGGTACCATCGATATTAACCGTGCTGAGGCCACAAAAAATTTATCCATTACAACAAACCGATTGAGCGAAAGAGGCAACTGGAAAGGTGAGAATGTTGAATTTCATTTCCCCCGGGAGCATTTTTGGTTACAGCCTTCTTTGCATCCCATTTCAGCGCGAAATCTGACTATCTCTGCGGGGCAGGGGCTGTATGTAAAAGAAAAATTACCTAATTCTCTGCACAATGTTACGTTAATCGCAGGCAACGATCTTCAAATTAATTCTTCAGCCCCTGAACCTTTCTCAGAGGTGACAGGCAATATTAAGTTATTGGCCAGAAAAGATATTAATAGTGATGTTCCTGTTTTTGCTAAAAATAATATAGAATTAGTGGCTAATGAAGATATTCGCCTTTCACGTCTTCAAGCGAAGAATATTATTTTAAATGCAGGTAAATACCTTAACGCTTTCCATGCAGAGGCAACAAAAAATTTATCTTTAACAACCCATGATTGGGGACAAAATAACTATTGGAAGGGAGAGAATGTTGAATTAAATTTCCCTCGAAATAGTTTTCAATTAGATTCTCGTAACGTAAGCGTTTCAGCCAAAAACTTGACGGTTACTGCGGGAAAGGATCTGAAAGTCACTGAAAAATTATCATATCCTCTTCATAATGCTACGTTCATCGCAGGCAATAATCTGAGTTTCTCCCCAAAAATACCTTATTCTGGCGAAGGGACAACCTTATTGGAGGCATCAGGCAATATTAATTTATTGGCCGGAAATGATATCCATGCAACAAAAACCAACTTGATTGCAGGTCAACAAATCACCTTGAACGCGGGTCGTGATATTCTCATGCGGGATGACAATGCGGATGGAGCCTCCAATCTACTCCTCGAGGAAAGTAGCGGGCGTATTATATCTGGTGCTACCAAACTGATTGCCGGTGATAATCTGCAACTCAATGCAGGAAGAGATATCCTTGCCAGAAGTGCCTCATTAACATCGAAAGCAGGCGATATCTTCATGAATGCGGGTCATAACCTGGCACTGTCGGCTTTTGGGTACACAGACCTAAGCCATAACTATAAGTACCTGTCTACCCACCTCAATGCTGCCCGGAACTTGACGTTAGCTACCGCTGGACATTTATCAACATCAGGTGTCAACCTAACTTCCGGTCATAATATGGCAATTACTGCCGGAGGAAATATTCGTTTTGAATCGGTACAGGAATATCAAGAAGAGAAAAATAGTGCGCGTACTCTACAACGGCCGAGTCAGCTTAACAGCGGTGGTGCATTAAAGATTACCTCTCAAGGGAGTATTTTATTTCAGGCCACCTCGTTAATAGCCAAAGGAATGATGGACATAGCAGCAAAAGGGGGGGTTCTCTACGCACAAGCCATGAATGAGGATTACCAATGGGAAGAAACAAAGAAAAAATGTAATAGTTTCTTGGGTATTAGATCCTGTCGTGTTTTTGGTTCGAAAACAGAAACTCACAGAAAAGTAAGTTCAACAAATAAACCCACTGAGTTTATCGCAGGGGGTGACATTAATTTAATGGCCAAAGATGATGTGACACTGGAAGCCAGTCGGATTGAAACCAACAAAAACGCTAAAATCACCAGCCAGACAGGGCGCATCAACTTTAAGGCCATGCCGAATACCGCGTTTGAACAAACCGTTTCAACATCAAAAGGTTTTTTTATTACCCATCAAGATAAAGGCAGAGATGAAACAGTTTGGGCCATTCCTTCTGTACGTGTCGGTGGCACATTGACAGTGGATGTTGCGAAAGGGATCAGTGCCGATGCCAAAATGAAAGAAGGACAAGCACTGGAAGAGGTATTGACAACACTGGGTAACACACCCGGCACTGAATGGCTGAAAGACTTGAAAGGGCGCGATGATGTCCAGTGGAATTTGGTGAAGGATGCGTACATTAGCTGGGATAAGAAAAGTGAACAGTTAAACCCGGTGGCGGGCGCGGTGATTGCGATCGCCGTGGCAGCAGTCACTTCCGGCTCCGGCCTTGCGGCGTGGGCAGGTAAAAGTGCTGTCGGGGCGACCGGAGCCACGGGTGCCGCAGCAAGCGCGATGTATGGGGCTGCTTACGGGGGCATGATAGGATTGACTACCCAAGCAGCTGTTGCTTTAGTGGAGAATAAAGGCAACCTGAGCGGCACACTAAAAGCGCTGGCAAAAAGCGATTCGGTGAAATCGTTGGTAACCCGAATGGCTGTAGGTGGAGCATTAGGTGGCTTAGACCACGCTATGGGATGGGGAAAATTAGTCGAAGATACAGCGCCTAATACAGCCATTGTCAATCCTGTCGACGTGCAGCTTCCATTATTGAATCATGGATGGGGAACAGTAGCTCAACGAGTCGCTGCACACTCTATCGTCAGTTCAATGTTGGGCACCGCGATGAATGGTGGCAGTTTTGCGGATAATCTGAGAGCCGAATTATTGAATAATCTAGGCAGTCAAGCACACGCTTATGGTGCCGGTTTAATTGGCGATAAAGGCGATATTCTCGGACATCCTGGCAAAGCAGTCAGC
This sequence comes from Xenorhabdus mauleonii, assembly GCF_900113945.1. Lineage (GTDB taxonomy): Bacteria > Pseudomonadota > Gammaproteobacteria > Enterobacterales > Enterobacteriaceae > Xenorhabdus > Xenorhabdus mauleonii. The sequence goes on from NZ_FORG01000010.1 coordinate 6,733, forward strand.
CATGCTGTACTCAGTGGTATGGTGGCTGAAATCACAGGCGGAGATGCGAGAGGTGCTGCTGTTGGTGCCTTGGCAGCGGAACTGGCAGCGATATCGCTGGGTGAAAATACGATTAAAGCTGAAGAGTGGGGAAAAACAGCAAATACACAAGCCCAAATTATCCGCGTGTTAGGCGGTTTTGCCGGAGCTGTAGTCACTGGTGAAGTGAGAGGCGTGAATAGTGGTGCCACGGCAGCCGAGACGACTTTCCGCTATAATTATTTAGCTCATCATCAAAAGGAACTGCGGGATAAAGAACTGGCCGCCGAATCCAACCCCCTGAAGAGAGGACTTATCCATATCAAATGGGGTCTGACCAGTGCAAACCAAGATGGCGTCGCACTGGCGGGAGTTGTGTCAGGCGTGCCGGAGGAACTTTCGGATACGGTAGTGGCCATTTTGGGGGCTGCGGCCAATTATAAAGAAACACTGCAAGCGTTAAAAAAACTGATGAATAGTGACAGTATCCTGAGTACTGTTTATCAAGCAGAAAAAGCCGATTTCATCAAACGGCTGGATACCATTGAGCAAGAGTATGAAAGAGCCGGTCTGATTGGTGCGTATAATCACGGAGTGGAGACAGGGAAATTAATCGCGAAAATGATTGGCTACGTAGCCGTGGTCAAAGGGGGAGCGTCAGCAGCAACCAATACATTCAGAACAGCCGGCAGCAAATTTTCAGGTCTGAAAAATACGGAAGGAATGGTCAGTATCAGAGATGTCGTTCGTATTGAGAAAGACGGGAGCAAAACGTCAATGTCATGGACAGAAGGAAATTACAAGCAAGGCTACCCGTTTGAGGATTTTGTGGGGAAAGAGTTAAAATTGCCAGAAAGTGCGCGCTTACCTTATGGTTCTGAGACGTTTGATTATTTTACACCTAACCGTCAGGCAATTAGTGTAAAAACGTTAAATACAACGACGGCTTCTAGATTACAAAAACCGGAGCAGATAAGCAGCCAACTAAATGGGTATATTAATGAGATGGTCAAATTTGAAAAAACGACTAAAGGTGAATTCAAAATAAATAATGATATGATCAAGCAGAAAACCCTGTATCTTGCCGTACCAGAGAAAACCACATCCACGCAATGGGCTGAAATTAATAAATCCATTAGTTACGCCGCAGATAAAAACATTGATGTCAAAGTGACTGTTGTAAGAGGTGAGGCCCCATGATTGAAGATACTGGCTTAGGTTTTAATGCATCCATTAATTTTAATGGAGATTTTTATTATGTGAAAACATGGTCAGGCTATCACTTTTTAGTTGTGGATCATGAGGCAGAAGTACTTTTTTTACCCAAAGATGCTAATGATAAAATATTAGGTGACGCAGTTCGACAGGCATTATCCCATAGCCGTATTATCGATCCATATAGAGATATTGATTTTTTTCACCGTGATATGATCGAAGCTCGTTATAAAAACTGGATTGCAGAAGCAATGGAAAAAGGTGGATATAAAACTAAACGGGCATTATTCAAAAAAATGAACCTGTGTCATGTAAAACAATTAGACGGCAAACTAACAATTACGCCAGAGGCTCATGAGAAACTTGATACTTGGGGAGGAAAAGGCATGTCAGCTGATTGCAATATCACCCTCCCAGATAATGTTACTGATGAAGAATTGGGCCAAGCAATAAAAGAAGCCTTTACCCGCTGTAAAAGCTTTGTTTACCTGCCATAAAATTCGCCGCATAGCCCCCATGATAGTGAAATGGGGGCTAACATTTAAGCCGTAAAGTCTGGCTGGCAATCAATTTTGCTCCACGGCGGTTTGCATACCTTCCAATGCAATGTTTTTTCCTTGATACTTTAAATCATTACTCCCTTCAACAATCGGGAATGTGCCCTTGCATTTTGGGCAGGTGACTAAATCACCTTTAGCCGCAACAGGCACATCCCGATAAACATAGCCACCGATAGCAGTAACAACCTGACCACCATGATCAGTCATGCCATTTAATCGAATAACGGATTTACCTGCCATAGCTTATACCTCTCTCAGTAACGGTAGAAACTGCAAATCCCGCAAGCAAATTTCGATATCATTGGCTTTATTGATATGCTCTTTATTTTCTATGTCAAAGACTTCTTTTGTAGTGATAATCAATGAACCAACCCGATCTTCTTTATCAGGGATAGATAAAATTTAGGTCATTACTCCAAAGAGTTAATAGGATATTTATCGATGGCGATTTTCCTGATGCATATTTTGGTCGGTTCATTACTCTTCTTTAGTGCTGATATAGATGTTTTTCACTTCAGAATACGCATCCAATATCATCTTATGGGTTTCACGTCCAAGCCCTGATTTCTTATAACCCCCGAAAGGAGTATGAGCAGGTAATTCGTGATAAGTATTAACCCACATACGGCCTGTTTTTACGGCCTTGGCTACGCGAATGGCCCGATTAATATCCTGCGTCCACACCGCACCAGCCAGCCCATATTCGGAGTCATTGGCCATTTCGATAACTTCGTTTTCATTGTCGAATGGAATGACACACAACACTGGCCCGAAGATTTCTTCCTGTGCAACCTGCATGTCATTGGTCACATTAGTCAGAATAGTTGGATGAATAAAGAAGCCATCATCATACCCTTCACCAGTCATGCGTTTTCCGCCAGTCAGAACGGTTGCTCCTTCCTGTTTTGCCAGATCGATATAACTCAGGATGGTGTTCATCTGCTCTTCGCTAACCTGACTGCCCATTTCAGTTTCTGAGTCCATTGGATCACCGACCCGAACGGATTCAAAAACAACTTTCAGTTCTTTCAGGAATTCATCGTGAATATCTTTATGCAGGAACAGGCGGGCACCAGATTCACAAGCCTGCCCTTGGTTCAGCAAAATAGCATTGGCTGCATATTTAACGGCCTTTTTCATGTTGGCATCTGGAAAGACGATATTGGCAGATTTGCCGCCCAATTCCAGCGTGGCCGGAATAAGTCTTTTCGCGGCGGCGGCGGCAACGTTGTAACCAACTTCTGTCGAACCGGTAAAAGCGACCTTGTTAATACCTTCATGGTCGAGGATTGCTTGGCCGACAACTGAGCCGCGCCCCGTGACAATATTGACAACGCCCGCTGGCAGAACTTGATTCAGGATGCGCCCTAATTCAAGTAGTGTTATTGGTGTCAGGCTTGCAGGATTGATGACAATGGTATTACCGGCTGCAAGGGCAGGGGCTATTTTCCAGGCCGCCATCAACAAGGGGAAATTCCATGGAATAATCTGCCCGACTACACCGATCGGCTCTCTGATGACCAAGCTCAATGTATCACTGTCGATAACATCACTTGCATCAGAATGAGCACGGATAACGCCAGCAAAATAGCGGAAATGATCAACAGAAAAGGGAATGTCAAAATGACGGCACAGAGCTTGGGTCTTACCACCATCCAATGTTTCGAGGACAATGAAACGTTCTGCTTCTGCTTCCAGTAAATCGGCGATTTTCAGTAATAGAGATTGCCTTTCTGCGGGAGATGTTTTGCTCCATGCTGGCAGGGCCTGTTGCGCAGCCTTGACGGCAAGTTCAACATCTTCAGTATTACCGGCTGCATATTCTGTCAGCAATTCCCCCGTTGCAGGGTTATAGCTTTTCATTGTATTTTTTGAAACGCTATCGACCCATTCTCCATTAATCAACATCTTATAATATTTTACGGGCAACAGTTCTTTGGCAATATCATGTAGCTTTTTCATTATATTCTCCGGGTACTGTGTTTTTTGTATATGCTAGGTCATATATTCAGGCGTGATTATCGGATAAAGTCTTAATTTTAAGAAAGTATGAGTTTAAATTTAAGAGTCCTATATCAATAAATGGAAAAATAAGCACATGCTTTATCGTTGTGATAATAGAGATATAAAACAATTTTTCATAAAATAATATTTATTGGCGGGATTTTCTTATTTTGTTGTTATTTATGAAGGTTGTTATTTTAGGTTATGATTTTTTTAGATGATTGTTATTGATGAACATGGCTATTGATAAACATGGCTATTGATATAACCTGTTATTCTGCGTATTTGCTATAGGAATATGCCCACTTAAAAAATAAGCAGGCATCAAACAATTAAGTGCTATTTTGCCGTTAGCCAAAAGACACCACTGCCATCAAGAGCGGTAAATGTTTTATGGACATAGATATTGTCGGCGTGGGGATCTATATCTTGGAACAGATCGGGATGCAGCCACTTCGCAATAGCTTCTACAGCAATAATATTGAATGGCGTATCATAGTATTGGTGATAAACCGCCATAACGTGTTTTTCACGATATGATTTCAATACATTTAATTTGGGACGAGAGAGCAATTTCTGGAAACGTTTCTCTGCCGTTGCCAATTCACCGGTGTAACCTAATGGAACCGATTGGCTATTTTCATGAACCGTATCCCAATTAGCCACAGTCATCAGATAGTAATCAGGGTTGGTCGTTAATAACTGTTCTTCATTAATTTTACCTCCCATACCAGAAAACCATTTGCTGCCCATATTATTGGCACCGGCGGCGGCAACAAACTCTCCAAAATTATTTGTAGCAAAGGTATTGCAGCAATCTTCCGCTCCCCGCATACCAGCATGGCGCTCAATAAAAATGCTGGGGAGCTGTTGGGGAGATAATGTTGCAATACGTTTTTTGATCAAAGACAAGCGATTTTCATAAAACTGGATAAATTTATTCGCGTTTTCTTCTTGCCCGAAAACTGTTCCCAGTAATTTCATGCTTGGGACAGTATTAGACAAAGGGTGTTGGCGAAAATCAATGAAGATGACAGGGATACCGCTCTTTGCCAATAAATCAACGGTGTTGCTACTGTCTAGTTTTGATTTTAAGCCGATATCGAAAATAACCAGATCAGGATTATAGGTTAAGGCTTTTTCAATACTGAAATCACTTGTGTAGGGGTTAGGAAATACAGGGATTTTCCTTAACTGAGGAAAGTCTTTTTCATAAGCGGTGGCAAGGTCAGGGGCTTTTTTTTCCAGAGCATTATCCCATGCGACAATACTCTTCAATGGCTCTGAGGGGTGCAAGATATTGAGTGCAATCAGAACACGGCTATCTGCCAGCATGGCTCGCTCAACGGGAGCGTTGATAACCACTGTTCGCCCGGCAATATCTTTGACGGTAATTTTTTCTGCCTGAGCGTATATCGGTAATAAAACGAGAAAAGCTGACAGAAGGTATTTCATTAAATAATGAATAACAGACATATTGATCCTTTTAATTTTAAGTTACATTAATAGTGAAATAAATATAACTTACTGATATTAAATAAAATTAATTCATTAATCTGTAATGTGAAATTTATAACGCCTTTTGTTCATATAGTGTTCAAGAAAGCCATGCTATTTTTGAAAGAGACTGAATAGCCATCGGAATGTTTCAAGAACAGTAAGGTCTTTCAGAAGACAGAATGTACTTTGAGAGCGGCATTTCCTGTTAAATTGAACGTTGGCAACGTATTGGAATTTTTTTCAAAATAGATGATAACGGTTATTATTCAAACTAATCAACGAATTTTACAATTTGACGAAATCAGTTTTCGTTATAGCGGTATGATTCTGCTAAAACTGGGCAAAAATGATGTGCATATCAGCATGGCAAAGCTATAAATAATTTAGTCATAAATATTCAAAATTTAATAAGAAAAATAGTTATTAAGACAACTTATTTATTCTTGTTCTGCTATTATTATCACTATCGGTAAGGGATGGGGTTGGTTATGAAAAAATTGTTAGTAATTTGTTTGCTTGGTTTTGCATTAACGGGGTGTGACAATCAACTTAAGATTGATGGTGCCAATGAAATAGCCTTGAAAACATCCATTGAAAATATCAGAGATACTTTATCAGAAGATAAGAAATTGAAATTTGATGAATCATTGTATATTACGATGCTGAATAGTATTAATTTCGATGATTTATTCAAAGACAATAAGAATGGCAATATTAATCATAAAGATATAGAGCAATTGGAACAGAAATATTTCCATTATCTTAATGGTAAAACGGCTGATCAAATCATTGCGGAAGCTGAGAAAATCAAAGAAACCAAGGTGGTTACCCAATAAGTGTTGTATTGGTGGATATCCGTTGAGCTAAGTTTTCAAGTGCCAGTTTTTAAATAAGCAATTTCTAAATAAGATGACAAAATGACAAGATGTTTCTGGCACCGGAGCATCTTGTTGGTTGCTTTGTTATTTGAAAAATAGTTATTTAGAAGATAGTTATTTGGATAATTATTTTTTGGCTGGCTCCAGCTTTTCCCCACATTGCCGACAAATGTAACAGCTTTTCCCTTTGAGAATTTTATTATGTTGTCTGATTGTCAGCTCATGTTGCTGACAGCGACAACTGTAATTGAATATTTGGCTACGGACAGAATGAACCGAGAACTGATGCGTTCGGTTCGCAGGCACTTTAAGCACAACTTCCATGATAAAACGCCACTCTTTTCCATGCGGCGCAACTTTGCCAAATTGATGATACGCCAGCAAATGAGCCAGTTCATGCGGGATCACTTCATCAATAAATGCTTGCTGGTTTTCTATCAATAAAACAGGGTTTAACCGAATTTCCCACTGTTGTAGCCGGGCGCTGCCTGCGATTGTACCGCGTTGCCGATAATTGATCTCAGGCTCGGGAAAGGTTACTTGCAGAAAATCACTTGCTTGTGCCAGTTTTTGTCGCATTGTGCGCATAACTGCTTGCTGTAAGGAAAGCGGAACTCTGACGGATTTCATCACGGTTACATACTTTATTTATACCCGATGGGGTTCGTGTTGTATCGAGGTGTCATGGGAGTGACAAAGATACACTTGAAAGATGACAAATATATTTTTCACTAAAAAAGCCCGCAGTGCATAAGGGCAGTGCGGGCTACATGAATTAGCAAAGGATTATTTTAATCCTGCTGCTGAACGTAGAATTTCAGCTTTATCTGTTGCTTCCCAAGGGAATTGCTCACGACCAAAATGGCCGTATGCCGCAGTTTCACGATAAATTGGTTGCAGCAGATTCAACATTTTAATCAGGCCGTAAGGGCGCAGGTCAAAGAACTCACGTACCAATTGAATCAGTGTTGAAGTAGATACTTTCTCAGTACCAAAAGTTTCAACCATGATAGACGTTGGCTCTGCAACACCGATCGCGTAGGAAACCTGAATTTCACAGCGATCTGCCAGACCTGCAGCAACGATGTTTTTAGCAACGTAACGAGCGGCATAGGCAGCTGAACGGTCAACTTTAGAAGGATCTTTACCTGAGAATGCCCCACCACCGTGACGCGCCATACCACCGTAGGTATCTACAATGATTTTACGGCCAGTCAGACCACAGTCACCCATTGGGCCACCGATAACGAAACGGCCGGTTGGGTTGATGAAATATTTAGTCATCGGAGTCAGCCATTCGGTTGGCAGAACTGGCTTGATGATTTCATCCATTACCGCTTCTTGCAGCGCTTTTTGGTTAATCTCTTCTGAATGCTGGGTAGAAAGCACAACGGCATCGATACCAACAATTTTGCCATTATCGTACTGGAATGTTACCTGGCTTTTTGCATCCGGGCGCAACCATGGCAATGTACCGTTTTTACGGACTTCTGCCTGACGTTCAACCAAGCGGTGTGCATAGGTGATAGGCGCTGGCATCAATACATCAGTTTCATTGGTCGCATAGCCAAACATCAACCCCTGATCACCAGCCCCTTGCTCCAGAGGATCTAATCGGTCGACACCTTGATTGATATCAGGGGATTGTTTACCGATCGCGCTGATAACTGCACATGAATTGGCATCAAAGCCCATATCTGAACTGGTATAGCCGATTTCGCGCACTGTGCGACGAGTGATCTCTTCAATATCAACCCAAGCACTGGTAGTGATTTCACCACCAACCATGACCATGCCAGTTTTAACATAAGTTTCGCAGGCAACACGAGCCTTGGGGTCTTGTTCTAAGATAGCATCAAGAACAGCATCAGAAATCTGATCAGCAATTTTGTCTGGATGTCCTTCTGAAACAGACTCAGAAGTGAAAAGGTGTGTAGTCATTATATTTCATTACCTTAAATATAATTTGGTTTAAGGGTGGATGGTAGTATAAGGGGGGATGTTTTACCATCTAGACGGCTAATTTTAATTGACTCTGGCTAAGGATACCAGTTTTTTTCATTTTAAATATCTTTCACCGTATAATTATTTTGGTTTTTCAACCTGAAACTGATAGAAAAATAACTCAATTTAGATAAATTTCATTTTGCATTTTTGTTGGATTACAGGTATAAACTGCGCGCGTAACATAAGACAGTTTTGTACTTGAAGTTACGGCGCTTGCAGGAGATTTCCATATGTCCTGCTTCTCAATTGAGAAACGGCTTGCGACAGGTAAGCCATGTGGGGGTGAATGGGGTTATGAACCATTATCTGCTGATTGCCAACGGCCAACAGCCACATTATGCCATTGATGTATCCACATCTTGTTCCTTCCTTTTAAATATGAATTCATTTCGATGTTACCCGTGTATACCTACCCTTTGAAAAACAACGGGTAAATGCGCAGGCAATATCGAGCTGGCATCATACTGCCACACAGTAAATATATTGTTTAGTTCCCTCTAAACGTACCTATAATTTAAGAGCATGCTGTTCCCTGACATTTTTTAATGCGCAAGATACGCACGATAAAACAGTGCCTTGGGTTATTGACTTTACAGGTGAAGGCAAACCTCGACTCCATGAAGGAGACTGCCATGAATGATAATATCGCTCGCAAAATGCGACAGACTTACAATATCGCATACTGGGGCGGCAGCTATTACTATGTCAATGATCTGGGTAATGTCAGTGTTTGTCCAAACCCTGATTTACCGGGAGCTCAAATTGAACTCGCTGATTTAGTGAAAAAAGTTCAAGAAGAAAAGGAACAGTTACGTTTACCTGCATTGTTTTGTTTTCCCCAGATTTTGCAACACCGCCTGCGTTCCATTAATGCAGCGTTTAAGCGTGCACGCGAATCTTATGGCTATAAAGGGGATTATTTTCTGGTTTATCCGATCAAGGTTAACCAGCAACGCCGTGTGATTGAAACACTGGCAAATGCTGATGAACCCGTCGGGCTGGAAGCAGGCTCCAAAGCGGAATTAATGGCAGTATTAGCTCATGCAGGCATGACCGGTACAGTCATTGTGTGTAATGGCTACAAAGATCGTGAATACATCCGTCTGGCATTGATCGGTGAAAAACTGGGACATAAAGTGTATCTGGTCATCGAAAAAATGTCTGAAATTGAGATGGTATTGGAAGAAGCAGAACGCATCAATGTGATCCCACGTTTGGGGGTTCGGGCACGTCTTGCCTCCCAAGGCTCTGGCAAATGGCAAGCCAGTGGCGGTGAAAAATCCAAATTTGGTCTGGCGGCAGCACAAGTATTGCAACTGATTGAGACGCTACGCTCTGCAGGGCGATTGGATAGTTTGCAACTGCTGCATTTCCATTTGGGTTCTCAGTTGGCGAATATTCGTGATGTGGCAACAGGTGTGCGCGAATCAGCCCGTTTTTATGTCGAATTAGCTAAATTGGGTGTAACAATCCAATGCTTTGACGTAGGTGGTGGGTTGGGTGTCGATTATGAAGGCACGCGTTCCCAATCAGAATGCTCAGTCAACTATGGCCTAAATGAGTACGCGAATAACGTGATTTGGGGCATCGGCGACGCATGTGAAGAACACGGTTTGCCTCACCCAACCGTCATTACTGAATCCGGTCGCGCACTGACAGCTCACCATACGGTATTAGTCTCCAATGTGATTGGGGTTGAGCGTAACGAATTCACGGAAACAACCGCGCCGGCAGAAGATGCAACACGCCCCCTGACCAGCCTGTGGGACACTTGGCAGGAAATGCAGTCTGACGGTAGCCGCCGTTCCCTGCGTGAATGGTTGCATGACAGCCAGTTTGATTTGCATGATGTACATACTCAATATGCCCACGGCATGTTGTCTCTGACTGAGCGGGCATGGGCTGAAGAACTGTATTTGAATATTTGTCGTCATATTCAGCAGGATCTTGACCCAAGCAACCGTGCGCACCGCCCAATCATTGATGAATTGCAGGAGCGCATGGCAGATAAATTCTACGTGAATTTCTCACTATTCCAGTCAATGCCAGATGCATGGGGTATCGATCAGTTATTCCCTGTCCTGCCGATTGAAGGGCTGGATAAGCCGCTGGATCGTCGTGCTGTCCTATTGGATATTACCTGCGATTCAGACGGCACCATTGATCATTATGTTGATGGTGACGGTGTGGCGACAACCATGCCAATGCCGGCTTATGATCCGAATAACCCGCCATTGATTGGCTTCTTTATGGTCGGCGCATATCAGGAAATCTTGGGCAATATGCATAACCTGTTCGGGGATACGGCTGCCATTGATGTTTATGTGTCAGAAACGGGTGAAGTCACTTATCAGCAGAGCGAAGAAGGTGATTCCGTCGCTAATATGCTCCAATACGTCAAATTGGAGCCACAGGTACTGCTCACCCGCTTCCGTGATCAGGTTAAATCAACGGATTTGGATCAAAGTTTACAGGAACAATTCCTGCAAGAATTTGAAAGCGGCCTATATGGTTACACCTATTTGGAAGATGAATAATCTTCTTGCATAAACAAGCCGCGCGCCACTGCTGCTACTTATAATTGGATAACGTGAACGGGTGGCGCGGGCTTTTGAGGATACATCATGAGTATTAGCTCCTTAGGAAATCAAATTGATAACTCTTTGGTTTCGAATGCCTTTGGTTTTCTGCGTTTTCCATTGAATTTTCAGCCTTATAGCAGTGATGCTGAATGGGTGATTACCGGGATCCCATTCGATATGGCGACATCGGGGCGTGCGGGCAGCAGACACGGGCCTGCCGCAATTCGTCAGGTATCAACTAACTTGGCATGGGAAAGCAGCCGCTGGCCGTGGAATTTTAGCCTGCGCAAGCGCCTGAATGTGGTGGATTGCGGTGATCTGGTATTTAACTTCGGTGATGCTCAGGACATGAGCGATAAGTTGCAGGCACATGCCGAAAAAGTGTTGGCATCGGGCAAACGGATGCTGTCTTTTGGTGGTGATCATTTTGTTACTTTGCCGCTTTTGCGGGCCCATGCTAAACACTTTGGCAAAATGGCGCTGATTCATTTTGATGCTCATACCGATACTTACCCTAACGGTAGTAAATTTGACCATGGTACGATGTTTTATCATGCGCCAAATGAAGGGCTTATCGATCCTCAACATTCCGTACAAATTGGTATTCGCACTGAACACGATACAGATAATGGCTTCACGGTGTTGGATGCCGGTCAGGTGAATGATCGCGGTGTTGAAGATGTTGTTGAACAAATCAAATCCATCGTAGGCGATTTACCGATTTATCTGACATTCGATATTGACTGCCTTGATCCGGCATTTGCTCCGGGGACAGGAACGCCAGTCATTGGTGGATTGACGTCAGATCGCGCATTGAAAATTTTGCGTGCCCTGCAACCGCTGAATATTGTCGGCATGGATGTCGTGGAAGTGGCTCCGGCTTATGACCAATCTGAGATTACTGCGTTGGCGGCGGCAACCATTGGCTTGGAATTACTGTATTTGCAGGCGTCAAAGAAAGCCGTTTAGCACACATGCAGTAAACGGATAGCTATTCTCGTTTGAGAATTTAAGGCTCACTTTTTAAGTGGGCCTTTATTATTTTTATTTGGAATAATATAAAAAGATGCGCCATTCTTAACTGTTAACAAATAAAAAATAGAGTTATTTTTCTTATTCAATAAAATCAATTGGATATAAAAATCAATGGTGCATAATTTTGATTCTGAAGCTATATAAATATTGTAAAAAGCAATAGCTCCAATATTGGTCAGTAAAAAATCAACGTTTTGTTTCAACAACTCTCGTACTAAGGAATAAGACAAATGAAACTAAAAAAAGTCAGTATGATAACCAGCTTTATATTTGGAATGAGTGTATTTGGTGCTCTAGCGGATGTAAATAAACCAACATCGGTGGAAGATAAAATTCAAATTAATTTTGAAGGAGAAATCATTGAGCCACCCTGCCAAATTTCGCCAACACAAGGAAAATTGCCCGTTAAATTTGATGTTGTCAGTCCTGAGTTTTTAAATAATGATTTTACTAATGAGAAAAATATAGTAATTGATTTTACTTGTAAAAGCAGTACCTACACAAATGTTACTTTGACATTTTTGGGTACTACAACCGCAAAAAACACTGAATTGGTTACGGAAAATGGCACTAATGTTGTGATTAAATTGAAAGATGAGAAAGGTCACGACATTATTTTTGGTAATGAGATGGGTTCTGAAAAATTAACGGGCGATGACTTCAGTTTGAAATTTACGGCGAGTATTCATAAGTCGACTGATAGCACTGTAGGTGCAGTTCAAGCTGGGAAATTTACAGGTGTAGCAAATGTAATGATAAAATATAGTTAAATTATATTGCAAACAACACTAAACATTTCATTAAACCAAAATATATAAGGTTTAAGTGGAACGTTAGACATATTCACGCACGAAATTTATCTTTATTACACAGCTTTCACAGCAATTAAAATCTATTTAATGCTAAGGAAAAGCCATGAGTAAAATAAATAAAAAAATAATACTTTATTCGTTTTTGTTTTTTTTGCTGGTAGCCATAAATAATGGAAAACCAAGAGCAGAAGAGAGCATAGAGTTTTATACCGATCTGTTGGATACAGAAGATAAACAACATATCGATTTATCACGCTTCTCTCAAGCTGATTATGTTATGCCGGGAAGGTATCAATTAACTTTTAGGGTTAATGGGCAAAGTATTTCAAAGGACACTGTTATTCCCTTTTACTCACGGCAAGTAGGGGAAAAAATAACATCAGAAGCCTGCATTTCTCCCTTGTTACTGGATAAAGTGGGATTAACGGAACGTATTCAGAATCGTATTAGCTTATGGCATGAAGGACAATGTGCAGATTTTTCTGTCCTGGAAGGGGTGAAAGCATTCGCAGATATGCCAGAACTGCAATTCAACCTTATCATTCCGCAAGCCTACTTAGAATATACCGATCCTTACTGGACTCCGCCATCGCGTTGGGATAACGGTATTCCAGGTTTATTGTTGGACTATAATGCGGATGCAACCCTGAGTAAGCCTGAACATGGAGGACATTCTCAGTCAGCGTGGATTAATGGAACTGTGGGAGCAAACTATGGTGCCTGGCGCTTACGGAGCAATTATCGGGGGAATTACAGCTATACCGCTGGGCAATCGAGGCAAAAGAGTACCTCGTTGGACTGGGATCGCATTTATCTGTACCGCGCATTACCCGCGTGGCGTTCAAAGTTGACGATTGGTGAATCGTCTTTTAGCTCTGATTTATTGCAGAGTTGGAGTTATACAGGACTGGCGCTTACCAGTGATGAACGTCAATTACCGCCAAAATTAAGGGAGTATTCCCCTGAAATTAATGGCATTGCGGATACCAATGCCAGAGTGACGGTCTCACAGCAGGGACGAATACTCTATGACAGCACAGTGCCAGCCGGGCCGTTTTCCATTAAGGAACTCAGTAGTTCCATTCGTGGAGAACTGGATGTCAAAGTCACTGAACAAGACGGTCAGGTAAAAACGTTTCAGGTTAATGCGACCTATGTGCCGTTTTTATCCCGCCCTGGTCAGTTTCGCTATAAATTTTTCTTGGGCCGCTCAAGGTATCAGTCCCATCAAACCGAAGGGCCAATATTCGGGGCGGGGGAAATAAGTTATGGCGTATCCAATTACTGGTCAGTTTATGGCGGAAGTATTATTGCGGGAAAATATAATGCGGCAGCATTAGGCATTGGTCTTGATTTAATGCGACTGGGAACCTTATCTCTGGATGCTACGCAGTCAATGGTCAAAACATTCCGAGATGAAGGAACCCAAATCGGGCGTTCATGGCGATTTAATTACGCTAAAAGTTTTGATGATATTGGTGCGAATATCTCTTTTACCGGATACCGTTTCAGTGAAAGTGACTACACGACCATGCAGCAATACCTCGATGAGCGTTATCGGAACTATACCTATAAAAATAATAATAAAGAGACATATACATTATCTTTGAGTCAGTATTTTTCTGAACAAAAGTTATCAATTGGTGGTTCTTATCATCGTCAAACTTATTGGGATCGAAATGATTCGACCAATTACAATCTTCGGGCAGATAAATATTTTTCGGCTTTTGGGGTAAATAATATTTCAGTGGGTATATCCGCAGCCCGGAACCGTTATTCTGATACCAATAAAGTTAATGATGAAATTTTCTTGCGTTTGTCAGTTCCTTTATCGTCGGGAAGTGTGAGCTATAACGGTTCTTATAATAACCAGCAATTCTCCCATACTGCCAGTTATTACAACCAAACAGAAAGAAATAATACCTATAGCCTGACTGCGGGAGTCACTCACAGCAAAGAAGGACAAACGGATGCACAACTCAGTGGTTATTACAGCCATGTAGGTGGAATAGCAAATACATCAGTCAATATGTCGGCAACCCAAGGGCGTTATTTTTCTGTCGGCGGTTCGGTTTATGGCGGCGTGACGATAACACCTGAAGGAGCGGCATTGCATTCAGGAGGATTTAATGGAGGAACCCGTTTGCTAGTGGATACGGAAGGTATTGCGAAAGTCCCTATCGATGATGGCCGAGTGATAACTAACTATAAGGGATTTGGGGTTGTTACAGATATCAACAGTTATTATCGAAATATCACTACTATTGATGTTGATGAGCTGACTGCTGATATGGAAGCACGGAATGCTGTTGTGGAATCGTTTTTAACCGAAGGCGCAATTGGGTATCGCAAATTTGATGTCGTGAAAGGTAAGCGTTTATTTGTGGTATTGAAATTGCAAGATAATGGTTCCCCGCCGTTTGGTGCCAGTGTGCGTAATGAAAAAGGCCATGAACTGGGGATTGTCAGTGATGGCGGGGTGGCGTGGATCAGCGGAATTCAACCAAAAGAAAAATTAACAGTGAATTGGAGTAAAAAAATATGTACGGCGGAATTACCGGAGCATATCGACTCTCTGTCACAGGTTTTATTGCCCTGTACTGAGCAAGAACAGATAAATATAAATGGATAAGGAAAGAACTGAAATGCTGAAAGCAAAATATCTGATAAAAACAGTAATTGGTGGTTTTATCGTATGTACGTTTTCAATACAGGCTGCAATTTCACTGGACAGGACGAGAATTGTATTCCCCGGCGATAAGCAGTCTATTGCATTGAATATTGAAAATGAGAATCAAGAGCTGCCTTATTTAGCTCAGGCTTGGTTAGAAAATGAAAATCAACAGAAAATAACCACCGGGCCGCTGGTTGCCACTCCGCCGGTACAACGTTTACAACCGGGGAAACGGGGATTGGTTAGGCTGGAAGCGACTCCTGCCGCCAATTTAATGGCTCAGGATCGTGAATCGTTATTTTATTTCAATTTGCGGGAAATTCCCCCCAAAGGTGATCAAGACAATGTATTGCAAATTGCTTTGCAAACTAAAATTAAATTGTTTTACCGCCCGAAAGCAATACAAAAAGAGCCTAATGCTGTCTGGCAGGATCAATTGATTTTACACAAGATATCCGGCGGATATCGCATTGAGAATCCGACCCCTTATTACATCACGATGATTGGTATGGGGAATAATCAAGAACAATCTGCGAAAGGGAAATTTGATACGGTGATGTTGGCTCCGTTTGGCAGTGAAACCGTGAAAAGAGGGCAATATACTACACCTAATCTGACTTTTATTAATGATTATGGTGGGCAGATTACACTGCAATTTCGATGTGATACAGACAGGTGCATTACGGGTGAAAATAAAAAATCGGATAAAAACAAAAAGCAGGATATAACATCATGAACCGTTATATCTGCATGGCTTTATTTTTCCTGCTGTTATGGAGCCGATGGGGGGATGCCAGACATATTGATATTACGGTGAAAGTGGCTTTACGGGCACCCACTTGTACCGTAACGAGTGAGGATAGAAAAAAATTAATCACAGTTTCATTTGGGGCAATGAGTGTTTTCGATGTGAGCACAAAAAAAAATGAAAAAGAAATTAAATTAAGAATCGAGTGTGATAGCTCTTCACCAAAAGATAAATTACTAAAGATGAGAGTGAGTGCAACACCATATGATAAAAGTAATACAAAGGATAATAATATTATGAAAACTTCAATGGATGGATTAGGGATTGGGTTGACTAAGGGGAGTAAACCTGTTTCTTTGAATAGTTGGATTGAAATTGATGATATTAATATTCACGAATGGCAACCGGGAGGCGTAATAACGTTAACAGCAAGCCTAATGCCAATAAAGCCCGATATATTAAAGTCGGGGGTATTTAATTCATCAGCTAACGTGGTTTTAAATTATGAATGATGAACGTCATTAGCCACAATTCAAGAACAATTTTATTTTTTGGTAAAGGTATCTGGTTAGGAGTAAGTGTGAAAAAATTTAATTTTATATTTATTTTTTGTTTGTTGATTGCTTATCATGATTTTTCTTATTGTAATACAGGGGGTTGGCATTTTTATATCTCATCGGGGAATTCTAATTTTAATGGTAATTATGCCGGGGTGAGCCCCAGAGATGGAACATTACCAATTAAATTTGAGCTTCCATCCCAAGTTTTTGGGAGAGTTTCTATAAATAATGCTAATAAATGCACTGATAAAGTTAAAGTAAATAATTACGCCGTTTTGAATTTGGAGAATAGTGTGAAATTCAGATTCAATGGCGCTGTGTATAATGCTAATTTGGCAATGAGTGACAGTGATCTGAGTATAATAAAAAATGAAAATTATTATTATGAAAATCCTGGCTTTGTTACCATTTTGAGTAATGGTTATTATTCTGATGTTAACTGTATGAAAAATAATTCATATCAATCATTTGAGAATAGAATTAAAATGCCAGGGTCCATAAAATATAAAATAGAAGGTGAAATCCCATTTGGGGTTCATAGAGGTAGTATAGTTATTGGTAAATTAGGATACTATGGAGAACCCACCCCTCAAGCATATTGGGAAAAGTATACAAAAAGTCTATCTTACGGCACAATTTTAAACCTAAATTACATCATCAATATCACTAATTCATGCGCTGTAGTACTACCTGATAAAATAGCTCTTACACATGATAGTTTAACAACGACGAATTTTGAAGATCACAATATGGCATATCAATATCATATTCAATGTCAGAGTCCTGTTCCGGTTAATTTTTCTCTCACTGCTAATAATACAGTTAGTACGTTCGAGGATGGTAAAATAAAATTAAAACTACCATTTAATAATCAAGGTGTTGAAAGTTTATTAGTTTTAGAAGGATATGATCCAATGTTGAAAGGTAAGAACAATATAGCCCAAATAAAGGTGGGTTCAGGGGGCGAGTTGTTAACCTTAAGCAGTACATTAATAAAAAAATTGGATGTTGTAACCCCTGGAACCTATTCAGCGAAAGCAGTATTAGAAGTATGGATAGATTAACTGTGTTTACAGCAAAATCACCCACTTATTCGTGGTGATTTTGCTGAACGGTTTACGCCACAATATACGTCAAGACTTGCTGTTGTGGCATCAACACAAACTTTCCATGAAATGGTAAGCCAGCCTGATACTGTTCGGATAATGTTTGCAGTAGTTTGATGCTTACAGTGTGGGAATGGCAATCAATTGCAGTAATTTCAGCCGCATGAAAATCAAAAAAGCATTTTACGTGGGGATAGAGTGCCTTAAACAGACTCTCCTTGATGGAAAATGCAAGCGTAAATGCCTGTTCTAAGGTTAATGTGCATACCGTCAATAATGCTCTTTCGGCATCATTAATAATGCTGGCGGAAACATTCTCGATCGTATCAGGTTTGATTTCCTGCTCAATATCGATACCAATAATTCGGTAGTGATCACAAGAAGCGGCAAAAGCAATAGCACAATTGGTTGAATGCGAAATAGAACCGCAAATGTTGTCAGGCCAGATGGGAGAGCGATCCACCGCGTTGGTTACCTGAAAATGTGGATAGTTCAGATGATTCAATACGTACTGTGTACAGTAGCGGGCAGCCAGATACTCAGAACGTCGTTTGTTAACCGCTTTTTGCAAGTTGACGGGAAACGTGATGCCATGTTCATCAAATAATGTATCTCGGTAGAAAGCCTGAGAAAAATAAGCCAGCATGACTTGAACATCCGGATGTTCAGGCAATGAGCCGGTTTGTAAATCTGCGAAAAAAGGATCATTTGCAGAAGAAGCTTGGACAGAGGTAAAGGTAATTTTTTTCATCATCAGTTTTGATTGTTGGGTAACAGATTGCTAAAAATGATTGTCCGCATTCTGCCATACTTTAATTTCGGTTCACTAATGTGCAGACTCTTTTTATACTCTCGTAGCTATCATTTTTAAAAAGGGCTTAATGTGGAAATATTAGTGACAGGCGGAATGGGGTATATCGGCAGCCATACCTGTGTTCAAATGATGGAAGCAGGCATGACGCCAATCATCATTGATAATCTGTGCAATGCCAATCGTGAAGTACTGGCTCGCATTGAAGCGTTAACGGGGACGAAGCCTCTGTTTTATGAAGGCGATATTCGTGATGAGCCATTTCTTGATACCATTTTTTCCCGCCATAACATTCAATCCGTGATCCATTTTGCAGGTTTGAAAGCCGTTGGCGAATCGGTTGACAAGCCTATCGAATATTACGATAACAATGTCAACGGAACGCTGGTGCTGGTGCGCAGCATGCATAAAGCGGGTGTAAAAAGTATCATTTTCAGTTCATCTGCCACGGTCTATGGCGATCCCGATGTCGTGCCCATTACGGAAGACTCCACAGTCGGCAATACCACCAATCCTTACGGAACCAGTAAATATATGGTCGAGCGTTGCCTGTCTGATCTTCATCATGCAGAAAGTGATTGGTCTGTTGTGCTGTTGCGCTATTTTAATCCGGTTGGCGCGCATCCTTCAGGCACAATGGGCGAAGATCCACAAGGCATTCCCAATAACTTGATGCCTTATATCGCTCAAGTTGCGGTAGGTCGCCGGGAAAAACTGTCTGTTTATGGCAATGATTACCCGACACCTGATGGCACAGGAGTTCGCGATTACATCCATGTGATGGATTTGGCTGATGGGCATATCGCGGCATTGAATGCCGTCGGCAAGAAATCAGGCCTGCACATCTACAATTTGGGCACCGGAAAGGGCACCAGTGTGCTGGAAATGGTGGAAGCCTTCAGTCAGGCTTGTGGTAAACCGGTTCCCTATGAAATATGTCCCCGCCGTCCGGGAGATATTGCTGAATGTTGGTCAAGCCCGGAGAAAGCCGAACGTGATTTAGGCTGGAAAGCTCATCGGACGGTGGTTGAAATGACGGCAGATGCGTGGCGTTGGCAGTCCCAGAATCCTAATGGCTATAAATTGAAGTAGAAAGAAACTGAAGTAGAAAGAATTGAAATAGGACGAGCGGAAATAGAGCGTTTTTTAATCGTCTGTGGGATGTGGTGCAAACAGAGAGGCCCCCATGATGCCAAAGATGCAATTCAATCCAATTGATTATCCACATCGACGGTATAACCCTTTGACGGGTAAATGGGTTATTGTGTCACCACATCGAACCAAACGTCCGTGGAGTGGAATTGATGAAAAACCGCTCCACAGCTCGTTGGAAAGTTACGATCAGCACTGTTTTTTATGCCCGGGAAATCCCCGTGCTTCCGGTGACATCAACCCAAATTATCCGGATGTCTACGTATTCCAGAATGATTATTCAGCCTTACTGCCAGAGCTTTTTGATTTGCCTCCGGCAGATAATCCATTATTTAAAATTGAGCCGGTAAGTGGTGTTTGTCGGGTACTCTGTTTTTCTCCTGATCACAGTAAAACCTTGCCAGAGCTGCCGTTGGCACAAATCCGCCGGGTTATTGATGAGTGGAACGCGCAGATTGAAGAGTTGGGCCAGCGTTATATTTGGGTACAGGTTTTTGAGAACAAGGGAGAATTGATGGGTTGTTCGCAGCCTCATCCTCACGGGCAGATCTGGGCCAGTGATTTTCTGCCTGATGAATTACTCCGTAAAGATGAATTATTGCGGCAATATTATCGCCAGCACGGCACGAACTTATTGGTGGATTATGCCGGGGCTGAGCAGAAAGATGGCTCACGGACGGTTGTGGAAACAGAACATTGGCTGGCCGTTGTGCCTTATTGGGCAATGTGGCCGTTTGAAACGATGCTGCTGCCAAAGGCGCATATTCGCCGAATGAGTGAATTGACGGAAGCACAGCGTGATGATTTGGCTGTTGCTCTGCAAAAATTGACCAGCCGATACGATAATCTCTTCCAGTGTGCATTCCCTTATTCAATGGGCTGGCATTTTGCCCCCTTCATTAATAATGCCGACAGGCTTGATGCAGCTTCCTCTATCTCCTCCCAAGCCGCTTTAACTGACCAAGCATGCCATATGGAACATTGGCAATTACACGCGCTGTTTTATCCGCCGCTGTTGCGTTCAGCCACTGTACGTAAGTTTATGGTGGGTTATGAGATGTTGGCGGAGGCGCAACGTGATTTGACGCCAGAACAAGCTGCCGAGCGGCTGCGTGCAGTCAGCGATATTCATTTTAAAATGCGCTGATGCTTGATAAAGAGCGTATCGGTATAGAGAGAGGAACGCACTGTAATGAAACGTTTAATCCAAAATGTGACTGAATCATTTAATGCGGCATTTCTTTATTCTCCAACCCATTTCTTTCAGGCGCCGGGGAGAGTGAATCTGATCGGTGAACACACCGATTATAACGAAGGTTTCGTTCTGCCTTGTGCGATCAATTACCACACTGTCGTGGCCGCTGCCAAACGCGACGATACTAAAATTCGGGTTGTTGCCGTTGATTACAGTAATGAGCGCGATGAATTTGATCTGGCCCAGCCAATACTTTTTCAACAAAAGAAAATGTGGGCAAATTATGTTCGTGGGGTGGTGAAGTCTCTGGCAGAAAGCGGTTATGTATTTGGCGGCGTAGATATCGCAATCAGCGGCAATATTCCGCAAGGTGCGGGCCTGAGCTCTTCTGCATCGTTGGAAGTGGTGATTGGGCAAACATTTAAATCGCTTTATCAGCTTGATATCAGCCCTGAAAAGATCGCATTAAATGGACAACGGGCAGAAAATCAGTTTGTTGGTTGCAATTCCGGCATCATGGATCAGTTGATTTCAGCATGCGGAAAAGAGCGCCATGCCTTGCTGATTGATTGCCGAACCCTGGAAACTCAAACGGTAATCATGCCGGATGAAATGGTGCTGCTGATCATCAATTCGAATAAGCGGAGAGGGCTGGTAGACAGTGAATACAACATACGTCGGCAGCAATGCGAAGACGCTGCGAGTTTTTTCGGTGTAAAGTCATTACGTGATGTCTCTCTTGAAGATTTCAATGCCAAGCAGGCGCGGCTTAATCCATTGCTTGCCAAACGTGCCCGCCATGTGATTACCGAAAATTTACGCACCTTGGCAGCAGCAGATGCTTTGAGGGCCGGGGATTTATTGCGTCTGGGCCAGCTTATGGCCGAATCGCACATTTCTATGCGGGATGATTTTGACATCACTGTTAGTGAAATTAATGCGTTGGTGGCGATTGTAAAAAATGTGATTGGTGAGTATGGTGGAGTACGGATGACAGGCGGCGGTTTTGGTGGTTGTATCGTCGCAATGTTGGCCCCTGATTTAGTGGAAAGTGTGAAACAAGCTGTCGAACTTCAATATGAAACTAAAACAGGCCTGAGCGCGACGATTTATGATTGTCGGGCAGTCAATGGAATGAGTCTTATCTCCCCTCTCCTTGTTTAAATTTTGTCTTTTCAATGCAACACCTGAAATTAACCATGATGAAAGGAGTATGTTGTGAATACAGATCTACAGCAAACAGCGTTGCTGCAACAGTGGAGAAACGTCGATAACTATCTTCAAGACGCACTGTTACATCCATCTCCTAATCTTGATAACACCATTGAATACAGCAGAAGTCAGGGATTGCCTGCCATCGATGTCTCTCCATTGCAAGGGAAGTTTTTGCAAATGATGGTTCAGATTAGCGGTGCAAAACGTATTCTGGAATTTGGCACTTTGGGCGGATACAGCTCTCAATGTATGGCAATGGCATTGCCTGACGATGGCGTGTTAATCACCTTGGAAAAAAATCCCGATGTCGCTAAGGTGGCCCGGCATAATATTGAAAGATCGCAGCTCGACCACAAGATCAAAATTATCGTGGGTGATGCGAGAGAAACGTTGCCAACACTGCATGAAGAAGAGCCATTTGATTTGATTTTTATTGATGCCGATAAGGAAAGCAGCTTGGTCTATCTGGATTGGTCCATCAAGCTGGGACGGCCGGGCAGCATTATCATCCTGGATAATGTGGTCCGTGACGGTGCTATTTTGCATGAACAGCGCGACCTATCCACTGACGGGATTCGTCAGGCGTTGGATTCTATGCTTAATCGCCCTGAAATTACTGTGACGGCTTTACAAACTGTGGGTGAAAAAGGGTGGGACGGGTTTGCTTTAATGCGGATCAATACGAATAAATAATCTGCCCAATGAATTTTAATTTTCAGTAAAGCGTAGCGTGCAAAACGGATGGTTTATTGTTTATAAACCATCCTGAATAAACTAGGCAACGATAGTATTATTATTTTTTGGCTTCAGTTTTGGTGGTGGGGGTTGCTTTTCGTGCGTTTTGGCACGCTTTACGCTCATCTGGCTCACGTTTTTTGATGATTTTTGCTGTTTCATCCTGAGTAGAAAGAGGGAAGCCCATATCATCATAAGCGCCCATGCCAATTAAGCGGTAACCACTGAGCGGGCCATCCACAGGAATGCGAAACTCTTTTTTCTCCCCTGCTGCCAATGACTCAAATGGATGCACGACCAATTTGCTCGGCTCACATTTATCATTCAGGGGTAAAACAGCGATATATCCCCCAGCTACAGGTTGATCACCTTTGTTTTGCAGTGTGCCGCCCACGAAGAATTGGCCATTGGCCCCGAGTCCCATATGGAACAACAAATGTGCTTCTCCTTTTGCCCACAAAGCAGGTGTAAATAAACTACTTGCCAGCAAGATTGCACTATATACGCAATGACGTAATGCATGGCTACGTGATAAAGAACCACGGCTTTTCATTAGGATTCTCCTGTTTGTCAATGTATAACGTTTCCCAGCATGAAATAGGTATTACAGCGGTCGGCGGAAAAATCAAGTTATGTGGTTACAGGTGTACGCAAGGATCCTTTATCTTGGTATTTTTGCTGGACATAATTTTTTTATATTTGTCTAAATGTAACCTTGCGATATAACTCGCCAAGGTGTGGTTGCATGTCAGCCCTGAGGAAATATCCAAGCCATCCGGCGTATTGATATTGGTGATATGCAGCAGTGAAGAGTAGCCACTGATTTCCAGGGGAAGGTGTGGGATCAGATCATCAACGTAATTGAATATCTCGTAGTTGGCTGCGCCATGACAAAAATTTTCCTGAATGCTGAAAGAAAATACCTGATTTCCTGGGCGCGGGCAGGCAAATAAACAGGCATAATGATGCTGAATCAACGGTGCAATATCGTACATAAGGTAAGATGCCAGCGCAGAGCCAAGGCTGTGGCCCGTTATTGTTATGTTGAATCCGCCCCTTACTTTAATAAAATTGGCAAGCCCATCAGCTAAATTGAGCTGATTATAATTAGGGTTACTGTAATTACGGTAAGAGGCAAGCTCCCGAGGCTGGAATCTCAATGAGTTATATATCTGGAAAAAACCTTCATGCACTTGTTGATCTGGTACGTTGTTCCACGGTGAGATTAATTCTGTATCTATATCACGCAAGATCTCCATCAGGTTGCTTGTATCCGTCCCACGGATAGCAACTGCATACTTTCCTCTTGCACCTTTCATCTCGGCAAGATATCCATAGCAGACAGTTGTAGGCAATTGGAATAACTTTTTCTTATTCGTATCCGGATCCGTCGAGACAGACAGATCATTTCCCCAAATATAGCCGACAAGCTCCCATTCATCTTCTTCAATCCGTGGATCAGGGACGGGTGTTGGATTGTTGTAATATTGGCTATTCATATCCGATGCATACAGCACTAATGCAGCAAATTCAGCAGCTTCTTGATATGTATACATAATAACCTCTTTTTATTGTTGTAATTTTATTATTCATATTATGTTATTTTATTGTAGCTTATTTATTTTTCTTTTGGTTGTCGGGGATCGGAGTAGAAGATGAGAAGATAGAAAAATGGGGAAAATAGAAATAGGAAAGTAAATGAAACCAATAAGAAAGTGGTTTAAAAAACGACAAATATAGAATTAATTACCTTTTGTTATATGTAGTTTTTATTTGTTCTTTCAAATTGATTACGGCACAGCGTTATCCTCTCCCAACCTATATTCTCTTTTAATCTATATTCTTTTTTAATCTAAAAGTTTTATTTGTGAATCTTACCGATAATCAAGAGGCTAATATGGCAGCACCGCGTTCGGTTCTTGAACTGATAGGAAATACACCGTTACTGGAACTCACTCATCTGGATACGGGGCCTTGTCAGCTGTTTATTAAGCTCGAGAACCAAAATCCGGGCGGGTCGATTAAAGATCGTGTTGCACTTTCAATGATTGAGCAGGCAGAAAAGCAGGGAGTCTTGAAGCCGGGGGGAACTATCATTGAAGCTACGGCGGGCAATACAGGCATAGGGCTGGCATTGGTTGCCGCGATGAAAGGCTATAAATTGATTTTGGTTGTGCCGGATAAAATGAGTAGGGAAAAGATTTATCACTTACGTGCTCTGGGAACCGATGTACGCCTGACGCGCTCTGATGTGGGGAAAGGACATCCAGAATATTATCAGGATTATGCGTTGCGGTTATCGAAAGAGATTAGCGGCGCATATTATATTGACCAATTCAACAACCCCGCTAACTCCATAGCCCATACGACAACAACCGGCCCCGAAATCTGGCAGCAGATGGAACAGAATGTGGACGCCATTGTAGTTGGTGTAGGGTCTGGCGGCACGCTCGGCGGACTTAGCCAATACTTTAAGGAAGTTTCTCCTGAGACTGAATTTATCTTGGCTGATCCAAAGGGGTCGATTCTCGCCGATTATGTTGAACACGGCCACTATGACGATGCGGGGAGCTGGTTTGTTGAAGGCATTGGGGAAGATTTTATTCCGCCTCTTGGTGATTTTTCTCAAGTACGCCATGCTTACCGCATTACAGATGCAGAAGCTTTTTCCAATGCACGTAATTTATTGCTGACAGAAGGCATATTGGCGGGTTCCTCTTCGGGAACATTGCTGGCTGCCGCATTGCGTTATTGCCGGGCACAAACGACACCTAAACGCGTGGTGACATTTGCTTGCGATAGTGGCAACAAATATCTGTCGAAAATGTTTAATGACTATTGGCTGCTGGAACAAGGCCTGTGTTCCCAGCCGCAGGAAAATGATCTAAGCGATTACATCACTTACCGTTATCGTGATGGTGCGACGGTTTCTGTTGCACCGCAAGATACACTGCAAATCGCATATGGTCGCATGCGTTTGTATGATATTTCACAATTACCCGTGATCGAAAATGATCAAGTCGTCGGTATTATTGATGAATGGGATCTTATGCATACTATTCAGGCTAATTCCCGTAATTTTTCTCTATCCGTTACTGAGGCAATGACCAGCCAAATACAGACTCTTAATAAAAAAGCACCATTAGCGCAATTGATTGCGACCTTTGATGCTGGTCATGTGGCGCTGATTGTTGATGACAATAATCAATTCCTTGGCCTTGTTACCCGTACCGATGTGTTGAACGCATGGCGTCAACAACTTAATTGATCTCTTTCAGGAATAACTTAATGACCCAGTTTGATAAGACTAAGACTCATCATATTAAATTCGACACCAAGAGTGTCCATGCAGGCTATGTTCCTGATCATACAGGTGCTGTCATGCCGGCAATTTATGCAACATCCACTTATGCTCAGCCTGCACCGGGGCAGCATACGGGATATGAATATTCCCGCAGCGGAAATCCGACGCGTGATGTGCTGGAAAAGGCAATTGCGGAGCTGGAAAATGGAACGCGTGGTTATGCGTTTGGCTCTGGTTTAGCAGCCAGCTCCACTATTCTGGAATTATTGGATAAAGACAGCCATATCATTGCAGTAGATGATTTGTACGGTGGCACTTACCGTTTGCTGGAAAAAGTACGTCGTCGCACTGCGGGACTGCGGGTTACTTATGTTGAAGCAGGGGATATTGCAGCATTGGAAGCTGCCATTCAACCTGACACTAAAATGATTTGGGTGGAAACCCCGACCAACCCACTGCTGAAATTGGCGGATTTAGCGGCTATCGCAAAGATTGCCCAGCGCCACAATATCATTAGCGTTGCGGACAATACCTTTGCCTCGCCTTATATTCAGCGTCCGCTTGATTTGGGCTTTGATATTGTTGTTCACTCTGCAACTAAATATCTGAATGGTCATTCCGATGTTGTAGCGGGCCTGGCAGTCGTGGGCAACAACGCTGAATTGGCGGAGCAAGTTGCTTTTCTGCAAAATTCCATTGGCGGTATTTTGGATCCATTCAGTAGCTTCCTTGTATTGCGCGGTATCCGGACACTGGCACTGCGGATGGAGCGTCATATTGCCAGCGCAGAGAAAATTGCGCATTGGCTGGAACAGCAGCCGCAGATTGAGAAAGTGTACTACCCTGGCCTGACTTCTCATCCGCAGCATGAATTGGCAAAGCGTCAGATGCAGGGGTTTGGCGGCATGATCTCCATCGTGCTGAAAGGCGATGAAGATTATACGCGTCGGGTTATCCAAGAACTGCATTTATTCACTTTGGCAGAAAGCCTAGGCGGTGTTGAAAGCCTTATTGGTCAACCTTTTACCATGACCCATGCATCCATTCCTTTGGAAAAACGTCTGGCAGCAGGAATTACCCCACAATTAATCCGCATTTCTGTTGGTATTGAAAATGTAGATGATTTGATTGCTGATTTGGCTCAGGCGTTTGAAAAAGCAGCTTTGTAATAAAAAATATTGTCATAAAAAATAAAGTAAGCAAGTAATAATCAAAAAGTGCGCCAGCCGGTTTTCTCCCGGCTGGCGTTTTTATATGATCCCGAATGGATTTCAATTTGCAGTATTGACCACAAAACGATAATTTTAAGATAACAGGTTATATATACTTTAGGGTACATAATTAGCCAGATTAAAAGAGGGTATTGATTATGGCAATTCTAGACATACTCACCATTCCAGATGAAAGGCTGAGACAAAAATGTGTCGATGTCACTGATTTTGACAAAACTCAAACATTGATTGATGACATGCTGGAAACCATGTATCACACCGACAATGGTATCGGTTTGGCAGCACCGCAGGTTGGCCGGAAAGAAGCCGTATTAGTCATTGATCTTTCTCCAAACCGTGATCAGCCGATGGTTTTGGTTAATCCGAAAATTGTTGAAAAAGAACGCCGTGTCGTGAATCAGGAAGGCTGTTTGTCGATACCTGGATATTACGCGGATGTTGAACGGTTTGAAAAGGTGAAAGTAGAAGCTTTGGACAGGCATGGTCAACCGGTGACTATCGAAAGCGAAGATTTTTTATCGATTGTTATGCAGCATGAAATTGATCACTTACAAGGCATTATTTTTATTGATTACTTATCACCGCTAAAAAGACAAATGGCACTTAAAAAAGTCAAAAAATATATTAGTGGTAAAAAGTAGCAGAAAGCGTTAGCTGTTACTTTATGATTTCATATGATTATTATTTTAATAAATTATCACACATCTTAATATTATGGTTTTATATGTTACTGTTATCTAAATTATTAATGATAACCATGAGTAATAAAGATTAAAATTACTTAATTGAAGTAAGTAAAGTTTTTGAAAGACGAAAAATATATCTGATGGAGTTTAAATGATTTGGTGGTAATCCTACAAGCAGGGGAAATATTGTGAGCATGACAACTGATACAACGTACTATCAACAACCTAATTTTTCCATTGATTTTAATCTGATAGATACAACTGATGCTAAATCAGGTAATTATTTAATGATACTGGATGCCGAGGGACTCAGAAATGCTCAAGTTTCCTCGGTGAAAGTCGGCAGTAAAATGGAGTATGTCCAGATTTCATCAACGGCCAGTAGCAATGAACTAGCGTGCGCTATTTATATCAGAAATCAAAGCAATCACAGTTACCCGTTGATTGGCACCATGTACATTAACTACCACCCATTATCCGGCATTGTGGATATTACCTCAGTAAAGGTTTCTACAGAATCTCAGCTGGATATTGATGTTGATAGGGTGGACCACGCAAAATTTGATTTTAAACTAACAGCGAAACAAAGTGATTATACCTTATGAAATTCGAGCCTTACCGAAGCGGCAAGGGAATGAATTTCCAATAAATTTCACATCACAGTAGGTGGCCATTTGGCGGGCCACCCAATATATAATTTATTATTCCATAATAATCAATTATATATTAAGAAAATCTATATCTTTTGAAGTTCATTGAGTATACGTTTAAAAACGTACGTTATTATTTGGTTAGTTATTTAAAATATAACTAAATAACGTAGAGTTTAATAGGTGATGTTATATTGATAACTACATGTCATGATTGATAAATTTACAAATTTAATCAATTCATTAATGTGTTAAAAGGTAAATGATATGGCACGCAAATATGCAAAAATTAACCATAATAGTGAAATAAATGCAACTGTATTTATTGAATATCCATCTAATAAAAACCCAAAGGGCAAATTGGGTCTGTGTATTGGCAGAATTATTGATGAAAATGGTAGGCTTCTGGATATGGCTTCTCTTGAAAGATTAAATAGAATTGTGAGTTTTGAAAAACCTAATTTCCCAGCAGGGCTGGACTCTTTTACTGAACGCCACAAATGGAGCAAAGATAATATCTGGGCCGGAAGAGCATTTACGGCTCCAGTAAGTAATTTATTTAGCACTGATATTAAAAAACTGGTGAACAATGCAGATGAAATATACGAAATAACAAATTTAGATGAAGAGAAGATGATAATGCGACAACATGAAGAAAAAATGAAAGAAGGTAATATTATGGAGTTCAATAGTGATTATATTGTGCATAGGGTTCTTTATGCGGGAGGAATATGGAGCTTATTGTCATCATTTGACACATTTATAATAGGCAGACATAATAACCCTGTGAAATTCATAGGAAAATTGTGTAAGATTCTGTGTGACAAAAAATATGCACGGGCACGCGGAAGTAAAGAGTGCACAAGAAATAATGGTCGTATTATGAGTTTTCTTCATAATGCATTTAAATAATATTTACTGGAGCAGTAAGTAGGTAAATAACGACATATTTAATATGCTTTTTAAAACTAATCTATTTCACTAATAGGCACCATATGATGGTGTGCTGCATTATTTATTTATTTTTTAAGTCTATTTTTTATGGGAAAGATTGAATTGAGAGCTAGTTTTTGTTGGTGAAAGCGTTTACATCTGAGTAACTTTATTTATACATAATACTTACTCTTCAAGATTGGTCATTAATAAAAAGGTGTCTACGCCACAATGATTTCTAATGTAAAAAAATAATAATGTAGAAGGTAGAGTTATGTCGTTCTCTTATCTAATTATTAACAATAA
Source organism: Xenorhabdus mauleonii (assembly GCF_900113945.1). GTDB lineage: Bacteria > Pseudomonadota > Gammaproteobacteria > Enterobacterales > Enterobacteriaceae > Xenorhabdus > Xenorhabdus mauleonii. Next base: position 36,651 of record NZ_FORG01000010.1, read on the forward strand.
GGATTAAGTGAATACGATAGTATTTATTGAATATCTGTCTGATCATCATTTATCTGGCAAATTTAATATATACTGGCAGTATTCTGGATTTCAATGGTTAATTGAAAAACAAGATAGCCTCTCAAACACAGAGGATCAAAAACTGTCACATTATAAAAATGTAAGGCAAATATGCCTGACTCTAAAAAGAGAAATGACGCGCCAATAATGGGGCTGTAAAGTTTTTCTTCAAATAAAACCCCCTGGGTAGGGTCATTATTGGTTGACCATATTCTCCAATGGCTTCTGTTAGTGCTTTGCTGTTGGCTGCTTTGGGGCGCAATTGCAATACTTCACCATGACGGGCGGTGATACTCTCAATTTTGCCCAACACAATGAGATCCATCAGTTCTTCCCAATCACGCCTGAGCAATTCTTCCTCAATGGCGTTCGGGCTCCAAAGCAATGGAGAACCAATCCGTCGTTCAGAAAGCGGAATGCTTCTTTCTCCTTCAACGGGGATCCACAATACGCGAGATAATTTGCGCCTGACATGACAGTTTTCCCATGTAATTCCACTGTTGCCTGTTAGAGGGGCGACGCAAACAAAAGTTGTTTCCAATGGCGTGCCCTTATTGTCCACAGGGATCGTTTTCAACTCAATGCCGAGATGCTCAAAATCTTGCTCAGGCTTACTTCCTGCACTGGCACCTAAATAGTACTCAAGCAGCATACCTACCCAACCTTTGTCGCGTTTTAAATTGGGAGGGATAGGGAGGTTAGCGAATGCTGCAAGTTCTCCCATGGATAAGCCAGCCAAAGCGTGGGCGCGTTCGAGTAATTGTTGTTCGTTTTCAGGTGGTGCCGGTGGTGTGAAGTTCATGTGATTGAGTATATTTTTATCTGGTTAAAAAATGCTCATGCGAATAATTCAAAGTCATTATTAACTTATCATTGCCATGATTGCTTTGATAATAGCATGATATAAAAGATTTTTTCATTCATGTTCTCTACATTGGAATGAAAGTTATTATGATTGTTCACCTATTTACAGAGATAATAAACAGGATCTTACACCATGTTATCCACAGATTTATGGGATAAGTGATAAAAAGTGAGAGCACTGGTTTGATTTACAGCCCTAATGGATCTCGTTTTCTACAAAAATAGGCGATTTTTGTTTAACTAAAAGGCATATCCTGTGGATAAAATCGCCACTGGTTGATATTTGCTCAGTATGAGCGACGATAAAAATTTAGAGGAGTGATCCGTATTGTAAAAAGGGGTATAAAATGTATTAACGTGATGAAAAATAATGATTATTTGTTTTTATGCATGGACGGGCATAAAATACATAATAAAAGTATACCCGTTTTACCCCTTACTTTTTCACATACATATCCACAGAAAAAGTGAATAAAATGGTTGTTATCAGGCAATAAATGTTTATAACTTTAGCTTTTTCTGTGAATTAACCCTCCGAGGGAGTGAACCAAGCAGATTTGAAATCGAACCATCCGAAGGTGTTCATTTTTACTCCTTTCATGCTGCGTTGACCCTGTAATTCCAGCCAATGATGAAATAATGGGTGCAACAAGTGTTGATCAATGATGTTTTTGCACCATGTTTCAACGGGGAGATTGTTTTTTCTCCATAGAGAAACTTCCTTGGTTAAATCACTTCCCAAACATTTTTTCAATAATGGCATCTCATAAAGAGTGGCAAACAACGAAAAATCCAACGGTTTGTAAAAATTCGCGGTTGCCAGCCAGATATCACTTTCAGCATCGCCATTGAACCATGTGTCGTAATCGACAATTTTTATGACTAAATCAACGCCATATTCAGCCAGAATAATTTTCAGGATCTGGCTTATCGTATGGTATTCATGGTGTTGGTGATACAGAGTCACAGTCAGCGTTGTGATATCGGATGGTTTGGGATGTGTTGGTACTAATTTGCTGTGATGCCAGCGCAATAATAATCCATAGGCAGGTGACCAATGGCGCTGGTAGAAAGGATCACAATGTGCCAATAAATTAATGGGCGTGAATAGGCTGCACAGCCAGCCACGGACGTCCTCTCGAGAACACTTGGGAGAGCGTTGGTCGTTAAGCAGAAAATAACAGCCTTCTTCCATTCGGCTGTCCAGTGAATTGTTGCTGCTGTTGTCACTTTCCAAATGCAACGTGGTACAAACCAGCTTCTCCGTCAATTCAGGGTGTATCCAGATATTCACTTCATCCAGAAGCGCCCTGAAACCAAAATAGTGATCGAATGCCTTGATTTTGAGTTTTTGCGCATCGTTGGCAATAACCTGATAAGGCCCCGTTCCTATGGGAAAACGGGAAAAATTGGGCAGTGTCTTCCATTCTTGCGGCAAGATCATGGCATGAGGGCTTCCCATAAGAAAATCAAATCGTGAATCGGCTTCATGGAGGAAAATATCTACAACATGCGGAGTATCGGACGTAACATTTTTAATATGAGAGAAAAGCGGAAGGGTTTTCAGATGTTCCAGAGAGCTGATGATATCTGTCATTTGCAGCTCTCGCCCATGATGGAAATGGATGGCAGGGCGAAGATAAAAACGCCAGTGGTTATCCGTCATTTTTTGCCAATGATGGGCCAGGTCACCTTCTATTTCCTCTTTTTCCTCATTTATCCGGAGCAACCCATTAAATATTTGGCGAATAAGGTGAACTTCAGAGCGTCGAAGGGGCGTACTGGGCAGTAAATTGGGAAATGGCCGGTAATAAATGATGCGCAGAGTATTTTTCCCTTGCCGAAAGTTACGCTCAAGTTGGGATAATACCATTTGGCGCACTGTATCTTTATCTCCCATCATATGGACAAGCTGCTCTATGTTCTCCTGTTCAAACAGTTTTTCCGCCTGTTGCTGCTGGAGTTCTAATCCACTGCGCAGGAAATGCAGTTGGGAGCGCTTTCCCCGTCCTGCTTCGGCATCCCATTGCAACCAACCAACATGCTGCATGTTATTGAGTAGAGAACGGACATGGCGGCGTGAGCAATGCAGGATATCGGCCAGAGATTGCAGGGTAGTTTCAGCCTTTTTACCTTGATAGTGCTGCCATAATCGAATGAACTGTTGTTGCAAGCGAGGGCTCGACATAAAAGAGGAACTCCACTGGTTTTTTCATCAATTTTTGTTTTCTTATTTAAGCGGATAATGGGGTGGAATTAAAGTAGTTCAGGAGAGAGAAGGTTTCTCTCTGGCTCCCGATTTTTTTGAGTAATGGTATCTTGCCAGCCAGTAAGTCATCTTACTGGCCTTTTTCGTTAGGTATTAAGCGGGGAAAAAGCTCCCTCGATATTACGCAGTTAGCAAATCGAGTATTCAGGAATTATGTTCAGCAATAATATAGTGGGCGATGATATCCCCCATTTCATCGGTAGTCACGGCTTTGCCGGCACCTGCCAGATCTGCGGTACGATAACCTTTTTCCAAAGCATGGTTGATGGCCTGCTCAATAGCGTCTGCGGCATCATTGCGCTCAAAACTGTAGCGCAGCAAAAGTGCTACAGATAAAATTTGCGCTATCGGATTGGCGATATTCTTGCCTGCAATATCAGGTGCCGATCCCCCCGCGGGTTCGTATAAACCGAAACCTTTTTCATTTAGGCTGGCCGAAGGCAGCATTCCCATTGAACCCGTGATCATGGCACATTCATCAGACAAAATATCGCCGAAAATATTGGAACACAGCATGACATCAAACTGAGCCGGGTCTTTAATCAATTGCATGGTAGCATTGTCGATGTACATGTGATTAAGCTCAACATCGGGATAATCATTGGCAATTTCGCTGACAACTTCTCGCCATAGTATTGAACTTTGCAAGACATTTGCCTTATCAATTGATGTCACTTTATTCCGGCGCTTGCGGGCAGATTCAAAGGCAATGCGTGCGATCCGCTCTATTTCAAAACGATGGTAAATTTCAGTATCAAAGGCACGTTCGTATTTTCCTTCGCCTTCACGCCCCTTGGGTTGCCCAAAGTAGATGCCCCCAGTCAGTTCACGGACGCATAAGATATCGAAGCCTTTCTCAGCAATATCTTGGCGAAGCGGGCAAAAAGATTCCAATCCGGCATATAAACGTGCCGGTCGTAAATTGCTGAATAGCTTGAAATGCTTGCGCAATGGCAATAACGCTCCACGCTCCGGTTGTTTCGCCGCGGGTAAATGTTCCCATTTGGGGCCGCCTACGGAGCCAAACAAAATAGCATCAGCTTTTTGGCAACCCGCAATAGTCTCCTGAGGGAGCGGGCTGCCATGGCGTTCGATAGCAATCCCGCCGATATCGTATTCACTGGTTGTAATACGCATATTGAAACGATGGCGGATAGCTTCCAGTACTTTATAGGCCTGTTTCATAATTTCAGGCCCAATGCCATCCCCCGGCAAAACAGCAATGTGGTGGCGGGTTTCCGGCTTGACTGACGTTATCGTATTTGAAGGCATAATTAGGCACGCTCCTCAGTGTTGTTCTCATTACCTGCTTGGTGTTTGGAGATACGCTGCTTTTCTTTTTCTACTTGCTCTGCTTGCCAAATGCTGTTCAATACGTGGATCATGGCCTTGGCGGACGATTCTATGATGTCAGTTTCCAATCCCATACCGTGGAAACGGCGACCGAGGTATTCGACGATAATATTCACCTGACCGAGAGCATCTTCCCCATGACCTTTGCCGGATAATTGGTAAGAGATCAATTTGAGCTGATAGCCTGTAATACGGCTGATAGCCTGATAAATGGCGTCAACCGTACCATTTCCTGTAGAGGCTTCAGATTTGACGTCATCTCCGCAGGCCAAGCGTACAGTTGCGGTAGGCACGACATTGGTTCCGGACTGGATGCTGAAATAATCCAGACGGTAATGCTCATTCTCTTGTTGTTGCTGGTTGATGAACACCAAGGCTTCCAAATCGTAATCGAATACTTGGCCTTTTTTATCCGCCAATTTTAAGAAGGATTGATATAAGGTATCCAGATCGTAATCATGATCCTTATAACCCATTTCAGACATACGATGTTTTACGGCGGCACGTCCAGAACGTGAAGTCAGGTTTAACTGAGTATCTTTCAGGCCGATGGATTCCGGTGTCATGATTTCGTAGGTTTCACGGTGCTTCAGCACGCCATCTTGGTGAATGCCGGAAGAGTGGGCAAATGCATTGCTGCCTACAACCGCTTTATGAGCCGGGATTGGAGTATTGCAAATTTGGCTGACTAACTGGCTGGTACGGTAGATTTCCTTGTGATTGATATTGGTATGCACACCCAACATTTGCTGGCGTGTTTTGATAGTCATGATCACTTCTTCCAGTGAACAGTTGCCCGCTCGCTCTCCCAATCCGTTGATTGTCCCTTCAACTTGTCGTGCGCCTGCCTGAATGGCGGTAATGGAGTTTGCAACAGACATGCCCAAATCATCATGGCAATGAACAGATATGATGGCCTTATCAATATTGGGTACGCGATTAAATAACGTACTGATAATTCCGCCGAACTGATAAGGCGTTGTATAACCAACGGTATCAGGAATATTAACGGTTGTAGCACCGGCTTTGATTGCTTGCTCGACAATTCTGCATAAATTGTCAATATCTGTTCGGCCTGCGTCTTCACAAGAAAACTCAACATCATCGGTGTACTTGCGCGCCCGTTTAATGGAGCGGACAGCCATTTCAACGACATCGTCAAATGTTCTCTTTAACTTATGGCTGACATGCAGATTGGAGGTTGCCAGCACCATGTGCAGGCGGAAAGCTTCAGCAACTTTCAAGGCTTCTGCGGAGACGTCAATATCATTATCAACACAACGTGATAAGGCACAGATCCGGCTATTTTTAATTTCGCGGGCAATGGTTTGAACGGATTCAAAATCACCAGGAGAAGAAACGGGGAAGCCTGCTTCAATGACGTCGACTCCCAATCTTTCTAATGCATAAGCGATTTGAAGTTTTTCTTTTACAGTCAAGCTGGCTTGTAATGCCTGTTCACCGTCACGCAATGTTGTATCGAAAATAATAACTTGCTGGCTCATGTTGTTGTGCTCCTGTCAAATTGGCAATGATGTTTTGTTTTTAGGCGCCGAGCAGGCAAAAAAAAACCGCGCGGTGCGCGGGTTTTTTTTGCTTTCTGTGGGGGTTAGCCTAATTTTGTTTCTCACCCACAAGCATACCGCGCACATTAAAGGCGATAAGTAGTAGACTTAGTAGGTGAGTAGAGTGAAACATGTAAGCTAACCTTTGTTAATTTGTTAAATGAGTTTTAACTATCAGTGTATTTTTTTATAAATACGCCATTTGAAAAATAATGTCAAGCTGCACGGGAAGAAATCTAGAGTGAATCATGCTCGTAACTGGTTATTTTTTACTCTATTTTTGGTGCGGGTGACTATTTTTTACATTTTTAGTGATGTTTTTATCTATTTTTCATATCTATATATGAAGTAGAATCAGACCCTGATGGATGATAAATACGATGTCTGTTACTTTGCTAAAGCTGCTTGATGCGATTGTTTTAATCAGATTGTCTTAGATTTGAACACTCAAATGCGATTAGCTTTTAATAAGGATACGAAGTTTTAAAGGACAAAGATTAAGATGGATGTTAATCATGATGTGACAGGGTTAGATAAAACATAACCATATAGAATATTAATAAATTGTATCTCGATATATTGGAAGAACTAATTACTAATTAATACTTTGAATCATTTTCCTGATAGATAATATTAATAGAAGGTTCTGATAATTAGTTGGAATATAGCCATTTTATTATGAATTGTTTCTACTCCTCATTTTGCTATTACGAGCTGATTGCCTTTAGGCGTAAGTTGTTAATGTAAATCGAGTCATTCTATTCATATATAGCGCATTAATATTCATGCTTATAAAAATATTACGACTAAGTAAATGAGACTGCATTGGTTATGCATATTTATTTTTGTACAAGAACGGAGCTCAATTTACTTTTCAAGAAATTGGAATAAATGATCTTATTAACTAACCAGACTATTTATGGTGTCTAAATGTTGCATTTAGATCCCCTCAATAATCCATTCTTTAATAAGAGCGATGCTATAAGTTTAGTGGAGTGAAATAATGACTGAATACAACTCAGTAACTACAGGAAAAAAAGAATCGTGCGATGTTCATCTGCGCAGTGTAGACCTGAATCTGCTTACCGTATTTGATGCAGTAATGCAAATGCAGAATATCACTCGCGCAGCTCAAGCGTTAGGAATGTCACAGCCGGCTGTAAGTAATGCGGTAGCACGTTTGAAAACGATGTTTGATGATGAATTATTTGTCCGTTATGGACGAGGTATTCAGCCGACAGCAAGAGCAAAACAGCTCTTCGGGCCGCTCAGGCAAGCACTTCAGATTGTGCATAATGAATTGCCGGGGGTGGGATTTGATCCCGATAATAGCACAAGAGTATTCAATCTTTCTATTTGTAGCCCGCTTGATATTCGCCTTGCCGCTCAAATTGTTGGGCAAATTAAAAAACATTCTTCTAATATTGAAGTTGTCATTAAAACACAAATTAGCGACGACATTGAGAAGCAATTAAAATACCAGGAAATGGAATTTGTCATCAGCTATAACCAATTAGAACAACCTAATTTCCATAATTACCCGTTGTTTAATGATGAATTGGTTCTGGCTGTTTCTAAAAATCACCCAAGAATTGGAAAACGAATTACTCAACAACAATTGCTGGAAGAAAGACACGCTATTGTTGCTTTGGATAATGCATATTCATTCAGTAAACCATACTATGAAAGTAACGAATTATTACGTTCGGTTTCTTATCAGGGAACAGATTTAAATAGTGTTCTTAATATTGTTTCCCAGACTTATTTAGTCGCCATTGTACCAAAATGGATGGTTGAACATTATTCAGATCCATTAAATATCTGTTCAGTTCCTTTGCCAAATGGTCTGGTTTATCGTCCTTGCTATTTAATATGGCATGGTTCAACCGATAGGGATAAAGGCCATCAGTGGATGAAATCGTTGCTGAGTCATTTAGGTAAACAAGAGTAAAAAAGTATAGGGCCTATTCCAACGCATTTATTGGATAGGCTCTGAATCTAAATGCCAGTGGTGTCACGCAACGGTAATACACTTGTTGCCGGTCACTTTCATTGCCCTTATTTCTTTTGCTATGTTCGTGTTTTTTGAAACAGCATTGTTACGCTTTACAAGCGTGTCCATGACAGGAATTTCATCACGTTTGGCACGATATTTATCTCCATTTACCTCTTATTATCTCCTCCTTAAGAGGGAGGTGATTTTGAAAATACACTTTCCCCTTTTACCAGGAATGGGTAGACTGCGCCAAAATAGCTAACATCTGTAAGCTGAAAAGTAGGCGTTATGCTTACTGAATATGCTGACGAAAAATATTTATACAGGAATATATTGTGATAACAGATTCTCTGCATGCCTATCACTTGGTTAACCGATTGAAAAAGCAGCTGGTTGAACAACCAGAGAAAATTGCTTTTCAGCAATGGTCGCCATCCAAATCAGACCAGCTTGAAATGAGTTGGCAGGAAGTTGGGCGCACAACGGAATCCTTGGCGAAGGCATTGCTGGCACTGGGAGTGGAAGTGCAGGGAAAAGTCGGCATATTTGCACAGAATTGCATGGCATGGTCATTGGTTGATTTGGCTATTCTTCAGCTCCGGGCAGTGACAGTACCGCTTTATGCTACCAGTACCCGTGATCAGCTGGCATTTATTATGAATGATGCGGAAGCTCGAATACTGTTTGTGGGCGGGCAGGAGCAATATGATATTGCAGTGACGCTCGCTGAATTGTGTCCGGGGCTTGAACACCTAATTGTGATGGATGAGTCTGTGGATTTGAAAAATTATCCGCAGGCACAATATTTATCTGCTTTTATTTCCGATGCGAACAATCATTCTGACGCCAATGCACAAAATCAGTCGGAATTTGACCGCCGTATCGCAGCTCAGGATCTGGACGATCTTTTTACGCTAATCTATACCTCCGGTACGACGGGAGAGCCAAAGGGTGTCATGTTGGATTACCGCAATATCGCGGCGCAGCTTTATTTGCATGACCAACGATTGACATTAACGAAGCAGGATGTGTCGCTCTGCTTTCTGCCGCTATCGCATATTTTCGAACGTGCCTGGAGTTATTATGTCATGCATACTGGCGCGCTGAATGTCTATCTGACTGACACAAACTTTGTACGTGAAGCGATGAATGATGTGCGTCCAACGGTGATGTGCTCTGTTCCCCGCCTGTACGAAAAAATGCATGGCGCGATTGTAGATAAAGTCGCTCAAGCCCCTCTTTTGCGCAGAATTATCTTTAATTGGGCATTAAAGCAGGGCGAAAAATACTGGATATGCCAGACACAGAATAAAAAAGGCTGTCCTTTCACGCGCTTTGGCTATCGGCTGGCCGATAAGCTGGTATTGAGCAAGCTTCGTGGTTTATTGGGCGGGAAAACGCGCTTCCTGCCGGTGGCGGGTGCACGTCTTGATGACGCTATTGCTCGCTTTTTTCTGTCCATCGGCCTGAATATTAAATATGGCTATGGCATGACTGAAACCTGTGCCACCGTCTCCTGCTGGGAAGAAAAAGGATATCGTTTAGGTTCTATTGGTACGCCATTGCCGAATATTGATATTCGCATCAGCACAGAGGGCGAAATTCAGGTTCGTGGCCCTATTGTGATGAAAGGCTACTTTAACCGCCCAGAAGAAACGGTTCATGCTTTCACTGAAGATGGATGGTTACGTACCGGGGATGCCGGGGGGTTGGATGATAATGGCAATCTGTTCATCACCGAACGCCTGAAAGACTTGATGAAAACATCAACAGGCAAATATATCGCTCCACAGATGATTGAGGGAACGTTGGGGCAGGATCGCTTTATTGAGCATATTGCAGTTATCGCAGATGCCCGTCAGTTTGTTTCAGCACTGATTGTTCCCAGCTATGAAGCACTGGAAGAATATGCGAAATCAATCCAGCTGCACTATCGAGATCGCCTTGAATTGCTGCGCAATCACCAAATCATTGAAATGTTTGAAAAGCGTTTGAAAGAGAGGCAACAAAACATTGCTAAATTTCATCAGGTTAAGCGGTTCATTCTGTTACCAGAAGCATTTTCCATGGAAAAAGGGGAATTGACGCCGACCTTGAAGTTGCGTCGTAAAGTTATTTCACAACGCTATCAAAGTGAAATTGAATCTATGTATCAAAGCTGAATATAGATACATGGCTCCTCTTTCATTATAAAAATGTTTCCAATGTGTAAATTGGTGTTTGCTAAGGATAGTATCTAACGTTATGTTAGTTAACCTGACGTTATCAAAGTACGTCAGGAAATATTCATTTAATACTTGTAACCTTTCAAGTTGCAGCTTTTTTGGCCGCGCTCGTTCCTTTGCTGTCGTGCTGCATCTTGAAACTCATGAGTATATATAATTGGGTATATATAAATAAGAAATGGAATAAATAAGGCTATTTTTAGTCATAGCCTTATTAAATTCCGACGATTAACTTGCAAACAGAGCCTGGAGGCAAACTCAATGGAGATGTTGTCAGGAGCCGAAATGGTCGTCAGATCGTTAATCGATCAAGGCGTCGAACATGTGTTCGGTTATCCGGGCGGGGCTGTACTGGATATTTATGATGCCCTGCATACGGTTGGAGGAATTGAGCATATCCTGGTTCGCCATGAGCAGGGTGCTGTTCATATGGCGGATGGTTATGCCCGTTGTACAGGAAAAGCTGGGGTTGTTTTGGTGACATCCGGGCCGGGAGCAACGAATGCCATTACAGGTATTGCAACGGCATATATGGACTCAATTCCTATGGTGGTACTGTCTGGTCAGGTTGCCAGCAGTCTGATTGGCAATGATGCTTTTCAAGAATGCGATATGGTTGGTATTTCCCGCCCTATCGTGAAACATAGTTTTCTGGTGAAAAAAGCCGAAGATATCCCGGCTATGATCAAAAAGGCTTTTTATCTGGCGGTCAGTGGTCGTCCAGGCCCCGTTGTTATCGACTTTCCCAAAGATACCGTCAGTCCCGCACTGAAATTTCCATATGTTTATCCTGAAAAAATTAATATGCGTTCCTACAATCCTACCGTTCAGGGGCATAAGGGGCAGATTAAGCGCGTATTGAAAACCCTGATGGGTGCGAAAAGACCCGTGATTTACGTCGGGGGTGGCGCTATTAACTCGGAATGCTCAGGGGAATTGTTAAAGCTGGCTGAACAGTTGCATATTCCGGTCGTCAGTTCATTGATGGGATTAGGCGCATTTCCTGCAACGCATAAGCAAAGTTTGGGCATGTTGGGAATGCATGGCACTTTTGAAGCCAATAAAGCCATGCACAATTCGGATGTGATTTTTGCAGTGGGTGTGCGCTTTGATGATCGTACGACCAATAATCTGGAAAAATACTGCCCGGGCGCAAAAGTGTTGCACATTGATATCGACCCGACCTCGATTTCTAAGACAGTGGTGTCAGATATTCCTATCGTTGGCGATGCCAAAAATGTACTGGGCCAGATACTGGAAGTTCTGGATTCGACAGAAGATACCCAAGATCCGGATGCTTTGAAAGATTGGTGGCTTACTATCGAACAATGGCGTAGCCGCAAGTGCCTTGATTATGACCGTAAAACGGTGAAGATTAAACCACAGGCTGTAATTGAAGCGCTTTATCGTTTAACGGCAGGTCAGGCGTATATTGCGTCAGATGTTGGTCAGCATCAGATGTTTGCCGCCTTGCATTATCCGTTTGATAAACCAAGACATTGGATCAATTCTGGTGGTTTAGGAACCATGGGGTTTGGTCTGCCCGCAGCGCTCGGCGTGAAGCTGGCAAAACCGGATGCCACCGTTGTGTGTGTCACGGGTGACGGCAGTATCCAGATGAATATTCAGGAATTATCCACGGCCTTGCAATATGGTTTGCCTGTTTTGGTATTGAACCTGAATAACCGCTTCCTCGGAATGGTAAAACAGTTGCAAGACATGATATACGCTGGCCGTCATTCTCAATCTTACATGGAATCCTTGCCTGATTTTGTCAAATTGGCTGAGGCTTATGGCCATATTGGTATTTCTATCGAAACTTACGAAGAATTAGAACCTAAATTGTCTCAGGCTCTGAAAGAAGTCACAGAAAATCAGCGCCTTGTTTTCGTGGATGTTACCGTTGATGAAACAGAACACGTTTATCCAATGCAAATCCGCGGGGGCGCAATGGATGAAATGTGGTTAAGCAAAACTGAGAGGACTTGATCATGCGTCGGATTTTGTCTGTATTACTTGAAAACGAATCGGGTGCATTGTCCCGCGTAGTTGGCTTGTTTTCTCAACGGGGTTATAACATTGAAAGCCTGACAGTGGCGCCGACTGAAGATCCCACACTGTCACGCATGACCATCCAGACCAAGGGAGATGCCAAGGTTCTGGAGCAAATAGAGAAACAACTGCATAAATTGGTAGATGTGCTGCGGGTGAGTGAATTGACCGCGGGGCCTCACGTTGAACGTGAAATCATGCTGGTGAAATTGCAGGCTAGCGGATATGGCCGGGAAGAAATTAAGCGCAGCGCAGATATCTTTCGCGGGCAGATTGTGGATGTAACTTCAACGCTGTATACCGTCCAGTTAGCGGGCACGAGCGAAAAGCTGGATGCGTTCCTTGATGCCGTGAGAGATGTGGCTGAGATTATGGAAGTTGCGCGTTCAGGCATCGTTGGTGTTTCCCGCGGAGATAAAATTATGCGATGAAAAATCGCAATCTGAGGATTAAAATACAGATATTTATTGGGCCCTACTGTAAAGTAGGGCTTTTTAATCATATTACTGAGGGGTTAATGTGAAACTGGATGAGATCGCCCGCTTAGCAGGTGTTTCACGTACTACGGCCAGTTATGTTATCAATGGTAAAGCCAAACAGTATCGGGTCAGTGATAAAACAGTAGAAAAAGTGATGGCAGTGGTCAGGGAGCATAATTACCATCCTAACGCTGTAGCCGCCGGTCTTCGTGCAGGGCGCACTCGCTCGATTGGTTTAGTCATACCCGATTTGGAAAACACGAGTTACACTCGGATTGCCAATTATCTTGAACGTCAGGCGCGCCAACGTGGATACCAGCTCTTGATTGCATGTTCTGAAGACCAGCCTGACAATGAAATGCGTTGTGTCGAGCATCTTTTGCAACGTCAGGTTGACGCTATTATCGTTTCCACAGCCTTGCCTCCTGAACATCCTTTCTACCAACGTTGGGCAAATCGTTCATTGCCGATTGTTGCACTCGATCGTGCACTGGACAGTGAGCACTTTATCAGTGTCGTCGGGGATGATCTCGAAGATGCAAAAATGTTGGCACAAGAGTTTCGTCAGTTTCCGGCTGAATCGGTGCTCTATTTGGGAGCATTGCCTGAATTATCAGTCAGTTTCTTGCGTGAACAAGGTTTTCGTGAAGCATGGCAGCATGATCCACGGGAAGTGAATTATCTGTATGCAAATAGTTATGAACGCGAGGCTGCGGCTGAAGCATTTGCGTCATGGCTGGAATCAAACCCGGTTCCCCAAGCGTTGTATACCACTTCGTTTGCCTTGCTCCAAGGCGTCATGGATACCCTCCTAAAACGCAATGGTCGCTTGCTTGACCAGCTGGTTATCGCCACATTTGGCGATCATGAATTGCTCGATTTTCTTGAATGCCCCGTTTTGTCTGTGGCGCAGCGGCATCGCGATGTGGCAGAGAGAGCCCTTGAGTTAGTTTTAGCCAGTTTGAATGAAAAACAACGGCCTGACCCCGGAATTACCCGGATGCGTCGTCATTTATGCCGTCGTGGTAAGTTAAGTCGCAAAGCTTGATTGAGTGCCCTCATTAAAGATGAGGGTGCTGCCAGTTCATCTAAGATCATAGAAATTTGTTAATTTAAATAACTTTAAGATTATTCTTACTAAAATCGTCTTAAACAGAAATTTTTGACCATTATAACTGATAACATGTTGTCATAATGAATTTAATGGATAATTTCTAATCTTATATTACATTTCTTATATAATTTACCTTTGTTTAGTATGTAATGATTATTTATTTGATATATATAACCTTTTTATTTTGAGATTGTATCTTGTTTTAAATAGTTATCATTTATTATGCTACTATGACTTGGATGTAATTTTATTATCGATATGTTTTAGTCGGTTAACAATTAGACAACAATGAGACATGAGTTACATAAATTAATTTAAGTGGTAATTATTTTCTCCAGAACGCCCTTCTGGTGGGGCTTTCTCCAAATTTATTAAATTATTCAAAATTATCAGAGTGTTATCCATTCTTGTTATAGCCAAAATTGAAAATTCTCTCTTTTTCTCTACTGAAACTTTCTGTAAATCTAGCTAAAGCGCACTGGCTCTGGCTTGACAAGGTTTTCATACCATCCGTAAACTCTTAATTGTGGTGATTTGTGGGATAATGTGGAGATTTGAGCCATCAAGGGGTAACCTGAGTATGTTTCGTGGAGCAACGCTGGTTAATCTCGATAGTAAAGGGCGGCTAACCGTACCTGCCCGATATAGAGAAACGTTGAATGAAGAATCAATGGGTCAAATGGTTTGCACAATTGATCTCCATCAGCCGTGCCTGTTGCTTTATACATTACCCGAATGGGAAATCATCGAAGAAAAATTATCTCGCTTATCCAGCATGAATCCAGCCGAACGTCGCGTTCAACGTTTGTTATTGGGACACGCCAGTGAATGTCAAATGGACAATGCAGGGCGTCTTTTATTAGCTAATACACTGCGTCAACACGCAGGGCTAACAAAAGAGGTCATGCTGGTTGGGCAATTTAATAAATTTGAATTGTGGGATGAGCGAGTTTGGTATCAGCAAGTACAAGATGACATCGCGGCGGAGCAGTCCACACAAGAACCTTTATCAGCACGGCTACAGGATTTATCACTATAACTATGGAAAATAGTCATTTTAAGCATACCAGCGTATTGCTGGATGAAGCTGTCAATGGACTGAATATCCAGGAAAATGGAATTTATATTGATGGAACATTCGGGCGCGGAGGGCATTCTCGCCTGATTTTATCTAAATTGGGGCCGCAAGGGCGCTTATTGGCAATAGATCGAGATCCAGAAGCTATTGAAGCGTCAAAAGCGATTACCGACACGCGTTTTTCTATCACTCACGGGCCATTCTCTGAACTGGCAACTTATGTAGAAGATGCGGGGTTAGTTGGGAAAATTGATGGTGTATTGCTGGATTTAGGGGTTTCTTCCCCACAACTGGATGATCCTGAACGTGGTTTTTCATTTATGCGTGATGGGCCGCTGGATATGCGAATGGATCCGACCCGTGGTCAGTCTGCCTCTGAATGGTTGATGAAAGCCGAAGCAGAAGACATTGCATGGGTGTTGAAGACATTTGGCGAAGAGCGTTTTGCCAAGCGAATCGCAAGAGCTATTGTCGCTCGGAATCAGGAACAGCCAATGACGCGAACTCGCGAACTGGCAGAACTCATTGCCCAGGCAAGTCCAATTAGGGAAAAACATAAACATCCGGCAACACGCAGCTTTCAAGCTATTAGGATTTACATTAACAGTGAACTGGAAGAGATTGAGCGTGCATTGAATGGTGCATTGCGCGTTCTGGCGCCACAGGGGCGATTATCAGTCATTAGTTTCCACTCGTTGGAAGATCGCATAGTGAAACGCTTTATCCGACAACATAGCCAAGGGCCGCAGGTTCCAGCAGGTCTACCTCTGACTGAAGCACAATTAAAAATGCTGGGAGGAAAGAGCTTGAAATCTATCGGCAAAATGAAGCCTTCAGAAGATGAAGTGGCGATAAATCCAAGGGCACGTAGTTCGGTTTTGCGATTTGCTGAAAAGGTGGATGAATAATGGCTGGTGAGCGTCACGGGTTAGTCGGGGTGATTGGCAAGGATTTAATCCGCAATGCCAAACTCCCACTGATTTTGCTGGTGTCTGTTGTGGTTTCAGCCATCAGTGTTGTGACGGTCGCGCATCAGACCCGCTTATTGACCGCGGCAAAAGAGCGTCAAGTGATTCAACTTGATGCTCAGGACATTGAATGGCGTAACCTGCTCCTTGAAGAGAATGCTCTGGGTGATCACAGTCGGGTTGAACGGATTGCAACTCAAAATTTACAGATGCAACACGTTGATCCGGCAAAAGAAAATATTGTGATAACCCATTGAGTCCAGTTGACAACCAAAAGGTAGGCGATGAAAGCTGCACGCTCTTTAAAGTTGAAAAAGCAAGAAGATAAAGCAAGTTTTGTAAGCTGGCGTTTTGCCTTGCTGTGTGGGGGCATTGGGTTTGCTTTAATCGGGCTTTTGATTCGTGTTGCTTATTTGCAGATCATCAATCCGGATCGTTTGGTAAAAGAAGGGGATTCGCGTTCACTGCGAGTCCAATCTATTCCAACCGCCCGTGGCATGATAAACGATCGCAATGGGCGTCCGCTGGCTGTCAGCGTGCCCGTTGATGCTATCTGGGCAGACCCGAAAGAAGTGTTTGAAAAAGGCGGTATCACAGAGGATACCCGGTGGAAAGCGTTGGCTGATGCGCTGTCCATTCCCGTCGAACAACTCAGTAAAAAAATCAGCGAATATCCCAATGGGCGCTTTGTTTACCTTGCCCGTCAAGTAAATACCTCTATAGGCGATTATGTCCAGAAATTAAAATTGCCTGGTATCTATTTGCGTCAAGAATCCCGCCGTTATTACCCGGCCGGGCAGGTAACCGCTCACATTATTGGTGTAACCAATATTGATGGTTCGGGAATTGAAGGTGTTGAAAAAAGTTTTGATAGCTGGTTAACGGGAATGCCGGGCAGCCGGACGGTTCGTAAAGATCGCACAGGACGGGTCATTGAGGATATTTCATCCACGGACAGTAAAGCTGCCCATGATTTGTCGCTCAGCATTGATGAACGTCTCCAGACACTGGTCTATCGCGAACTGACCAAAGCCGTTTCGTTGAACAAGGCAGAATCGGGTACGGCGGTATTGGTTGATGTGAATACCGGCGAAGTCTTGGCGATGGCTAACAGCCCATCCTACAACCCGAACAATTTGGCGGGAACACCGAAAGACGCCATGCGCAACCGCGCCATCACCGATATTTTTGAACCGGGTTCTACCGTAAAACCGCTGGTGGTGATGAGTGCACTGAACAGTGGAATCGTCAAAGAAAATACGGTGTTGGACACCCGGCCATATCGATTGACTTATGGTTCCAGAGGGCACGAAATCAAAGACGTTGCCCCTCGTAAGGAATTGACCATCACCGGAATTTTACAGAAGTCGAGTAACGTTGGTGTTTCCAAACTGGCGTTAGCGATGCCCGCCTCAGAGCTGGTAGATGTTTATTTACGCTTTGGGATGGGAAGGCCAACCAATTTGGGGCTGGTCGGAGAAAGTAGTGGCTTATTTCCAAAAAATAAACAACGGTGGTCTGATCTTGACAGGGCCACCTTTTCTTTCGGCTACGGGCTGATGGTAACACCGTTACAGTTAGCGCGAGTCTATGCAACGATCGGCAGCTTGGGGATTTACCGCCCGCTGTCAATTACCAAAGTTGATCCCCCCGTACCAGGAACCCGCGTATTCCCTGAACCGATTATGCGAACAGTCGTGCATATGATGGAAAGTGTGGCATTACCGGGTGGTGGTGGTGTACGGGCGGCGATAAAGGGTTATCGCATTGCGATTAAAACCGGTACGGCCAAAAAAGTTGGGCCGGATGGTAAGTACGTCAATAAATATATTTCCTATACCGCAGGGGTTGCGCCTGCAAGTAATCCTCGATTTGCGCTGGTTGTGATCATCAATGACCCACAAGCAGGTAAATATTATGGCGGTGCGGTTTCTGCGCCCATCTTTGGCACCATCATGAGTGGTGTGCTACGTACGATGAACGTTGAGCCGGATGCATTGCCTGTGGACGATAAAAACGAATTTGTGATTAATTAATAAAGAGGATAAAAGTGGCAGATCGTAATTTACGCGATTTACTGGCTCCATGGGGTGTCGATACACCGGAGCTTCCGCTACGCGAAATGACATTGGACAGCCGTAAGGCGGCTGCCGGAGATCTGTTTGTTGCTGTTCAAGGGCATCAGACAGATGGTCGAAAATATATTCCTCAAGCCATCGCTCAGGGTGTCGCTGCGGTGATTGCAGAAGCGAAGGGAAAAGCTGATAACGGTACGGTGCAGGTAATGCATGGCGTACCTGTTATCTATTTGGATGATTTAAATAATAAATTATCAAAGCTGGCTGGTGAATTTTATCAACATCCCGGCAATAAACTGAAGCTGGTCGGTGTGACCGGAACCAACGGAAAAACGACTACAACACAGTTATTGGCACAATGGAGCCAAGGGCTTGGGGAAACAAGCGCTGTAATGGGCACGGTAGGAAATGGTCTGTTGGGTATGGTCGTTCCAAGTGAAAATACGACCGGCTCTGCCGTTGATATTCAGCTTGATTTGCAACAGCTGGTTAATCAAAACGCGACTTTCGCTGCAATGGAAGTCTCGTCGCATGGTTTGGTTCAGGGAAGGGTAGCGGCGTTACCGTTCCAGGCTGCCGCTTTTACTAATTTAAGTCGTGATCACCTTGATTATCATGGTGATATGGAAAATTACGAAGAGGCGAAATGGTTACTGTTCAGTAACCATGAGGCAAAGCAAAAAATCATTAATGCCGATGATGAAATCGGACAGAAATGGTTATCCCGCCTGCCTGAAGCGATTGCCGTGACGATGGAGAACCGCCTGCCAGAAAACTGGCAAGGGCGTTGGTTATCGGCCAATGAAGTTTATTATCACGACAAAGGCGCAACTATTGCGTTTACTTCCAGTTGGGGCAGCGGCACGCTGAACAGCCCTCTGATGGGGGCATTTAATGTCAGTAACTTGTTGTTGGCGCTGGCGACGTTGTTATCACTGGAATACCCTCTGGATAAATTGCTGGCGACCGCCTCTTGTCTGGAGCCGGTTTGTGGGCGCATGGAAGTTTTTGCGGCCACTGGGCGTCCTACCGTGGTTGTAGATTATGCCCATACCCCTGATGCCTTGGAAAAAGCCTTATCTGCTGCACGGCTGCATTGCAAAGGACAACTCTGGTGTGTCTTTGGCTGTGGTGGCGATCGTGATAAAGGCAAGCGTCCGCTGATGGGCGGCGTCGCAGAACATGGCGCTGACCGCGTGGTTGTCACAGATGACAATCCCCGCAGTGAAGAACCGCAGGCAATTGTGGCAGATATTCTGGCTGGATTTATCGATCCTGGCCGTGCGATGGCAATTCATGGCCGCGTTGAAGCTGTAACCAGCACCATTATGCAGGCAAATGCAGAAGATGTTGTTTTGATAGCAGGCAAAGGTCATGAAGATTACCAATTGGTCGGCAACCGTCGGCTGGATTATTCAGACCGCTTGACCGTTGCCCGTTTGCTGGGGGTGATCGCATGATCTCATTAACACTCCAGCAATTGGCACAATTAACGGATGGAACACTCCATCATGTTACTGAGCAGCAATCTGAATCCCTCCAACTTAATGCGGTAGAAACTGATAGCCGCAACGTGGTACGCGGGAGCCTGTTTATCGCCCTGGAAGGGGAAAAATTCGATGCCCATAATTTTGCTGCCGATGTAGTGAAGTTGGGAGCCGGTGCTTTATTGGTCAATCGTCCTTTGGCGGTTGATTGCCCGCAGGTGGTCGTGAAGGACACCCGCTTGGCAATGGGAAAACTGGCGGCTTGGGTTCGTCAGAAAAGCAAGGCAAGAGTCGTGGCCTTGACAGGTTCATCCGGAAAAACATCTGTAAAAGAGATGACGGCGGCTATTTTGCATCAATGTGGCAACACGCTTTATACCTCTGGCAACTTCAATAATGACATAGGCGTGCCGTTAACGTTGTTCAGGCTCACTGAAGAACACCAATTTGCCGTGATTGAACTGGGTGCCAATCATATTGGTGAAATTGCCTATACCACCGAAATGACACGTCCGGAAAGTGCTCTGGTTAATAATCTATTTTCTGCCCATTTAGAAGGGTTCGGGTCGTTAGCTGGGGTGGCAAAAGCCAAAGGTGAAATCTTTGAAGGGCTTGCACCGAACGGAACCGCGATTATCAATATGGATAGTCATGATTGGGATAACTGGCAAAACAATATCCACAATCAGCAGACAGTGTGGCGTTTTTCCATTTCCCCGGCAGACGGTGCAGATTTTTACGCAACACATATTGCAGAACAACCATTGGCAACGCACTTTTGCCTCCACACCCCCATTGGGGAAATCGAACTGACCTTGCCATTGCCGGGTAAACACAATATTGGCAATGCGCTGGCGGCCAGTGCCCTTGCGATATCTGTTGGCGCATCGCTGGAGAATATCCGTGCCGGGTTATCAGAATTGAACGCTGTACCAGGGCGTCTATTCCCCGTTCATCTGGCGACGGGAAAAGTAGTGCTGGATGACACTTATAACGCCAATACCGGCTCCATGATTGCCGCAGCAAATGTGCTGTCGCAAATGTCCGGTTACAAAGTCATGGTGGTTGGCGATATGGGCGAACTGGGGGAACACGCAATTGAATGC
This sequence comes from Xenorhabdus mauleonii, assembly GCF_900113945.1. Classification (GTDB taxonomy): domain Bacteria; phylum Pseudomonadota; class Gammaproteobacteria; order Enterobacterales; family Enterobacteriaceae; genus Xenorhabdus; species Xenorhabdus mauleonii. The sequence goes on from NZ_FORG01000010.1 coordinate 57,345, forward strand.
CATCGTGAAGTCGGCAGCGCCGTGGCCTCAACCAGCATCGATAAAGTTCTTAGCGTTGGTGTTCTCAGCGCTCATATTAGTGACGCAAGTGGCAAGGGGCAGCATTTCTCGAATAAAACTGAATTAGTTTCAACGCTGCTTGCTTTATTGGAACAACACGAAATGATTTCCATATTAATTAAAGGTTCACGCAGTACCGCGATGGAAGAGGTTGTGAACGCACTGAAGGAGAACTTCCAATGTTAGTTTGGCTGGCCGAATACTTGGTTCAATATCATACAGGTTTTAACGTCTTTTCTTACTTGACGTTCAGGGCTATCGTCGGCTTGCTTACCGCATTGTTCATCGCGTTATGGATGGGGCCTACCTTGATTGCCTACCTGCAAAAATTGCAGATTGGCCAAGTCGTGCGCAATCACGGCCCGGAATCCCATTTCAGCAAACGTGGAACGCCAACGATGGGCGGGTTGTTGATCCTGTTCTCCATTACTATCTCTGTTCTATTGTGGGCCCGTTTGGATAACCCATACGTTTGGTGCGTGCTGGTCGTGCTGGTGGGCTATGGCATCGTGGGGTTTGTGGATGACTATCTTAAAGTCGTGCGCAAAGACACCAAGGGTCTGATTGCTCGGTGGAAATATTTCTGGCAGTCAGTGCTGGCGCTGGGAGTTGCATTCTCTATGTACAGCATTGGCAAAGATACCCCTGCCACGCAACTGGTTGTGCCGTTTTTCAAAGAAGTCATGCCTCAACTGGGGCTGCTTTATATCCTGCTGGCTTATTTTGTAATTGTTGGAACCAGTAACGCGGTGAATTTGACCGATGGTCTGGACGGCTTGGCAATCATGCCAACAGTACTGGTTGCAGCAGGGTTTGCATTAGTGGCATGGGCAACCGGGAACGTAAATTTTGCCAATTACCTGCATATTCCTTATCTGAGCCATGCGGGTGAATTGGTCATTGTCTGTACTGCAATTGTCGGTGCCGGTCTGGGCTTCCTGTGGTTCAACACTTATCCCGCGCAAGTCTTCATGGGTGATGTGGGTTCACTGGCCTTGGGTGGAGCACTGGGAACCATCGCAGTACTGCTGCGCCAAGAGTTCTTGCTGGTCATCATGGGTGGCGTGTTCGTCGTGGAAACCTTGTCTGTCATTTTGCAGGTTGGATCATTCAAACTGCGTGGGCAGCGTATTTTCCGCATGGCACCGATCCACCATCACTATGAATTAAAGGGTTGGCCGGAACCTCGCGTTATTGTGCGCTTCTGGATTATTTCTTTGATGCTGGTACTGATTGGTCTGGCAACGCTGAAGGTACGTTAATCATGACTGAGCAACTCATGACTGAATATGGGGATAAAAAAGTCGTTATTGTTGGATTAGGCCTTACGGGCCTTTCCTGCGTTGACTTCTTTATCACACGTGGTGTCACTCCCCGTGTGATGGATACCCGTATGGTGCCTCCGGGCAGTGACAAACTGCCTGCCAGTGTTGAATGCCATACCGGCAACTTGAATGAACAATGGTTGGCAGACGCTGATTTGATTATTGCCAGCCCGGGAATGGCGCTGGCTACGCCTGAATTGCAGGCGGCGGCTGATGCCGGTATTGAAATTATTGGTGACATTGAATTGTTTTGCCGTGAAGCCGCGGCACCCATTGTTGCTATTACAGGCTCGAACGGCAAGAGCACGGTAACGACTCTTGTTGGGGAGATGGCAAAAGAAGCCGGTTGGCAAGTTGGCGTAGGCGGCAATATCGGCATTCCTGCCTTGGAATTGCTGAAACAGCCTTGCCAGTTGTATGTGCTGGAGCTTTCCAGTTTTCAGCTTGAAACAACCTACAGCCTGAAAGCAGCAGCCGCGACTGTATTGAATGTGACTGAAGATCATATGGTTCGTTACCCTGAAGGGGTAGAACAATATCGTGCGGCAAAACTGCGTATTTATGATGGGGCAAAAGTTTGCATTGTGAATGCCCAGGATGAACTGACGTTACCGGTCACAGGTAAGGATAGTCGTTGCATTAGTTTTGGCGTGGATGACGGTGATTATCAACTTGATAGTGAGCACCAACAACTGAAGGCCAATCACTCTCTGGTGCTGTCGACCGATGAAATGCAATTGGCTGGTCAGCATAACTACACCAACGGGCTTGCGGCTCTGGCACTGGCGGATGCAGTTGGGATTCCGCGCGAAGCCAGCCTTCAAGTCTTGCGGACATATTCAGGTCTGGAACACCGTTTTCAGGTGGTTCATATGAGAAATAATGTCCGTTGGGTAAATGACTCCAAGGCGACGAATGTCGGCAGTACTCAAGCGGCTCTCAGTGGCCTGAAAGTGGAAGGGACGATTTATCTTTTGATGGGGGGAGACGGGAAAGCCGCGAATTTTACCCCACTGAAACCTTATATCTCGGCACCGAATATTCATCTCTACTGTTTTGGCCGTGATGGGGGACAGATTGCTGAATTGCGTCCTGAAGATTCCACACAGACAGAAACAATGGAACAGGCAATGCGGGACATTGCTCCTAAATTAGCTGCCGGCGATATGGTCTTACTTTCCCCGGCGTGTGCGAGCTTTGATCAATTCAATGGGTTTGAGCATCGTGGTCATGAATTTGCCCGTTTGGCAGAGGAGTTAGGCTGATGACCATTCCAGGCTTCGGTAAATTTAAAAATTGGTTGGCGGGAAATGTGGAAAGTGATGCCACAGATATCGTCATGTATGATCGTACCCTAGTCTGGATGGTATTGGGGTTGGCTGTGATCGGTTTTGTCATGGTGACATCAGCCTCAATGCCTGTTGGTCAGCGTCTTACTCAAAATCCATTTATCTTTGCACAACGCGATGCGATTTACTTGGGCCTGAGCTTCTTCTTGTCTTTGATTACACTGCGCATTCCGATGGAATTTTGGCAGCGCTACAGCTATGTCATGTTGTTGGGAACAATCATGATGCTGGTTGTCGTGTTGTTTGTCGGTAGCTCGGTCAATGGCGCATCACGCTGGGTTGCGATTGGCCCATTGCGTATTCAGCCTGCCGAATTATCGAAGCTATCGCTGTTTTGCTACCTTTCCGGCTATCTGGTCAGAAAAGTTGAGGAAGTGAGAAACAATTTCTGGGGATTTTGCAAACCTATGGGCGTCATGATTGCTTTGGCTATCTTGTTGCTGGCCCAGCCGGATTTAGGAACGGTGGTTGTGTTGTTTGTGACAACCTTGGCCCTGTTGTTTCTGGCGGGGGCAAAATTGTGGCAATTCCTTGCCATCATTGGTTGCGGAATATTCGCGGTGTGTGTGCTGATTATCGCCGAACCTTACCGTGTACGCAGGGTGACTTCCTTCCTGAACCCTTGGGAAGATCCTTTTGGCAGCGGCTATCAATTAACCCAATCGTTAATGGCATTTGGTCGTGGAGATTTCTTTGGTCAGGGGTTGGGTAACTCAGTCCAGAAATTGGAATATCTGCCGGAAGCCCATACAGACTTTATTTTCTCAATTATTGCAGAGGAATTAGGTTATTTCGGTGTGGTTTTGGTGTTGGCAATGGTATTCTTCGTCGCTTTCCGCGCAATGATGATTGGCCGACGGGCATTACAGCTTAACCAACGATTTGCTGGTTTCTTAGCCTGTGCCATCGGTATCTGGTTTAGCTTTCAGGCATTCATTAATGTGGGTGCAGCGGCAGGCATGCTGCCAACAAAGGGATTGACCCTACCTCTGGTCAGTTATGGCGGCTCAAGCCTGATTGTGATGTCGACAGCAATTGTACTGCTATTGCGAATTGATTATGAAGTGCGCTTGGCGAAAGCACAGGCGTTTGTAAGGAGCCCTAAATGAGTGGCAAAAACCGGCGTTTAATGGTGATGGCAGGTGGTACGGGAGGTCATGTATTCCCGGGGCTGGCCGTTGCTCATCACTTAAAAGAGCAGGGTTGGGAGATTCGCTGGTTGGGAACTTCTGATCGCATGGAAGCTGAATTAGTACCAAAACATGGTATTGATATTGAATTTATCCAAATTTCAGGGTTGCGAGGCAAAGGAATCAAAGCCTTGCTTGCTGCCCCAATAAGAATTTTTAAAGCAATTCGGCAGGCAAAAGCTATCATGCGCCGTTACCAGCCGGATGTCGTGCTGGGAATGGGCGGATATGTTTCCGGGCCGGGTGGGATCGCGGCATGGTTGTGTGGCATTCCAGTCGTATTGCATGAACAAAATGGTATTGCAGGGCTGACGAATCGCTGGCTGGCAAAAATTGCAAAAACCGTTTTGCAGGCGTTCCCGGGCGCTTTTCCGAACGCACCGGTTGTTGGTAATCCAGTTAGGGAAGATGTATTGGCACTTCCTGTGCCAGAACAGCGTCTGGTCGGCCGTGAAGGGCCTGTCCGGGTGCTGGTTGTTGGGGGAAGCCAAGGCGCAAGGATCCTGAACCAAACCATGCCGGAAGTGGCAGCCCGCTTGGGAGAAAAAATCACTTTATGGCATCAGGCTGGTAAAGGTGCGCAGGAAGAGACGCAAAAAAAATATGAGAATTCAGACAGCTCTGAATTTAAGGTGACTGAATTTATTGATGATATGGCACAGGCTTATGCATGGGCAGATATTGTCGTATGTCGTTCCGGTGCTTTAACGGTCAGCGAAATATCCGCAGCGGGTTTACCTGCGATCTTTGTGCCATTCCTGCACAAAGACCGCCAGCAATATTGGAATGCTTTGCCGCTGGAAAAAGCAGGGGCGGCTAAAATACTCGAACAGCCTGAGTTTACGGCTGATGCGGTGGTTGACTTGCTAACACAATGGCAGCGGCCACAATTGCTGGAGATGGCAGAAAAATCACGCTCAGTGGCGATTATCAATGCAACCGAACGCGTGGCAGCAGCGCTGATCGATGCTGTCAAAGATCATTCAGACCGTTCTAAATAGAACGGTGATGTAAACATAACGAGTGAAGATTACAACGTGAATACACAACAGTTGGCGAAATTAAGAGCATCAGTGCCTGAAATGAGAAAAGTCAGGCATATCCACTTTGTCGGCATTGGTGGTGCTGGCATGGGTGGTATCGCCGAAGTGTTGGCTAATGAAGGTTATCAGATAAGTGGTTCTGATCTGGCGCCCAACCCAGTCACACAACAGCTAATTACACTGGGTGCAACCATTTATTTTAATCACCGCCCGGAAAATATTCGGAATGCCAATGTGGTTGTCGCATCTACTGCTATTTCTGCGGACAACCCTGAAATTATAGCGGCTCGCGAGGCACGTATTCCGGTTATCCGTCGTGCAGAGATGCTGGCAGAATTAATGCGTTATCGCCATGGTATCGCCATTGCGGGGACACATGGAAAAACAACAACAACGGCAATGATTGCCGGCATTTATGCTCAGGCTGGCCTTGATCCAACATTTGTTAACGGTGGATTGGTCAAAGCGGCCGGTACACATGCGCGTTTGGGCACGAGTCGTTACCTGATAGCAGAAGCTGATGAAAGCGATGCATCATTCCTGCATTTGCAGCCGATGATGGCGGTCGTCACCAATATTGAAGCTGACCACATGGAAACCTATCAGGGAGATTTCGAAAATCTCAAACAGACGTTTGTTAACTTCCTGCACAATTTACCATTTTATGGCCGGGCAGTGATGTGCATTGATGATCCCGTTGTGGAAGAGTTGATTCCCCGCATTGGGCGCTATGTCACGACTTACGGCTTCAGTGAAAAAGCGGATATCCGCATTACCCACTATGAGCAGAAAGGGGCGCAGGGATTTTTCACTATCAGCCGGCATGATTTGCCAGAACTGCATGTAGTGCTGAATGCCCCAGGGCGGCATAACGCACTGAATGCGACTGCTGCGGTGGCTGTGGCGACAGAAGAAGGCATTGATGATTCTGCAATTCTGGCATCACTGGCAGAGTTTCAGGGAACTGGGCGTCGGTTTGATTTTCTGGGGGAGTTTTCCCTCAAGCATATCAACAACAAAGAAGGCAGTGTGATGTTGGTGGATGATTATGGTCACCATCCAACGGAAGTTGATGCCACAATTAAAGCAGCACGGGCGGGCTGGGCTGACAAGCGGATCGTGATGGTATTCCAGCCGCACCGTTATACAAGAACACGTGATTTATATGATGATTTTGCCAATGTGCTAAGTCAGGTTGATGTTCTATTGATGCTGGATGTTTATGCCGCCGGTGAAACACCGATCCCGGGAGCGGATAGCCGTTCTTTGTGCCGGACTATCCGTAGCCGTGGCAAATTGGAACCGATTTTTGTGTCAGATCCTGAGCAAATTTCCGCGACGTTATCTCAAGTTATAGAAAGCAATGACTTAGTTTTGGTACAAGGTGCCGGCAATATAGGTAAAATAGCGCGCAATTTGGCTGAAACAAAATTGCAGCCATCCTTTAGTAGTGAGGGGGAGCATCATGGCTGATAAAGTCGCTGTTCTGTTGGGAGGAACCTCCGCTGAGCGTGAAGTTTCACTGCAATCAGGAATGGCAGTTGTGACTGGGTTGAAAGAAGCGGGAATTGACGCTTACCCAGTTGATACTAAAGACTTTGATGTAACTCGACTCAAAGAAGAAGGATTTAGTAAAGTCTTTATCGCCCTGCATGGCCGGGGTGGTGAAGATGGCACTTTGCAAGGTGTTCTGGAGTTTTTGCAGCTTCCTTACACTGGCAGCGGCGTGATGGCATCCGCTTTAACAATGGATAAATTACGTACCAAACAACTATGGCTAGGGGCAGAACTGCCTATTTCTCCTTATGTTGTATTTAATTCTCAAAATTTTGAACAAGTTAGTGATTTGCAACTCAAAGAAGATGTTCGAGAATTAGGATTGCCATTAATGGTCAAGCCGAATCTGGAAGGTTCCAGTGTGGGAATGACCAAAGTGAACGATTATTCTGAATTGCGCGGCGCATTGGAACTGGCATTTAAATATGACACCGATGTGTTGGTTGAAAAATGGATGTTTGGCCCCGAATATACTGTGGGCTTTTTGGGGAACGAGGCGCTTCCATCCATTCGCATTCAGGCTCCGGATGTATTTTATGACTATGATGCGAAATATATCTCAAATGAAACGCAATATTTTTGCCCAAGTGGTTTGAGTGAAGAAAAAGAGCAAGAGCTGTTAGATATCGCATCAAAAGCATATAAGGTGCTGGGATGTAAAGGCTGGGGACGGGTTGATATCATGGATGACGGCAACGGTAACTTCTATTTGCTGGAAGCAAATACCTCTCCGGGCATGACCAGCCATAGTCTGGTTCCAATGGCTGCTCGTCAGGCTGGGCTTGGCTTTTCTCAACTTGTAGCGAGAATTTTGGAATTGGCTGAGTATTGATATGTCACAGGCAGCCCGGAATATCCGGGAGCGGGAGAACGAAACTCAAGGAACTCGCCCCAGCAATGGGTCTTATTTGATGGGGATTATCTTCTTCCTGATGGTGATTGGCACTATCACATGGGGAGGCTGGATGACTCTGGATTGGATGAAGGACGCCAATCGATTACCGCTCTCGAAACTGGTGTTAACTGGCGAACGCCATTACACCTCAAATGACGATGTCAGGCAGGCTATTTTGTCTCTGGGAACACCGGGGACATTTATGACACAGGACGTCAACGTCATTCAGGAGAAAATAGAACAATTGCCATGGATTAGGCAAGTCACTGTGCGTAAACAATGGCCTGATGAACTGAAAATACATCTGGTAGAATACGTGCCTTATGCGCGTTGGAACGACACGCAAATGCTGGATGCAGAAGGTCGGGTGTTCAGTTTACCCGTGGCACGCAGCGTTAATGGGAAATACCCGATGCTGTATGGCCCTGAAGGTAAAGAAAAAGATGTATTAGAAGGATATCGCACAATGGCGGCCCTGCTTTCAGAACATCAAATGAAATTGAAAGCGGTGATCATGACAGCGCGTAATTCCTGGCAACTGATATTGGATAATGATATCCGATTAGAGTTGGGAAATAGAGACAAAGTAGAACGAATAAAACGTTTTATTGAGCTGTATCCAGTGTTGCTGAAAAACACGGAAAAGCGCGTGGATTATGTTGATTTGCGCTATGACAGCGGTGCTGCGGTAGGTTGGGCTCCTTTATTAACTGATGCGTCGGTTTCAGTGAACGGGCAAGAAAACAAACAGTGACTGGTAATAATACAGAGACAGGCAGAATAACGATGATCAAATCAACGGACAGAAAATTGGTAGTTGGCCTTGAAATCGGGACAGCAAAAGTATCTGCCCTGGTTGGTGAAATTCTGCCCGATGGTATGGTTAATATTATCGGAGTAGGAAGTTGTCCATCTCGCGGCATGGATAAAGGTGGTGTCAACGATCTGGAATCGGTCGTTAAATGTGTACAGCGAGCCATTGATCAGGCTGAACTTATGGCAGATTGCCAGATTTCCTCAGTCTACTTGGCACTTTCCGGCAAGCATATCAGTTGCCAGAACGAGATAGGCATGGTGCCGATTTCAGAAGAAGAAGTCACGCAGGATGACGTGGACAGTGTTGTCCATACAGCGAAATCGGTTCGTGTTCGTGATGAACACCGTATTTTGCATGTAATCCCACAGGAATATGCGATTGATTATCAGGAAGGGATTAAAAATCCAGTTGGGCTGTCTGGCGTGCGTATGCAGGCAAAGGTTCACTTGATTACCTGCCATAATGATATGGCGAAAAACATCGTAAAAGCTGTTGAACGCTGTGGATTGAAAGTTGACCAACTTATTTTTGCCGGACTGGCAGCAAGTTATGCGGTATTGACGGAAGATGAACGCGAATTGGGTGTGTGTGTTGTGGATATCGGCGGTGGCACGATGGATATCGCCGTATATACCGGAGGCGCGTTGCGTCATACCAAGGTTATCCCGTATGCAGGTAACGTTGTAACCAGTGATATCGCTTATGCGTTTGGTACTCCTCCAAGTGATGCTGAAACCATCAAGGTTCGTCATGGATGTGCATTGGGTTCCATTGTCAGCAAGGATGAGAGTGTAGAAGTACCAAGCGTAGGAGGTCGTCCTCCCCGGAGTTTGCAGCGTCAGACACTGGCTGAGGTTATTGAACCTCGTTATACCGAACTGCTGAATTTAGTGAATGAAGAAATCTTGCGGTTGCAAGAACAATTACGTCAGCAGGGGGTAAAACACCACTTGGCGGCAGGGATTGTCCTGACAGGTGGCGGAGCTCAAATTGATGGTCTGGCCGATTGTGCCCAGCGGGTGTTTCATACCCAAGTACGCATCGGCCGGCCTCTGAACATTACTGGGCTGACAGATTATGTGCAGGAGCCTTGCTATTCAACAGCAGTCGGGCTTCTGCATTATGGCAAAGAATCCCACCTTGGCGGAGATTCTGATGCCGATAAAAGAACGTCAGTCGGTGGCTGGTTTAAGAAAGTCAGCTCCTGGCTGAAAAAAGAATTTTGATTTTTTATACAGAGGCTACGACAATATCGCCGGCCTCGATATAAAGGCACAAAACGGAGAGAAATTATGTTTGAACCACTGGAATTAACCAACGACGCGGTGATTAAAGTCATCGGCGTCGGCGGCGGCGGCGGTAATGCTGTTGAGCATATGGTGCGTGAGCGCATTGAAGGTGTAGATTTCTTTGCGATTAACACGGATGCTCAAGCGCTGCGTAAGACAGCTGTTGGTCAGACTATCCAGATTGGCAACGGCATTACAAAAGGATTAGGCGCGGGCGCAAACCCTGAAGTTGGTCGTACTGCTGCGGAAGAAGACCGCGAATCGCTGCGCACTGCACTGGAAGGGGCTGACATGGTATTCATCGCTGCTGGTATGGGCGGTGGTACAGGAACAGGTGCTGCACCAGTTGTCGCTGAAATAGCCAAAGAACTTGGGATCCTGACCGTTGCTGTCGTCACTAAGCCATTCAATTTTGAAGGCAAAAAGCGTATGGCATTTGCGGAACAGGGGATCACTGAATTGTCCAAGCACGTGGACTCATTGATCACTATTCCAAATGACAAATTATTGAAAGTTCTGGGACGCGGTATCTCCTTGCTGGATGCATTCGGTGCAGCGAATGATGTACTGAAAGGGGCAGTTCAGGGTATTGCTGAGCTGATCACTCGCCCAGGCTTGATGAATGTTGACTTTGCTGACGTTCGTACCGTAATGTCTGAAATGGGTTACGCCATGATGGGCTCCGGTATTGCGCAAGGCGAAGATCGCGCGGAAGAGGCAGCAGAAATGGCTATCTCCAGCCCATTGTTGGAAGATATCGATCTTTCTGGTGCGCGTGGTGTTCTGGTTAACATTACTGCGGGCTTTGACCTGCGTCTGGATGAATTTGAAACGGTTGGTAACACAATCCGTGCATTTGCTTCTGACAATGCAACGGTTGTTATCGGTACGTCACTGGATCCAGATATGAACGATGAGCTGCGCGTGACTGTTGTGGCAACTGGTATCGGGATGGATAAACGCCCAGAAATTACGCTGGTAACCAACAACAAAGCACCTCAGGCAAATACAATGGAGCGCCGTTACCAGCAGATGCCTGGTGGGCTTTCTTCAATGCCTGATGAAAGCAAAACAGCAGCTAAAGTCGTAAACGACCAAAGTGCACATACAAGCAAAGAGCCTGATTATCTCGATATTCCTGCTTTTTTGCGTAAGCAGGCTGATTAATCATCAAAAAATTGGTTTCTCCGCTTTTTGTGCTAAAATATCCTGCCAATCATGTTTTATAATGATTGGTGGGATAAGTAACGTTGCGAGATATAGACGATGATCAAACAAAGGACATTAAAACGTATTGTTCAAGCGACCGGCGTCGGTTTGCACACCGGTAAAAAAGTCACGCTGACAATGCGTCCAGCGCCGGCTAATACCGGGGTCATCTATCGTCGTACTGACTTGAATCCTCCGGTAGATTTCCCGGCAGATGCCAAATCTGTGCGTGATACTATGCTCTGTACTTGTTTAGTTAATGAGCATAACGTACGAATTTCAACAGTTGAGCACTTGAATGCTGCTTTGGCAGGTTTGGGAATCGATAACATTGTTATTGAAGTTGATGCGCCAGAAATCCCAATTATGGACGGGAGTGCCAGCCCATTTGTTTTCCTGCTATTGGATGCGGGTATTGAAGAACTGAATGTAGCGAAAAAATTCGTACGCATAAAAGACGTTGTTCGTGTGGAAGATGGGGATAAATGGGCTGAATTGACGCCATATAACGGTTTCAGTCTGGACTTTACCATTGATTTTAACCACCCAGCAATTGATTCCCGCTCGCAGCGCTATAGCTTGGATTTCTCTGCCGATTCATTTGTTCGCCAGATTAGCCGTGCGCGTACCTTTGGTTTTATGCGCGACATTGAGTACTTACAATCTCAAGGTTTGTGCCTTGGCGGCAGCTTTGATTGTGCGATTGTGGTGGATGATTATCGCGTACTCAACGAAGATGGCCTGCGTTTCGACGACGAATTCGTCCGTCATAAGATGCTTGATGCCATTGGCGATCTGTTTATGTGTGGCTATAACATCATTGGCGCTTTCACCGCGTACAAGTCTGGTCATGCATTGAACAACAAACTGCTGCAAGCGGTTTTGGCGCAAGAAAGTGCTTGGGAATTTGTCACATTCGAAGATGAAGCTGAAATGCCTCTGGCTTTCCGTGCTCCGTCATTGGTGTTGGCATAAAAGCTAACGTGTGCATTTACTGGCACATGTATTGATATTACATGTGTCTTGGTGAAGGACGTTGAGAGCATCCTTATGATACATCAGTGGGTTATGTTATCTATTACGCTCCTTTCGCTGATGTGTTTCATTCAGCGTTAGCGCTTCTTCTTGGCTGTACTGGTACCCTCTCCGGCCAGCGCAGCCAATCGTTCTAACCTCTTTTTCAGTTTCTCTGGGCTACGTTCAGCTAGCATAATTAATGTTTCTGCACTTTCATGTGTCAATTGGCGCTTTGGCAATTTCTTATTATCATTATCAGAAGCGTTGCTTGATGATTTTGTGAAACCTTGCGCATTATTATTACACTTAACCATTAATGATGGATTTATCTTTATGTCGATCGAAGATAAAGATGGTAGAATTTCGCTTCTCAGGGTTGAAAGCAAAACAGGTATTTCATAACGGAGTCGGGTCATCCAACTGGCATTTCCTGCTTCCAGTACCAGAATTTGTTTGCGATAATTGGCGACTCTGCACCATGGGTGCAACTGTGCTGGAAGTAAGCTGAGAACAGCTCGATTGAGTTTCAATAGCGCGATGGCATGTTTCTGAATGGCTTGAAGAGGGGTTTTCCCAACAGATGCGGCATCTTCAAACAGCGCATCCAGTGATTGTGGGCGGCTATCTCGCATAATAAAGGCAGTTCCAGTATTTATTAATGAAGGATTAATGAGTATTTTAAATCTTTGGCGACAATTTGGTAGGCGTTATTTTTGGTCTCACCTTTTACTGGGCATGGTTGCTACAGGTATTGGTGTTCCTACCGTTTTTGCTGGAGTAGTGGAAAGCCTTCCCCATACAAATACTTCATCCAGCCAAGAAAACCAAAATCAGGCGCTCCCTTCATTTGAACAATTGTTTCAATTACACCTATTCCAACTAAAAAGCGTTCAGCGTCAGCCCGCAACGTATTTAAATTATTGGCATCAACATGCTGTTCGTAATGTAATTCGTCAGCTTTCTTTTGCTTTTTCTATCACAGAACCTGTTAGATGCGAAGAAACAAAAGAAAGCTCACAAATTTCCTCTCCATCCATGCAACAACTTATGTTGGATACGTTGCATGCTATGTTGACCCATACATCAACACCATTCAATGACATTATTGCTGATGTTTCTCTGGTGGCCGATGTTATTCCTGATACCCATAATACAGCACTTTGGGTCGCCCAGATTCAAGGGATCAGGGCGGGGCCAATAGCCAATCATTTATTTCTACTTTAATGCTTTTGTCTTATCGAATAAGTCATTTAAAACATGAGTGATTGGCTACATACAACAGTGGCCCTGTCTGAGAAATACGAATTATGCTGATTAAATTATTAACAAAAATTTTTGGTAGCCGTAATGACCGAACCTTGCGCCGTTTGCGCAAAGTGGTTGATGTTATCAACCGCATGGAGCCGGATTTTGAAAAGCTCTCTGATGATGAACTGAAAGCAAAAACAGATCAATTTCGTGCTCGCCTGAAAGAAGGTGAATCACTGGAAAAAATCCTGCCAGAAGCTTTTGCGACTGTGCGTGAAGCGAGTAAGCGTGTATTTGGCATGCGTCACTTTGATGTACAGCTATTGGGCGGCATGGTGCTGAATGAACGTTGTATCGCAGAGATGCGCACAGGTGAAGGTAAAACGCTGACAGCGACACTGCCTGCATATCTGAACGCGTTAAGCGGTCGGGGCGTTCATGTTGTTACTGTGAACGACTATCTGGCACAGCGTGATGCTGAAAATAACCGACCACTGTTTGAATTCCTTGGCATGAGCGTAGGAATTAACCTGCCGGGGATGCCAGCACCGGCAAAACGTGCAGCCTATGCCGCAGATATTACTTACGGAACCAATAACGAATATGGTTTCGATTATCTGCGCGATAACATGGCATTCAGCCCGGAAGAGCGAGTGCAACGCAAACTGCATTATGCGTTAGTGGATGAGGTTGACTCCATTCTTATCGATGAAGCGCGTACCCCTTTGATCATTTCAGGGCCTGCGGAAGACAGCTCTGAGTTATATATCAAAGTGAATAAACTGATCCCAAAACTGGTTCGCCAAGAAAAAGAGGATTCAGACACATTCCAAGGCGAAGGGCATTTCTCCGTTGATGAAAAAACACGTCAAGTTAACCTAACCGAACGTGGCTTAATACTGATTGAAGAATTGCTGGTAGATGCCAATCTCATGGAAGAAGGTGAATCTTTATACTCACCGACCAACATCATGTTGATGCACCATGTCACAGCTGCCCTGCGTGCTCATGCTCTGTTCACTCGCGATGTAGACTACATTGTCAAAGATGGCGAAGTCATCATTGTTGATGAACACACCGGGCGTACCATGCAAGGGCGTCGCTGGTCTGATGGCTTGCATCAGGCAGTGGAAGCCAAAGAAGGTGTCGAGATCCAGAATGAAAACCAGACATTGGCATCAATTACATTCCAGAACTATTTCCGCATTTATGAAAAATTGGCGGGCATGACGGGAACAGCTGACACTGAAGCCTTTGAATTCAGCTCCATTTATAAATTGGATACCATCGTTGTTCCGACAAACCGTCCAATGATCCGTAAAGATTTATCCGATCTGGTGTACATGACAGAGGCGGAAAAAATTGAAGCCATCATTGAAGATATCAAAGAACGTACCACCGGCGGTCAACCTGTATTGGTGGGAACAATCTCGATTGAGAAATCGGAACTGGTTTCTAACGCGTTAACTAAAGCAGGCATTGCACATAATGTTTTGAACGCAAAATTCCACGCAATGGAAGCCGACATTATTGCCCAAGCTGGTCAAGCGGGGACAGTAACCATTGCAACCAACATGGCGGGACGTGGTACAGATATCATGTTGGGCGGAAGCTGGCAGTCTGAAATTGCCAAGCTGCAAGAGCCTGACGAAGAACAAATCGAAAAAATCAAAGCTGCATGGCAAGAGCGCCATGATGCTGTATTGGCGGCAGGTGGTTTGCATATTATTGGTACGGAACGCCATGAATCACGCCGTATTGATAACCAATTACGTGGCCGTGCTGGTCGTCAGGGGGATGCAGGTTCTTCACGCTTCTATCTCTCAATGGAAGACTCCCTGATGCGCATATTTGCTTCCGACCGTGTTGCAGGAATGATGCGTAAATTGGGCATGAAACCGGGTGAAGCAATTGAACATCCATGGGTAACTAAAGCGATTGCCAATGCCCAGCGTAAGGTAGAGAGCCGCAACTTTGATATTCGTAAGCAATTGCTGGAATACGATGATGTTGCCAATGATCAGCGTCGTGCGATTTATGCTCAACGTAACGACTTGCTTGATGTCAGCGACGTTAGCGAAACCATTTCCAACATTCGTGAAGATGTTTTCAAGACAACGATAGATGCTTATATCCCACCACAATCTCTGGAAGAAATGTGGGATGTTGAAGGATTGCAGGAAAGACTGGTCAACGATTTCGATCTGGATCTGCCTATTAAAGAATGGTTGGATAAAGAACCGGAATTGCATGAAGAAACGCTGCGTGAGCGTATTCTTGAGCAAGCCATTGCGGTTTATAAGCAGAAAGAAGAAGTGGTGAGTGCAGAAATGATGCGTAACTTTGAAAAAGGCATCATGCTGCAAACTTTGGATACACTGTGGAAAGAACATTTGGCGGCAATGGATTATCTGCGTCAGGGTATTCATCTGCGTGGCTATGCACAAAAAGATCCGAAACAGGAATACAAACGTGAATCCTTCTCCATGTTTGCCAACATGCTGGAATCACTGAAATATGAAGTCATTAGCACCTTGAGTAAAGTTCAAGTCCGGATGCCGGAAGAAGTTGAAGCGCTTGAACAACAACGTCGTGAAGAAGCTGAACGTCTGGCAAGAAAGCAGCATCTGAGCCATGAGGTTGAGCAGGGGGCATTGATGTCAGAAGCGGAAGCACAAATGGCAGCAGGGGAGCGCAAAGTTGGTCGTAACGATCCTTGTCCATGTGGTTCTGGTAAAAAATATAAGCATTGCCACGGCCGCTTATAATTAAAATCTGAAATATGATGCCAGTGGTGGATGAAATAACAAGATAGAGTTATTTCTCTTACCACTGGCACTGTTCAGTATCTTAATCGCATTCATAATACTTGGAATATAACTACCGTGCTTTCAACTTGGTGATTATTTAGGACGGCCAAAAAATAATTTATCGATAAGGCAATGGCGAGTAGTGATATGCGATACTTTCATCCTCTATTGTGTAACTAATTAATATTTACCGATATAAATTGATATTATCCCTAATTTCTTTAGCTGCTTGCCTGGCTTTATCTGAGAAATTGAATTCATCTTGTGATGCATAAAGAATAGAGCGAGAGCTACTTATTATTAACCCTTTTCCAGCTTCGTTCTTTCCGTTAATAACCAAATCCTTAATTGACCCGCCTTGTGTACCAACTCCCGGAACTAAGAAAACAATGTTTTTTGCTATATCTCGGATTTCTTTCATTTGAGTGGGCCAAGTTGCGCCGACGACAGCGAGGCAATTATTATTATAATTCCATTCATTAACTATCAAGGACGCAACCCTTTTATATAAAGGTTCACCATCAACAAGTAGATCTTGGATATTTACTGCACCGGGGTTTGACGTCCTGCACAGTAATATAATGCCCTTGTCCTTATAATCTAAAAATGGTTTTAAGGAATCGAAACCAAGATAAGGGTTGATTGTAACAGCATCAACGCCATACCTTTCGAAGCTTTCTTTCGCATATTGTTCTGCTGTACTGCCGATATCACCACGTTTTGCATCAAGGATAATAGGGATGTCAGGGTAATTGGTTTTGATGTAATTGATAATCTTTTCGAGTTCATATTCTTTGCCAACTGATGAAAAATGGGCAATCTGTGGCTTATATGCACAGACTAAATCATGAGTGGAATCAATTATCTTCTTACTGAATTCAAAATATCCATTTTCGGTGTTTCTAAAATGTTTAGGTAATTTATCGTTTATAGGATCTATACCGATGCAAAGCAGAGAATTATTTTTATCGGATGAGTCATTGATTTTGTCTAAAAAATTCATAATTCCTCAATTATAAATATAAAAACATTTATCAATAATTAATGACAGGATTATATGTTAGAAGGTTTATAATGAAATTATTCTTTATGGAAAATATATTATAATAAACTGCTAACATGATTTGGTTTTTGTTTCTTTTTTTCAGAAAATAATGATAGATATGTTTGGTTTTTATTTCCAGTTAAATAATAATTTAAAGGTTATGTATCCAATTTATTTATACGCGTCGTACTTCAAGGTGTATGTATTCTCATCCCGCGACGCGGGATGATAATACGTTGCTTCCTGAAACTTGGAGTTAATAGGGTATATAATGGTAAATCTTTAAATGATATCTAATGACATTAAAAAATGTGAGTAATTACTTTCAATTTTATTCAGTCATCAGCATAAAAAAGCCAACGGAATGGCCGTTGGCGATAATTTATGAGGCAAAATTTGGCAGTAGTGCTCATTTCATTCTTCGTTTGAATGTCTTAGGAACAATTCCTGCATATTGCCTACATTTTTAATAAATTGATCATCATGGGAAATAAGTATCATTGCTCCAGTATAATCATGCAATGCTTTTTGTAACAATTCCCTGGATTCAATGTCCAGATGGTTATCTGGTTCATCCAACAGCAGTAACGCTGGTGCATATGGCCCACAGAACAGGCAAGCCAATGCAACTTTAAGCTGCTCCCCTCCACTGAGGTAGCCGACAGGCTTTAGCGCTTCTTCACCGCGAATGCGCAATTGTGCCAAACGAGTGCGATACAGATCTTCTGCCCATCCCGGAGACTGTAATTGAAAGTTGTGCAGCGCGGACTGGTTTTTATCAAGGAACGAAAAATGTTGATCCATAAGACGATGTGACGATGTTACACGGCAAGTCCCTTGCTTGGGAGAAAGAAAACCCGCCATCACTTTGAGTAAGGTTGATTTTCCGCTGCCGTTCTTGCCAACAATAGCAAGACGATCACCGTTATTGATGGTTAAGCTAATCGGAACATTTGAGCCAAAAGGTAAGATAACATCTTGTAGGTAAAGTAGGGGGGCTGTAGCGGTCTGTGGGGTGGCGACAGCAATTGACAAAGGATCGATAATTTCCAGCTTTGTTCTGGCATCTGTGGCTTGTGAAGTTTTTCTTTGTATTCGTTCTTCGTGCAGTTTGGCTTGCCGCGATAACGTAGCACCTGAACGCTCCAGTTCGCGATCGAGAAGCAATTTGGCTTGATTGGCATTTTCCCGCCGATGCTTACCTTGGCTCAGTCGTTTACTGGTCTTTTCATGATCTTTTTGTTTATCCCGCAGGGCTTGTTTCAGATTTTTTTGGGTTTGATCCACTTCGCGCTGGATACCCAAGCGAAGCTGTTCTCTACTTTCTAACCAAGTTTCCCAACCACCTGTACTGCGTGATAATCCCAACCCACTGAGTTCATAAACAACGGAAACATGCTGTAATAGTTGGGTATCATGGGTTACCAGCAATATTCCCCCACTAAATGTACCAAGCCATTGAGCCAACCAAAGGCGTCCTTGTCGGTCAAGGTGATTGGTTGGTTCATCTAGAATCATAAAACCGGCGCCTTGTTGTTTTCGTGCCAATAATCTGATCCGGGTTTGTTCTCCGCCACTGAGCGAATCAAAAGGTTGGTTCAATATATTTTGGTTAAGTTCCCCCTCTGCCAGCAACGAATCTACCTGAAATTGCCAATCCCAATTACCTTCCATGATGTCAAAATCTTCGGCATCCCCAATACCTGCAAGAACGCGTTCATTGGCATGCATAATTTTGGTCAAGCCAAGCATGTCTGAGACATTCCCTGTAAAAGAGGCTAAACCTTGTGACAAATAGCCAACATCACAAAAATGTTTCACACTCCCCTCAGTGGGAGGAGTTTGTTGTGCCAATATTGATGCCAGCCAAGATTTACCAATTCCATTACGCCCTATCAGGGCGTGTTGCCCCGCACTTAAAAACATATCAATGTCAGAAAATAGGGGAGTGGCTTCACCTGAAAATTGATAGGTTATTTGCCTTGCTTCAATTAATGCTTGAGTATCATATTGCATCAGTTGTGCGCCCTTCCTTTTCGAGATAACCATTTTTTACAACTATTTATAAATTAATATGTTGCGTCATTTTTTGTTTTTTATTGCAAGGTATCTTGGTGTATTACATGGAAAAGTTCCGGATGAGGTGGGTTGATTGCATATTAAATAAAATACACGTTTGCGATTTAAGCTAATTTTAATGTAATCTTCAAGATATAATCACATAGATTGAATAATAAACAGCAAGATAAATCATTATGGAAAAAAAATATCTGCGTATTGCAGCGGGCGTTATTAAAAATAACAATAATGAAATTTTTATTACTCAGCGCAGTGCTGATTCACATATGGGTGGCTTTTGGGAATTTCCCGGCGGGAAACTTGAACAGGGAGAAACTCCAGAACAAGCATTGATTAGAGAGTTAAAAGAAGAGGTCGGAATTGAAGTAACTCACAGTGAGTTATTGGATACCATCACACATGATTTTCCGGACAGAAATATCACACTTTACTTTTTCCTCGTTGATGAATGGAAAAACGACCCATTTGGCAGGGAAGGGCAGCCTTATCGCTGGGTTTTGCAATCAGAATTAATTGCAGATGAATTTCCACCTGCAAACCGTAGCATTGTGTCTTTATTGACTAAGGACAGCATCGATTAATAGGCTGGTATTCTTTTCCATGTATTACCCCATCAGGGGATGTTCACATCGCAGCTACACCAAATAAACCCTGTGTTGCTGCGATGTGAATTAAGCGATATCACAGTTCAGGTTCTTCACTCCAACTGTCATTTTCTGCACTATCGCTTTGGCTCGGTATTTTCTTCTCTTCGCTGGCCCATTCACCTAAGTCGATCAATTGGCAGCGTTTGCTGCAAAATGGACGGTGTGGGCTGATTTCGCCCCATACCACAGTGTTGCCGCATGTTGGGCATTCGACAGTCAATACTTCAGGCATCTTATTTTCCTTCCCATGCTTACTTCAGGGGTTATATTAGCAGCAGGCTAATTCAAATTCCAAATGGGCGGGTACTATGCCATGTTCACTATCCATAGGTAAGAAACGGATAGCAAAACGTGTTTTATAACCGGAAACTTGTGGGTAAACCAAAGCGTTCGTATCGACATTTAACTTTAATCTCAGCAGATCGGCTTCATCTGCATTTCCCTGATAAAAACCATTGTGGCTGATTTTAGGGGTAAAAACTGCCGAGTGACGTATTAACTCCAGAATGCTTTCCAGTGCTTGTTGCAATGGGTGCAAGCTATCTAGCCAAACCTTGACGGAGTCATCTCTGACGGACTGTGGCAAATGCAACCACAGGTGCAATGTTGGCAAATCAAAACTACAGCAACCACCGGGAATGCTGAGTCTTTGACGTACCATACTAATAATCCGATCTTCCTTGATATATTGGCTGAGCCTGGGCGCTTGATGCAAGGCGAGGCTGCGTTCTTTGAGCTGTTGTGTCAAATTGTTAATCATAGCTGTATCAGCATTGGGAGCGCCGAGCCACAGTTTTAGTTTTGCTTGTTGGCGATCCAGCTCTTTCAATAATTCAGAACGGACTTCTCCACGCTCCAGGATCTCAATTAATTCAGCGATTGTACGGAAAAAAGACAGGCTGCTTGCTTGAGAATCCAAATGACGCTGCTTTTCCAATTGCTGTAGTGAAGACTCAATTCTTAACCATGAACGCATTTTTTCATTGAGCGGATGTTCAAAAATAATAGTAGAGGCTACATCACTCATTATGATTTTCCTGTCTGACTGATTTTGCTTGTTTTAAATATTGCTGATGTAACTCAACCACACGGGAGGCAATATCTTGTTCGCTGTGTTGATTCAAAATGACATCATCCGCTTTTTCCAGCCGAGCGTGTCGGTTGGCCTGTGCAGCCAGAATATTTTCGACTTGCTGACGACTGACACCATCACGGGCCATTGTTCGGCTAATTTGTTCTTCTGGTGAAACATCAACGACTAAAATACGATCTGCCCGGTTTGCTAAATCATTTTCAATCAACAGGGGAACCACCCAAATGGCGTATGGGGCAGTGATTTGCTTTAGTTGTCGCTGAGTTTCTGCTTGTATCAGTGGATGTAACAGAGCATTGAGCCACTGCTTTTCTTCCGGGGAAGTAAACACTTTTTGGCGCAGCTGAGCGCGGTTGAGGTTGCCATCGAGCAATAATATGTCAGAGCCGAAGTGCTCTGAGATTGCCTGTAACGCTGGAGTGCCAGGAGCAACAACGTCTCTGGCGATGATATCTGCATCCACAATAGGGACACCAAGGGATGAAAATACATTAGAGATAGTCGTTTTACCGCTACCAATTCCACCTGTAAGCGCAACAATATAAGTCATTCTATCCCTTAAAATATTTCGATAGCATAATTAAATTGTAACTCAAGGGAGGCTGATGGGCTATAAACAAACACATATAATCCCTGCTTTGCATCCTTGATAAATAGCTAATGAAAAAGCGCTAATGAAATATGTGAATTACTTGTTTATGCCAGTATTGTGCCCAATTGGAAAATAGGCAAATACATAGCCAGTAATAATAAACCGACCACTGATGCCATTATCAGCATCAATAAGGGTTCAAGTAATTGAACTAAATTATCAGCAAGGTTAATGGATTTTTCTTGATACCATTTTGCAAGATTAAATAAAAACAACTCTAGCTCCCCTGATTCTTCACCTATGGCGACAAATTGCTGGCATAACGAAGGAAAGCATGTCGCTTTTTTTAAGGTATCACTCATTGGTATTCCTTGTAGCAGCTCTGTATGCAACATTTTGATCCCAGTCATAAAAACAGGATGGTTTGTGGCACTTAGAGCACATTTCAATCCTGTTGTGAGAGGTAACCCTGCTTTCTGTGTCATGAATAGGATATGAAAGATCTGATTAGTTTGCTGATAAATTGTAAGTTGTTTGAAAAGAGGTAATTTAAGCAAAAGTATTTTTTCTTTTATTTGCAATACCGGAAAGCGATTGCGTAACCATAGGTAACTCATTAGGCATATAAATATAAGTATTAATATTAATGCGCCATAGTTAACAAAAAGGTCAGAACCCGATAAAACCCACTGAGTTAGCAAGGGTAAGGTGGCATTAAATGAAGAATAAACTTGCCGGAATTCGGGCAAAACAAAAACCAGCATGAGAATAACCACTAGTAAGGTGATAAAAGCAACAATCAACGGGTAGCGATAAGCTTTTTGTATTTTCTTTTGTAAGGTATTTTGCTGTTGTAATTGGTCAATGATTAATTGGCAGCAGCTTTCAAGCTGCCCGGTTTGTTCTCCAACGGCGATGATCTGACAGAGTAAAGGGGAAAATAATTTTGGATAATGTCCCAATGCTGCCGAAAATGGCTCCCCTTGGCTAATTTTCTGCATGATATCTGTTAATACACAGCGCCAGAGATCAAGTTTGCAATCTTGCAATAAGATAGACAGCCCCCGCAAAAGGGGGATGCCCGATGTCAGCAATGTGCTGAGTTGATGAATGAAATGCAGTCGATAAGCGATTTCTTTTTCACTGTATTGAATGATTTTGTGGCATTTAATGGCATAGGGTTGGAGTTCAAGGTGGCTTAATTGCCTGAATATACTCTTTTTACTGTGGCCGATACTCTCACCGGTTATCACTTTTCCTTTATTGTTAATGGCTTGCCATCGATAAATAAATTCTATGTTCATACAGATTCATAACCTGTGATCTGATAAATCTCTTCAAGTGTAGTTATTCCTTTTTCCACTAATGCCAGACCTGCTGAAAAGAGTGTTGAATTTTGCTGTGGTGCAAACAAATGTGAGAGGTTGGCAGCCAGATTGCTTGCCGGTGCTTGTTGAGATTCAGGCTTGATTTCGAGGAATTCATAAATGGCTGTCCTGCCATAATAGCCAGAAAAACAGTGATCACAGCCAACCGCAATCCATTTTTTTATTGCTAAGGTGGAAGAGGTTTCTGTGGAAGAGATTCCGGCGTTATCAAGCGCATCAGGAATAAGAGTCGAAGTGATATCTTGCTGGCGGCAGTGGGGGCAGAGTTTGCGAACCAGCCTTTGGGCAATAATCAATTTCACGCATGAAGAAATGGTATAGCCAGAGATGCCCAAATTTTGCAAACGGGACAAGGTATCAATGGTGGAATTGGTATGTAGTGTTGATAAGACTAAGTGCCCAGTTTGTGCTGCTTTCATTGATATATCGGCGGTTTCATTGTCACGAATTTCACCAACCATGATAATGTCGGGATCTTGCCGTAATAGTGCCCTGAGCACTTTAGCAAAATCGAGGCCTATCTTGTTATTTACAGGTGTCTGGTTAATGCCATTGAGAGGAATTTCAACGGGATCTTCGACACTGCAAATGTTCTTTTTGGTTTGGTTTAAATATTGCAGGCAGCTATACAGGGTGACTGTTTTCCCGCTACCGGTTGGGCCTGTGACTAAAATCATACCTTGTGGCAAATGGATTTTTTGCTTTAATAAGCTCAATTGTGAATCAGCCAGCCCCAGTTGTTCCAAAGATAATTGGTGTATGGTATTTAAAATACGCAGGACTACTTTTTCCCCATGCAATGTCGATAATGTTGATATACGTATGGCATAGCTGCTTTTACTGCCATTCCAATCAAATTGCCCATCTTGTGGCTGGCGTTTTTCGGCAATATTAAGTTTTGCCATGATTTTTAATCGGGCAGGAATACTGGTATTCATTTGAGGAGGCGGTGTTTGCATAGTATGCAATATTCCATCAACACGAATGCGTATTTGGTAACCATGCTGAGAAGGTTCAAAGTGAATGTCAGATGCTCTTTTCTGGATTGCGGTTGATATTGTTTGATTGATTAACTGAATAACAGGCGTATCAATATCTTCATCTTGGATGTCGTTGAGCTGTATTGAATTATGGTCAGATGAATTAACATTCAGTTTTTCGATACGATAAGGCTCCTCATTATCATTCTCCGTGCAATAATTCCCTTCCAAATTCAACGAGCTTTCTTTTGGTTGCTGAGATTGTGTCAAAATGACTTTCGTTAACATGGATTCTATTTTGGCCTGAGGCCAAATAGCGATATTTACAATTAAGCCAGAAATAAAACGCAGTGCAGCTATAAAATCCTCATTAGGTGTTTTGCTACAGGCAATAGTAATAGCGTGATGGTCAATATTTACAATAATTGATTGATGTTTTTGGCAGAGTTCTTTTATTTCTTTTTCCATTAAGATATCTTCCTTGTCTATCATGGTATTTTTCTCTTTATTTGTTTATTGATTGTTATTTGTCACTCCAATTATTTTTCAAAACTTCAAGGTTTCCTGACATTTCAATTTTAATGATTCATTTTTAGACTCACAGGTGATTTTCCATTGAGTGATGCCTGTTTTAGACTCTTGGGAAGGTTTTAAAATAGCATTGAGACCGCTGAGATTTTGTTTGCCAGAGAGGGTTATTTCACCATCTTTTACGGATATTGAATTGATATATCGGCTGTTGTGACCCGAGGGAATGGAAAGTTGCCCAGAATTACAATCCTTATAACTTTCATTTTCAAAACGACAGAGTTCGATGCCGGATTTATAAGGCACAATAGCTTGCAGCATATCGGTCAAGGCTGCTTTTTGAATATATCCTTGATAACTGGGAATGCCTATCGCACCAAGAATAGCGACAATCGCCATTACAACCATCACTTCTATTAATGTAAATCCTTGCTGGTTCATACTTCTTTTTTCCTTTTACATACAGTTTCTAGTGCTTAATTTTATTTAACTAAATTGGGTGGTGTTAACGATAAAATACCGATGTAAATAAGCATGAAGAAAATGGCAGAAAATAAAATAGTATTAGTGATTTTTATGGAACAGTTTCAAGGAAATAATCTTGTGTTACATTTATTGCAAAAGGTTTTTCGAGTTTGTTTGCAAATAAAAAACAGTGGAAGATATTTTTAGAGTGGAAGTGTTAAGCTGTTACACTGTAAAAAGTGATATTTCACTGGGTAAAAGCCTATCGGCATCGATATGAAAATCGTGATATTGACAGATAAGGGGACAATAGATGAAGTTGCATGATGGTTGGATTGATGTCGCAAAGAAAGTCGTTTCTCCACATTGTGACTTGCGCCCAGAGGGTGAGATCCCATCACTACTGGTTATTCATAACATCAGCTTGCCTCCCGGAAAGTTTGGTGGTTCTTATATTGATCAATTATTTATGGGCACCCTAAATCCGAATGATGCCCCCTTCTTTGATGAAATCAAGCATTTGCGTGTCTCTGCACATTGCTTAATTCGCCGTGATGGAGAAATTGTACAGTATGTTCCTTTCAATAAAAGGGCATGGCATGCCGGAATTTCTTCTTACTGTGGCCGTGAGAAATGTAATGATTTTTCGATAGGCATTGAACTGGAAGGTACTGATTATGAGGCGTTCATGGAAACTCAGTACGTAAGTTTAGCTAACATAACTCAGCTGCTTATTAGCCAATATCCTGGTATACAGGGCAACATTACAGGGCACAGTGATATTGCACCGGACAGGAAAACCGATCCCGGGCCTTATTTTTATTGGGAACATTATCAGCAACTATTGAAGGAGTTAACTCAATGACTCTCTTTATTTTATTGTTAATATTGGCATGGGAACGCGTCTTTAAGATGGGAAACCATTGGCAGTTGGAGCGTTATTTAGCGCCGCTTTTTGCCAGAATAAAAACATATTCTCTGTGGAGTAGTTTGGGCGTGGCCTTTTTGGTCATGTTTTTGACATGGAAACTCATGGCCTTTTTCTACTCGGTGGCTTTTGGGATTCCAGCAATTTTGCTCGGTATTATCATCAGCTTGTTATGCATAGGTGCTGGCGAGTTACGTAATAACTACCGTGGCTATCTTCAGGCCGTGCGTCATGAAGATCCCGAACAGCAAAGACAGCATCTTTTTCACTTAACCATGATACAGGGAACAACACCTGACAATACAAAAGATGAGCAACTGCGCGAAATTCAAAACGCTTTAATCTGGATAAATTTTCGTTATTATCTCGCGCCGATTTTTTGGTTAGTTGTATTAGGGAAATTTGGCCCTGCTATTTTGATGGGGTATAGCTGCCTCAGAGCTTATCAAGGATGGCTGGCACAACACGCAACGGCGGTACAGCGGGCGCAATCTGGTGTTGATGGCATATTGCACTGGCTGGATTGGCTTCCTGCACGTTTGGCAGGTATTGCTTATGCTTTATTGGGTCATGGTGAAAAAGCTTTACCGGCTTGGATCGCTTCACTCACTGATTTTCGCACGTCACAATATAAAGTGGTCAGCCAGTTGGCTCAATTTGCATTAAGTAAATCGCCTCATCTCAATGTGTTGGAAACGCCTGCCGTAGCCGTAAGGCTAGCTAAAAAAGCGACATTTACGATTGTGATTATTGTTGCATTATTAACAATTTATGGGGCATTGATTTAATATATTAAATTATATGATGTGTTATGGATGACTTTATTTGAAGTATTATGTGGGGATTTATCAGGGGTAGTTAATACTTTAATTGTTATCATTACATATAAAGATGATTGATTTTAATAAGTCCCTGGCAGTTTATTATCAGCATTACATTAATTCACGCGTAATAAACAAAATGGTAATTTATAAAACACATCAACTTTGCTGATATTTATTATTACCGATAACTCGCGGTTATGGTGGTAGTGCGTATATGGTGCAGCACATATATGGTACTAGTGCGTAATGATCGCGAGTTTTTATAGCATAAACGGGTTATTCAAACGTTAAATCCCATCAGATTTTCTGCCTAAAAAATCCCCTCTAGTTATAATTTTCTAATAAAAATTAAAATAATTTGTTAAAATTTGCAGATTTTTATGATTTGCCTCAAGGTCTTTATAGACAGCTAGTGAATACTTTGTTACTTTAAGACCCTGTATTCTAAATTGGTATTACCAATTGACTCCGGTCTTGTTATTTTTGGCTTGCTGGCTATAATTCAGGCTGCGAGGCTTAGGTAAACAGGGCATAGTCCGAAGCAACATTTACTCATTGAATGGCTTACAGCAGATATGGCCTATAGCAAGATTCGCCAACCAAAGTTATCAGATGTGATTGAGCAGCGTCTTGAGCAGCTCATTCTTGAAGGCTCGCTTCGCCCGGGAGAAAAGCTGCTGCCTGAGCGTGAGCTGGCGAAACAGTTCGAAGTATCACGCCCTTCATTGCGTGAAGCCATTCAAAAATTGGAAGCCAAAGGCTTTCTTTTCCGTCGTCAAGGGGGAGGAACTTTCGTGCAGAATAATCTGTGGCAAAGTTTCAGCGATCCACTTGCCCAACTCATTGCAGAGAATCAAGAATCTCAGTTCGATCTTCTCGAAGCGCGACACGCGCTGGAAGGGGTTGCCGCTTATTATGCCGCCCTGAGAGGAACGGATGAAGATTTTAAACGTATTGAGCAAAGCCATTTTGCTATCCAAGAGGCACAACAAAGCGGCGATGTGAATGCGGAATCTGATGCTGTCTTGCAATATCAGCTTGTTGTAACGGAAGCCGCTCATAACGTGGTATTGCTGCATTTATTGCGCTGTATGGTCCCAATGTTAGAACAAAATATCAGGCGCAATTTCGAATTCATCTATACCCGTAAAGAGATGCTGGCGGCTGTCAGTTCTCATCGAGCTGAAATTTTCCACGCGATTATGGCAAGAGAACCGGAAAAAGCCCGTGAGGCTTCTCATCGTCACTTGGCCTTTATTGAAGAAGTTTTATTGGATCTGACTCGTGAACAGACGCGTCGTGAACGTTCATTGAGGCGGCTCCAGCAACATCAGGAATAAGAGCCTGTCCCTTGGGCTTTATAAATCAAATTCCTTGATGGGTAGGCTCTAAACTTAGCTGTACAAATCCTGACTGCTGCGTTTGTACAGTTTGTGAACTCTTTATCCAAGAGTTTTAGCAGCAACATATAGCAGGGCCTATCTTCCGGTCATAACGGGCTGTCGTCAAAAGGTATGACCAGAAGATAGGCTCCAACAATCATTAGAAATAGATAACAGATAAGGAATACACCATGTCAGATATTTTGAAAAATGACGTGGATCCGATCGAAACTCGCGATTGGTTGCAGGCGATCGAATCGGTCATCCGTGAAGAAGGTGTTGAGCGTGCTCAGTTCCTGATTGATCAGGTTTTGAATGAAGCTCGTAAAGGTGGCGTTAGTGTTGCCGCAGGCGCTGCAAGCCGTGATTATATCAACACCATTCCTGTCGAAGATGAGCCAGCTTATCCAGGTAACCTGGACTTAGAGCGCCGTATTCGTTCTGCTATTCGTTGGAATGCAGTGATGACCGTTCTGCGTGCATCTAAAAAAGATCTGGAACTGGGCGGACACATGGCATCATTCCAGTCTTCCGCTACTGTTTATGAAGTTTGTTTTAACCATTTCTTCCGCGCTCGCAATGAAAATGATGGCGGTGACTTGGTTTACTTCCAGGGCCACATTTCTCCGGGTATCTACGCTCGTGCGTTCCTTGAAGGCCGTCTGACTGAAGAGCAGATGAACAATTTCCGTCAGGAAATCGGTGGTAAAGGTCTGTCTTCTTACCCGCATCCAAAACTGATGCCTGACTTCTGGCAGTTCCCAACTGTTTCTATGGGCTTGGGGCCAATTTCCGCTATCTATCAGGCTAAATTCCTGAAATATCTGGAAAATCGTGGTCTGAAAGATACGTCTAAACAAACCGTTTACGCTTTCTTGGGCGACGGTGAAATGGATGAGCCAGAATCCAAGGGTGCGATCACTATCGCAACTCGTGAAAAACTGGATAACCTGGTATTTATCATCAACTGTAACTTGCAACGTCTGGATGGCCCAGTTACTGGTAACGGCAAAATCGTTAACGAACTGGAAGGCATCTTCGACGGCGCTGGCTGGCAGGTACTGAAAGTCCTGTGGGGTGAGCGTTGGGATGCACTGCTGCGTAAAGACACCAGCGGTAAGCTGATCCAGTTGATGAACGAAACTCTGGATGGCGACTATCAGACATTCAAGTCTAAAAATGGCGCTTATGTTCGTGAGCATTTCTTCGGTCGTTACCCAGAAACTGCTGCATTAGTCAAAGACATGACTGATGACGAAATCTGGTCTCTGAATCGTGGTGGTCACGATCCTAAGAAAGTTTTCGCTGCACTGACCAAAGCTCAGCAAACTACCGGCAAACCAACTGTAATCCTGGCTCAGACCATTAAAGGTTACGGTATGGGTGATACTGCTGAAGGTAAAAACATTGCTCACCAAGTTAAGAAAATGAACATGGAAGGCGTTCGTCTGTTCCGTGATCGTTTCAATGTGCCTGTATCTGATGAGCAAATCAATGATTTGCCATTCGTGACTTTCGACAAAGACTCTGAAGAATCTAAATATCTGCATGAGCGTCGTAATGCACTGAGTGGTTACTTGCCAAGCCGTCGTGTTAACTTCGACGAAAAACTGGAAATCCCAGCTCTGGAAGATTTCAGCTCTTTGCTGGAAGAACAATCCAAAGAAATTTCTACTACTATCGCTTTCGTTCGTGCACTGAACATCATGCTGAAGAACAATTCGATCAAAGATCGTCTGGTTCCAATCATCGCTGATGAAGCACGTACTTTCGGTATGGAAGGTCTGTTCCGCCAAATCGGTATCTACAGCCCGAATGGTCAGCAGTATACTCCGCAAGACCGTGAGCAGGTTGCATACTATAAAGAAGACGCAAAAGGTCAGATCCTGCAAGAAGGTATCAACGAACTGGGCGCTGCTTCATCTTGGCTGGCTGCTGCAACTTCTTACAGCACCAACAACCTGCCAATGATTCCGTTCTACATTTACTACTCCATGTTCGGATTCCAGCGTATCGGTGATCTGTGCTGGGCTGCGGGTGACCAACAGGCTCGTGGCTTCTTGGTTGGTGGTACTTCTGGTCGTACGACTCTGAACGGTGAAGGCTTGCAGCATGAAGATGGTCACAGCCACATTCAGTCTCTGACTATCCCTAACTGTATCTCTTATGACCCAGCATTCGCTTATGAAGTGGCTGTTATCATGCATGACGGTCTGGATCGCATGTATGGTGAGAAACAAGAAAACATCTACTACTACATCACGACTCTGAACGAAAACTACCACATGCCAGCAATGCCAGCAGGCGCTGAAGAAGGTATCCGTAAAGGTATCTACAAGCTGGAAAGCTTGGAAGGCGGAAAAGGCAAAGTTCAGTTGTTGGGTTCTGGTTCTATCCTGCGTCATGTTCGTGAAGCAGCGAAGATCCTGTCTGATGAATACGGTATTGGTTCTGACGTATACAGCGTAACGTCCTTCACTGAACTGGCTCGCGAAGGTCAGGATTGTGAACGTTGGAACATGCTGCACCCATCAGAACAGCCTCGCGTTCCTTACATTGCTCAGATCATGAACGAAGCACCAGCAGTTGTTTCAACCGATTACATGAAACTGTTCGCAGAACAAGTACGTAACTTTGTTCCTGCAAGCGAATTCCGTGTATTGGGTACTGATGGTTTCGGTCGTTCTGACAGCCGTGAAAACTTGCGTCATCACTTCGAAGTTGATGCTTCTTACGTGGTTGTTGCAGCTCTGGGTGAATTGGCTAAACGTGGCGAAATTGATGTGAAAGTGGTTGAAGAAGCGATCACTAAATACAACATCAACCCAGAAAAAGTTAACCCACGTCTGGCATAAGAGGTAAAGATTAATGTCTATTGAAATTAACGTACCTGATATCGGTGCAGATGAAGTTGAAGTTACCGAAATCATGGTAAAAGTGGGTGACACTGTAGAAGCAGAACAGTCACTGATCACAGTTGAAGGTGATAAGGCTTCCATGGAAGTCCCATCTCCACAGGCTGGTGTAGTTAAAGAAATCAAAATTGCGGTTGGCGATAAAGTTGAAACCGGCAAATTGATCATGATTTTTGAATCCGCAAATGGTGCCGCAGAAGCTGCACCAGCACCGGCACAGCAAGCGGCAGCTCCGGCTGCGGCGCCAGTAGCGGCTGAAAGCAAAGAAGTTCATGTACCAGATATTGGTGGTGACGAAGTTGAAGTAACCGAAATCATGGTCAAAGTCGGTGACACCATCACTGAAGAACAATCTTTGATCACTGTTGAAGGTGACAAGGCTTCCATGGAAGTGCCTGCGCCATTCGCAGGTACTGTGAAAGAGATCAAAATCGCTGCGGGCGATAAAGTTAAAACCGGTTCTCTTATCATGGTATTCGAAGTTGCGGGTTCTGCAGCACCAGTGGCAGCCCCTGTAGCTGCTCCAGCAGCGCCAGCAGCCTCTGCGGCGAAAGAAGTTCATGTACCAGATATCGGTGGTGACGAAGTTGAAGTAACCGAAATCATGGTCAAAGTGGGTGACACCATCGCTGAAGAACAATCTTTGATTACTGTTGAAGGTGACAAGGCTTCCATGGAAGTACCTGCACCATTCGCAGGTACTGTGAAAGAGATCAAAATCGCTGCGGGCGATAAAGTTAAAACCGGTTCTCTTATCATGGTATTCGAAGTTGCCGGCGCAGCACCTGCTCCAGTGGCAGCACCAGCAGCGGCTCCAGCTCCTGCAGCAGCACCTGCGAAAGCAGCGCCAGCAGCAAGCAAGCCAGCAGAAGGCAAAAACGAATTCGCAGAAAATGACGCTTACGTTCATGCAACTCCAGTGATCCGTCGTCTGGCTCGTGAATTTGGTGTGAACCTGGCGAAAGTCAAAGGTACTGGCCGCAAAGGTCGCATCCTGCGTGAAGACGTTCAGGCTTACGTGAAAGATGCTATCAAACGCGCAGAAGCAGCTCCTGCTGCTGCGGGCGGCGGTCTGCCAGGCATGCTGCCTTGGCCGAAAGTTGATTTCAGCAAGTTCGGTGAAATCGAAGAAGTTGAAATGAGCCGCATCCAGAAAATCTCTGGTGCAAACCTGAGCCGTAACTGGGTCATGATCCCTCATGTTAACCTGTTCGATGAAGCGGATATCACAGAAGTTGAAGAATTCCGTAAACAACAGAACAAAGAAGCTGAGAAGAAACAGCTGGGCGTGAAAATCACTCCATTGGTATTCGTGATGAAAGCGGCTGCAAAAGCATTGGAAGCAATGCCTCGCTTTAACAGCTCTATTTCTGAAGATGGCCAGAAGCTGATTCTGAAAAAATATGTCAACATCGGTATCGCGGTTGACACGCCTAACGGTCTGGTTGTTCCTGTATTCAAGGACGTCAACAAGAAAGGCATCATGGAACTGTCCAGAGAACTGGCTGAAGTTTCCAAGAAAGCACGTGCCGGTAAGCTGACTGCATCTGACATGCAGGGTGGTTGTTTCACCATCTCCAGCTTGGGTGGTATCGGTACTACCGGTTTTGCACCAATTGTAAATGCACCAGAAGTGGCAATCATGGGTCTGTCTCGTTCTTCCATGAAGCCTGTCTGGAATGGCAAGGAATTCGTTCCTCGTCTGATCCTGCCTATGTCTCTGTCTTTCGACCACCGTGTGATCGATGGAGCTGACGGTGCACGTTTCATCACTTATATTAATCAGTTGATGAGCGACATTCGCCGTTTGGTGATGTAATACACAGGCCGGTAAATATACCGGCCTAATGATTACTACCGTGACAGATATTTTCTCCTGATATCTGACAGGTTGAGATTTCTGTCACGTTAACGCACTTTTCAGGTTATTTACAATTCTGTAAACTGCTCGCGGTGTGTACGTCCCGGTGGAATAAGGTTTTTTTTACTCAATGGATTTTAGGTTGCAGCTCGGCGGCAAGTGAACAAATCCCCAGAAGCATGGATAACTGTGTACTTGGGATAAGAGAGCGAAGCCAGCAAAGCGGCAATGTGAAATGCGAAGAGTATTTTCGTCTGACCCGCCGGACAAACAATTAAGAGGTCATGATGAGTACTGAAATTAAAGCCCAGGTAGTGGTGCTTGGTGCAGGCCCTGCTGGGTATTCTGCTGCTTTCCGTTGTGCAGACTTAGGTTTGGATACCGTTCTGGTTGAGCGTTATTCTACTCTAGGTGGTGTCTGTCTGAATGTGGGTTGTATCCCATCCAAAGCGCTGCTTCATGTTGCAAAAGTGATTGAAGAAGCAAAAGCACTGGCACAACACGGTATCGTGTTTGGTGAGCCACAAACTGATATCGACAAGATCCGTCTCTGGAAAGAAAAAGTCATTTCCCAGTTGACTGGCGGTCTGGGCGGTATGGCTAAGGGCCGTAAAGTTAATGTTGTGAATGGTATTGGTAAATTTACCGGTGCTAACACTCTGGTAGTTGAAGGCGAGAACGGCGCAACAACGATTAATTTTGATAATGCCATTATCGCAGCGGGCTCACGTCCAATTCAGCTGCCATTCATTCCACATGATGATCCTCGCGTATGGGATTCTACCGATGCTCTGGAACTGAAAACTGTTCCAGGACGCTTGCTGGTTATGGGCGGCGGTATTATCGGTCTGGAAATGGGTACTGTTTACCACGCTCTGGGTTCTCAGATCGACGTGGTGGAAATGTTCGATCAGGTCATTCCTGCTGCGGACAAAGACATTGTTAAAGTATTCACTAAGCGTGTCAGCAAGAAGTTCAACCTGATGCTGGAAACTAAAGTGACTGCGGTAGAAGCTAAAGAAGATGGCATCTACGTAACAATGGAAGGCAAAAAAGCACCAGCAGAACCACAGCGTTATGACGCGGTTCTGGTTGCTATCGGTCGTGTACCAAACGGTAAATCTCTGGATGCAGGTAAAGCTGGCGTCGAAGTTGATGAGCGTGGCTTTATCAATGTTGATAAGCAAATGCGTACTAACGTACCGCACATCTTCGCTATCGGTGATATCGTTGGTCAGCCAATGCTGGCACATAAAGGTGTTCACGAAGGTCACGTTGCTGCTGAAGTTATCTCTGGCAAGAAACATTACTTCGATCCTAAAGTTATCCCTTCCATAGCTTACACTGAACCAGAAGTTGCATGGGTTGGCCTGACTGAGAAAGAAGCGAAAGAGAAAGGCATCAATTACGAAACTGCAACTTTCCCATGGGCAGCTTCTGGCCGTGCAATCGCTTCTGATTGTTCAGATGGTATGACCAAACTGATTTTCGATAAAGAAACTAACCGTGTTATCGGTGGTGCTATTGTGGGTACTAACGGCGGCGAACTGCTGGGTGAAATCGGTCTGGCTATCGAAATGGGTTGTGATGCAGAAGATATCGCTCTGACTATCCATGCTCACCCAACGCTGTACGAATCAATCGGTATGGCTGCTGAAATTTATGAAGGCAGCATCACTGACTTGCCAAACCCAAAAGCAAAGAAAAAGAAATAATCTTTTCTCTTTTGCCGTAGGTTAGGTAAACATTTTAAACGGCTTCCATCTGGGAGCCGTTTTTCATTTTGTGACGCAAATAAAACGTGAGTTATGCTGTCAATGTTTTGGGCTGATTAAACCACTCACGGCCTTGTTCTCTTTCAGCATCGACCC
Organism: Xenorhabdus mauleonii; assembly: GCF_900113945.1. Taxonomy (GTDB): domain Bacteria; phylum Pseudomonadota; class Gammaproteobacteria; order Enterobacterales; family Enterobacteriaceae; genus Xenorhabdus; species Xenorhabdus mauleonii. Next base: position 91,752 of record NZ_FORG01000010.1, read on the forward strand.
CGGCATCAGCAAACAGTGTGACTACTTGCTGATCACTGGTCATGGTTTCTGCAAGTTTCCATGCGGATTTCCAGTTTGCGGCTGATGACGAACCAATTTTTATGCCAGTCAGATGGTAAAACTCATACATTGCGGTAATGGCTTCTTCATAGGAGACTGGGTTGAACTGTGGTTCTTCCGGCATGAATTTTTGGATAAAAGGCTGACGGAAACCCCAGCCAAAACCACCGGCACCCGCAAACTTTTTCTTGCCGTTAGGTGCTGCAAGCGATCCGTAAGGTAATTCCTTTGTTGTGCTCGCCATGACGACCAGTTGAGGGTTATCCTGACGTAAGGCAGCACTTACACCCGCTAGCGTACCGCCAGTTCCTACCGCTGCCACCCAACCATCAGCATAAGTACCGTTTAATTGACGCCGGATCTCTTCACCGGTTTGGTATTGATGCATGGTGGTGTTTACCAGGTTGATATGTTGGGCGAGGAGTGTCCAACTGCTGTCTTCATGGGCAATTTGCTGACCGCGAGCAAGAACACCCATCAGGAAAAGGTTGTGATCGACAGGAGTGATAATGGCGTTGGTCGTTTTTAAGTCCTCGACTAACTCTTCCGAGGCGGAATCAGGAATAACCACATGTACCGGGATATCGCACATACGGCCCAAATGAGCCAAGGCTTTCGCCATATTACCGCCAGAAGCATCAAGTAATTTTAGTTCTCCTTGGGAGAAGTCATGTTTATTGATGGCATCACAAAATAAACCAAAGGCGACTCGGTCTTTCACTGAACCAAACGGGTTTTCAGACTCAAGTTTGGCAAGAATTGAGGCTTTTCCCTCTGGTGAGGGCACTGAAATTAACGGTGTATTACCCAGAGCGGCATAAATTTCTTTCAATTGGGGAAATAGAGTAAATGCTTTTTCTGTATTTGGTACGTTATCTTGTGGATTAAATAAATCAAGATTCATTATATATTCCTTCAATGTATCGAATAGATAAAAAATTCTCACCGAGTTAGTTGGTATTTAAATTTGCGTTCTTCTAAATCGAGTCGTTTTTATTACACCATTATCTTTTCTTATTTGAAGTGTTACATTTTTCCATTATTTAATTAGTTTTTTCCATTGCTCCGATAAATTAATTGTATTAATTTTTAGCTTCAAATAGAGAAGGTAATACTATGTTGTGAACTTGAAAATGAGATATCAAGAACAGCAACCTCTACTGAGTATTATGCAAAGCCCTGGCGTTGGCCTCAGCATTTTTAATTTAGTCATGGTGTTTTATCGGGAATGTTTCCTCCATATATAAAGTGAGTGAGTTTTATTGTTACGTAATTATTGTTTTTTTGTTTACTTCGGGTGCCATTATTGGTTATTTTGTCTTATGGTTTATGGGCTTTTTGTGCTTCTTAGATAATTTGTATGTAGCATATAGTGCTGTGCTTTTAGGTAAATGGCTGGGGATATGTTGAATGATTCGCCATATATCCGATGTCATATATATTTCTCTTGTTATATATAAATGTTGCTGTCCATTTAAATCATATTTATTTAGTTTGGTTGTCACATGTCGAGGGTTTATTATGTTATAACACTATAATTATCCGTGCGTAATTTGTCTTCTCTAGCTGGCGCTCTGTTTATATGAAAAATAACGAATTAGATTTTTCTATTTAGATTGTTAGAATCAAATATATGGCTTTTTTTTATTAAATTGGATCAATCTTACTTGGATTATAGAAGCGTTAGGACCGCTTATGATGGATGCCCAGATGATATTTGAGTTTTTATTTGAGTAAACTGAAACAGCCTTCAGATGAAAGCCGTATCTATTTGATAAATATTATTGCTTTTTTCATTGATTTTTATTGAACAAAGTTAATATATTTAAAAATGTTGTAGGGAGGAGTTTTAAAGATATGCTTTTAATCGATAGAAATTATTGACTTTTTCCCACTGTGGACTTTCTTTAGGGATCAATGTCATTGAAATAGTATCAATATTATGACTTTCTGCTTTAAATCCGAGCCTTTCGTAAAAAGGTTCAGCATAGTGTTTAGAGTTTACCCGTAGCTCTTCGTTAGTTAATGACTCCACGGCTTTTTCAACCAACAAACTTCCAATACCTTGAGCGCCAGGATGTGTGAGCAGATAATCTATGTAATCTGGCTTTCCATAACTAAATCCAGATGTGCCTGGTAAAAACACCATAATACCAACAGGTATATTAACTTGCGTGAAGCAGACAAAATAACGATGCCCAGAATTTGAATTTGTTGAAGTTAAAGTAGAAAGCAGGGGATGTGGGTGGTCTTTTTGTATTCCTTCATAAACGGATGTAAAAGATTGCTGCCTTACGGAATATTCATTTTTAGTTAGATCGAAGTCAGAAGTATTAATATTCATGCGATCAAGATGTCTGAGCATTTGATTTCTATCAACTTCTCTAATAGTTGTTGCATATTTCCTTTTATATCTTTCTTTAGGTGATAAACCTATAGGGAGCAGTGATTTAATGTTATTAAACAATGAGTAATTTTTCATGGCAAAAATCTCCAGTGCATTTGACTGCTTTACAAAATATAGCATCTCCATAGAAAACTAGGTGGACGTTTAATGAATTGATAACCATCAAAAGCCATATTTTAAAATTTAAAATATTATCTTAAAATTATTATACAGCATTTTATTGTTATTTATTATGCCAGTTGATAAAGACATAGCCTTGTTTTTACATATTCAAAATATTAAACTTTTCGGAATGCTTTCGTATAAATATTCGATTGAGAGAATTTATGGGAAATTGGTAATAAATTATGGTGGAGATTTTTTATGATATGGTGCCTTTTTTATTCAATAACACTTAAATAAATTTAACATTCCTTTATTTTTTAAGGCAATGCGAGAAGTTTGTTAAGTTCTCTATGAGAAAAAAGAAAATTTGAAAAATGGAAGAATAAAATTCAGTATTTTCAAGATACATCAGAAAAAAACAGAATTTTTGCCTGATATACACGCTTAAGTGACTCTTATCTAGAATTTTATCGCTGTTTAATGTTGATTTTATGTGAATGAATTAACATGTCATTCAAATTTTGGTATGCTAAACGCCCAAAGCTGGGCATAATTCTGAGGTTATGCGAGCAAAATCCTCTGACCTGGCACCCTCAACGATCGTTTTAACGGATTGTTTTTGGATTAACGTTTTCAATGATCGGACCGGGTGCAGACAGCCGGGTATATAAAATGACAATGAGAGCGAGGAGTAAGTCGTGCTAGAAGAATACCGCAAGCACGTAGCCGAGCGTGCAGCTCAAGGCATCGTCCCTAAACCGTTAGACGCAGCTCAAGCAGCCGCGCTGGTCGAATTACTGAAGAATCCACCTCAAGGTGAAGAAGATTTCCTGCTAGATCTGTTGACCAATCGAGTTCCCCCTGGTGTAGATGAAGCCGCTTATGTCAAAGCGGGTTTCCTTGCCGCTATTGCCAAGGGGGAAGCGGCTTCTCCTCTTGTTACTCATGAAAAAGCCACCGAATTATTGGGAACCATGCAGGGCGGGTATAATATCCACGCTTTAGTTGACGCTCTTGATGATGAAAAATTGGCGCCTATCGCAGCAAAAGCGCTTTCTCATACGCTGCTGATGTTTGATAGCTTCTATGATGTGGAAGAAAAAGCGAAAGCCGGCAACGCTCATGCTAAACAGATTATTCAATCATGGGCCGACGCAGAATGGTTCCTTGAGCGCCCTGAATTAGCAGAAAAAATTACTGTTACGGTCTTTAAGGTCACGGGTGAAACTAACACCGATGATCTCTCTCCAGCACCTGATGCTTGGTCACGTCCTGATATTCCTCTGCATGCTCTGGCAATGCTCAAGAATGCCCGCGAAGGTATTGAGCCTGATCAAGCCGGTGTCGTAGGCCCGATTAAACAAATCGAAGCATTGAATCAAAAAGGCTATCCGCTGGCCTATGTTGGTGACGTTGTTGGGACTGGCTCTTCCCGCAAATCAGCAACTAACTCTGTGTTGTGGTTTATGGGTGAAGACATTCCGTTTGTGCCGAATAAGCGCGGTGCCGGCGTAGTATTGGGCGGCAAAATTGCGCCAATTTTCTTCAATACCATGGAAGATGCTGGCGCTTTGCCCATCGAAGTGGACGTATCCAAACTCAACATGGGTGATGTGATTGATATTTACCCGCATAAAGGTGAAATCCGTCATCATGAAACAAATGAGTTACTGGCTACTTTTGAACTGAAAACGGATGTACTCATTGATGAAGTGCGTGCCGGTGGTCGTATTCCACTGATTATCGGACGTGGCTTGACCGGAAAGGCGCGTGAATCTCTGGGGCTGCCGCACAGCAATGTATTCCGTCAGGCAAAAGAAGTTGCGAAAAGCGATCGTGGTTTCTCACTGGCTCAGAAAATGGTTGGCCGTGCTTGCGGTACAGCAGGTATCCGCCCGGGAGAATACTGTGAGCCTAAGATGACTTCTGTCGGTTCTCAGGATACCACAGGGCCAATGACACGGGATGAATTGAAGGATCTGGCGTGTCTGGGGTTCTCTGCGGATTTGGTCATGCAGTCATTCTGTCATACTGCGGCTTATCCAAAACCGGTTGATGTAACAACACACCATACTCTGCCTGACTTTATCATGAACCGTGGTGGGGTATCGCTGCGTCCGGGAGACGGCATTATCCATTCATGGCTGAACCGTATGCTGTTGCCGGATACTGTCGGTACTGGCGGTGATTCTCACACTCGTTTCCCGATTGGTATCTCTTTCCCTGCTGGATCTGGCTTGGTGGCTTTTGCTGCTGCAACAGGCGTGATGCCGTTGGATATGCCTGAATCTGTTTTGGTTCGTTTTAAAGGAAAAATGCAGCCTGGCATCACGTTGCGTGATCTGGTTCATGCGATACCTTACTATGCGATTCAGCAAGGCTTGCTGACTGTCGAGAAGAAGGGCAAGAAAAACATCTTCTCTGGCCGTATTCTTGAAATCGAAGGTCTGCCAGAGCTTAAAGTTGAGCAGGCATTTGAATTAGCTGACGCGTCTGCGGAGCGTTCTGCGGCAGGTTGTACCATTAAGCTGGATAAAGAGCCAATCATCGAATACCTGCAATCGAATGTCGTATTGCTGAAGTGGATGATTGCGGAAGGCTATGGCGATCGCCGGACACTGGAACGCCGTATTATTGGCATGGAAAACTGGCTGAAAGATCCTCAATTGCTGGAAGCGGATGCAGATGCTGAATATGCTGCTGTGATTGAAATCGATCTGGCTGACATCAAAGAGCCTATTTTGTGTGCACCAAACGATCCGGATGATGCACGTCTGCTATCAGCAGTGGCTAACAGCAAAATTGATGAAGTCTTTATCGGTTCTTGCATGACCAATATCGGCCATTTCCGTGCGGCGGGTAAATTACTGGATCAACACAAAGGCCAGTTACCAACTCGCTTGTGGGTTGCTCCTCCAACCAAAATGGATGCAGCTCAATTAACGGAAGAAGGCTATTACAGTGTCTTTGGCAAGAGTGGGGCGCGCATTGAGATCCCAGGTTGTTCATTGTGTATGGGGAATCAGGCTCGTGTAGCAGATGGTGCAACCGTGGTATCCACATCTACCCGTAACTTCCCGAATCGCCTCGGTTCCGGTGCAAATGTTTATCTGGCTTCGGCTGAGTTAGCTGCGGTGTCGTCGTTGTTAGGACGCTTGCCAACGCCTGAAGAATATTTGCAATTTATGGATAAAGTTGATGAAACTGCGGCAGATACTTATCGCTACCTGAATTTTGATCAATTGAATCAATACACAGAAAAAGCGGAAGAAGTTATCTTCCAAACCGCAGTATAAAAAAGTATATTGCATTAAAAGGAGGCGAAAGCCTCCTTTTTTTATGTGTAATTCAGGGAGTTTTGTGTCAGTTTGTGGACTACCTCTGAGGTGGAATGAATGGAAATGTTTAAAATCCAGAAAAGTTGATTTGGTATAAGCAGGAAAATAGTGGAGGTGCGTGATGGAATATGAATTTACGCAGGATATTGCTGGTCATGTGACAACTTTTTTCTCGATGGATCATGAAGCCATTGGCCATTGGTTGAATGAAGAAGTCAAAGGTGATTTAAGCATCTTGGATAAAATTATCGCGGCATTGAGCGATATTAAAGGTAGTGAAAAACAGTGGCAGCTGGAGGGGCATGAATACACTCTATTAATGAGTGAAGATGAGATAATGATCAGGGCTAATCAACTCCAGTTTGATACTGAAATGATAGAAGAGGGAATGAGTTATTACGATAACGAAAGCCTGGCTTTTTGTGGAACAGACGATTTTATCGGTATGCTCGACGATTACAGGGCATTTATTTTGCAAAAGAATCAAGCATAAGTACAAATGTTCAACCTATGATAGCTTTCTGTCATAATCGGCATTCCATCACTTTCTGTGTGATGAACATTGGATATGTTGCAAGCGTTTGTGTTGCCGTTGTATATATTGCAATCGTCATTTTTCTGTTTTTTTGAACAGGAACCTATGCTAACTGATGGTGCTCATAACCTTTAATGATACTGAGTGAAATAGGTTCCAACAATAATGGTGGACTTTGTATGGAAGAGCTAAATCTGTCGCATGAGATTGATAAAGCAGCGGGTTGGTTTGCCAACAATCAGGATTTATTGATCCAGTATACAGTGAACATTGTATCAGCCATTCTGATCCTTATTGTGGGTTTATTTATTGCAAAAGTAGTCAGTAAAACCGTTAAGCGTGTTATGTCATTACGTGATATCGACGCTACTATTGCCGACTTTTTGTCTGCGATTATTCGCTATGCCATTATTGCATTTACGATTATCGCTGTTCTTGGGAAGCTGGGCATTCAGACTGCATCCGTAATTGCCGTGATCGGTGCCGCAGGTTTGGCTGTCGGCTTGGCATTGCAGGGTTCGCTGTCTAATTTTGCTGCCGGTGTTTTGCTAGTCCTGTTTCGCCCGCTTCGCACTGGTGAATATGTCATTATCGGTGCCGTGGAAGGAACCGTTATACAAGTGCAAATTTTCTCTACGACATTACGCACAGCAGATGATCGCATCATTGTTATCCCCAACGGTAAGATTATTGCCGACAACATTATCAATACAAGCCGTGAGCCGAACCGCCGTACCCAGATCATCGTGGGAGTAGCATATAATGCGGATATTGATGAAGTGAAAAAAGTGCTGGGCGATGTCATCAAAGAAGATAAACGTATCCAGCATGAAAAAGGCGTCACTATCCGATTGCATGAAATGGCACCTTCCTCGCTGAATTTTATTGTGCGTGTATGGACAGTCAATGGCGATGCCTGGAATGTGTATTGGGATCTGATGGAAAACTTTAAGCGTGCCCTAGACAAGCATAATATTGGTATTCCGTTCCCACAAATGGATGTTTATCTGCACCAGCAACAAATCGCTTCACAAAAAAGTATCGACAACCGGAGTGAGTAAGCGGCATCCATAGCGATGCATCTTGAACGGCAATAGGCAGTAGTCGTAAGAGCCATGTCGCTGTGTGAATATTTGTGTAAGCACATTGGTATAAGAACATTGGTGTGAGAACAGTTATGCTCACACCAAATCTAGATAATTTCCCCCGCCTAAAATCATCATCACTTTTTCTAATGATAGATTAATATTATTCATTTCTTCTAATGTTTTATATTGGCTAATATGCATTTATACCTAAATCAACTGAATAATTATTAGGAATATTTGCATGTTATCGATTCTAATACAGGGATTCTTCCTTAGTGCCGCAATGATCATTCCACTTGGTCCACAAAATGTATTTGTTATGCAGCAGGGAAGCCGAAAGCAATTTCATTTAATGAGCGCAGCGTTATGCTCTATCAGTGATGCTGTACTCATGACGGCTGGAGTCTTTGGTGGAAGCGCCCTGCTTGGGCAATCTACATTTTTACTACAGGCCGTAACATGGGGTGGCGTTGCATTTTTATTGTGGTATGGATGGGGGGCTTTCCGTACGGCCTTATCGGCAAATACTGAACTTTCCTATGCGGAAAATGTAGTTCAAAACCGCTGGCGGGTCATAATGACGCTGTTTGCAGTGACGTGGCTGAATCCTCATGTCTATTTGGATACTTTTGTAGTGCTGGGGAGCATCGGCGGGCAATTATCAGCGGAATTTCGGTCATGGTTCGTTTTTGGGGCTGTCATGGCATCGATTAGCTGGTTCTTTGCGTTGTCGCTTCTGTCTTCATGGTTATCACCCGTATTAAATCAGCCCAAGTCACAACGAATTATTAATCTTTTTGTTGGTTGTGTGATGTGGTATATCGCTTGGGGATTAATTAAGCAGGGCTTACAGATTTTTTACTGATAACGATACTTCTTTATAGATAGTGTGCTAATGTTTCTGAAAGTATCGACTAATGTAAACTTGCTGTATTTGAAGGAGGTTTTGTGAAACATAAATCACTGGTACTGGCCGCAATGATGGCTTTTGGAAGCCTGTCTGCAATGACAGCGTCGGCAGCTGAATTACCTACTGTTCCACATATTTCTACATCGGGTAACTCGGTAATTAAAGCAACACCAGATATGGCGACTTTAATTATCAATGTGAGTGAAACTCAAAAGAGTGCGGCAGATGCGAAGAAAAAAGTAGATGGCCGTGTTGCAAAATATTTTGATTTTCTGAAAAACAACGGCATTGACAAGAAAGATATTGATGCCGCTAATTTACGCACTCAACCAGAATATCAATATGAGCAGAAAACTAACAAATCAACTATTACGGGTTACCGTGCATCACGTTCAGTTGAAGTTAAAGTTCATAAATTAGACCAACTGAATACATTGTTGGATGGCGCTTTAAAAGCAGGATTGAATGAAATTAATTCAATTCAATTCAGTGTTGATAACCCACAGCGTTATCGTGATGAAGCCAGACAAAAAGCGATTGATAATGCCATTCAACAGGCAACTGCGCTGGCAAAAGGGTTCAATGGTAAACTGGGGCCTGTCTATAGTATCAATTACCGTGCCCCTCAAGCCGTGGCTGCACCAATGAGCCGCCTGAAATATCAGGCAGCCTTGATGGCAGCACCTGCGTCAGACGCAGCCGATGAAACTTATGAATCCCAGAGCATTGAGTTCTCTGACCACGTTGATGCGGTTTTTGAATTGCAACGTTAATGGTTTTCATCGTCTTGACGTAACATTTGGCGCCCTAATTTCAGCAGGGCGTCAGTGACTTTCCTCATTGCTCCGCTTTCTGGGGCAAAGCGATGCCAATAAAGCATGCGGCGCTGGTATAAACCAGGAGTCAAATCAACCAATTCCCCCGCCTGTAGTTCCTTGTCGATTTGTAAGTGAGGGATCATGCAACAAGTCGAGCCTTGTTTTGCCAATTGAACAAATGCTTCAGAGGAATTGACAATATGGCAAGGAACGCTGCCCGGAGATAAATCAAAGTGCTGTTGTAAAAATGCCTGATGCATATCATCCAAGTGGTCAAATGCAACCGCAGGTGCTTTCAGTAATGCGGAACGTGTCACACCATTTGAGAAAAAACGGTCAGCAAATTTTGGTGAAGCAACAAACAAGTAATCGAGAGCACCCAACTTATCCACCGAACAACTTGGCAAAGGTTGGGATTGAATACTCACCGCCCCGACAACCTCTCCACGCCGTAAACGCTCTTGAGTTCGGGTTTCATCTTCCACTTGAATATTTAATCGAATAGGCAAATCAGATAAAACCGGATGAAGGGCCGGCAAAAGCCATGTTGCCAAACTGTCCGCATTCACTGCGAGAGAGAGCAGTAGCGGAGTATCATTACCATTTTCGTCACCAAGCCATTGTGCTTCCAATAACTCTACCTGATGTAATAGCGCGAGCAGTTTTTGCCCTTGCTCTGTGGGGCGGGGGGGTACGGTGCGAACCAATAGTGGCTGACCAAACAAATTTTCCAATTGTTTGATCCGCTGGGATACCGCGGATTGGGTGATACAAAGTTTTTGTGCCGCCCGCTCGAAACCACGTTCTCGGATCACTGCATCCAGTGCTTGTAGTGATCGATAATCAGGACGTTTCATTAAAAATAAAATTCTCCGGTTGTAATGCCTGTGTTTATTTGCCTGCCTAGCACTATGCCATATTTTTTCGTGGGAAGAGGCAATATTGTTTATACTAGCCGTCAGATTTTTCCTTGTAACTGATTATAGGCTGTGATTGATATGACTCAGGATGAACTGAAAAAAGCAGTAGGTTGGGCAGCATTGGAATATGTCAAACCCGGTACAATTGTCGGTGTTGGTACGGGTTCAACGGCAGCGCATTTTATTGATGCATTGGGCACTATCAAAGATAAAATTGAAGGTGCAGTCTCAAGTTCAGAAGCGTCAACTGAAAAATTAAAAAGCCTCGGTATTCCCGTATTCGATTGTAATGAAGTGGATACTTTGGGGGTTTATGTTGATGGCGCGGATGAAATCAATGACCAGATGCAGATGATCAAAGGTGGTGGGGCTGCATTGACTCGGGAAAAAATCATTGCCGCAGTTGCAGAGAAATTTATTTGCATTATCGATGCTTCTAAGCAAGTCGATGTGTTGGGTAAATTCCCACTGCCGGTTGAAGTGATCCCCATGGCCCGTGCTCATGTTGCCCGTGAGTTGGTTAAATTGGGCGGAACGCCGGTTTATCGTCAAAATGTCCTGACTGATAATGGCAATGACATTTTGGATGTTCATAATCTGTCCATTGTTGACCCTATTGAGTTAGAAAACAGAATCAATGCCATTCCCGGTGTGGTAACGGTTGGCCTTTTTGCCAATCGCGGTGCCAATGTCGTGCTGGTTGGTACAGCGGACGGCGTTAAAACGCTTACAGAGTAATCATTCCGAGGGCAGAATATCCTGCCCTCAAAATATTTTTTTATTTATTAAAAAAAAGAAAATTCAGAGATATCTATCACACCTCCATCTAAAAAAAACTCAAAATCCTGTCTTTTATCTGTAACCAAATATTTTACTTTGTATAACAACTTATTTACTGTTGCTTGTTCTGTAATATGAGCAATCGATTGTATTGCCGTTGTCGTTTTTTTTGTTATTTTGGTGGAACCTATGGGAGTCATGAAAGTTAGAACAACTAGGGCGGGCAAATGGTTAAGGTATCTTTAGAAAAGGACAAAATTAAATTTTTGCTACTGGAAGGCGTTCACCAAAGTACAGTAGATAGTTTAAAAGCGGCTGGATACAGCAATATTGAATATCATAAAGGAGCACTGGAACCAGAAGAACTAAAAAAAGCTATTCGTGATGCTCGTTTTGTCGGGATCCGTTCTCGTACCCAGTTAACGGAAGAGATTCTCTCCGCAGCGGAAAAATTGGTTGCAGTGGGATGTTTCTGCATCGGCACCAACCAAGTGGATCTGAAAGCGGCAGCAAAACGCGGTATTCCTGTCTTTAATGCCCCATTTTCTAATACACGCTCAGTAGCCGAAATGGTATTGGGTGAGTTACTGCTGTTATTACGTCGAATTCCTGAGGCAAATGCAAAAGCACACGTTGGTGTATGGGATAAGCAAGCCAAAGGCTGTTATGAAGCACGAGGAAAAAAATTAGGCATTATTGGTTACGGCCATATTGGCACACAGCTTGGCATTCTGGCTGAAAGCATCGGCCTGAACGTCTATTTCTATGATATTGAAAATAAATTGCCATTAGGCAATGCACAGCAAGTTCATCATCTGTCTGAACTATTGAATATGAGTGATGTTATCAGTTTGCATGTTCCTGAAACTGGTTCAACTAAAAATATGATTGGTGCGTCAGAATTGGAACTGATGAAACCTGGCTCAATTCTAATCAATGCATCACGTGGTACAGTCGTGGATATTCCGGCATTGAGTGAAGCCTTGGAAATCGGGCACCTTGCCGGTGCGGCGATAGACGTGTTCCCTGTAGAGCCTGCAACAAACAGCGATCCTTTCATTTCACCACTGAGCAAATTTGACAACGTACTGTTGACACCACATATCGGGGGATCAACTCAGGAAGCTCAGGAAAACATTGGTACAGAGGTCGCGGGTAAACTGGTGAAATATTCTGACAACGGCTCGACTCTGTCAGCAGTCAATTTCCCGGAAGTTTCTCTGCCTACCCACGCCAAAGATACTCACCGTTTGCTGCATATCCATGAAAATCGTCCGGGCATCCTGACCAGCATTAACCAAGTATTTACCGAAAAATCAATTAACATTGAAGCGCAATATTTGCGGACTGAGGGTGATATTGGTTATGTGGTTATCGATATCACGACCCAAAGTCCGGTTCAAGCGGAGCTGGTATTGCAACAACTGAAAACGGTACCGGGTACAATCCGTTCTCGTTTGCTTTACTGATTTGGCTTGATGTTATAGGCCATTTTTGTAGTAAATTTTAGTGGTAAAAAGCAGGGGTAAGAAGAATTATGACCCCTGCTATTCAGGTTCTCATATCAAGGCCAACCGGTTAACTATTCATGCCATTGCCATCTCTTTCCCGGCGTAATAATTTCTGGCAAGGGAATGTCCCATTTCTCACTGGGTAAGGTTTCGACCAATTGAACATCGTGAGCCAATCCAATGGGATAAAATTTTTGCTCCTGCCAGTTTGCCAAAGTTCTGTCGTAAAATCCGCCGCCCATTCCTAAGCGTTGGCCTTTAGAGTCAAAAGCGACGAGTGGAATAAACATCACATCAAGCTCGGAAACCGGTAACACATGCCTGACATCCAACAATGGCTCTTCTATGTTAAAACGGTTGCGCACAAGGGGAGAGTCGGGACAGTAACGCAGGAACAACAGATGATGCCGGCTGAACGGGTGAATGATGGGTAGATAGACTTGTTTGTTTTGTCGCCAGAGCTGCTGGATCAAAGGGCCGGTATCCAGCTCTCCATCAAAGGAAAGGTACACCGCCATTTTTTCAGCTTGCTGGATCTTTGGATGAGTAACAACACTATCAGCGACTTGTTGGGCAAACTGCAATTGTTGCTCAGATGATAGATTTTGGCGTAACTGTCGAACTTTTTGGCGAATTGATTTTCGCAGGGATAAAAATTGAGGAAAGAAAAAAGAATCTGATTGCATGATACCTGCCTATTAATGCAGAAAAGGATACAAAACAGATAAAATTGAGGTTCTCCAAGATGCCGTTGCAGGTGGTAACCCTTGAACCCTTGGTTCAAGGTGAACGCAGTGTCGCTTCTATTAGGCTTCTTAGTCGAGCCAAGCATGCTCACAAGAAACGGAGCACTACATTCTATAGAGATGAAATATCGGCTCAGGGGACTTACCTGCTGACGAACATCTCAGAGAAATTTTTTTGCTGCTTAAACCATCGAGTTAGGCTTTAAGCGATGCTATGGAGCCTATTGTATGGAACTAAATGAAGAAAGCAACTGCTTATATTAAGCCTTAGTAACTACTGCCTAATTTATCAACAAAATAGCGTTTGTTGAATAGGTAGAATATCAGATAATTCTATTTTCTTCTGACTACTACCCTGTTCTAGCTTTTATTTTGTTCTAACAATGCTTTTTCAATGGACTGCTGGAGCATTTTTATTTTTTGTTCCATATTGTAGGCGTAATCACGGGTTTTCACTTTTTCTTGTGCCAACTCGTGACAAATGTTCAGTGCCACAATAAAAACCAGTTGCTCAGTGTTAGTGACTCTGGTGCGCTCTTTGAGATTATGTAAACGTTGTTCAAGTTCCTCAGCAGCAGCTTGCAATGCCTCTATTTGCTCTGGTGGACAATTGACACGTAATGACCGCCCAAAAATCTGAATATCTACTGGTTGTGCAGACATGACACCTTCCTGATTTAATACTGTGCCGATACCTTGATTCTGATAGACACCCTTTACTTTTCAACTTGCGGCTTAATGGGCTGAATTGCAACTTGAAATCTATTGGGTGCAAAGTTAATTGTGGTATAAAAACAAGGCCGACACCAATCATTACTGTACAATACCAAAAGCCCCCCTTTTTATATCGGTGTGTGCTGTCTGGTATAGCGACTCCCCTTGATGGTAGCATAGCATGAACTTATATCGCCAACGATGATCAATATACATGTCTATACAAAACTCATTACCTAATTATCAATCATTTGATGAAATTTTGCATCAACAGTCCGTAGCACTGACAGCAGCAGAAATGCACGGCTTAATCAGTGGATTACTGTGTGGTGGAAATCACGACAATAGTTGGCAAGCCTTGGTGCATGACCTCGCAAATGATGGTCTGGCATTTTCTCAGGTTTTATCTCAGCCGCTGAGAGAATTATACGAAACAACGTTTGAATCACTGGATGACAGTAATTTTGCGTTTAATTTACTGCTCCCTGATGAAGAAGCGGGAATTTTTGAATGCGCAGATGCGTTGGCGGGATGGGTCAACCATTTTCTGTTGGGAATAGGCGTTGCGAATCCCAAATTGACAGAAAAAGCGGAAATTCAGGAAATTATCACCGACTTACGTAACATCGGTATGCTAGGGTACGACGAAAGTGAAGATCAGGAAGAACTGTCCCAGGCTCTAGAGGAAGTATTGGAATATGTTCGTGTTGCAGTCCAACTCTGTTACATCGCTTTAGCGGTACCAAAAACTTCAAGTAGTGCAAAAAACGAAAAGCCAACGTTGCACTGATTGGCGATACATACCCGTTCTCATCTATGTTGCAATTATCCATGTTGCAACCAACATAGCGGCAACGTGGTAATGGGCGGGTATTCCAACTAATAATAATGAAATCGCAGGAGTGGGTATGACTAAACAAGAATATTTATCCCGTCGTCAGGCATTATTGGCAAAAATGGCACCGGGCAGTGCAGCCATTATTTTTTCTGCCCCGCCTGCGACACGCAACTCAGATAGCGAATATCCTTATCGTCAGCACAGTGATTTTTTGTACCTTACAGGGTTCAGTGAGCCAGAATCCGTTCTGGTGCTGATCAAAAGCGATGACACACATAATCACAGTGTGCTGTTCAATCGTGTTCGCGATTTGACTGCGGAAATTTGGTCTGGTCGTCGTCTTGGACAAGAAGCTGCATTGGACAAAATGGGGGTGGATCGCGCACTGCCAATTGATGATATCAATAATCAGCTTTATTTGTTGTTAAATGGCTTGGAAGTGGTTTATCACGCTCAGGGTGAGTTTGAATACGCTGATGAAATCGTCTTTGGCGCCTTGGCTAAATTGCGTGAGAACAGCCGCCGCAATTTCAAAACCCCGTCAGTAATGGCAGATTGGCGCCCGTGGTTGCATGAAATGCGCCTGTTTAAATCAGAAACAGAGCTGGAAGCCATGCGCGTAGCCGGTCGAATCAGTGCTCAGGCACATATCAGAGCTATGCAAGCTTGCCGCCCCGATATGTTTGAATATCAGCTTGAAGCCGAAATTCATCATGAATTTACCTATCATGGCGCCCGTTACCCGGCCTACAACACTATTGTTGGTGCAGGAGAAAATGCCTGCATTCTGCATTACACTGAAAATGATCGCCGCATGAGGGATGGTGATTTGGTGTTGATCGATGCGGGATGTGAATATAAAGGATACGCTGGCGACATTACGCGTACATTCCCGGTCAATGGCAAGTTTACCCGTCCTCAACGTGAAATTTATGACATTGTGCTGGAAGCTATCAATGTCTCCCTTGAACTGTATAAACCGGGCACCAGCATCAACAAAGTGATGGAGCGTGTTGTGCGTATTATGGTTGAAGGATTGGTAAAACTGGGAATTATGCATGGAGACGTCGAACAATTGATCGAAACCAATGCACACCGCCAATTTTTCATGCATGGTTTAAGTCATTGGTTGGGACTAAATGTACATGATGTCGGTGATTACGGTGTCGATCGTGACCGCATTCTGGAACCGGGCATGGTTCTGACCGTTGAACCGGGGCTCTATATTGCATCGGATGCGGATGTTCCACAGGAATATCGCGGCATCGGTATTCGTATTGAAGATGATATCGTGATTACGGATACCGGGAATGAAAATCTGACTGAGTATGTCGTGAAAGATCCGGATGAAATCGAAGCTCTGATGGCACAGGCAAAACAGAATTAAGAGATTCAGTAATCAGGAAGTTATCATGAACGTGATTATCGTGGGAGGAGGAATGGCCGGGGCGACATTGGCGCTGGCCATTTCTTCACTAAGTCGGGGGCAACTGAAAGTCTCCTTGATTGAAGCAGCAGAGCCTACTCAGGAGCATCCGGGGTTTGATGCAAGAGCCATTGCCTTAGCTTACGGCACATGCCAGCGCCTGAATCAGATAGGGATTTGGCAGGCATTGAAAAATTGCGTCACGCCAATAACTCACGTTCATGTCAGCGATCGTGGTCATAGTGGTTTTGTTAATATTCATGCCAATGATTATGATATTCCTGCATTGGGCAATGTTATTGAATTGCACGATGCAGGAACCCATCTGTTTGATTTATTAAATCAATCGCCAAATATCCAGTTCTATTGCCCGGCTAAAGTCGATTCTATCGAGCGTCTGGAAAATTCTGTCGTTGTTACGTTGAACAATGGTGAAAAGCTGACCGGAGAATTGCTGGTGGCTGCGGATGGCAGCCATTCTGCAATTGCGCAGGCATGCCATATTCCATATCAGCAACAATCTTATGGTCAGGTGGCAGTTATCGCCAATATTTTGACGTCTGAACATCCTCAGGGAAGGGCATTTGAGCGTTTTACTGAGCATGGGCCGTTGGCGCTGTTACCGATGTCAGAAGGGCGCAGTTCTCTGGTGTGGTGCCATCCATCGGAAAAACAGGCAGAAGTTAATCACTGGAACTCACATGAATTCCTTCAACATTTACAGAAAGCATTTGGCTGGCGGCTGGGAAAAATGTTGGAAACCGGTCAGCGACACAGTTATCCGTTAGCGTTATCGACAGCCAGCCAGCAGATAAGCCACCGTGTTGCTTTGGTCGGCAACGCATCGCAGACCTTGCACCCAATTGCCGGGCAAGGGTTTAATTTGGGAATACGTGATGTCATGGCGCTGGCACACGTTATCTCAGCAGCGGCAGCCTCAGGGCAGGATATCGGCTCCTACCAAGTGTTGGCTCAATACCAGCAACAGCGTCAGATTGATCGCGAAAACACTATTGGCATCACGGACGGATTGGTTCGGTTATTTGCCAATGACTACTTGCCGTTGAAGATTGGGCGCAGTCTTGGCCTGATGACAATGGAAACACTACCGCTGACGCGGGATCTACTTGCCCGCCAGACATTGGGTTGGGTTGCCCAGTCATCATTGGCAAATTAAGAGGAAAGAAAAAAATGCAATCATTTGATGTGGTGATCGCAGGGGGCGGTATGGTTGGCCTTGCGCTGGCCTGTGGTTTGCAGGGTAGCGGTTTGCGCATCGCGATTGTAGAAGAATATCCGCCGACAGAGACATTTGATGCCAGCGATGAACATGCACTGCGGGTATCAGCCATCAATGCTGCCAGTGAACGGTTACTGACCCACCTTGGTGTCTGGCAGAATATTCTGGCAATGCGGGCAAGCCCTTATCAGGGAATGGCTGTCTGGGATCAGGACAGTTTCGGCCGTATTCAATTTAATGCGGCTGAAAATGGCCTGACACACCTTGGTCATATCATTGAAAACCGGGTTATCAGGCAGGCGCTTTGGCAACGGGCAGAAAGCCTGTCGGATGTGACTATTTTTGCCCCATCCTCCCTTCAAAATGTTGCTTGGGGAGAAAACGAAGCATTCATTACCTTATCTGATAACCGGATGTTGACTTCGCGACTGGTTGTTGGTGCAGATGGCGCCCATTCTTGGTTGCGCCAACATGCTGATATTCCACTGACTTTCTGGGATTATGAACATCACGCCTTGGTGGCAACCATTCGTACCGATGAACCCCATCAGGGTGTTGCGCATCAGGTTTTTCATGGTGACGGCATACTGGCCTTCTTGCCATTGTCCGATCCCCATTTATGTTCCATTGTCTGGTCATTGCCAGCTGAGTCGGCACAACGGCTCAAGGTGATGGAGCCGGAGTTGTTTAACCGGCAATTGGGCGTGACTTTTGATATGTGTCTTGGTCAGTGTGAACTGGTCAGTGACAGGCAAAGCATCCCACTAATGGGACGATATGCCCGTAATTTCGCCGCACATCGCTTAGCTCTTTTGGGGGATGCGGCACATACTATCCATCCTTTGGCTGGCCAAGGCGTCAATCTGGGATTCATGGATGTGGCGGAGCTGATTGGTGAACTGAGCCGCCTGAATAAGCAAGGAAAAGACATTGGCCAGTATCTCTATCTGGGGCGTTATGAACGTCGCCGTAAACACAGCGCAGCATTAATGTTGGCAGGAATGCAGGGATTCCGTCAGTTATTCGATGGCAATAACCCCGCTAAGAAGTTATTCCGGGACATTGGATTGGCGCTGGCTGATCATTTGCCCGGTGTTAAACCACAATTGCTTCGCCACGCAATGGGGCTAAATGATCTCCCTGATTGGCTGATTAACCAAACCTCTTCAGTTGAAAAAATCTAATTCAACGCATTATTTAGGATTAGTTTTTTTCATGTGAGACTAAAGTGTGTTCAGTTGATTTATTTCACACTTTAGTCATTTTCTAATTTAATTAGACTGTATTCTCCCTTTTATTGCCAATTTTGAGTGCAATGGCACAATAAATTAGACAAAAATTCTGCATGATAGTGAATGTTTTTTTAGGTGAACACTCTGGTGCAGCTAATTTATTTTATGGTTCATTTCTATTTTCAGTGATAACTTCTGATCCCAAGGTATTGTTTGCGTGGTTAACCGCTTCTCTGCTTCATGATCCAACATCTGCCGGTTAATGCGCTGTATGTTTTTTCAGGTCACGAATGTTTTCATGTCAAGAATGGAAAGAGGGAAAGAATGTCAAAACACACCCCACTATATGATCAGCATCTGGCATGTGGAGCACGCATGGTGGATTTTCATGGCTGGATGATGCCTCTGCATTATGGATCACAAATCGACGAGCATCACACAGTGCGTACCGATGCTGGTATGTTCGACGTTTCCCACATGACAATTGTGGATTTGCACGGTACAGGTTGCCGTGATTTTCTCCGTTACCTTCTGGCAAATGACATTGCCAAACTCACTGAATCAGGCAAGGCGCTTTATACCGGCATGTTGAATGCCTCTGGTGGCGTTATTGATGACCTTATCGTCTATTTCTTTACCGACAATTTCTATCGTATGGTCGTTAACTCGGCCTCCCGTGAGAAAGATTTAGCATGGATTCAGCAACATGCAGAGAAATATGATGTTGAGATTACTGCACGTGATGATTTGGCATTAATCGCAGTTCAAGGGCCTCAATCACAAAGCAAAGTGCAGGCATTGCTCAGTGATGAACAAAAGCAGTCAATTGCCGGCATGAAGCCTTTTTTTGGTATCCAGACAGGGAATTTATTCATTGCGACAACCGGTTATACCGGTGAAGCAGGTTATGAAATCGCCTTACCAAAAGAACAGGCCGCCGATTTCTGGCAGCAATTATTATCTGTAGGTGTAAAACCTGCGGGATTGGGTGCACGTGACACATTGCGCCTTGAAGCCGGCATGAACCTTTATGGTCAGGAAATGGATGAAACCATTTCACCTCTGGCAGCCAACATGGGCTGGACAATTGCCTGGAAACCGGAAGATCGTCAGTTTATTGGTCGAGAAGCACTGGAAAGACAGCGTGAAGTCGGTACTGAACAGCTGGTCGGACTTGTCATGCGTGAAAAAGGGGTATTACGGGGTGGGCTAACTGTCAGCTTTAGTGTTGATTCTGGTGAAATGCAAACCGGCATTATTACCAGCGGAACATTTTCTCCGACTTTGGGGTTCAGCATCGCTCTCGCGCGCGTACCTCAGGGAATTGGTGAGCAGGCTGTCGTCCAGATCCGCAACCGTGAAATACCCGTGCAAGTGGTTAAACCGGGCTTTGTGCGAATGGGGAAACCACTCGTAGAGTGATTTTTGAATAAAATGTTTTGATTGTTGTAATTTTTTTTTGATTAATCATTAAGAAACAAGGAGATGGCAGCAATGAGTCATGTACCGGCAGAATTGAAATATACAGAATCACACGAATGGGTTCGTTCGGAAGGCAATGGTGAATATACAGTTGGCATTACCGAACATGCCCAGCAATTATTGGGTGATATGGTGTTTGTTGATTTGCCGGATGTCGGCACAGAAGTAAACAGCGGCGATGATTGTGCAGTTGTTGAATCCGTTAAAGCGGCTTCTGATATTTATGCACCATTGAGCGGTGAAATTATCGCAATTAACCCGGAATTAGAGGAAGCCCCCGAATTAGTGAACAGCGAGCCTTATAATGAAGGTTGGCTGTTCCGAATAAAAACCACTGACGATAGTGGGCTTGCTAACCTGCTTGATGCTGAAGGCTATCAATCACTTCTGGAAGAAGAATAATTATTTTTTACCGCCCCATATCACTCTGTGAATGGGGCGTTTCTTTATGAGCCATTTTTTATCTATACCCTATACCCCATGAATTTCGAGTTGCTATGGATTTCGAATTGTATTGAGGCGGCAAGCAAGGGAGTGACAAATTCGTCAGGCACGAATTTATCCAACCTATGGCTGTCCTCCGGTAAAAGGCAGGAGTTTCTTATTCATCCCTGAGAGCATAATAGTTATGTGAATGGGGGGAACGAGTGCAGCCAATAACGCGGCAACTTGAAAGACGATGGGTATGAGTTTCAGGAAACTATTATCAATGACCCAGACACTAATCCAACTTGAAAATCAAGGTGAATTCATACGTCGCCACATTGGTTCTTCTGCTGAACAGCAAACAGAAATGCTGGCAATAGTTGGAGCAGATTCCCTTGATGAGCTGACAGAAAAAATCGTTCCTCGCAATATCGCCTTATCAGAGCCACCTGCAATTGGTGAAAGTGCGACAGAACAACAGGCATTGGCTGAATTGAAAACGATGGCGAGCCAAAATCAGCGCTATCAAACATATATCGGCATGGGATATTCGCCATCCATACTCCCGCCGGTTATTCTACGCAATTTATTGGAAAATCCGGGTTGGTATACGGCATATACCCCTTATCAGCCGGAAGTTTCCCAAGGCCGACTGGAAGCACTGCTGAATTTCCAGCAAGTGACTATTGACCTGACCGGCTTGGATCTTGCTTCTGCCTCTTTATTGGATGAAGCAACGGCAGCGGCAGAAGCCATGGCGATGGCAAAAAGAATCAGCAAACTGAAAGGGGCCAACCGTTTCTTCGTGGCAGATGACATTCATCCACAAACATTGGATGTTATACGCACTCGGGCAGAAACATTTGGTTTTGAAGTCATCGTTGATAAAGCAGAAAAATCACTGGAACTGGATGGTATCTTTGGCGTTTTGCTGCAACAAGTTGGCACAACAGGCGAAGTTCATGACTACAGTGCACTTATTGCGGCATTGAAAGAGCGTAAAGCCATTGTCAGCGTTGCTGCGGATTTCATGGCATTAGTCATATTGACCGCGCCGGGCAAACAAGGAGCTGACATCGTATTTGGTTCCGCACAGCGTTTTGGTGTTCCGATGGGATACGGCGGCCCTCATGCTGCTTTCTTTGCCTGCCGCGATGAGTTCAAACGCTCAATGCCGGGACGTATCATCGGTGTTTCCCGCGATGCAGCGGGCAACAGGGCACTGCGTATGGCGATGCAAACCCGTGAACAGCACATCCGCCGTGAAAAAGCGAACTCAAATATTTGTACCTCTCAGGTCTTGCTGGCAAATATTGCGGGTATGTACGCGGTTTATCACGGTGAAAAAGGTTTGAAACGCATTGCAAACCGCATCCATCGCCTGACAGATATTCTGGCTGCCGGTTTGCAAAAAGCAGGTATGTCACTGCGCCATAAAACATGGTTTGACACCTTGACTGTTGAAGTCGCAGATAAATCTCAGGTTTTGGCAAGAGCGGAAAAAGCGCAAATTAACCTGCGTACCGATATTCTGGGTGCGGTAAGTGTTTCTCTGAGTGAAAAAACCAGCCGCGATGATTTAGTCACATTATTCAGAGTGCTGACGGGTTCCGAAGCCACTCTGGATATCGAGACTCTCGACAATGAATTATCTGTAGCAAGCCAATCCATACCTGCTTCCATGCTGCGCCATGATGAAATTCTGGCACACGATAACTTCCGTCGTTATCACAGCGAAACTGACATGATGCGTTACTTGCACAGTCTGGAGCGTAAAGATTTGGCTCTGAATCAGGCAATGATCCCACTGGGCTCATGTACCATGAAACTGAATGCCGTCGCTGAAATCACGCCGATTACATGGCCTGAATTCACCGACATGCATCCTTTCTGCCCGCCAGAGCAAGCTCAAGGTTACCATCAAATGATCGGCCAACTTTCCCATTGGTTGGTATTGCTAACCGGATATGATGCTTTCTGCATGCAGCCGAACTCCGGTGCGCAAGGTGAATACGCGGGCTTGCTCGCGATCCGCCGTTATTACGCCAGCCGAGGTGAGCAGCACCGACATGTTTGTCTGATCCCAAGCTCAGCGCACGGTACAAACCCGGCGTCAGCAAATATGGCGGGTATGACGGTTGTTGTCGTGAGCTGTGATAGCAGTGGTAACATCGATCTGGCTGACTTGCGCGAAAAAGCGGAAAAACACAGTAATGATCTCGCCTGTATCATGGTGACTTACCCATCGACTCATGGTGTGTATGAAGAAACCATCCGTGAAGTTTGCGACATCATTCACCAAAACGGCGGTCAGGTTTACCTTGACGGCGCTAACATGAATGCCCAAGTGGGTATCACGACACCAGGTTTTATCGGTGCAGACGTTTCTCACTTGAACCTGCATAAAACCTTCTGTATTCCTCATGGCGGCGGTGGTCCAGGCATGGGGCCGATTGGTGTGAAGAAACATCTGGCTCCTTTTGTACCGGGTCATTCTGTGGTTGAGATGGATGGCGTTACCACGTTGGGTGCCGTATCCGCAGCACCATTTGGCAGCGCTTCCATTCTGCCGATTAGCTGGATGTATATTCGCATGATGGGAGCAAAAGGTCTGAAACAGGCCAGCCAAGTTGCCATCTTGAACGCAAACTATATCGCGGCTCGCTTAAAAGGCGCTTATGAGATCCTTTATACCGGGCGCGGTGGCTATGTTGCCCACGAATGTATTTTGGATATCCGCCCGTTGAAAGAAGAGTTCGGCATCAGTGAAATGGATATCGCCAAGCGCTTGATTGATTATGGTTTCCATGCACCCACCATGTCATTCCCTGTTGCTGGTACCCTGATGGTGGAACCAACGGAATCAGAAAGCAAAGTAGAGATCGATCGTTTCATTGACGCAATGCTGGCAATTCGTGATGAAATCAGCAAAGTGGCAACCGGGGAATGGCCATTGGAAGACAACCCTCTGGTTAATGCTCCGCATGTTCAGGCTGAATTGGTTTCTGATTGGAATCATGCATATAGCCGTGAACTTGCTGTTTTCCCAACGGAGGAAACTAAAGCCAATAAATATTGGCCAACCGTTAAACGCCTCGATGATGTGTACGGCGACCGCAATTTGCATTGCTCTTGTGCACCAATTGAAAATTATCGTTAATGACGCATTAAACATTAATCAGCATTTATCCCCGTTCAATGAACGGGGATAGCTAGCACCATTTTGACAAGCCATTTAATGCAAATATTAAACGTCTGAATATTGTTAGAGGTGACTATGCCAGAAATTCATAATGTGGTTGGTTTTTCTTTTATCGCATTAGGTATGGTTTTGACCCCAGGGCCTAACATGATTTACCTGATTTCTCGTTCTATTTGTCAGGGTCGCATAGCCGGATTAGTATCATTAATTGGGGTGGCTGTTGGTTTTGTTTTTTATATGTTATGCGCAGCATTTGGTATCACCACTTTTTTGATGATGGTGCCTTTTGCTTATGACACATTAAGAATCGCAGGCGCGTGTTATTTAATTTATCTTGCCTGGCAAGCGGTAAGGCCAAGAGGCAAATCACCATTTGAAGTCAAAGAATTGCAGCCTGATAGTAATAAGAAACTGTTCACAATGGGATTTATAACAAATCTGCTTAATCCTAAGATTGCTGTGATGTACCTTTCTTTATTACCCCAATTTATTTCACCCGGTCATTGCTCTGTTTTATCCCAATCCCTATTTCTTGGGTTCACACAAATTATAATTAGTGTTGCTGTCAATACTATTATTGTACTTAGCGCCAGTACCATAGCGGTACACCTTTCCAACCGTCCTGTCTGGTTACAAGTGCAACGTTATTTGATGGGGACGGTATTATTTGGATTGGCAACCAAAATGATGATTAACGATAAATAATGAACAGATTTTTATTATGTGCAGGCTAGGGGTTACCTTAACGATGCCAACATCAAGGCCCAAATGGGTATCACCATACTGATTTTGTGGGGCAGATGTTTCTCATTTGAACTTTGTTTATTGCCCATGTTGTTTTATACCCTATTAACTCCAAGTTTCAGGAAGCAACGTATTATCATCCCGCGACGCGGGATGATAATACATGCACCTTGAAGTACGACGCGTATATACCTGTTATCTTCCAAATTGCTGCATTTCAGGCTTTGGCTGCTTCTTTACATTCATTGAATATAGATATTGCTTTTTTTCTTAAGATATTATGTTTTTTATTTTTCAATAATATATTTTGGTGATAAACAAAATAAATAAGAAATAATAAAAAATACTAAATTCATAAAGAGTTAGCAGCTAATTTACCTTTCCTAATGAAAAGAAATTATGCTTTAATCAGGAGGGAAAGCATTATAAACCCTCATCGTAGAAAAATAATACTCTTTTATAATAATAGGATTGAAAATGTTTACTGTCATGACCGAAGCATTTTTTCATACCAGTTTTCTCCATGAAAAATTGAAAGACTTCCAGCTTAATTGGATTATCAGAAATTTCAGGAAATTAGATAAATTAACATTAGATAATATCCATCATGAACTTTCCAGAAAAGACAAAATAACGGATGATGATCTCATTAAATTAGAAGAAGCTTATAAAGGGCTTAATGAGGCAGAGAAATACCTTGCAAAAACTCATGGCGTTCCTGCAACTCATGCATTATCTACTGCCAATATGGTTGATACAGGAAACTTTGGGGAGGATTTTTATCAGGATTATTTGAGTACGGAATACAGTAAAAATAATGAAGGCACGCTTATTTTTTTGAATGTGATTTTGGCGCCATTTTGGATAGATCACTTTGATAAAAAAATAGTCAATGCGCATTCTGCCATTTTACCGTATGCCAGAGGGATGTTCGCCATTGAACAATTGGCAACGGCTGGAAATAAAGAGTCGGTTGAACGTGCTGCCGGGGCAACGATTCATTATATTGACCCTGGAATAGATACCGGCCCGATTATCGAACAAAAGAGGCTCCCTTCACCTTGGGCATTAGACAGTATATGGGCAGTGAAAGGTGAATCTCAGCTTACGGCATTTGGGTTGTTGAAAAGCTATCTGGAGCGAGATAATAAATTCCAATTTACTGATATCATATCGATTGAACAAGATATTGAAAGCCCTTTATTTGTCAGTAAAACCTTTACCAATGAAGTGAAGCGTAACGCGGAAAATTCTTTTTTAAAGATGAAAGAACAACATTAATCAATACGCATATCCTTTATTA
This sequence comes from Xenorhabdus mauleonii, assembly GCF_900113945.1. Classification (GTDB taxonomy): domain Bacteria; phylum Pseudomonadota; class Gammaproteobacteria; order Enterobacterales; family Enterobacteriaceae; genus Xenorhabdus; species Xenorhabdus mauleonii. The sequence continues at coordinate 117,577 of NZ_FORG01000010.1, forward strand.
GAAAGGATGTGGAATTAAAGAAATTTCAATAAAAAAGCCTCTGAAAAGAGGCTATTCATCAGATGTTATACTTTCTTGCCTTCATAGTAAGCAACATAGCCTTTACCGCAATGGGCGGCTACAGGCTTAACACCCTGCAAATAATAATGAACATTGCCGTCAACGAAATCACTTTCAAAAATATAATTAGAGCGAACTTCATATAATTGAAATACTGTGCCATTTGGACCAGTATGGGTTCTTCCGGAACTATAACAATCGTTATAGTTAAAATCTTTATTTACTGACGCGTTTGCCATTCCGCCAGTTAATATAAGAGCTGCAGCCAGCGCACCACCAACGAATAATTTCTTCAACATAAAAACCTCTCGGTAGCATTAATTTAACTTTCTATTTAAATTTATCAATTATCAAATTATATTTGATAAGATGAGTTGAATATTAATCATTGTAGGAGGTATTGACTATTTCAAAAATTAGAGCTGTATATGTTTTTTATATTGTTTTTCTGTTTGGTATTATAAAACAATAGACCTCATTAATTTAATGAGGTCTATTATATTTGGAATTCGTGTAATAATAGCGTGTTCAGTACGTTATTATTATGATTTTACCGCTTCATATTTACCAACGTAAACACTCATTCCGCAATTATATAGTTTTTTAAAGCCTTTTAAATGCCATTCAAATCCGTCTTCTTTACGTACGTCAAGAAAAACAATACCATCTTTAACCAAATATTTAGTATAGACGCCATTGTTATATTCAACAGCGGAAGAATGACAATTGTTCCAAGGGATATCTGTGTTTGCTGATGCAGTGCTAATACCGCCAGTTAATGTGAGAGCCGCAGCCAATGCACCACCGACGAATAGTTTTTTCAACATATAAACATTCCTTTAACATTTAATTAGCTTTTGATGTGATTTCATAAATTATCAAATCATCTTTGATAAAGTGCGCTAAATGTAAGTCATCACAAAATAATTCTGCTATTCCAAAATTTGGAACCGGTGTATGTTTTTTACATTGAATTATGAATTGAAATTATGAGGGGAAATAAAATCAAGTAAGAAATTAAATTAGGGGCAGTTTTTAAATAAAGCCTCGCTATTTCAAATGAGGCTTTATTTTTTATAAAAAGCAGTAATTTTTTGATGGACGATTGCTTTTTATAATTTTATTAACTTTCGTAGTAACCAGCCCACTTACCATTTCCGCAATTTAAGATTGTTCCTTTAAAGTGCCACTTCTTCCCATTTTGTTGAAATGTTTTTGCAAAGTTTTTATATGGATTAACAACCCACATAACATTTCCATAAGGAATATGGTCATGAACCATGCGCCCCTCACAATGGTAATAACTTCCTGCTGCTGACGCTGTTCCAATCCCAGCAATTAATGCAGTTGCCAATGCACTACCAACTAATAGTTTTTTAAACATAAATATTCTCCTGTTATAGATTTATTAAATTCAATTTAAATATATTTTTAATAAACATGTTTTTTCTAGTGCAGGAAAAATATAATCCATCAGATAGTGAGGCTTCAATTTTAAATTTTGGAATGACTTTTATACTAAACCCAATATCATAAGCTTGATATCTGTTGTCATAAATTATGCCAAATAATGATGATGATATTAATTCTTCAAAGAAAATATATTTTTTATAACTACTACGAATTATATTAAAACAATAGTTCTGAAATGACGCTAATTGTTATTTGTTTATTAATATCTTCACGTTAATTTACACGTATATTATTTTAATAATGATGGTATTATTTTTTATAAGGGTAAATAAAGACAAAAAACAATAAAATTATAATCAAAACCAATTTTTACTTCCGGAATTCAAACAGAGGCGGCTATAGATATACGCGTCGTACTTCAAGGTGCATGTATCATCAACCCGCGACGCGGGATGATGATACGTTGCCTCCTGAAACTTGGAGTTAATGGGGTATATTCAAGCGGGGAAGCTGGAAAAACAATGGAGTTTATAAAACCTATTCAATCCACATCATCGATATCACCGGTTATTAACCTGCAACAGCTAACCCGTGTTTATCAACAGAATAGTGAAGGTGAAACACCCGTTCTGAAAAATATCACTGCACAAATTTTTGCCGGGCAGAGTTGCGCTATTGTGGGGGCATCAGGTTCAGGTAAAAGTACCTTATTGAATATTCTTGGTTTGCTGGATAAACCCACCTCCGGGAAATATTTTCTTTGCGGCGTTGATACTTCAACGGCAGATGATGAACTTCGCGCCAGAATGCGCAATAAAGAAATTGGTTTTGTTTTTCAAAGTTTTCATTTGCTGCCCGGAATGACCGCAACGGAAAACGTCGCACTACCATTGCTTTACCGCGGTATTTCAGCGTCACAAGCCCATAAAATTGCCAGAGAAAAATTACATTTGGTGGGGCTTTCACATCGTACAGATCATTATCCGGCGGATCTTTCTGGCGGTCAGCGGCAACGGGTAGCACTCGCCAGAGCCTTGGTCGGGGAGCCTTCACTGCTGTTGGCGGATGAACCCACCGGAAATCTGGATCAACAAACAGCAGAGGAAATTTTGCTGCTGCTTTCTTCTCTCCACACAGAAAACGCGATGACGCTGGTCATCATTACCCATGATGTGATGGTCGCTAACCATATGCAGCGTGAACTGTGCATGGTTGACGGCCAGTTGCAGGAAACCAGAGGTGCAGCCATTCATGCAGGATAAGCGCCAGCTCGGCAGTTATGGCATGTCAGTATTCATGATGTGGCGGGAAGCATGGCGTAATTTAATGGTGACAGGGAAAAGTACCCTGCTTGCATTATCGGGTATTGCCATTGGTTGCGCGTCGGTGGTGGCCTTTGTCAATACCGGGCATAACGCCACGCTTGCGGCATTAAAGATGTTCAGCGGGCTGGATATCAATGTTATTACAACCAATTTTTATTCTTATTATCACGGCGTTGATAGTAAATCCATTAAAATGGACGACCTGAAAACGGCTGTTCCCGGCTTGTCTTCGGCGGCTCCGTGGATCTATTACTCTTCTCCTGTGCGTTATAACGGGAAAACAGAGTCGTTTATTCTGATCGGTGCTTCTGCGGAACTTGAAGACGTCATGCAATTACAAATGCGTCATGGTCGGTTTATTTCTGATTACGACCAGCGCGCACCTTATCTGGTTATTGGCAATGAAGTCGCCGCGACCCTTGGCGAAGGGGATGCCGCTAAGATACTGGGCAAGCAGGTTCAGATTGGTAATTATTTATACACAGTCATTGGTGTCTTCGACATAAAGGGGCAAAACCCGATCTTCCCTTTTTCGCTGGATTCGGTCGTTGTTGTTCCTATCGATGCGATGCGCAAAATATCATCCAGCACTAAGCTGAATGGCATTATTTCCCGCACAAGCAAAACGGACACGCTAGAAACGAATGCAAAAAATTTATCGGCATTCTTTAAGAGTAAATTCCCCGCGGTTGAAACTGAAGTGAGGATCGCCCAGCAATTACTGCAAGGGCAGACAGAGCAAAGTAAAACTTTTGCTTTTATGCTGATAGGCTTGGCGGGAATTTCATTGCTCACTGGCGGGATTGCCATTTCTAATGTGATGCTGATGAGCGTCTCGGCCCGACGAAAAGAGATCGGCTTGCGCATGGCTTTGGGGGCAAGAATTCAGGATATTCGACGCCTGTTTTTATATGAAACCGCCGCGCTGACTTTTGCGGGGGCCATGCTTGGCGCACTGATCGGTGTCATCGTTTCTTTCCTGTTTGTTTTCTATTCTGGCTGGTCATTTTCTCTGGCTCCCTTATCCATTCCTTTGGGGATAGGAAGCTCGATTGTGGCGGGGCTTATCTCTGGCTTTTATCCTGCACATAAAGCCTCACAAATGGAACCTGTACAGGCATTACGTGATGATTAAAAAATATTTCCTTTATGGTGCCCTGACTCTGTTTTTCTGTTTTCCTCATACAAACGTTTCTGCGCTTGAGCAGGAACGATTGGCTTTATCAAAAGCTGATGACGGCCAGCGTCGGGAAATTGCAGAAGAAGTGATAGGGCTGTCATTGAGTGACGCGATATCGCTGGGGTTAAGAAATAACTATGCCATTCGCAGTGTTTATTTGGATCGCATTGCGCAGAAATTTGACTTGCGGGTGGCGGAAGACAGATTTACCCCCAAGTTACAGCTAAGAGGACGTTACACTGCCGGTAAAAATCAGGATGCAAATTTCAGGAAAGCTAGCTTTTCACCCGAAGCTACATTGCTGACTCCGTTGGGAACGCGCTTTACGCTCTCATGGGCACGGGAAAACAATAAATCGGGCAGCAACAATGTTCACAACGATGGCGCAAGCATTACGCTTATCCAGCCGCTTTTACGGGGAGCAGGAACCGATATCAATAATGCCCCGGTTTTACTGGCAAAACTGCGGGAGCAAACTCATCGGCTGAACCTGAAATCCACGGTTTCCGATTCAATCACACAAATCATTCTGGCCTACCATGCATTGCTTCGTGCTCAGGAGCAGCAGGCTTTATCTGTTGCTTCCCTTAAACGCATGCAGAAATTAGTGGAGACGAATAAGGAGTTGATTGATGCCGGCAGAATGGCACAGACCGATATCATACAAACTCAGGCGGATCTCGCGATGCAAGAACTTTCAGCGAAAGAGGCTGAAAATCATGTGCATACTACAAAACTGGCTCTGCTTAAATTACTTGCCCTGAGTCTCAAAACACCTATCCATGCAACCGACACATTGCAAGGCATGCATGTCCGATTGAATGTTGAGCAATCCATCAAAAAAGCGCAGGATCAGCAGCCGACTTATCTTATCCAACAACTTTCTGCAAAAGCCGCAGATATTCAATTATTGCAAGCTAAGGATAACCGGCTCTGGGATTTATCTTTGGTTGGGGGAACATCACAGTATCGTTCATCTTCTTCTGATACCCGCGATTGGGAAAATTATGTCGGAATACAACTGGATATTCCAATCGGTGATCTGACAAAAAAACAGGCGGAAGTTCAGGCCCGAGTGGATGTGCAAAAGCAGGCATTAAATTTGGAAGAAGCCAAAATAAATCTGGAGCAGAAAGTCATTAATGCCATCCGTGATACCGAATCCCGCTGGCAGGAATATCAATTGGCAATAAAAGCCAGTTCGCTTTCGCAACAGAAACTCGAAATTGAACAGGAAAAATTGCAGGCAGGGAGATCCAGTAACTTTCAGGTTCTGAGTTTCGAAACTGATCTCAGAAATGCCGAAAATGCGCGCCTGAATACACTTATCCAGTATCTCAATGCACAGGCGGAGTTGGATCAAACTCTGGGAACGACGCTGGAAAGTTGGGAGATAACGATTAATGAATAAATGCTCGATATTTTTAAACTCAGTACGTTCATATTTAATGGTTAAACGATATCGGTGGATTATTGCGGGCCTATTTATTGTGGCGCTCTGTTTTCTTTTTTCTTTCCGTTACTTGTTTTCAGAACATTCATCGGATCAACAATCGGTACAGTGGATGGAAATAACGCCCGTTTTGATAGAAAAAAAACTGGGATTGGTCGGCAAACTGCAATCCAGACGCCTTGAAACTATCCCGGCGCCATTTGAGGGCATTATCAAGCAGGTTCTGGTGAAAGAAGGGCAGCGGGTGAGTCAGGATCAGACATTAATTACGCTCGATACCCGAAAAATTGATATCGAACTTCGACAGGCGCAGGTTGAGATGATTAAAGCCTCATCCGTAGTTGACCAATTACACGACTGGGAAAACAGTCAGGACGTTATTCGAGCCAGAAGGAACGTTGAAAATGCCAACCATATGGTGATGGAAATAAAAAATAACCTCGCAAAAACGCAGGCACTTTTTTCACGGGGCATTGTTCCTCGAATGGAAGTGGAAACACTTGAGCAGCAACTTCGCCGGCAACTGACCGATCTCGCTTCAGCACAGGGTGATCTTACCTCTACCCGCCAAAAAGGGGATGCAAGTAACGTACAGGTTGCAGAAATGGAGCTTCAGAATGCAACAAGCCGTTATCAGGCATTGCAGGATCAACAGGCTAACAAAGCAATCAAGGCCCCGTTTTCAGGTGTCGTATTGAGGGCAACCCAAGGAGAGAAAGGGAAATTCGTGACAATTCAGGCCGGTATTCGGGTGACTGAGGGAGCACCTTTGCTGGAAATGATGGATACCACACAATATCAGGTGTTGGCACAGGTAGAAGAAGCTGATCTTGCCAAACTCAAAGAAGGGCAGGCAGTAAAAATCAGCGGGGAAGGGTTTTCTGAGAATTATCTGGATGGCGAAATTGAAGCCATTGCAATGCAAAGTACCAATAACGATAACCCCGGATCGGCGATTTATTATGATGTTGTGATGAAAGTAACTTCCCCCATAAACCGGAATTATTCCATCAGGCCCGGCATGAGTGCCAAAGTGAATATTATTGTTTATCGCAATGAGAAAGGCGTTGTGGTGCCGGAAAAAACATTAATGCGGGATAACGACGGACAATTATCAGTGAATTGGCGACCCGATTTAAAAAGCCAGCCGGTGTCCCGGCGGATCACTGTGGGTGAGGCAATACCTGAAGGTATTGAGATCCACGGGTTGGAAACGGGATTTATTGCCTTGCCTCAATGATAGCATTGCTCAAAAAATACAATCGAATCGATCAGAAAAAAGCATCGCCAGAATAAGGGGGTCTTTATCGTGTGGTATTACTGAAGAAACGTGAAAGCCAGCAAACTGTCCAATAAGTAGGCTGTTTTTGAATCAATCCGGGAAAAGGCAGTCATTATTTTATTCAATCCGTCTTTTTATTGCTTTGCATTTTGCTTTGTATTTAAAAAGCATAAGAGAAATTTACTATCAATAATTTAATATTTTTCAAAATAAAATATTTCTGTAAATCTAGGTTGTTGTAGTTGCCGATACTTCCATCTGAAAATACACTGTCACAGTAACATGTTCCCTGTATTTTGTTTTGCAGGAACATAAATCCAGCGCTTCAGCTATCCCAACATCATTTTACCGCTTACCTAATAAACGCCGATCAGCATTTTTTACAATTCATACATTCCATTAAATCAGGAGAAAACCGCCTTATAGAACGAAACAGGAACCATCCTTAAACCGGCTTTCCAAGTGATAGTTCGGTTGGTACAAAAATATTGGTTGGTACAAAAATAATAGAAGGAGACGTTTATGAATGGCGCGGAAAGTCTATTGAGATCGTTAACCGCCAGTGGAGTAACGGTCTGTTTCGGAAATCCTGGCACTTCGGAAATGCATTTTGTCTCAGCACTTGATAGCGTCAGCGAAATGCGATGTATACTTGGCCTTCACGAAAATGTCATTACAGGTGCGGCTGATGGCTATGCCAGAATGTCGGGAAAACCTGCCTGCACTTTGCTCCATCTTGGTCCGGGTCTGTCGAACGGACTCGCCAATCTTCACAATGCCCGTCGGGCATCCAGCCCAATCGTTAATATTGTTGGTGATCACGCTTTATCCCATACAGGCATTGATGCGCCTTTGGCATCCGATATTGTCAGTATCGCACGCCCGGTATCAAATTGGGTTTATACCTCCACCAGCGCAAGAAATGTAGGGGCTGACGCAGCCAGAGCGGTACAGGCTGCCAATGCTGCCCCCGGCAATATCGCGACGTTGATATTGCCGGCAGATACAGCATGGAGTGATGCTGATGACGTTGCAAATCCACTTCCATTTGCTTCACCTGTCGATGTAGCACAATGCACGATCGAACGTGTAGCAGTTCAGTTGCGTCACGCGTTGTCCCCCGCCATTTTATTGCGGGGGGATGTTCTTAGAGATGAAGGTTTGATTCACGCGGGCCAAATCGCGAAACACACAGGAGCCAGACTGCTGTGTGATACTTTTGCGCCCCGTTTGCAGCGTGGGGCGGGGCGGGTTGTGGTAGAAAGATTGCCCTATTTTGCCGAACAGGTATTGGAGAGTTTACAGGGCGTTGATCTACTTGTGTTGGTCGGCGCTAAGCCACCAGTCAGTTTCTTTGCTTATCCTGATAAACCGGGCTGGCTGACGCCGAAAGGCTGTACGCTTTCTGTATTGTCTCATCCCCATGAAAATGGCCGGAGTGCATTGTCTTCATTAGTCGAGGCGTTGGGAGCCGCCAAAGATTCACCGACAGTCACTAAATTGAATGTCTCTGCGTTTTCCCGGGCGGGGGCATTGGATGCCTGCTCAGTGATACAGGCTGTAGCACGGCATATGCCAGAAAATGCAATTCTGGTGGACGAATCTGTCAGCTCTGGATTTCCTCATTATGGCATTACAGCCACAGCGGTGCCGCATGATTACCTAAATCTGACAGGAGGAGCCATCGGCAGCATGATGGCTGTATCGATCGGGGCTGCGGTGGTTTGCCCGGATCGTAAAATTATCACATTAGTGGGCGACGGCAGTGCCATGTATACACTTCAGTCCCTTTGGACACAGGCACGGGAGAAACTGGATGTAACCACTGTCATACTGGCAAACCGGGGATACAAAGTCCTCCATAATGAATTAATACGTGTGGGAGCGGCTCAGGAAGGAATAAAGGCTCATTCAATGATTGAATTAACTAACCCGAACATTGATTGGGTTTCTCTGGCTCATGGAATGGGCGTTGAAGCCGTTCGAGTAGAACTGCATGCCGGTTTTGAAGATGCCTTTTTATCTGCCATGCGGCATCCAGGCCCTCGATTGATTGAGGCGGTAATTAGCTGAATGCATTCAAAATGTAAACGTTAAGCTGCCAGAAATCATAGAGTCAGGTTCTGGCAGCTTGATGCAAAAGATAAATGTGGGGAAATACACAATTTAATTTATAGTCTCGAATCAAGGGGACGTTTTCCCGTGAGGTTTTTATCTTGATATTTAATTGATTATTTTTGATATTCCAATATGATTAAAGCTGAAGCTGTGATTGACTCGTAAGAAAGGTTTACTAAAAACCAGTTTAGAATAATAACTATCTTGGACTTGTTTATTATGATGATACTTCAGATTTCACATATATTTCTTTCTAAAAACACTTCCACCAGCATACCTGTCTGGATGAAATTTTATTACTTCTATAGTTAGCTCCCTTCTCGAAGCGTAAACGTAATTGGTCAGTGTTATTCGCTAATAACACGCGATTATTTTTTGCGTTCTAAAAACTTCAGTTATTCCTTCAATAACGTCATAGCATTTAAAAGCAAAAATTATTTTTGTATGCGGCTGATTTATTAAGAAATATCGCCGTATTTTAATAATGAAAATAGGAATTCAGGTAATGTCATTGAATAGAACTGACAGTTTAAATAAACAAGCTGGGCTGGGTAATTGGTTTGGGCTAATAGTATTAATGTTACCTGTTATATTAGTCACTGTTGATAATACTGTTTTAGGATTTGCCCTGCCGAAAATAGCGAGTGCTTTGGAACCCAGCGCCAATCAGCAACTATGGATAATAGATGCTTATTCTTTGGTGTTGGCTAGTTTGTTGATTTCGATGGGCAGTATTGGCGATCGCGTGGGACACCGATTGTTACTGTTATTGGGATCATCTGGATTTACTGTTGTTTCGGTTTTAACTGCATTTTCAACCTCTGCGGAGCAATTGATTTTTGGTCGCGCTGCGCTTGGTTTTTTTGGTGCGATGCTGATGCCATCAACGCTGGCTCTGATCAGTTGTCTTTTTGAAGCGCGAGAACAGCGTCGTATTGCTGTTGCTATTTGGGCGACAACATTGACGATCGGCTCGGCTTTGGGGCCTGTTATTGGGGGGATTTTGTTGCAGTATTTCGACTGGAATTCTATTTTTTTATTAGCAGTACCTATATTGGTGCCTTTATTAATTTTCGGCCCTGTTTTATTGCCTGAATCAGATAAAAAACAGACTGGATTTATCGATACCTATAGCGTTGTATTATCGATAATCTCGATGATTGGTATTGTGTATGCGATTAAGCATATAGCCAGTGATGGGGTTGATCTTACTGTCATTACCACATTCATTATTAGCTTATTTATCGGAAGAGGATTTATTCGGCGGCAGCAAAAATTACCTGTTCCACTGATGGATCTCTCTTTGTTCCGCAGTGGTGTATTTACAGGCTCGATTATTGCGAACTTATTAAGTTTGGCGCTATTGATTGGATTTGTTTTTTTTGCTACTCAATTTTTACAGATTGTATTAAATATGGAGCCGCTCTTGGCGAGCTTTGCCTTGATACCTGGCCAAATTATGGCAGTTATTGTCGGCATGGCAATCGTACCTGTGGCTCAAAGAGTATCATCACACTGGCTTATTCCCATCTTACTCGTTTTTGCAGGGGGAGCGTTTTTCCTCATCGCCTATACAGGCAGTGATCTGAATTCAATCATTTTCGCTTTTATTATATTGAGCATAGGTGTGGGAGCCATTGCTTCTGTTTCGAGTGATTTGATATTGTCCGCCGTTCCGCCATCTAAGGCTGGTGCTGCTTCAGCTATCAGCGAAACCGCCTATGAAATTGGTGTTGTTCTAGGCACAACGATTATAGGAGGATTGGTGACGGTTTTTTATCGTCTCCATTTGAAATTACCGGATGATATTCCTCAGGAACAAGGCAGATTGGCATTGGAAACACTTGCAGGGGCTTATGAAGTTGCAGGCTCCTTAACAAATGCAGGAGGTCACCAATTGATGAATGCAGCAGCCTATTCTTTCACTAATTCCATTCATATTACTGGTTGGTCAATAACAGGGTTAACGGGAATCATTGTCTTAATTGTATGGTATTTATTGAAAAAACGTGAAAGCCGCTGAATTGTCCAATGAGCATTTTATTTTTTAATCAGTAACATGCCACGTTGAAGCTGTCAGATATGATGTCTAACAAATCTGACAGCTTAATTTATCTATCGATTTTATTTATCGATTAAGAGCCGCAGCCATTACTTCAACCAGCCTTTTTCTTTCGCAGCTTCTAATTGTGGCAACAGGTATTTCCACAGTTCAGGATAACTTTCAGGAACAAAGTTGAGCAGCTTCTGGACTTGTTCAAAGCGAATATTATTTTCAACCCAGCTCTGTCCTTCATTATGCAGATTCATGAATACCGGCATCACTCTGTCGAGAGTTTTGGCAAAACGCGCTTCTGGTGTGATGGCATCTTCATATTCGTGCCAGAGCGTCAGAAAATAATCTCTTTGTGTTTCCGGCAGCATGCCAAAGATACGGTTGGCCGCTTTAACCTCTTCCGCTTCAATAGCTTTGCGGGCAGCCAGATCGAACGCGATAACATCTCCGGCATCAATTTCAACGATGTCATGGATCAACGCCATCTGAATGACGCGGCTAATGTCGATATCCCCTGCATAAGGTGCAAAGCTGATAACCGCAAGAGCAAAATGCCAGCTATGTTCAGCTGAGTTTTCATGGCGTGTGTTGTTCAATAATTTCGTTTTGCGATGGACATACTTTAATTTATCCAGCTCCATAATAAACGCAATAACGTCAGTAAAAGGGCCGAAGTCAGCGGTAGGTACAGCTAGCGACATACAAAACCTCAATAATTATTTTTCTTCATCCAACGAATAAGGCAATGCCTGAATGGTTAGGGCATTATCTTGGTCTTCACGGATACGGAACACACTGTCTGCTTCCATATCATTATTCATGACAACTTGCACCCAGACTGAATTATCAGCCAGCTTGGCAGCGGCCAACACCGATCCCGTCCGGCGCCACTTATCACCCAATTTCCACTCTAAGTCATCGCCTGCACTTGGCAGCGAAGAAGCGCTGCCGGCCAACCAATACATCGCCCGTTTATTGGCACCGCGATATTTAGCCCGAGCGACCATTTCCTGACCGGTATAGCAGCCTTTTTTAAAGCTGATGCTGTGCTCGATCGCTTGGAGGTTTGTTGCTTGCGGGATCAATTGGGCGCTGGTCGCGCTGTCAATCACAGGGAAACCGGCTTCAATCTCCAGTGCCAGCCATTGTTGGCTATCATTCAATTGCGATTGGGATTTTTCGACCAGTGTTGTGGCCAATTGGCTTGCAGTTGCATTATCAGTTACTAACAAAAAACGTTCTGCCGGCAGTGAAAAGTGGAGAAGTGTCGTGTTTTGATGCTGAATAACCGGAGATTCAGCATCGGGCAGCGTCGGGAAACAGGTTGCCAGCGCTTCCCGGCTACCTGCTCCGGCTACACCAAGCAGGGTATTTTCTTCATCCTTGGCAAAAGTCACCTTGGAAAACACAGCATATTTTTTCAATTCTGTCAGTTGCGTATCCAATAACGAGCGACGCTCAATGTAAGCAAAACCTTCACCACGACGAAACAGCCGCAGGTTGCTCCACATTTTCCCCTTGGCATCACAATGCGCGGTTAACACATGTTGGTTTTCATTGAGGGAATCAAGATCTGCTGTGATTTGCCCTTGCAGATACTTCTGGGCATCAGCGCCAGTGGCTGTCACAAGCCCCCAATCATCAAGGGAGATTAAAGTCAGTGGAAGCGTTGCAGAAGAAGATGGTGATTGTGCAGAAAAAGGAATTTGATAAGCCATAGCAGCTCCTGCTAGTCAAACTGTCTGAGAAATAACGCTAATGGTAAAAGAGAAGTGGGTTAATGCAAAGGGGTTATTCTCATTATCTCCGAATAACGAATTTATTATCGGGTTGTTGCGAGTGACTTCGCAACTTGTCGATATATCCAGTCATTCAATCGTAGCAGATGATGAAAAACGAGTTAGGATCGTTGATAATCCAGCCTGATGAAAATGATAAAGAGGCAGTTTAAACATGGATATTGAAAACAAAGCGCGTATTCATTGGGCATGTCGTCGTGGCATGCGGGAATTGGATATTTCTATCATGCCATTTTTTGAATATGAATATGATTCATTGAATGATGACGAAAAACGAATTTTCGTTCGTTTGTTAGAATGTCCAGACCCTGATCTCTTCAACTGGATTATGAATCATGGGCGTCCTGAAGATGACGAACTTTTCCATATGGTGAAGTTAATCCAAAGCAGAAACCAAGCCCGTGGTCCTGTGGAACAATGAATTAACCATATCCCGCCACACCCGCCTGTTTTCCAGTTGCGTTCATGGCGGGGTTGCATTGGCGGCTTTATTGGCACCGTGGCCGATTAGCGACGTTTATTTCTGGCTTCCATCGTTTGTTATCATCATATTGCTTGCCGTCATCATGATGAGCTGGATAAGGAGCCAGAAAAGTATCCATCGGTGCCAAGGAAGGCTGGTACTGTTCAAAGACAATAAAGTTCACTGGCAAAAGGCCGCATGGAGCATTAACCAACCGCCATGGTTTTGCCATTACGGGATGGTTGTTGTCCTTGATGCATTTGGTGATGTGGATAATACAGGTGACCAGCCGCCAGCCCGGTTATGGCTGGCATTTGATAGCATGTCACCAGAAGCATGGCGCCATTTGAATCAGCTTATGCGCCAATATCCTGATACATAGCTAATCTGATATATCGTTAAATTGGGGCTCGCCATTTATCAGGCCAAGGCTCAGATCAAGGCAGGTTAAAACAGAGATTCCATTTCAGATAAAATTTGTACGCACCATTCGCCTAAGCGCTCATCGGTTTGTTCGAACTGGTTGACATCATCCAGTGCCAATCCGACAAATTGCTTACCATCTTCAGACAGTGGCTTAGGGCTGGTGAATTCATAACCCTCTGTTGGCCAGAATCCAATAAATTGCACACCTGTTGGCAATAGATGATGATAGAGCATTCCCAGCGCATCCAAGAACCACTCACCATAATCGATTTGATCGCCCATGCCGTACATGGCAACTATCTTTCCTGCCAGATCCAATGATGGAAGGTTATCCCAAATTGCCAGCCAATCTTCCTGTAACTCACCAAAATCCCAAGTAGGGATACCGAGAATGAGGACAGAATACTCTTCCATCAATTGCGGATCGCAATCTTTGACATCATGCAAATCGACTAGATCTTCACCGAGTATATCGCGTATTTTTTCTGCTACCATTTCTGTGTAGCAAGTGCTGGAGCCGTAAAAGAGACCAATTTTCATCATTATTCATCAGGAAATTTTGAACGTCAGGGCGGTATTGTAACAGAAGAATTGCTTTTTCAGGCATAATAGCCGAGCCGATAGGAAGGCGTAGACAGATAGGGTGCAAATAGAATGGAGGGGCAATGCCAAAAAAACACGATCAACCCGAAAAATACGATCAAGCAGAAAACCGCTCACTGGAAACATCCCCGTTAGCCGATCCCCTGATAGAACAATTTTTGGACACTATCTGGCTAGAAAAGGATCTGGCTGAAAACACCCTGATTTCTTATCGACTTGACTTACAAGCCTTGAATAATTGGCTGGTGAATTATGGGCACAACTTACTTTCTGTACAGCCTATAGAACTACAATCATTTTTGGCAGAGCGGGTAGACGGCGGTTATAAAGCCAGTAGCTCTGCTCGGCTATTGAGTGCAATGCGGCGATTATTTCAATACCTGTATCGGGAAAAAATACGCGAAGATGATCCAACCGCATTATTGTCGGCACCTAAATTACCTAAACGGCTACCCAAGGATTTAAGTGAAAAGCAAGTTGAGGATTTACTCAACACACCTTTGACAGAAAATCCGATTGAATTGCGGGATAAGGCAATGCTTGAAATGCTTTATGCTTGTGGATTGCGGGTTTCAGAATTAGTTGGTCTAACCTTATCAGATGTGGGTTTGCGTCAGGGCGTTATCAGGATAATCGGCAAAGGAAATAAAGAAAGATTGGTTCCGCTAGGAGAAGAAGCCATTTACTGGCTGGAAAAATATCTGGAATATGGGCGTCCCTGGTTATTGAATGGCGGGGTATCTGATGTTTTTTTCCCCAGTAAACGGGGAACGCAGATGACACGGCAGACGTTCTGGCATCGGATAAAACATTATGCCATATTGGCGGGAATTGATTCTGAACGCTTGTCTCCCCATGTTTTGCGCCATGCTTTTGCGACACATTTACTTAATCATGGTGCAGACTTGCGTGTTGTACAGATGTTACTGGGTCATAGTGACCTATCCACAACTCAGATATACACTCATGTAGCGACCGAACGTCTTAAGGTGCTGCATCAACGACATCATCCTCGCGGGTAACTGTGTAGAAGGATGCAAATATAGGAACAAAAAATGAAGAAGATTGTATTTTACCTTTCCTTGATGTTGACAGCCTTTGCCAGCAATAGCTTTGCTGATGAAAGTACAATCAACAAATCATTGTCTAAAATGGGGCTTAAAGCAGAAAGCATTGCCCCTTCGAAACTTCCCGGCATTAGCACCGTTTTAACCAGTCATGGCATTGTATATATGTCTAATGATGGTAATTATCTGTTGCAGGGAGCACTCTATGATATTAGCGGCAGCGTCCCGAAAAATATCAGTAATCAGATTTTGGTTAAAAAATTAGATGCCTTGAAAAATCAGATGATTATCTACAAGGCACCAAAAGAAAAACATGTTATTACTGTTTTTACTGATATTACTTGCGGTTACTGCCAAAAATTGCATAACAGCATGCAGGAATATAACGATTTGGGAATTACTGTTCGTTATTTGGCATTCCCTCGTCATGGCCTGCAACATCAATCCGCTAAAGACATGCAATCTATTTGGTGCAGCGCTAAACCAAACAAGTCACTGGATGCTGTATTTAAAGGTGAAAAAGTTTCTCCAATCAAAAGCTGCAAAGTTGATATCGAAAAACAATATGAACTGGGCTTGAAGTTTGGTGTTCAAGGTACGCCTGCAATTATCCTGCAAGATGGCAGTCTGATTGGTGGTTATTTATCGCCAAAAGATTTGTTGGCCGGATTGGAACAACATGGCGAATAACCAATAATGGCTCTCATTCAATGAATAACGATTTGTAAAAAACCAGCCTGTTAAAAGCTGTCAATGCAACGTTATCAATGAAAAGCTATCAGTAAAAAAATTATCAGTGAATAACTACCTGTGAATAGAGAAACACAACTCCGCCGCCGACCAGTGGCGGATCTCAGCGAACTTCCCAACACAATCCACCCGTTGCTGCGTCGGTTATACGCGATGCGTGGTGTGCGTCAGGCCGATGAACTCGAACGCAGTGCAAAGGGGTTGCTCAGTTACCAGTCACTTAATGGCATAGAACAGTCTATTTCCCTGTTGATAACAGCATTGCATGAACATTGGCGCATCGTCATTGTTGGCGATTTTGATGCTGATGGCGCAACCAGTACGGCATTGTGCATGCGCGCTTTACGGGCAATGGGTTATCGCAACCTCGATTATTTGGTTCCAAACCGCTTTGAAGACGGTTATGGATTGAGTGTTCAGGTTGTCAATGAAGTTGTCAAAAAAGGTGCGGACCTGATAATCACCGTGGATAACGGGATCTCATCTCATGAGGGTGTAACCGCCGCACATCAACACGGCATTAAAGTGATTGTCACTGACCATCACTTGCCGGGGGAAACGTTGCCAGCCGCAGATGCCATCATCAATCCGAACTTGGTTGATTGTACCTTTCCATCCAAGGCATTGGCGGGGGTTGGCGTCGCATTTTATCTGATGTCTGCGCTCAGGGCTGAGTTGCGCAAAGCAGCATGGTTTGAACAACAAGGCATGCCGCTTCCCAATCTGGCAGAGCTGCTGGATTTAGTCGCATTGGGCACGGTGGCTGACGTTGTTCCCCTTGATACCAACAACCGTATTTTTGTGTATCAAGGATTGAATCGCATTCGGGCAGGGCGTTGTTGTGCGGGAATACGGGCATTGCTTGAAGTTTCCAAACGGGAAGCCACAAAATTAGCTGCCAGCGATTTAGGTTTTGCATTGGGGCCACGATTAAACGCCGCAGGGCGCCTGGATGATATGTCCGTCGGGGTTGCCTTATTACTGACCGACGACATAGTACAAGCCCGCCAAATAGCCTGTGAATTGGATGGCTTGAACCAGACTCGGCGGGAAATCGAGCAAGGTATGCAGCAAGAAGCCCTGCTGATTTGTGACAACATTGAACGAAATCATACTCAATTACCTTACGGCTTGGCGATTTATCATCCCGAATGGCATCAAGGTGTGGTAGGGATTCTGGCTTCACGGATAAAAGAGCGTTTCCATCGTCCGGTGATCGCTTTTGCTCCCGCGGGAGATGGCACTTTAAAAGGATCCGGTCGTTCTATAAATGGCTTGCATATGCGTGATGCTCTTGAACGTCTTGATACCCTGCATCCAGGGCTGATGCTGAAATTTGGCGGTCATGCAATGGCGGCAGGATTATCCATTGAGCCGGACAAATTTGATCTATTCCAGCGCTATTTTTCCGATCTGGTAGCAGAATGGCTGGATGTTGCACAACTTGAAGGTGTTGTCTGGAGTGATGGTGAGCTGGCGTTAGGGGAATTGTCGCTGGAAATCGCTGAAATCCTGCGTGATGGCGGCCCATGGGGGCAAGCATTTGCCGAGCCGGTTTTTGACGGCAAATTCAAAATACTGCAACAACGCATTGTCGGCGAAAATCACCTCAAGGTAATGCTCGAACCATTAAATGGCGGCCCAATGCTGGATGGCATTGCATTCAATATTGATGTGAAACGGTGGCCGGATAATAGCGTTAAAACCGTGGAACTGGCCTATAAATTGGATATTAATGAATTTCGTGGCAACCGTGATGTTCAGCTTTTGATCCAACACATTTGGCCTTTGGCTCATTAATCTTTTCTTTGCAGCATTGATCTTTGACTCACTGATCTTTGTAATAAATTGATCTTAGTAATAAATGGTCGCGTGGTAAAGATTGTATGGCAAATCTCAGAAATGCTATAAACACGTTGACAGATCCGTTACAATGCACGGTTCGAAAATATGCATGCGACCATCATTTATTCATAATACACAACGTATAAGACACTAAATATGTTTGAAATTAATCCGGTAAAAAACCACATTCAGGACCTGTCTGAGCGGACAGCAGTTCTGAGGGGGTATCTTTGACTATGATGCCAAGAAAGAACGCTTAGAAGAAGTTAATGCTGAACTGGAACAGCCTGATGTCTGGAATGAACCGGATCGGGCACAGGCGTTGGGTAAAGAGCGTTCATCTCTGGAAAGCATCGTAGAAACGATTGATCAGCTTGATCAAGGCTTGGAAGACGTGAATGGGCTGTTGGAACTGGCAATTGAAGCGGATGACGAAGAAACCTTCAATGAAGCCGTTGACGAATTGAAACAGTTGGAAGAAAAACTGGCTCAGTTAGAATTCCGCCGCATGTTCTCTGGTGAATATGATAGCGCAAACTGCTACCTTGATCTTCAAGCGGGTTCTGGCGGTACAGAAGCACAGGATTGGGCCAGCATGTTGATGCGCATGTATTTGCGTTGGGCCGAATCCAAAGGCTTCAAGACCGAAATCATTGAAGAATCTGATGGTGACGTTGCTGGCCTGAAATCCGCAACCATCAAAATCATCGGTGAATATGCTTATGGCTGGTTACGTACAGAAACGGGCGTTCATCGCTTGGTACGTAAAAGTCCATTTGATTCAGGTGGTCGCCGCCATACATCATTCAGCTCTGCCTTTATTTATCCGGAAGTGGATGATGATATTGATATCGAAATCAATCCGGCAGATTTGCGTATCGATGTATACCGTGCATCAGGTGCTGGTGGTCAGCACGTCAACAAAACTGAATCCGCTGTACGTATCACCCACGTACCGACTGGCGTTGTCACCCAATGTCAGACAGACCGCTCTCAGCATAAAAACAAAGACCAGGCGATGAAACAGTTGAAAGCAAAACTGTATGAACTGGAAATGCAGAAAAAGAATGCTGATAAACAAGCAATGGAAGAAAACAAATCTGACATTGGCTGGGGCAGTCAAATTCGCTCTTACGTTTTAGATGATTCCCGCATTAAAGATTTGCGTACTGGTGTTGAAACCCGCAATACGCAATCAGTGCTGGATGGAGATTTGGACAAATTCATTGAAGCAAGCCTAAAAGCTGGCCTATGAGGAACTAAAATGTCACAACAACAGCAGGGGGCTGAACAGGCTCCTGATTTAAATAACGAACTGAAAACCCGCCGCGAAAAATTGTCTGCCCTGCGCGACAATGGCATTGCTTTCCCAAATGATTTCCGTCGCGAAAACATCTCCGAAGATTTGCATGCGAAATACGATGACAAAACTAAGGAAGAACTGGAAGAGCTGGGCATCGAAGTGACCGTTGCTGGTCGCATGATGACACGCCGTATCATGGGCAAGGCATCTTTCGCCACCTTGCAAGACATGGGCGGCCGTATTCAGATTTACGTTTCTCGTGATGATTTGCCGGAAGGCATTTACAACACTCAGTTCAAGAAATGGGACTTGGGTGACATTTTAGGCGCGCGTGGTAAGCTGTTCAAAACTCAAACGGGTGAACTTTCCATCCACTGTACTGAATTGCGTCTGCTGACCAAGGCATTACGACCACTGCCGGATAAATTCCACGGCTTGGCGGATCAAGAAACTCGCTATCGTCAGCGTTATTTGGATCTGATCTCGAATGATGAATCTCGCAATGCATTCCAGATCCGTTCCCGCGTGATGTCTGCATTGCGTAACTTCATGACTAAGAAAGACTTCATGGAAGTTGAAACGCCAATGATGCAGGCGATTCCAGGTGGTGCAAGTGCGCGTCCATTCATCACGCACCACAATGCGCTAGACATCGACATGTACCTGCGTATTGCACCGGAACTGTACCTGAAACGTCTGGTTGTAGGCGGTTTTGAGCGCGTTTTCGAAATCAACCGTAACTTCCGTAACGAGGGTATTTCTCCGCGTCACAACCCAGAGTTCACCATGATGGAACTCTACATGGCTTACGCGGACTACCAAGATCTGATTGTTCTGACCGAAGATCTGTTCCGTACCCTGACTCAAGAAGTTCTGGGCACGACACTGGTACAATACGGTGAACAAGAATTCGATTTCGGTAAACCTTTTACCAAAATGAGCATGAAAGAAGCGATCTGCAAATATCGTCCAGAAACCAACATGGCGGATCTGGATGATATGGAGAAAGCAACTTCTATCGCTGAATCTCTGGGAATTGAGGTTGAAAAAGGTTGGGGATTGGGTCGCGTTCAGTGTGAAATCTTTGAAGAAACCGCAGAAAGTCACCTGATCCAGCCGACATTCATTACCGAATATCCGGCAGAAGTTTCTCCGTTGGCTCGTCGCAACGATGACAACCCATTCATTACTGACCGTTTTGAATTCTTCATCGGTGGCCGCGAAATTGGTAACGGTTTCTCGGAGCTGAACGACGCGGAAGATCAGGCAGAGCGTTTTGCAGAGCAAGTCCGCCAGAAAGACGAAGGCGATGACGAAGCTATGTTCTACGATGAAGACTACATCACAGCGTTGGAACACGGCCTGCCGCCAACAGCAGGTTTGGGTATTGGTATCGACCGTATGGTGATGTTGTTCACTAACAGCCATACCATCCGCGACGTTATCCTGTTCCCGGCGATGCGCCCGAACAAATAATCATTTTTGATTAAAATAATTTAAACGCCTTATTCGTTGAACCGGATAAGGCGTTTTTTACATGTATTAAAAAAGATCAAATAACAGACTGAAATATAGAAAAATATCAATAAACTACCACTTGCTGAGTTGCGGTAAGAGGTATATATTTGACTGCATCACTTCATTGATGCGAGTGTAGTTCAATGGTAGAACGAGAGCTTCCCAAGCTCTATACGAGGGTTCGATTCCCTTCACTCGCTCCAAGTAAATATCTTACGAAACCTGTCATTCTCTATAAGTCTATACAATTTGTTATATAGAATTTCTTATGCATTTTTCCCCCATGATGAACTTGCCATAAAGCCATTTAATCCGATTCAGTAATGGTATATTTGATCTTAAAATCGGTTAGTTACGGTCTTATCATAAACGTGGTCAAAAAACGGTTCTTAATTCAAATGTTTATTTGGTGACTAAGGAAAAGATAGAAGTTGATCTGACGTTTAGTGCTGATAAAGATGTAGATAAATTTACAGACCAACAAAGAAAAAATCAGCAACGTAAAGCGAATAGAGAACTAGGTTTAGGGCAAAGAGGATACAGAGGCTGGCGTAATAATACGACACTTTATGAAGTCAGGAATACTTATTCTATTGAAGGATCAATTAAAACTCAAAAAGGAGAAGCCAGTCAAACATGGAAAAAAACCTTTTTAGAAAAGGAGATTAAGAAAAGTAAAAACACCTTAAAATACATTGACTCGCTCAAACAAAATATTGATAAATTCACGAATTTCCTCACCGTAGGTCATTCCCATGATAAATTCAAAATTCTGAAACTGGAAGTTATCTATCCTGAAATTAAAATCAATGGTAATTATGAACTTTCTCATAATGATGATTTTAAATTATACCGAAAATTTGGTGGCAGAGTTTCGGCTTCCCCTCTGTTCGGGTTATCATTAAAACTTGATGTTATCCAAATAGTAGCAACATTTTTGAAAATCAATACCTCTGTTTCTATACTTCGTGAAGTAGGGGAACTCTATGAAGAAAAAGTGAAAAAAGGTGAACATGGTGTTCAATCCGGTGGTCTAAATGCAACTGCTTTTCTGGAGAATGGTACGAATACCATAGAATTACTTTTTAAGGATAGAACATCTGAAAAATCAAATAAATTTGATCCCAACGCCCGGTGTGAAACCACATTAAAAAAAGTATCCGCTTTCGGTGACGAGGAAATAATCAGTCATGTCAAATTGACAGTCGATAAGGAGGGCAATACCTTAACATCAGAGTCACTCAATCAAATAGGAAGGACAGGATCAGAGTTTGCATTCACGGGGATGGCAACCACACCTGGTGATAAAGGCTTTTACAAGGCAAGAAAATCATTTAGCCTGAATGGATTACCCGACTGGATGTGGACGAAAGCGCGTCCGGTGACAGAAAATGACCTCCCTGCAATTAAAAATTTCTATCAAGAAATTATTAATGTTCTTGCACATAAGGATCTCGATAAATTATGGAAAAAAAAGTAAACCTGCATGGGATGAATGGGCAATGGCTGATAATAGCAATCCCAGAATATTTTTTGATTCAATGAATTTTGAAAGATTGACTGATAGCAAGATATATACCCCAAGACTATTTCCTAAATGGCAAGATTACAAATTAGTCAAGTATAAAGAAGGGCGGCTATTTCGTTTAGAAAAAGGGAATTTCGGCCGCTCTCCTATAATAATGGATAAGAATGGAACTGAGTATATTTATACATATGACCCATATCTGTCCATTATTGATGGGAAGGTTGTGATTGCCAGATAATAAATGAAATAATTATAACCAAGGTTGAAAGGAAGTGCTTTCAATCTTGGTGGTTATTATTTAATAGGACATGTGAGATATCAGTAATTATATATTTCGTGTCTTGGTTATTTATTTTAACTGTAAATTAAAATAAATAAGTATTGGATATAATATATTAAGTGTAACACCGTAATGAAAAGGGAAAATAAAAATGGATTTAGAACCATTTTTTCATCAATACATCTATTTTAAAGGTTGAAAATACCCGGTTTCTCACGAACTTGATAAGTTTGAAAATAAATTAAGAAAGGGGCTGTCCTAAATAAGAACTCTTCATTTCGAAATTCGAAAAATCCGCTAATCTGAACTGATTCACCCACTATCACATGATGGTTATATGGCTGTAACGACTATATACCCTATTAACTCCAAGTTTCAGGAAGCAACGTATCATCATCCCGCGTCGCGGGATGATGATACATGCACCTTGAAGTACGACGCGTATAAAACTCCCGTGGCTTGAAAGGGAGAATAAGAATTGAGGTATTAATCAAAGTCCACAGTGAAGCTGGCTTACCTTTGTGTAAAACTGCACGGGTGATTTTCACTACTTTGCGTGAAGCCTGTGTCTATAAATCAAATCCATATGAACCAAAGGAGAGCGGAGTAATGGCACTATCGTTGATGATTCAGGGAACCGCGTCTGATGTGGGGAAAAGTGTGCTGGTTGCGGGTTTTTGCCGGCTTTTTTCGCAGGATGGATATCGTTGTACGCCTTTCAAGTCACAGAATATGGCCCTTAATTCTGGTATTACCGCCGATGGTAAAGAGATGGGAAGGGCACAGATATTTCAGGCGGAAGCCGCAGGTATTGCACCGGATGTGCGGATGAATCCTGTGTTGTTGAAACCCACCAGCGATCTCAGGGCACAAGTGATTTTTATGGGAAAGGTCATGCGCAGCATGAATGCGATGGAATATCACGAATATAAGCCTCAATTGCTTCAGCAAATTTTAGCTGCATATAACAGTCTTGCTGCAGAAACAGATATTATGGTTTTGGAAGGTGCAGGCAGTCCGGCAGAAATCAATCTGCGTGATCGCGATATCGTCAATATGGGCTTAGCGGAATTAGTGGATACTCCCGTGATCTTGGTCGCAGATATTGATCGTGGCGGTGTATTTGCTTCTATTTATGGCACGCTGGCTCTGCTTGCTCCTGAAGAAAGGGCTCGCATCAAGGGTGTGATCATCAATAAATTCCGTGGGGATTTGGCATTGTTACAATCTGGCATTGATCAGATCGAAGCGTTGACGCAAGTGCCGATCTTGGGGGTATTGCCGTGGTTGGAGCTCGATCTGGAAGATGAGGATAGCGTCGCCTTGCAAGTGGGCAAATACGATCAACAACGTCCAAAAACAGAGGATCACCTAAATATTGTCGTTATTCAATATCCTCATATCGCCAATTTCACGGACTTTAGTGTGTTGGCTACTCAACCTGATGTGCATCTGAGTTATGTTTCCGAAGCCGTAGAAATTCAGGGGGCGGATTTGATTATCCTCCCTGGCAGTAAAAACACTTTGGGAGATCTGGCATGGTTAAAAATTCAGGGAATAGATGAAGCGATTATCCGTGCCCATCGAGAAGGTGTGCCGATTATCGGGATCTGTGGTGGCTACCAGATGTTGGGAAAACAGATCGTGGATAAAGTGGAATCCGATTTGGAGCAAATGTCAGGTCTGGGATTATTGGATGCCGAAACCCTCTTTGCCAGTGTCAAACAAACAGCGCAGGTCAGGGGGACTGTATTGCCTTCATCGGGCATTCTGAATTTATGTGGCGAACAACCAATCGCTGGCTATGAAATTCATATGGGAGTCACACAGTTAGGCAAACAGGTAACTCCCTTTGCCAGAATGCATTTGCACAATGGTGAGGAAAAAATTTGGTTTGATGGTGCTGTTACTCCTGATGGTTCAGTCATGGGAAGCTATCTGCATGGCCTTTTTGACCAAAATTCTTTTACACGCCCACTGTTAAATCAGCTTCGCATGCGCAAGGGATATGCTCCTCTGGAAAACGAAGTTTTTAATTATGCCCAGCACAAGGAGAAACAGTTCAATATATTGGCTGACAGCATGCGTGAGGCGCTGGATATTGATCGAATATATCGAATAATATGTGAGCATAATGTGCAAGTTTAATGCATGAGCACCTGTTGTTGAGAAAAAAGCATGCACTATGTGATGGTGCTATGGAAAATGAAATTTCAGGTGGAGCTATATTATGATTTTGGTAACTGGTGGTGCGCGCAGCGGGAAGAGTTCCTATGCGGAAAGCCTCATTACTGAACAGTGTGAGCAGGTACTGTATATCGCTACGGCACAGGTTACAGATGAAGAAATGGCTGCCCGTATTGACCGGCATAAAAAAGAGCGTCCGGCACATTGGCGAACTTGGGAAGGCCATCAAAATTTGGGCACGGTTATCCGTCAGCACCGGAAATCACAAGAAGGCGTTATACTTGAGTGTGTTACAACATTAATCGCTAATCTGATGTTTGACTTATCGGAAGGCGCTCCACCAGATGAGCTTGATTTTTCCGCGTTGGAGGTGCAGGTTCACCGTCAGATAGATGATTTGATTGATGCAAGTTTGCAATGCCTGATGCCTGTATATCTGGTCACCAATGAGTTAGGCATGGGCATTGTGCCGGATAATCGGTTAGCGCGTCATTTTGTTGATATCGCGGGGCGTGCCAATCAAAAATTGGCACGGGAAGCTAAAGAGGTCTGGTTGATGGTTTCAGGCATTGGAGTGAAGATTAAATGAGACTGAATCTCTTTTGGGCCACAGTGCAATTCATGACACGGTTCCCTGTTCCCCAAAAATGGGCAGAAGGCGCTGAATTCTCCCAATATTGGCGTGGCGTTCCCTGTTTTCCGCTGATTGGCTTGGTTATCGGAGGCTTGGCTGGTTTAATCTCACTGGCTATCAGCCAGTTTGGCGGGGGAATGTATATCGGCGCAATGGGTTATGTGCTGGTATTGGCCTTGTTGACCGGAGGGTTACATTTAGATGGTTTGGCGGATACCTGCGATGGCATTTTTTCTGCCCGTCAGCCAGAAAAAATGCTGGAAATCATGCGTGACAGCCGGTTGGGAACTTATGGCGGCATTGGCTTGATTTTCTGTATTTTCCTTAAAGCTCTGGCTGTTGTTGAACTTTCTTATCATCCTCCCCTGTATTTGCTCGCTTTGCTGACGTGCGCGCCGATTGTAGGGCGTTCAACGGTTGTGCTTTTAATGTATGCCCAACGTTATGCCCGTGAAAATGGGGGCATGGGAAGTTGCTACATTGGCCAGATTTCTTCTTCTGCTACTTTGCTGACTTTATTGGGTGGCTCAGTATTGGTCATGATATTGGGAGACTGGCAAGGTCTATCTGCAATGATGGTAACGCTGCTTGTGATTTATGGTATGGGCTTCTATTTCCATTATCGTCTTGGTGGGCAAACAGGTGATACATTGGGTGCTGCGATTGAAGTCGGAGAAGTCGTCTTTTTGTTGGTGATGATTTGGAAATGATATTGGCAATATGACCGCATTCAACCCTCACCCCTTCAAACTAACTGCCCTAAATGCACTGATTGATTCCATTCAGCCTCTGGATCGGGTCAATATGGAGAAAGCGGCGCAGCACATTGACAGTTTGGTCAAGCCATTGGGAAGTCTGGGGCGATTGGAAGCACTGGCTATCCAATTATCCGGCATGGTGGGGATCAAAAATTTAGGTGCTTTGAAAAAAGAGATCATCGTGATGTGTGCTGATCACGGCGTCTATGACGAAGGAGTGGCTATTTCACCCAAAAATGTTACAGCTATACAAGCACGCAATATGTTGAAAGGATTAACCGGGGTTTGTGTACTGGCGAAAAATAGCGGAACTCATGTTTTGCCGGTGGATATCGGGATTGATTGTGAGCCGATAGAAAATTTACTGTCTCTCAAGCTAGCGCGAGGCAGTGGCAATATTGCCCGGGAAGCTGCGATGGAGCAAACGCAAGCCGAAACACTATTATTGGCAAGTGCGCAATTGGTGCAGCGGCGCATTGAAGCCGGAGTTTCAGTATTTGGCATAGGCGAATTAGGTATTGCCAATACAACAGCGGCAGCGGCTGTTATCAGTATACTGACAGAAAGCGATCCATGTGATGTGGTTGGATTAGGCGCTAATTTTCCTTCTGAATGGCTAGTGCACAAGCAATCTATTGTACGGCAAGCCATTGCGGTTAATCAGCCGGATAGCAAAAATGCCCTTGATGTTCTGGCAAAAGTGGGGGGATTTGATTTAGTCGGCATGACAGGTGTCATTCTGGGAGCGGCGGCCGCGGGTGTACCGGTGGTGCTTGATGGATTCTTATCTTATGCATCCGCATTGGCGGCGTGTCATTTATCACCTATTGCCAGGGATTATTGTATTCCTTCCCATATGTCAGCCGAAAAAGGTGCGGCCTTGGCGTTACAATATTTGAATCTGCAACCTTACCTGTATTTGGATTTACGCCTTGGAGAAGGCAGCGGTGCTGCAATTGCAATGACTCTGGTCGATGCTGCCTGTGCGATGTATTGCCATATGGGACAATTGGAAAGTAGTGGCATTAACTTACCTGTCATAACGTTTCAACCTTAATATATTTTCATTTAATTCATTCGGGCGTAATTAATTTTGAATTAATAAATATCAAGAGATCGCGAATAACGCGATCTCTTAGAATAAAATTTAATTTAGATATTAATTTATGGCAGATTATAAAATAATTCTGGTATCCAGAACAATACCTGGTTCTATAGCAATATAACCCAACAAATTCATTTCTCTATAAACTCCGACTACACAGGTGTAGTACATGATACGCATTCTATCTACAGTTGGGAGATCATTAACTTTAGCTACCCAGAAATAATCTTTAATGCTCTGGACATCGACGTTTGTTATATTTCTCATATCAACAGTAGGTACAAATTTCATAACGTCGTTTACAACAGGGGGAGAAATCAGAGGAGATAAATCATCCATTCTTACCATTCTCATTGGTGCAATATTGACTACAGAAGCAGAATATTGTGAACCAATGTCTAATGTTGTTACACTCCAGCGAATTAAATCACCTATATCAGCTTTAATCGTAAGATTAAGCTCATCATCGACAGAAACAATTTTGTCGTCATCAG
Source organism: Xenorhabdus mauleonii (assembly GCF_900113945.1). Taxonomy (GTDB): domain Bacteria; phylum Pseudomonadota; class Gammaproteobacteria; order Enterobacterales; family Enterobacteriaceae; genus Xenorhabdus; species Xenorhabdus mauleonii. The sequence continues at coordinate 145,224 of NZ_FORG01000010.1, forward strand.
GTAATACGCGGATATAATTTTTATACAGCAAGGATGGATGAATTAAAACAGGTTTGTTGAGGTCTTTGCTGAGTTTACCATAATCTGCCATGATGTCTTCAGCTTTTACAGCCAACATAATATCGATGTTTTTCATTACAGTACCCTTATTAGTTAACGTTATGAGCGTATTCTATACACAACAAACATAATATTGGGCCCACATTTACTTGATAAGCTGCTTACGGATTAAATAATAGCAAAAAAATATAAAAACCAAACCATAAAAAGAATTTCATCGATATGTAAATTTATCAAGATAAAAGAAATTTAAATTGTATTTAAAGAATATTTTTTACCAATCATTTAAGTTTTAATTATTTCATTTCGTCGGCTAATTATATAGTTATAAAGAATGAAATATACATAGTTTTAACGCTTCATCTTGGAATTCGTTGATTACTGGCAAGTTGCATTGAATTTGTATTTTACATGAAAAATTTAGTGTAATAAATATCTTGGTTACATTTTTTAACTGTGCATTTTATTACAAAGTATTAGCGTGAATTTCATTGTGAAATAATCAGCTGGAATATATAACGTTCCATTATTGCTGTATCTAGGAAATGAGTGGTTTTTTAAGCGAAAATATCGTAAAAATGGCTGTGGTTAATATTTTTGGATAGAAAAACAATATCATGTAATCTCTTGATTGGAGATTACATGGATTAATGGTGATGATTTATATATGTCGGTTTATTTTTTGTTATTAACTTTCTTTCAGTAGTTTAATTTTTGACACGGCTCCTTAATTGGTCTTTCATTATTTTTCCATTAGCATTTCGGGGCAGTAATAAAAAAGTATACCCTTTTGGCCGTTTATATCGGGCGACAATGGTGCAAATATAATCATCTAGCTCTTGTTCTGTGAGAGATGCATTTTCGTCAAGCTCAATAAAAGCATGAGGCACTTCTCCCCAATAGTCGTCAGGCTTCGCTACAACCGCTACGGCAGTGATCCCAGGATAACTGGAAAGGGCATTTTCTAATTCGAGGCTGGATATATTTTCTCCGCCAGAAATAATGATATCTTTTTTCCTGTCGATGATTTTGATATAGCCATCGGGTTCAACAACAGCTAAATCCCCGGTATAAAACCATTGGCTGGTGGTTTCTAATGAAACATAGCGTACAGGATCGTAAGAGGCGACTATATTTCCTCGCACCGCAACTTCACCAATTGTTTTGCCATCAAAAGGAACTTCTGTTTCGCTGTTTTCATCGATGACACTCACTTGCCCTTGTAAATTGGAGACGATCCCTTGTCGCATTTTTTTTAAGATCATTTCCGATTTTGGCAGATCTTCCCACTCTGGTTTATTTTCGCAAACAACAACAGGCCCATAAGTTTCGGTTAAACCATAAACATGTGTTGCAGTGATGCCTGCGGTATCCAGCAGGGAAAACATCATTTCCGTTGGCGGGGCTCCTGCAATAAGACCGGATACACGGCCATTAAAATGGATGCCATATTTTTGTGCTGTTCTGCCTATGGAATAATGAACGATTGGAGCGCCACAATAATGGGTAACATTATGTTCTTGTATAAGGAAGGTCGCTTTTTCTGCATCAAATTTGCTTATGCAAACATGTGTGCCGGCGCGAGCCGCAATTGTCCAGGGAAAACACCAGCCATTGCAGTGAAACATGGGTAATGTCCATAAATAAGTAGGGCGTTTAGGCATATCCCAATCTAAAATATTGGAAACTGCATTAAGGAATGCTCCCCGATGGGAATAAACAACCAACTTGGGCTGACCACTGGTGCCTGAAGTTGAATTAATACTTATTGCGTCTTGCTCATCGAATGGAACAAACGACAATGGTTTTGATGTGTGTTCAGTTATCAAAGATTCATAGGGATAAAATAAATTTTCAGCGATAGATATTGGGGTATTTAAATTATTTCCATCAACAAAAATTATCTTAATTGGATTATTGAAATAAACATTATCCAACAGTGAAATGTAACTCATATCAATAATAAATATATTGGGGCTGAGTTTTTCCAAGATAAAATTTAATGTTGCTGAATCTATTCGGGTGCTTAAGGCATTGAGAATACCTCCTGCTAAAGGTACAGCAAAATGCAATTCCAGTAATTCATGGGTGTTGGGTAAAAGGGCAGACACCACATTGCCTTTGTTAACCCCCATTTGTTGTAGTGAAACCGCTATTCTTTCACAGCGGTAGGCGTATTGACGCCAAGTCCAACGGTATTCTCCATCAATAATGGCAACATCATCGCCATTACTGAGTATGGCTCTTTTGAGAAATAAAATCGGTGATAATGCTGTGCCATCATACTCATTTAAAAATGAATTATTGAGTGTCATGTTGCTTACCTTGTCCTGTCATGTACAGTAATCTGTTTTTAATATTCGAAGTAATGATTAAAATAATAATAGGCAATTTTTCATCAATGCAATAATATCTTTTTTCATAATAAAAACACGGGATATATTAAATAATCAACCTATGTTTTTTATTCCATGTTCTTATCAAAGTATCTTTTATGCTTATTTTTTCTGATACGCTATTTTCATTTATTGATATTGTTGAATTAACCACTTGAAAATATAGTGAAAATTATTTTCTTTTCTAATGAAAAAACACTATCGACTAACATAAAGGAACATCTATGTTTAATTTGACTGGAAAAATTGCTTTTATTTCAGGGGGTACCAAGGGTATTGGCAAAGGTATTGCTAAAGTGTTAAAGCAAGCTGGAGCGATAACTATTATTGCCGGTACCGATAAAATCAAAGGAGAGCAGGTTGCCAAAGAGCTGGACGTCGATTTTATTTCCCTTGATGTCACTGATCAGGCTGCATGTAAAAATGCCATTGATAAGGTTGTCGAAAAATATGGCAGACTCGATATTCTTTGCTCCAATGCGGGTATTTTTCCACAACATTATCTTAAAGATATGACGGCTGAAGAGTGGGAGCTCGTACATTCAGTTAATCTTAAGGGAACCTTTTTCTTAGTGCAGGCTGCCTTGCTCGTTATGGAACAGCAACGCTATGGGCGAGTTGTTATCACTTCATCAATAACAGGGGAGATAACAGGGCTTGCGGGCTACAGCCATTATGGTGCCAGCAAAGCCGGGCAATTGGGGTTCATGCGTAGTGCCGCATTGGAATACGCGGGGCAAGGCATTACCATTAATGCTGTGATGCCAGGGATGATCATGACCGAAGGTTTACAGGCATTTGGGGATGATTTTCTGAATAATGTTAAAGAGACAACACCAATGCGAGCTTTGGGAACACCGGAAGATATTGGTCATGCTGCCTGTTTTCTGGCTTCCGATGAGGCTAAGTATATTACAGGGCAAACAATTGTTGTTGATGGCGGGCAGATTTTGCCGGAGGTCTGATTTTTCATCATAATTATCCTAATGAGATTATCCTAACGGAATTGTCGGCATAGCATGGCCCTTACTCGATTGCTTTATGGCCGTTATATATATTACGGCGCTGTTCCTATAAGAATTGCCGCCGGGCAGAAGAAAAGGGTAAGATGGTCAACCAATAAACAAAGGAAGGGAAATCATGCTCTCTTCCTGATTTTTTTATTGTCTGCATTAGGTAAAGGATATTATGTCACTGAACTCTGAACGTAACCCTCTTCCACTGCCGAACGGGCACAATAAAGTACTGTTGCATTCATGCTGTGCACCCTGTTCAGGCGAAGTAATGGAAGCAATGCTGGCTTCGGGAATTGACTTCACGATATTTTTCTATAATCCGAATATTCATCCCCTTAAAGAATATGAATTGCGCAAAGATGAAAATATTCGTTTTGCAGAACAAATGGGTATTCCTTTCATTGATGCGGATTATGATCGTGATAATTGGTTTGAACGTGCGAAAGGAATGGAAAACGAGCCTGAGCGCGGTATTCGCTGCACAATGTGTTTTGATATGCGTTTTGAGCGAACGGCACTTTATGCCCACGAACACGGTTTTCCTGTAATTACCAGCTCGCTCGGTATCTCCCGTTGGAAAAATATGCAACAGATTAATGAATGTGGTGTTCGAGCTGCATCACATTATCCTGATTTAATGTATTGGGAATATAACTGGCGCAAGGGTGGTGGCTCGTCACGTATGATAGAAATCAGTAAACGTGAAGAGTTTTATCAACAGGAATATTGCGGTTGTGTATATTCACTTCGCGATACTAACCGACATCGTCTATCTACCGGTCGTGAAAGGATCAAACTGGGTACGGTTTTTTATAGCGCAGACAGTAAGAAGCAAGATCATTAATTATATTGATTTTTATTGCATTTAATTTCGTTTCGTTTTGATCTGATGCTGGCAGGCATCAGATCCCGCCTTCTTTATCCTAAAAAAGTCAGCAATGCTATTTAACTCTGTTTAGATTTCATTAAGTTTTTCTGGCGTTCTCACAATCTTATTCATAAGATAACAGTAACATAAATTTAAAATGGCAACAGGAAAATAAAATTATTTATTAAGGTTATCTTATGCAGAAAATCTTCAGTCGATTTAAATTTACTCTCGTCATATTTAGTTTTTTACTCGTTGCATGTAATGAAGAGAGTTATAGCTTTAATTTACGCAAAGACAGTTATTCTGAGGCTCATGCCAAATTTAAAACCAATATTGTTGATGATAGTTTTGTGAGTGATGGGGAACCAGCCATTCCGCCCGAAGATGTTTTCTCATTGGTGCATTATCCTGCTGAAGACGGAAATATGGCCGCATTTCTCAGTGCTCCGCCTGCGGATAAGGGCAAAAGACATCCGGCTGTTATTTGGCTGATTGGCGGGTATGGTGGTATTGGCAACGATGATTTTTTCTGGTCTGAACGGCCTTATGAGAACGATCAATCAGGATCTGCGTTCAGGCGTGACGGGATGGTTCTGATGATCCCCAGCTTCCGTGGTGAAAATGTTAACCCCGGGCGTTATGAGATGTTCTATGGTGAAATACGTGACATTGAATCGTCGAGGCAATATTTGGCGAAACTTCCTTATGTGGATCCAGAAAGAATCTATTTGGTTGGGCACAGTACCGGTGGAACCCGTGCATTATTAGCCAGTGAATACACTAAAAAATTCAGGGCTATTTTTTCATTGGGAGGCATCCCTGATTTACGTTTACGTATTGAATACGGCCCCGTGCCGGTTGCAGTTCCATTTGATCAAAATAATCCTGAAGAATTTGAATTGCGTTCCCCTCGTACTTTTTTAACCTCCATAAAATCACCCACTTTTTATTTTGAGGGAGAAGAAGCATATTGGGAAGAATTTGATGAAATAAAGAAAATAGCTGAAAATAAAAAGATTCCATTGCAGGTGTACTCTATTGAAAATGGAGATCATTTCAACATTATTTCTCCTTTAACCCAGATGATTGCAGAAAAAATATTACTTGATACAGGTGAGAAAACAAATATTAGCTTTGATCAACAGGATTTGCTTAACATCAAAAATGAACTGTTGTATGTAGATTGATATATTTTATCCTTGTAAAGGAACAATAAAAATCCTGGTGGTGACTGAAAGCAAGTCTGATTTATTCTCTGATAGCAATGAGTCACCACAATATTTGTTTAATCTTTTAAGTAGCGGTTTTTCATTTTGTTTTAATGCAGATTTTACCTTGCCGACTGTGTGTGATGGAACAAGAGACTAATCTTTGCCATATCTGGCTCGATTAGGCGTACAGCCAAAACGCCGGCGATAGTTTTGAGTAAAATAGGATTGGCTGGAAAAGCCGGATTCTAGTGAAATATCCGCAATGCTCATTTCGCTGTTCAGTAAAAGTTGATGTGCATACAAAATGCGTTGTTCACTGATCCAGGCTTTGGGGGAAGTACCATAAACGCTATTGAATAACTCTTTGAAAGAAGTCAGCCCCATTCCGAACTCTCGCGCAAATTCGTTTAATTTCCATTCTTTGAGATAGTTGGCTTCCATAAATGTTTGCAGGCGTTCGACTTGACGATTGCTGAGTTTCCTTAGAATAGACATCAGCAGTGATCCCTGTTTACTCAAGGAAAGTAACAGCAACAACTCTTCAACTCTCAATTGAATCAGAGCCGGAGGAGAGTCATGGGCCAATAAGTTGGCAAGCCCGCGGATGCTTTCCGTCAGTAGAGGAAATTGATTAAAAGGAATTAGCCGATAGGCAGGAAAATCTTGTCGTTCTATTTTACTCAGCAGCGAGCCATAGCGTTTTAAAAAATTTCGCAGGAATTCCATGTGTAATGGTAACCATAATACCTGACAACTTTCTGTATTAGTTTTAGCTGCGTAGCTTCCCGGATGGGTAAAAAGAATCTCATTCGGTGTGATGTGATAAGTATTGATACTATCTTTCCATATCATTTCACCATCAAGTAAAATATACAACCCTCTTTGTTTATGCTCCAGTATACTGAAATCTGGCATGGATAATTGAAGAGTACAAATACTCTTTTGAGCTAAACATGTCGTCCTTTTCATTTTATACTCCTAATTTTCCGTATCATGAGTAATCATTTTTTTTGATGAATGCATGGTGTATTTATTTTATTAATTAATGAATGTTGAAAAGCCTTCCCGCACCTTCAGATTATGTGGATAAAATCGAAGGATGATTAAACTTGTATTGAAAGATCTCGAAATTTCATGCGTACATCAATTAAATCACTGTCAGTATTATATAACTAAACAAATATTTGTGTTAGGTTTAAGTGTAAAAAATTGTGATATAAATTTATTTATTGCCTCTTTTTTTGCAGTTGAAAATAACTTCTTTGTGATTTGTTTGTTTTTTATCTCTTATTGTTTAATCTTTATTTGATTTTTTTTCAAGAAGCATGAATGAGCATTAATATTGCCGTTTTTTAGCTTGTTAAGTTACTTAGTTTGAGTTTTCTTAGATAAGATGGATGGTTTTAACAAATATTTAATTTGTATCATTTTGATTAGTAATGTTTTTTTATGGTCGGTGTTTTTTTGTTAACGTAGTGAATAAATATCTATAACTTAAAATCAGAATGATAAATTTAAAATTCAACCTATTCACTGTGTTCTAAATATGTCGGTGCGGGCCAGTATGGCGTGTATAAGTTAACAAAAAGGACATTATTAATATTTTAATGTATTTTCTTTTTTGGACTTATTTCATACACAAATTATTTCTGAATAGTTGACATTAAAACATTGCCTCACCATTTAAAATTGAGCCGTGCTTTTTATCACTGATAAAATGATTCTTATATAAGAAATTCTCCTCTTCCTTACCACGAACGCATTGCTTTGACTGTGCAATAATGATGCTTAATTTTGAAGTTTATATTGATGCATTTTAAATCAACGAGATAGCATTGATGCTATTCTCGATGGCTTGTCATGCAACTTATTGTTGCATCGAACATGCTACTCATTCTTGCCTTACAAAACTTAAACCAATTCAATGTGATTGGAGTTGTTTTAAAATTGTTTATAATTTATTAAATTTCTTGATGGTATCTATAAATGCAGCAAATTAAATTTGTTAGGCCTGATTTCTTTAATTTAAGAGATATGAAATAATTAAAAGTAAATTCAGAAGGTTAACTCAAATAACAACCTTATCCGTGTAATAACGCTATAAATGCCTTTGTTATAGTTTGGTAGATTGTTTTTTATACTAGTAGAATGTTAGGATCTGTTTTAACAATCTTTTCCCATGATTTGCTGAGGCATATTGATAGATATATTGCTGACGGAATATAAGAAAAAACAACAAAAACGAGAAAGACATGAAAAAGTATCGTTTTTCAGATAACACTTTTTTATACAGCGTATGGCTCCTTTGGGGAATTGCTTTAGGGTTATATCTTTATGGCTACCATTTTGGTTGTACCATAACTGCAATTTTATCTTTTTTAGCTTTAGTGTTTTACTTTACGAAGAGAATAAAAGCTATGTTTGGAAAAAAAACTGAGGCACCTGTTGCCAATTCGACTACACCAATTACACCAATACTGACTGAAGAGAAAAAGTCGCCTAACGTAGAAGCGCGTCCCAATACTGTTATTGCAAAAAATTCAGTATTCAAAGGCGATATCGATATGGAAGGGGATATTCAGGTCTGGGGCAAAATTGTTGGCAATATCCGAGTAAAAGGCGGTGCAATTCGTATCATGCATGCCGGTAAAGTTGAAGGTGAACTTAATGCACCTGAAATCATCATTGATGGGCATGTTGATGGAACGTGTTGTGCAGATACACTGGATATTCTCGAACATGGTGAACTGAAGGGCATCAGCCGTTGTGGAAGCATGTCTATTCGGCGTGGCGGGCTATTTGTCGGCCAGTCTGAACAAGTTGAGAATAAGAAAAAGCCTGAAATGGAGCGCGTTGTTTCTATCAAGGATAGCCAAGGAGACAAATCAAAAGCCAAAAACAGTGCGTGAAAAACAGTACTTGATAGTTCCTCATAACATGTGATTGTGTTTGCTGCCGGAAAATAAATCATACTATTTTCCGGCAGTTTTCGTTTTAAATGCTGGCTGATTTTCATTGCGCCTTAAATTTTTTCTTATATTTCAAGGAGGCTCTGTGATTTTTGAATTGGAATCCGATAGGTTACGGTTACGGGTCTGGAAAGAAGAAGATAAAGAACCTTTCTTTCGCCTGAATAGTCACCCCGAAGTGATGGAATTTTTCCCCGACACACTCACTCAAGAGCAGAGTGATGTCCTGCTTGATAACTGCATCCGTAAATTTGAAACTCAAAGTGGTTGGGGATTATGGGCCGTTGAAGTAAAGCAGAGCGGGGAGTTTATTGGTTTTGTCGGGCTGAATATCCCCAAAATTGAGTTTCCATTTTCTCCTTCTTCATTCGTTGAAATAGGCTGGCGTCTGGATAAGCCTTATTGGGGGAAAGGTTATGCTTGTGAAGCCGCTCGCAGAGTTTTGGCGTTTGCTTTTATGGAAATTAATCTGGAAGAGATTGTTGCGTTTACGGCTGTCCCTAACTACCGCTCAGAAAGTGTCATGAAAAAACTGGGTATGCTCAAGGATGAACACACATTCATGCATCCCGCGTTGGCAGAAGGGCACCTATTGAGAGAACATGTTTTGTACCGGCTTTCTCGTTCACACTATTTATCTTCGCGCTGATTATTGCTCTTCACACTGACAGCTTATCTCCATACTAACTATATGCCTTTATAAAGCATACGGCACCTGCATGGGAAAATAGCCGCATGCAATCAGGATTATCCCCGAAGATTAGGGATAACCCTGATGTGAACCACTTTTACCCCAAGTTCCATTTTTCAATCCGCTGCTTTGCTAGCCGCATTTCTGCCTGAAGGTTATCGGGTATAAGCCGGATTGTTATTGCTTGGAGATCATCAGAGCAACGCGGCCGATGAATTGAATATCGCTGATTGCGCAATCAAATGTAACATCATTATCGCTGACCCTGATCTTGCTGATTGGGATTTTGGCAATTTTTTTGATGCTGTGCATTCCCTCAATATCCACTAACCATAAGCCATCCTGAATATTGTCTTCTTGGGTATCCAGCAAATACCATGCGATTCCATCATCAACAACCAACGGGTTTTTGAGTTCTTTGGAAATTAATTCGCTATCCAGAATGACGGGATTCGCTTCATTTAGCTTACCTCCCGACAGTTTTACACGAGGAATCGACGGAGCAATGATATCTTCCAGTCGCTCAGTTTTGCCACTTTCACCATCTGGAAAGATTTCACCTTGGCCTGTGCTCAACCACAGCAGTGAAGCACCAGTTTCGAGATTGCACTGGATGATCCAATCTGCTGGAAAGCTATCACGAAGATAGCGGTTTGCCATAGTGCTTTTGGAAACGCCCAAATGGTCGCTTAGGGCCTGACGTGATTTAAATCCATACGCGCGGACAAGACGTTCAATAGCAGGTCTTCCCCCACTATCAGCCCCCATTTTGATCTCAATATTGGTATTTTTCATTGACAGTACAGATAAGAGATATTAGTATCCCACCAAAGTTCTCGAAATGAGATCTTTAGTGAGCCCTGATTGGTTAAGCAGAAAACCATTGAGAGATATTGCATCATGAACGTCCGAATTTCAATCTTTATACATTATATGTGCCCGTGAATTGACGATTGTTTAAGAAGTGTGTCTTAAGAAGTGTGTCTTAAGAAAAGTAGCTCAAGAAGTAATGACTAAGAGGACAATGTTGAGGGAAAACAATGGCGAATACTGAGAAAGAAAAATTTGCCCAGATTAACCTCGGCCAACGGCTGGAAGGATTGAATCATCTATCAAGGATCAGGGCAACATACTGGGGGGATGACGAAAAGGAGTTCAATCGCTTTTTGGCTGACATGCGCGATAAGAAAGACTGCCACTATGAAGAAAATAAACGGGCATTATCCGCCATTTTTTATTTGGCGAACATTCCTCTCTCTCGGCACGATAACGAGTTCAAGCATTTCACCCAAGAAGAAAAACAAGCCCTGATCAAGGCGATGAACCATATTAAAGTTGTTGTCAGCCAATTTCCAAAGCACCTGACATTGCCTGCGGAGGCTCTCTTCTGAGCAGGGCTGACTAACCGTCGTTTTTTGAACACATTTTTTAATACCAGTGAATGACATGGATACGTCAGGCATTTGCACACCTTTAAATTTGCGCACCTTAACATGGTAATATTGATGAATAGCGACGTTATCAACAGCAAACATAATAATGGCTATTTAATTGCCAGCCACAAACACACTGCGGAATTCAGGCCGAATACACCGCAGGGCATTTCAATGGCAGAGCGCTTGTTATGGGAAGTCAACGCGGAAGATCACCAATGGCGCCATCAATATATCGGGCAGATGCCAGATTTTTTGGCAAAGTATTTCAGTCATCGTTATGTTGCTATTTTTTCCCGTGCGGGTCGCCGTGAGGCAAACTCCTTCCTGAGAAAAACTGTCGGGCAAAATGTCCTGCCCCGATTGCAGTTAGTAAAGGAAAAATATCAATTCAACCGCTGTCTTCCTGATAGCAACCTTGCCGGAACTTCCCCTTTTCCTTTTGTTAATCAATTGGACAATGTGGCGACATATGACCGCAAACAACTTCTGAAACTCGCTCATGACATTTCCGTTTTCATTTCTGGCAATTATGAGCATTACTCTTTGGCATATTCACAAAAGTATCCGCCAGTCTCTGCTGATAATGAAGATGAGCTATTTTCTCGTGTCAGCAGGTTATACAAATTGCTGGCGAAACTGACGATGCAGTGCGGAACTAATCCTCCCTATTGGCAGAGTTTCAATGGTGGGCGAAAAGCGCCATCGGTTGACCAATTATGTTCGGGAATGCTGCGAATGATGTCTGCGCGTTGGTGGTATTTTCGTTTGAAACGCTTGCGTGATATTCAATCCGAACATATGGCGATTGCTGTCGGACAAGTACAACAAGCTGCTTCTCCTTATGTATCACGTCAGGCATTGAGAGAGTGGTTGGAGCAGAAACGGCGTAACCGTGAATTTTTCAAGCACTTTGATTTGGAAAATGAAGAAGGAGAGCGAATATCCCTGGCTGATACCGTTGTACATAGTAACGCAAACCCAGCTATCCGGCGTTGTGAATTAATGGTCAGAATGCGTGGTTTCGAAGATGTTGCTAACAAAATGAATTGTATTGGTGAGTTTTATACCATCACCGCTCCTGCAAAGTATCATGCGGTTCAGCATCAAGGCGGATTTGTTAAACATTGGGATGGTGCGACTCCGCGCGATACCCAGCGATATTTGAGCGGTGTCTGGGCAAAGGCACGTGCGGCAATCGCTCGTGCGCGAATTCATATCTTTGGTTTTCGGGTGGTTGAACCTCACCATGATGGCACACCCCATTGGCACATGGTGTTGTTCATGATGCCAGAGCATCGGCAACAAGTCAGGGCAATCCTTGAACATTATGCATGTCAGGAAGATAAAAATGAGTTACGGCATCATGGGGCGAAAAAAGCGCGTTTTGATTATAGAAAGATTGATCCTAATAAAGGCAGTGCAACAGGTTATATCGCAAAGTACATCTCCAAAAATATAGATGGATATGCACTGGAAGAAGAACAAGACCATGAAACGGGCGAATCTCTGCGCGATATGGCTAAATCAGTCACAGCATGGGCGAGTCGTTGGCGTATTAGACAATTTCAACAAATTGGTGGCGCTCCGGTTTCGGTTTGGCGCGAATTACGTCGCCTCAGAGACTTGTGTTTGCTTGATAAAAAAGTCAATGCCGTTCTACGGGCTGCGGATGAAGGGAATTGGGCCGACTACACTCAGGCACAAGGGGGGCCTTGGGTGGCGCGTCGTGATTTGGTCATTCGCTTATCTTACAAACATATTCCATTCGGAAGTCCTTATGGAGAAGACATTCACTCAATACAAGGTGTGACATCACCTTTTTTGCCTCGTACAGAGTTCATTTGTACTCGTATTCACCAGTGGAATATTGTGCCTAAATTTAACGCAGATCCTAAACCTGAACAGATAGTTTATAAAAGGAACAAAAAATTTTCTTCTTGGAGTTCTGTCAATAACTGTACCGATGAACAGACCACATGGCCGTTGGAATGCGGTGTGGGAGCAGGAGGAGGTGTAACAAAAGCGTTAAAAATGACATTAGTAAATATTCCTATAAAAGTAATAAATGATAGTTATTAACTATCAAATTTTATCTTTATGAAAGGAAAAAACTTCTTTAACTTTTCGTAAATTAGGTGTACTGTATAAACATACAGTTTTATATGGAGGCGGATATATCAATGGAATCTCTTATGGAATCATTGGTAGCGCAACGTATTAATTTTATTGCCAGAATGGCAACAAGTTGCGAATGCAATCATGCGGAAGACAAAGAACTGGCTTTGGTTTGGATAGCGGAATTATCTGCACCTTATGAAAAAAGACTCAGTAGTTATCAGAAAGAATCAAGCAACAATTTGTTAAATGATGATGTATTAGAGGATTCAAGTTCAATTGAAGATTAGATTTATCAGGAGAAAAGGATGCGAGTAGAAGTACTTTTCGATAAACAAGCTAATGTTTCTGAAGCAGTCATGTCTGCACTTGAAAGTGAACTAAAAAAAAGAATATTACCGCATTATCCTGATACACATTTTAGGATTGCAATCAGCAGCAGTACCTCCATAAAAGTAACAGGGACGAACAACAGCAGCGAACGCGACCATATGATGGAACTTATTCAGGAAGTTTGGGAAGATGATAGTTGGTTGTCAGATTAAATCTGACAGGTTATGGATGGCAAGTCACAGCAAAAAAACAACATAACACAAAGGCAGGAAATCGTTTCCTGCCTTTGTGTTTTTTAAAAGCCAATAAAAGCGAATCAATGAAACGTCTGTTGGTTTTTGTATCACTTTCCTGACAATTTCATCTCATTGAAGCATATTCCTCATTATTCGATCATAACTCTCCGATTTAAAAACTATTTTCTGCAAGGAAAAGGAGAGTGTATGCAAATTATCGCACAACAAAATGAAACAGTTGATGCCATCTGTTGGCGTCATTATGGCCGAACGCTGGGCATGACTGAACGTGTATTGCAAGCAAACCCAGGGTTGGCTGATTTTGGCGCGGTATTGCCCCATGGAACGAAGGTTGAAATGCCGGAATTTATGCCGGTAGCCAGCAAACCTATTATCCAGCTATGGGATTAAGGGATGTGCATGGATAAATACAGTCATGCAACTTATGCCTGCGTCAGCACTACTGCCATTTTTTCCGGACTTTCTTTATATGAATGGAGTTTTATTCTTGGGGTATTTGCCAGCATTTGCCTTGGGGTTTTGACTTATCGACTCAATCGTCAGGAGCAGATGAAACGAACCCTGATTTTAAAAAACATTCTGGAAAATTTGGAATTAGAGCCTGCATCAAAATCATCCAAGATTGTCAGCGAGCTGATCAACCAAGCTCCGAAAGAGTTATAGCGTGTGAGAACAGTATGCGGGGGACAGTGTGCAAGATTTTAAAACGAAACTCAGCCAATGGGTTCTTGCGTTGGTGATTGGTGGAGCGACATCTTCCCTTATTTTTTCCCAGTTTTTGGATGAGAAAGAAGGTAATCGTTTTTTTGCTTACCAAGATGCAGGCGGGATTTGGACAATATGCCGGGGTGTGACACAAGTTGATGGAAAAAAAGTGCACAAAGGAATGCAATTGACACCTGAACAATGTAACGCTCTGAATCGGATTGAGGCGGATAAGGCGATTGACTGGGTGAGGAAAAATATCCATGTACCGCTCACTGAACCGCAAATTGCCGGAATAGCCAGCTTCTGCCCGTATAATATTGGCCCCGCAAAATGTTTCTCTTCTACTTTTTATCGCAAACTCAATGCAGGGGATAAAAAAGGTGCCTGTGCAGAGATCAAGCGTTGGATCTTCGACGGCGGACGCGATTGTCGAAAAACTCGGGGGCAGTCGAACGGTTGTTATGGGCAAGTTTTGCGTCGTGAGCAGGAGGCTGAACTGGTTTGTTGGGGATTGGAATAATGAAAAAGATGCCATTAGTTGTGAGTCTAATCATTGGCGGAAGCTTTGGTTGGTGGGGGCATCGCTCCCTGTTTCTCAGTGAAGTGGCAGGGTTGAAACAACAGCATGCAACTCAGCTTGTTGCCATCAACCAAAAAGCGCATTCAGAAACGCTGGCCGCCATTCAGCAAATGAAAGATGCTCAAAATCGGGCGGCGGAATTGGATAAATACTACTCAGGAAAATTAGCTAATGTCACCGAAGAAAATGCGGTCTTACGTGCTGATATTGTTGCCGGTCATCGCCGGGTGCAAATCGCCGCCGCCAACCTTGCTACCTGTCAGCTCACCCAAAACCGAGATACCGGCGCCCGCAGCGTGGGCGATGGAGCCCAAGTCGAACTCACTGCAAGAGCTGGACGCACTATTTACGATATCCGAGCCGGAATCATCCGCGATCAAGCCAAACTAGACTACTTGCAGCAATATGTCCGTGATGTTGTTCGGCAGTGCAAGGCGGAATAATTTTTCCTATACCTTATGAATTTCAAGATGCGTCGAGGTGGCAAGGGAATTAACCTCCGGGAGCATGGGTAACCGTATATTTATAGAAACGGTGACCAGTGTGAATGAACGCAGCCAACAAAGGGCAACTTGAAAGACGACGGGTACGTAAATAATGGCATTTTGTTTCAAATTGTTCAGCGCCATACCATAACTCACAAAAGGCCTTCTCCCATCTTAGGGAAGGCCTTTTGTTTTTCATTTAACTTAATGATATTAAAGGCATTTATTTCTGGATTTGTATGCTGTTTCTTACAAGCCTAGTTTAATGTCCGACCTGCTTTTTCATGGCATTCTTACGCCATGAACACACAACTCACTGAACTGATGCGCTTATTGCGCAACCTGATTCGAGCAGGCGTCATTACCCAAGTGGATACCACCAAGGGAATGTGCCGGGTCGCGACAGGCAATCTTGAAACCAACTGGCTGCACTGGTTGACATCCAGAGCGGGAAATTCCCGCACATGGTGGGCGCCCAGTGTCGGTGAGCAGGTTTTATTACTGTCCATAGGCGGAGAACTGACCACCGCCTTTGTATTGCCTGCGATTTTTTCAGATGAGTTTCCGGCGCCATCAACATCACCAGAAGCAACGCATATTACGTTTCCGGATGGTGCCGTGATGGAGTATGAACCGCAATCCGGCGCATTGACTGTGACTGGCATCAAAACCGCGACAGTGACTGCATCGGATTCCGTCCATATTACCGCGCCGGAAATCACCTGTGTTGCCAGCACCCGAATTACGCTGGACACACCGGAAGTCATCTGTACGCAGCTAATGAGCACAGGCAACTTAATTGTGCGCAATGGCGGCAAAATGACGGGCAATATTGAACACTCCGGAGGCACATTCAGTTCCAACGGCGTGGTCGTGGATTCCCATAAACACACCGGCGTCAGGTCAGGCGGTGACACAACAGGAGGCCCCGTATGATGTATCTGGGAATGAACCGGCAGACAGGCCGGGAGTTGACAGATTTGGCACACGTCCGGCAATCCGTCAGCGATATTTTATTAACTCCAGTAGGCAGCCGTATCGCGCGTCGTACATATGGTTCCTTGCTGCCTGAACTGATCGACTGGCCACAGAACCCAGCGCTCAGGCTTCAGGTGATGGCGGCCAGCTATACCGCCATCAGCCGTTGGGAGCCTCGTGTGACGTTAACGTCCATCACGATGGAAACTGGGCAGGACGGCAAAATGGTGGTGGATATTACGGGAACTTACCATCAATCAGCCAAAGAATTTTCACTTTCTATTCCGGTGAGCCATTCCCGGTAAGGCTATTCCGAGAGGTAAAGCATGCCAACAATCGATTTAAGCCAGCTACCACCACCGGATGTGGTTGAGCCGCTGGATTATGAACAACTACTGGAAGAGCGAAAAAAAGGATTGATTTCGCTTTATCCAGAAGATCAGCAAGAAGCCATTGCTCGCACTTTGCAATTGGAGTCCGAGCCTTTGGTCAAGTTACTGGAAGAGAACGTTTACCGCGAATTGCTTTTGCGTCAGCGGGTTAACGAAGCGGCGCGGGCCGTGATGGTAGCTTATTCAACAGGCAGTGATTTGGATCAATTGGGGGCGAACAATAACGTATCCCGCATGATCTTGCGCCCTGTGGATAACACCACCGTTCCCCCGACACCAGCGGTAATGGAATCTGATAACGACTATCGAGTACGCATTCCGCAAGCTTTTGAAGGCTTGAGTGTTGCCGGCCCAGTTGGTTCGTATGAATACCATGCCCGCAGTGCGGACGGCCGTGTTGCCGATGCGTCGGCAATCAGTCCATCGCCGGCCAACGTTACAGTGACCATTATGTCGCGCGAAGATAAAGGCGTTGCGTCCAAGGAGTTGCTGGAAAAAGTTGAAAAAGCGCTGAACGACGAAAACGTGCGCCCGGTGGCGGATCGTCTGACCGTTCAATCGGCGAACATTGTGGAATATGAAATTGACGCCGTGTTGTACATCTTCCCGACACCGGAATCAGAACCTATTCGCAAGGCGGCGGAGCAAAAGCTGAAACACTACGTAGAAGCGCAACATCGTTTGGGGCGTGATATCCGCTTATCCGCGATTTATGCCGCATTGCATGTAGAAGGCATCCAACGTGTAGAACTGAAAGCACCGTTGAAAGACGTCGTACTGGATAAAACCCAGGCATCTTACTGCACCAAAACCACCCTGACGATGGGAGGCTCGGATGAGTGATCGCCTTCTACCGATGGGCTCGACTCAGCTAGAGCTTGCAGCAGCTAAAGCTTGTGCTGAATTGCAGAAAGTCAACGTTCCACTTCGTGAACTGTGGAACCCAGACACATGTCCGGCATCATTGCTGCCCTATTTGGCATGGGCATGGTCAGTAGATCGCTGGGACGAAAACTGGCCTGAGAGCACCAAAAGAGAAGTGATCAAAAACTCGCTGTTCCTGCACAAACATAAAGGAACGATTGGTGCGATTCGGCGCGTAGTTGAACCGCTGGGATATCTCATCCGCGTAAAAGAGTGGTGGCAAACCAACGATGCTCCCGGCACGTTCCGGCTGGACATTGGTGTACTGGAGAGCGGCATTACTCAGGAAACATTTGATGAACTGGAAAACCTGATTTTTGATGCCAAGCCAGTGAGCCGACATCTGATTGGTTTGGACATCAACTTAGATACGCGTGGTGAATATCACTACTCGGCAGCGACATACAGTGGTGACGAGCTGACAGTTTACCCCTATTTCCCGGAACAAATCACGGTATCCGGTTCAGAAATCGTGGGCACGGGCATACATATTATTGATGACATGAGGATTAGACCATGAGTACCAAATTCTTTGCGTTGCTGACACAGTTAGGCGCAGATAAATTGGCAAATGCTGCGGCATTGGGTACTAAAATTGAAATTACCCATATGGCCGTTGGTGATGGTGGTGGCAGCCTGCCGACACCGGATACCAAACAAACCAAATTGATTAATGAAAAACGTCGTGCGGCGATTAACACGTTGAGCATCGATCCTAAAAACACCAACCAGATCATCGCTGAGCAGGTTATTCCTGAAGCTGAAGGTGGCTGGTGGATCCGTGAAATCGGCTTGTATGACAAAGACGGCGTGCTGATTGCAGTAGGTAACTGCGCGGAAACTTACAAACCGCAATTGCAGGAAGGTTCCGGCCGTACCCAGACTATCCGCATGATCCTGATTGTCAGCAGTGCTAACGCAGTGACACTAAAGGTTGATCCTTCAGTCGTTTTGGCAACGCGTGAATATGTGGATGACTCTATCCAGAAACATGCGAACAGCCGCAACCATCCAGACGCGACGCTGAAAGAGAAAGGATTTGTGATCCTGAGTAGCGCAGTGGACAGCACTAGTGAAACGCATGCAGCGACACCGAAGGCGGTTAAAGCGGCTTATGATTTTGCGAAGGCTGCGGATAATAATGCGAATGGTCGTGTACCGGCAGGGCGCAAAGTTAATGGCAAAGCACTGAGTGCGGATATTTCACTGAATTCTGCGGATGTTGGAGCATATTCCAAAGGCGAGACAGATGCCAAAGTGAATGAAGCTAAGGCGCAGGCAGATGCTGCTAACGAAAATGCTAATTCTCGTTTGGAAAAAAACAAGAATGGAGCGGATATTCCAAACAAAGACGAGTTTGTGAAAAACCTCGGTTTGGTGGAAACTCAAAACCTAGCTCGAAATGCGGTGCCAAGTTCACGGAAAATCAATGGAAAATCATTGAGTGGCGATATTGTT
>NZ_FORG01000004.1 GCF_900113945.1 Xenorhabdus mauleonii
TTTGACAAGGAGAAAGAGCGCCAGCGTCTGGCACAAGCTCAGGCCATTGCAGAAATTGGTAATCAGGCGATGGATATCTACAATACGCAGGAAGCAATTACCGCGACGAAGACCGCCACGGAAGCGATGAAAGACCCACAACAGCAACAGGCATTAAAGGAAAAAGCGCAAGCCCAACTGAAAAAAGAAAACAAGGAAATCAATGCCAAGACCGTTGCTGACCGTGCCTATGACATCGCATATGATAGGGCTCTCGAAAATCAGGGGGCAGCCATCGGTGGCGAGCGACGTCAAGCAGTGACGGCTGTCGTCACGGCGTTGCAGGGACTGGCTGGCGGGGATATCAAGGCAGCCATTGCCAGCGGTGCAGCCCCTTATTTGGCGAATGCCGTCAAAGGGCTGACGTATGGTAATAAAACGGAATATAGTCAGCTCACGCCGGAAGAAAAAGCCACCAATCTGCTGGCGCACGCGATTTTAGGCGGTGTTATTGCGGAGATGAAAGGCGGGTCAGCAACAGGCGGCGCAGTAGGCGCAGTGGGAGGAGAACTGGCGGCTTCTGCCATTGCCGGAGCACTTTATTCGGGCAAATCCATAGAAGAATTGTCACCGGATGAGAAGGAAAAAGTCAGTAACTTGTCTACACTGGCAGGTGGGATAGCGGCAGGACTGGCGACGAATTCCACGGCGGGAGGGGTAGATGGGGCACAGACCGCCAAAAACGCCGTCGAGAATAACTTTTTGACCGCGAAGCAAATCGATGGTTTTGCGGCGAAAGCAAAAGGTTGTGAAGCTCGGGGAGATTGCCAGCAAATCAATCAGGAAATGCGAGATCTGAGCCTCAAACAGCAAGAGGAAATTATTGCGGTCTGTGCATCCAATCCGGCGGCCTGTAAAGAAAAATACGGGGATATTCCAGCTAATGGCCTGCTCGTGCGTCAAGCCATTGATCGTGTACTGGGTGCTGATGTCCCTTCACAGATGAAGAATGACATGTCGTCCCTGCTGGCTCAGCAGATTGAAGCGGAAGGTGTAGTTTCCAGTACGGAATTTGCCCATCAGTTGATTAGCCGTTACGGTATCGACAAACAGCAGGCTGAAATCTTGGCGGGCGCTGCATTAGGGGCTGTTACTGGCGGCATGGGAAATAAAGGGTCTAAGCCTTCAACCGTTGCGACAGATAATAAAGGCAGCAACTGGAGTGCAGGCAAGGGACAATACAGTACGAAGGATCAAGGCACGGTAACAACTGTTGAGCATCCAAAAGGTAAGCACGATGGGAAATCGTTGCCTTATTTTGAAATTAAGTCACTGCCTGATATACATGGTAAAGGACATATAACAGCGGTTAAAGGTGATGCCAAAATACCAGTTGATAAAGTAGAACTGTATATGCGTGGTAAAGCGGCAGGTGATCTTGATGCACTTAAAAAAGAATATAATTCACTTAAAGATTTGAGGATTCAGAACCAAAGAGAATTTGCTAAGAACCCAGAGAATAAAACAAATTTATCTATTTTGGAGAAGAAAATTCACAATGTTGAACGTTCCCAAGAAATGAATAGGGTGTTAAATGACGCGGGGCTTCCTGATACTAAAACTAACAATAATATGATCATAGGCAAACTGTTAGATTCGGCAAAAAATGTTACACCTGAAAATAGGAAAACGTCAGTAGTTGTTTCAGGAAATAATGGGTCGGTTAGAGTTTATGCAACTTGGACAATTTTGCCTGATGGTTCGAAGAGATTAGCTACTGTTCAAACAGGTACTTTCAAATGACAGAAATAATAGAAGTTCAAGAGTTGATTTCAGGGCTAGAAAGCTATCTTGAAAATGGTTATGTAAATGCAGATTCGTATGAGAATCCTGATGATGATGCAATAGATTATCTAGGAAAACTGTTATTGAAAGATTCTGGATATTGTTTAGATTTTTGTAAAAAAATTCTAGAGTTGAGTTTTTCTGATGGTGATGCAGTTAAATCTACTGCCTTAAGTTTTTTAATTTTATCGGAATCTAATTGGTCAGATGCTTTTAATTATTTGCTCAATACAGCTGAGAAACTATCTATTTTGGAATTAAAAGAAGCATTCTTCTACTTTTTTTGCGCAAAAAATGAGCTTGAACCATACCCTGTACCGGAAGGGCTTTTTGAGAAACTGATAAAAAGGTATCAGACATTAAAAAATGAATTTGATGCAAATTTTTATCATCTACATGAAACATACGATGCCTTTATCAAGGCATATTCATTGGATTTTTAACTAGCTGTTAGATATAAAAGATCCCGGCTAAATAGCCGGGATCTTCCTTTTAGCCGTCAATCATTCTCAACCAGCCGGATAATCAACAGCCCGTGCTCAATGCAGACCTGTACCGGTTGCCCGGTAGCAAATCCCGCCGCTTCCAGCCAGTTGCCCTTCAAGTGCAAACTGGGGTGCTGGCTGTAGTGGCGGGTCATGCCGGTGTGTCTGTCGGCGTGACGGGTATTGATATAGCCGACTTTATAGCGGCGTTGGGCTGTCGAACGGCCTGAATTTACATTACAATCGCGGTTAGCCATGGTTAACTACCTCGTATAGTTGATTGTGGTTAGCGGCTATCATGAGGTGAGAACTCATGGTTGCCGCGTCATCTCAGCGCTTGGCGCTCTTCATAACAACTTTTTCCATCATTGACTTGGTGACAAAACTGTCAATCACCATAATCAATGCCTTTTGCTCTTCATCCGGTAACGAATCTGCCTGCTGCCAAAGCTCATGCAAGGTGTGGTTACGTATCTTCACATCTTTGCTGGCTTCGCTACGGCCGACCAGTTCATCAAGGGAAACCTGTAAAACATCAGCCAGCTTAATCAGGCTTTCCAGTTGTGGGACGATGTGACCGCGTTCCCAGCGGTTATACACTCTGGGGAGCGTCTCAATCATCTCAGCAAGACGTGACTGAGTTAATCCTCTGGCTTCCCTCAGCATTTTAAGGCGTTCAGAAAATGCGGACATATCAATACCTGTTTGCATCAAATTAATGTCCGGCATTGTAACCCCTCCTTTTTAGCTGCCTGTTGTAAAATCTCTATGATGCGATTATTATACATCGCATATGTGTCTATTGACAAGGTTCAAAAGGAAACACTTATGGCTAGCAAACCTGAATCCGATTTAACCCAGCTCAAGCAGTTTGTCTCGTTGCTGGGTCTGGCACGTCAGCAAGGCCGCCCGCTGAAAAAGCGCGGGACGGATTATGTGCTGTGCTGCCCGTTCCATAAGGAGAAAACGGCGTCGATGGTGATCACCCCGGCCAAGAATCTGTATCACTGTTTTGGTTGTGGTGCAGCGGGATCGGTGCTGGACTGGATCATACAAACGGAAGGCGTGACGCTGAAAATGGGTATCAAACGGTTACGGGCGCTGGCCGGGTTGCCGGAGATGGAAAATGCGGTAAATCTCTCTTCTTTAGCCGCTCAACCGGGATCACAGGCGGCTTCTCCGTCACGAGCAAAACTCGCGGATCTGGATGATGACGGACAGGCGCTACTGCGTCAGGTGGTTGCGTTTTATCACCAGAACCTGCTGGACGCCCCGGAAGCGGCCGAATGGTTGGCTAAGCGCGGGTTGAACCATCCGGAACTGGTGAGCCACTTTAAGCTGGGGTATGCGGGTAATCACGGGATCGGCGGTTCCGCCGGGCTGCTGCCGTCGAAATCGAGCAAGGAAGGCCAGCAACTGCGGGATAAACTGGCCGGGTTGGGTGTGTTGCGTGCCTCTACGCGGCAGGATCACTTCCGGGGCTGCGTCGTTGTGCCGATTATCGGTTGGGCAGAGTCGGCGAATGTGGCGAGCCGGGGGCGGATACTGCAACTCTATGGCCGCCGTACCCAACCGGATTACAAGGTGCTGAAAGACAGCCCAAAACACCTGTATCTGCCGTCACCGTTGGCCGGGGTCTGGAATGAGGGAGCCATGAAAGCCTCGTCAGAAATTATCCTGTGCGAAGCATTAATCGATGCGATGACGTTCTGGTGTGCCGGGTTTCGGCATGTGATCGCCGCGTATGGCGTGAATGGCTTTGGCCGTGAGCACCTTGAAGCGCTGCAATATCACGGCGTTAAACGAGTGCTGATTGCCTTTGACCGCGATGAGGCTGGGGAACGCGGGGCGGAGGCGGTGGCCGCAGATTTACTGGAAGTCGGCATTGAAGCGTGGCGGGTGCAGTTCCCGCCGGGCATGGATGCCAATGACTATGCGCTGAAAAGCGGCAACGCCGAACATGCATTGGGGCTGGCGTTGCAACAAGCGGTCTGGCTGGGGCAGGGAAGTGCGCCGGGCGCGGTGTTTAGCCATGAACGGGCGGTGTTACCGGATGTGATGGAAAAGTCACAATCTAGCAGCGAGGACAAAACGTCTTCTTTAGCTGCCCAGCCGGAACCGCAGGTAGCACAAGTGCCCTGTGAGCGCACGGCAGCCGGTGAACTGCTGATGAAAAGTGGCCCCCGGGTCTGGCGGGTGCGGGGCATGAAAAAATCGCCGGTGCCCGATGTGATGAAAGTCAATGTGCAGGTGCGGGATGAAGCCTCGGGTCTGTTCCATGTGGATACGCTGGACATGTACCATGCCCGGCATCGCCAAAACTATATCAACACGGCTGCACAAGAACTGGAATGCGAACCCTCGGTGATTAAACGGGAAGCCGGGCGGGTGTTGCTGATGCTGGAGCAGCAACAGGATGTACAACAACAAGCGGAGGCGGAATCCCAAGGCACCACGGCCGTGACCGTGAGCGCCGATGACGAAGCGGACGCGCTGGCCTTGCTGACATCGCCGGACTTGGCGGCGCGCATCGTGTCAGATATGGCGGCCTGTGGCGTCGTCGGCGAGTCCACTAATTTGCTAACCGGGTATCTGGCGGCGGTCTCCAGAAAGTTAGATAAACCGCTGGCCGTGCTGATACAAAGCAGCTCGGCGGCGGGGAAATCCTCGCTGATGGATGCGGTGCTGAACCTGATGCCGGATGAAGAGCGTATCCAGTATTCGGCGATGACCGGACAAAGCCTGTATTACCTCGGTGAAACCAGCCTGCAACACAAGATACTGGCTATCGCGGAAGAAGAAGGGGTACGGCAGGCGGCCTATGCGCTCAAGCTGTTGCAATCGGACGGGGAGCTGAAAATCGCGTCAACGGGCAAGAATGAGCAGAGCGGCGAACTGGTGACACGGGAATACAAGGTACAAGGCCCGGTGATGCTGATGCTGACCACGACCGCCATCGATGTCGATGAAGAGTTGCTGAACCGCTGTCTGGTGCTGACCGTCAACGAATCGCGCGAACAGACGCAGGCCATCCATGCCATGCAACGACATCGCCAGACCTTAGCAGGCTTGTTGGCTGACAGCGAGAAAGGCTACTTAACGAAGTTGCACCAGAACGCCCAACGGTTGCTACGTCCGCTCAAGGTAGTCAATCCTTATGCGCATCAACTGACGTTCCTGTCAGACAAAACGCGGATGCGGCGCGACCACATGAAATACCTGACGCTGATACAAGCTATCGCCTTGTTGCACCAGTACCAGCGGGAGGTCAAGACAGCGAACCATCGCGGGCAGGTCATTGAATATATCGAAGTCACCCAAGACGACATCGCGTTAGCCAACCAACTTGCTCATGAAGTGCTGGGGCGCACGCTGGATGAAATGCCGCCGCAGACGCGCAAGCTGCTGCTGTTGATACAGGACATGGTGAAAGAACAAGCCCAGCGCCAGCACTGTCAACCCAACGAAATCCATTTTACCCGGCGGGATATCCGCGCCTTCACGCACTGGACGGATAATCAACTGAAAGTGCATTGTCTGCGGTTGGCTGACATGGAATACCTGTTGCCGCATGGCGGCAGCCGGGGGCATCTGTTGCAGTACGAACTGCTCTGGGACGGCGCTGACAACGGTTCGGCTCACCTGTGTGGCCTGCTGGATGTGAACGAAGTCCCCCCAAAAATAGCAGGCAATGATGGCAAGTTGGACTCAGGGACCCGCAAGTTGGCCTCAAGTTGCGCCCAAGTTGGGGCTGGGTTGGACTTGGAAAATACGGCTTCAAGCCTGATGCAGCAAGGGCTGGCGTCTTCGCAAGTTGGAGACAGACAAAAAGCTGTTATCAGAAGAAAAAATAAAACCGTGTCATTGCCTGTGCCCGAAGGGAGTTATCAACCAAAATCCAATATGACAGGCAATGAAGGCAAGTTGGACTCAGAGGCAAGCAAGTTGGCCTCAAGTTGCGCCCAAGTTGGGGCTGGGTTGGACTTGGAAAATACGAACTCAAGCCAGATACCACAAGGGTTAGCGGTGCCGCAAGTTGGAGGCCGGCAAGACGCAGTTATCAAACGTAAAAATAAAATAGTCTCGCCGCCCGCTGCCTTAGCGGCCGATGCCCAGACCGAAACGGAGATCAATGATGGCAAACCGTAAACCACGTAAAGGCAGCTTCCTGAGCATTGCTGAGGTGTACCGTAAGCCCGTCGGTCCGGCGCATGACCCGAAAAGCCTGTATGCCTTGCTGCTGCGCTTTGTGGCGTGGCGGCGGGAGCGGAACTGGTCAGAGACCACGCTGAAAGTGCAGACCCACCATACTTATCACTTTATCCTGTGGGCGACCGAGCGTGGCTTGTACTATGCCGCCGACATTACCCGACCGATACTGGAGCGTTACCAGCGCCACCTGTTCCTGTACCGCAAGAAGAACGGCGAGCCGTTGAGTACACGGACGCAGCGCACCCAGTTGCAGCCATTGCAGGTGTGGTTCAAATGGCTGACGAAACAGAACCTGATACTGGCGAACCCGGCGGCCGACCTCGAACTGCCCCGAGAAGAAAAGCGGCTGCCGCGCTATATCCTGAGCATCGACGAACTGGAAGCCATCCTGAACCAGCCGGACTTAGCCACATTGCAGGGCGTGCGTGACAGGACATTAATGGAGCTGCTCTGGTCAACGGGTATCCGGCGCGGCGAAGTGGTCAGGCTGGATGTCTACAGTGTGGATGCGTCGCGCAAAACCCTGACCATCCGGCAGGGCAAGGGCAACAAAGACCGGGTGCTGCCCATCGGTGAACGGGCGTTGGGCTGGCTGCTGCATTATCTGCGGGAAGTCCGGCCGCAACTGATTGTCAATCCCGACATCCAATCGCTGTTCGTGGCGATGGACGGGCGGGACGGCTTGCAGGCCAACGGGATCAGCAATCTGGTGGGTGCCTATGTCAAAGCCACCGGAATCGAGAAAAAAGGCAGCTGCCACTTGTTCCGCCATGCGATGGCGACGCAGATGCTGGAAAATGGCGCTGACCTGCGCTGGATACAGGCGATGCTGGGCCATGCGAGTGTGGAATCGACGCAAATCTATACGCAGGTATCGATACGGGCATTACAGGCGGTTCACGCCAGTACCCACCCGGCCGAACGGCAAACTGACGAAACGCCAGATAATGACGACACCGGCTTGTTGGCCGATCTGTATGCCGAAGAGCACCCCGACACAGAAACCCTACCGGACAACCCCACGCCGACCTCAACCCCAAAATCTCGCTGACAATCTGCAAGCCCCCGTTGAGTTGGGCGGGGTTCGGCGCGGGGGCAGACCGTGACCGGACTGCCCGTCAGCCTCGGTGCGGCGGGGGTAAATAGGCAATGGTCGGCCTGACCTGCGGTGTCCCTGTAAAATCTGGTGTGGCCGGCCAAAGCCTATTCAACATAATGTCGGGGAATTATGCGAAATTCGCCGTCCGGCTCGGCAATCCACCTAAACGCCGTGCCGCGGCTCACATCGCATAATACACATTATGTCTTAGGCCCCCGCTGTTCGGCCTCGCAGGGTGTGGCGCACAAGGCTGCGCCTTCTGCTGTCAGCCGCACAGCCGATCCTCGGCCAACACCGTGCCGAACCTGAGCACCGTGCTCGCATCCAGTTAACACCGTCTCTTCTTTAGTTGCCGTGCGGTGTCCGGCCAAGATCCCTGAAGGCAGGTCGGCCTGCGGCCTCCGTTAATTTACCTCCCCCGCCCCGACCCCGCTGCACTGGCTGCGCGCGGCTCGCAGTCGCAGGCTCCTTGCTCGTTCCCGTGCTCGCCATCTCCGCCCCGTGCAGCCCCCTGAGGGGGCTTCCCTGAACCCGGTTGCGTGGTCATGCAAAACCGTGCTCAATCTGAAACCCCGGTGATCCTGAGCGTCGCAGGGGCGCCGCTTGCAGGCTCTATGCCGCCCGCACCCGCAGAACGTGCGCCCGCCGTTCGCCCGTTGCCGAAAAGGGCACTACACTGAAGTGCGTTCATCAGGCAAAACTGGCGTTCAAGGGCAAAAAGTGCGTCTGGGCGTTTTGGGTTCGACGGTGAATGTGCATCAACAGTATCCCCTTGTAACTGGCTGAGTGCAAAGGAAAAAATGGCGTTCGTCAGTGAAGTTCGCATCGGAGTGAGTTGTTGTTGAGAATAACTTTTTGCACGCTGATCAAATTGATGATTTTGCAGCCAGAGCCAAAGGCTGTGAAGCACGGGGTGACTGCCAGCAGATCAATCAGGAAATGCGAGATCTGAGCCTCAAACAGCAAGAGGAAATGATTGCGGTCTGTGCATCCAATCCGGCGGCCTGTAAAGAAAAATACGGGGATATTCCAGCTAATGGCCTGCTCGTGCGTCAAGCCATTGATCGTGTACTGGGTGCTGATGTCCCTTCACAGATGAAGAATGACATGTCGTCCCTGCTGGCTCAGCAGATTGAAGCGGAAGGTATAGTTTCCAGTACGGAATTTGCCCATCAGTTGATTAGCCGTTATGGTATCGACAAACAGCAGGCTGAAATCTTGGCGGGCGCTGCATTAGGGGCTGTTACTGGCGGCATGGGCAGCAGCAAAGGAAATAAACCATCATCTTCAAACGCAGTAAAGGAGAATAAAGGTGCTAACTCATCCACCGGCCAGCAGGTTAATGCTGGAAATAGCGGGGTGAAAACACCACAAAATCAAACAGGGAAAACAGCTGAACGTGTAATACCAGAAAATTTCACGGCCGAAGTATCAAAGCATAACACTCAGGTTGGTTTACTGAATAAGAAGAAAACAAGTATATCTGGCGCCCATAAGCAAGATACATTTTTAGAATCCGTTGAAATATTAGGAGCGAAAGTAACGAATAAAATAACCGATAAGAAATATCCGGGATTAATAGAATATAGTTATCAATTACCTTCGGTAGACAGGACAGGGAAGCCTATTGGGTACAAAAAAACTCAATCGAAGACAACATATGATCCTCGGCTCTTATCTGACGATAAAGTTCTTAATATGTCTACTCAAGCTGCTAAACAATCAAAGGATTATTTTATATCCAACCCAGATAAAAGGGAGTACTCAACTAAAGTCGATGGATATTGGTTTAGAGTAACGAAAGACGCTAAAAGTGGGGAAATTAGTAACGCATTCATCACAATGCCATCAAGGAATATTCCATGAGTGATAAAACGAAATGGTTAGACGAGACAAAAGAGTATTTAACAAATAATGATGGTGAAGATTTATACTACCTCATATTTACTATGTTGGATGAAGAGAAAATGAGCTTCATAAAATTTCTCTTGGATGCTTCAAAGGGTATTGGGTGTGTAGTACATGAAGGGTTAGAATATGTATTAGATCAAGACTTGGATTATCCGGAAGACTTTGATTTAGTAACCTTTTATGTTGGAGAGTTTGAAAGTTCAGAAATTACGCCAAATCAATTTGTGATGCTGATGCGGTATATATCTGATGCTTATAATAATGCTTTTCCTGACAGTAAAGAAACGGTAGAAAGGCATATGAAAGCACTGACAGAGCGTTACGCTTAACACTGTATCCTGTTGAGAACGTAAAAATGATCCCAGTCCAAAAACTGGGATCTTTCTTTTAGCTGTCAGCCCTTCTCAACGAGCTGAATAATCAGTTGTCCTTGTTCAATACTCACTTTTACAGCTTGTCCGGTGGCAAATCCCGCCGCTTCCAGCCAGTTGCCCTTGAGATGTAAACTGGGGTGCTGGCTGTAATGGCGGGTCATGCCGGTGTGTCTGTCGGCGTGACGGGTACTGATGTAGCCGACTTTATAACGGCGCTGGGCTTTCGAACTGCCTGAATTTACATTACAATCGCGGTTAGCCATGATGAACGACCTTACTTAGTTGGTGATGGTGAGCGGTTGTAGCAGGTTGCCGCCTGCTGCCTCCGCGTTAAAAAATCCTTTCCTTTAGTTGCCTGTCTTTTACTGTTGCGCCTGCGCAATCACTGCATCTAGCATCTCTGATACCAGCTTCTGCTTAGCGCGGGGTAACTGGCTGATAATCTGTATCTGTTGCTCAAGCCATTGTCCACTCCCCAATAATTGAGACATACCTACTTAGAGTTTTCTACCTGTTTTCGATAAGCCTCCGGCGGGAGATGATTTAAACTTTCGTGTGTTCGGTTCAGATTATAATCCTGCTGCCAAAACCACACCATTTCTCTGACCTGACTTAATGATTTAAATAAATAAGCATTTAAAAATTCACGGCGGAACGAGCCATTAAATCGTTCAATAAACCCATTCTGTTGCGGTTTACCCGGTTGAATATGGCATAATTCAATTTGGTTTTCTTCACAGTAATTCAATAATTTAATTGAGATTAATTCAGGGCCATTATCCACCCGGATTTGTTTTGGGAGCCCTCTTTCAACTTTCAAACGTTCGAGAACTCGGATAACACGTTCCGCAGGCAACGAAGTATCCACTTTAATCGCCAGACATTCACGCGTACCTTCATCAATAATATTCAATATTCTGAACCGATTACCGCAATATAAACTGTCATGCATAAAATCTAATGCCCATTGAGCATTAGGGAGCCTCTCGACCGTTAACGGTCTTTTTTCACGTACTGGAAGGACTTTTTTAACTCGACGTTTTAGATTTAACCCTAAGCAACAATCAACGCGATAAACGCGTTGATGATTAAAGGGGTAGCCTTGAAACCGCAGTCGATAATAGCACTTCCAAAATCCAGATTGTGGAGACTTGGCTAAAACAGATTGTATGGCATCAATGACGGCGTTGTTTTTTTTGCGCCAATCCATCCTCTTACGATAGAAGGTTGCACGTGTCAGGGACGTTAACTGACAGGCTTTTATGACCGACAAACCCGCCTGAACCCGCGATTGTGCGCAGGATTTTTTCTCGGTCACTACCAACCCTTTTTTGCGAAAAGTTCCTTCATGGCATGATTTTCAAGGCAGACTTCCGCAAATAGCTTTTTAAGCTTGGTATTTTCTTCCTCAAGTTCTTTTAGTCTTTTAACATCATTGGCTTCCATGCCACCCTATTTAGACTTCCAATTGTAGTAAGTGGCATTACTAATGCCATTTTGGCGGCAGATATCGTCCACTTTCATACCCGAATCGGCGAGTTTTAAAATATTCACAATCTGAGCTTCAGTAAATCGTGCTTTTTTCATGTTAACCTCTGCAAATATTGGGGCAGAAAATCTAATTATAATTGTCTCATTTTAGGGGGAGTGGGCAATAATATGCCTGCTTTGTTGTTGGAATGAACATATCAAAAGCAGGCAAATACACAATTTAAATTACAGTCTCCGACATTCGTTTTGTATCTATTGAACTTCAAAAGAAAGTTTTTATGGCACCATATTAAAAACGCATAATATGAGTTTGAGGTAGCTCTTCAACTGGTATATATTCTTTCCAAATCTCCCTGCTCTCTGGATTTTCCCAAGGGGGCATACTGAGTTGCCCACGTAACCAAAAGTGTATTTTTTGTTTCACCTTAGGATTGTGTCTATTTCTATAGATCCATCTCAATTCACTTGCAGTTATATTAGTACGACTACCATTATAGCTTTCTTTTCTTACAACAGATTTCATGTCTATACCATCAAGAATAAAATGTATCTTAATATTTTGAACTATAGGATCATTGCTCATGACAACCCAAGATAATCCTCCTTTGCACTTTCTGCTAAAGTGTTTTTTACGAAATTCATCATCCCGCACATACTTAGGCGACACTGCGGTATGATACTTGTGGTTTTTCATATATGTGTTGTAACTATCCCTAATTCCTCGATTTTCAGGCAGACTCATGTTGTAATCGCGCCTGTTAGCGCTCTGTTTATATAAATCATCACTAGACAATCTTTCAAACGGAATTACAAAATGATCCATAGTTGTAGGTATATAATGATGATCATTCTCTTCTGGGTGATATTTCATATAAATAAACTGAAACGGTGTGTAAGTTTTAACATAATTACTTCTTTCTTTGGATAATCCATAAATTAGATCACCGCTAGCAATTTTTACAATAGGAATTTGGTTATGTGTCATTTTATTTTTACTTCGCTAACTAATAATGATTTGCTTGATATAAGGAAATGTAGTGTGTAACCACACTAAAAATGCGCGCTACTGAATGTGAAATATATATCTAATAAAGATGAATTACTAGCGATTTATTCTAACCATTTGCCGTTATAAGATAGGTTCTTGGTTGATGTTTTGTTTTTTATTAATTTTTTAATAAAAACAAGCGTGCACCATTTCATATATGTATGCAAAAATATTTACTTAGTGATTTTCAATAAATAAAATCTCTGATTAACATAATTAAAACATGTTTATATATAAACAAATTAAATCCTATGTTTTTCTGAGGGTTATATTGACTCATGTATTTCATAATTAATATTTATGATAATGTAATATTTTGCTTTTAGATTTAATTTACCAATCAGGATTGTTTAAATCTGTAAGTCTAATAATATATTTTCCTTCATTTAATAAAGGAAAATTATTAGTAAATACTGGTAGGCTACAATAATAAAATGAAAATTTTAAAAATTTTTCAGTCTACTTTACCAGCCGGTTTATTCCCCGCGGGTTAATCACGTAGAGCGCTTATGGCAAGCGTTGCATGACACAATAACGCGCAATCATCAATGCCGGATGATGTGGCAGTTACTGAAAAAAGTCCGACATTTTATGGAAACTATCAGCCCATTTCCCGGCGGAAAACAGGGTTTGGCAAAAGTGTAGCGGTATTAGACGCAGCTATTTAGAATTTTCGATCTGTTTTCGATATATCTCCGGCGGGAGGTGATTTAAACTTTTATGGGGTCGATTTTGATTGTAATCCTGCAGCCAAAACCACGCCATTTCTCTGACCTGACTGAGTGATTCAAATAAGTAAGTATTTATTTAGTAAATGACCCAAAATTTCAGTGTATTTATTGAGCCTAAATCATCTTTTACTATGACCCCACTGTACGATATTTTATCAACATATTCTCTGTTTCATCCCAAAGGAATTTCTCAACAAAAAGCTAAAATGGCGATGGCATTACAAGGGAAAAATCGCCACGGAGACGGGATAACAAACACCTGACGTTATCCAATATGTTGCCACTCAACTACCTGATAACTTCCCTTCACATATCAGTGGATTCATATTTGAAAATATGATGAAAAAAGCCAGTAAGCTCTACAAAGTAGCACTGGAGTCGTTTGCTCAATACGATGTTAGGTCTTCAACTTGTCTGTGTGTTCCTACAAGCTCGGGTTAATGCCTGACCTGATGTTTCATGACATTCTTTACGCCATGAATACTCAACTCAGCATCCTTACGTTATGAATACACAACTAACTGAATTAACAAGATTATTAAGAAATCTAATCCGAACAGGGGTTATTACCCAAGTCGATACTACAAACGGCATGTGCCGGGTCGCAACAGGTAATCTTGAAACCGACTGGCTGCACTGGCTGACCGCCAGAGCGGGACATTCCCGCACATGGTGGGCACCCAGTGTCGGTGAACAGGTTTTGTTGCTTTCCATCGGCGGTGAACTGACCACATCCTTTGTATTGCCGGCGATTTTCTCCAATGATTTTCCGGCCCCTTCAACATCCCCTGAAGCGACGCATACTGTATTTCCCGACGGTGCCGTGATGGAGTATGAACCGCAATCCGGTGCATTGACGGTAACTGGTATCAAAACCGCCACAGTCACTGCATCAGAATCTGTCTATAT
Source organism: Xenorhabdus mauleonii (assembly GCF_900113945.1). GTDB lineage: Bacteria > Pseudomonadota > Gammaproteobacteria > Enterobacterales > Enterobacteriaceae > Xenorhabdus > Xenorhabdus mauleonii. The sequence continues at coordinate 14,085 of NZ_FORG01000004.1, forward strand.
TACCGCACCGGAAATCACCTGTGTCGCCAGCACACGAATTACGCTGGACACACCGGAAGTCACGTGTACACAGCTACTGAGCACAGGAAATTTAATCGTGCGTGAAGGTGGCAAAATGACCGGCAATATTGCACACACCGGAGGTACCTTCAGTTCCAATGGCGTGGTCGTGGATTCGCATACACACACGGGTGTCAGAGCTGGTAATGATACTTCAGGCGGCCCTGTTCCTTCGGCAGCACCGGTAGCTCCAGAAGCACCAACAGAACCAAAAGAGCCAAAAGAGCCAAAAGAACCAAAAGAACCAAAAGAAGATAAAAAAGAAAATAAAGACCCGGCTCAAGATAAACCAACTCAAGATAAAGATGATGAAATGGATCTGAAATGGCTCAAAGTGCCTAAAGAACGACAATTAACATTTGATGCTGAAGGGAATGATATTGAACGTAGTAGTGGCTTTACCCGTAAAATACATTGGCCCGGTGGTGTATCAGGGATAACAATTGGCCGTGGCTATGATTTAGGACAACAAGCCAAAGCAGATGATGACTTAACACGGGCAAATATATCTGAACCCTTGAAGAGTTGGTTAGTTGAATGTCAGGGGAAAAGCGGGGAAGAAGCGAAAGGCAAATATAGATCAGCGCCAGATAATATCAAAAACTTTCATATTACCAGAAAACAACAATATGACCTATTCAATATGGCATATGATAGATTAGAAAAAGACGTTAAACGCATTTGCGAAAAGAAAGATACACTTTTAGCATACCATAGCAACCCAAATATAGATCCAGAGCAGGCTTGGAATGAAATACCTCAAAAAATAAAAGTGATATTAGTAGACCTTCGATATAGAGGAGATTATTCTCCCGCAACTCGAAAACTGATGCAACGCTATGCATATTCTGGCGATATAGTTAATTTTGGTATTATTTTAAAAAATAAAAGTAACTGGTCGCCGGGACTCCCAATTGATAGATTCAATAGAAGGGTAGAATATTATGAATCCAATTAGGCTATTTATTATTTTCTTATGCATTCCACATTTGAGTTACGCATAGTTAAGTTAAAATGAATAATCAAATTGACAGAAAAACCAAAGCAGTTAAAAGACATTATGTTACACATGCTACAATTCAATCCATTGTTATACATAGAATTGTTAGTGGGTAAGGTGTGGCGCTATTTTGTAAAGTTATTTATATGCTTGGATAATGTATTTTTAGTGAAATAAAAAATTATATCTCCATAGGGATTTATAGAATAATACCTATAATATATCAATATTCGCTTATTTTACTATCTATTATATTCCCGTTATGCGGGAATATAATAGATGCATTTTTAAATATGGTGGGTATGATTTCAATCATTAGATATTATATTAACCTGCTTAGTACTTTTTGCCTTTCAAATACGGAATATTCCTAATGGGGTGAGTGTTAAAATTGATGTAATGAATTAAAGCAGTTAGTCAGTTTGAATCGCTACGGGTTTAACAGACACCTCTGAGTCATTTAAGATGGCTTAAAGAGAGGTGCACATGAGTAGTAAGCGTTATCCAGAAGAGTTTAATTTAGTGATTTTTTATGTTGGAGAATTTGAAAGTTCAGAAATTACGCCAAATCAATTTGTAATGCTGATGCGGTATATATCTGATGCTTATAACAATGCTTTTCCTGACAGCAAAGAAGCGGTAGAAAGGCATATGAAAGCACTGACAGAGCGTTACGCTTAACACGGTATTCTGTTGAGAACGTAAAAACGATCCCAGCCCTAACAAGCTGGGATCGTCCTCTTATTCGTCAGCTAATTGGATGATTAGCAGTCCTCGCTGAACAATAATTTTTTACCGCTTCCCCGGTCGTAAACTCAGCTCCTTGTAGCCAGTTGCCCTTCAAATGCAAACTGGGGAGGCTGGCTGTAATAGCGGGTCATACCGGTACTGCGGTCAGCGTGACGGGTACTGATGTAGCCGACTTTATAGCGGCGCTGGGCTTTCGAACGGGTTGAATTTACATTACAATCGCGACTAGCCATAGCTAACTACCTTATATCGTTGGTTATGGTGAGTTGTTGTAGCAAGCTGCCGGCGTGTTAAAAAATCCTTTTCTTCGTTGTCTGTCTCTTTATTGTTGTGCCTGTGTAATCACCGTATCCAGCATCTCTGACACCAGGTTCTGCTTGGTGTGAGGCAACTGGCTGATAAATCTGTATCTATTGCCTCAAGCCGTAACACAGCTCTCCGCATGCGGATTTTTATGCCGTCTATTGCATTGAAAGAAGGCAAGTAAGTTAGTGTGAAGATAGAACCTGTTTATTCTGGCAGCAGCCAGTGGCCTACTAGTATTAACGTTCGTTATTCAGTAAATGGGGGCGTGAGAAAGAAAGAGATCTTCAGAAATGCACCGGGAGGGAAGTAATGAGAAGTGATCAGGAAATTTACAAAGGCATGGGGCTTATTCTATATAAAATCAGTCCCGACAGTGCTGAAAAAATAATCATGCGGGCAGATTTATCTCCAGAAGGTGATCACTGTGCATACGAGTATGATTATATAGATAATAGTGGCAATACTGAATGGCTAACAGCCGGAGGGCAAGCCGATACTGATATGCTGCGTTATTTGGTTGAGTTACGTGATTACTATATAGATAACAATCTTACTAATGATCGCCCTGTATGGCATGGCTGTGAGGTTACACTCGATATAGAACAAATGAAGCTCAATATAGATTTCAAATACGAAGACTAATCAGAAAATGATCCCAGCTCAATGAGGTTGGGATTTTCCCTTTATCTTTCAGTTCTTCTCAACGAGCTGGATAATCAACTCCCGTACTCAATGCTGATTTGCACCGATTGCCCGGTGGCAAATTCCGTTTTTTCTAGTCAGTTGCCTTTAAGGTGAAAACAGCAGTAAGGGCGTCAGCGTATGCACCGTATCTACTGCCTGCTGAAATTGAATTTCCGCCGCAAAGGAAAATAGCGTCTGCCAGCACGTAACCCGGCTCCACTTGCTTCGCCGGAAGCTCTGAATCAGAGCGGATCGATAGGTTTCATGCATAATGCGCTGACCTGTGGGCGGCGCTTTCGTACCTTAGCGATGTCCAGACCTGAGTATTTTACCAACAGGTGTCACTCCTTGCACTTTGGCTCTGTAATAGTGACTCCATTTCCCCAGCATGTAGCTGTCTTTTTAGGTTTTTATAATTAACTAAAGTTGGAAATATTGTTAAGATTTTATATATCAATATTTAAAGATATTTTTTATTTTGATATCAGTTTATTTATTTAATGATAATTAAATCCATATTATTAGTGTGGTATTTTATTATTTACACATTAAAATGAAAATGCCTACTTATAGAATAAAGTAAACAAAAGAACGTTATGTGATCAATGCAAGTGTATTACTTGCCCAATATATTCTTTTTAGCTAATTTTTTAATGTTAATCGTTTGATTGATTTTGAAAATTGTAACTACCATTAAATTAATAAACTCTATTTTTTACGTCTGATAATAAATTGTTCTTTCATTCTATGGTAAGAGCAAAATAAATTATTTTTTCACCATTTGCGTAATGATAATTATTTTTATTCGCGCTAATTGGTTTTAATTAATAAAATGTAACCTTTTGATAATCAGGTTATTGCGGTAGCTATTGTCTAAATCTAGTCTTTATTGTTCATATTCTGATACGGAGATGGCGCTGTGATTATTATTTATACCCAATGAGCTTCAAAATATATCCAATATAGCTACAACTTGAAATGTAATGGATATATACCACAAGCCAAAAATTAAACATTTCGTCAATCATTCATTAAGGTAAAATTATGGCTATAACTTCAGATAAAATCGCTGTTGAGTATCCAATTCCTACATATCGTTTTATTGTTTCAATCGGTAATGAGCAGATTCCTTTTAATAGTGTATCTGGGCTGGATATTCAACATGATATTATTGAATATAAAGATGGGACAGGGGGGTATTATAAGATGCCTGGGCAACGTCAGGCGATTAATATCACTTTACGTAAAGGTGTGTTCTCTGGTGATACAAAGCTTTTTGATTGGATTAATTCTATCCAACTTAATCGTGTTGAGAAAAAGGATATCTCAATCAGCCTGACCAATGAGTCAGGGACTGAAATTCTTATGACTTGGAATGTGGTAAATGCTTTCCCAACGCAATTGACCTCTCCTAATTTTGATGCCACCAGCAATGAAATTGCGATTCAGGAAATAACGCTGACTGCGGATCGGATAACAATTCAAGCATCATAATTCGATATACCCTGTTTGATAGATTTTTGCTGACGAATATTCATTCGTTATCTTATATCTATATTTAGCTCAATAACTATTTTTAACTCAATAATTATTTTATTGAGCCTATCTCGCTGTAATTGGAGATTACATGTCAATGTATTCATATCCTGGTGTTTACATTCAGGAAGATGCTTCACTCGCTCTTTCTGTACGCACGGCTTTAACCGCCGTCCCCGTTTTTGCTGTTGCAAAGAAGAATACCTTTGTAAATAACATTTGCCGCATTAATAGCTGGATAGATTATCTTGGCTTAAAGAATGCACCGTTTGATGCTGCTAATGCGCTTGATGTTTCCCTGCGTGCTTATTTTATCAATGGTGGAGGATATGCTTATCTTATCCAAACAGCGGACTTAACAGCACAAGTGCCAAAACTCGATGATGCGACTTTGTTGGTCGCTGCCGGAGAAGATATCCAACAGGCTGTAGGGGAGCTGTGTAAACCGGGTAAAGGATTATTTGCCATTTTTGATGGCCCGCAAGATAAGATTGAAGCCGAAACTAAAGGAAACTCTCAAGCTAAAGATAACTCTGAAAAATCAATTCTCGATTCGTATCCAGAAACACCCTATGGTGCAGTTTATTATCCTTGGTTAACGGCAGAATGGGGTCATGATAAAGCACCGGTTGATATTCCGCCCAGTGCAGTGATGGCGGGAGTTTACGCAAGTGTTGATAACAGCCGAGGAGTCTGGAAAGCACCGGCCAATGTGGCTGTCCAAGGCGGCTTGCAGCCTAAATATCCGGTCACGGATGATTTCCAGGCTAAATATAATCAAGGTAAGGCCTTGAATATGATCCGTACCTTTGCCAATAACAATACGTTGGTTTGGGGTGCCCGTACTTTAAATGACAGCAATAACTGGCGTTATATCTCAGTTCGTCGTCTCTTTAACAGTGCTGAACGGGATATCAAGAATGCCATGAGCTTTGCGGTATTTGAACCTAACCACCAGCCAACTTGGGAGCGTGTACGAACTGCCATTAATAACTATCTGCATAGTTTGTGGCAACAAGGTGGTTTGGTCGGCGCTAAACCAGAAGATGCTTATTTCGTGCAAATCGGCAAAGATATCACGATGACGGATGCCGATATTAAACAAGGGAAAATGATCATTAAAATCGGCATGGCGGCAGTGCGTCCGGCTGAATTCATTGTTTTGCAGTTTACGCAGGATATCGCACAATAATCTGGAGGCCGTATGCCAATTACTCCCACTTTTCCCGGCGTTTATATTGAAGAAGATGCGTCTTTGGCGCTTTCTGTTAAACAGGGAAATACCGCCATACCTGTTTTTATTGGGCGCTTTTCACCCAAAAAAACCAGTACAACCCCTCAAATTATCCGCATTGCCAGTTGGCTTGATTTTACTCACCTGTTTCAGGTGGGATGTATAAAATCAGTAAAAATAACCCCAACGCTTCCTGCAAAAGCGCAATCTGTCTCAGAGAAAAATGAGAGTGATACTGATTCTCTGACGACAAGCGATGACAGTTCTCAACATGATGCAAAGGATGATCAAACCTACAAGGTAGACATTGCTTATACAACGAGCAGTGATGCCCTAAAGCTGTATTTCCAAAATGGTGGCGGGCCTTGCTATATTTTACCAATGGGGGATACCAAACAGAAAAACTTGGCATTCATTCCCGATTTAATCAGGCAGGCTTTAGATATTACCTTGATTGTCTGCCCTGAACAGGAAGCAGATTACCAAAGCAAAATATACAGCAACTTGCCAGCCGATTTACTCAATGAAGGCCGCTTTCTTATCGCTGATAACGCTGATAAAAACAAAAAGCCTAAAACAAATGCCCCTTCACAAACGGCCACTTATTATCCTGCGGTTAATGTTCCACAACTGATAGAGGTGGAAGATGACGCTATTGCCGTTTCTGGATATCACCGCGAAATTGAAAATTTAACTCAGTTGAATAACAAGGAAAATCAGGCTGTTTATCAACAAGTGAAGCATGCCATTCAGGAAGCGATTGCCGCACAGAAAAACGTGATCCCTGCCAGTGCGGTGGTGGCTGCCGTGTATTGTGCAACTGATGCCAAACGTGGCGTCTGGAAAGCACCGGCAAATGTGGCATTAAACGGGATAAGTGAGATCACTGAGCGTCTTACTGACGAAGAGCAAGGAATTATGAATGCAAATGGCATTAATGCCATTCGTTATTTCAGCCAAAAAGGGTTTGTCGTATGGGGTGCCCGGACTTTAGAAGACAGCGAGCGCTGGCGCTATATTTCTGTTCGTCGCTTGTTTAATACAGCGGAGCGGGATATCAAGCAAGCCATGCAAATGGCTGCTTTTGAACCCAATCATCAACCTACGTGGGAAAAAGTGCGATCTGCCATTGATAATTATCTTCATCAACTCTGGCAACAAGGTGCATTGGCGGGTAATAGCCCGAAAGAGGCCTATTTTGTGCAGATTGGCAAAGATCTCACAATGAGTGCTGATGAAATCAAACAAGGCAAAATGATTGTCAAAATTGGCATGGCGGCAGTGCGTCCGGCTGAATTTATTATCCTGCAATTTTCGCAAGATGTAGCACAGTAACTGTATTGAGGCGCAGCTCAATGCTGCGTCTCAGCAGGAATGAAGGATATAAAGATGGAAATAATGCAGCCGGGCATCACAATAACAGAAAATTTTATTTCTCAGAGAGAGAATAATGCATTTATTGGCCTGCCAATTTTTATCGGTTATACCCAACCTCTTAACGATGAAGATATTCACCATAACACGGCGATTAAGTTAAATAGCCTGACTGATTTTGCCTTATTTTTCAGCCAAACGGGTTTAATGTACCATTCTGTGCGCCATTTCTTTGAGAATGGCGGAAAACACGCCTATGTGCTGTCATTGGGTCATGAATCCGCGCAAAAAAACGGGCAATCCTTGTTGGTGGAACTGCAACAAGATTGGCTAAAACAAGTTATTGCGACAAACAGTGAAATCACACTGATTATTGCACCTGATATTGTTTGTTTTAATCAATCCGACGATGCCATTTCATCGGTCGATTCTTGGTTACAGCTTTGGCAATCGGTATTGGATCTCTGCAAAAGCCGTCGTGGGATAATGGCATTATTGGATGCACCCGATGAACCTGCATTGGCAGCGCAATGTTTAGCTCGATTTTCTTCACATGATCGCCAATGGGGGGCGGTATACTGGCCAAGACTGAACAGCGTTTATCAGGAAAACAACCAACCTGTTGTACTTTCACCGACAGCAGCAGTTGCTGCCATCATTCAGCGCTACGACGATGAAGAAGGCATGTGGACAGCACCGGCGAATGTCCCCTTATCTAAAGTCATTAGCCCGTTATGTTCTCACATTAAAGCCGATGGTTTATTTAACCAAAATGGAACTTCATTAAATCTGGTGCGAAGTTTTCCGGGTAAAGGTATCCGTATTTGGGGATGCCGTACATTGGAAAACATACCTAATTCCCCTTGGCGTTATATTCAGAACCGACTTCTGGTTTCTTATATTGAATTTCATTTGACCCAATTAGGACGTATTTTTGTTTTTGAACCCAATAACGCGATTACTTGGATGAAATTTAAAGGTCAGGCCCATAACTGGTTACGTCAATTGTGGCTTAAAGGAGGGTTGCGGGGAACTCAGGAAGAACACGCGTTTGAAGTATTGTTAGGGATAAATGAATCCATGAATGAGATTGATTTGCTGGAAGGCAAAATGATCATGAAAATCAGGCTGGCGTTGTTAATTCCAGCAGAATTTATTGAGCTGAGTCTGGCATTTGATACTCGAACCGGAATGATTTCTTAAGTGGGGAACATAATATGAATAAGTTTTACACCCCGTCCGTATCACATCGTTTTATCGCCAGCTTTCTTTTTAACAATATTCCCAGCCCGCTTGATATTGCTTTTCAGCGGATATCAGGACTTAGTCGTGAATTACAAACGACTCAGTTAAGTCAAGGGGGCGAAAATGCCAGAAATACTTGGTTGGCGGAAAAAATCCAACATGGCAGTGTCCTGTTTGAACGTGGCGTTATGACAGTCACTCCCTTGACGTGGATGTTCGATCGCGTGTTACGTGGTGAAAAAGCCGTTTATGCTGATGTTGTCATTATGCTCCTGAATGAAGATTCAATTCCTGTGGCAAGCTGGACATTAAGCAACGCACTACCAGTGCGCTGGTCTACCGGTGATCTTGATGCCAACAACAATACTGTTCTGATTAATTCGCTGGAATTGCGTTATCAGGATATGCGTTGGTTAGGAGTAAAACTATGACCGTTGAAATTAAGGAATTAATCATTCAAGCCAAAGTGGTAGAGCCTTCCAATGAAACTCTGCCGTTACAGACATTGGCACAAGAGAAGCTGGATAATGCTCGTCTGATTGAAATTATTAAACAGGAAGTGCTGGACGCATTGCGGGAATCAAGGGGGGGATATTATGAGCTTGATTGAACGTAATCTCTCCAAACTGACTCTGACAGCATTCAAAGATCGGGAAGGTAAAATTTCAGTTGGTAGTTTACAGGCAATGTACAATCCTGATGCTATCCAGCTTGATTATCAAACCCGCTATCAACAGGATGAAAGCATCAACAATACCAGCCAGAGCAGCCGTTATGTCTTATCCCAGCCGGTGGGGTTGTCACTGGTATTGCTTTTTGATGCCACCATGCCCGGAAATAGCACGCCGATAGAAACACAACTGTCAACGTTGAAATCCTTGTGTGCCGCAGATGCCAGTACTCATGTCCCGCATTTTTTAAAAATCAAATGGGGAAAAATGCGCTGGGAAAATAAAGGTTACTTTGCCGGTCGTGCAAGTGGCCTCAGCGTGAATTACACATTGTTTGACCGAGATGCTACGCCATTGCGGGCTAGTGCAAGCCTGACGCTGGTGGCAGACGAAAGTTTTGTTATTCAGGCGACTGAACGGCAATTACAATCGCCACCTGCCACGGCGGTCAGTGTAACCGATATGATCTCTTTACCGTTGATTGCTCTCGGAGCAGGCGCCTCTTTAGCCGGAGGGATTGATTATCTCACGCTTGCCTGGCAAAACGATCTGGATAATCTGGATGATTTTACGTCAGGACAAATGCTGCAAGCACGGGAGGAAACATGAAGTTACCTATGCTCCCAACGATAGAAATCAAGATAGGGGGCAAATCTCTCAGTCAATTTTCCGTCATAAGTATCGCAGTGAATTGCCATATTAATGACATTCCTTCAGCCAGCATAACATTAGGAATGACGGGAGATGCCAGCCATATTTTTGACAGCAAGGCTCAGGCTGAGTTGGCACGTTTTCGTCCCAATAATGAACTGACTGTTCAAATCCAAAAAGACGTTATTTTTAAAGGGCTAATTGTCCGGCAGAGGCTTGCATTAAAAGGTCAGGATAATTTAGTCACCCTGACGGCAAAACATTCGCTACAGAAACTCACTCATGGTTTGCGTTCACAAATATTCAGCCAGCAAAGTGATGAAACCATAATTAGAAGGTTATTTAACCAAGCGGGGCTTTCTGCAACCATCAAACAGGCGCCCCAGCTTAAAACCACCCATGAGCAAATGGTGCAGTTTCGGTGTAATGACTGGCGCTTTATAAAAAAACGGTTAAACGCAACAAACACCTGGTTGCTCCCGCATCACGAAGCGGTAACGTTAGTCACGCCAGAATCGCTTAATCAATCAAAAGTGCATACGCTCCACCAGCGGGTCGGTACGCAGGATGTTGTGCTTTTCGAAGCGAATCTGCAATGGGATAACCAATATAGCCCTAAATCCGTCAGCATACAGTCGTGGGATATTACCCAACAAAAATTATCTCAGGCAATTCAGGCAAAGAACAGTGCGCTTGGCCACGGGCAACTCGGTTCAGACAATGTCTCCACGTTAGCTCATCAAGAGTGGCAATGGGTTTTCAGTTACCCATTGGATAATGAACAGGCGCGCTCCCTTGCCCAAAGTACCCTGAATAATCGACGTCACCATAACGTCACTGGTCATGTGATTGTTGAGGGGGATAACCGTTATCAAGTGGGTGATGTTTTGGCGTTAAGCGGTTTTGGCCAAGGTATGGATGGTCAGGCGATCATCACTGGCATTAATCAAAATATCAGTCAAAGGCAGGGTTGGCGAACACGATTGACTATCGGTATGCTTCCAGAGCCAGAACCTCCCGTACCTCAGGCTAAAGAGCTGCATATTGGCGTTGTTGGAAAATACCAGCAAGATAACCAATCGTTGGATCGATTACCCGTTGTGATACCCGCGTTAAGTTTAACCGGTGGCTCACTGTTTGCACGTTTAGGCAAACCTTACGCCAGCAATGAAAGTGGATTTTGTTTTTATCCGGAACCGGGAGATGAAGTCATTATCGGTTTTTTTGAAGCTGATCCTCGTTTCCCTGTCATATTAGGCTCTATGCATAATCCGAAAAATAAAGCCCCGTTGGAGCCAAGTGAAAGTAATCAAATAAAAACGTTAGTTATTCAGCAAGGAGAAAATCAACAATCATTTATTTTTGATAATAAAGAAAAGACGCTCGCCATTAATAGCGGAAAACATTCACTCTTATTGCCGCAGGATAAAGAGATTACATTTCACTCAGAGAGTGATTTCATCATGAACGCTAAAGAAATTAAAATAGAAGCTGATAATTCTTTATCCATCAATGGTAAATCTGGTGTTGATATTAAAGGTGCGAAAATTAATTTAACGCAATAATTTAATAGAAGTCTAAGACAATAAAATGACAAAAAAAATATTATCAGATATTTATGGCAGGGGGTGGGCATTTCCTCCTCAATTCTGTATTCAGAATAATGAAGAAGATATTCCACCCGGTGTCGTGATGGCAGAGGGAGCAGAAAATGTTCGCCAAAGTATAAAGACGCTGTTTTTAACTGAACCTGGCGAAAGAATTATGCGTGAAGATTATGGTTGTGGTCTGAATGATTATTTATTTGCCAATATCAGTGATGAATTAATGGCGAATATTCAAAATAGTATCGAAGAAAGTGTATTGCGTTACGAACCTCGTGCAGCTATCACTGAAATACAAGTCAGACAAAAAATCGATTCTCCCAATACTCTGCATATTTATACCACCTATACCTTGAGAGGCAGTGAAATTAGCCAACAGCTTGAAGGTGCTCTTGATATTAATGAAGGACAAGTACGAGTGATTTTATGAGCAAGCAACTGGTTGTTGATGGTGACAGTTTGCTGTTCGAACCCTTATTTGGCAACCGGCAGGTCACTGTTCTCGGGCTGGCAACCATCCGTGGCAGTGGGCACGTCACCATTCAGGGTAAAAAAACAGTAATGCTGGGCGATGAAAAAAAAGTGCAGTTTCAGGCACAATATATTACGCCAAGTCATCCAATACCCGGAATGGGTACCATTACTATTGCCCAATTGGATGCCAGCCAACCCATTAATTTTTGCCGTACTCCGGCCATGATGATGGCCGTCGGGCAACAATTTATTGCCCGTTTTACGCCGACACAACCTGCGAATAATCCATCAACAGGGCCTGATGTGACTGCGCCGAGCATGGGGAAAGGCCGTTTTATTGCCAGTCAATATATTGTCAGTACTGGATAGCCGTTAATGTTTCAAACTTATTTTTATATAAATTCCATATCCTAAAAAGTATTAAGGATATATTCAAATAACAGGTGGTATAAATATGGGACAAGCTGAGTTAGAAGAAAAACTTGCTGCTATTGTACCAGAAACGGAATTTAAACTAGATGAAAGAAGTACGCTGGATATTTTAACTTGGTTAAAAGAATATGCAGCGTTAATTCCGTTCGACAAGGATAAAGAACAATTTTGGGATGGATTCTATTTTATTCAGGAAAATGATCCCCAAAAACTGACTGAAATTTATCATAACACGCGTCAGGCAGATGGCCTTTTACCGCCACATCAGACTTTTGTATTAGCATTTTTAAAACTTTTGGAAACCACCAAAACGTTATTGAATACATTTCCGGCGCGGCATCGTCATCTTTATTATCGTGAATTATTGGGGCTGAAACCCAGAGAAGCTCAAGCAGATAGCGTTGCTTTGGGGATTGTTTTAAATAAAGAAGTAAAAGAGTATTTTCTTCCTAAAGGAACGCATTTTGAAGCTGGGCAAGACAGTGCAGGCAATCCATTACAATACGCATCAGAATCGGGTTTACTTGCGAATCAAGGGAAATTGACTGATTTACGTTGGCATCGAAAAGGCACGGATCATGTCCTATCCGCCATACCTCTGAACTTGGCTGACAATAAAATATTTCCTGAAAACGGCATGCGGTTGTTTGAACCTACTTTAGAGGAAGTTCCGGTTCTATCTGGTTATCTGGTGGCTTCACCTCTCTTAGCTATGTCAGGAGGGGAACGCTGCATCAATATCAGATTGGCGGAAACCGTAAAAGAGGATGCCACCCTGATCCAAGCTCAAGTCAGTTCAGGCAATCACTGGCTGCCTTTGGCTGTTGTCAAAGAGGGTGAGGATACGCTCAATCTTTACTTACCGGCTGATGCCGATCCTATCACTCCGCCTAATAACCTTGATGGCATGACATTTGATGTTCCGGTACTAAAGCTAGGCACGGCTAAACAGCGTGTATTGCCAGAAATCGCGGAGATTACTGTTAATATCAAGAGCCATCATGGGGTACTTTATTCTTCGGATTACGGTATTGAACAAACGGATTCAACCAGCTTTCCGTTCGGACAGTCGCCTTCATCAGGTGCAGGGTTTAATCTTATTGCACCTGAATGGTATGGGACAGAAAACGCAACACTGACCATTACGCCCCAATGGAACGATTTACCTGAAAAGAGCTTTAAAACATGGTATCAGGGGTATGAATCTAATATTGCGGATGTTGTTTTTAACGTTCAGGGCTACTTAATTACGCCTCAAGCAAGAAAAGCATTGGGTAATGCCCAACCCTTATTCAGCAGCAATAACAATCAGGCGCCACAAGGACAAAGCCTGACATTTACCTTACCGCAAATAGATTATCCTGTTGCGAACAGCATTTCTCCGCGTGAATGGCCAGCATCAATACGTGTGGAGCTGGTACAGGATTTTGGACATGCACAATATTGGAACAACCCTGCGGGAAAAAATATACCTTATACACCACAAATCAGCATGTTGCAGGTTCAGTTCAGTGCTAAAGCAACACCGGCGCAATTCGTTATTTATCCTTTGACCCCTTTTGGTTGGGGTGAACCGGCAAAAAGCGCACTTTCATTAAACAATGATACATTCTATTTAGGCTTTACTGATGTATTACCCGGACAAACGTTATCGCTTTACTGGCAATTAACCGGTTTTAAACCTCTTCAATTATCCTGGTCTTATCTCAATCAAGAGAATATCTGGTGCCCATTAGATAAATGGGTTGACGACCAAACCCGTCATTTATTTGATCGGGGCCTCTGGCGCGCATTATTGCCACACGATGCGTCAAATCAGGCAACACAAATGCCAGCGGGTCGATATTGGCTAAAAGCCGAAATACAAAAGCAGGTAGAGATCCAGAATTATCCGATCATTAAAGGGATGTTATATAACTCGACGACGGCAACGCTGATCAACCCGGAATCGGTGGCACAAGCGCATTTTATTAACGGATTGGCGGCTAACAGCATTAAACAACAGGTTAATGCGCCAGTTGAAGTGAGCAATATTATCCAACCTTGGGCACCTTGGAATGGCCGTCCACAAGAAACCGAAAGTGATTTCCTGACACGGGTTCCTGCCCGCCTATCCCATCGTAATCGGGTATTGAGCTGGGGAAATATGGCGACCCTACTGAAAGATCATTTTGTCAGCGTATTTGATGTTCAAACACCTTCCGCAGGGGAGTTGACCAAAATTCCTGCACCGGAAGTACAGCAATTGGTTGTGATCCCAGAGAATCATTATAAAGACAATGATGACGCCTTGCGCCCGACATTGAATTCAGCCCGATTGACAGAAATGGGGGAGTGGCTAATGCAATTAAGCAGCCCGTGGGCAACGATTGACATTAAAAACCCAGCGTATGTGGATGTTTATGTGCAATATGAACTGGCATTTGTTGCGGATGTTAATCCTGATTATGCCCATTATCAGTTGCAACAGGAATTAAGCCGGCAATATATGCCGTGGGCTGAAAACAGCGCTATCGGTGTCATCACGGGTACTCATATCGATTACTACCAGTTATTAGCCACTATCCAGCAATCACCTTTTGTTGAACGTGTGACTGATTTGAAAATCAAGCGTTCTGACAGCACAACAAATGCTGATGCGGAAAACATTCAAGCGGCTGATAACGAAGTATTGATTTTAGTCTGGCGGGATAAAATCCAAGGAGTGAGTCATGCGTAATCAGGATGCTTTGTTTCCCCTTGTTAAAAATGATATTAACTTTGATACCTTGCTCACTCAGGCCAAGGCGTTCATAGCGCAGCAATCCGGTCAAAAATGGACTCAGCTGAGTGAAAATGATCCCGGTATCACCTTATTGGAAGCCTGTTGTTATGGCATTTCTGATTTAGCTTATCGCCATTCATTGCCTCTTAATGATCTGCTCACCCCTAAAAGCGAAACACAAACGGCCGGAGATACTATTTTTCCGCAGGAATTTGGCCCACAGAAAATGCTAAGTTGCGGCCCGATCACCGCTGAGGATTATCGTCGGGCATTACTGGACTTGCACAGCAACGATAGCGTCAATAAACCCATTGAAGAAAGCAGTGCGGGGTATTTCCTTTTCAATGACGTACAGCTTATCCGGGAGCCGGATACAGAGCGCTATACCTATTGGTATGACAAGAAAAAACGGGAATATTGTTTTAATTCAACGTCTGACAGCGAAATGCTGGCTTTAAGGGGAAATTATTGGCTTTATCTGGTTCCCAGCCGAGAAACAGAGACGGACAGAACGCTAGCTCAGGAAATACTGAATACCTTTCTTAAAAATAATCGCAATCTTGGGGAATTTGTCAGTAAAGTTATCTGGCTAAAACCGGCAGATTTACCCTTGCAGATGAGTCTTGAGCTTGATGATGAAGTCAGTGATATCGCTGATATTTTCGCTCAGATTTATATGACGACGGAATACGCAGTACAGGCAAAGCCAGTGCGTTATACCACGGAGTCTTTGCGAGAACAGGGCTACAATCATGAGGAAATCTTTTCTGGGCCTTATTTGCGCCATGGTTGGATACCGAAATTACCGCAGACTAAAAACTATGCAGGTTCCACGACCTTAAATCTGAGTCATTTGGTTAACCAATTACTGGCGATCAAAGGGGTTAAAAATATTACCAGACTGGTGATAACACCAAATGAAAAAAATACCTTAATTTCGCCATTACCAAACGATAAATGGTCGTGGAATATTGACCAAGGTCATTATCCTAGGTTATGGGGAAATAACCCTATAACGCTAATCGCCTCATCAAAAAGCCCGCTCAAAATTACAGTAAAAGGTGGGGTGGCAGTGAGGGTGACTCAACAACAGATAGAAGAAAAAATTGTTTCTCTTCCTTTGATTAATACCCAACCGGTTGTGCTCCATCGAGGTAGACATCGCAAAGTGCGGGATTATTATCCGGTGAGCAATAAATTGCCTGCCTGTTATGGGTTACAGCGCTACGCCAGTTCAAAACCGCAGGAACAGTTGCACCAATTTATGCTGCCTTTTGAACAGATGTTGGCAAATGGCTGCGCTGAACTAGATTTATTGCCTGAATTGCTGGCATTTAAGCAACGGGGAAATCACGTATACGGTACCCAATGGCCTTTTAAAACTGATACGGTTAATCAACATGCCCATCAGAAAATCATGCCTGATTTAATCAATAAGCTGGCGCATGATACACAAATTGAAAATACCCAAGGTATTAATGAGAAAAACTACGCAAAAGAGCTGGCAATTCTGAATTATTTATTGAGCTATTTTGGGGCTCAACGTGCAATCAGGCCATTGATTACTGATCCGCAAGATTTCCTCTCAACCCAACGCGGTTATCTTGCCCAACAGCCGGAACTCACATATCAACGTAATAACATCCGCATTGATAAAGTTTCGGCACTCCAAAAACGCATCGCTGCCCGCATTGGTTTAGGAGGGGAATGTTTTAGTGAAAATCCAGATTTGGCGAAACTGCCTTTCTATTTGATTGAACATCGTCAACTCTTACCGATAAAACCGGATAAGGCATTCGATACAAAGCAAAAACCAGAAGCATTAGAACAAAGAGGCGAGCTATTAATCTTTACTCAGCAAGGAATAGCGGATCGACTGCTGCAAGGGCAAGTCATCAATCTGATTTTCCCGGACGGTGGCAGTACACACATTTTGCGTGGGCAAATGATTACCGATGTGTCAGGTGACACATTCTCGCTTACCATAAAAAACAGTGCAGATTTAGAGCGTAATCTGAGCCGTATTGAGGCGGCCTTTAAAGATGGTAACCTGAACTGGTTAAATAGCCCGATTTGGCTGGAAGACATGGATTATCAGTTGGTTTATGCCAGTGAAAAGGAGCAATGTCTTGCTGATGATGAGCGCTGGATCACATCTAGTGCACAGAGTCCCTTTCCGGCCATGGTCGAAGAAGATGACGAAATTACCCTTCAATATAAAATTACCCCTTCAGGGCCGGGTAAGTATTTTGTGCCAGCAAATCCAGTCAATAATGGGGACGGTTTTCAGCTCAAAGCTCGCGTAGTGAAATTCGATCGTATTCAAGGAAAAATTTTAATAAAACGTGATAAAGCTTCAACACATGCTTTCCCGGTCGAAGCCGAAGCTTGGCGCTATCACTGGTATTTCTCCAATGCTAAATACGCTTTGGCCGATCGTTTTTCTTTTGTTGTCAGTGTGGTTATTAATCGACAATTAATTGAAAAAGAAGGCGTTGATTTGCATAAATTGGAATCCTGGGTGAAAACTGAAATATTGGCTGAATTTCCTGCACACATTTCCATGGTTATTCACTGGTTATCACCGGATCAATTTAAAAATTTCGCCCGTACTTATCAGCGTTGGCAAAACAATGGTGCACCATTAGGTGATGAAGCATACCGTATTTTAGAAACTTTAAATTTAGGCAGATTACCGTCTGCGGCCATAGGTATCGGTAATATGCGAATTGCAACAACAGCGCAGCGTATTGAAGTTATCGGAGATAGCGGAACACAATGGAATGAAGAAAAAATCACTAATAATCAATTAAACTATGTGCCTTATACCCATGGTTTAAAAAATAAAGTCTAATTTAACATCCTATTTTATATAAAGTGGTGTTAATAAATATATTTAACTTACTGAGATGAATTGAATATATTTTGCAGTAAATGGCAAAATATATAAGGTGGTAAACATGGAAAAAGAACAAAATCTATCTAATACAGAGAACGCCAATATAAAATCAACATTACCTTCGGCAGATGCATTAAAATATCGTTTTAAAGAAGGAAGTATTCCATTACAAACCGATTATGCCGACCTGATTGAAATAGCTGACATGGGCCGAAAGGCTTGTGGTTTAGCTCTAGAACAACAAGGCGCAGGAACAGGTTTGAAATTGGGTGAGGATGGGGCGCTTAATTTAAAAATAGGCAATCTTTCCAATCAAAACGCAGCGCCTTTGGTATTAAAAGAGGATGTATTATCTGTAGAATTGGGGGATGGCTTGAATGGCGGAAATAAAGGCATTTCTGTAAAGGCCGCTCAGGGTATCAAAGTGGATTCAGCGGGTATTGGCATTGATTACAATCATGTACTTCCCCGTGGAATGATCGTGATGTTTTCCGGTGATACAGCGCCTGATGGATGGGCTTTTTGTGATGGGGGCACTTATGAGGGCGTGACAGTTCCCGATTTAAGAAATCGCTTTATTATGTGTGGTGAAACCGTTTCTGAGAAAGGTGAAAATGGTAAAGCTCGCGGAGAAGGGAATGGTAAAGAATTCTGTATAGATACAGAAGCTAAAAGAATTAATATTAAAGTGCAGGAAACAACATTAACCACATCACAAATACCTCAACACAACCATATTAGTGGGATAACGTTCCATTCTGAAAATGAGGGTATGAAATATAAATTCGATCACACTAAAGTTGAAAAGTATGGTGCAAAAAAACCACCTTCTGTATTCGCGTTAAAGAATGAAACGTGGGAGGTTAAGGAACCTAAAATTGTAGAACACCGCATTGGTTTTGGTTATAGAAGTTTTTATCAAACTAATGCCTATAATCCATATACCTCAGAAACAGGGGAAGGAAAAGGCCATAAACATGAAATAGAGACATCATCAACAGAACATACACACAGCGTTAATGTTATTCCGCCTTATTATCTGTTGGCATTTATCATGAAGCTTTAATTTTTTATTTAAAAATAATTTTAGGATTAAATTATTATGGCTTCGGAGCCAAATCTGTTAAGTCAGATTACCATTGCTATTGAAACGAATAGTCAACAGGTAGCTAAAAAAATATTGCATGGCTCCCTGCTTAATCAGGAGTATATCAATCGTTTTTTTAATGCCTACTTTGATGAGCATGGCGTTAATTTAGATATTCATTTGGAAAGTCTCACGCTAGATCTTGGTGAAATACATTTGCGTGATTTTAATTCATTATTTCCCGTTAAATTAAAAAATGAATTAAACAAAATACTTTTAAAATATAAATCAGGTTTCTATCAAAAAAGAGAAAAACAAAATTCTGAAGAAGATAAAGTATCCAACAAAGAATTTGTATTTGTTAATGCTGAACAATTGTGCCATGAAAAGAAGAAGAACTATGTTCCTAATCAAGAACAACATATAACGCAAGTGATATCTGATCACACTATAAGTGGAGCTGTATTCTCTGATAAGGTAAAGCCAGTTGAAGCCGAACAGCTTATCGCATCTTTATCAAAAATAAAATCAATCTCAAATCAACATGAGTTTATAAAAAACAATCCTGCTATTAATAATATTGACAAGGCAATAAAACAATTAGACAAATTGGAAAACCGATGGGTCGTATTATTGGCAAAAAATTGTCTGATTGAATCTTGTTTGCAATCAATTTTGTCGTTAAAGAAACCAGAGTTACTCGTTGCGATTAGCCGGCAACTGGTGGAAAGAAAAAATGAAAGCAAAAATAACGTTAAAAACAAAATTACAAGCATATGCACAAGTAAAAACAAGACATTCAAAGTGGGGATTTCTTCTGGTGAATTGATATGTCATGCGTTGATCTATTTAGAGAAGCACGAGGCTTTAGAGATACCTGAACCTGATAATCATATCATTTCGCGTATTGTTACAGAGATAAACACCGGATTAGTTAATAAAGAATCTGTGTTGTTATTATTCCGTCAGGCAAAAAGAATGGAAACTCCGCTAGTTCACTGGCGAAAAAAAATCTGGCAAGGAATATCCCCAAAAGTTAAAAAATATTTTTCCGCAAGAGAATATCAAGAGATATCAACAAATTTCGATGCCAGTAAAATAGATAAGGATATATATAAAACTGAACCTGATACACAAAATATGGTATTTTCAGCAAATTCCGGAAACAGTAAACCTGATCGGCTTCACATTGAAAATAAACCATTTTCTATTCCGCTAATGTTACCAGAGAAACAAATTCCTCATGAAATCAGTAATAGTGGAATTTTAATTTTATGGCCAATGTTACCAGCTTTGTTTAATCAACTGGGTTTGCTTGAAAAGCAGAATTTCATACATCTACAGGCTCAACTGAGCGCTGTTACAGTGCTCGATTACTTGATATGGGGCAATGAAAATGCACAAGCAGAACGCAACATGTTGAATAACGTGCTATGTGGATTGTCTATTGAGGAAAAAACGGAATTATTGCCGTTGGCACCAGAAAAACAATTTATCATTGATCACTGGTTTGATGCCGTTATCGCCCAACTTCCCGGTTGGAAAAAACTCAGTCGCAATGATGTCCGCCATTTATTTTTACAACGCAAGGGAAAATTATTGGTGAATGAGCAGGGCATCAACATCACGATACAGAAACAACCTTTCGATGCTTTGCTGACGGATTGGCTCTGGCCATTGAACGTCGCTAAATTCCCTTGGCTTAATCATCCCTTAGTTATCGATTGGCAATATATTTAAAAGGTTTATATGGACTATCCATTCATAAATAATGGTGGCAGCTTTTTGCCTACGATGTCGGATTTGCACTGGATTTATCCCCATTTGGAACGTATTGATTTACGATTGCAGCACTATTATTACCGGAAAATAGACAAATATGATTCTTTGCCTGAGAGTTTTTTGCTTAGTCCAGAGCAGGTCAAATTACGTCTGGCAGAACCAACAGGGGCGCCTCATTGGTTACAGCAAGAGAATGGTATTGTCCGCCATGCTAAAATAGATGAAAGCATTGATAGATTATCGTTATTAGTTGAACGTTTTGAACTCACAGAATTTGAACGGGATGTTTTATTGCTTGGGTTATTGCCTCATTTTGATGACCGTTATTATGCTCTATTTGCTGCTCTTAATGGAAATCATAAATTACCGTGGCCCAGTTTTATCTTGGCAATTGAACTCTTCAGCGAAAGCCAAAATGACTGGCAACTACTGCAAAATAGTTTTTTACCTCAATCTCCTTTATTCAGCAGTCGCCTTTTGAGGTTTGATAAGTCTGAAAATGCTGTTTGGTCAAGTACGCAATTTTTAACGCATAGCACTATTTGGCATTTTTTATTGGAGCAACGAACTATTTTGCCGCCATTAGACAATTGTGTTTATTGGCATGTTTCAGGCACACAAATAGAATATCCACAAACACTTTATCATTCCTTTGAGCAAACAATACTGAATGACACTGATGAAGTTCGCCCGTGGGTCATACTCAGGGGCAAGCAAGACAGCGCCAGAGAATTAGCAGTGAGCCATATTATGGCATCGCATGATATCAGCACTCTAATTCTGGATTTTGCCCAATTGCTAGAAATGGGAGGAACAACGGAAATAATTAATCTGTTGGCAGAGGTAATACGGGAAGCGAGATTACATGATGCCTGTTTATTAATTCGCAATTTTGCGTTACTGACAGAAAAAAGAAAAATAGCACATCAACAGTTATCTGTTTTATTCAATCAGCCTGGATTGCGTGTTGTTTTACTGGCAGCGCAGGAAGATTCATGGGAATGGGGAAACCATTTATCCATCGTGCAAATTGATATGCCAATCATGACGCTGGCAGATAAACAAGCCATGTTACAGGCAAGATTGCCGGATTATGTTGTTCAGGAAATCGATCTTCCCCGGCTATGTCAGCGTTTTTCATTTACCGCAGAAACATTGCCCTTAATTCTTCAAGAAGCGGCGCAATATCAACGACTGAGAGAACCCACAGGCAAATTGGAAGAAATCGATTTGCGCAAGGCACTGAACCTTCGTGCCCAGCAAAATTTTGGCAAGTTAGCCCAACGAATTACGCCTAAACGCAGTTTTCAGGATTTAGTCGTTTCTGACAGTTTAATGCTGCAATTGCAGGAAGTTATTGCTGCTATCCATTATCGTGAACATATTTTGGCAACCGGTTTTCAGGAGAAAATAGGCTATGGCACCGGGATCAGTGCACTGTTTCATGGAGAATCAGGAACCGGTAAAACCATGGCCGCTGAAGTGATAGCTGGGCAGCTCGGTGTTGATCTCATCAAAGTTGATCTCTCTACCGTGGTCAATAAATATATCGGTGAAACTGAAAAAAATATCTCCCGTATTTTTGATTTAGCAGAAGCGGATTCTGGGGTTTTATTTTTCGATGAAGCCGATGCATTATTTGGTAAGCGTAGCGAAACGAAAGATGCTCAAGACAGGCACGCCAATATTGAAGTTTCCTATTTATTACAACGATTGGAAAGTTATCCCGGATTAGTGATTTTAGCGACGAATAACCGTAGTCATTTAGACAGTGCTTTTAGCCGCCGTTTTACTTTTATTACATGTTTCACTTATCCAAGCGAAGAAGAACGTAAAAAAATGTGGCAAATTATTTGGCCCGATAATTTGAAATTGTCTGGCGATATTGATTTTGGAAAATTGGCTAAACAAGTTGATTTAACGGGAGCAAATATCAGGAATATTGCTTTGCTTACATCCATATTGGCAGAAAGTGAACATTGTGAGCAAATAGAAAACAGACATTTAAAACGCGCGATTAAGCTAGAGCTCAATAAAATGGGCCGTTTAACTTTTTAACCGTTATTTGAGGTAATTATGGCAACTGTAGTGACATCGAACAATATTATCATTGAAGTCAATAAAGCATTAAATAAAATTTTCTCCCGGCATCTTAATAAAGAATCGATTTACTTATCAAATGATAATGAGTTTGATTTTTTGGATAGTCAAAAAAAAGAAATTGACGAAGGCGAGGTTAATATCAGGTTTGATTTACCTGAAGTGAATTCCATTCAATCTAAACCGACCATAAGTGTATTTCTTTATGATATCAGCGAGGATTTACAACTGCGTACTGCTGAATCAAGAAGATATAATGCAGCAACCAACACGTTATTGCCAGGATGGGTTAATATTAATTGTAACTATTTGATTACCTACTGGGATACGAATTCTCCCTCAAATAGTGGTATGGGGCCTGATAGCCAACCGGATAACCAGGCGGCAAAAATCATGACTCGTGTTTTAAGTGCGTTAATTAATAACCGCCAATTAGAGGGTATACCGGGTGCCTATACGAGAGTCATTCCACAACAAGAAAATTTAAACAGCTTAGGTAGTTTTTGGCAAGCGTTGGGGAATCGACCTCGCCTCTCTTTACTTTATTCCATTACAGTACCAATGAGACTCGAAAATATTGAAAATAAAGTCGTGAAGGTTGAAAAAGATTTAATCTCAGCGAGTTTTGAAGAAAAATAATACTGATCCAACCTATTTAATAAGAGAAATTAAGATGTATTCAGTTACAACAATAAGAGGCGCTCTGCAAGAACTCGGAGTAAGTATGGGTAAAAACCCATTTATGTGGGAAGAGAATAAAGGTGTTATGCATGAAAAATTAATCAAGAAATATCCCTATGGCAGACGGTCTGATAATCACCTTAATAACTTCACTGAATATTGTTGGCGAGCTTATAAAAGAGCGCTGAAATCAGAAAAGCAAATGTATGTCGGTCGTGTGAAAAATGTATGGACGAAAGATATATTAGAAAAAGCCGGCATGGAAAACGAAGGGGATTTTCTCTGGAAAAAAGGTGCCAAAGGTAATGTACTAAAGATGGATAAGTGGTCTCTCATTCTAAATGATATTTGGGTGCTTGGTGGTATTCACAGGCATGCTGATTTTCATTTAGAATCTCCGAATATACCAGAGAATTTGTGGGATTCTAAAGATAACCGTCATATTGTAACAGCGAGAGAAATATTAGGGCTATTGGGATCTGGATATAAAAAAGTAAAGAAAGGCAATAAAACGATATTTAGATGTGAAGACAAAGCAGCCGCAGACAGAGCAACGCTTCGTTCATATCAAATTATAATGGATGCTGAAGCATTACTGGGAAAAGCATCAATAGAAAAAATTCTCCCCGAAGTAGGTGGGGTGGATGTGAATAATCGCACTGCAACACTTAATTATTTAAGATTTAATGAAATAAGGAAAAAATATACCTAATTCTGCATACCCTCGTTGTCTTTCAAGCTGTATTTTTGTTGGCTGCGCTCGCCCACCCCGGCCACATAGTTTTCTAAACTTCCGGGGACTTACTTCTTTGCCGCCGCGATGTAACTTGAAATCCATAGGGTATATACGCGTCGTACTTCAAGGCGCATGTATCATCATCCCGCGACGCGGGATGATGATACGTTGCTTCCTGAAACTTGGAGTTAATAGGGTATAGATCCTAGTCAGTATGAACTGCATCCCAAAAGTAGACACCACAACTCATTGAGGTGCAGTTCACAGCCCTGGAATTTACTTTTAAGCTTTCCATACATCAATAGCCTCTGGTTGAAGGTAAGTAAGATTCTGCTACTGTTAATCTATAAGGAAGAAACAATAGGACGAGGCTTATGTCATCAAATAATTGTACCTTTCAGCGTAGATTTCATAGCAAAATCGGATTGTTTTATATACTTCTTTCAGTGAGCGCCGTAGCAGGTATTTCACTCAGCAATTTTGTTAACCCAGCATGGATTTGGCTCCATTATCTGACCAAGCCTACCGCGACTGCATTACTCGTGTTTTGGGTTTTGTTGCGCGGTGCACCTGTCTCAATCCGTTATCGCAACGCTATTGCGTTTGGGCTGGTATTTGCCGTAGCGGGTGATATTTGTTTGATGTTACCGCAAGACTATTTTTTGGCCGGACTGTTTTGTTTTCTACTCACTCATTGTGCTTATATTTATGCGCTATGTTGTGACAATATTTCTCTTTCTGATATTAAAAATAATGCATTAAATTCAGAATTTACCCTTGTTCGTACGATTCTCGTTATAACTGCCGTTTTTGCCATATTTGAGGGCATTGCAGCATTAATACTCATCGGATTGTGGGATCATCTCCCGAACAGCATGGAAATTCCGGTTTCTGTCTATGCTGTAATTTTGGCGTTTATGGCCGGGCTGGCGGTTAACAGGGCAGTTATTTATTCATTTAAAAACCCGTTGCCTCCAGTGTCATATGTGGCAAAAAATGTTGCGAAATATATCGCGAAAAATCCCGCGCATAGTGCAGCCTTTGGCGGTATCTTCTTTGTTATCAGCGATAGTTTGCTCGCTTATGGGCGCTTTTACGTTGAAACGCCGTTAAGCCCGCTTTTAGTTCTCGGTACTTATTATATAGCCCAAGGGTGTTTTGCCAGCTCCGTGCAGAGGCGCGATCAATGACAGAATTAATCAATATTAAATTTGATGCACTGCGCCAAGCATGGGAGCAGAATCGACCTGATGAAAATCAGCGGCGCAATGATCTGTTGCGCTTACGGGCAAGTTTTAAAGCCAGCCTGAATGAAATGAGGGAAGCCATTTCCCGTGATTTTGGTCATCGTTCCAACCATGAGAGCATGCTGGCAGAAGCAATAACGGTGTTGGCGGAAATCGATCTTTGTCTGCGGCATCTTAAAAAATGGGTAAAACTGCAAAGGCACAAAGCCGGGTGGCAATTGTGGCCGGCAACGGCTGAAATACGTTATGTGCCGCTTGGCGTGATTGGCATTATGGCACCGTGGAACTATCCGGTTAATTTAACTCTCTCCCCATTAATAGCAGCGATTGCCGCAGGCAATCATGTCTTTATTAAACCGTCTGAACATACTCCGCATGCCAATGCTTATCTAGAAAAACTTCTGGGTGAGGTTTTTCCGGAAAATCGTGTCTGCATTGCGCAGGGCGGAGCAGATATTGCGGCCGCTTTTTCTGCCTTGCCCTTTGATCACCTGTTTTTCACTGGCTCCGAGGCTAACGGTAAAAAAGTCATGGCGGCGGCCGCACAAAACCTCACTCCTGTTACGTTAGAGCTTGGTGGCAAGTCTCCGGTGCTCATTGCTCCTGATGCCGATCTGAAAAAAGCGGTAGCCCGCATTGTAACCGGGAAACTTTTCAATGCCGGGCAAACCTGTATCGCGCCAGATTATGTATTATTGCCGGAAAGCGTGATTGAGCCGTTTGTTACTGAGGTGAAGGAACAGGTTTCGCAACGTTATCCTCAGTCAGGCAACCTTTCGGACTATACGCGCATTATCAATGACAACCAGTATCAACGTATTTCCAAATTGCTTGAAGATGCGATCAGGCGCGGCCATCAGGTTATTCCGCTGATGTCATTTGATGATCCGCAACAAGCGCGTGAGCAAGGTGTTTTCGTTCCTGCGCTAGTCCTGAACCCCGATGATGACAGTGCAATCATGCAGGAAGAGATTTTCGGCCCATTGTTACCGATTAAAACTTACCGATCTTATGATGAAGCGATCAATTATATTGCACGCCGTGATCGCCCATTGGCTTTTTATTGTTTCAGTAAAAACAATGAACACATTGAAGTTGCCTTATCACGTATTATCGCAGGTAGTATCTGTATCAATGACACGCTGTATCAATTTGCATGTCCAGATTTACCCTTTGGTGGCGTAGGGCAGAGTGGGATGGGAAGCTATCATGGTTATGAAGGCTTTAAAACCTTTTCCAAGGCGATGCCAATTTTGCGCAAATACAATCCAGCACTGACAGATAAGTTGCGGCCTCCTTATGGTAAGTTAGCTGATATGATTATCCGCTTTCTCACGCGATAAACTTTCCCACACGACAAAAAACGCAATACTTCAGACAAATTCAGCTTTCGCTTGGAGCGTTACATATGCTTTATATAACTAATGCATAAGCCTATTTATTACGTTTGATTATTATCAGGGGAGCGAGTAGATACCCGGAAATTGAATCCGCTAACTTATTCAATAAAGGTGTAGCGTGAGAAAGAAAAAGAAGTGGCTTGAAAAAATGTAAGTAGGGCCAATCGATAAGGCCCTACATATATCTTATTGAAGATTACTCGACTTCCAATACCCGACAGGTATTGGTACTGCCGATTGTTCCCATTTGGTCACCTTGGGTCACCAAAACGACATCTCCAGAGGTAAGGTAGCCTTTATCGCGCAGACGATTCACCGCTTCGCTTGCTGCGGCAATACCATCGGTATGCAGGCTGCAATAAACGGGAGTCACTCCACGGTAAAGCGCGGTACGATTTAAGGTTGATTCGTGGCGTGACATGGAGAAGATAGGCAAGCCGGAGCTGATGCGGGACATCATGCGAGCTGTGCGGCCAGATTCTGTCATGGCAATAATGGCTTTGACACCTTTCAAGTGATTGGCGGCATACATCGTGGACATTGAAATCGCTTCTTCAACGCTGTCAAATGTAATGTCCAGACGATGCTTGGAAACATTGATGCTCGGCATTTTTTCTGCGCCCAGACAAACTCGTGCCATTGCGGCCACCGTTTCCGCCGGGTATTGGCCTGCCGCAGTTTCGGCAGAAAGCATGACGGCATCAGTACCATCCAGAACCGCATTGGCGACATCCATCACTTCAGCGCGGGTCGGCATTGGGTTGGTTATCATGGATTCCATCATCTGAGTGGCCGTAATCACGACTCGATTCAGTTGTCGGGCACGTTGGATCAGCTTTTTCTGTACACCGACTAACTCGGGATCACCAATTTCAACGCCCAAATCACCACGGGCAACCATCACAACGTCGGAGGCGAGAATAATTTCGTCGATAATTTCATCGTTACTGACGGCCTCGGCTCGCTCAATTTTGGCAACGATTTGAGCATCACAACCCGCATCACGTGCAAGACGGCGGGCATAGTTCAAATCTTCACCGGAACGGGGGAATGAGACAGCAAGATAATCAACACAGATTTTAGCGGCAGTAAGGATATCTTCTTTATCTTTTTCAGTCAGCGCTTCGGCCGATAACCCGCCACCTAATTTATTGATACCTTTATTGTTGGAAAGAGGGCCTCCTACAGTAACTTCCGTGAAGACTTTCATGCCCTGAACATCCAGAACTTTTAACTGCACCCGCCCGTCATCCAATAACAGGATATCACCGGTCACAACATCAGACGGTAGACCTTTATAGTCGATACCGACTTTTTCTTTATCGCCTTCTCCTTTCCCCAGATTGGCATCCAGCAGAAATTTATCCCCGATATTCAGGAAAATTTTTCCTTCTTTAAAAGTGGATACGCGTATTTTGGGCCCTTGAAGATCACCGAGAATGGCAACGTGGCAGCCTAAGCGAGCAGCAATTTCACGAACTTTATTTGCACGTTGGATATGATCTTCCGCTGTGCCGTGGGAGAAATTGAGGCGGACGACGTTGGCTCCCGCGCTGATAATCTTTTCTAAATTGTTGTCACGATCTGTAGCCGGGCCAAGTGTAGTGACAATTTTTGTTCTTCTGAGCCGTCTGGACATGCATTACTCCGTTGACCTGTGAAGTATGAGTTTCTGATTACCGTAGGATAACCATTTAATTTTGTTATTATCAACCCTACACTGCCAAATGATGCAGTTGGGTGCCTCTATACCTTGCGTCTTTCAAGTTGCTTTTTTTGTTTGCTGGCTGCGTTCATTCACCCCGAGCCAAGCTCGCCGGGGCTTTTCTTGCTGCCGCAATGCAATTTGAAATCCATTGGATAGATATGATATCAGTCCGGAGAGTTGATAAATAGTGAACAAAAACACAGCCTATTTTCTGGTTTATTCATGCTTATCAAACCGCGAATTACGCAACGCTTCCTTGACCTTTTTCAAATTATCTCTGAATTTTGAGCCTCGGCGCAGTGTAAAACCCGTTGCCAGCACATCAATGATGGTAAGTTGAGCAATTCTGGACACCATCGGCATGTAAATATCGGTGTCTTCTGGAACGTCCAATAAAATGGAAAGGGAGGCTTCATGTGCCAGTGGAGAACCTGTTGAAGTAATGGCGATGACGGTTGCATCATTTTCACGGGCCAGTTTTGCTATCTCCACAAGGCTTTTTGTTCGTCCTGTATGGGAAATCAGTACAACCACATCTCCTTCATTGCAGTTCATGCAGCTCATTCTCTGCATCACGATATCGTCAAAGTAGGTAACCGGAATATTAAAGCGAAAAAATTTGTTCATGGCATCATGAGCCACTGCGGCAGAGGCGCCCAAGCCAAAAAACGAAAGCTTTTTGGCTTGGGTCAGTAAATCCACCGCGCGGTTAATCGTGGCAATATCCAGATTATTTTTCACCGTATCGAGGTTAGCCATGACCGATTCAAAAATTTTATTGGTGTAAGAGGTGACGCTGTCACTTTCTTCCACATTGCGATTGACATAGGGAGTGCCATTGGCAAGGCTTTGTGCCAAATGCAATTTAAAATCGGGAAAGCCTTTAGTATCTAATCGACGACAAAAACGATTAACCGTAGGTTCACTCACATCCGCCATTTTAGCCAAAGTGGCGATACTTGAATGGATAGCTGTCTGGGGGGAGTCAAGGATAACCTGCGCAACCTTTTTTTCTGACTTACTCAAAACATCAAGACTATTTTGGAGCCGTTCCAGTGTGTTCATAAAACGCAGTTCAACCTCGGTTTTAACGATTTCATTAACAGGAGAAATCTATGTCATTTTTGTGAAAATATACTACTTGTTATTGAAAGCTGGCAGTGCCTAAAACGGAATAATTCGAGAATTTTCATTAAAATATGACAAGTGTCTAACTTTCAACTTAGTAAGATTACTTCTTAAACGTTGTAAATTTTCAATAAACCACCACTATTTCGTTATATGCGATAACAGATAGATTTTGGTTATGGAGCAGTATAAATGCAAAACAGCGATGAATGTCAAAGCTCCGATGATAAGATAGGGGGAATACATGAATAATCAATGTTTACTGCTTATAACCAAAAGAGTACATTACTCGCAGATTCTGTAAAAAAATTACAATATCCCGTAATCGAGGAGATGCAACATGGCGGTGACGTCTACAGCTCAGGCTTGTGATTTGGTAATTTTTGGGGCTAAAGGAGACTTAGCGCGCCGGAAATTAATGCCTTCCCTTTACCAGTTAGAAAAAGCGGGTTATATCCATCCTGATACCCGGATTATCGGTGTTGGCCGTGCTGACTGGGATAAAAAAGCCTATACCAAAGTTGTTGAAGAAGCGTTGGCTACATTTATGTCCGAGAAATTGGATCCAGAATTGTGGCAGAAACTCAGTGCTCGCCTGGAATTTTGCAATCTGGATGTGAATGAGACGGAACATTTCAACCAACTGGCAAAAGTACTTAACAAGAGCAAGTTGCCAGCCATTCACTACTTTGCCATGCCGCCAAGTACATTTGGCTCAGTATGTCATGGGCTGGGGGCTGCGGGGCTGAATAAAGAACCCAATCGTGTTGTGATGGAGAAACCTCTGGGAACGGATCTTGCTTCTTCCAGGGCCATCAATGATGAAGTAGCGAAATACTTCGAAGAAAACCAAATTTACCGAATTGACCATTATTTAGGTAAAGAAACCGTATTGAATTTGCTGGCCTTGCGCTTTGCCAACTCACTCTTTGTCAATAATTGGGATCATCGCACGATTGATCATGTACAAATTACTGTTGCTGAAGAAGTGGGGATTGAAGGGCGTTGGGGTTATTTTGATCAGGCTGGGCAGATGCGTGACATGGTTCAGAACCATCTTCTGCAAATTCTGACGATGATTGCAATGTCGCCTCCGGCTGATTTGTCAGCGGATCGTATCCGCGATGAAAAAGTGAAAGTGCTGCGTTCCTTGCGCCGGATTGATCATACCAACATACGGGATAAAACTGTTCGTGGACAATATACCGCGGGTTTCGTTCATGGTAAGAAAGTGCCCGGTTATCTGGAAGAAGAGGGTGCGAATAAAGGCAGTAAAACAGAATCTTTTGTATCAATTCGTGTCGATATAGATGATTGGCGTTGGTCTGGTGTCCCTTTCTACCTGAGAACGGGAAAACGTTTACCTGCCAAATGCTCCGAAGTTGTCGTTTACTTTAAAGAGCCTTCTTTGAATTTATTTGCTGAATCCTACCAGCAATTGCCGCAAAATAAGTTGACGATCCGCTTGCAGCCAGATGAAGGCATTGATATTGAAGTATTGAACAAGGCTCCGGGGTTAGATCATAAACATCGTTTACAGACAACCAAACTGGATCTGAGTTTTTCGGAAACATTTAATCAAACACATCTTGCGGATGCGTATGAAAGATTGCTGTTGGAAGCGATGCGCGGCATTCAGGCGTTGTTTGTCCGTCGTGATGAAGTCGAAGAAGCATGGAAATGGGTTGATTCCATCATGGAAGCTTGGGCGGCGGATAATGAACCACCAAAACCTTATCAGGCGGGAACTTGGGGGCCGGTGGCGTCCATCGCTTTGATTACCCGTGATGGGCGCTCATGGAACGAGTTTGAATAACGGGCGATTTTTTCTACTGCATTCCTCTTTCACTATATAGATATATCTGAATCTGACCGCATCCAGCGGTCAGATCTTAGTTAAGCCAATCTTTATTCTAATTTTTTTGAAGTTCATCACTCTGAAAATAAGGAGTGGGCATTATCGACCCATGAGGCAATCTGTATTAGAGTTTGGTGCTGCAGCTCATATATTACCCCGTAAATTGTTTATAGATTGCTTCGGCTGAATGTTTTTTGTTATATCCGGTTGGAAGAATAGTGTTTTGTTTGAAAAATAATCGAGTAACCTAAAAATCTGCCGGATATTTGTGTTTAATTTTTGAATATGCTATAAAAACAAGACAATCAATTACATATACCACTAATATGAGGATTCGTAGTATATCACACAGCAAAAATCGTGTGATGAAAGAATAAAATATTATGAATAGCGCCAAAAGCGTCAACATTCAACACAGTAACAAAATTCAACGTTGTACCCATGTTCTTTTCCTTTCAGCTATCTTATCCAGTGAGCACTATTGGTGTGGTGCCCTTTAGGGTCTTCTCCTGCTAATCGGTTTTTCACCGATAAATTTCTATCTGCCAACATATTCGCCTAAAACGTCAACTCGATCTTGGTATCGCGTAGTTGCATTCGCGTCTGCGCCTGTTGGCTTTTATTGCTTGAATATCTTGGCATGCTTATCTGTATGTTCAGGAGAAGAACAATGATTTATTGGATGTTTCTTGTACTGGCAATTGTGGCAGAAGTCATCGGTACTCTGTCAATGAAACAAGCCAGTATTTCGGGTGATTTTGCGGGCATGGTCGTGATGTACACCATGATTACAACTTCTTACATTTTGCTGGCAATTGCCGTGAAAAAAGTGGCTTTAGGTGTGGCTTATGCTTTATGGGAAGGTATCGGCATCCTGTTTATCACTGCGTTTAGTGTACTGTGGTTCAACGAATCTCTGTCACCAATGAAAATTGGTGGTTTGGCCCTGCTGATAGCCGGAATTATCTTGATTAAAATAGGCGCGAAAAAAGACTCAGATGGTTCTTCAAACAAGGCTGCCAAAAGTGCCGTAAACCAGCAAATGAAGGAGGCATAGTATGTTGGCTCAATTTGAATGGTGGCATGCTGCATTTTTGTTTTTGGCTGTTTTTTTAGAAATTTTAGCGAATATTTTATTGAAATTATCTAACGGCTTTCAGCGTTTTTGGATAGGCATTTTATCTTTGGTTTCTGTTTTGGGCGCGTTCAGTGCTTTGGCTCAGGCTGTTAAAGGAATAGAACTCTCCAGTGCCTATGCTTTATGGGGAGCGTTCGGGATTCTCGCGACAGTGGCGGCAGGCTGGATCATGTTTAATCAACGGCTGAATTTTAAGGGATGGGGCGGTATCGTGTTGCTGCTCATCGGCATGATTATGATTAAAATGGCTTAAACGTAGCCTATAAAATGGCATTGAGTGAACGGCATGGTTTTGCTCAATGCCATCTTGCCCGGTAGTCGATTAGTTTGATAATTGATCAGTTGGCAAAAGATTACCGTTAAAACATATCTCAATCTGCTAATTATTTGCTAATTTATTTTATAATGAACTTGATTATTTTTAATATAAAACAATAAGTTAATTTTTTGGCTAAAAAACAACCAATTCTTTGTTGCCCAATTGTAATTATTGGTGATATCGTTTCTGTCATTCATATCATTTAGTTATTTAAGTTTTTAGCAATCGAGCATTGAACAGAAAGCTCAATTTACTTTAATAAAATTGATATTTTAAACCTTCATTAATACACACTGATTTATCACCAACAACGCAAGTAAGCATTTTTCACTCCCTATTATTCATATGAAAATGCTTCATTTGAATATTTCGATTTATTTATGATAATAAATTATCACAAATAGATTAATGCGAATTCATCGAGCGTATTTTCCATTGATACGTACTTTTCTGGGCTAAAGAGTAAAACATAATATTTTAGTCAGTATCTAAAATAAGTTAGCTAAACTCAGTTTATGAGGTTGTTTATGTTATTAGATATTAAACCTATTAAGAAGCATTTTGGTGCGTATGTGACCAGTAAAGATAATTACTCAACGCTTAACTGATGTTAATGCAGAAATGCGGGTTTCAATTAGTGCATTGGATACCAATGAACAACTAAAACAGCGGCTCGACTTTATTGAAAATTTCCGGGAGGCGGGGGGAATTGTTATACCCATTGTGCTGACCGCGTTTTTTAAAGATATTACCTTGATGGAACGACAGCAAAATATAGTCGATTGGATGGTAAAACATGATTATCCTGCGGCCGAAAATAGCTTGAGATTCCCCAAAGATGCCAGTATTACTCAGGTCATTGATCCTGAAATGATTAGGCCATTGGGCGATGGTGATTCAATCTGGAGTGGGCGTCTCTATGCGGATCAGCTTGTTTTTCCTGCAACAACAACTGTTCCGGAGGATTATCAGGGCATTGATAGTGGTTATCTTTCTGAACTGGATTTGGATGAAATTCAGCAATTATTCATCGATCCGGTTAAAACACATCAAGAGGTCATGCTATCCGATCCGCCGCTTGCCAGTCCCAAAATGTGCGGGTTATCTGATACGCATCGTCATGTCAGTCCGAATTATTCTCAATAAAAGAGTTTATGCCCGTCATCTTTGAAGATGTAATTTGAAATACAGTGGGTATATTTATGAAGCCTGAGAGCAATACCCTCAGGCTTTTTTTCTACAGAATGGGAAACTAATTTGAAACCAATTACAAACTCATTCGCTGCTATGCAGGCTTTATAAATAGGGATTATAAAGCCGCGATAATTTTGATTTCTACTTTATATTGAGGGTTCATCAGTTCAGCCTGAACGGTACAACGAACAGGCGCGCTTCCTGCAACGACCCATGCATCCCAAGCGGCGTTCATGCCGGCAAAATCGGTTTTGTCTGCCAGAAAAATGGTCGCGTCCAAGATCTTGCTTTTATCTGAACCCAAACGGTGCAACAGGGTATCAATGGCTGCCAAGGTATCGGCTGTTTGTTCTGTAATATCACCATCAAGTTTCTCGGGTACGCTAGTATAATAAATGGTGTCATTATGAACGACTGCTTCAGACCAACGGGTATCTGGATCAATACGTTTGATAGTCATTAAATCTCCTGTTAATTTATACAGTTTTTGCTGAGTTGAAGGTTTATGACGCTATGTTTATAACAACTGCAACTCAGTGCTGACATAATTTGGCTACACCGCCAAATCGGATGGGATAGTTTATCTGCCTGTGTATTCCTAAGGGAAAGATTATATTCCAATTTAAGTCAGGCTGGAAAGTTAAAGGAAAATTGCACTGACACAGGATGCGATTCAGCAATATTGAAAGAAGTTGGCGCAGCATCCTCAAGCCAAATGGGTTATCATTTGTGGAAGAGTAGTTATCTGATCATTAAAATCATTTCATTGAAAGAGACAGTTCGTGTCAGACGATTTTGCGAAAAATGGCGTGCTAGCCAAGGCGATACCGGGGTTTAAGCCGCGTGAAGCTCAAAGAAAAATGTCTTCGGCAATTACAATTGCTATCGAAAATCAAAAGCAATTGGTTGTGGAAGCAGGAACAGGAACCGGCAAAACGTTTGCTTATCTGGTGCCTGCACTGCGTTCCGGTAAGAAGGTGATTGTTTCTACTGGCTCTAAGGCGTTGCAGGATCAACTCTATAATCGTGATCTTCCTACCATCGTGAATGCCCTGGGTTTCGAGGGTAATTTAGCCTTGCTGAAAGGCCGTTCAAATTACTTATGCATTGAACGCCTCGAACAACAGTCCCTCGGCCATTCTCAGTTAGATGCTGAAATACTGGCAGAAATAATCACACTGAAATCTTGGTTAACCCAAACGGAAGAAGGGGATATCAGCAATTGTCATCATGTTGCGGAAGATAGCTCCGTTTGGCCATTAGTGACGAGTACTAATGATAATTGCCTTGGGAGTGATTGCCCGAGTTACCAAGAATGTTTCGTGCTGAAAGCTCGCCGCAAGGCAATGGAAGCCGATGTGGTTATCGTCAATCACCATCTGTTTATGGCTGATATGGTTGTTAAGGATACGGGATTTGGGGAATTAATTCCGCAAGCTGATGTGGTTGTATTTGATGAGGCACACCAGCTTCCTGATATTGCCAGCCAATATTTTGGACAACAATTAAGCAGCCGACAATTACTCGATTTATCACGCGATATCATTATGGCGTATCGGGTTGAATTGCGTGATCAGGCTCAGTTGCAAAAAAGCGCCGATCGGCTTAGCCAGAGTGTGCAGGATTTCCGTTTGGCATTGGGTGAAAACAGTTATCGGGGCAATCTTCGCGAGATCTTGCAACAACAGCATGTTCAGCGGATGCTTGTGAGGCTGGATGATGCGCTGGAGCTTTGTTATGACGTGATGAAACTCTCTCTAGGGCGTTCAACCATGCTGGACGTCGCTTTTGAACGGGCGACACTCTATCGTAACCGCCTGAAACGCCTGATTGATGTCACCATTCCCAATTATAGCTATTGGTTTGAAAGCTATGGGCGGCATTTTTTATTGGCGCTGACGCCGTTGTCTGTCTCCGATAAATTCAGTGACATGATCCGCGAACAATCAGGTTGCTGGGTATTTACATCAGCAACCTTATCAGTCAATGAACAACTCAATCATTTTACTGAGCGTTTAGGTTTAAAACACGCTCAAACGCTACTATTGCCCAGTCCTTTTGATTATGAGCGCCAAATGCTGTTGTGCGTGCCACGTCATTTACCGCCACCAAATCAGAATGGAGGGGCTAAATGGTTGGCCAAGATGCTGAAGCCTCTGATTGAAAGCAATAAAGGGCGTTGCTTTTTCTTGTGTACTTCCCATCAAATGATGCGCAATTTGGCAGAGGAATTCCGGGCCAGCATGACATTGCCCGTTTTGGTGCAGGGGGAAACAAGCAAGGGGAAACTGTTATCACAATTTATTGCAGCAGGTAATGCCGTTCTGGTTGCCACCGGCAGTTTTTGGGAAGGGGTGGATGTGCGTGGTGATGCGCTATCCTGTGTAATTATTGATAAATTACCATTCACTGCCCCGGATGATCCGCTGCTTAAGGCGCGTATTGAAGATTGCCAGCTAAAAGGTGGTGATGCATTTAATGAAGTGCAGCTTCCTGATGCCGTGCTCAGCCTGAAACAAGGGGTTGGTCGTTTGATCCGTGATATTGATGATTATGGGGTTGTGGTGATTTGTGATAATCGATTGGTAATGCGCCCCTATGGTGAAGTGTTTCTCAACAGTTTGCCGCCGGCTCCCCGTACCCGTGATTTATCAAAAGCAGCAATGTTTCTGAAATCACGTCCTTCACAGTCAGAGTAAAATCATTGGGGCTATGATAGTATAGCCCTTTGTTTCGAATTCTATTCTTGCCGGAGTTAAGGCATGTCCACGCGGATTTTAGCTATTGATACTGCAACTGAAGCCTGTTCTGTTGCACTTTTGAATGATGGTGCCGTTGAGGCGCAATTTGAAATTTCCCCACGAGAGCACACTCAGCGTATTTTACCTATGGTGCAGGATGTATTGTCGAAAGGAAATATAGGCCTGCAACAGCTGGATGCATTGGCATTTGGTCGTGGCCCTGGCAGTTTTACCGGTGTGCGAATTGGGATCGGTATCGCCCAGGGGCTGGCTTTGGGGGCTGAATTGCCGATGATTGGGATCTCTTCCTTAAAAACAATGGCACAGGGTGCATTTCGTCTGAAAGGGGCAACCCAGGTGTTAGTTGCGATTGATGCGCGCATGGGCGAAGTGTATTGGGGGCAATATACCCGCAATGCTTTGGGTGAATGGCAGGGCGATGAAACAGAAGCCGTGTTGAAACCTGAACAGGCA
The DNA here is from genome assembly GCF_900113945.1 of Xenorhabdus mauleonii. Classification (GTDB taxonomy): domain Bacteria; phylum Pseudomonadota; class Gammaproteobacteria; order Enterobacterales; family Enterobacteriaceae; genus Xenorhabdus; species Xenorhabdus mauleonii. Next base: position 51,362 of record NZ_FORG01000004.1, read on the forward strand.
CAGGCCATGATGAACTCGTTGTCTGGTGAATGGGCAATTGCAGGGACAGGGTGGGAAGCATATCCTCAATTGCTGGATAGCCACTTAGCATTGATAACCAGCGATATCACTTTGCCTCATGCAGAGGATATGCTGCCATTGGCAGTGCAAATGTGGGAAGCAGGAGAAGCAACGGCGGTTGAGCATGCTGAGCCGGTTTACCTGCGTAATGAAGTGACATGGAAAAAACTACCGGGCCGTTGAGGTTCTTTTGCCTGACGCACTAAAAATTCATGCAACTTGTGACAGGAAGTGGTGTCCATGAAATATACGCTTCACACCTTTTAAGTTGTACGCTGTCGTAAATCGTGCGTTGTTGTAAGTTGAACGTATTGGTTGCGTTAACTTCCACCCATTTCCCGGTTGCATCGAATCACTCATGCTGCCGGGGATGCATCCCTTTGCTGCCCCTCAGTTACTTGAAAGCGAACGTTGTCGTATATAACTCTTTTAGACAGTTTCCTGCGTTGGAGGAATTATGCTCAATAGAACTCACTATCGAAGAATGTGGCAAGCGGTGATGCTGTTGGGAACGATGACACTTATAGGTTGTGTATCGGTTCCTGATGCGGTTAAAGGGACAGCCAAATCACCGGTAGAGAATTTATTTGCTGTTAAAAATACGCCTGAAATATATATCGGGCACGAAGGGCGGTTTGGCGGAAAAGTGCTCGGTGTGCTCAATGAAAAAGACCAGACCCTACTGGAAATTTCTGCTATGCCACTGGCAGCTAACGCCTCACCACGTCTAGAGTCTGCTTCTTTGGGGCGAATTTATGCCTACGTGGATCGTTTTTTAGAGCCGAGTGATTTTAAAGACCGCTATGTCACTGTTGTGGGGCCGATTATTGGTATTGAAAAAGGAAAAGTAGGCAATAGCCCGTACAATTATGTCGTGTTGAATGTCACGGGTTTCAAACGTTGGCATGAATCCCAGAGAGTTATTTTCCCATCCTCAGCAGGTGTTGATTCATGGGGATATTATGGCAATTCTTACCCTCTGGATTGGCATGGCTATTCGTCATCCCGGCCAGCATCAGTTGAAACAATATTGACTGAATAAATTTTGATTGAATAAATTGGCTGAGTAGATTTTCCCTCCATAAAATTGCAAAACATAACACCATTAGCCTCATTCCTGATGAGGCTATTTTATGTGCGGATTTTATTTTAGCCTTACTCTTAATAATTATCTTTCAATGAAGTATCATTGTTATAACCATTTGGAATAATGACGAGACTTTAAGTCAAAAATTAGTAAATAGGTGTATAATCAATGAATTATAAATTTAAGTGTCAACAAGTTATGTAATTTGTTGATTATTGGAATAAAAACACCCAGGTGGCAGAAGCTGCCTTATTTTTTGCAGTAATTAATGATAATAAAATAGTGATGTGTATCGCCAACCTGAACATTGTCGCTTTTCAAACTGGTACGCTGAGTTAATAATTTGTTAAATATATAGTTCTGGTTTTTTTATGGTCAGTGGTTACACCGCAATTAGATTTCAGGAGTATTCAACTTGGAAAAAGTCTGGCTAAAACACTATCCGGCAGATGTTCCGGCAGAAATCGATCCCGACCGTTATTCGTCGTTGATTGAAATGTTTGAAAATGCTGTGGCGCATTATGCTGATCAAGTCGCATTCATCAATATGGGCGAGGCTATGACCTTCCGCAAACTGGAAGAACGTAGCCGTGCCTTTGCTGCCTATCTACAAAATGGGCTGGGGCTGAAAAAAGGGGATCGCGTGGCATTGATGATGCCAAATTTATTGCAGTATCCCGTTGCTTTGTTTGGAATTTTGCGGGCAGGAATGATTGCAGTCAATGTCAATCCGCTCTATACCCCTCGTGAATTAGAGCATCAGCTCAATGATAGTGGAACTTCAGCCATCATTATCGTTTCTAACTTCGCGCATACCTTAGAAAAAATCGTATTTAAGACACAAGTTAAACACGTTATTCTGACTCGAATGGGAGACCAGCTTTCCCGCCCGAAAGGGACTCTGGTCGATTTCGTTGTTAAGTACGTTAAACGGCTGGTACCGAAATACCACCTGCCAGATGCCATTTCATTCCGTAGCGCTATGCAGAAAGGCTACCGGATGCAGTACATTAAGCCAGATGTAAAAAGTGAGGATCTCGCTTTTCTGCAATATACCGGCGGCACGACTGGCGTTGCAAAAGGTGCGATGCTGACTCACCGCAATATGCTGGCAAACCTTGAGCAGGCCAAAGGTAATTACTCTCCATTGATGAAACCAGGAGAAGAGTTAATAATCACGGCATTGCCGCTGTACCATATTTTTGCCTTGACGATAAATTGCCTGCTATTTATTGAATTGGGCGGGCAAAATCTGTTAATCACTAATCCCCGTGATGTAAATGGAACGCTTAAAGAAATCTCACGTTATCGCTTCACGGCGCTATCGGGGGTTAACACGCTGTTTAATGCTTGGCTGAATAATCCAGAATTCCAGAAGATCGATTTCTCTTCATTGCGCTTATCTGTTGGCGGCGGTATGGCGGTGCAAAGAGTGGTGGCTGAGAAATGGGAAGATATGACAGGCTGCCATTTGCTGGAAGGTTATGGGCTAACAGAATGTGCTCCTTTGGTTTCCGCCAATCCTCATAACTTGACACACTATAGCGGCAGTATTGGCTTTCCGGTTGCTTCGACAGACATCAAGCTGGTTGGATCTGATGGCAATGAAGTGCCTTTGGGAGAAGCTGGTGAAATGTGGGTACGTGGGCCACAGGTGATGAAAGGTTACTGGAATCGCCCTGATGCCACGGCGGAAATATTGCAAGATGGCTGGTTGGCAACCGGGGATATCGCCAGCATAGATGAGAAAGGCTTTTTCCATATTGTGGATCGGAAAAAAGACATGATTCTGGTTTCCGGTTTCAATGTCTATCCAAATGAAGTTGAAGATGTTGTTGCTTCTCACCCCAAAGTGCTGGAAGCGGCGGCAATAGGTGTTCCGAGCGAAAATTCGGGAGAGACGGTCAAAATATTTGTGGTTCGTAAAGATGTTAGTTTGACTGAGGATGAAATTAAAGCACATTGTCGCCGTTATCTGACGGGATACAAGGTGCCGAAAATCATTGAATTCCGCGATGAGTTGCCAAAGTCTAACGTGGGTAAAATTCTTCGCAAGGAATTGCGCAATGAAGAATTAGCAAAAACAGAAAAAGCAGAGAATACTGCTACAAATTAAGCACATATATCCCTATCTTTGAAATCGATAACGCCGGTTTTTCCCGGCGTTGTTATGTACAGTTCACCTCGCTCACCTCCAATATTTTCTTTATATCTCCAGCCCTGAACTCGTTAAAGTTGTGGTAAGTGGAAAGTATGTCTAATACTATAGAAACAACTATCCAAATAATGGATGTTTAGAGATTTTTATTGTTTGTACATAATCGTGTACATATACTATATTTTTAGCTTTAATGGCTGCGTAACGTAATGTATTTAAAGGATATTCAATCTTCTGGTTCTAATTATCAGTTGATTACTAACGATGCCCAATTACAGGCAATCTGTGAACAGGCAAAAAATCATGCAAGAATTGCACTCGATACCGAATTTGTACGCACACGTACGTATTACCCGCAATTGGGTTTGATCCAATTGTTTGATGGCGAAAATCTTTCTCTGATTGATCCCCTCGAAATTTCGCAATGGCAACCCTTCAAGGATCTACTGATTGATCCGAATGTACTAAAGCTCATCCATGCCGGCAGTGAAGATTTGGAAGTTTTTAGTAACAGTTTCCAATGTCTGCCTACTCCTTTGATTGATACCCAAGTATTGGCTGCATTTATTGGACATCCGATATCATGCGGCTTTGCAACTCTGGTTTGTGAATATTTGCAGGTAGAATTGGACAAAAGTGAATCTCGTACCGATTGGCTGGCTCGTCCATTGAGTGAAAAGCAATGTGAGTATGCTGCGGCAGATGTTTATTATCTATTGCCACTTGCCGATATTCTGTTGGAGAAAGCAGAGCAAGCGGGTTATCTGGATGCGGCAAAAGATGAAAGCGATTTGATTTCTGAACGACGTAAAGAAATATTGATGCCGGAATATGCTTATAAGGACATTGGCAATGCATGGCAATTGCGTCCAAGGCAATTGGCCTGTTTGAAAAAATTGGCTGGCTGGCGGTTAAATCAGGCGCGGGAACGTGATTTGGCAATCAATTTCGTGATCCGCGAAGAAAATTTATGGCAAGTTGCCCGTTATATGCCGACATCTTTGGGGGAATTGGATGCCTTGGGGCTAAGTGGGCAGGAGATCCGTTGTCATGGCCGCCGTTTGCTGGCGATGGTTGCAGAGAATCGGGATACTCCAGATGAAGAGTGCCCGGCCCAGATCATGAATCTGGTTGATTATCCGGGTTATCGTAAGGCATTTAAAGAAATAAAATCATTGATTGCCCAAGTGGGGGAAAGTCATCAGTTTAGCGCAGAATTGCTGGCATCACGCAGGCAAATCAACCAATTGCTTTCGTGGCATTGGAAACTGAAATCACTGGAAAATCAACCGGAACTACTCAGGGGTTGGCGTGGGAAGTTGTTGGCTGAACCCATTACTGAAATTTTGGCAGTCTATTAAAGAAAGCCGCCTTAAGAACATGAGTGGCATGATTAGTTAATCATGAACTGGATAGGACAGAATAAATCGGGATGCTAAAGCATCCCGATTTATTATCCCTGAAAAATCACAGCCTTAAATTAAATAGCACAATTTGATGCCGTTATTTTGGCGATTCCTCAACCTCAGGTAATGTTACATTAAGTTCCAGTACAGAGATATCGTCATTTTTTTGCTCAAACTGTACAGAAAGCATATCGGGATGAATTTGTACATACTTACAAATCACAGCCAAAATATCCCGTTTCATTTCTGGCAAATAAGCAGGCTCGGAGTCACCACGGCGCCGCTCTGCCACGATGATTTGCAGCCGCTCCTTGGCAATATTGGCTGTCGGTTTTTTTCTCGACAGGAAGAAATCTAACAAAGCCATGCGTTACCCCCCAAACAGGCGTTTTAAAAAGCCCTTTTTCTCTTCTTCGATGAAACGGAAAGGCCGTTCTTCACCGAGTAAACGTGCGATAGTATCTTCGTATGCTTTACCCGCATCAGATTCCTTATCCAGAATAACGGGTTCCCCTTGGTTGGATGAACGGAGAACAGATTGATCTTCCGGAATAACACCAATTAAAGGAATGCACAGAATTTCCAGTACATCTTCCATGCTAAGCATATCGCCACGGTTCACGCGTCCTGGATTATAACGCGTCAGCAGAAGATGCTCTTTGATAGGATCTTCGCTCTGTTCTGCACGGCGAGATTTAGACGCCAGAATACCTAAGATACGATCAGAATCACGGACAGACGAAACTTCCGGGTTTGTTGTAATAATTGCTTCATCGGCAAAGTAGAGTGCCATTAATGCACCGCTCTCAATTCCTGCCGGTGAATCACAAATAATAAAATCAAACCCTTGCTGAGTTAATTCATTCAGAATAAGCTCAACACCCTCACGGGTGAGGGCATCTTTATCACGAGTTTGAGATGCAGGCAGAATATAGAGATTCTCTGTGCGTTTATCTTTGATCAGTGCTTGATTCAAGGTGGCATCACCTTGAATCACGTTCACGAAGTCAAAGACCACTCGGCGTTCACAGCCCATGATTAAATCGAGGTTCCGCAGGCCGATATCAAAATCGATAACTACAGTTTTTTTTCCTCTTTGGGCGAGACCGGTAGCAATGGCCGCGCTTGAAGTGGTTTTGCCAACGCCACCTTTACCAGATGTAACAACAATAATGCGTGCCATGAAGCGATTCCTTGTTATAAGGGCTAGACTAAGGTTTCAATAGTTAATTCATTGTTCACCAGGCGTAATTTTGCGGATTTACCGACAAAATTTTCTGGGATCTGTTCGCTGAGCCAATATTGACCCGCAATAGAGGTCAGTTCAGCATTTAAATGGGTGCAGAAAATCTGGCTTTCTCTATCACCAGATGCGCCTGCCAATACTCGTCCGCGTAGCACACCATAAATATGAATATTTCCATCAGCGATTAATTCTGCACCAGCGCTAACATTATTTGTCACAATAAGGTCACTGTCTGGTGCATAAATTCTTTGTCCTGAACGAACAGGCGTATTAATTATACGAGTTTTTTTGAAAATAGGTTCAGTTGGTTTATTTTCTTGAGTGGTTGTTTTAAGACGTTTTCCTTCTTTCAATAAAGGAAGCTCAGAATTTAAAACAATTTTTCGTTGTTCTTCATTTTGACAACCGCTGATACCAACAACTCGTAATCCGACGGATTCAATCGCCCGGTGAAGTGCAAGAAGATCTGCCTCAATAGGAAGCGCAGATATATTGATAACGACTGGTGCATTCTTCAAAAACTCGGGTGCCTGTTCCATTTTCTCCTGTATGGCTCGGTGGATGATTTCCGGCTGATCATCATACAGATGAACGACCGAAAGCGTAAAATTACTGCCTTTTAGCTCAATTGGCGACTGTGACATCGATATTCTGACTCAGCAAGGTTAAGTTTCCCAAGATAGTTTTAAATCATTTCCGAGAATCAGTCTCAGGAAGACGATATTCTTAAATATAATAAGCATGTTATAGTTAGTGAATTATTCAAGCAAGTCGCAGAGTTAATTTAAAAGAGTTTATGACAATGATTTGTGTAATCTACCGAAGCCCAAAACGTGACCAAACATATCTTTATATTGAGAAAAAAGATGATTTTTCACGCATTCCAGAAGAATTATTAAAAACTTTTGGCAAGCCACAGTATTCAATGATGATTTCATTATCGGATAGAAAAAAATTAGCCAATGCAGATATTGAAAAAGTAAAGGCTGCATTGAATGAGCAAGGATTTTACTTGCAAGTGCCGCCGCCTGTAGAAAATTTAATCGATGAACATTTGGCGTCAATCAAATAATAAATGTTGGTTGGCAATTGCTTGATCCTAAGTTGAGGGCTGGTTTATGAAATTAATCACTCAAGTGACCTTATTGGCAGCAACTCTGCTGGCAGGTTGCAGTACATCAAGTAGCAACCAGATGTACAGTCCATCTGAGCAAGCCAGGCAAGCACAAATAGACACCAACATACTGGAACAGCTCTTTCCCCTGAAATCTCGTGATCCGGCGCAATTTCCTGCTTATGTCGCTTTACTGAAGCAGCAAGCTCAGACGCAAGGTTTCAGTGAAAAAACGTTGGATCGCGCATTTTACGATATCCATTTTATTCCACGCGTAATCAAGGCTGACCGTAACCAACCAGAGAAAAAGGTGACTTTGGATGATTACTTAAACCGTGTCTTGCCCGCATGGAGAATCAAGCAAGGCGTTACGCAATATCAAAACCATCTCCCGCAATTAGAAAAAATCAGCAATCGATACGGTGTCCCAAAAGCCTATATTGTTGCCTTGTGGGGCTTGGAAAGCGGGTTTGGCAAAATTCAAGGAAAAGAAAATGTCATATCAGCCTTGTCCACGCTGGCCTTTGAAGGGCGACGGGAAGCGTTTTTCATCAAGCAGGTATTGGCTGCGTTAGAAATAATGGAAAACCAATATATTGATGAAAACCAAACGCTGCAAGGCTCTTGGGCTGGAGCCATGGGGCAAAGCCAATTCATGCCGACATCTTATTTAACTTATGGTGCAGATGGTGACGGCGATGGAAAAATTGATATTTGGCAAAATAAGGAAGATGTATTCGCCTCAACAGCCAACTACTTATCTAAGGAAGGCTGGCAAAAAGGGTTGCCGTGGGGGTATGCAATTTCATTGCCTGAGGGTTTTGATACTGCTTTAGAAGGTGTTAAAACTGAACAAGGAAAAACCTTGACCCAATGGCAGGCTTTGGGGGTTTCATCGCCGCATTTTGCAAACTTGCCTGCCAATACTAAAGGCTGGATTGTGATCCCTGATGATTCAGAGGGACGGGCATTTTGGGTAACGCAAAACTTCCGTACTATCATGCACTGGAATCGCTCTTACTATTTTGCGCTCAGTGTTGGTATGATGGCGGACGGGATCACACAAGGTGTTCATTCCCTTGCCCAGTGACAATCAAGGCTCAATGAAAATCAAATTTTGAAGCTATAATAGCGGTAAATTCGTGAATTGGACTCAGTGTATTGAAATCGTCGGGGGAGAATATTATGTATCAGCATCGGGATTGGCAGGGCGCACTGTTGGAATTTCCTGCCAATAAAGTTGTTTGTGTTGGCAGCAATTACGCCAAGCACATGAAAGAAATGGGCTCTCAATCTACCGAAGAGCCGGTAATATTCATCAAACCTGAAACGGCACTGTGTGATCTCAGCCAGCCGGTTTCAATCCCACAAGGATTGGGTTCAGTGCACCATGAAATTGAATTGGCCGTCTTGATTGGTTCCTCCCTCAAGAATGCCAATGAAGATCGCGTCAGCAAGGCTATTGCGGGTTTTGCGGTCGCGCTGGATTTGACACTTCGTGATTTGCAGCGAGAATTTAAACAATCGGGGCAACCATGGGAAAAAAGCAAGGCATTTGACGGGTCATGCCCGATATCGGGCTTTATTCCTGTTCATGCTTTTGGGGATCCCCAAAATGCTCAATTGTCTTTAACAGTTAATGGCGAATTGCGGCAAAACGGCAATACGAGTGACATGCGAACGCCTATCATTCCATTGATTAGCTATATGTCACGTTTTTTTACCCTGCGTGCAGGCGATATCGTCTTAACGGGCACACCTGAAGGCGTAGGGGCACTACAATCTGGTGATTTACTAAACATCGCTCTTAATGAGCATATTTTGATAACCAGAGTGATTTAACCATGAGGAATGACAGAAATTATGTCTCAACCTTTCTGGCAGGTAAAAACCCTGGAACAAATGACAGATCAAGAGTGGGAAGCACTGTGTGATGGCTGTGGTCAATGTTGCCTGCATAAATTGATGGACGAAGACACAGATGAAATTTATTTCACCAATGTTGCCTGCAATCAATTGAATATTAAAACCTGCCAGTGCAAGAATTACGAAGATCGCTTCAGTTACGAGCCGGATTGCATCAAATTAACCCGTGATAATATGTTCACTTTTGAATGGTTGCCACAAACCTGTGCCTATCGTTTGATTGGTGAAGGGAAAAAGCTGTTGCCGTGGCATCCATTAGTCAGTGGTTCAAAATCAGCCATGCATGCGGAACGCATTTCAGTCAGACATATTGCGGTGCGTGAAGAAGATGTCGTGGAGTGGGAAGATCACATTTTAAATAAGCCAGAGTAGCTATATTACTAATTGATATAAAAGGGATTTTATATCATGTGTATGTTTGGGGATATTTTCCCAAACTCATGCGCAAATTTCAGCGTATCTCATGCTCGTGTTGATTACTCATATTCATAAATTTCGCCTTTGTGTTGCTGGCGATATATAGTGGTTCGTCATTAAAGGTCGCATCCGCCCGAACGAATTACTCACTTTCATCTTCTTATTTATTGCTAATGCCAGTGGGCTTTTTCCTGCCTGTGGCGTTCCGAGGAAATTAATTATTGTTTTAATTTGAAGTTATATTAGAATCAGTTAAGTAATATAAATGGAAAAGGCCTACCAATATGGATAAATGGTTTTGTACTAAATGTGGGAAAAAGGAAATACCTCAAGACACAGAATATTGCGAAGAATGTGCAGAGGATTCATTTAAGAAAATTGGAGGGTGGCTTTATCTGCCCGCTATAGGTTTAATATTCTCAGTGATCTTCATCATATTTCAAATTGTGGTGGCTGTTCATACAATACCCAGAGTTTCATATTACTCTACATTGCAGAATACAGTCATATTTACTCTCGTTGCAAATATAATATTATTGTTATTAACTATTTATACGGCCATTCAATTTTTTAATAAATTAAAAAAAGCCCCTCGTCTTTATATATTATTGCGCCTGTTGAATATTGTTTTTCAAATTATTACTGTTTATTTGATTGTTGATGGATTGGGGGAGTCAATGACTTATAGCCTTATGGCACCTGTTCTACAACAGGGCATTACAGCTGCTATATGGATACCTTATTTTATGGTGTCAGTGAGAGTTAGGAAAACCTTTGTGAATTAGCTATTCCGATACAACTCTCTGCAACTTCAGAATCTGAGTGAGTTTATTTTAACTGAAAACCACCTCCCCCGTGGAGAGGTGGTTAGTGTGAATAATAGTAACTTATTTACTGTTTGGAGGTTTTTGGATATCTGTTTTTAGGATTATAATTTTTCCATTCTTGTTTATCAAAGATGTTACTATGAGGAACAAACTCTCCATTTTCCCAAAACTTTAGATTTTGCTTAACTTCATCAGTATCTTTATGGCGATATAACCAGCGTAATTCACTGGAGGTTATACTTTGGCCATAACCTTCTTTTGATACAACTGTACCAATATCTTTACCAATCGTATCAGTTAAAAAATGAACGGGTAATTTTCTATGCATTAATTGATATTCCAATCCCGCTTTACTTGTTTTTTTCCACATTTGTTGCCCTGTGTTTCCCATTGGATTTTCCTTAATTTTTTTAATAAGCTTATCATTTTTAACATCATATTTAGGGTGATTAGATAGAAACTCTTTAAATCCAATTGCACGATTGCCATCATGCAAATCTCTTTTTATACTTTCATCGTCAGAATATTCTTCTGGATTAGCAGGATTCCAAACAGCATTGGTAATATCATTCTGTGTCAGAATATTTGTCTTTTCCAGCTTTTTTCTATTAAGACGTTCTTTTAAGCTAGAAAATAATGCTTTTGAAGCCCCCGGTATTCTACTTTTGCGGCGAAATTTTAGGCTTGATAAAGCTGTATCTCTTGGTGAATCTAGGCCATATAAAATATCACCTGGCTTAAATTCTGTAATAAGTTTCTTTACTTTTTCTTTTTCTTTGACTTTATATATATTCATAACTATTCCTTAATTTTTTAATGGAATGGGTGATTTTTTAATGTTTTTTATAATCTTTGAAATTTCATATACCTACTCGGTTTCATGCTTAATAAAACCATGGGTTTTACGCTATCTAACTTATTGTTGCTTATTAACAAGAATTAGTGAATGAAACTAGACGTGATAACTTTAATTGTCATTTTATTTATGCCGATGTAATTATTTTGTTAAAACAAATCATATGTTATTTATTATTAATTTCATAATAGGATGGCTTATGATTCTTGTAGTCATTTTCGATATTTTTAAGTTGTTCATAAATTGACAAAACTTTATTGTATAGACATTCTCCTTCTTCCGTTAGTGTTAATCCTTGGCTTTTTCTGATAAAGAGTTTTACACCTAGTGAGAACTCCAGTTTTTTTAAACTTCGGCTAATTGGCGACTCTGTAATAAAAAGCTCCTTTGTTGCCTTGTTTATTGATTTATTTTTGGCTACAACAATAAAATTTGCTAAGTCTTTTGAAATAAACACCTGAACTCCTTTTTAAATTAAATAGGCTTTATTCCTGGCGTTGTAAAATTTTTAATAAATTGTTGTTTTTATATTTTTTAAAAAAGTTGATGCAGTGGTTTATCTTAATAAAATTCATTAGCCACACAATAATCATATATATGCATTAATATTTGTCAATAATTAATAATGCGACTGCCATATTTATCAGTATGAATTTAAAATGAAAATTCTTATTTAATATCAGAGGAATGCCATGATATAAGGCGGGTCAACCTTATTAATTATAAGTTTTATTTAAATATTATTGGATGAAATTTTACTGACTCCTGCTTTTTATTTCGTGGTTTTTTTAAAAGATAATAAATTAAATGCCCAAAAGATGATTATTTTCTATGTTTTTAATGTATATTCCATAATCATCAATTGTAATAACAATCTTGTTATCATTTAGCCAATGCGCAAAGATTTTATTAATGTCCTGAAGATATTTCTGATGGGTAATGCCCGATACAGACAGAGATATCGAAATTTCTTTTGAGTTATCTGTGTTCATAGCTTCTTTCTTCGTTAATAGTTCAACTTTGCTCAGGGCCAGCCTAATATTTTCTTCACGTTCTGATTCAGCCGCAGGTTGCTTTTGTAGTTCTGTAATTAATAATTCTCGCAAGGTATGGCTAATTGTTTCCGGATTGACGGATGTGGCCTGTTCCAAGGTGGAAGAAATGGTGCTTACCGGCGTTGCCGTATTCTGTTCATCAGTAAGGCTAATCGGTATTGTCACTGAGTAATTTAAAGAAAGTCGTGGGCGATTCCCCAGGGATTGCCAAAAACTGCCCAAACTGTTTAAACTTTCTTTCGGGGGAACAACCTGAGTATAAGCGCCAGGAATACCTGCCAGTTGGCGGTTATTAATCAGGGCATTCAAGACTTGCGACATGACTTGTATTGCCTGATTATCCGGTTGGCTATCCGGGCTATTGGGATCGGTTGCGGGTTTGCTTGATTCCCAATAGGTAATCAGATAATTACATTTAATATTGACCCAACCCGGCAATAATCTGCCTGAAGTGGCATTGAACACTCTGGATTCTGTTGAACGAAGCTGTAGATCTTCATGGATATCATAAAGAAAGACACTCACCATTGCGTCAGATTGCACGGTATCTAACTCAGGCAGGTCAAAACGGATTGCGATTTTTTTATCCAGATATTTTTCCAAAATTTCTTTCATTGCTTTATTGGCATCAATAACAGTTTGCATTTTTAACATAAAATGATCCTCTTGATATACTTTTAGGAAAAAGAGTGGGTCGTTGATACATTTAATTTTTAGTTCTACTTATTTTTATGGGGTTTTAAATATCAATCTGCCCACTTTATCTAATTCTCGTGTTAATGCTGTTTCAATATGATTATTATTCACTTCTTTATAGTTGTTCTCTGCGGCAAAAAGCGAAGACAATAAAGCAATATTCCGAATATTTGCTCCTGTTATACCTGCCCGTTGGGCTAATTTATCAAAATCCACATCTTGGGAAATCGGTATATTTTCAGGCCAGATTGCTTGCCACATTTTTTTGCGGAGAATTTCATCTGGGTAAGTAAAACGAGTAATAAAGGTAAAACGGCGATTAAAGGCGTTATCCAAATGGCTGCGATTATTCGTGGATAAAATAACTAAACCAGGATAATTTTCCAGCCGTTGCAACAAGTAAGAGACTTCAATATTTGCGTGCCTGTCTTGAGCATCTTTGGTTTCACTGCGTTTACCAAACAGTGCATCTGCTTCATCAAAGAATAAAACACCGGCATCCTGTTCTGCCAAATCGAATATACGGGATAAGTTTTTCTCGGTTTCACCGATATATTTATTCACGACGGTGGCTAAATCCACTTTGATTAAATCAACGCCAATACAATTGGCAATCACTTCTGCCGCCATGGTTTTTCCTGTTCCAGAATCACCATAAAACAGGGCGCTGATACCCGTCCCATAACCAATTTTGTCTTTAAAACCTTCTGCAAGAACGTGTTCCCGATATTTAATTGCTGTGAGTATTTCTTGTATTTGTTGAGCAATATCATCGGATACCAATAAATCTTTTAATGAACGTTTAGGCGTGATCCGCTGTGCCAATTGACCAAAATTTTGTTGGGCGCGTAAATTGAGCGCTTGATGGATATCGCATTGCTGCAAAATATCCAAAGGATTTCGTTGTTGTTGGTAAAGTTGGGCTTCCTGCAAAATCAATGGCAGGGTTTCAGGATTAAAGGTGTAACGCTGGCTTAAGGACATTGCGTCAATATTATTTGCGCAGTGATTGGGTAATTGCGCCGTCAATAGATTCGTTTTTTCCTTCAGGGTCAGAATGGGCATTTCTACCAATAATGTTGATAATTTTCTCAACCAGACCAGTGGGGAAGAGGGTTCAATTAAGCATACCACTCTTAATTCAGGTTGCTGCAATAATGCCGACAGCGGTTCCAGTAGCTGTTTATTCTGTTCAACGAATAAGCAAAAATTTCGCAGCAATAAGCAGGCTCCGCGCATGCGAATTTCCCGCAAAATGCGCTTCATTCGGGAAAGCAGGGCGCTATTATCATTGTCAGCCAATTTGGCGATATCTACTGCCAATGTTTGTCGCTCTTCTGAGGCCATGATATTGGCAACGGCATAAGCTCTGGCACTGCCGGCATTGCCCTTTAATAAGATAATGGAGCGAATATCATCGTGGTCAGATAACAACGCATTATTGAGTAATTGCTTTAATTGGGGTGGATAATAACCATTCTCTATAGGTGGTAACCACTCAGAATAATATTCTAAGTCAGGCGTAATAGGGTGATGCCCCAGTAAAAAATGATACACACTGTTATCAGTGATAAAAGGTGTTTGGATCCAGGATAATACTTTTTGATGGCTCTCAATGGATAATAGCCGGCAGTTAATCAGAGGAGAACAATGCAGGAAACTGGCTTGTTGTGCCTGCTTCTCCGACATTGAGTGACAAAATAGTTCCAGTGCCAGCGTAAAAGAAGGAAGCCGGGCTTGTTGTTCTCCTTGGATGAGCGCAAACAGTTGATAGTATCGGCTATCAAAATGGGGAAGTAGGCCTAACAGCAACACATCTCTTTCAAAATCAGTCAGTTCAAAACGATCAATTAAATCAGTCAGCCGGGAAGCTACAGAAGTGACGGTTTGCGGTATTGCCAGATAATCATCATTGAACCAGTGAGGTTTACCCTTGGGGTTATCTAATCTGGCGATAATATCTTCTTCATTTAGCAGGAATTCATCAAGACGTTCATCTTGTTGGATGGAGATGCAATGGAGATGATATTGAAGAACGAGATCGATACGTTCCAGTTGGCTCAATAAAAACGCTAAATTAGCGTCATTATTCTGCTGAAATAAATTAGGGAAAATAGATGCTGTATTCATATAGTTTACTCAGGCTATTTATACCCAATGAATTTCAAGATGCATCGTAGCGGCCAATGAGTCAGCCAATAAAGAAGCAATTTGAAAGGCAAAGGATGTAGGATGTTTGATAGTTTTTTATGACTATAACCATGTTGTCATGACGGGCTGTTCCAACCAGCTAAAGCGGGCTATATTTATTGGCCACGGCCAATTGTTTATCAGTGCATCATAAACTTCGGATTTAATATGGATATTGGTTAATCCATTTAATTCACTCAATTCCCCGGAACGTTGTAAAAATAAATGCCGCACATCATTTATCCCCATTTTTTTCCAGTTCGGAAGTTGTACGAGCGTTTTTTCCAGCCATTGGTTGATAGCAATTTGTTGTTCTGGCTCAGGTGCGCGCCATAGCGCATCATCATGTATGGATAGCCCGCACAGTATTTTATTGAGGGTCAATCGCCATGCCGGTATTTCCTCTTCAGCCCAAATCATCCAATCCAATAAACAGACCGCCACTCTTTGCGCTTCAAGGCTGATAAATTGTTTTTCCTTCAATAAATCAAAGGTGCGGAAAAATGTTGGCAATAACGGCCATAAAAGCATACAGCCGGCATTACTGATGGGTAAAACAGATTGTACTGATGGCGTTTGAATCCCATTATTAGGTTGTTTGAATGACATGTGCGCTGACAATGCGGATTTCGGCAATTCTTTGTGTGATTTCTTGTGCTGTAGAATTGTTGGGTTTTGTTTTAATTCCCCCTTTATCAAACCATAACGCTGCTGTAGGGGAGCCGGTTGCTGATTGATTTTTATGGAGTGGGGTGTAACTGGCGGTATTGTATCTATTGGTATATGGATTTTATGAACAGCCTGTTTTAATTGATGGTTTTCATCCTGATGGATACTGACTGTTGATGTTTTCTTAATTTTAGTTTGTGATAACTTTTTTGTTTGCGTATGGGATTCACTATTATCCGGTTGTAATGAATTAACATAATTTTCTGCAATACCATTCTCTGGTATTTGTTTGTGTTGAATTTTTGGAGCTGTTTTTATTTTCGCATGCGTTTCATTACTAGTTGGTTTTGATAAATTAATGTTATTCTCAATAATATTATTCTCTGATGCCCACTTGTTTTGCGTGCTCATGAGGGTTTTCGTTTGTGTATGGTTTTGATCAATATCCGGTTTTATTGCATGACTGCTATTTCCTGAAATGCCGTTCTCCGGCATCCGCCTGTTTTGCGTTCTCAACGTAGTTTCTGTTTGCGCATGGATGCCGCTGTTAGCCGGTTTTAATGGATGGCGGCTATTTTCTACAATATCGTTCTCCGGTATTCGTTTATTTTGCGTTCTCAGTGTGGTTTCTGTTCGTGTATGAATGTCATTATTATCCGGTTTTAATGAATGACCGTTATTTTCTTTAATGTCGTGCTCCGGCATTCGTTTATTTTCTGTTTTCAGTGTGGTTTCTGTTGGTGTATGAATAGCATTATTCTCCGTTTTTAATGAATGATTGGTATTTTTCATCATTCCTTTTTTCGATGCCGGTTTGGTTCCAGTTTGTAATGTGAATTTTTTTTGTGTGTTATTTGCATAATTTGCCTGATGTTTCAGATAATATTTTGCAGATAATTTCAATTTTTCTGGAGTCACACCTTCATCTTTGATTGCTGGCTTATCAATAAGTTGGGGGCTTTTTATTGCCTCGGAAAATAAATTGAAAAGTATGTGGAGAACATCGGCTTGGCAGATTTTAATTAATCGACTTAGCTTCTCGGGTTGTAAACAATGGTTAGCTAGCATGGGAAGCCACTGCTGTGGTTGAAGGTTGATTTCTTCCAACAACCAATAACTAAATTCAGAGTTGCTTACCTGTTGCCATAAAATAGGTGAGTCCCAGTTGCCATGATTCAAATAGTTATCGACACTATTTAATGTGAATTTTTCTGGATCTAACGTATTGGATACATTGAGATCACGCTTAATTATCGATGAAATATCATTTTTATCCCCGTTATCCTTCAGATTACCTCTTTGTTGGTTGCAATCGTTCACTCCAGTAGCACGGCTATCTATTCCATCTGTGCTATTTATTCTCAGGAAATGATGCGTGGTTTTTGTTTCCCATTGAAATTTGGCCTTTGGCGGTACAAATTCGTCTCTGGTGAAGTTGTCACTCCCTTGCTGCCTCGATACATCCCGAAGTTCATAAGGTATAGTTTTAGCTTTTCTTGAGGTGAATAAGTTACGGTCAGCATTCTGTTTCATGCTTTCTGTGAATTCATGGGTCTTATTTCTTAATTCTCTTTCCAATCGCCAAATAAATTGTTGTTCAAAATTTTCTAACGCTATCTCTCCAAGATCTAAAACTATTTTTGTTAATGATAGATCATTGTTCTGTCTTGCCCATTTTTCCACTTCTTCATTAATTAAATGACGCAGTTTACGTTTAAATAAAGCAGAGCATTTTTCAATTATCTTATTGCTGTGATGTTTCTCTGTTTCAAGTGATATTGATAATTTGTCAATGACACCCTTGAGATTTTCTTTGTGGTTTCTTTCCAAGACAGTTGTCCCTTTACATGCTATGAATATGTTCAATGGGCGATAAATAGCGACGCCCATTGTGAAAGAATTAAGACTTCATAATAAATGCCAATATGTAATAGGGTGGGACTATATCGACTTGATGTGTATGGGCCGGCAGCGTCGTTGATGCAGTATGATCATGGCCTTCTGAACTGCCTGTTGAACTGGTGTACGGCCACCAGTGATTATAATTAACCGATCTGATCCAGGGTTCTTCTGTAGTATTATATATTATGCGATAGTGGTTAAGATCCTTGTTATTAATTTCATCGTTCAGGTCATTATTTAATACAGCACTGTATCGTAATCCTGTGTTTTCAGTGAATCCACCACCTTGTATGTGTTTATGCTTTGGTATTTGTTTTATATTTAATTGGGTTTCATTGACTCTAACATCCATTTTTTTAGTTGAGTTCTCGTTGCTATTGACGACAAAAGATTTCGCATTACTTTGCCCTGTAGCTGTTTTTCCATTAGTGCCATCGATATTTGCAATAGTTCCCCCTAATATAAATCTATCTATTAGATTAGGCGTGCCTTTAGTGCCATCGCATAATAACCAGCCTTGTGGTATTGCCGAGCCTGAAAACATAACAATCATACCCTTGGGTAATACAGTATTAGGATCAATGGCAACTTGATCATTGTCTATCTTAATACCGTGGCCCGTTTTAATACGAATGCCTGATGAACTATTACCGATACCGCCATTGGCATGAAGATGAACTTCTAGACCATTACCAACGGTAATTCCTCTTCCTGCCTTAACTTTTATGCCGGCACTATCTACTGTAATGGTTGAATCCGCGGGGGTCGCTTCCAATGCACCCTCTGAGTTAAATGCTATTCCGTCGCCCGGTTTTATGGCAATGCCATTGGCATCAACAACTAAGCCTTTGTTCGCCGCCAATTTTACCGCAACACTTTGAGAATAAACGGTAATGCCATGCCCCTGACCCACCGATATTCCATCACTTTTATTCGTCAGGCCACGGCCCAGACTGACCGATAAAATATCTTGTTCCAGTTTTAATGGAGAAGAATTATTGTGGTCAATGATACCCATTTTTAAATTCAGAGTGCCATCATCACCCAGCGTTAATCCTGTTCCCGGGCCATTTTGTTGTGGTGCCAGACCACAGGCTTTGCGCCCGACATCGGCAATATCAATTAATTGGCTGAAATCAATTTGTAAAGGAATACTTCCTTCTTTGAATTTATATTTCAGTTTATCCGTTTCAGGCCCAATACCTTTTTCATTAGATAATGCTTGTTGCGTTTGTATTCTTGCAGAATAAAGCGTCTCTTTCATGGTTAACTCCATAAAATTTAGTAAATATAAAATATTGCGGTAGGTGTTTTTATTTGTTCTCTTTAGGAACGTAGAATAATTCGTTTTGAATTATTTTTTCGGTATTCCACTGATCATTATTTTTACCGACAACTTCCTCTCTCTGATATGGTGTGGCAATCCGCATTGTTCCTATTCCTTTTAAAGCAGCAGGTAATTTGCCTAATGTTAATTTTTCCAGAATAGAGTAGGCTGCATCCCCCAATGGAGCACCATTATTTTGCCAGCGTTGATACGTATTGCCGAAATTGAAAAATGCCTCTTGATCCATCCAGTGAATAATCATGGCGGTATGGGCAGGAAATTCGGTCAGCATCGTTTCTTTAATCCATGCCTCCAATTTATAGAGATCAACACCGGAGATTTTAATTAACTCAATGTTGACTACAACACTAATCACGAATGAAAAACGGTCTGTCTTTTCATATTTTTCACCTGAAAAATGCCAACTGTATTCCCAGGCTTCTTCAGGGGCAGGAAATTTCAATGTCGAATTATCTTGGCGTTCAATAATTAAAGTGCCTTTGATGCGGTCAAAGCTGACGACTTTGGCATACAATTTTTCTGCTTTATCTGCATATGCCAATGTGGCATTGGCTATTCCTAATTTCTGATTCAGGGTAATTTCATTGCCTACTGCAATCAGGGAAGGGAAAGGGGTCTGCGCGGTGCGGGACAGACGCCGCTGATTTTCAGGTAATGGATTACCATTTTGGGACTGGTCGCCATCGTAGGTTAAGCGGTAGTCCATATCTTCCATCCAGACCCTGCTGTTTTGCCAGAACAATTTTTTTGCTTTGGCTGCGGCCATTACCCGTTCCAGATTGTATTCCAGTTGGGTGCTATTCCCCACATCCAGCCAAAACTGATCCCCTTCGGTTTTGGTTATCATTTGGCTATATATTGTAAATTGATTTAGGTTCTGCTCGCCTTCATAGATAACTAAATTGATCACTTGCCCTTGTGTCAATTTACCCTTAATACCCGCTTGCTTAATGACTACATAATGTTGATTAGTTTGGTTCTCTTCTGCCACTGAATCGGGTTTCTGTTCTTTATCAAATTGGTTGTTGGGCCTGATTGGCAGCAATGCCCGATGCTCTACCAGATAAAACGGCAGCTTACTCAGATCAGGTTCTGGCTTAAATAGTTCACCGCCTAATCCCATGCGAGCCGCAATACGCTTCTGTAGTGACGATACTTGATCAATCTGAATATTGGCACGGTGATAAGTCAATATCGGTTGCTGGGCCAGATAACCTTGTTGTATGGCACGAAACTCATTGATGTCGCTAGTAAAGGTGCGGGGTGCCCGCTGAGTGCCAAAGTATCCGAGCAGGTAATTGACAATATCCAATTCATGATCGCTATCGTGCGCAATTTGTTTGAGCAGTTCCTTTAATGTCGAAGCATAATTTTGATGAACATGATTGCTGACAGAATCCGGCTTAAACGGCCATTGATCGCCCCAAACTTCATATCCTTCACGCTTAAAGGACAGCAACTTGGGCAGCATGGCAATTTGTTGGCAGCTACAGGCTAAGAGCTGTTCAAATGGCAGCATAAATCGATGAAGTGACTTCAGTCGTTGGTCATCCCCATTGTTTGATAGTTGGTTATCTTGGTTTTCTGATAAAGGCTGTTGTAGCTCGTAGCAAGCGGGCAACGTATCGCTGACGGGATAATAGCGGCCTACATCGCGGTGTTTCCCGTAAGCGAGTATCACTGGTTTATTTTGGATCAGGGGGCGATCGGGTAAATTGTCGCGAATCTGATTTTCATTGACCGTAGCGCGAAGCCCGCCTTTGGTGATGACTCGCAGCGGGCCATCATGCTGTGCCAATTGGTGAAGCGGATCTTGCCCCCACAGACGAGGGTAATAACCTTTTTTAATTGACCATGACCAGCTATCTTGGTTAACCGGTTCAATTAAGTTTTTATCAGCGCTGTCAGCTAGACTCAGGTGGTTAATACTCTGAATGCCTTTAATCTCCAGCAGCTTATTAACCAAACGGCTAAGATTGAGGGTAAGCCGATTGGTATAATCACGAACTGCCGGCAGTTCAGGTATCCAGCCATGTTTTAATTGCGGCCCTTCAAAAATTTCATCATTGCGCAATCCTGCATTTTGCAGTGTTTCAGTAGGGTAACGTTGTGCCTCAGGCATCAAGTATTGCTCTGCTGTGCTATAGACGGCAGCAAAAATACCCGCGACATTTTGCACATCGTCATCCAGTTCGATCTCCAGCAATAGCGGGAAATCAACCGGCTTTGTCCAGATAATTTGGCTGACAGATTCACCAATATTGCGATTCTTGGTTAAAAAATCAGTTAATTGCTGGGTGGCATGGTTCAAATTTGCCTGAGTGCGACGGGTTGGTTCCAGATAAAGCCAGTAATTTCCCCGCAGCGTAAATTTTTTCGCATCCTGGCTACTGGCGAAGCTATATTCCCTTTTGGCGGCATCATACCAATAGGTATAACGTTGCGTTTCCGGTTCACGGACTAATTGCACGTTACGGAACAGAAAATCCCCTTTATCCTGTTCTGCTTTCGATTTTCCTTTTGTCCAGTCGCTACTATGTAAATCCAGCAGCGCTTTTCGATAATCAGCGGTAGTGATGGGGCCACATGTCAGTGTATTGTGAGGGCCAAATTCGGCAGGGAAAATGCCGTCTTGCTGTTGCTGCTTATCGGGGGCAGGGGTCAGTAAATCTGTTAAGGGAAGGGTATGGCGGTACGACAAATCTGACACGCCGTAGCTGAACGCTTCCAGAAACGTTATGCCGGGATCATGTTCCGCAGTGTCACTCCAGAGTTTTCCTGCTTGTTGCTCAACGACCTGATGAGCCTGTTCCAGCAAGGTATCAAAGTGAATATCGTCTTTCACTTTGTGAAACAGTACATCTTGATTACTCATAGCGATTTCCTCAGTGTTATAGCTTGTCACCTGCTTCCCAGACTAAGATCAGCACTTCATTATCTTTGGCTTCTACTGATGTGGTGATATCACTGTCTTGAGTCGCATCCGACCGATGCAATGCCAGACGGATGACTCGCTCAACCAAGGGTTGCTGTTGAATGGTCGCCAGCAACTGATAATAACTTATGCTGTTATGCAACATCACCGGACGTTGCTCGTCGATGCTCCAGGGCATGTATGTCTCACTGAGTCGCTGTCGTAGCTGGCGATAGCCAAAATCTTCGTTCACGTTTGGCTTAAAAATCACGTCGTAACTGATTTTCACATCAACGTATTTAGGATTGCTGATCTCAATCTCAGCCCAGGGCGAGCTTTTTTGCTGTAGCCATGTGGCCATTTCTTGCAGGCGTGCAGGGTTTAGTACCGGACGTAAAGGATCATCGCTGTCGTTGTATCGATTAGCCGGAATGATCGTGAGCTGTTGCTTTTCTAATGCAGGGACTCGGGTGAGTTCATCATTGCCGGGGTATTTAACATCAAAGATGCTGACATAACGCTCTTTTAACAGTGCAGCCATGTTGCCCCAAGTTAAGGCCCGGTTACGGTGGGACAGGTGTTGTGCTTCCCGCTTAAAAAAGTCAGTGTAGGATTCCTGTGCACGCCCATTCCATGATGCCCATGGTTGGTTGATTGACGCGACCATCATGATAGGAGCAACCGGGCGCTGAATAGTGCCTGCCGGTAATGGCGCCAAGAAATGGCTGTTACTGATGTTATCGGTATTCACCAATGTTGCTGTCATCGCGTTATAGCTCAGGCCATATAACCAAGGGTTTTCCCCCCACGAGCCTTTAGGTGTGGATAGGGCGGCGACAGCTTTCAACCAATAGTGCCCCGTTGGCATTTGGGTTGCCTGAGCAGAAGCATCTGCCGGCAGGGTAACTTGCCAGATGCCATCTTGATACAGATGTTGGGTTTCATCATTGACCCATGCATCCAGTGCAATCCATTGATTCTTTTTATTCAGGTAATACCAGGAAACTTTTTCCGGTTGCTGTGGCGATTTTAATTTCCAATATAATGATAGAGTTTGTCCCGGCTCGACGCCCGTGAAACCAAGATACAATGTGGGATATTCTTCCAGTGGCTCGATTTCAAGACCATAACCAAAGGGAGTGAGGTAATGTGTCTTGAATGAGGCTCCGACGATATTCTGTACTTTGAGGGCCGTTATCGTTGGCAAGGGTGAGCTGTTTTTTCCCTGTAACCGGAGTACAGGTTCATTGAAAATCAGGTTATCCAAATCCTCTGGCGCACGGGTTGCTGGCTCTGTATCTGCCAGTGTCAGTGTGATTTCTGTTCCTTTTCCTTTAGCAATCAAGGTTAGCCATTGATCTCCACTGCTGATTTGTGCCATCAGGTTTTGGCTGTGAACCTCTTTTTCAAAGGTAACCGTTATCTCTCTCGTTCCTTCTTCCATCGCCAGATGTTTTGACGTGATTAACACACCGCCCAGTACCTGTTTATCAAAATCCGTTTTGCTGAATAATCGTATTCCATCAGATGGTAATGATAACTGTGCCTGTGAATCCCAGGGCGCAGAGGTTATCCACTTATGTTTTTCTTTTTTACGTAGCCAATACAATTGACTGATATGGCCACGGTTCGCCAGTAAATTGGCGTCCAGTGCATATTGCAAGGCGTTGCCTTGTTCATCTTGCCCGGCTTCAAATAAGGTACCTTTCGTCAGCAATTGCTCTGTGACTGTGGTATTCAGTTCGACAGATAAGGCGACTTGATCAGGTTGCGCCGGGCGGGGCGATAATCCTAACAGCGCCCGGTAATAGAGATTGCGATGAGTTGCAGGTAAGGCATTAAATAAAGATATCGGTGTTTCCAATAATCGTAATATTGCCAATAGAAAAGCTTGGTGAGGCAATAATTCTCCATTGGCTTCAATTTTCCCTTGATACAATTCGGCAAGTTTGCCCGGCGTGTTATTCGCCATAAAGAAGAATTCATTCCAATGTTTGTCGTTCTCTTTATTAAAGGGAACTATTTTTGTGTAGGCTTCAATATATTGGAGTAATTGCAAACTGGTTCGATTATCTAATTTAAAATCGCTCATCGGTACCAAGTCTGACAATTTTTTATTTAACTTAGTTAGTTCCATGACATCACCTGTATGGCACAGCGATTCCTCTGTGAATAAAAGTTTATTCACACCATTTAATATGAATATTTTGATTCAGATAATGCGTTAATTTACGGTGGAAAAATTCTGTTGAGTAATAAAACTTCCTGTACCTAATGAAGGTGTCAGAATATCCGGTTGTGGCGGAATGACGGTATTATTCATGGCCGGAACTCGGGGTGTAAATATAGCCGTAAATCTTTTCCCTTTGATAATTAGGGCAGCGCCACTGGTACACTGAAGGGCCTGTTGACTGATATCCAACAGGCTGATGGTCAGAGTGCCAATTCCCGGTGTCATATGGATGATTGTGGTATAAGTCGCAGTTACCGTAACCCGTTTCTCATCACCTAGAATGCAAACTTTTTTGCCGTTAACCTGTGCATGGCCTGTGCCAATGATCTTGCCGGGGATGGGAATTTTCACCTGTCGATGCCCAAATTGAGGCTCAAACTGAAGTATGTCACCGTCTGTTACAATGGGGCCACTCATGAAGCCTCCAGTCTCTGGCCTTCATTCAGCGCCAGTGTTCCTTGGATCTGCTGGTGGATATCGCTTCCCCGCAGGCGATACATCACCTGCACTTGCAAAGCGCTCTTATTATTTGGCGACTGACGAACCTGAATATCGGTAATATCTGCCCGTGATTCATAACGCAATACGCTGTCATGAATATGGGACTCCATTTCCGCAAATAATTCGTTGCGGATATTTTCAAACATAAAATCATTTAATCCGCAGCCATAATTTTCGCGCATAAAGCGTTCCCCCGGTTCAGTTCTGAATAAGATGTGCAAACTCTGCCGCACATCTTCCGCGCCTTCGGCCATTTCTACCCCTTTTTCAAGGGTGAAGACGGGAGGGAACGCCCAACCACGACCATAGAGTTGTGTCAGTATTCGGTTTTCCATTATTCACCTTTTATTGGGTCAGATTAATTTTCCGGCCTTTGATCTCAACGCTATTTTTGCCAGAAATATTGAGTGATTTATCCATTTCGGCATTCATGGTTTGCGCTTTCAGCATGAATTCTTTTTTCGCTGTCAGCGAAATATCTTTATCCTGCTGGAGCATGATTTGATTTTCTCCCGCACTCATTTGAATGATTTTTTCTTTGCCATGAATCATGATTTGTTGTTGATTTTCTCCTTTTTTCACCACCAGAACTTTTTCCTGATTATCCTGAGTGGGTTCTAAAGGCGCTTTATTTTTCGGGTTGTGCATTGCTCCCAGAATGACCGGATAACGGGGATCGTTTTCAAAAAATCCGACAATCACTTCGTCACCGGGTTCAGGATAAAAACAGAAGCCGCTTTCATGGCTGGCGTAAGGTTTTCCCAATCTGGCCCACAAGAATTCATTCGGGCGATTCAGTACCGGCAGAATAATCGGAATGCGGTTCAGAGCCGCTTTATCCTGTTGATACTTGGCGACTGTCGCAATGTGCAATTCGGTGGCATCGGGCAGTATTGGCAGGTATTCCTGCTGTAATCCAATGCTCAACGTCGTTTCCCAATCAATTCGTCGGTTAAAATGATGGCGAACCGCAGTGATGTTTGCCGTGCCGTCCAATTGTGAACCAAATCCCGTCAATTGAACGTTGTCTCCCAATTGATAACGCCCATTACCTTTAAGCAGAAATTCGCCTGTCACACCAGAAATGCGCTGATTCAACAATAGCCCCTGTGCCAGATAGCCACTCTCTTGGGTGGTTAACGGGCTGCTGTAACGAATATCCCAGCCTGTTTTATTTAAAGAAGCTAACCGGTCAGGAGAGAGGGCGGCTTGGCCCAAGGCTATGCTGCTGTGGCGACCGCCTGATAATTCCTGTTGCTTGTTGATATCCCAACTACTGACTTCCAGCGAAGCAGGGTTAAGATGGTTATCAAATTGCCAACTGGCATCTTTGACGAGGATATCTTTTTCCTCATCTCCCCGGCTTTTCAGGATATGGATTGGTTTGGATTTCAGGGTGTCAGGTTGAATAAGGTGAGCACCTTCTGTTGTGGGTAACAGCCAGACGCCGGTGGCCGATAGCCGACACAGCAGAAAACGCCAGTCTGAACAACGAAATTGCACCATCTGCTCATGTTTTTGCTCCAATGCGGCGATCTGTCCAAAATGTGCTTTGATGCCTGCCTGATTCAATAACGTGTTCAGAATGTTTTTTTCGTTACTGGTTTTGAACAATTGTGAGTGCTGTGTATCTGCCATCAGTTGCAATCTATGTCGGACAACCAAAGTAAGCAACAGTTGATTATTTTTTATCTTCAACGAATTACGGGTGATTTGGCCGTTAAACAGCACCGATTTTTGGCCGCCGTCAATCAATTCCAAAAGCAGGGTTTTTCCTGTCTGACAAAGTGCCAGCTCTGCCTGTATATCTGGTTGATTGAAAGAAGAATGCGGCTTGTCCGGCAGACTGAGCTTCAGCGTTGCGGAAGGGATGCTGTTAACGCGGAAGTAGGTATCGACATCAACGGCAGCCAGCAAGGAGAGCGCCTTACCATCGGCAATGACGTTCAGTTGATGATTCATCAGGCATCTCCTCTGGTGGCCTGCAATATCTGGCCAGGTGCAAATCCGTTAAGATTATCCAACCCGTTTTGCGAGGCCAGCGTCAGGTAATCAACACCGCCAGACAGCGTTGAAGCTGTGCTGGCTGCCATCAGGGCCAGTGAAGCGCCATCCTGTACCCGCAAAGCGATTTGTGCGGGGGATTTCAGGTTTTGCTCTGTCTCTTGTATGACCAGACTTTCATCCGCCACCAGTGTCAGGATGACCCTTGCCCGTAAAGGCGTGGCATCGCGATCAAACAAAGTGTAATTCACCGACAACCCGGTCACTCTGCCGGAAAAATAACCGCGATTTTCCCAACGCATTTTTCCCCATTTGACTTGCAGGAATCGTGTTTCATTGCTGGTAGCGTCCACGCTGCACAACTGCTTGAGCTGCATTAATTGTGCTTCAACAGGGATTTTATTGTCCGGCATTGTGGCATCAAAAATCAGCTCAAGAGATAACCCTGCGGGCTTGGCTTGAATATAAATGCTGCTCTGTTTTTCGTTATTGATTGCCAGAGATTGTTGGTAATCCGTTTGGTAATCCAGTTGCAGGGAATCAGGGTTATACATGGCTTGGATCGTGCCGGCCTGTATTTTTCCTTCTCTGTCTTTAAAAGCATTAATCGTCAGCTTTGCTAAACCACGTTCAATTAAACTCATGGGCGCCATCCTTCCTCATCGCGTAATGCAGCCAGCACTTCGCGTTTAATTTTTTCAACGAAAACCGCCTCATCCAGACTTTCCTGAATCAACGAATGGCTTTGTTGAGCTGGGCCAGTTGGCTGTGTTGATGAAACCACTTTTGCCTGAATAACTAATTCTCTGATTTCAATGGTCATACTTTAACTCCCAGCCAGCACATATCCTGATAGCGCAGTTCGAGGGTATTCACCAGAATGGCATTGCTGTTTGCATCAAAGTCGCTGGTCTGCCAGCGTATCGGCAGGGCATTACTTAACGTCCAGCTGGATAGGGGCAGTGAATGTTCGTTTAGCAGCATAATCACGACATCCGCATAGACGATTGTTTCACCGCGCAGTACCCGATCAAATGCCACGGTCAGGGGAGAAACCGTCATCACGCCACGTTCCAGTGTTAGGGTGCCGTGCTGGATCTTTTCGGCCAAATAGTTATTGCGGGCGTTCTCACCACCTTGGCTGTGTTGGGTCACCTGAAGTTCCCGGCTCAGGCCGGAAATACGCTGAAACCGGATATCCAGTGGATTGGGAATGCCGTTAAAAATAAAACTCGCCATAAAACGGTGGGATACCACGGGGGTATAAAAATCGCTCATTGTGCTCTTTCCTTTTTAAGATAAAAGCGCGCCCGTTTGAGTATCAAATACCAAACTGATCTCGATAAATTCAACAGGAGACAATACCGCTAAGGCGACTTTCATGATCATTTTCCCGGCTCGGATATCCTCTTCCGTCATCGTTTCATTGACGCCTAACAATACAGTAAATGCCTCATCTTCCCGTGAACCGTACAAACCTCCCTGTAGCCACAATTGCCGTAGCCAGTTATAACTTTGCCCCTTGCATTTCATCCACGTCAGTTCGTTATTAGGCTCAAAGATGTACATACGGGCCAATTGCGCCAAATGGACAGTGACATAAGAAACCAAGCGCCGGGTTTGCAGGTAACGCCAAGGTGTGTGATCCGTATTTTCCAGTGTGCGGCATCCCCATACGCGTATACCTTTACCGGGGAAAGTGCGGATCACATTAAGAGAGGTTCCATTAATGCTAAACAGCCCATTGCCTTGAAGATACGACTTAACTGGCCGGATAACTTGAGTCAGGGCAATATTGGCTGGTGCTTTCCATATTCCCACTTCACTATCCGTGTGCTGGATAAGCGCTGCAACGGCAGCAGTAGGGGATATCAGCCTATTTTGGGGGTTGGGGATATCCTGATAGGCCGTTTCCAGACGAGGCCAATAGGCGGCTCCCCATTGGCGGTATGCTGACGAGAGTCCTTCCAGACATTGCTTTGCCTGCACGATGTCATCCGGCGCGTCCAGCAGCACAAAGAGATTAGGGCGGATCTGGCTGAGTTTCAGCAGGGTATTCCAACCAGCAGACCACAAATTGACCGGGGTTTGTTCGTCATCAATTACACTGTCATTCAGCCGGGCGATATCCGGCGCCAAAATCAGGGTAATCTGTGTTTCCTCGCCAATGGCGTTTTGCACCGCATCAGCGCTTAATGCTGTCATCAGGGCTTGCGCTTCTGTTTCGGTGATGTTTGCTGAAGGCATATCTCCTTGCAGTGGCAAAATAAAAGCCGGTTGACCGCCATTATCGAAATAGTGCCTGATTGCCAATGCCATCAAATGATGGTCGCCGAATAATCGGATATATTCCGCCAGATTGTCGATACGAACTGTGGTTTTCGCGTGTTGCTGGTTGCGGGAGGTATAACCAATAAATACAGGCACTGCGCTGGCGATTTCTGGTTGCCCCGTGGTGATGATACTTTCTGTTAAGGTCACGCCCGGTTGAATGATTTTCATCATCATCTCCTTTCATTGGGTGAGATAGGCACTGTTAATACAATTAATATTGCTAATACAGTGCCTTGTGTTTAATCACGGAGATTACTGAGCGACATCCTGCGTGAATTGCAGAACGATAAATTCAGCCGGCCGTACTGCGGCCAAACCGACTTTCATGACCATTTTTCCTTGTTTGATATCTGTATCAGACATAGTGATATCCTGACCAATTTGCACAAAATACGCTTCTTCAGGGGTGTTTCCCATCAGGGCATTTTTTTGCCAGAGGGCGTAAAGATAGTGCTCAACAGCCGCCTTGGCGCGCATCCAGGTCGGTTGATGATTGGTTTCAAATAGCACGGCACGCAGTGCCTGACGGATATCACGTTCAATGGAATTGAACAGACGTCGGACAGGAATATAGCGCCAGCGGGTATCGTTTACTTCTGTACAAGTACGGGCTCCCCAAACTATAAAACCGCGATCTGTAAATGATCGAATTACATTGATGCCCTTGTCATTCATATTACCTTGCCGATCATCATCAACTTTATCGGTCAATCCTTTGATACCGCTGAGGGCAACGTTTGCGGGGGCTTTCCAGACACCACGCTGGTTATCCGTTTGGCAATAGATTCCCGCGATGGCAGTGCTGGGTGGAAGAGTGAGCGGGTGTTGTTGCTCCTGCTGTAATGTGGCATCAATATCCTGCGCCAGCGTTTCATTTTTTTTCCTGAGTTCAGCCAGATTTTTCAGTTTATCCTTGCCTGATTCATCTTCATATCCACTGATAATAATGTTCTTGTCATCAGGCAAGGCAGATAATGTCAGGTGAGTTTCCAACTGAGGATAATAGACGGCAATCTTGGTACGCGTTCCCGAACTCGGTATTGATTCACCATCAGGGCTATCGGCAATCAGAAAATAGCCCGCTTTGTTATCATTCAGCAGTGAGCTGACTGCATCATAAACTTTGTTTTTGTAATCCCACTCGGTTTCCGGGCAAACCAGCAGGGTAATATCCCCTTTTTGTTCAATTAACTCAGGGAGGGCGGCCAGAGCTGCATTGTCATTAATATTGTTCAGTGGGTAGATATAACAGGCACCGCCCCCATTTTGGAAATAGAGCTTTAAGGCTTCTACAGCCAGAGATTGGTTGATTTTCTCAATATTGTGGAGCCATTTTTTGTTTTCCCCTTCAGCAGGAAGGTTTGATTTGATAACAATGTCTGTCACGGGAGCCAAAGAAAACGCGGAAGTAAATTCAAGCCAATTGCTGATACGAATGCAGGCTTGGGTCGGCTCTGCGGTGTTGGGTGTGAATTTACCGATAAAAACAGGCACGGCAGTGGGGCTATTGCTGACAGATAATGCAAGGGAAGCATTTTCTTCAATATAAACGCCGGGCGTTTTTAGATTAGCAGGCATAATAATTCCTCATCAATCAATGAGATTAACGCTGTTCTACATCTTGCGTAAATTGGAGGATGATAAATTCCGCAGGCCGGACAGCCGCAAGACCGATTTTGACGATCATTTGCCCCTGATTAATTTGGTCTGGTGTCATCGTAATTCCTTTGCCTATCTGCACAAAATACGCTTCTTCTTCCTTGCTGCCCGCCAATCCGCCTTG
This sequence comes from Xenorhabdus mauleonii, assembly GCF_900113945.1. Taxonomy (GTDB): domain Bacteria; phylum Pseudomonadota; class Gammaproteobacteria; order Enterobacterales; family Enterobacteriaceae; genus Xenorhabdus; species Xenorhabdus mauleonii. Next base: position 82,088 of record NZ_FORG01000004.1, read on the forward strand.
TTGCCACAGACTATGAAGGTAATTACTGATTGCTGCCCTGACACGTTCCCAAGTGGGTTGGTTGTTAGGTTCAAACATGGCAAAGCTCATGGCACGCTTAACATCCCGTTCGACGGTATTAAACAGGCGACGCACAGGGACATAACGCCAGTTATCATTATCTTCCAGCGTTCTTGCACCCCAGACAGTGGTGCCGGTATTACTGAAATTTCGAATCATATTGATGGCACGTTTGGCGTTATATACTCCCTGAATTTCATCAGTGACTAAAAATACAGGTTCAAGCCCGCCTTTCAATGCAATATTGGCAGGCGCTTTCCACACGCCACGGGACAGATCGACGGAAGCGTAAACGCCAGCCATCACCGCACTCGGTGGAATGGTAGTTTTTGCCCAATCGGCTTTCAGCCACGGGTAGTAAACTGCTGCGAATGCCGTGGAATCATACTTGCCTTTGATGGTTTCGGCATTTGCAATAGTCAGTGCTTCTTCAGGGCCATCAAAAATGGCAAATAATCCTTTTCCCGGCCGGCATAAAGTTGCCGTTGCGGTTTTAATATCTTCACCCGCAGCAACCAGTAAAGTGACATCATCTAAGGTCGGAATCACTTTTTCTAAATTACTGGTTTTGACGAGGTAACAGTAACCTCCGCCATTGGTAAAATAAGCACGTAGAGAAACAGCCAATTTATCGGTTGCATCAAAACTGCTTGATACTTTATTAAGGTATTCCATCCAAGAATTGATTCGGACTGCGGTGTTTTCGCCAATAATATTATTTTTATCATTCGCGGCAAAAACAGGAACGGCAGTCGCGTTATTGGATATGGATAGTGCCAGGCTATTTAATTCTTCAATATAAACGCCAGGATAACTGGTAACGGTTGTCATAAATAAATCCTTTATACAAAATGATTAATTATCAATGAATCAAACAGCCTGCATAATGACGCGATCGGCTGCCAAGGTAATTTCCTGCACAGCAATATCATTGCTGGTGGCATCAAAGGAAGGGGAGGTTAATGATGTCGGAAAAGCATTGGCAACATTCCAGGTCATTAATAATTCAGTGCCAGCATCGTTGGTTAAACTAATGGTGATATCTTTTTTCTCAATTTGATTAAGTTGGATGGAATTAATCCAGTCAAATAATTCTGTTTTACCCGGAAAAACACCTTTACGCAGGGTAATGTTAATCGGTTGGGGCTGGCCGGGCATTTTAAACCAATTACCTATGCCATCACGATATTCAATGGTTTCAAAATTAATATCCAGCCCTGAAACGCTATTGAACGGAATGTTTTCGCCTCCAATAGAAACGATGAAACGATAAGAAGGAATAGGGTATTCAATAGCAATTTGAGACATGCTTGTAGACATAATAGCCTCTCTGTAAATAAAGTGAGTTATGGTTGATTAAATTAAGTGGGTTTTTAAAAAGCATATATTTAGACAAAGCTACCGCCACAAAATGAAAGTAAACTTCCTTTTGAAAAAAATTATGCGGTAATATTGGTTTTATATCGAAAATGATCGTGCCGAAAAATTTATAATGTGTACATTGCCAATAATGCAAATTGCTTTTTATGCAATTTAATTCTTTTTGAAATAAAAATGTTTTTAAGAATGTTTGAAATACATTCAGTGTGTATTAAAAATTATTCAATAAACGAAGAGTGAAGTATTGATTCTGGGATGGCAAAGGGAATATCAGGAGACAATAGCCAGAATCTCTCAGATTCGGAAATGGGTGTTATCAGCGAGACGGAGGTAAACTGTCCTGCGAATAACTTCACGTGCATCCTGTCGTTGGATAAAGGTATTATGATGTTTTTCTCATAGCTGATTATATTTAGATCAAGAGAGTGAGGAAGTAACCTACGCTCGACATAAATTAATTATGAATATTTATATATTTCTAGATAAAATCATTTACTATTCCTAGTATGTCATAGCCATCATTATGTCGTCTGGACATAACGTTTTTACTCAACGTGGCATATCAGCCATAACTCGCACTGCGATCTCCACGATAATACAAACGAATAATCCTTACTTGTTGTTTACTCTTTGAAAATAAATGAAATATTAATCACTTCGCCCATTTTTTCACGGTCAGAATAATAAGGTAGTCGTTAAAATAAGAGCTTGTGTTACCACCTTTCCGGATATTGTGGCATTTCTAAATTTGTATGTTATCGCGCTTCATTTGAAGCACTATCAAAGGCCATTCAGGATAAACCTTGAAGAAAGCCAGTCACGGTCTGCTTAACCTTTTTGGAGGTGATTATCCCTGAGAGAGAGATTAGCACTGAAGGTTTATCGCTGAAAGGAACGCAACCATAAGTGCCGCTTTATTTCTTAAAGAGCACGAAATGATTTTGTTTTATGTTGGATGGTTAATTAATCAAATGGCGAAAAAAAGAACACTTCTGTACAGTGTGCCAGACAGCATAAAGCGGAGGAATGAATGATGAGTCAATATATTGTTACTTATAATGGCCTGGGTAGTGACAATTCTGTTTTGGTTAGCTCACAAATTTCTTTCGATTTTGATTGGAGTGATAATGCGGTTAATGATTTTTTAAACTTGGTGATAGATACCGCATCTTCTAACGCTAATCAACTTAATAATAGCGTAGCAAGAATCTCTATTGTCAGAATATATAACCTACCATAAAAATCCCATTAACTAACCCGCTTCCGGCGGGTTTTTGGTTCCGATCGCCAAAGCGGTTTTTTTTAATAGGTACTCAAAGAAATAGTCATTAATATCGGTTTTTTTCTTTCTTTTCTCGCTTTAAATAGTAAAGGAAAACTGATAACTTGTTTGTTCAATAGTCGATACAAGGAAAGAAAAATGGCAAGTTATTTGGTTCGCGTAGAACTTTATGGTACAGGTTCTGATGGTTATGACAAATTGCATAAAAGGATGACGGCGAATCAATTCAGCCAATCTATTCGCTTTCCCAATGGCAAATGGCATCGCCTTCCCAGTGGGACTTATATCGGCAGCTCTACCTTGGAATCTATGCAGTTAACGGAAAAAATTAAATCCATGGCAACACCGTTTTCAAACAAAGATCCGGCCATATTTGTCTGCACTTACAGTAACTGGAGTGCGGCGCTTTATCCCGAGAAACAACATACAGAAGCAGGTTCGGGGGATTAAGCCCAAAGGAAAGGCGGCGGCGGCCCGGATGCCAGTGCCCAAAGGTTAAAACATTCGATATGGAATCGTTGGAGCTTGTTTTTATCATGCTGTTTGGTTTTTTTGATAAAAACAGCTCCCCCTCTAATATATTTCATCTTCTCTGATTTCTGGCTTTATTGCTCAGGAATTGTCTTATTTCTAAAACAACCCAGCCGTTTTTATGCTCATTGTAATAAATATTAAAATAGCGCTTATGCTGCTTACCCAATATATATAAGGTACTGTCGAAATGATTTCTATTTCAGACAATCAAAGCCACTACCGTGCAGCTATGGATATTTGTTTGATAATAAGGGAAGGTGAAAAAATGAATAACAGATTGATGAGCTATATAACGTTTGTAGGGGTTTGGATTGTGGTAACACTGGCTATTGGTATTATGTTGTCACAATAAATAACTATATGAAAAAGTTCTATGACCTCGCTTTGGCGAGGTTTTTTCTACAAAACTATCTTAAGTAACTATTATAAATATTGATTATCAACAATAATAACTATTATTTATAATAACGGCATCTCGAAATAACTATTTACACAGTGGCTACCATCATGCTGTTCCGTTTATCAGATTACCCAGCATCATACCGGGTAATCGAAAAATTATGTGAGCGTATAGTTTTTAAAACAGAAAAAAATAATGCATTAAACTGAGCCTGAATGACTGTGCATTAACAACTTATTGAGTAAATTCCCTATCCCGTAACGCATAGATCAATGTGTTTTGGCCTTGCACCAGAATGAGTTTCTTGCCTTGTAAACTGACTTTTGCCCCTTTGATCAGTACATTACTGATGACTCTATCCCATTGATTAAGCTTATTATTAACACACGACATCTGGGTGCTGGCTAAGTTTTTTACAGTGAGAATGCTATTTTTTAATTTGCCTACTCCCATGAAATTGTTGCACATAGCACCAGATATGTGCATGTCTTTACCGAATGTAATGGAGAGTTTGCTATCGTTTTTATTTGAGACATCCTCACTATTGACGCTGACTAGAGCAAAATGATGATTTTGTAAGTCTTTGATTGTGACATTTCCTGTGGCGTTAACCTCCTGAGACTGACACGCTGCAAGTAGTAAAGTGGCGACCACTAACGGAATCGCTTTTTTCATTTGATCTCCTGATGTTTGCTGACATTATCCAACGAGATTCGGGCAATCTTTCCCGGAAGTTAATTGCTGGATATTTTGTAAAGTAGTTTCACTGATGCTGGTTAATGCTTCTTCTGTCAAAAATGCCTGATGACCGGTAAACAGTACATTATGACAGGAAGACAAACGGCGGAAGATATCATCTTGGATAACATCATTTGATTTATCTTCGAAGAATAGTTCGCGTTCGTTTTCATAAACATCCATACCTAATGCCCCAATTTTCTGCTGTTTCAATGCATTTATGGCGGCAATAGAGTCAATGAGGGCACCCCGGCTGGTATTGATAACCATAACTCCATCTTTCATTTTACTGAATGCAGTTTCATCCAATAGATGATGATTTTCTGGAGTCATGGGGCAATGCAAAGAAATGATATCTGATTCAGCATATAGCGTATCTAAATCAACATATTCTACTCCCATATCCAAGGCTTCTGGATTTGGGTATGGATCATGAGCCAACAAACGCATCCCGAATCCTTTCAAAATCCGTAGAGTGGCAAGGCCAATTTTCCCCGTACCGATAATGCCTGCCGTACGTTTGTACATATTGAAACCTGTCAATCCCTCAAGGGAAAAGTTGGCATCGCGGGTACGTTGATAAGCACGATGAATACGCCTATTCAGGCACAACATCAGCCCAACAGTATGTTCAGCGACTGACTCAGGTGAGTAGGCAGGCACCCGGACAATTTTAATGCCTAACTCTTTGGCTGTATCGAGATCAACATTATTGAAACCTGCGCAACGCAATGCGAGTATCTTGATACCCATCTCTGACAATTCTTGCAGAACTTCCGGCCCACCATCATCATTGACGAAAATACAAACTGCATCTGCTCCAATCGCATTCTTGGCTGTTTGTACGCTCAGGGGAAAGTCAAAAAACTCGATGTGATAGTCAAGGCCAAGTTTTTGGTTGAGCATTTCAAAATGTTTACGATCATACTGCTTTGTACTGTAAACAACCAATTTCATAACAACATCTCCACCCAACAGTAACGTGAAATCATTCGAGTCGTCCATTGAACTCATCTTGCTGTAAGTCTGTGTGCAATAATGATTTCTATTGAAGACTCTAAGCGTTATCTCTCGCTATACTCGAATAAGCCATTCTTCGTAATTGCCAGTATAATAAATCGGCTCAGAGCCTGATATGAGACTATCATAACAGGAAGTTGCTCTTAGGTTGAAAAGATGAGATATGGATTTGATGACCAAGCTATTAAAAGTGTTCGCAGTAATGTTGATATTGCTGGTGTTATTGATTTTGGTGGGATGGTTTACACTTCCACGTTGGGTGCCATGGATTGCCAGTTATTGGTTGCCACAAGGCGTTACCCTCTCTTTAAGCCAGCCCGAATGGAAAAAGCAGGGATTATGGTTGGAAAGCCTGTCATTAAGAGCAAAAGAGTGTGAATTGATTGATATATCAGGTCTTTCAGTGGCGTATCTGTACCGCAAGGATTCGTCCCCTAAAAGCAACCAAGGCCATAATTGGGATGTTCATGCAAATAATATTGACACCCAAAGCCAGTGTTTGACGCAGCTATTGGCCGAACAACCGACAGAAATGCAATCCTCACCTTTATCGATTCAACACATATTATCTTCTATTCCTGCGCGTCATTTTACAGTCGAGCGTTTCACGCTAATGCCGTGGCCGCAATTTGCCGGTAGAGTTCAATTCAGTTCTTCATCTCAGAAACAAACTTTTTCTTATCAAGGGGAACAACTAAAACTCAGCGCGAACATCACGGATAAAAAGGCGCTTATTATTCAGCAGTTTTTTATGAAGCTGCCTGAACAAGAAATTAATCTGCAAGGTGATATCGAATTGCCTTTGGATATTGAAACCTGGCCTGAACAGGGGCAAGTCATCGCTTATTTGTCTTTGAATCAATATTCTGAGCCACTGCAATTGGCGTTGAAATGGAAAGGGCGAGCCGGGCAACTAACCGTTACAGAAGAACAAAAACAACACAGGCTGGCGGAATTACCTTGGTCGTTTGATGAATCTCAATTTCAGATAACGAATGGTAAATGGCAATGGCTGAATGCAGGGCAGTCTTTGTCTGGCGGGATAAATGTGCGACTCGAACAATGGAAAAAGGGATTGGCTGGAATGTCTGTCAGTGGGCGGATAAATCTGGTTACGCAAAATGAACAGGGTAAAGGCAATGTTGTCCTTTCAATACAGCCGACATCCATCAATATTACTGATGCCCATATTCCATTCCAGTTAACCGGGCAAATGAATAGAGATTCCATGATCATGACCATGTCATTGCCTGCTGTTGTGACAGGATCGCTGGCTGCGCCTAAAATCACGTTTCGGTCAGGCGCCTTATTTAGAGCATGGGGGAAAGTGAGTGAAACTTTTTTTGTCAAAGAAGCCCGTTTGCCTTTAGCTGGGACTCACTTGACTCGCGACGGATTCACGGGCCGGCTTCAAGCGATTGTGCAAGCAAAAGACAGTTATTGGGGAGCATTTAAAATCCACCTGGATGGTTATGCAGAGAATTTTATTCCCGATCACGGAAATTGGAAATGGCGTTATTGGGGGAATGGGAATTTACCTCCGCTACAAGCAAAATGGGATATTGCAGGCACCGGCAATTGGAATCAATCACGAATAACGGTGAACCAATTAAGCACAGGATTTGATCGTATCCAACATGGCTCGGTGAAAATCATCGAACCACGTTTAGCGTTAGTTAACCCACTGATTTGGCAAAGGCCTCTAAATCGTCCCGCTTCAATGGGGGATGTGCAATTATCATTGCAGTTGTCCGCGAAGAGAACAGAATTCCGCTCCGGGGGCTTTTTGCCTCCCTTCGATTTTAAAGCCTCATTGGTTGGCCAATCGCCTGAAAACTTTATGCTGAATGGTAAATTGTACTCTAAAGGAATTGGCCCCATTCCATTGTATGGGCGTTGGGACGGCGATCGCTTGAGGGGAGAGGCCCGTTGGCCACGACAATCGCTATTGGCTTTTCAGTCGTTGATCCCGCCGGATTTGGGAATTACATTACGTGGCGGAAATATTTACGCTCAAGCCGCTTTTTCAATAGCAAAAGGGCAAGGTCTGCGTGCCGGCGGGCATTGGGTTGTGAAAAATGCAGGCATGTGGTTAAAAAATGGCGAAGTTGATGGTTTGAATTTCGTTTTACCATGGCGTTTGCAGGAGCACATTTGGCAATTGGGCGTGGCATCTCCGGTTCAGCTACGCGTCAAATTGATTCAAGACTTATTTGCCATGCAGAATGTGACTGCTGATTTGCAGGGGTTTTATCCGTCAACTGATACCAAGCCATTGGTATTGAGCAATGTGAATGTTGATCTGTTGGATGGCAAACTGGAGATGGATAAATTACAACTGCCGCAAAAAGAGGCAGCCGTCTTGCGGTTTAATAAACTGAATTTGAGTAAATTATTTGGTGTCTTGAAAGTCAAGCAAATGGCCATGTCAGGTCACATCAGTGGCGAATTGCCCGTGTTGTTGAATGATAACTACTGGATTATCAAGAAAGGGTGGATCTCCAACGAAGGGGATTTAACCTTAAGGCTGGATAAAGATACCGTAGATTCCATCGGGAAAAATGACTTATCTGCAGGTGTAGCAATGGATTGGCTGCGTTATTTGGAAATAAGCCATTCAAAGGCCTATGTTACGCTGGATAATCTGGGTGTGTTGAGATTGCATTCAGAAATTAGCGGGGTTAACCCTGTGGTAGATAGACGGCGTGAAGTCCGGCTCAATTATCGCCATGAGGAGAATATTTTTCAATTATGGCACAGTCTGCGTTTTGGCAGTAATCTGGAAGAATGGTTACAGAAAAACATATCTGTAATGGGTGGGAGTGACAAATGACAACAGAAATTGGGTACAGGTCGCAGGGTGCCAGTATGCGAATGATGCTGGGGAGCATGATATTGAGCAGCCTGATGTTGATGGGGTGTGTCAGGCTGGAAATGGCGACACCGGATAAGCCCATCAACATCAATATGAATGTGAAGATTGAGCATGAGATCCATATTAAAGTCGATAGGCAAATTGAGGATATGCTCAAAAATAACTCTAATTTATTCTAAGGGCGGGAATATGAAAAAGGCAGGAATAGTATTTGTATTGAGTCTGCTATTCAGTTCTTTTGCCATCGGCATGACGTTGAGTGAAGCAAAGCAACAAGGGTTGGTAGGAGAGACATTCAGCGGCTATCTGGCACCGGTAAAAAATACTCAGGATGCGCAGTCTGTGGTTCACAAAATTAACAGTGAGCGAGGAAAAAAATACGCTGAAATTGCCGCTCAAAACAATATGACAGCCGATCAAGTTGCGAAAATCGCAGGTGAAAAATTGGTAAACCGGGCTGCCCCAGGAGAATATGTTCTTGGTATTAACGGCAATTGGGTGAAGAAATAAGCGCGCCACACGGCGCACTTATTTTTTGTATGTTCAGGTTTTGTTTGGGGCTGTTCAGGCGGCATTTTCTTCTGGTAGTGTCTGTATCATTTCCTGGATGATATCATCCATCAATTTATTGGCATTCAAGTGGGCTTGCTTGGCTGATTCTTCACCTAGCGACAGACCTTCCGCATGTATGAATTCCACATCAGTAATACCAATAAACTCAAGAAAAACACTCAGGTATGATGGGATTGTATCCCTTGGGCCGCCTTTATAAATACCACCATGACTAATTAAGACGATGGCCCGTTTACCTTTCAGCAAGCCTTGGGCACCTTTTTCGGTATATTGGAATGTCATTCCTGCCCGGGCTACCAAATCAAAATAGTTTTTTAGCTGTGTAGGGATAGCAAAGTTATACATTGGTGCAGTAATCACGATGACATCGTGTGTTTTTAGCTCTGAAATCATTTCCTCTGACAGAGCCAGAGCGGCTTTTTGGCGCTCTGATAACTCTGTACTGTTTTGGCGTAACGCATCGAATAGTTCACTGTCTAGCACTGGAACCGGAGTACCAGCCAGATCGCGCTCTGTCACTTGGCTATCAGGATTATGAGACAGCCATTCTCCGGTGAAATAATCAGCCATTTTGCTGCTTTGTGATGCTTGTGCCAGAATACTGGATTTCAATACGAGCACTTTACTCATTTTCAATTCCTTATATAACAAAGTGTGAATTGTCACTTTGTTTATTATTGTGGAGTGGTGCTATCTTAAGTGGTAAACCAGATTTCTAATAGTTCATTATTTCGAGGTTAGAGTTCAAATTTATTGAATAACTTCATTACCTAATCAACCACCTGGTATACAAAGTAATAAATTAGCTAAGAGTGGATTGTATATGAGTTACATTGAATTTCATAAAATATGTTACACTTTTAACCATTAAGCTAAGCCATAAGCAATTACCCTCTGAGCCTGCATTAGACAGCGCTACTCAGTTAAAAACGTCACAAGGATTTATCACTGTGGAATTACCCTTGACCGCACCTATTGCTAAATTATTTGCTGAACTTGATCATATATCGCTGCGCGATCAGTTCCGTTTAAAAAAACGTTTGCATGGAGCAGCAAAAATTAAGAACCAGGCATCCCAGCAGGCGGTTGCTCAATCCATTTCTACGGACATTGCGGCTGCAAGACAAAAAGTCATCAATCGCCAAGCGGCTTGTCCATCAATTAAATATTCTGAAAATTTACCTGTCAGCCAAAAGAAAGACGATATCTATAAAGCCATTCGGGATAATCAGGTTGTTATCATTGCCGGGGAAACCGGTTCGGGGAAAACCACCCAAATTCCGAAAATCTGTCTTGAATTGGGGAGAGGGGTTAAAGGGTTAATCGGTCATACCCAACCCCGCCGTTTAGCCGCACGTTCAGTTGCCAACCGCATTGCTGATGAGTTGGAAACTTCGCTTGGTTCTACGGTAGGTTATAAAGTCCGCTTTAATGATCAGGTGAGTGACAACACGCTGGTCAAGTTGATGACTGATGGTATTTTGTTGGCAGAATTGCAGCAAGATCGCTTACTGTTGCAATACGATACGTTGATTATCGATGAAGCCCACGAGAGAAGTCTGAATATCGATTTTATTCTTGGCTATTTACGGCAATTGCTGCCGAAACGCCCTGATCTGAAAGTTATCATCACTTCAGCCACCATTGATCCTGAACGTTTCTCCCGCCATTTTAATAAAGCGCCAATTATTGAAGTCTCTGGGCGTACTTATCCGGTGGAAGTCCGTTATCGGCCTGTAGCGAGTGATGATAGTGACGGCGACCGGGATCAACTTGAGGCCATCATTGATGCGGTGACGGAGCTGGGGCGAGAAAGTGCCGGTGACATATTGGTCTTCATGAGTGGTGAACGAGAAATTCGTGACACCGCAGATGCGCTCAATAAACAAAACTTCCTGCACACTGAAATTTTGCCGCTGTTTGCACGCCTATCCAACAGTGAACAGAACCGGATATTCCAGCCTCACGTCGGCCGGCGTATTATTCTGGCAACGAACGTAGCAGAAACATCACTGACGGTACCGGGCATCAAGTATGTGATTGATACGGGTTTTGCGCGCATAAGCCGATACAGCTACCGCACCAAAGTACAGCGTTTGCCGATAGAGCCTATTTCCCAAGCATCGGCTAATCAGCGTAAAGGGCGTTGTGGGCGAGTTTCGGACGGTATCTGTATTCGCCTTTATTCGGAAGATGATTATTTATCACGGCCGGAATTCACGGATCCTGAGATTTTGCGTACCAATCTGGCTTCTGTTATTTTGCAGATGACCTCCATTGGTTTGGGGGATGTCAGTGCATTTCCATTTGTTGAAGCTCCGGACAAACGTAATATTCAAGATGGTGTTCGGTTGTTGGAGGAACTGGGAGCAATTGATCCGGAAACCTCGTCAGAAGGCATTTATCGACTGACTTCAATGGGGCGGCAATTGGCACAATTGCCCATCGATCCGCGTTTAGCCCGTATGGTGCTGGAAGCCAAGGCTCATGGCTGTGTTCGTGAAGTGATGGTCATCGCCTCGGCACTATCCATTCAAGATCCGCGGGAAAGGCCGCTGGAAAAACAACAGGCTTCAGATGAAAAGCACCGCCGTTTTGCGGATAAAGATTCTGATTTTATTGCGTTCCTGAAATTGTGGGATTTCTTACAGGAACAGCAAGAAGCACTTTCCAGTTCCCAGTTCCGCAAGCTTTGTCGTCAGGATTACCTGAATTATCTGCGCGTCAGAGAATGGCAGGATGTTTATACCCAGCTCCGACAAGTGGTGAAAGAAATTGGCTTACCAATCAATAGTCAAGAAGCGGATTACCGCAGTATCCATGTTGCGCTGCTGACAGGGCTTCTTTCCCATATTGGCCAAAAAGACACGGATAAACAGGAATACACTGGTGCACGCAATGCCCGTTTCTCTATCTTTCCTGGTTCGGGATTATTTAAAAAGCCGCCCAAATGGGGAATGGTGGCGGAATTGGTCGAAACCAGCCGCTTGTGGGGGCGTATTGCTGCGCGCATAGAGCCTGAATGGATTGAACCATTGGCAGCCCATTTGATTAAGCATCATTACAGTGAACCACACTGGCAAAAATCACAGGGCGCTGTGATGGCAACGGAAAAAGTCACCCTGTATGGTTTGCCTATTGTGGCAGGGCGGTTGGTAAATTACAGCCAGAAAGATCCCATGCTATGTCGCGAATTGTTCATCCGTCACGCATTGGTTGAAGGGGACTGGCAGACTCGCCACTCTTTCTTCCGTGCTAACCTAAAACTGCGTGAAGAAGTAGAAGAACTGGAGCATAAATCGCGTCGGCGGGATATCTTGGTGGACGATGATACTTTGTTCAGTTTTTATGACCAAAGAGTCGGCAAGGACGTTGTGTCATCCCGTCATTTTGATCGCTGGTGGAAAGTCGCAAGCAAAGATCAACCAGAATTGCTCAACTTTGAAAAGAGCATGTTGATTAAAGGGGATGCCAATAAAGTCAGTGCCTTGGACTATCCGAATTATTGGCATCAAGATAATTTGAAGTTCCGTTTAAGTTATCAATTTGAGCCGGGAACCGATGCTGACGGCGTTACAGTGCATATTCCTTTGCCGGTGTTGAATCAGGTCAGAGATGAAGGGTTCGACTGGCAAATTCCGGGAATTCGTCATGAATTGGTGGTTGCCTTAATCAAATCATTGCCAAAACCGATACGGCGTAATTTTGTCCCTGCGCCTAACTATGCACAAGCCTTTCTGGAACGGGTCAGTCAACCGCAAGGCGCTTTATTGGAGAGCCTTGAGCGGGAACTGCGCCGTATGACCGGCGTGACAGTGTCACGCGAAGACTGGCAGCTAGAACAAGTTCCTGATCATTTGAAGATTACATTCCGTATTCTTGATGAAAAAAGGGCGGGCGAGAAAAACAGATTGCTGGCTGAAGGTAAAGATTTATCTGCCTTGAAACTGAAACTGAAAGGAAAAGTTCAGGAAACACTTTCAGCGGTTGCAGATGACGGTATCGAACAAAGTGGCCTGCACATCTGGAGTTTTGGAGAATTGCCCGAACGCTATGAGCAAAAGCGTGGTGGCTATTCCGTCAAAGCGTTTCCGGCCTTGGTGGACGAGAAAGATTGTATCGGCATTAAACTGTTCGAAACTGAAATTGAACAGCAAAATGCAATGTGGGAAGGAACACGTCGCCTGCTGCTGCTGAATATACCGTCACCGATAAAATATCTGCATGAGAAATTACCGAACAAATCCAAGCTGGGGCTGTACTTCAATCCTTATGGCAAAGTGTTGGATTTGATCGACGATTGCATTTCCTGCGGTGTGGATAAACTGATAGCAGAGCATGGTGGCCCGGCATGGAATGAGCAGGCGTTTTCTGACTTGCAGAATAAAGTGCGTGCTGATTTGAATGACGCAGTAGTAGAGATTGCCAGACAGGTCGAGCAAATCCTGACTGCGGTCTTTAATATCAATAAACGTCTGAAAGGGCGGGTAGACATTGCCCTTGCACTTGCCTTATCAGATATTAAAGAACAGTTATCAGGTCTGGTCTTTAATGGATTTGTGACTTCTCATGGTTGGAAACGGCTGGCGGAGGTTTTGCGCTATCTGAATGGTATTGAGCGCCGATTGGAAAAACTGGCGGTTGATCCGAACAAAGATCGGGCGCACATGAGCCGGATTGAGCATATTCAGCGTCAATGGCAACAATGGCTGGCAAAACTGTCTGTTCAGCAAAAACAACTACCGGAAGTAAAAGAAGTTCGCTGGATGATTGAAGAACTTCGGATTAGCCTGTTTGCCCAGCAATTGGGTACGGCTTATCCAATATCTGACAAACGTATTTTTCAGGCTATGGAAAATATAGCGTCTTAATATGATGATAATAGGGCTGTAGTAAATAAATTACTCACAGCCCTATTAACCAATACTTGATTAAATTATTGATCGAGTTTTTAAAATACCATCATATTGTGAACACTAATCTATTAGTCCATATTTCTTTGCGAAAATATCGTGATGGGGATCATTGTTCCATTCATATTCTGCCATGTCTGCAAAAGAAACTGCAGCATCAATGCCATAAATCTTAGCTATCATCGCGAGTGACATATCTGTACCGGCAGATACTCCAGAAGAAGTGAAGTATTTTCCATCTTCTACCCACCTTGCTTCTTTTACCCAATCCACACTTCTGTTTTGCTCCACAACCCACTGAAAAGACTCTTTATTGCTTGTGGCTTTTTTGCCATTAAGCAAGACCGTTTTCGCTAACAGAGCTGATCCTGTGCAGATCGTACCAACGTAAGTCGATGTTAGTTAAGGTTAAGTAGTAATTCAAATAATAGATTCTTAATAACGGAAGTGACGGTAATATTGAATCGGGTGGTTCTGGCGAAAAGCTAATATTTCTCTATATTAGTTACAACATACTTGTTGCACTACAATCAAACCCCTCATCATCAACTACAGAGAAAATTCAATCTATCTTTAAAGCAGGGGACTGAAAAACGGGAGGGTGGAATTATTGCTATTCGTTTTGATTATCGGATATGAGGATTTACGAAAATGGGACTACGGGGGTTTACATTCCAGAGTAATGTTTTTTAACCCCGCTCAATATTGAGCGGGGTTAAAAATAGGATAAAACAATCTATTGATAAGTCAGGGTAACAGTGGCAGTCGCATCTGCCTTACCGGGGGTAATGCGCGGATCAGTTTGAATATACCGTGCCTGCAATGGAATAGAGAAATGTCTTACTCTATGGCTGGGGCGAAGCATAATAGGCTCACGCATATCTAATGGTTTATTGAATAACAATATCTGTAAACCAATACCTGTAGCCGTGACGTTGTCACTACTGTAATCCAACGCCCAAATATTATTGGCATAACTTTTCGCTGGCCGTCCATCCAATGTAACATCAACATCTAGATTAGCATCACAATCTACTTCCAAATTGAAGTCCTTTAATCCCGCAGTACTATTAACACCACGGAAATCACTAGTCTTGACTTCACCCATATTAACGAAAGTCGTGCTTTGTGTAAGGGAACACCCTTGAGTGATGATGCGGGTATTGGTCAGATAAAAAGTATGTATAGTCATATCAGGGTCTAGTCTAGCCCGCGTCAATAGCCTATTTTGCACCATGCCTGAGCCAGTTGTAGGGGCTATTTTTATTAGCTGCACAGTTAAGTAGCCGAATGTTTTACCACAATAGGGGACTTTGCCGTGATATCCATGAACCGGGTAGCAATATTGTGCTGGATATGCCGTTCTGGGTAGCCAATCGATACCAAAGCCAGGCCCCCAAGTATTAATGCGGATCCCGACGCCGGGTATGCCAGATTCATAAATCGCGTCATAGTTATAGTGTGCCCGATCAAGTGCGGGTTCATCCCATGTGGCGGAGGTATGGTAATCACAGAAGGCGAGGTAGCCCTGCACATCCACTTCATCGAGATAAATTTCCCGGATGGTTGTCCCGATGGGATAATCCCTTGGGATCACGATATCACCAAAAGAGACGGCTGTTGTTTTGGCTGCAACACCGGGAGCATACCCGCAATAATTTCTTGCCTGACTGGCAAAACTGCTTATCATGCTGAGGATAAACACACTCAGCAATAATAATCTGGATCTACTGGTCATAAATAATTTCCATAGTATTTCAACGACATATTTTAATCTGAAATAGATATCCGGTTTTGTTATTCACACGTTGCGTTCAAAGTGTATAAACCCGATTCAGGCGTTTTATCAGGAAGTTGGTAATTTACCCGGCACTCCTGAGCACCTTTCTGACCCCATTTCACCCAAATCTGGCCTGAATCAGGTATACCGCTGAGGTAAGCCTGCCCATCATTGCTGACAATGGTGCTATTGGGTTCACTTCTTTCATCATGTTGTTGTTCTAACGTTGCAGTTGCACCAAACGGAATTTCTTTGCCTTTGTGAGACAAAGTCAATAACACACGGTGACCAATGCGTGTCTGAAAATTAGCCAAAGTTACTGAGCCTCGGGTTGGGACGATGGTTTGGGTATTGATATCAATATCAACATCGTTGCCCATTGAATAGGTATCCAGAGCAATGCGGTTTTT
The DNA here is from genome assembly GCF_900113945.1 of Xenorhabdus mauleonii. Lineage (GTDB taxonomy): Bacteria > Pseudomonadota > Gammaproteobacteria > Enterobacterales > Enterobacteriaceae > Xenorhabdus > Xenorhabdus mauleonii. The sequence goes on from NZ_FORG01000004.1 coordinate 98,053, forward strand.
TCGGTAGCTGCTGACATAAGGTACAATGGCATGGCCTTTCCAGTCCGTCTTAATGCCGGCATGGTTTTGCACTTTAATTCCTTTAGCACCATTTGCCCGCACCAATACCAGTGTATCTCCCAAAGATTGAGAAAGAGTGACACCGTAAGGGTGGGCAACTATGCCGCCATTTAAACCGTAAGTCAGTTGTTTGAAATAGTTATTGTAACTGTAGCCCGCGTTAATCTGACTATAGGCTCCTTTGTATTCAGCAGTAATATTCCCGCCAACATCTTTGTTGCGGCTGGTGTAATTTTGCTGAATGCCATAAGTCAGTTTGTTATCTTCAAGAGCAGTGCCGTTTAAGCTGACTTGGTGAGACATGTCACCGTTTTTACTACTCGTCATGTTGTAGCTCACCCAACTGTCTTTTAACAAACGGTCAAGAGGGATTTGAAGGCTCAAAGAGACAATCTGTTCATTACGATTTGCACTCGGGAAAGCATTGTAGGAGTAGCTCAGGTTATAGTTGATGGAATTGTAATTCGAGCTGTAACCTGCACTGATATTTTTTTCGTAACCTTTCTGCTGCCAGTAATCCTGCTGTAAAGCCGATATGTAAACAGATCCCCAATCTTTCAACGGCTGGTTAATGTAAAGCTGCAATTTGCTGCGTTTATTGCTGCTATTGTTGATGCCTCCGTTATTTGTATTAACCAATTCATTGGCTTCTTTAAAATCGTAAAAATCTTGCGTCGAGTAACGATATCCGGCAAGGGAGAGGTTAGTTCCTGTCAGGGGGATATCTTTGGCATATTGGAAACGATAGGATTGACCATAATAGCTGCCGTTGGATGTTGAATTAGTTTTGGCATAAGTCGCATCAAAAGAAACTGAGCCCCAATCCGCGAAGTTATAACCGGCACCTAACGCAATAGATTGATAATCCTTTGATATTGTCGTTCCGCCGTATGCCGTGACATTATTGGAAACGCCATATATCAGTGTGCCCTGCACAAAATAAGGTTCTTTACCATGATCAGAATTGGATTTGTATTTTCCCAAAGCCAGTGAATGCCGTAGGCTATTTTCCCGGAGCATGATAGGAACAGTCGAAAACGCTTGCACTGAACGATGCTCTTTCCCATCAGCTTCTTTGACAATAACTTCCAGATCACCGTTAGACGATGTTGGATAAAGGTCATTGATAACAAAAGGCCCAGGGGATACGTAAGATTCATAAATGGTGTAACCATTTTGTTTAATGATGACCTGAGCATTGCTTTGTGCAATTCGCCTGATCGTCGGTGCAAACCCTTTTTGGCTATCAGGCAACATGCTGTCGTCGGAAGCTAACTGCATTCCACGAAATTGAAAACTATCAAAAATAGGGGAAGGGGTATAGCTATCCCCAAATGTTAATTGGCTTTTCAATGCATGAATATCGCGTTGAAGATAGGTATTGAAATGTTGCCATTTTTTATCTTGGCTGCTGTAAGTGGAATGATTTCGTAAACGCCATGCATCCCAATTGGCACCTGTTCTGATATTAAGAAAATGATTTTTTGTTGTGCCTGGTTGAGCGTCTTGCCAAGTCATGGAACCGCTGTAATTATAATTGACCATCAAGGATGTCAGCCCCTGTTCCCACAAATGAGGGGGAACATAATCTCTGGCTTGACGATTCAATACCGCTTGCGGAATGCTGAGATCCAATCGTTGATGTTTGAAATCAAAAGAAGACGATGCCGATGGGATATATTGGCCAATATCATCAAGTTCCGTATCTTGGGTTAAATCACGCAGCAAAGGGAGTGATTCAATATTGACACCCATTTCCCGGAGTTTTTGTACCTTAAATTTTGGTGATAGCTTATGGTTTACAATAATAAAATCGATATTCCCGGTATCTACTTTCTCCCGGTTAAGATAGATATCTACCCAATAGCGGCCGGGTGGCTGCTGTTCATCCTGAGTGAAAAGAGATAAATCAATATCCTCTGGAAAGCCTGAATGGTTTTCCAATGCATTAATATTGAAATACTCTTCCGTGTAAGCTTTATTGGTATAAGCCCAAAAACATGTGATGAACAATGCGCAAAAGAATACTCGGCTATAATTTATTTTTACAGAATAGAGGTAGCGCAAGCGTAGCTTGATAAACAACAGCCAATAATCAGAAAAATTTTGTTGAAGATAATGACGGTAGTTATCCATGATAATTTTCTAATTTTAATATACCCGCTATCTTTCAGGACGTAGCTTGAAATTTATTGGGTATATAAGTGGTATAAGTTATTTCTCAAAATGTCTGTTTTTCTTCTGCCGTTACACCACCAAAATCATTGATAGTTTTCCAAGTGACTTGGTTGATGTTTTTAATCGGTACATCCCAGCTTGATTTCCCAAAGGGCGGGATCATGCCAGCGGATTTAATTTCATAATTTTTTGTACCATTGCCGGTCTTTAGCTCAGTAAAAGAGATGTAATAAGGTGTCGGGTTTTCGGCAATCAACTTGTGTCCATCGGTCTTGAATTTCAGAGCCTTATAGGCAATTACAGCACCTTCAGCCAAGTCGGCAGGGCGATAGAAAAGCTTAAAGCGCGATTTCACCGTGATTTGCAGCTGGTTTTGCGCTGATTTAGCTGTGGCAGGAATAGATTTAACATTGAGCCAGAATAAAGACTCTCTATCTTCAGGTAAATTATTCCCGGTTTTAACAATTCGTAAAATATTCTCATTTCCACTTGTTAACTTAAAAAGTGGGGGAGTAATAATAAAAGGCGTCTTAGTTTCATCGTGTTCATCTTGAACCCAAGATTGGATGAGATAAGAAATATCCGTTTCTGGATTGCTGATGGAAATAGAAGCTTCTTTTTGGTTACTAATATAAATAACACGAGTGCCGCCAATTACGACTCCCGCAAAAGAAGTATTAATGCTGAAGATGCAGATGAAAATAAAAATAAAAATGCGAAAATATCTCAAAGTGATAACTCCAAATAAAAATTATTTTTATATTTATTAATAAGTAAATGTAATCAGAAAGCTATTGGCAAATGTAACTATTTAAACCCGTTAAACGAGTACTATGGCATTGGCATCCTTGCCATTAGTTCCTTTTGGCGTTAGGATTTTTTTGTAATTAAGACAGCTTAGTTATAGGTAATAGTAAAGTTAGCTACTGCATCACCTGCACCTGGCTCGACTTTAGCCGTTGTTGCAATGTATTTAGCAACAAAACTCAATTCATCAGTTTTTTGACCACTCAAACGCTGAGGACGTGAGCTTTCAGCCATGTTTATCATCGAGTTACCATCATCTTCATAAAGTGCGATTGCAACACCTCTGGCAGTTGCTGCTCCAGTATTACTGGTTAAAGCTAATAGTCTGCTGTTGCTTCTATCTGTCTGACCATCGAATTTAACTTGAGCTGTTTTATATTCTGTTGGGCAGTCAGTTAATTTAATACTAAAGCGAGTAGGAGCAGAGGTACTGTGAATACCACTGAAGGAACTTGCACTAATAGTCCCCAGATTCACAGTTTGATCGATTGAACCAGAATCTACTTTACATGCAGACGCTGTTACTTTCCCTGTAAATTTAACTAGTCCATCAGCAGCATGAGCGGTAGACATTAATACAGACGAAACAAATAAAGATGAAATAATTAGTTTGGTTTTCATTTTTTAATACGTTCCATCTCTGGCGTAGTTATACGTCAGAGAAATAGTTTATTGAATTAACGTTAAAGCCGTACATAAATACAGCAAGTAAACTTTGCGAACTCACATCTTAAAAATAACAAAGAAACAACAATTCATGTTTCTTTATCGATAGGTAATACGGAGAATATAGTAGCGAGTAATTAACAAAGTTCAAAATAATAACTCGACAAAACCCATTCTTTGAATTTTTTATCTGTAAAGTAAACATTAATAGTATTGTTATTCATAAAACAGTGTATTTTTTGAACGTAAAATGAACTTTTATTCTGTTTTATAAGATTAACTATTAATTGACGATTTTCTATAAAAATAAATATGCAAATAAATACATATATTTCTTTAATTTGTCTTTTTTGCTACATTTTTAAGTAAATATTATACATTTGTGATCGGATCTTGTTCTTCTGGTTTTTGTGTTATATATTTCACATAAGTAAGACTTGAATGGATACCTTAAGCCAAATATGCAATGATTTTATCTATATAAAGTTAACTTGTTATTAATAATATCTCTTACAATTATTGTGGCTAATAACGCTATTTATTTTTTATGAAAAATAAAATCAAATAAAAACAAAATAAATGCTTATGTATTGGGTGTGATTTGTTCATATTTTCTCTATATTAGTTACAACATACTATTAAGCAACAACAAAAAATACACATGTAACAACAAACAAAAATTCAGAAACCTGCACTATGAAAGTACAAAAAGAGCCCACTATCTGGGTTTTTAAAAATCCATCTCATGGGAAAAAATCAGGGAAATGTGTGATATGTTGTCTAGGTGAGGGTGTAACTATCTACTTTTTTTTGATAAACCAGACAAAAATACTAACCAGGTTGAGTTAGTTTTTCAGCATATTTTGAGCAAAAAATAAGAGGAGAATGGAAGTTCTCCTCTTAAATATTGGCTTCTGAATAGAATGGTTAGAATAATTTGTATCTAAAAAATCAGATGGAGCAAGACCTCAATCAGTGCATTAAAACCCATGTGGAAGGAATTGCTGTAATGATTAGAATCACTATGGCTGATTTTTCCATTAAGTTGAGCGGCGTTTTTTCCTCATTTTGCCTACGGGCATACAGAAACACCAGCAAACCCGGAGCATACAGCACAACGGAAAGGAGCAAATTCATTAAGCCTGAAGCATAAATCAGCCATAATCCATAAATACAAGCGCCTACAGCGATAGACAGCAAAGGGCGGCTGCTACGTTCAAATGCCACTTTTACTAAAAATGCACCAACGAGAAAGTAGGGCACAAGAATCATCTCTGATGCAATCGCAAGCAAGGTATTGTAATTACTGCCGGTTATCCAGATGAAAATCAAAGAAATCTGAACGGCTCCATTTGTGATCCAGAGAGATGACACCGGCGCTTTTTTGCTGTTTTGCTGGTTGAACGCTTTTGGAAATGTACCATGCAAGGCGGCAATAAATGGCACTTCTGCAGCCATGATTGTCCAACTCAAATAAGCCCCACAAACGGAAATGATTAATCCACCAATAATGACAATCTCACCTGTGGAGCCCATTAACTCAACCATGAGATTCGCCATTGAAGGATTACGCATGGCCGCTAATTCAGGTCTGGTGACTAAACCTAACGAGAGAAGGGTAACGAGTATATAAACGCTTAATGCGGAAACCACAGCCAACACAGTGGCAAGACCAATATCCCTGCGTTTTCTAGCTCGGGCGGAAACAACAACAGCGCCTTCAACCCCGATGAAAACCCACAGAGTGATTAACATCGTATCCTTTACTTGCTGCCAGACGGGAACCCCCATATCAACGCCGGTGAAGTCAAAAGTAAACACATCCATTTTAAAAGCGGCGATTGCCAAGACAATAAATATACCTAACGGCAGTAATTTTGCCATCGTAGCCAGCTGATTGACTCCTGCGGCCGTTTGAACACCACGAAGCACCAACCAATGAACAAACCAAAGCAAGATTGATTCACCAATCAACGATTGCCACGTATTGCCATCACCAAAAATTACAGAGTGTTCAGTATCAGTGAAAAAACTTAATGCTGAAAAGACAATAACCAAGTAAGAAACATTGGCAATAATGGCGCAAAACCAGTATCCCCATGCTGAACAAAACCCAACTAACTCCCCAAACCCTTCCCGGGCATAAGTAAAAATGCCGCTGTCTAAATCAGGACGAAGACGCGAAAGTAAAAGCAAAGAAGTGGCTAAAAAGAGAATACCGATGCCTGTTATTCCCCAACCAATCATAAGTGCAGCAGGGCTGCCAACCTGTGCCATATTTTGTGGCAAGCTGAACACTCCCGCACCCACCATCGAGCTGAGTACCAGTGCTGTCAGAGAAGTGAGGCCTAATTTCTTTTCCAAAGATACGTTCCTAAAAATAATATAATCGACACGATTAGCCAGAACACTTGTTCTGAATATCGAACACATATTGGACATTTATTGCATCCATGCTATGGATTGCAGAAAAGATTTAGTAGATAAATCTAAAAACAGGGGAATTCTACGGAGTGAATGCAGTGTATGCAATGGGTGACTATGCAAAAAAACATAAATTTTATGCATAATATTATGTGAGGGTATAAGAAAATCAATTAATGCTGGAAGCTGAATACTCCAATAAAAAGAGGCACAAATGTGTTATTTGTGCCTCTTGGATAACTTAAGGAGCTATCTGCTGATTATTTGAATAAATCAGCACTGATGGTGACATTGCCACCATTGGACTGCCATTCCCTTGTAACATGGTAATACTTAGCCCCTTTTTCTGCTGCACGCTTGGCGACCTGATAAGAAACTTCAGGTGCTGTTGTGTAATAACCAGAGAAAGTGACGGAATCAAATGGAACCATTTGGGCAGCGGATGCTTTGTTCAGCTCTTGAATTTTTGTACCATCAGGCAAGGTTACAGTGTAACGCCCGCCTTTTGATGTCTGGGTTTCAAAAAAGCGACCGACGAAATTACTGGTTGAAGAGGAGGAAGCGACACCCGGAATTTCTACTTTTTTGGCTTCTTCTCCACCTTGTGCCAGTGCCTGGCGGCCAGCATCGGAATCAGCAGGGATCACGGCATCATCGGACTGAACCTTGCGTTTCGGCGCATCTTCTTTGTAGACATAAGCGGTGACTATCTGATTTCCACCATTATTTGGTGTAATGTCGCGAACGATAAAGAAGGATGCTGCATCTTTCTTCTTGGCCGCTTTGGCAATGGCTTCTTTCATGTCAGGATCGGTTGGGTAATAACCGTTGATGGTGACAGTATCAAAAGGTTCTAAAGTGATGGCTTCAGTCTTAGGTAATTCTTTAATGCCACGATAGACACGATAATTTTTTGTTTTATCCGCTTTTTCTGCATCTTTATGATACAAATCAGCTACAACGCGCAAATTACCACGTCCATTGAGATCGTCCAGACTCTGGATATAAAAGCTTTCAGCGCCTTTTTTATCGGCCTGGCGGGAAACTGCATCAGCAGCTTCATAGATTGCATTAAAACGTCCAGTAACTGCGATTCGCTCGAAAGGTTTGAGCTCTGCGGCTTGTTCTGGAGTTAACTCTTTGGCCGCATGTGCAGCAGTAATCGACATTAATGAGAACACCGTGGTAGCGATGATCGTTGTCTTCAGCTTCATAAAAAATCCTTTCGCCTTCTTGCGCATTAAATATTTATAACGTGCTGAACATTGTTATGGTTTTATCTCACATAGGGCGCAATTATTATATGTAATTTTAAAAATGTCCAAATACTTTGATGATTCTGTATGTCATAGTCAATTCACAATTCGTGCCTAATTACGCTTACTGGTATTTCTATGTTGAAGGCAGCGCCTCTTTTTCCCGCTGATCCTTTTTGGTTATAAACCACGATATCTTTAAATAAGCCACGTCGAAAACGGTTTTTTTCTCAAGACGGGGTAATATCTATTCTGCAAATGTATCAATCGTGATATTGATAGGTAGGCTCTGATTCTGTTGGTTACTTTAGGGCCAATTAACCCATTGATAATTTTTCCAGAAAATATTTTTATAACGTTACCATTTTTTTGATAGATTTTGCTGATACCAGCAATAACATCAAACAAATCGTTAAAGAGGCTTCAACAGGTAATAATCGGCAATATATTTCATTCTTAGAGAAGGAAACATTATGCATATTGGTGTACCAAAAGAGCGGCTCTTAAATGAAGCTCGCGTTGCTGCCACACCATCAACCGTGGAGCAGTTGCGTAAGTTGGGGTTTACTGTTGCAGTAGAGGCGGGAGCTGGGAAACTCGCCAGTTTTGATGATGCAGCTTATCAAAAAGCCGGGGCTGACATTGCAGAACATCATCAGGTTTGGCAATCAGACATTATTTTTAAAGTAAATGCTCCCGACGATAATGAAATAGCTTTAATGAAAGAAGGAGCTACATTAGTTAGCTTTATCTGGCCGGCACAAAACCCAGAATTACTCGCAAAATTATCAGAACGCCAGATAACTGTTTTGGCGATGGACTCAGTGCCCCGGATTTCTCGGGCGCAATCTTTAGATGCTCTCAGTTCAATGGCGAATATTGCAGGTTATCGTGCCATTGTTGAAGCAGCTCATGAATTTGGCCGTTTTTTCACGGGGCAAATCACAGCAGCAGGAAAAATACCACCAGCTAAGGTGATGGTTATTGGCGCTGGTGTCGCTGGTTTGGCGGCAGTCGGGGCGGCTGGCAGCCTTGGCGCCATCGTTCGTGCTTTTGATACGCGTCCGGAAGTGAAGGAACAAGTACAAAGTATGGGCGCTGAATTTTTAGAATTGGATTTTAAAGAAGAAGCGGGCAGAGGCGATGGTTATGCTAAAGTCATGTCCGAAGCCTTTATTAAAGCAGAAATGGAATTGTTTGCCGCACAGGCAAAAGATGTTGATATCATCGTGACCACAGCACTGATCCCAGGCAAACCGGCACCAAAACTTATTACTAAAGAAATGGTGGATTCCATGAAACCCGGCAGTGTGGTTGTCGATCTGGCGGCACAAAATGGCGGGAATTGTGAATACACACAGGCTGACCAACTTGTCGTGACATCCAATGGTGTCAAAATTATTGGCTATACCGATTTACCCAGTCGTCTCCCCACTCAATCGTCACAACTCTACGGAACAAATCTGGTTAATTTGCTGAAATTACTCTGCAAAGAGAAAAATGGGGAAATTATTATAGATTTCGAAGATGTTGTTATCCGTGGCGTCACGGTTGTGAAACAAGGAGAAATTACCTGGCCAGCGCCGCCCATTCAAGTTTCAGCTCAGCCTGTGGCTAAACCTGCGCCGCTGAAAAAAGAAGATAAACCTACCAAAGCTCCCAAATCTCCGTGGCTGAAATATGGATTATTGGCCTTGGCCATCATTTTGTATGGCTGGTTGGCAGATGTTGCACCGAAGGAATTCTTATCTCATTTCACTGTATTTGCCCTGTCTTGCATTGTGGGTTATTACGTTGTCTGGAATGTCAGCCATTCATTGCATACCCCATTAATGTCAGTCACTAATGCGATTTCGGGCATTATTGTCGTTGGTGCAGTACTGCAAATTGGTGAAGGGGGATGGGTGAGTTTCTTCTCATTCATTGCCATCTTGATCGCCAGCATCAATATTTTCGGTGGCTTCACGGTCACTCAACGTATGCTGAAAATGTTTCGTAAAGGGTAAGGGGTAACTTATGTCGAACGGAGTAGTCATCGCGGCATACATTGTTGCCGCCATTTTATTCATTTTCAGTCTCGCTGGGCTTTCCCGCCATGAAAGTTCCAAGCGGGGGAATATTTTCGGGATTGTAGGGATGGCGATTGCGTTGATCGCGACAATCCTTGGCCCTGACGCGGGTAAAATCGGCTGGATTATTTTGGCGATGGTCATCGGTGCCGTCATTGGCATTCGCCTTGCTAAAAAAGTCGAAATGACCCAAATGCCGGAGTTGGTCGCCATTTTGCACAGTTTTGTCGGTCTGGCCGCGGTGTTAGTGGGCTTCAATAGCTTTATTACCCATGATACTTTTGCCACTCCGATTATGGAGAATATCCATCTGACGGAAGTTTTTCTCGGCGTATTCATTGGCGCAGTAACATTTACCGGTTCAGTCGTGGCATTTGGTAAATTGCGCGGGAAGCTCTCCTCCAAGCCATTGATGTTGCCACACCGTCATAAACTTAATCTGGCGGCGCTGATCGTTTCTCTGATTCTGATGGTTACCTTTATCAGATCGGAAAGTGTTGGCCTGCAAGTTTTCACCTTATTGCTTATGGCCGTGATAGCGCTCGCTTTTGGTTGGCATTTAGTCGCCTCAATTGGGGGGGCAGATATGCCGGTCGTGATTTCGATGCTGAACTCATATTCAGGTTGGGCCGCTGCTGCTGCAGGTTTCATGCTGAGTAATGATCTACTGATTGTCACCGGTGCGTTAGTTGGTTCTTCAGGGGCAATTCTTTCTTATATTATGTGTAAAGCGATGAACCGTTCTTTCATCAGTGTTATCGCCGGCGGTTTTGGAACAGATGGTGTTTCATCCGACGATAAACAAGAGATGGGAGAATATCGCGAAACAACTGCGGAAGAAGTCGCTGAACTGTTAAGAAATTCCACCTCAGTGATCATCACGCCGGGCTATGGCATGGCAGTGGCTCAAGCACAATATCCGGTTCATGATATTACGGCGAAATTGCGGGAGAAGGGCATCAACGTTCGTTTCGGCATTCACCCCGTTGCGGGCCGCTTGCCGGGTCATATGAACGTACTGCTGGCTGAAGCAAAAGTGCCTTACGATATCGTTTTGGAAATGGATGAAATTAACGATGATTTTTCTGAGACAGACACCGTTTTGGTCATTGGTGCCAACGATACCGTAAACCCTGCGGCCCAAGACGATCCTTCCAGCCCGATTGCCGGTATGCCAGTATTGGAAGTCTGGAAAGCCCAAAATGTGATTGTCTTTAAACGTTCGATGAATACGGGTTATGCCGGAGTACAAAATCCGCTCTTTTTTAAAGAAAATACCCAAATGTTGTTTGGTGATGCTAAAGACAGTGTAGACTCAATCCTTCGAGCGTTATAATTCAGTGATATTATTTTATATTCAGAGCTTTATGTTTTGACATAAAGCTCTTTCTTATTTCATAGAATGAAAGAAGAATAAATTATGTTTGGGGGAGCGAATAAAAGTATCTACCTTTGATTGTTTTTGATGTACAAATAAAAAAAGCAAATGACGGCTCCTGACAAGACTATGTTAGTATGATTGTTAATGATTTTAATCTATATTTAACATTATATTTATGGCTATGATTATTGATTGTTCTTCAAGGGAAGCCTATTTAAAAGTAAAAGTCCCGCCTTATTTTTTATTTCAGGAACCATTCCTCAGACAATGTGTGCATGAAATATAGATGTGATATCTCCCTATATCAAATTATAACGGTTATAAATATATATTATCCAGCACCTCACACCTGTATTAAAACATTCATATTTTTCTCCTCGATAAAAGTAAGGGGCTTAAAATGTTTTATATCCGTTAATTACAAAATGAAAACTTATTTCCACGCTGAGGAAAAACAACACAAAAACCATTGAAAGGTGAAAAGTATCATATGAAAAATGCTGCTCAAATTGTCAATGAGGCTTTAAATCAAGGGATTACTCTATTTGTTGTTGATAACCAATTACAGTATGAAACCAACCGCGACAGTATACCGTCAGAATTGTTCAATGAATGGAAAAATTATAAGCAAGAATTGATTGACTTTCTCAGTCAGGTTGACGCAACAGAAGAAACTCAAATACACCAAGCACAAAAAATTCAGCGCAATGCTGGCGCTGCGGATTATCCACTCTCATTTGCCCAGCAACGTTTATGGTTCATTGACCAATTAACTGAAGGCAGTGCGCAATACAACTGTGTAGAAGACTTTAGGCTACAGGAATCACTTAACATCAAGGCATTTGAGGAAGCAGTGAAAACGATCCTTGAACGCCATGAAGCTTTGCGCACCCATTTTAAAACGATTGATAATGAGCCTAGGCAGGTTATCGAGACTGCCTACGATTTACCCATCAAGTACTATGATTTGTCAATATTTCCGGAAGCAACAAAAAAAGAACAAATAAAACAATTGGCAGAGGAAGAAGAGAATCTGACATTTAAACTCGATACAGATTTGATGCTGCGAATTAGAGTAATAAAACTGGCTGAAAAAGATTATGCCATTATCTATAACATCCACCATATTGCTTGTGATAGCTGGTCACAGGAAATATTCCTTAAAGAACTTCTCACGTTATATCGGGTTTATTGTCATGATGAAAAAAATCCGTTGCCAGCGTTAAAAATTCAATATGCAGATTATGCCCAATGGCAACGAAGCTGGTTACAAGGCAATGTGCTGGAAAAACAACTGGCTTACTGGGAAAAGCAATTATCCGGTGTTTCACCGGTTCATCATTTTCCGTTGGACAATCCCCGCCCGGCAAAACAAGGTTTAGAAGGACATATTCATACACAACGTATCCCGATGCCTCTTACCCAAAAAATCAGGGCGCTGTGTGCCAAGCATGAAGCAACATTATTTATGTTCTTGGAAACCGCCTTTGCCGTATTACTCAGTCGTTACAGCGGTGAAAAAGATATTTTGGTAGGAACGGCGTTGGCAGGCAGAACACACCATGACGTAGAGCCTTTGATTGGTTTTTTTGTCAACTCTTTGGTGATCAGAACAGATTTGTCAGGAAAACCAACGTTCAGTGAACTACTGAAACAAAATAGCCGCAACATTTTGGATGCATACGCCCATCAAGATATACCCTTTCAAACTTTAGTAGAAAAAATCAGCCCTGAACGAAACTTAAATTATAACCCCATATTCCAGATAGCTTTTACTTTAGAAAATACCCAGCAAGATACACTGCTGGAACAGGATAAACATATTGAGATAAAAAAACGCCCATTTTGGAAAGCGCGCTTTGATTTAGAAATTCATATTTACGAAAAAGACAACGAATTATATTTGGAATGGATTTCAGATGCCAATCTGTTTAATAGAAATACTATTGACAGATTAATGGTCAATTACGAAACATTACTTTTCAATATAGTCAATGTAATGAAATACAGTGCGGGCAATTATACAACAAATAAAGAACCTTCCGTTCACGAAATACCGCTCTTGTCTGACTCTGAGAAACAAATTTTATTACATCATTGGAATGGGCCACGGAAGCAGAATCATCATGGGTTTTGTTTCCATGAATTATTTGAAAAGCAAGCATCGGCGACAATGAAATGCTGCGCTATCGTTATGACGTTATCTTGCATAAACAAGTTAAAGATACAGAACCATATCGCGCTCAGCCTGTAACCTGGCTTAATTTCAATACAATCGAAGAAATTAGTAGCCTGTTGCAAGCAGGAACGTTCGAGACCTTTGGTATTTCAGCCATACCCAACGCCCGTATCAAAGATGATGTTGAAGTGGCAGAAGGATTGCGCTATTGGTCAGCCAATCAATTACTCCATCCGCCAGAATATGCCGGAAAATTCTCTCCTCAGGCAACCAAACAGGTTCAAGCATTTGAATCCTTATTTCAATATGCAGAGCAGTGCGGCTATCAATGCGGTTTGACATGGTCACAACAACAACCCGATCTACTGGATGTGATTTTCAGCCGTGGCGCATTACCCCAGATACAGGCGCGAGCTGTTTACAGTCAAACCCATTTGGCGAACTACCCGCAACTCTCATCGATTAGCGGCGAACTTTCAGAACATCTTGAATCTGCCCTGAAAAAGCACTTACCGGAATATATGGTGCCCAGTCTCTATATCACACTGGAACGCATGCCGCTTTCCCTGAACAATAAAATCGATAAAAAAGCACTTCCGACCCCAATAGACAGTGACTTACGTCAACAGACTTATATCGCACCAGAAACTGAAATTGAAATACAAATTTGCCGGTTATGGCAGGACTTGCTGAAAGTTCATCAGGTGGGGCTTCGCGACAACTTTTTCACGCTAGGCGGACATTCACTTCAGGCAATACGGCTGATCAGTTTAATACGCAATGAATTACACATTGAAATCCCATTGAAAAGCATTTTTGAAAATCCAACGCTGGAAAAATTATCGCAACTTGTCACGGTTCATCTTATTCAGACAAGAAGAAAACATGCCCAGACAGAGCAAGGGAAAACACAAATATTATTTAGAGGGGATATATGAAAAACGCAGCTCAGATCGTCAATGAAGCATTAAACCAAGGAATTACACTGTTTGTTGCAGATAACCGCTTACAGTATGAGGCTCAGTATGACACGATACCGCCGGAGTTGCTCAACAAATGGAAAACTCATAAGCAAGAATTGATTGAATTTCTAACTTCAATCGATGCGGAAGCAGATACTGATAATCATTTATTGCAGGATATTCCCCGTGACGGTCGCTCCGCACATTATCCACTCTCATTTGCCCAGCAGCGCTTGTGGTTGATTGATCAGCTTAATGGCTGCAGCCCACAGTATAACGGTACTGGAGATTTCAGATTAAGGGAATCAATCAATATTGAAGCATTCGAAGCGGCAGTGAAAAGTTTGCTTGAACGCCATGAAGCCTTGCGCACCCATTTTAAAGTCATTGATAACGAACCACGGCAGATGATTGCGACGGCCTATGATCTGCCTATGGTCTGCCATGATTTATCATCACTTTCGGAAGCAGAAAAAAAACATCAATTAAAACAAATTAATAAAGAAGAGGAAAACCAACTTTTTAACCTGAGTGCTGATTTGATGCTGCGTATCCGGGTCATTAAAATGGCAGAAAATGACCATGTCATTATTTATACCATGCATCACATTGCCTACGATGGCTGGTCTATTCCCATTTTCCTCAGTGAGCTTCTTACCTTATACCGTGCTTACTGCCAAGGCGAATCTAATCCGTTGCCTCCGTTAAAAATCCAGTATGCCGACTATGCCCAATGGCAGCGGAATTGGCTGCAGGGTGAGGTTCTGGAAAAACAACTGACGTATTGGCAAAATCAGTTAGCCGGCATTGCCCCTTTGCATCATTTCCCGCTGGATAATCCTCGCCCGGAAAAGCAAGGTTTCGAAGGACATATTCTTACACAACGCATCCCGATGTCTCTTACCCAAAAAATCAGGAAGCTGTGCATCAAGCACGAAGTGACATTATTTATGTTCTTGGAAACCGCTTTTGCTGTATTGCTCAGTCGTTACAGTGGTGAAAAAGATGTCGTGGTCGGCATGCCGATTGCGGGGCGGCGGCACCGGGACATAGAACCCCTGATCGGTTTTTTCGTCAATTCTCTGGTTATCCGGACTGACTTATCGAAAGAAATCACTTTCAGTGAATTGTTGAAGCAAAACAGCCGTACCATTCTTGATGCCTATGACCATCAAGATTTGCCTTTTGAAAAGTTGGTGGAAACAATCAGCCCGGAGCGAAATTTAAATCATAATCCCATCTTCCAGATAATCTTCGCCGTACAGAACAACCAAAAAGACACGACGCTGGAACAAGAAACTATTGTTCCGGATAGAGAAAAATCATTTATCACCACCCGATTTGATTTAGAAGTTCATGTTTATGAAGAAGGGGATGAACTATCGATTTTATGGATTGCGGACACTTGCCTGTTTAACCGCGATACGATTGACCGATTATTCACCAATTACGAAACGTTGCTGACCAGCATTGTTGAGACGATGAGTCTCGATGCAAACAATAAAGAGCCATCCATTGATAAACTTTCAATCTTGGGCGATGTGGAAAAGCGCACATTATTGCATGAATTAAATGGACCAAAAACTCAGTACCAGCGCGGCCTGTGTTTCCATGAGCTGTTTGAAAAGCAAGTTGCACTCACCCCCGAAAAAAACGCGTTGATATTTGGTGAAAGTTCGCTCAGTTATCGCGAGCTGAATGAACGAGCCAATCAATTGGCGCATTACCTTATGGAACAAGGTATTCAACCCGATACCTTGGTTGCAATTTGTCTTCCCCGAACGATGGAAATAGTTATTACACTGCTGGGAATTTTAAAAGCCGGCGGTGCTTATGTTCCGTTGGATATCAGTTATCCGAAAGCGCGCCTTCAATACATGCTGGAGCACAGTGGGGCAGAACTGATCCTGACAGAAACGAACTTGGTCGATCAATTGCCACTTAACCAGCAAAAAGTGATTTGCCTTGATACCACCGACATACAGTCAAGTCTGAAAGATTTACCCACCGAAAATATAACCAAGCGGCCATTTCCATTGACTGAAAATCATCTGGCCTACGTAATTTACACCTCTGGCTCTACCGGCAAACCTAAAGGTGCAATGCTGGAACATAAAGGCTGGGTCAATTTGGCGTATGCACAGGCGGATTTGTATGGTGCTGATGCCAACAGCCGCGTATTGCAATTTGCTTCCTGGAGTTTTGACGCAGCTACTCTGGAAATGTCTATGACATTGGCTTACGGGGCAACGCTATACCTTATTTCTGAAAACCAGCGCCGCTCCCCTGAGTTACTGAATGACATTGTTGCAACACACCAAATTACCCATGCAGTTTTACCGCCCGCATTACTGCCTCATTTGGATTTCAACCAATGGCGCAGCGTTTCAACGCTATTGTTAGCTGGGGAAGCAGTGCCGCCATACATAGCCGCACAATGGTCACAAGCACGGAGACTGTTCAATGTCTACGGCCCGACAGAGTGCACGTCCATCATTACCAGCGGGTTATTGACGGCAGACAAGCGGATTACGATCGGCAAACCGCTGCCGAATGCCGTAATGCGCATTATCGGCTCTGATGGTCATTTAGTCCCTCTTGGGGCGGTGGGAGAATTGCATATCGGCGGTATCCAATTGGCGCGGGGTTACCGGAACGCGCCAGAACTGACAGAAAAACAGTTTATCCGTGATCCATTCAGTGCTGAACCAAGCGACAGACTTTATCGCACCGGGGATTTAGTACGCTGGACGCCTGACGGTGAATTGGAATTTATTGGTCGCATTGATTCGCAGGTTAAAATTCGCAGCCACCGGATAGAGCTGGGGGAAATCGAGTCCGTTTTGTCCGGGCAGGCGATTTTAAGCAGTGCTGCAGTGATCACGGATGGTGACGGTGAAGATAAAAAGCTGATCGCCTATGTTTGCCCGAGTACAGAGTGGTTGGCTGAGAAAGCGGCTGAATTTAATGCCGATTATGTAGAAAGCTGGACAAAAATCTTTGATGAGCAATACCGGCAAACAACGGCTGCAAATATTATCGTCGATAAGCATGACGTTGACAGTGATTTTGGCGGTTGGGTAAACAGTTATACCCGCCAGCCGATCCCGCTTGAGCAGATGGAAGAATGGCGCTCTGGCACCATGCAACGCATTGAAGCCCTGCGTCCGCGTCGTTTACTGGAAATCGGCTGCGGTACGGGCTTGCTGTTATATCGCTATGCTGAACAGTGTGAATCGGTACTGGCAACCGATATTTCGGCAGAAGTTTTGGCTCGGCACCAGCACATCCTGCAACAGCGTGGTTGGTCCCATGTTCAATTGCATCAAGGGGATGCCCTGAATTTAGGCGTAGGTACGAATGATATCTTCGATACGGTTGTCATTAACTCGGTGGTGCAATATTTCCCCAACGTGCAGTATCTGGATGAGGTGATTGCACAGTTATTGCCGATAGTTGAAGCAGGCGGAAACATTTTGTTGGGGGATATCCGTAACTTAGATTTACTGACGGCCCATGTGACAGCGATAGAACAAAGCCGCTGTAACGGACAGCGCATCGACGCGGGAACGCTGGCAAACCGTATTCAGCGGCGGTTACAGCAAGAAGAAGAGTTCCTGCTCAGTCCGACTTACTTTGCTCAATTGCCTGCCCGTCATCCGGAAATTGACCGTGTGGATATTCTGGTCAAGCGGGGCATCGGCGACAATGAAATGCTGCGCTATCGTTATGACGTCATATTGCATAAAAAAGCTGCCAGCAATCAAAAAGAGGAAAGCATAAACAGCAGGGGAGCTTTTGCCCATACGCCTTTCACCTGGCACGACTTTGTCTCCCTTGAAAATTTACGCGATATATTACAGCGGGAAGAACAAATATTTGGTGTTTCCGGTATCCCCAATGCACGTATCAACGATGATATTGCCTTAGCTGAAGGCTTGAGGCATTGGTCAGCAAATCAATTCATTTATTCATCGGAGCAAGTGGGCAGTTTTTCCCCACATTCGGCGGAACAGGTTCAATCTTTTGAACTGTTGATCCAATATGCTGAAATGTGCGGTTATCAGTGTGGCATAACATGGTCACAACAACAGCCCGAACTGCTGGATGTGATTTTCAGCCGTAGCGCATTACCCCAGATACAAGCGCGAGCTGATTACAACCAAACCCATTTGGCGAACTACCCGCAAATCTCATCGATTAGCGGTGAACTTTCAGAATACCTTGAGTCTGCTCTGAAAAAGCAACTACCAGAATATATGGTGCCCAGCCTCTATATTACACTGGAGCGCATGCCGCTTTCCCTGAACAATAAAATCGATAAAAAAGCGCTGCCTATTCCTAACGAAGACGATCTGCGACGCCAGACTTATATTGCCCCAAGAGATGAAATAGAGAAGAAACTTTGTCAGTTATGGCAAAACTTACTGAAAGTTCGTCAGGTTGGGATCTATGACAATTTCTTCACATTGGGCGGGCATTCACTTCAGGCAACACGCCTTATCAGTTCAATACGCAATGAACTGGATGTCGAAATCCCTTTGAAGAGTATTTTCGAAAATCCAACGCTGGAAAAATTATCACAACTTGTCACGATTCATCTTATTCAAACAAGAAGAAAGCATTTCCAGACGGAGCAAGGGAAAACACAAACATTATTGAGAGGGGATATATGAAAAACATCGCCCAGATCGTCAATGAAGCGTTAAAGCAAGGAATTACGCTGTTTGTTGCAGATAACCGCTTACAATATGAGACCCAGAATGACACGATACCGCCGGAGTTACTCAGCGAGTGGAAAGAGCATAAACAAGAATTGATTGAATTCCTGAGTTACGCTAACTCAGCGGAAGGAACGAATACATATCAATTGCAAGACATCCAGCGTGATGAGCATGCAAGCGATTATCCACTCTCATTTGCCCAGCAGCGTTTGTGGCTGATTGATCAGTCTAATGGCAGCAGCCCGCAATACAATGGCACCGGAGATTTGAGATTAAGGGAATCAATCAATATTGAGGCATTCGAAGCGGCAGTAAAAAGTTTGCTTGAACGCCATGAAGCCTTGCGCACCCATTTTAAAGTCATTGATAACGAACCACGGCAGGTGATTGCGACTGTTTTTGAACTGCCCATTATTTATCATGATTTATCTTTAGTTCCGGAAGCTGAAAAAGAACGCCAATTAAAACAAATTAATAAAGAAGAAGGGCGTCAGGTTTTTAACCTGAGTGCCGATTTGATGCTGCGTATCCGGGTCATTAAACTGGCCACAGAAGATTATGCCATCATCTATACGATGCACCACATCGCCTACGATGGCTGGTCTATACCGATTTTCCTCAGCGAACTGCTCACCTTATACCGGGCTTACTGCCAAGGGGAGCCTAATCCGCTGCCTCCGCTAAAAATCCAGTATGCCGACTATGCCCAATGGCAGCGGAATTGGTTGCAAGGTGAGGTTCTGGAAAAACAACTGGCGTATTGGCAAAACCAGTTAACCGGCATTGCTCCTGTGCATTGTTTCCCGCTGGATAATTCCCGCCCGGAAAAACAAGGCTTCGAAGGGCGAGTTTACCCACAACAGATTTCGCAGCATCTGACTCAAAAAATCAGGGAACTGTGTACCAAACATAAAGTCACATTATTTATGTTCTTGGAAACGGCTTTTGCCGTATTGCTCAGTCATTACAGCAATGAAAAAGATATTGTGGTCGGTATGCCGATTGCGGGGCGGCGGCACCGGGACATAGAACCCCTGATCGGCTTTTTCGTCAACTCTCTGGTTATCCGGACTGACTTATCAGGGCAGCTCACTTTCAGTGAATTGTTGAAGCAAAACAGCCGTACCATTCTGGATGCCTATGACCATCAAGATTTGCCGTTTGAAAAGTTGGTGGAAACACTCAGCCCGGAACGACATTTAAATCATAATCCCATTTTCCAGATAATTTTCGCTGTACAAAACAATCAATTTGATATCATTTGGGAACAGGAACACGCTGTTTCTGAAGAAGAAAAACCGCTGCTCACGACTCGGTTTGATTTAGAAGTTCATGTTTATGAAAAAGGAGATGAGTTATCGATTCTATGGATTGCAGACACTAACCTGTTTAACGACGCTACCATTGACCGATTACTCGAAAATTACGCAACACTGCTGACCAGCATTGTTGAAACGATGGATGAAAATTCAGTTACTGCTGAGCCACCTGCCCATGCTCTCCCATTTTTAGTTGATACTGAAAAACACGCACTGCTGCATGAACTGAATGGGCCTCAAATTCAGTACCAGCGCGGCCTGTGCTTCCATGAATTATTTGAAAATCAAGTTGCACTCACTCCTGAAAAAACCGCGTTGGTTTTTGGTAATCATTCATTAAGCTACCAAGCATTAAATGGGCAGGCTAACCAGCTTGCCCATTATCTGATTGAACAAGGGATTCAGCCAGACACTTTGGTTGCGATTTGCCTCCCACGCTCATTGCAGGCCGTTGTTGTCCTGCTGGGAATTCTTAAAGCGGGTGGCGCTTATGTACCACTGGATGCCAGTTATCCAAAAGCGCGCCTCCGATATATGCTGGAGAACAGCGGGGCAGAACTTATTCTGACGGAATCATCATTGGTTGAAAAATTACCTGTCAGTCAACAAAAAGTGATTTGCCTTGATACCACCGACATTCAGTCGAATCTGAAAAATTTACCCACCGATAATATAACTGAACGCCCATTCCCATTGACTGAAAATGATCTGGCCTATGTTGTCTACACTTCGGGTTCAACGGGCAGGCCAAAGGGCGCGATGCTGGAACACAAAGGCTGGGTTAATCTGGCACATGCACAGGCGGATTTGTATGGCGCTGATGCCAACAGCCGTGTATTGCAATTTGCGTCATGGAGCTTTGACGCGGCCATTCTGGAAATGTCCATGACATTGGCGTACGGGGCAACGCTGTACCTTATTTCTGAAAACCAGCGCCGCTCCCCTGAATTGCTGAATGACATCGTTGCAAAACACCAAATTACCCATGCGATATTGCCACCAGCTTTATTACCTCATCTGGATTTCAATCAATGGCGCAGCGTTTCAACGTTGTTATTAGCTGGAGAAACTGTGCCGCCATACATTGCCGCACAGTGGTCACAAGAACGGAGATTGTTCAACGTCTACGGCCCGACAGAGTGCACGTCCATCATTACCAGCGGATTATTGACGGCAGATAAGCGGGTGACGATCGGCAAACCGTTGCCGAATGCCGTGATGCGCATTATCGGCTCTGATGGCCATTTAGTCCCCCTTGGGGCGGTGGGAGAATTGCATATCGGCGGCATCCAATTGGCGCGGGGTTACCGGAACGCGCCAGAACTGACAGAAAAACAGTTTATCCGTGATCCATTCAGTGCTGAACCAAACGACAAACTTTATCGCACCGGGGATTTGGTGCGCTGGACGCCTGACGGTGAACTGGAATTTATTGGCCGCATTGATTCGCAGATCAAAATTCGCAGCTATCGGATAGAATTGGGGGAAATTGAATCTGTTTTGGCTGAACAGGACATTTTAAGCAGTGCCGCAGTGATCACGAATGGCGAAGACGAAAACAAAAAGCTGATCGCCTATGTTTGCCCAAGCACTGAGTGGTTGGCTGAAAAAGCTACCGAGTTTAATGCCGATTACGTAGAGGGCTGGACAGAAATATTTGATGAACAATATCGGCAAAAAACCAATAAAAATCCTGTCGCCAATCAGGATGACGCTGACAGTGATTTTGGCGGCTGGGTAAACAGTTATACCGATCAACCCATTCCGCTTGAGCAAATGGAAGAGTGGAGGGCGGGTACAGTTCAGCGAATTAATGATCTGCATCCGCGTCGTTTACTGGAAATCGGTTGTGGTACAGGCTTGCTGTTATATCGCTACGCTGAACAGTGTGAATCGGTATTGGCAACGGATATTTCGGCAGAAATTTTGGCACGACACCAGCACATACTGCAACAGCGTGGTTGGTCCCATGTTCAATTACATCAGGGGGATGCCCTGAATTTAGGCGTGGGCACGAATGATATCTTCGATACGGTTGTCATTAACTCGGTGGTGCAATATTTCCCTAATGTACAATATCTGGATAAAGTGATTACTCAATTATTGCCGATAGTTGAAGCAGGGGGAAAAATCCTGTTGGGGGATATCCGCAACTTAGATCTGCTGACAGCCCACATGACAGCCATTGAACAAAGCCGTTGCAATGGGCAACGCATTGATGCGGGAACACTGGCAAACCGTGTCCAGCGGCGGCTACAGCAAGAAGAAGAGTTCCTGCTCAGTCCGACTTATTTTGCCCAACTGCCAACACGTTATCCGGAAATTGACCGTGTCGATATTCTGGTGAAACGGGGCATCGGCGACAATGAAATGCTGCGCTATCGTTATGAGGTCATCCTGCATAAACGCGATGAAAATGCAGCGATATGTCACGAACAGTCTATAGTTTGGTTTTATTTTAATACAATTGATGAAATTAACAGTCAGTTGCAAGCAGGCACATACGATACGTTCGGTATCTCGGGCATCCCTAACGCCCGCATTAAAGATGATGTTGAATTGTCTGAAGGACTGCGCCATTGGCCAGCGAACCAAATCATACCATCATTGAAAAATGATGGTTGTTTGACACCGGAAGCGATGGAGCAAATTTCGGCGTTCGAATCCTTGCTCCAATATGCTGAACAGTGCGGTTATCAATGCGGCGTGACATGGTCACAACAGCAATTTGACCTGCTGGATGTGATTTTCAGCCGACATGAATTGCCTCCCGTGCAGGCTCGCCATGAATATAGTCAAACCCATCTGGCTAATTATCCGCAAATCTCTGCCATTGGTGGGGAGCTTGCCGAATTATTGGAAGCGGCCCTGAAAAAACAATTGCCAGAATACATGATTCCCAGCCTTTATATCCCAATGGAACGCATGCCGCTCTCATTGAGCAATAAAATAGATAAAAAAGCGCTGCCGATGCCAAACGATGGTGACTTACACCACCACGCTTATGTTGCACCACGGGATGAAATTGAAGAAAAACTTTGTCAGTTGTGGCAGCACCACCTGAAAATCAATCAAGTTGGCATTTATGATAATTTCTTCTCACTCGGTGGTCATTCGCTATTGGCTGTGAAAATAACAGCTTCTATAAAAAAAGATTTAAACAACAATTTCAGCATGAATCACATGTTTGCGAACCCAACGATTGCCCAGATTGCTAATCTGATTCGCAACACTCTCACATTATCATCAACATCACATTCACTAACGGAAAATGTATTCGATAGGAAAAATATCACTGATAGAAAAATACCGATTTCTTACTATCAAAAAATGTTTTGGTCTCTGGCCAAAGAAGGTCTATTGGACGATGCTTTCAGTATCCCTCTCTTCTTTTTGCTCGAGGGGGAACTGAATAAAAGGGCATTGGAAAAAAGTTTTTCTGTAATTATAGAGCGGCATGAAAGCTTGCGATTGCGATTTTACGAAGAAGATGGACAGACTTTCATAACGCCCAATAACAATATGACAGCCAATTTGCAAATTATAGATTTATTGCCAAAAGGATTAGAAAAAGAACACATTACCGCTGAAATTAACAAGCTCTGGGAAACGGAATTAAAGATACCTTTTGATATATTCAATGGCCCGTTATTCAAGACATTTTTATTGCCGATGTCAAAAACACGCTCAGTTTTGTTCATTAACATTCATCACATTATTTTCGATGGATGGTCTATCAACATTCTTATGAATGAGCTGAAGACATTGTATACGGCATACTCACAGGGGCAAGAAATTACGCTTCCGCCTCTTTCAATGCAATACTCTGATTTTTCGTATGATTTGTATGAACGTCATAAGACTGAAAAATATCAAAATCAGCTAAAATTCTGGCAGCAACAATTTGCTGATATTAATACGGATGAGCGTAGTTTCCCTGTTGCTTTCAGCAAGCATATGGATACAACGTATCAATTTAAAGTCATCAATATTAATACACCGGAATCACTGGATAAGGCCGTTTCACAATACTGTGAAACCCATAAAA
Organism: Xenorhabdus mauleonii; assembly: GCF_900113945.1. Taxonomy (GTDB): domain Bacteria; phylum Pseudomonadota; class Gammaproteobacteria; order Enterobacterales; family Enterobacteriaceae; genus Xenorhabdus; species Xenorhabdus mauleonii. The sequence goes on from NZ_FORG01000004.1 coordinate 122,126, forward strand.
TCACCCCTTACATGTTATATATGGCATTGTTCCATGCTTGTCTCTTTATGTATTCTGGTGAATCGCAACATGTTGTCACCTCACCACAAGCAGATCGTGCTCATATCGATAGCCATCCAATCATGGGCTTGTTCTTGGATGACTTGATCGTAAAATCAACTATCAGTAAAGAAATGAGTCTTCATGACATCATCCAGCAAGTCAGCCAGTTTATTTATAACTCACTGGAGAATTCAGATATTCATATGGCTGCGGTGATTGATAGTGTAGGAGAAAAGACCAGGGACTGTATATTTAATGTTATTTTTAATTATATGGATGCCCAGAATTTCTATAATTACGCGGATAGCCCAGAAAGCAGCAAAATATCGTTACCCAATCTCGATATGGAATCGATAAAAATTGATCCGGTACCTTTTCAGTCACTGGGGATAAACTTCATCAATGCATCGCAAAATATCATTTGCGAATTAAGCTATAACCCAGAATTGTATACCGAAGAGATCGCCAATAGCCTTGCGAAGAATTATGAAAAGTTGTTGGAAGTCATCGTATCGGGTCAAAGTAAAGTGAGTATCAGTAGACTTTATGAATAACTTCACTTAGGAAAAGTTGATTAGATTAATAAACGAGACGAGAGTAGAGCCTCATGGATGAGGCCAATTATCTTCAAACGCTATCAATTCCATGAGGCTTCTGAAATCTGGTGAAATACACCGACAATAAAATTATACAACAGGGATTAAATACTCATAATTCCAATGCGTATCCTGAGAGTGAATTGATACATCGAAGTTACGTATAATGATGACATCAGGATCTGGGCGTAATACATAAGAGGACCCAATAAGTACACTATCATAGATCTGTTGTACTTTTTTACTGAGATCTTGGCTTGCACCATACCATCTAAAAACCAGATAGTTGCCCTTGACATTGATTTTGGATGTTCGAACACAATTCGATGAATGATGCCCAAGGTGTACGCGAACAGCAAGATTATCTGTCTTTCTTAAATATTGGTTACTAATAGTTACATATGTATCTATTGGTTGATGAATATTTCTATTTAATAGAATATTAACGCTATGATTTACATCATTATAGAATTTATTGCTATTTTCTTCCTCTTCGATTGTTAAGCTACCTGCATCATTCTGGATGAAAATATCATAACCTTCTATTTTTTCGAGAATAAGTTCAGGAACATCGTCTGTTGCAGGGGTAAATGGCGGGAATAACCGATTTAACTCTAAATTCTCAGTTTTTCTCCAAGCTCCCGGAGTGACGCTGAAATGAGATTTAAATGAACGTGAAAATGATTGATGTGAATCAAATTGGTATCGAACTGCAACTTCATAGGCCTTTTGTCCAGAGAACCACAAAGCTATCGCTGTTTTATAAAGTCGACGTTTAAGTATGTAGCTTCCCAGAGATTCGCCGGTGATCGCTTTAAACAGGCGTTGTAAGTGCCACTTACTATAACCTGATTTCTTAGCAACAATATCTATATTAAGTTGATTATCAAGGTTTTTTTCAACCCAAGAAATCAGCTCAAAGATAATGGTCTTAGTGATCATTACGGACATATCTTTCCTTATCAATTGACTGGCTATATATCTTGAAATCTACTGCAACTACACCTAATGGATTGCTGCAGAGCAAGAAACATTCGCATCGAACGGGCATTTATTTTGGTTAAACGCTTCAATATTGCAATTTTAATGCGGTAATTTCAATACGGTAATTTCAAGACCATAGCCAGTTTTATGTTTTGTATAATCCGATGATCTAACTAAGAAAATAGATTCTTATTCTCATTCTCACTTGATGTAAGTTATTCATCCCAAATAGGGGATAATTTATCCGGGCTAACGATACGCCCATTACTCTCAAGATTGTAAATCGCTGACATATCGTCATTATCAAGATTAAGCTCTCTGGCCAGAAGGTTACTGGCAAGATTTTCCCGTTTTGTTGATGACGGGATCACCGAATAACCCAGTTTAAGCGCCCAAGCCAGTGCAACTTGCGCGGTTGTCGCATTGTGTTTATTCGCAATGGCAGTCAAAACGGGATCTTGCAAAACTTTGCCATAGGCAAGCGTCATATACGATGTGACATGAATATTCTGGGATTTTAGAAAAGCCGTCAGCTTGCGATTTTGTAAATACGGACTCAATTCAATTTGATTGGTTGCTATCACATTGTTGCCAACAACATCAATGGCTTGCTTTGTTAATTCAATATTGAAATTAGATATCCCGATCTGCTTTGTTAAGCCTTGTTCTTTTGCTTCAAGCAAACTTTCCATATACTCCTTAAGGGAAATTTCCCCATCAGGTACAGGCCAATGAATGAGAGTTAAATCGACATAATCTGTTTTTAGCTTGTCCAAACTCTCTTTTAGGCTGGGAATAAGTTTATCTTTTGAATAATTATCAACCCAAATTTTAGTTGTTAAAAACAACTCATTTCTGTCGATACCGCTTTGTGAAACGGCTAATCCCACCTCAGATTCGTTATCATAGACTTGTGCAGTATCAATAGCTCTGTAGCCGCACTCCAATGCATTAGTGACAGAATCAATAACTGTTTGTCCTGACAATCTAAAAGTGCCAACCCCGAATGAAGGTATACTCATAAATCCTCTATAATCTGTATTGAATCACTTACTGAAAAATAGACGTATTAGGTAATTTTCCCCGGACAGGAAAGTAAGCCGGATTTTTCATCTTATATTAATAGATTAATAATTAATGAGATCTGGCGCTCAGCGGAACTAAAACTTACATTAAGCGATTTTATCAACTTTTTCTGCTATATTTTTCGCCACATTTAGATAACAAAAATCTGTATCCAGTCCTTATTCCTCAGCTTTTCGTTGCACCGAATTACTGGTACGAATGCCATACAGTACCAGTGGGGCAGCAATGACATTGGTGATAGCAGCAACAAGCCAGATGGCACCGGGCCAGTCATTCCTGACGGTAAAATAAAAAACAGAGAAAAAAAGTGGGGCAATGACTGATGACAGGCTCATTGCCGATGACAGAATTCCCTGAAGTTGTCCCTGTTGATCTGCTCCGGCTTGACGACTAGCCAGAGCTTGAAGTGCCGGAGTGCCTATGCCGCCGAGTGCAAAAACCGGCATAATGGCAAAAACCATCCAGCCATCGGTTGCGAAGGCCATAGCGCAAAGCGCAGCACATAAGGCGGTAATGCCTGTTAAAATAGCTCCCCGCTCGCCCAAAATGCTGACCGCTGGACCAGGCAAAAAAACTTGCGAGAACGTCTGGAAAAAACCAAATATCCCCAGAGATAATCCCACCATAAACCCATTCCACCTGAAAGCATCATGTCCCCACATAGCCCAGCAAATGCCGCAGGCTTCTCCGGCAAAGCCAAGAATGAAAAAAGTAAACACAATCGGCAGGACACCCTCTGTCGTCAGCAACCAACGCAGAGGAAAAAGGGGGTTAAGAGCTGCCGGCCTGAATGAACTTCGCGAGGCGGTACGGGTTTCAGGCAATACAAATAACACCAACAAGAAATTACAGCCATTAAGAAACGATGCGGCCAGAAAAGGCAAGCGAGCCCAGTAATCACCAAGCATACCGCCAAGAACGGGGCCGAGAATGAAGCCAATTCCAAACATGGCATTGAACAGGCCAAAATGCCGTGCCCGCTTCTCGGGCGGAGATATATCAGTAAGGTAGGCCATAGCAACCGGCAGGCTGGCTCCCGTTATACCGGCAATGGCCCGACCCAATATTAATAATGGCAAGCTGGTGGCAAAGGTCATGAAAATATAACTGATGGCGGCTCCACCGAGAGAGAACAACAACACGGGCCTGCGCCCAAACCGATCGCTCAATGCACCGACCAACGGCGCGAAAATAAACTGCATTAAGGCATACAGCGCCGTCAGGATGCCAACAAACAGAGCCACATTTTCAGCATGTGTAATATCTTTAAGTAACGCGGGTAAGATGGGAAAGATAATGCCTGTGCCCATGGCATCAAGAATAACGGTGGCAAAAATAGCAATTAGAGGATTGTTCATTCAGCGCTCCTGTAGAAAATCAGACCAGACGCCGATGGCGCTGAAGCCTGATAATGATGCCCGATATTATTTCAGGCGATTCTCTGGATACGCTGGCCATTTATGTGTGTTGCATATTCTTGGCTTACACATTTTGGGCTTATGTGTTGACAGCTTAAGCCGTCACTTTTTCGCGAGGTTAAATGCCATATCTAAAAATACGGCAATGCGCGTATTCTGCCTTTCATTTGTACTCTTGTAAATATTTGCTCCGGCATTCATTGATCGGATCTGTTCATAATATGTGTCATCTGAAGCCAAACCTGCCTGTATTCGCTCATATCATTTTCAGAAGACAGTTGTACGGAATGTCAAAAGTCGGCTGCACCCGATCGATAACGAGGGTTATGTGGTATTTCCTGAGCACATAACATTAAGTTCGGCTTTGCGATGTTTTTTAAACTGGTTTTTATACAGGCTTCGTAAAATTGAGCGCAGTGTTATAGCACTGTGAAACGATGATAGGAGGTAGCGGATGAATCGTAGAAATGAAGAAGTGGCCAGCAGCAATTCCGGATCTATGCGGTTTCGCCTTCTTGGAGGCTGGGTAGAGCAGCCTAGCGATCTTCAGCCAGAACTGGAAGGCTCTGTCAACGCTGATGTAATCGTAGTCGGGGCAGGCTTTGCCGGTCTGTCCACGGCCCTTGAGCTGACCGCTCGTGGCGCGAAAGTCATAGTGCTGGAGCAAGAATTTGGTGGCTTCGGTGCCAGTGGGCGTAATGCTGGCTACTTGGTTGGCAGCTTGGGGATTGAGTTCGAAATGTTCCTCAAGCGCGTCGGCCATGAACATGCGAGGAAGTTCATCAGCTTCTACGACGAGGCTGTGGACTACGTCGAGAGACGTCTGGTCGAGTTGGGCATCAATTGCGATTACAACCCTTCCGGCATCATCCGGGCTGCCGTGCATCCCTCGCAGGAAAAGTGGCTACGTCGGAGTATGGAGATCGGTCTTGAACTGGGTTCAGTTACTCGCTTTGTTGACCAGGCCGAGATGCGTGCCCGTGGGATTCCTCCCGCCTTCCTGTTTGGCTGCGAGCAGCGCGGGGGCACGCTGAATCCGGGGAAGTATGTAAGCGGTTTGCGTCGTGCGGCAATCCAAGCAGGGGTGCGGCTGTACGAAAAAACGCCGCTACTCTCCTACAGTGAGGGGCCGACCATCACCTGTAGAACTGCTCGTGGCAGTGCAAGCGCACCAGTCATGGTGCTGGCGACCAATGCTTTCACGCCACAGTTGGGGTTGCTGCGTGACAAGGTTGCGCCGATACGGGTCTCGGCGATTGAAACCGAGCCGCTGTCCCCGAAGCAATTGGCATCGCTCGGTTGGCACGGCCGGGAGGGTATCATCACGCCGCATATAACCATGGAAAGTCATCGTCTGACGGCGCACAACACGATGGTGTTGACTGTCAAAAAATTGAATTACGTCTACGGTTCAAAGGCTCCCAATGTGCCGGATAACAGCGCTTATGCTGCATTGGCGCAGACGCTGCGTGAGCGGCATCCTACACTGCGAGGCCTCGGTATCCAGCATTGCTGGAGTGGCTACGTCAGCGGGGCATATGACCTGCTGCCTGTGGTTGGCACAAGCGGGGCGCAGCAAAACATCTTCTATGTGGCTGGTTGCTCGGGTCATGGGCTTGCCACCCACTCGTTCATCGGGCAGCTCCTTGCAGAGAGAATTGACGGCGCTGAAAGTGCACTTTTTACAGCGTTGGATCACAAGACTCCTTCCACGCTGCCTGAGCCATTCCAGTGGTGTGCTTTCAAAGCTGCTTTCATGGCGACTAGGCTGTATGACAGATGGACAGATCGCAAAGCTCGTAAAGCCGCCACCGAAAATTCGGTGATGTAAGGCGTTCTCTGACGCGATGATGGTCATTGTCGCTTTTGGCGTGTATTCTCATTTTGCTCTTAGCTATTTATTTCTGTTGTTGCAGCATCTTACAGGCATAAACTCCAGTCAGGCTTTGAAGTTAAACTAAAGTTATGGTAACTGCGGGTAACAGGATGAATTACCCGCATTAATACGGTTAACGATTATTTCTTTCTTGGGCTATCAGAAAAGCAGGTCTATTCATTGCTCTGTCAATGTAATGTTCGATGCTTTTATCCATAGGTATTCCACAAAATTTGGCCCACTGCAAAGTGTGAGACATAAATATATCTGCCAATGTAAAGTTTTCTCCTGCTATCCATTGGTCATTCTCGATCAACTTAACCTGGGAAACAGCCTTATTAGCTTCGATCCTGAAATAATTGACCACATCCGGTGAACGCCGATTCTCAGGAAGGAACATTAGTTGTTTGATCAGACCCCATACGGGGGCTTCAAGATCGGTAAGGGCAAAATTCAACCATGAATTGACTGCCGCTTTTTCTTCAATTTTTGCTGGATAAAGTGTCTCGCCGGCATACTTCTCACACAGGTATATGCATATAGCAAGCGTTTCACTGATAGAAATATCCTCGTCAGTACAAAAGGGGATTTTTCCTCGAGGATGGGGGGATTTTATGTCTGAATCAGGATTGAACAGGTCAACTTTTACAGAATCGTAAGGTATCCCAATTTCTTCGATTGCCCATAACACTCTCAATGATCTACTTTTTGGGTAGGTATATATTTTCAAGGTGGTATTCCTTTTTTTAAGGAAAAAACACGAGCAAATAAAATTGTCCAAAAGTAAACATAAAAAAGTATCGGTTTTTATTTTAAAATTTAAATTAATGTGATTTAAATCTCACTCTTTGAGATAGTGATTATAATAAATCATTCGCCGGTTATAATAAAAAATCAAATCGATGTTTAAAAGGGAAAAATAACCGGAGAGCATAATGTGTTTTCTACTTAATAAATATATTTCTAAGCTTTCATTTATTGCCTTATCATTTTTGGCTATGACAAACGCTGTGGCAGCTGAAACAGTGATGCACATGGATTTTCAACTGAATAAAAAAACATCTCTGCCAATTGCAACGATTGACATTGATGGGGAAAAACAAGAATTCATGATCGATACCGGTTCAATGAATGGATTTCATTTATCTAAGGATTTTATGTCAAAAATTTCAGGTTTGGTTATAGAACCTGAAAAAGCACGTTCTACTGATGTTACAGGTAAAGTTTTCTTTAATGAGAAATTTAATATTCCACAAGTTTCAATCAATGGGATGACATTTAAAAATGTTTCCGGGGTTTCATTAACCCCATGGGGAGCATCAATGACTATTTCTGATGGGAAAAAGATAAAACCTACAGTGGAAGGCAACCTTCCTGAAGATATGGTTATTGGCTTAGGGTTATTTAAAGAAAAAGCGGTTCTTATTGATTATAAAACGCAGAAACTATCAGTTTCTGATCACACGCAATCATTGGGGATAGACACTGCTCATGGTTGGATTGAATTGCCATTGAACTTGAGCAAGGAAGGAATCGTTATTAAGGTTTCACAAAATGCCAAGCATTACAATATGGTCTTAGATACTGCTGCTTCAATTTCATTTTTTTGGAAAGAAAAATTATCTGTTGATGCAAACCGTCTTTCGTGTCAAGTAGTACATAGTCTTTTGACAAATAAAGAGTGTGTTGCTTCAGCCTTTAAACTTGATGGAACGGGGGATAAAGACCTCTCAGTAAATACGATCTTAATGGATGGGGAATTTAAACAGTTAAACTTTGATGGATTAATTGGATATAATTTTATCAAAGATCATGCGATATTAATCGACTTTCCAGGAAAGAAATTATTCATTAAATATCACTCCTGAAATTTTATCCCAGAAAAAAGGAGAAATGTACTCAATTAGAACTCAAGTTTTAATATTATTTGAGTTATTATTATTTATCCAATTAGTATCATGGCGTAAGGTTTTAATTTTTTATTATTACTTAATTTTGAGGATAAGTGCGCTATAACCGACGATTAAGTTGGCTCGCACTATACTTATAAAAAATTAACTATTAAGGATCTACTATGTCTGAACGGTTGGTTGCATCTCTTATTGTTGAACAACTTGAAAAAGCTGGAGTACAACACTGTTATGGCGTGGTCGGAGATACGCTTAATTACATCACGGATGAAATGAGCCGTAGCACAATTGATTGGATCCATGTGCGTCACGAGGAAGTGGCTGGATTTGCAGCTGGCGCGGAAGCGCTAATATCTAAACGACTCACCGCCTGTGCTGGCTCTTGCGGCCCAGGGGGGTTACATTTTATCAATGGGTTATTCGAGAGCCATCGTAATAGGGCTCCTGTTATTTTACTCGCAAGCCAAATTAGTAGTGAGTCACTGGGTAATGATTTCCCGCAAGAGGTGGATTTTCTATCTGTCTATCAGAGCTGCTCTGTGTTTTGCGAACAGATCCTTACTCCCGACCAAGCCCCAGCCGTGATTCGACGCGCCTGCCAAGCAGCCCTGAATAAACAAGGTGTTGCCGTTGTAATTATTCCTGTTGATATCAGTAAAGCGAAAACCAAAGCCACGACACAATCTATTTGGATGCCTCAGCCGCAGCTGATCCCTAGTGCTGAAGAGATTGACACTTTGTCCCAGTATCTTAACAAAGGGAAACGGGTCACTATTTATGCCGGGGCAGGGTGTGAAGATGCTCACGATAGCTTAGTGGCGCTGGCGGAAAAATTACAGGCCCCTATCGTTAATACCTCTCGTGGTAAAGATTTTATCGAATATGACAATCCATACTCTGTGGGCATGACAGGTATATTTGGCTGCGAAGCCGGATTAGAGGCAATCAATCAATGTGATACTTTACTGCTGCTCGGTGTCGATTTCGCATGGTCCCAATACTATCCGGATAAAGCCACTATTCTTCAAATCGATCGAGATCCCACCCACCTTGGGCGCCGGCATCCCATTACATTTGGTGCTGCGGGACATATTGCTGAATCTCTTGAAGCCTTGCTCCCACACGTAGCAGCGCGTACGCAGGATGATTTCTTACAAAAAATTGCCAAGTTTCGTGAAAAATCGTTAAAACGCCGACATAAAGAGGAACAAAGATCTTCAGGCCAACCAATTCATCCGCAATATTTAGTTAGCCTTCTTAATCAGCATGCAGATAAAGATGCGTTATTTACCGCGGATGGTGGCTCTGCAATGGTATGGCTGCTACGTCACATTGATAGCCTCGGTACGCGACGTACTCTTACTAGCTTACTCCACGGCACAATGGCTAATGCGATGCCGCAATCCATAGGGTTGCAGGTTGCTTTCCCGAAACGTCAGGTTATTGCGTTATGTGGTGATGGTGGCTTAAGCATGTTACTGGGTGATTTGTTTACACTGGTACAAGAAGAGTTACCGATCAAACTAGTCGTAATTAATAATGGCTCGCTTAATTTTGTTGAATTAGAACAAAAAGTGGAAGGTTTATTGGATCACTACACTAAATTAAAAAATGATGATTTTGCCAGAGTTGCCGAGGCTATTGGTATACACAGCCAAAAAGTGGTAAATGCGGACGTTTTAGAAGAAGAAGTAGTACGTTTTCTCGCTCATCCGGGGCCAGCGTTACTTGATGTGCATACTAATCCGAATGAATTAGTGATGCCTCCAGAAGTTACCTTTACTCAAGTCGCTGACACAGCTCTTTACGCAACTAAAGCAATTTTTCATGGACGCATTGCGGATGTGGCAGGTTTTATCGGCAGCAATTTGAGCCAAAAGATTGGTAAATAGTTTCACTGAACGCCTGATGTTGGATTTCGTCGGGCGTTTTATATTTTAGGCAGAGTATAAAAATAGGCGGGGCACTCAATTCGTTTTGAAGAATAGACTGAAAAACCAGCGCTTCAGGTAATGACTTAAATCGATCTCGGGTTAGCTAATCTCTTTTTGAGTAGTCGCGGGCAGTATTAGTCTTATGACTAGTGCTGCCCATTTTTATCTGATTGAAATTTCAACAAGTCACTTATTGATTTGCCATATTTTCTTGTGGCAACGCAGAAGCCGGTAACCCAAAGATCTTATCGAATGCCCAATTGAATGCAAAAGTATATATAGGAACATAAATAATAAATGCAATGTCCAATATTAATGCTTCCAATAAGGTAATAGATAACCACCAAGACATCAGCGGAATTAAAAATGTGACTAATGTCAGTTGAAATAAAACTGCGTGAATGAGCCGACGACGAAATGTACGCGTTCGTGATATCTGACGGGCTTCCCAATATTCAAATAAGGTATTAAAAATAAAGTTCCACGTTACTGCTATAGTCGTGATGGCCACAGCAAGAGGTGCTGTAGTGCTGGTAGAATTTCCTGATAAAAATGCCATGCCCAAGGACGAAGTCACCATCCCAATTATTTCATAAGCAGAGATAAAAACTATTTTACGTTTGATACCTTGCATGATAATTACACAATTTCCTATTTTTTAGTTTTGAAGAATGACAAATTAAATCAATAGAAATGATAATAAAAGTTAGCTACTATCAGATTTTTTGAAAGGTGGACGGGTTCGTGTCATTTTCAAGTGAGAATTTACAACTGTTTCTGACTGTTCTGGATAAGGGTTCTTTTTCTGCTGCTGCACGTGCATTAAACCGTGTACCATCAGCCGTTAGCATGGGAATAGCCAACCTAGAAGCTGAGTTAGGCTATGAATTATTTGATAGAAGTCATAGAGAACCTGTTCCTACGGAAAAAGCACAAGTATTAGTTCCCTACGCACAAGAAATTGTCGACAAGCTAAGCCAGATTAATGCCTTTTCTCGGGAATTATCCCAAGGCATGGAAAGCACACTATCTCTAGGCGTGGCGACAGATATCAATCCGTCCAGCATATTCATTGCCTTGCAAGAAATTAATCAGCGCCATCCATTAATGAATGTTGAGATTTTAACCGCTCCACAAGACGACCTTTTACCATTATTACATCAACGCCGGATTCAATTGGCTGTTGTCTTCGGTGGGTTATATATTAATCCGCAAGAGCAGTTTCAGTGTTTGGGGCATGAATCGCTGATTGCAACAATTTCAGCAAAACATCCTTCATTATCAGATACAACCCCTCTCTATATTGAAGATTTGGTACAAGCCCGTCAGATTATTATTGCCAGCCATCACCATAATCTTCGTGATGTCCGCACTCAGGTCGGCGCGAAATTCTGGCGTACGGACAGTTTTTCTATGGCATTAGGTTTAGTGGAAGCGGGGCTGGGATGGGGAAATTTGCCTTACTCGTTGATTAAAAATCAGTTATCAACGGGTGAATTAAAACGTTTAAAATTTCGCAATTTGCACAATGGATTGGTGTTACCAATACACGTTGTGTGTTTGAAAGGGGAAATATTAAAACGGGGTGCTCAAGAATGTATCGAACTATTGAAAGCAGCTTTTGGGCAGCAAAAAACGGATATTCTTTAATCCAACTGTACAAACGCAGTTCAATACAAAAATACTATGCATCATGCAAGTCATCTGGCTGCAGAGTATCGTTAGAATCCACATAAGAAAAAAACGCTGGTGATAACATACTCGTCAGAAAACCTACCGATTACATGCCTGTATCATCACGTTTCCAATAAGGAAAATAGCAAAAATTGTCAAATTGTTGTATAAAGCAACTCAAAATTTACTTATTTATGTTTTTTTATAAAAAAGGCAGAACTTTTACCATGAATATCAAAAAGTTACTTTTACCGGTTTCTCTTCTCGGCGCTTTATTTCTTAGTGGCTGTGCCAGCATACCTCTTGCCACCGAACAAGAATCAACTCAGGTTAAAAGTTTCTCAGCACCAGAAGAAAGCAAATCTGGCTTGTACATCTATCGTGACAGTTTTGCTGGCAAGGCATTGAAAAAAGACATTTATATTGATGGAAAATGTCTCGGAGAAACAGTAGACAAAACATTTTTCTACACACAAGTGGCAGGCAACCAAGACCACAAAATAGCCACTGAATCTGAGTTTTCGCCTAATGAAATATCTCTTTTCACTGAAGCCGGGAAAAATTATTTTATAAGACAATCCATCAAGATGGGTCTTTTTGTTGGTGGAGCTGACTTAAGTGTATCAACAGAACAAGAAGGGAAAAGGGTCATTTCTAAACCAGATGTCCGTCTCGCAAAAGAAGGGCATTGCGATAACTGATTTTTAGTGTGATTTTGCTTTTTAAAGCTAACATTTTATGAATATAACGTTAGCTTTGATTGGTAAAGTGTGTAAGCGACCATGCCTTTACCCCGGTCGAAGTATTTACGCGAATGTCGGTCTTTAACTGTTGGTCGCTTAACGCCAAATTTTTTCCATCAACGGCACCGTAAAGCGTTTCCGGATCAAACGAATATAAGCATAAGACTGGCAAACGCTTGCCAGCTTATGCTTCTGAAATGGATAAGCCCGTAGAGGCGTAACAGTCAATCAATTGACAAAACTCTGGCGACTACCTGCGTAGAAACCTTACCCACGAGCCAGCTCAAATAGCCGCCGCGCAGCCGGTGTCAAACCGAGCATATGGATGCAGGCGTGCACCATGCCTGGCAACCGTTCACAGCGTACCGGTACGCCCGCCTCATGCAGCCGCTGTGCATACAGTTCGGCCTCGTCGCGCAGCGGATCGTATTCGCAGCTCAGGATGGTGGCGGGCGGCAACCCTCTCAGCGAAGCGGCATGTAAGGGTTCGGCGTAGGGATCGCGCTGCTGACCCAGATAATTTTCCCAGCAAAACGTCATCACCTCGCGCGTCAAAAAATAGCCCTCAGCAAATTCCCGATAGCTGCCCGTTGCCATATCGCGACTTAGCGGCGGATATAGCAGTAACTGACATTCAATACGCGGGCCACTGCGATCACGGGCCAGCAATGTGGCGGCGGCGGCCAGATTAGCACCAGCACTGTCGCCGCCCACAGCCAGCCGATCAGCGTCGATATTCAGTTGTTGTGCCTGTTCGGACACCCAGCACAACGCCTGATACACATCTTCCAGTGGCTGCGGATACGGATGTTCCGGAGCCAACCGGTAATCGACCGACAGGAGCACACGACCGGTGGCATTGGCCAGCGCCTGACAGGGTTGATCATACAGCGATAGCGATCCCAGGCACCAGCCGCCGCCATGGGCAAAGAGCATAGCCGGGCGTGGGATTCCGGGATCATCTCCCGCTGGCTTATAGGCTCGAAGAGTAAGTTGATGGCCGTCATCAGAGATGACAACAAAATCTCTGATGCCACCGTCGGGCGCCTTTTCTCCCTGCAACCGCCGCAAACCGATTTCTGTAGCGGCCCGCATATCTTCCAGTGAAGCGGGCGGGGGCGCCTCCGCCGAGGCTGCCAAAAAGGCGGCAATATGCTCATCAAGCGGCATAGCGTGCATCTCCCCCTGACAGGAACGGCGTAATCAGCGCGGTAAACGCCTCATGGCTTTCTTCTGTGATAAAATGACCGCAGCCGGTTATGGTTTCGCCACGCAGATCGAGCGCATTGCCCTGCAGTGTCGTCAACGGCGCATCCCCTGTGGCGTGTTCCGCACGCAGCCGGTTCTGCCTAATGGTTTCCGGGATTGCCCGCTTCAGCGCGTATTTATAAGGCATTCGGCTCCAAAGAGCAGCTGTTCCGCGAAGCTGTCGCTCATTACGAAACCGGGGAAGGCGGTTTCGCCGACCGGGCCTTCGCCTCTGAAAACAACGTACGCGAGGCGATCAAACGCCTGTTGACGGATGCCGTGCGGCTTTACAGTCAACAAGATCTGCCGCAGGGATGCCTGGTGGTGACTTCCGGCGCGAGTGTCAGTGTAGAGAATGACGGGATCAGGGTCTGGCTGGCGCAGCACCGGCAGCAGCGCACACAACAGATCATCGACCACTTACGACAGGCGGTGCAAAACGGTGAACTGCCAGCCGACACTGACGCCGACAGTCTGGGAGACTATTTTGCTGTTTTCCTGCACGGTCTGTCGATTCAGGCCCGGGACGGTGTTACTGAAGCGCGATTGCTGGCAGCGGTTAAAGTAGCACTCACTGCAATAAACAACGTTGCTTAATAATCGCTGAAAAGATCTTCAATTCGAAGATCTTTTATATTGCATGTCAAAATCACGATATTCGTGCACATCTTTTAACCATTTACAATAAGGCAGAATAGCTATCTGGAAAAACAGAGGCAGCTTTAATAAGTAGGTCTTCTTTATTTTTTAGAGCTAGCAATTCCATGCCAACCGGAAAACCACTAGGCGTAAATCCAACAGGAACGCTCAATGCTGGGGCGCCAGTAACAGGTGACAGGAAGGCATTATTTTCCAATTGTTGTGGTTGCCCGATTTTTACTGGAGAATGGCGAATCACAGGATATGCGAGGATATTAATCCCATTTTTACTAAAAAATGCTTCCAAATCCTGATAAAGCCTAGCTTGCCGGTCTTGAACTAGGGAGTATTCATCATCTGACATTCCCTTATGAAAAGCCCAGATACTAAAAGCATCCTCTAGCTGTGGATGATAAAGTTTTAAGTCAATAATCTCTTTCAGGGATTTAAATTTCGCGTTTTTATTTTCTGATAGAAATCTTTCTAAAGACTCAGCAAATTCAAAAGTGATGATACTGGCATCGGCGGTTAAGCTATACAAATCACGGTAGTGCAATTGTGGTATTTTTTCCTCTTTTCCACCCAGTTTTTCTAATGCTTTCATGATCAAGGCATTAATCGACTCACTTTCATCATCAGAGTAAGAAAGCCACTCAGTCAGTAACCCTACTTTGATATCTTCATGAGATATCTCACATGGTTTCCCAGATAATACTTCATGAATAAGCCTGAGATCGCCGGCACTTCTGACGAATGGCCCAGCAATATCTTGAGTTGGCGATAAAGGTACAATGCCTGCCGATGGAATACTTCCCCGGGTAGCCCTCAACCCATAGAGATTATTAAATGCTGCCGGAATACGCACTGAACCGGCCGTGTCCGTTCCAATGGCAAGCGGAACATAGCCAGCAGCGACTACAACAGCTGAACCACTACTTGAACCACCGGGCGAATAGCCAGGAACCCAGGCGTTCTGGGCGAAACCTGATAAAGATGAAGCGCCGGTAATACCGGCTGCAAGTTCATGCATAGCCGTTTTACCTAACAATATAGCGCCTTCCTCCCTTAGCTTTGCGACTATTGGGGCATCTTGTTCTGCAATTATTCCTTGAAGAGCAACAGAGCCTGCGGTAGTTGGCCAACCAGCTACTTCAATGTTGTCTTTAATCAGAACGGGTATTCCTTCCAATTTTCCGGAAGGAATACCTTTAGAACGTTTCATATCACTCTGGATCGCAGCTTTTTTTGCCTCATCTTCAAATAACCATGTAATGGCATTTAACGTAGAACCGGCTTTATCCAGCATATTTATACGTTCAATCGCATATTCAATGAGCTTAAGAGAAGTGACTTTTCTCTGCTCAAGAGCGTCTAATAGTGTAGTTACAGATGAATTCATATAATCAGAAAATTGCATTATTAATTTCCTCGGCCAGTTATCTATTTACTCCAATGATTTTTTTAATCTCGTAAAATTTTCCAGTGACATAGGAAGTATTCAAAATATGAGAATAAAGCCAAACAGCATTATGTTATGTGTGCTATTTTATGGTTTTTATTCTGAAAGATTCAGTTAACGCAGAATTGCTCTCCTGACGGTCAGAAGTCTAGTTTTTAAGGCATTTTTTGTCGAGATGATTTATTACTTTTTTTGTTATTTCCGTTCTAAATATTGTTTGTCATATGATTAGATATCATTGTCATATTTCAAACGCGAACGGTTACACTTGCTGTGTTTCAAAATTAATGTATACAACATATTATTTTATTGCATAGCATATAAGGAATAGTTCTATGAAAAATGAAAGAAGACGCTTTCTAAAACAAGCAAGTGTTACTGGAGCAATGTTTTCGTTATTACCATTGGTACCGACTGGAGCCCTTGCATCTACATCGACTCAACCAAGTAAAAAGAATGGCATTGATATAGGCGTTTGCGAAATGGCGCCGGAGGAAATGTCAGGTCCATATTTTATTAATAATAAATTACTGAGAAGGAATATAACTGAGGAAGAGGCAGGAATACCTCTTTTATTAACAATGAAAATAATTGATTCTGTCACATGCAAACCTTTAGATGATGTTTTTATTGACATATGGCATTGTAATGCAATGGGAAAATACTCAGGCTGGAAATACATCAACCCAGATCTAGAGGCACCAACAGATGGTATAGGAACCATTTCAAGAACGGATGAAAGTACATTCCTTCGCGGGGCTCAGAGAACAGACAAAGACGGTGCAGTCAGGTTCACCACCATATTTCCTGGATTCTATGCCGGAAGAGCAATACATATTCATGTGTCGGCAAGGAAGGCTAATGTGCAAAAAAGACAGGATGATAAATTCTATTTTGTAGGTCAGCTCTATTTTCCAGAAAATATATCTAAAGAAATCATGGCCAATGATATGTACTCGCCAAGAGAAATCAGCAGGCTTAAGAATGAAGATGATGCTGTTTTTTCTGGTGTTAAAAACGGGGCTGCAATTTTATCAATAAAGAAAGTAGGCGAAAACATATTAGATGGATTGCATGGTGAAATAGTATTGTCTATTAATAAAAACCATGTATCCGAAAAAATAACACCTGATGATTTGGCTAAATACACAGTGTAAATAAATTTTTCTTAGGGAAGCATTTCATCACCGGGTTTTGAATCATAATAGGATGAAAGTGTACGTTAAGCGGTATTAAAAAATAGAATTTAGACTCTAAAAAATAGTAAAAATTCGACTGCTTCATCATATGACCATGCGATATTAATCGATTTTCCCGGAAAATATTATTTATTAAAGAGAGTTCCTGATAGCTTCATTACATATTTTCTCCCAGAAAAATGGGAGAATTATCATGCGTCGAGTCACTCTTCGCCTAACTATTCAGACAGTTACTCGCTATTAATGATTTTTGTATCAAGGAAACAATCTATTATGTCGATAACAACATTTCGGGTCGCGGCAGTTCAAGCCGCGCCTATCTTTCTCGATATAGAAGCCACTATCGAAAAAACCATTTCCCTCATAGCATCAGCAGCCAATCATGGCGCTAAATTGATCGCATTTCCTGAAACGTGGATACCAGGTTATCCGTGGTTCATATGGTTGGATTCACCTTTATGGGGTATGCAATTTATCAAGCAATATCATGGCAATTCACTGGTTATTAATAGCCGGCAATATCAAAGAATTGAGAGGGCTGCCGCTGATCATAATATTATGGTCGTGCTTGGTTTTAGTGAAAAAGACTACGGCAGTCTTTATATTTCCCAATCTATTATTGATTCCTCAGGTAAAACGTTACTGACCCGAAGAAAACTGAAACCTACCCATGCAGAAAGAACACTTTTTGGCGAAGGTGATGGCAGCAGTTTAAATGTTATCGATACGTCTCTTGGTAAAATCGGTGCATTGAATTGTTGGGAACATATTCAGCCGCTATCCAAATACGCCATGTTTGCTCAAAATGAACAGATACATATTGGTTCTTGGCCAAGTTTTTCTGTATATAAAGGGCGCGTTCATGCTTTGTCCGGTGAAATGAACACTGCGGTCAGCAATGTATATGCATTAGAAGGCCAGTGTTTTTTTGTCGGTGCCTGTGGTTTGGTTTCACAAGAAATGATTGATATGATGTGCCAAACAGAAGCACACAGATCGTTGCTTGAAACTGGTGGAGGTTATGCCTGTATCTACGGTCCGGATGGTAAACAACTTGTCAAGCCTCTGTCTCCCGATGAAGAAGGGCTGTTATATGCAAATATCGATCTGAGTGATATTACATTGGCAAAAGCGGTTGCAGATCCTATCGGGCATTATTCACGGTCTGATGTTACTTGCCTTCTTTTGGATAAAACCCCACGTCCTCCAGTAATTATCAAAGATAAGAAATGATGTTTATTTTTTATGTCATCACGTTCTCGTTATCATATGGGCACGTATCTTGACTCGTATGGCTGTGTTTCGCAAAAGAGGTAACTCAATGGATTTCATCAATGAAATATTTAAAGTTGCGGGGAAAATACCGTTAGCTAACTCCCATAAATGGCCTTTTGGTAAGATCAAAATAATTCTAGCGGACAACTTTAAAAAGCGCCATCCACGAGAGTATATCTACTTAAAGTCAAAATATAAGGACATGCTTGAACTGTTCAGTGAGGAAGAAGGATATTTTTACAATAACTTCCATTATCTTCAATCGGTGACGGAAAATGACCGCATAGATATTTTTGCTCATTCCTCCGAGTGGAGCTTAGGCCGTACTTACTGTCAGGGCAATTTGGACAGTTTAGCTGACGATCTGAAAAGAATGTCACTTCGCCGGGTTGGAGTGATTAAATTTCAAGCATGTTATATCGGGAGAGGAAACTGGTTGGAACAAGCACGAGATACCTTTATTCGTAAAGGAATAAATTTCGCTTACATGGCGGGTCCCACGGATCGTGTGGTCTGGAATAATCCCTTTGTAAAATATGTGCAGGGTGACAGTCATCAAGCATATAAAGTGGTTAAAGGTAACATCAATAAAACATTCCCAGGGACAAGATACACGCTTTAACCACTTAATCTATGACATCGTTTATCTGTGACTTTTTGTGTGGTTGAATTTATGAGTTATTTACGAGCCAAAAACATGGCTTCTAGAATTTCAACAATCAGTTCTGCATAACAGCCATCGGGGTCTAAATCAGGATCAAAAACAGAAACAGTCATACCGCAGCATAATGGGTTATTGAGTAATTGCGCACCAATATTTTTTAACCAATTTGGTTCAATTCCCGGACTGCCGGGTGAATCAACTGCCGGCATGACAGCCTGATCGAGAACATCAACATCGAGATGTATCCAGAAACGCCATGTTGGCTGTGCAGCTAACATTTGTTCGATTTTGTTAATGATCCCTTTTTCACCTATCGAATTTGCAGTAAAAACATCAATCAGCGAAATGGCGGTTTGGTTAATATCAGGCCAAGCAAAATCAGCATCTCGATTTTCGCGTTCGCCGAGTTGGAGAGCCTGTTGCTCTGGCACTAGTGGACTTTCTATATCTGGCCAATCGGTTAACAAATTTTCACCGCGGCCTATTGCCAACGCTAAATCCATTCCCGCCACCGCACCTAGCACCTGTTGCGCATCATAATTATCTGGGTGGCGATAATCACTGTGTCCATCAATATGGATGAGTGATACTGGTCCAATCCGACGAGAGCCTGCTAATGCGCCTAGCAAAATTGAGCAGTCTCCGCCAATAATGAGTGGAAAATCGCCACGTTCTTGTACTTTAGCCACTTCGGCCGCTAACTGAAGATTAAAGTCACGAATGCCATAACCATTACGTATACGTGTACCCATTTGCGGTTCAACTGAATAATTTGGTTTCATTAATTCGCTAACCGAATTTGCTTGCAACCTTTCCCCCAATCCATGTTCCATCAGCACTTGTGGAGCCCGCCATGTTCCCGGTATGTGTCCCTCCCATAACGGGCTTAACCCAAGATTTGTTGGTGCAAGAATGAGATGCATAATGAGAGCTCCATTAACCAATCATCAGTAAATTAATTAACATGGAAGCATAGACGGGATAAAAAGAAGAGTAAACATAACCATTAACATTTTACCAATCAAAGTAATACAAAATTGTCTCTATACACAATGGATTGCAAGTTGCATCGTGGCGGCAGGGGAATGACAAATTCGTCGGGAACGAATTTGAACAGCCAAAGTCTGGCCTCCGGTGATCGGGGTGATCGAGCGCTGCCAACAAAGAGGCAATTTGAAAGACGAAGTGCATATGGTTTTGAACTGTAGCAATGCAGTAACTGAATGAATCAGATAAAGTCTGATTTTAATTTAATCTCTTATGAGCAAACGTTGTTATTCTTGCGTATTCATACTTCATTGTTTTTTAAACATTATTTTTTCTACTTATTAAAAGATACATTTGAAAAAGTAAGGTTAACGAAATAAAATGGTGTGAGTAAACACCCTCATTTTTTACAGAGAGCAACCATTTAAGTGCTTTAAATTTGAGTTAAAAATAGACAATGGGGATGTTTGTTATTGGTGAGATATGTTTTCGGGGAGTTGTAGACATTGAAGTCAGGAGGCTGAATTGAACCACCACAACCAAAATAACGATAATCACGAAAATGATAATGAGAAAAAATCACTGATCGTTTCTCCGAGGCATAGACAAAAAACGGGCGAATTGATGTCCTTGTCCACGCCGGGAAAACAAATATATGACAATCCGGCGATTGCTTATCTTGTTAGTCTTAGCTCAAAACGTAGTCGCCAGACCATGAAATCATTTTTGAATATCGTGGCAAAGATGCTCGGGTATCAAAATCTACAAGAGTGTATTTGGGGAGCTATACGCCGCCACCATATTCAAGCTGTTATGGAAATGCTTTCAGATTCAGGAAAAGCACCGGCGACGATCAACACTTATCTTTCTGCGTTGAAAGGTGTTGCATTGGAAGCATGGACAATGAAACAACTCGATACCGACAATTTTCAACATATTAAACAAGTACGTTCTGTCAGAGGAAACCGATTACCCAAAGGTAGGGCGCTTGAGCGTTATGAAATAAAAACCTTATTTTTTACCTGTGAAAATGATGTCAGTACAAAAGGTGTACGAGACGCCGCTATCATTGGCGTACTTGTTGGTTGTGGATTGCGGCGAGCGGAAATTGTCTCTTTGGATATGAAACATATTATTCGTCGTGAACAAGCATTAAGAGTTATGGGGAAAGGTAATAAAGAACGTTTGTCTTATATGCCGGAAGGAACTTGGGAACGATTGAATCGTTGGATAGATGAAGTGCGCGGTGATCATGCCGGCCCACTTTTTACTCGCATCCGTCGTCATGATGATGTTACAGACAATCGCTTAACAGATCAGGCCATCTACCATATTCTTGAAATTCGCAGAATAGAAAGTGAATTGGAGAAATTTGCTCCCCATGATTTGCGCAGAACATTTGCATCCGCGATGCTGGATAATGGGGAAGATATCGTAACCGTTAAAGATGCAATGGGTCATTCCAGTATCATCACCACTCAAAAATATGACCGCCGTGGAGACGAACGTCTGAAAAATGCAGCTAGAAATCTAGATTTTTGATGAAGCAGGAATTCCGCATAAAATTAAAGTATGTTCGATAAACCGACTTGTAAATAATAGGCTTTTCAAGTTAGTTTATAGAGCGTTTATTCATTGAGCTATAAGCTATTTCGTTTGCAACAACAATAACAGGTATACCTGGTTATGAACTCAAAAATGTTTTGGAGTACATACGGTTCAACGACTCTTTTCGTTTTATTATGGAGTAGCGGGGCTATATTTTCCCGATGGGGACTTGATCATAGTTCTGCTTTCGCCATTTTAACTGTACGTTTTAGTATTGCATTTCTATGCTTGTTATTGCTCTGTGTGTTCAGAAAACGTTACCTTCCTGCACCGGAAAACATTAAAAAAGTTGCCGGTATTGGTTTGTTGATTATTGGCGGGTATTCCATTTTTTATTTTCTTGCATTAGAGCATGGAATAACTCCCGGTATTTTAGCAACGATAATGGGGATTCAACCTATCATTACGCTTTTGGTAATGGAAAGGCGATTTTCTGCCCGCCGCTTCATGGGGCTATTATTAGCTTTAACGGGATTAATATTCGTTGTATTTCAAGGATTGGTATTAACAAAATTTTCCTTTACCGGAACTTTTTTTGCTTTAGCTGCACTCGCTTGCATGAGCATCGGCGCTATATTCCAAAAACAAATTAAACAATCTCCCTCTGAAGTTCTGCCGTTACAATATGGTGTCAGTTTACTGGCATGCTTATTGTTTGTTCCATTTAAGCCTTTTCATATTGAACCTGTCGTCGGCTTCATTATTCCTGCATTATGGCTGGGATTAGTGATTTCAGTTGTAGCCCAATTACTGCTTTATCGACTGATCAGCGCAGGGAATTTGGTTAATGTTACCAGCTTGTTTTATCTGGTTCCGGGCGTAACCGCAATCATGGATTATTTATTTTTAGGTAACAGTTTATCAAACTTAAGTATTGTTGGAATGTTTGCCATCATATTCGGTTTAGCAATTATTTTCCGTGAAAAAGGAAACGTTAAGATTGAAAATCTAAACGAAAAATAAAATGATGGGTATACAAGATTGCCCGAATTAACCTCGGGCAATCAAATCATCAGTCATCATCATTGTCATTTCATCGAATGTTGAATTTATTACTCTTACTGTTCATTTAAATGGATAGGGCAGATAAACCCATCAGGTTTGATTGCCAAAAGATCACATTTAAGTCGGTCAATAACATGTTCGGCAGTATTGCCAAGAAATGCAGCGGATAATCCAGTCCGGCCAAGAATACCCAAAACAACGACCCCAGTATTTAATTCATCACATGTTTCCGGAATAACTTTTTCTGGCACCCCTTCATGGACATGGGTTTGTTTCTCATCAATACCGAATTTTTGCCGCAATTCTTTCATGGCAATCAAATGTTGACCCCGCAATGCTTGGTTATACACATTCGGATCAAAATCAGGAATTTCGGTTGCAATGTTTAAAGGGGCTACAGGGTAGGCACTAACAAGGTGAATCAGTGGATCTTTAACAATTCGGTTGGCGATGTCTTGTGTTTCACGTACTAACTTCAAATTGAGTTCACGATGATAAGGTTCTTCATTAGATAAGTTAACTGCAACAACAACGGAGCCGTTTTCAGGCCATACTTGATCTTTGACCATCCAAACTGGGCAAGGACATTTGCGTAACAAATGCCAGTCAAGGGGAGTAAAAATCATCGATTCTAATCGGGAATGCTGATGTGCCATTTTCAATAACAAATCATGCTCACCAACGATGACTTCCTGAATGATGGCTTCATAAGGACGATTATGCCAGACCACTTTAATCTCAATATCAATTCCTGATTCGAGATAATAATGGGCTTGCTGTTTTATCCAAGCCACTCTTTGACCAATGACTCCCTTACGCATCGCATTCCTTTCTTCTGGAGAGAGTAATGTGGTCATTTCATATGAAAGATCGTAAATAGGTAAGAATGCTTTTATCCGACCACCATTGCGTTGCACTATATAAACTGCACGCCTGAGTGCCGGTTGATCATCCTGATTAGGGTCAATTGCAACTAAGAGATTTTGATAGTTAGCCATATTGAGTTCCTCACAGAGTCTGGATACCTCTTTCATACAGAAGATAAACCAATATAGATAACTATAACAGGGTAAGGAGAAGCCAGATCGGTAAAATATAGTGATCTGGCTTAAAATTTAGATAATGTTAGGCAACGTTGGCGGGACTTTTACCGGCTAATTCAGTTAATTTGGCCATATCTTCGACCCCAATGTATTTGCCTTTTACTGCCAAAATGCCATTTTTCTGGAAACGGCCAAGGAGGCGGCTGATTGTTTCAACGGTCAAACCGAGATAGTTCCCGATGTCTCCACGAGTCATGGTTAAACGGAATTCGCGAGGTGAAAAACCCCGTTGCGCGAAACGGCGTGACAGGTTGTAGATAAATGCCGCCAGTCTTTCTTCCGCATTCTTTTTAGACAACAACAAAATCATTTCCTGATCGCCTTTGATTTCGCCACTCATCAAGCGCATCATTTGTTGGCGGAGGTTAGGCATTTTGCCAGAGAGGTCATCCAACGTTTCAAATGGAATTTCGCAAACCATTGACGTTTCCAAGGCTTGGGCGAAACTTGGATGTTCAGTGTTAATGATGGCATCAAACCCTACCAAGTCACCGGCAAGATGAAAACCGGTAATCTGCTCATCACCTTCTTCGGTGATAGTATAGCTTTTGATAGTTCCAGAGCGGATAGCATAGAGCGACTTCAGAGCATCACCGGCCTTAAATAAAGTTTGACCTTTCTGGATAGGTTTCTTGCGCTCAATGATATTATCAAGCTGATCGAGTTCATGTTCATTTAAGGTGAAAGGGATGCATAGTTGGCTGATGCTACAATCCTGGCAATGAATTGCGCAACCACCAGATTGAATCCGACGAATGATACGTTTTTCCGGGATCATAGGGATGCCCATTAGAAGTGATTGATATGTGTAAATTTAACATATTTAGGTAGCTCTGATAAGAGCAAGATACTCGCATTAATTACGGTATTTATCATCATCAACGAAAAAAAAGTGAAAATTTTTTTGGATTCACGTGTAACTTGCGTAAAATTTTAGACTTTCGATATAACATATCAATCAAACTGAAATTGAATAAATAAAATATGGATATAATATGCATCGGTGATGTTGTTTGGTTGCAGATAAATGGAATAGAGTTGACATGAGTGAGTGGTTGTTGATTGCATTTACAATGATAGTGCAAAGCTCTGTGGGGCTTGTATTGATGAGCGCACTTTTTATTTACTGGTTTAAGCATGAATTGAGTACATGGCAGAGTTCAGCCGGTTATTTTGTACACAAGATTTTATTGAGGGCGTTATTGGCAAGTGGGTTATTGGCAGGAATTGGGCTGGCAGCCTCTGTGAACGTTTTGGAATACCCATCATTTAGCATTTATCAATCCTTGCATAATGTCATGCCGAAATGGGTAAACATTGAAACAGCATTTGCCGCAGCTTATTTTGTGTTGGTTGTTTTGTATACCTCTTATGTGGCCGTTATCAAACAAATACATGCTTATGTCTTATTGACCATTGGTGTCGTTGGGCTAATTGACCTCTATTATATAACGATTATTTACGTTAATAGCGCAATGAACACATGGGCAAACGTTAATACTTATTTTTTGTTCTATAGCGCAGTATTTACGCTGGGACCTGCATTGGCACTGTCATTTATTGGCTGCCCGTTAAAAAACTGCATAAAGGGTAAATTACCTGTCAAATTGGTGGTAACGGCGTTGTTTGTGGTTTTTATCAGTGTCACGACAAGGCTCATTGAGCATCCTGCTTATATGGGATGGTTGGCAGAAGTCACCGCAATTGATACTAATGTTATTTTTCCGCACCAAACTGAACTTAATATCAAGAGTGCCTTTGGGTTAAGAATGCTTTCTTGGTGCCTATACATTATTGCGATGACAACTTGGATCTATGCCTTGTGGAAGGGAAGAGATAACTTATTGATTAAAAACCATAGTTCGATTCTTGCCGGTACTGTCCTCATGTTTGTTGCTGAATTGGTTAATCAATATACATTCTTTATTATGTGCAATGTATGATTGGCGATTTCACTCTGCACTTAAATCATATTTCTCGCCATTTACTTGTTCAAAAAAACCATCTTTTTTCCATTTTGCATAATAGGAGTTGTGACAACGTCACGAATCCTATTATGCAGAGTATCCAACACATCCTTCTTCAGGCGATGAATTACGGCAATAACAGCACAAAGTGAGACGAATCATCCAATAAAGGATAGGCCACTTTGGCTGTTTGACTTAGCTCTTCCATCCCTGAGAAATTAAGGTGTAATCGTGCTAAAAATTAATTCATCATCGGCCACTGGGCCATGCCGCAACCGTTTAAGATCGTATTCATAGGCATGCTGACTCGTCCAAGGCCCCTCTGTTCCTGCTTTGGGAAATTGAGCAAGCCCTCGTTGCATATATCCTGGGTTCAGATCTGTTAAGGGTGCCCGTTTCATATTCTTTTTCCGAATAATAGGTTCAAACTTGCTGTAACCCAGTTTATCCATATGGTCCAGTATTCGGCAAAAATGCTCCCAGACTAAATCAACCTTTAATGTCCACGAATTATTTGTATAACCCAAAGCAAAGGCCAAATTAGGTACATCTGAAAGCATCATTGATTTAAACATTGTTGTATCAGGATAGTGAATAGGGCGATCATCCACTGATAATTCAATTTGGCTAAAGGCAAGCATATTAAGCCCTGTTGCTGTAACAATAATATCTGCGTCTAATGTCTCGCCTGATTCTAATAGAATGCCATCTTCAGTAAATTGTTTAATATGATCAGTGACAACGGATGCCTGACCTGCCGAAATTGCCTTGAACATATCGTCATCGGGCACTAAACATAAGCGTTCATCCCATGGGTTATAACGAGGCGTAAAATGGGTATCAACATCAAAATCTTTTGGAAGTCTCCGGCGTACACCTGCAATAAGCAGTTTTCGCATGGTTTTGGGGAAGCGGCGACAAGCCTTATATATTACTAGATTAAATAAGATATTTTTTTTACGAATAATCGGATAAGCACGTTTATATCCAAGAAGTTTATTCAGTAAACTAGCAGTGGAATCAATAGCAGGCACAGAAAGAATATATGTTGGTGAGCGCTGCAGCATGGTGACATGTTTTGCTGTAGCTGCCATTGATGGAATCAGTGTGACGGCGGTTGCACCACTACCGATAACAACGACACGTTTATCTGCATAGTCTAAGTCTTCTGGCCAATATTGGGGATGGATGATTTGACCCTTGAAATTTTCACTCCCTTCAAATTTCGGTGTGTAAGCATGTTTATAATCGTAATAGCCTGTATTCAGTAGTAAGAAACGCGCATTGAATGTAAATAGCGTCTTAGTTTCTACATTTTCAGCTGTAATCGTCCACCTTCCATTTTTAGATGAAAAAGCCGCCTTAATTACCTTATATCCCAAGCGAATATGTTCATCAATCCCATTTTCTTCAATTGTATCTTGTAGATAACTACAGATATCTCTGGCATCGGCAAGGGATTTTTCATCAGTCCATGGCTTAAAACCAAAACCAAAAGAGGGCATATCAGAATCCGAACGAACTCCCGGATAACGGAACAGTGTCCATGTTCCCCCAATGGTATTGCGCCCTTCTAAAATGATGAATGAATTATTGGGGCGGTGCTTTTTTAAGTGATAAGCTGCACTAATTCCGGAAATACCCGCCCCAATGATCAATACATCAGTATCGGTTGGTTGAGTCATTTCATTCATATTGGCTCCCCCCACCGCTGGAGGTTGCAGCAAGTTGGGACATCACGTTATTTGCGGCTCGAACACCAGTTTCTATTGCCCCCTCAATACTGCTTATTCCTATTGCTGCAATGTCTCCACCTGCAAAATGAATGCGCCCATGTGGTTGGCGTATTAATGGGGCGGCACCAGTGAGGTTCCCCGGACGATGATGTACCCAGGTTCCCTGAGAAAATGGGTCATTTATCCAATCGTGAAATGCGACATCCACTACTTCTATGTCCGGTACAAATAGGCGCAATGCTTGTTGAACCGCTTCGGGATCATTGGCATCAATAGAAGAAGCATCAGAGATAAAACCAACGAGTATTGTGTCGCCTTCGTGATAATACTCAGTCTTTATGGTATTGATTGGATTCTGTTTTACCGGCGCAAAAGCAGCAAAGGAGTCTAATTCCCCACGGACACGGATCATGATTTTTATCGTACGCATTGGGTACTTGTGTTCTATCATTTGCCGAGCGGGTTCCACAACATTAGGTGTAATTTGTAAGTCAGACAGAACATTCAGTGGAACAGCCACAATAGCCGCTTTAGTCGCAATTTGTTCGCCGGCATGAGTCGTTATCGTAATACCTGAACCATCATCATGGATTTCAGAAACTGGGGTAGAAAGACGCAATTCAGCTTTAGAATCATTATGGATCGCCTGAATTAAGCGTTGGGTTCCTCCCTCTATGTTCCAAAACCCCGCTGTTTCAAGAAACGCGTCCCAGTAACCAAAGTATGTTGCAGTCCATAATAAAAATTGAGCAATGCCTTGTTGATCCCAATTATGTACAAAAGTCGATAGAGCGCCATCAATGATATCTCGCTCATAAGCCGAGAGATTGAGTGTATTAAGCCGATCAGCCAATGTTTGTTTTTCAATTGGCTGTGTATCCATTGCTGAAAGTAAAAATGGAACGGGGAACCATGTCCGCGCATCCCCTAAATATTTTGAGAGTAGTGGCGCTGCGATGGCACTGAATTCTTCCATTGTTCCGGTGTGCAATGTGCCATCAGCAAGCCAAAGCATTTTGTTGATTTCAGCGGGCGCTTCCAAACTAATACCATAACGTTGTAATTCACGCCAAACATATGGTTGAGTCCAGTGAGCGTAGGCTCCCCCAAATTCTACTGGATGACCAAAGGCCTCTCCTGAATAGGTACGCCCACCAATACGATTACGTGCTTCAAGAAGAACAACAGAATAACCCGCATTACTTAAATCACGGGCAGCAGTCAATCCGGCAGAGCCTGCCCCTATAACAGCAACATCATAATGGTAGTTCATATTAAATACTCTCCACAATTTCGGCGTTCGGCGTACCAACGCGCTCTAAAGCTGAATAAAAATCTTTTGGCATGCTCCAATCTTCTGGTGCAAAAGTACCTGCCCGTTGCCCATATTGATCCAATGCCATAACCACAAATGCTGCGCAGGAAGTACCGGTAATAGATGCCATGCTTTGCATTAGATATGAGTTTTTTCCTGCACCGACAATGCGACGAATAGCTACCGCTGGCTGGTCATTGTTGCAAGACTTGCTGGCAGCTTATTTACCAGAGGTGTAAGGCGACACATTTCACCTGCGGCATCAATAAAAATAATGCGATGCGTCATATGAGATCTCCTTGAATACGGCAACTCATGCCAATTGCGGGTTTAATTATTTCCATGACTTCAGCTCCTGTTGAATGAAAAGCCTATTTCTAATCACTGGTTCATGTACTGCTGGTTTTTGCACTGAGCATAAAAAACCGGCTTGCAATATTAATAATGCGACAATTACACGACGTCAATGACATTGTGTAATTGATGATTATATTTTTTGAATAAGGGGTAATAGCTTTTATTTCATGAACGATTTAAATAATATTTTTATGTGGTAAGTGATATTTTTTGAATAAAGACATAAGCTGTCACCTCATCTCATGAGATAAACTGGCACTATCAAATAGTAAGGAAAGGAACCAATGAGAGTTCCATTATTAGCTTGTCTGATTAAGTATTAATGTTTTACACTTACACTGTGTCAATTAAACATGGTGTCAATTAACTTATTGGTAATTATGAAGACATACCAACGACGTCCTAAACATGACCCGAAAGAGTCTGAACAAGAAATATTGAATGCTGCTGAACAATTTTTAACTGAGCACCCATTTCGTGCATTAAATGTTGATGAGGTTATGCGTCGCACAGGCCTTAAGCGCCCAGCGTTTTATGTGCATTTTCGAGATAAGTATGATTTGGTTTTGCGGCTTGTTCAAAATATTGGACAAGAACTATTCAAAATAGCGAATCACTGGTTAGAAGGTAATAATTTTCAAGATGATTCTCTTCAAGCGATTGAGTGCCTTGTAGAGGTTTATCATAAACATGGTGCATTTTTACGTGCTTTAGCTGAAGCTGCTGGAGCTGATGAACGGGTTGAGCAAGTTTATTACTCATTAATACAAGATTTTATATCTGAAACTATTAAGCGTATTCATAAAGAACAATCACTTGGCCTGATTAGTAAAGATATCGAAGTAGAGGAAACAACTCGAGCACTAATTTGGCTTGAAGAACGTTATCTGTCCGAAGCATTTGGCCGGACTCCTCAAGCTGATCCTAAAACTGTTGTAAAAGTACTTCACAATATTTGGATGTCATCCCTTTATAGATAGAGTGACCTGAATTTTTATTAAAATTAACCACTCATAACGTCAAGACAGTTCTTAAAATATTAAAGTAGCAAAATTCAGAGCAGGTCCCACGCTCTGAAAAAGTTACTTTAAAATTCAAAAAATTGTTTCATTTTTCATATTGACCCTTCTAAAAAATTCCATTCGTTATAGTTTTGTTTTGAAAATTTCATGTATGTTTACCGCCGAATTTTCAGAATTAATTTGGTGTAGCGCACAAATTCAACTCTAATTGTTAACTTATTATCAATTTATTGGTAATTATGAGTTATATCGATGTAACATTTTTATAATCTTTATTTTTTTGG
The DNA here is from genome assembly GCF_900113945.1 of Xenorhabdus mauleonii. Lineage (GTDB taxonomy): Bacteria > Pseudomonadota > Gammaproteobacteria > Enterobacterales > Enterobacteriaceae > Xenorhabdus > Xenorhabdus mauleonii. Next base: position 152,257 of record NZ_FORG01000004.1, read on the forward strand.
AATCCATTTACTCTTAAATTTTAAATTAACCAATTTAATTCATGGTGTTATGTTTTTTGTTTCACATCATCACAAAAATTACACCACCAGCAAAACAGTGAAAATCAAAATATTAATAGTTTTATGAAATCACAAGAATACAAAAACAGGTTAAAAGGTTGGGGATTATGAGTAGATCATTTCAGAATTTGAATATAGATGCGTTGTTTCTAGGCCCGAAATCAGAAAATGCTGTTTTTTTTAGGGAAATGATGGATTACGCCGTCAGTGAACATATGCATTGGCGTTCTGGGTTTCATCCTGGTGATTCCGCGTTTATTACATCCGTAGATCGCCATGAACATAACTACAGAGAGACGCTTTACCGAACAGAAGGGATCTTAAACCAGCTATCAGCGAAACTAAAAAACACATCAATTCCTTTTTTCTCCCCCCGTTACCTTGGACACATTAACAGCGATACGTTGATGGTTTCTAATCTGGCCTACGTCATGGCTATGATGTACAACCCAAATAATTGTAGTTATGAAGTATCTCCGACAACGACAGAGCTGGAGCTTGAATGTGGATTGGATCTCTGCCGCATGTTTGGTTATGACACGAAAAAGGCATGGGGACACATCACATCCGGCGGGACAGTCGCTAATTACGAAGGGGTGTGGGTTGCCCGAAATTTAAAAACGTTACCTTTTGCAATATCCCAACACCCACAAGTAAAACATCTAGTCAGCCATAAATTACCTGAGCAGTTGAGAAATATGCCAACTGCCGAAATTCTAGATTTAATCAGTGAATTGCATGGTTATGGTGTTTTTGAAGAAATACGAGACATGACATGCCGCGGCACCGGTGTAAGACACGAAATATTGGGCAAGTTGCTGGTTCCGCAATCTAAACATTACTCTTGGATGAAAGCGGCTGATATTTTCGGCATTGGTCAAGACAATATTATTTCATTGCCTGTTAATGACAACTATCAAACGGATGTTGAACACATGCGAAGGATCACCTTTGATTTAATTGAAAAAGGTGAGTCAATTTTGGCAATGATTGCCGTAGTTGGAACCACAGAAGTCGGGGCAATCGACCAAATTGATGAGGTCGTCGCATTAAGAAAAGAGTGTGAAGAACGTTACGGACAATCATTCTATATTCATGTTGATGCAGCTTATGCTGGATATGCTTGTAGTATGTTGTTGAATGAACAAGGTGAGTTTGTCGAATACCATGATTTAGCTAAATATCATCAAACCGCAGGTATAATGCCGGAAGATATCAGTTGGCCAAAACCTGAAACGTACAACAGTTTCAAAGCAATGAAAGAAGTTGATTCAATTACCATCGACCCGCATAAAGTTGGTTTTATCCAATATACAGCGGGTGCCATTTGCATGAAAGATAAACGTATTCTCGATTTAATTTCATCCAAGGCAGCCTATGTATTTCAAGATGCTGACGGTTCTGCATCGACAAGCAATAAAGCGATATTGGGTTCATCCATTATGGAAGGTTCAAAGGCCGGGGCAACCGCTGCAGCACTTTGGGCGGCACATCGTTTATTGCCATTAAATGTGAGTGGATACGGCAAAGTCATTGCTGCCGGAATTGTTACCGCACATCGGTTATTGGAAAAGTTAGGCAAACTGCCTCCAATAGAAGTAGGTAAGCATCGGTTTGAAGTACACATCATGCCATCTCCTGATTTCCATATGATCAATTTCACCTTTAAGGAGGCGGGGAACAATAGCCTGAGCAATCATAATGAGCTTAACAAACGGCTTTACGAACTTTGCTCCTATTCAACAGGCCGCGCATATACCAACGATTTCATTACCTCATCAACGATTCTGGATTATAAAGAATATGGTGATACACCGTGGCGCTACGCTGAAAAATGTGGGTTCAGCCGCAGTGAATGGGAAAAAGTTCACCGCATCTATGTATTGCGGGCGGCGGTAATGACATATAGCTTGCGTAATGAAGAATATTTCGAGGAATTCTGGCAACAACTTCATACTATCTTTGTTAAAAAATTAAACCAATTAGTTGACGAAGAAGAAAAGAAAGCGCGATTAATATCAAATCTTTATGTCCCATTCATTGAATTAGCCTAATTTTAGCGAGCTTGGGAAATACCCAAGCTCTTTATTTGGTTACAGTGTCACTTATGTTGTCTTTACATATTAACCAAATTCCTATGATAAAACCGATACCGGGTAGGATGACCGCTATTGCAGCTCCATATTGTGTCAACAATAGGGTGTAAATGGGGAGAAGAAACAAAATTGTTAGGTTATTCAAACTCTCTGAAACGGCCAATACCTGGCCTTTATCGTGTTTTGCTCGGCTTGCCAGAATGGATGTGCTGATTGGTGCAGCCATGCCAAGTGAGCATCCCCATAGCGTTAAACATGCGAGGCTGAAAAATAGAGATATTGGCATTAGCATGAATATAGTGCTGGTAACGAAAATAAACACGATTGCTAGCAACAGTATCCGTTCATTACTGATATCAAGATATTTCACGAAGCGAGTAGCTAGATTTCCAAACCCAAGGCCGACCCCAAAGACAGAAACAGACATCCCAATCGCTCCCGTTGTCAGATCATAATATTGCCGCAGCACTTCCCCGGATAATATAAACGAGGATACCGCAGTTCCATTCCAAAGCCCTTTGGCAATCAGGGGGCGCATTACATTTCCTTGCCGTATCCATTGAAAAGCCAAGGCTTGATATTTATTTCGCGTGTTACTCTGAATCGGAATTGAAATTACATTTCTGCTCAGAAAATAGAGCAAAAGATATCCTAATGCACTTACCCAGAATGGTAGCTGCCAATTAAACGCTTCCGTTAGTACGCCAGCAAATATAGGGCCACCAGCAATTCCTGCGGTCATTCCCAACATAACGATCCCCATGGCAGGCGCTTGTTTATGGGGTGGAAAAATATCTGCAATAAGCGAAAAAATGAGCGGTACTAAAGCAGCGGAAGCAATACCACCGAATATACGTAATCCAATGGCGATTTCTAAATTTGGAGCGATAGTCAGCGCCAATCCATCAAATGAAAGAAACAATAAAGATATCAAGAACAATTTATGTCGGTTTATCCTATCAGACAGCCAACCTAAAATCGGCGCTGCCAGCGCATATGCAAATGCATAACCGGATATCAACCAAGTTGCTTTTTCCATTGTGGTATTAAATGCTTCAGTTAATGGTTTCAACATAGGAGATAACATAAATTCTGTCGCACCAATAAAAAACACGATAAATGAAAAAACAGGCAGAATGATTGGCGAAATACTTTTATGTGGAGCACTATTTGCTGGTATTTGGGGTAATTTAATCCGTGGCGGCATAATAAGGCCTCCTCTAAAGAAATAGAATAAGTCAGTAGTTAGGTTTGTGGTGGATAATTACTCAGTCGTGTTAACAGTCACGCTGAAATAATATTTGGCTTGTAACGAAATGCAGGAAAGGGGATTCGGGTAATTGAGTTTTGAAGAATTGGGAAATATTAAGGATGAATAGACATGATGATTGACAGGCTCTATCAAGATAGCAATTTAGCTCAATTTTATGATTTTGACAACGACGAGTGGACGCCGGATGATGATTATTACCTAGAACTTGCCAGCAAGGCACATTCCATTTTAGATATCGGCTGTGGCACAGGCACATTAACTAATAAAATTGCCCTGACTTATCCCGATAAGGTGATATTTGGTAATGATATTGCGGGTTCTATGCTGGACATTGCTAAGTCCAAACCTGCTGGAGAACAAATTACATGGATAAAATCTGATGCTAAAAGTTTATCATTACCCCAAAAATTCGACCTAATCATCTTATCCGGCCATGCATTTCAAGTATTTTTAACCCATCAAGAACGGGTCGCCGTGCTTAAATGTATTGACGAACATTTAGCAGAAGGGGGATTGTGTATTTTTGACAGCCGTAATCCTGTAGTTAAAGAGTGGCTGACTTGGACAAAAGAAGATTCTCAACGTCAATTTTCTCACCCAACTTTAGGCCCGGTCCTGGCATGGAATGATTTTCGAATCAACGATAATGCCGTTACTTATGGGACTTACTACCAAACCTTAAACGATAAACAGGTATATCAGGCATTTTCAACAATTGCGTTTCCTGACTTTGCTGACATTCAGCAAGCACTCGCCGAAGCAAACTTAATCGCAACAAAAGTATTGGGTAACTGGCAAGGAGATGCCTATCATGAGCAGGCGGAAGAAATGATTTTTATTATCAGGCAAGATAAGTGAAGGGATTTATATCATTGCCGGTAACAAAGACGACAACAAAAAAGCGGGTTAGTGTTTTCAACTAACCCGTTTCTTAAAATTTACTTAACAATCAGAAAGGTAATTAATTCGTTATTTAATCTCATGAATGTCAATAGGACCTGCATTTCGTGCCATATCTTCACCGTATGTGCACATGCGCCATGGAGCTTTAGACTTATCCAACGTGATTGGTCTCCAGAAAGGACTGTAGCCATCTTTATCATCACAATTAGTCTCAGCTTTTGGGCCATATTTAACATACGCGGCTGTTAACTCATAAGGTTTTGAGGTCACAGTAATAAACCACTTGTCACCACCGTAATCTTTTACGTTCAAAATAGGTTTGATGGTGGGTGGTGTATTATCAATTTCCCGCAGCACTACAGAAGCATCTTTTGTATTTTGCCATTGGCCGGCTTTATTCTGGTGAATAACGCAGAGTTTATAGATCCCATCCTTCTTAGGAAGGAGCATGTCCACCAGTGGATTTTGCTCAACGGGGATAGAAGCACTATATCCAGCCTCATCCGCACAATTTACTTTGCTGATCAGTCCAGTTTTATAGCGAATACTTTTGGCATCAGCACCTTCTTTGATAATGATGTCCCATTTTGCTATTTCGCCATTCATTGGATCGACACTTTGAGATATCCACGATGACCAAGGATTACTTCTTTCTACGATGTTGCCGCTATTATTCTGGAGCTTAGACAGTTCTAGCTTGCTATCCTTTGTGAGTGCGTTGGCAATATTGTCAACAGGAATAAAATAACTGGCACCTTCTGCCGGCACTCCCTTGTTGTCTTCAATAACACAAGGTCTGCTGGAACCACATCCGGTCATTCCCGGCGTTGTCGTAGTATTGAGAACACCAATCACATTTATCTGGTCTTTTTCAAATACCGGTGAACCAGAAGTTCCGCCGACAACACCGGCGCAGTTTACAGAGAAGACCGGTGACCAAATCCACGGCGATCCTCCTTCATATAACACAGGTGATTTCCCGGTAATATTACACTCAGATTTTCTGAGGTAAGCGTAGTTGTAATCAACATTATCAACAGGAATATGTGTTAATACGATGGGCTGATTTTTCATATCAAGGTTTTTCTTCAGCTTCATGGGATGATAGCCTTTTTTAGCTAAATCACCATAAGTCGCATCCAATTGTAAAACCGCGATATCTTCTTTTTTCATCGTTGAATATAGAACACGATTAACTTTTATCGGGGTAAGATTATCTTTTTTATCGATGAAATAATCGGGGGTGAATTCCCAATGAGCTTCCGCAGGTTGATCAACTATCACATCATTTGTCCCAACATTACTGTCAACACAGTGACCTGCAGTCAGTATCAACGCAGGTGTATTGCTGCTTGGCGTGTTTTCACCAGAAATCAGGGTTGCGGTACAATGTGAATAACCCACGAATTTGCCGACGGTTCTGTATTTCTCAGCACCAGGATCGGTTGATTTCATCAATGGAGCACCATTATCATTTGCTGTGACAAAAGGCACGGTCGGATTAGCTTCTGCATTATTTAAAACCAGCGCGTTTGAACCTGCCGAAACAGATAGCAAACTGATTAATAGGGCTTTACGATAAGTCATAATTTTTCTCCTTTGTATGTTTCAATGACTTGAATCCATTATCATATTTAATCATTGATTATGACTACCGAGGCTATTTGTACCATCGTCTGTACACAGCAACCGCCACTATTCGCCCATACAGAGAATCTTAGAATCTGACACTCAGTAAAGTAAAAACTCACTGCCAACCATTGTCAGCAGTGAGTTTTGTTGTAAAAAAGATAAGTAATTTTTACTTGCTATTTATTACTCATCTCTATTTTCTGACTTATCAGAACCGCCAATTGGCATTCAGGAATACACCGTTATCCGTGTGGCTGCTGGATAAAACACCGTTATATCCCAGAGATAATTTAGTGTTTTCACTGATGCTTAATTCAGTTCCTGCTTTGACCACAGCAGCGTCACGCGAAGCTGAAACGCTATTGAGTGTAAATGCGGCATTGCTATTGCTGAAACTTAATTTAGTACCGCGATCTACATTGCCAAACTGATGTTGCCAGCCTAACTCACCATACAAACTTACAGTAAGTTCATTTTCAGTCTGCCATTTTTTAGAGGCACGTAAACCTAAGGTCGAGAGAGTGGCATTTTTTGACTGTTTGCTAGCATTCAATGCCGCCGCGCCGCCATGTTCATTAATGCCATCATTACGGAAGTTAACATGAGACAAGTTGGCAAATGGCTCTAATCCCACCAACGCGGTGTCCATGCTGTAAGCTGCTTCAGTAAACAATTGCCCGGTCTTCGCTCCATATTTCGCTTTCAGATTATCGAACTGGCTACCAAAGGCAACTGAACGTTTTGTATCAAAGCGATGCCAGCTATAAGCTACACCGGTACGCAATGCTAAGGCATTAATTTGCTTGCTACCATAAATAGCAAGGTGGAAATTATTGCTATCCGCTGAGGTGTTAGCGCCACCATCCAGAGATGAGCGCGTATAACCGGTCGCTACACCAAGCCGCCAATCATTGCCCAAATCTTTATCAGCACCCAGTAAGACACCGTAGTTAGATACACGGTAGCCACTGATGTCATCGCTGCCTTTAGCACGTTGCCAGTTACCTATCATCTGCGCCCAGACACCGTTTTGATCTACTTTGATATTTTGCCCGATCATGCCACCATCTGCCTGACGCAAGCGGGTATTCAGCGTATCGCGCAGATAACGGCTGTTATCGATTTGAGCACCAACGATATCTGCATGGATCTGACCAGACGAAAGTTGCTGAAATGCTTTACTGGCTTGTACTGATGTATCAGACATCAGAATACTTTCGTATACCGGATGCCCAAGATTCAGTTTATCGGCAGCATTCGCCAATGAGCGCTCATTAGATGTCTGAGCAAAACTTGAAAAACGGGTGGAATTGCGTTTGATATCCAACATCACGCGATTAGGCTGGTAACTTAGCCCTGTGCCAATGAACAAATAGTTCGGCTCGACAGCAGAAAATTGACCAGTGATCCCATTGTTTGCTTGCAAAATATTGTATTGCTGACCAAGCAAACTACGGACTTCTGGCTTCGATAATAAATTGCTGCCGTTTTCCAATTTAACCCTAACTTCACCACCCTTGATTGTTGCGGAACCATTGCTGGCAATGCGGTCGCCATAGCCTGGGTTATTTGGTGCAACTTCAATGTGGTAGAGTGAACCGTTGTGGAAAGTAACATCGCGATCAACACTCAATGTCCCACTTGAATCGGCATTACCCGGGGCAATATTAGCGCCGGCATTGGCAACGATAGAACCCACTTTGCCGTTTCCGCCCAGTGTTGCGCCTTTCTGTACAGTGACGTCTGAAGTGATGCCGCCGCTAACTTGCAACAGACCATTTTCTACCAACGTTGGGCCTTTATAGGTGCTGTTTTTACCAGCAAGCTCAAGCATACCACTGCCCGTTTTCGTCAAACCGCCGTGACCACTGATATCATTGCTCCAACTATCATAGGCGCACTCAATGCTATCGCATACACGCTCTACAGTTGTTCCTTTTTCAACCACACCGCCGATGCCCGGGATATTGGCTATAAATTGAGTCTCAGTATAAGAACCCTTAATATAGAAATCGTTGGGAATATCTTTCTCTGTGATGAACATTTTAGGCCCATCAATGGCATCTTTCAGATTCAGCATCCCCCAACCATACAGTTTATCCAGACCTGGATCGCCTAAATCAGTAGCCGTGGTTTTCAGAACATCAGAGATTTGTCCGGTGGTCATGTACGGGAAGCGTTGCATCAGGACGGCGGCGGCTCCAGCGACATGGGGAGAGGCCATAGATGTTCCGGTATAAGCCTCATATGTAGGATCAATCTTTAATTCGTTATCATCAAGAGCATCTTCGTCTATCCTTCCTCCTGGATTTAGAGAAACGAAACTACCTGTACTGCTGTAGATTTTTGTGCCGGGAGCCGACAAGCAGTAGCTGGCGGTATAACCGCAGCTGGTTGATGAAAGATTGAGCTTATTTTCTTTGGTCACATTGGCGACACTGAGATAATTTTTCAATGCATCAGGGAAGAAATACGGCATGCCGGCATGTAACCAAGTCTCGTTATAGTTATTGGCATTTCCCGCTGCAAAAACAACTAATTTCCCTTCACGCGCTGCTCGTAATAATCCCGCGGTTCTCGTAGTGTAGTCATCACGAACTGGAATAGGGTAACGACTTAACCTATCTATTTCATCTTTGATTGGTTCGACATAGTCTTCGACATCTTTCAAGGTAACTTTATAATAATGCACCGTACCATCTGGCAACCGGATTGGCTTACCGTTTTCATCTTTATAGTATTTAGGGCGAACACCCCAACTATTGTTAATAATGCGCGCATTACTCTGTATCATGGCTTCTGTGCGGTTGAATTGGTTTTGCAAATACTTGCCAGTAATCAGCCCCGCATCAAATGCCACGCCATGCATTTCCTTACCGTCACGATTCGCTGCAATGATTCCGGAAACATGGTTCCCGTGAGCACCGAACTCAATGATTCCAGTATAGGGGTTTTCATCATAATTCCAGGGATCTTCCGGACTAAGGATGTTCAGTTTTTTTGCAAATTCAGGGTGGTGGGTTACCGCTTCATCCAAAACACCAACATTGATGCCTTTTCCTGTGTAACCCCGGGCATAAGCATAATGGGCACCAATAGCGGCCAATCCCCATTGATGATTAAATTCTTCCGATAACCAGCTGTCAGGTAGATTTTTCTTACCTTGTTCGTGATATTCGGTCGCTGCCATTGACGCATTTACAGGTAATAATCCAAAAAATAATGTCATCCACAAAAAAATCGGTCGTGCCGAATTGTTTTTTTTCATGAGAGAGTTTCCATTTTTAATAAAGTGGAGACTTTCAATTCGCTGTTTGGCACATCGCTCCTTGAAAAGTCCTTATTTATAAAACCGATGGTATAAATTGCGGCAAGCAGGCAGGGGGATTTAGCCCTATATAATAAAATATTAAATAGAGGATAAACTTTGCCATAACTATCTGCTTACAGAGCGATATAGCATAATAATCAAGACCAAAATGCAATATTTTCTGTTAACCATTTTGTAACATAAGTTAAACAAAAAAGAAAAATACCGAAATATGCGTAAGATATTGATTGTGATCATGTTTTTGTGTTCATGTGAAACTTTAACGAACCAAATTGTTAAGTTATTGTTAATAATTATAGTTGTTTTTATATTGCTTAAAGTTGCTATTTATTTCAGTGGGGATTTTGTTAATGGTTAATGGATTATTAATCATAAAAATTGATAAAGGAGAAAATATTTAAGCAATGGGTTATTTGTTTCGATGTTATAAATATATGATCCAATAATTACAGCTGATAGAAAATAAAATTAAAAATATCTTGTTGTAAGTAGCGTAGCTTATTAATGGCGCTTAGTTCATAATAAGGAAGTTTGATATTAGAATAAGAGTAGCTGAAAAGAGATTAAAACTAAAAATGTAAGTAAACAACAGGTACCCATTACACTAACCAAATAAGAAAAATACTATGCTGACTTCTTTATCAATTTCCAACTATCGTTCTGTTTCTGAACTTACCATGTCATTAGGGCAATTGAACGTTATCACGGGTGAGAATGGCAGTGGGAAATCCAATCTATACAAAGCATTACGTCTGTTGGCTGAAACAGCGAAAGGTGGAGTGATTAATTCTTTGGCTGAAGAAGGGGGCTTGTCATCCACTTATTGGGCAGGCCCAGAAGTGATTTCTGCTGGGATGCGACGGGGAGACACACTGATTGAAGGGCAACAGCGTAATAATGCTTTGCGACTTAAGTTAGGCTTTTCCAGTGATAGTTTTGGTTACGTTATTACGTTGGGATTGCCTCATCCAAGCCGTTCTGCATTTTGCCGCGACCCTGAAATTAAACGAGAAGTCATTTTTAACGGCCCATACTATCGGCCTGCTTCATCTTTAGTCGAGCGTAGGGGGAATAGCATTAAAATTCGGGATGGACGGCAGTGGAAAGTTGTTTCACAACATGTTCCTGTATACGGCAGCATGTTTGACTGGTTGGCTGACCCTACCGCTGTACCTGAAGTTTTTCATGTCCGTGAAATGATCCGAAATTGGCGTTTCTATGATCATTTCCGCACCGATAAAGAAGCACCGGCTCGCCAAACCCAGTTAGGCACACGAACACCTATCCTGCACCCTGACGGCCGTGACTTGGCAGCCGCGCTTCAGACCATCATAGAAATCGGCGATCCTAACGCGCTTTATCAGGCGATTGATGATGCATTTCCCGGCAGTCGGCTGGAAGTCATCTCGCATCATGATGGCCGTTTTTCGCTGGCATTTCACCAGAAAGGCTTATTGCGTCCTCTTTCTGGCACTGAATTATCAGATGGCACATTGCGTTTTATTCTTTGGGTCGCGGCGCTGTTAACACCTCGTCCTCCTGAACTGATGGTGCTCAACGAGCCAGAAACCAGCCTGCATCCTGATCTGTTGCCTGCACTGGCAAGGCTGATTTTGCGGGCATCACAACATTCCCAAGTTTGGGTAATCTCACACGCTAACCGGCTAGTGAATAGCCTTATCCGCGCCCCAAATTGCCAACATATCGAACTGGAAAAAGAGTTGGGGCAAACCAAAATCAAGGGCCAAGGTATACTGGACGCCCCCGCCTGGCATTGGCCAAATGAAGGTTGACAATAATGACGAACATTCAGTTTTCGGCATGAACAATAAGGCGCAGGTGCCTTTCTACGTCAATCACCATTGACGTATAATCAAAAGAAATGGTGCGGCCATGGATATTTAATTCCCTGACACCGTTGCAGGGTTCGTATATTTCATGTCTGTGCCACATTTCGTAGAAATCAGGGGAGATCTTCAGTAGGTTATTGACGAGATCTTGCATATAAGTGTTTTGAGTTGTCAGGGCATAATCGCGCCGAAAACTTGCCAACATGCGATAGGCATATTTTTCCCAATCATAAAATAGATGCCGATAATATTCGCTTGTAAATAAAAGCAATAGGAAGTTTTGTTGTGTGCTCTCGAACTGACTAAAACGAAAATATTCATCTGCCGGTTGGTTATAAGCTAAAACGTCCCAGTGGAGATTAAGCACATATGTTAGATGTGGGGACAAATCTTCCATAATACGTTGAATCAACGGGGAAACAACGTGCTGTGTTTCACCCGTTTCAGCAGGTTCACGCATATGTGCCAATAAGTATAAGTGCCTTCTTTCAGCCATATTCAGCATTAACACTTTGGCAAGATTATCCAGAAAAGTAGCAGAAACCCCGATATCTCGCCCCTGTTCCAGCCATGTATACCAGGTTAACCCAACACCCGCTAAAGCCGCGATTTCTTCACGTCTTAAACCCGGTGTACGACGGCGTCCAATATTGGGTAATCCAACAGATTCAGGATTGATACTTTCTCTTTTAGCACGCAAAAAATTGGCTAATTCAGTACGGGAACGCTGTAATTTTGTCATTTGTTTAGACCATTACTTTTAATAACAGTATAAGTGGTTAAATTGTAACAGCATAATAAGGCCATTAGAATCCACCGATATCAGGCTATTTACCGAAAAACTGTGGGGGTTCTAATTATGACCAAAAAAGATTATTTAGCTCTATCTGTGCTGTTATCAGCTGGATTTTTGACTATTTTTGATCTTTTTGTTGTCAATATTGCCATCGCTAATATCCAGTTACACTTACAGGCAAGTTTATTACAAATTACTTTGGTTATTGTCAGCTATGAAATTGGATTTGGTTTATTGTTAATAACAGGAGGGCGCTTAGGTGATTTATTTGGCCGGCGACGCTTGTTTCAAATAGGTATATTCGCTTTTATCTTAACATCCTTGCTATGCGGAATTGCATCTACAGCAAATTTCTTGGTTTTTGCACGTTTTATTCAAGGATTATCAGCCGCGCTGTTATTTCCTCAGGTTTATGCCAGCATCCGCGTGAGTTTTGATGCAGAGAATAGCCGCCGGGCATTTGGTTTACTCGGAATGACTTTGGGGTTAGCCGCCATTGCCGGGCAAATATTAGGTGGCTGGATAATTTCTGCAAATCTATGGAACCTACAATGGCGCACTATTTTTTTGGTAAACATACCGGTTGGTTTATTGGCGTTGATTTTTTCAAGGCATATCCGTGAAAGTCTTGCCCCTGAAAAATCAGAATTAGATTTGATGGGTGTCTTACTTTCCGGCATTGGGATTTTTGCCTTATTATTGCCATTATTGATTGGCCCGACATTTAACTGGCCTATGTGGTGCTGGGCATTACTCTTCTTTGCTTGTATCACACTTCTGCAATTTGCACGGCATGAAAAACAATACGCCAAGCAGGGTAAAAAACCATTATTGGATTTTAATCTGTTAAAAAACAAACAATTCTTTTTAGGATGTGTGCTGGTTCTGTTTATTTATTCCACTTCCAGTTCATTTTTCCTTGTCTTCGCGTTGTTTTTACAAAACGATTTAGGCTTTAATCCATTTAATGCTGGATTATTGTTTGCTCCTGCCAGCGTGGCATTTGTTTTTTCCTCGCTCAATGCGGCTCATTTGGTTAAGCGTTTTGGCAGTAACGTCATAACCGGCGGCGCATTGCTCTATTTTCTCTCCTTTATTGCTTTAATTGTTACCATTATGGCCGTTTCATCAATAACAATATTGTTATTTTTAATCGTGCCAATCCTGATGTTACTTGGATATGGACAGGGGTTAATTATGACGCCATTGCTCAATATTGTTTTATCTTTTGTCAATGTACAATTTGCGGGAATGGCTTCAGGTATTATTGCAACATTACAGCAAGTTGGTGCTGCATTTGGGGTGGCTATTGTCAGCGTATTAGTTCAGTACCATACAAATAGTGTGGATTCCCTCTCTTCTATAGCATCTCAAAATGCTTTTGCCCAAAGTATGCTCTACAATGTTTTTGCTGCTTTTGTTTCATTTTATTTATTGAAAATATTACATCGGAATAAGATGCAAACGCCCTAAAAACAATAGGCATAAAGAGGAGAATAATGATGAGTAAGAAAATTACTGATATTGAGGCACTGGAACAAATATATGGAAAACCTTCCGGAGGTTCAATATTTAAGGAAGTCAGTTATATTCACCCTGTATATCGTCCTTTTATTGAATCTGCGCCTTTTGTTGCATTAGCGACAGTGGGGCCTGAAGGAATGGATGTTTCTCCTCGCGGTGATCAAGCTGGGTTTATTCATATTGCAGATGAAAAAACATTACTGTTGCCAGACAGAGTAGGGAATAACCGTGTTGATAGCTTGCGTAATGTCTTGCAGGATGATCGCGTTGCTCTATTATTCTTGATTCCGGGTATTGGTGAAACATTGCGTATCAATGGCCGGGCAGAGATTATTATTGATCCTGAAATATTAGAACGTTGTGCTTACCGCAATATACTGCCTCGTTCAGTATTGCGTATAACGGTAGATACTGTTTTCTTCCAATGCTCTCGCGCTATTTTGCGCTCAGGCTTATGGGATGCTTCTGCTCAACTGGAACGCAGTGCCTTACCCAGCGCAGGGAAAATCTTAAAAGAGATCAAAAGTGGCTTTGATGATGTAGATTACGATGCAAGATTACCTCAGAGGTTGAAAGACAATCTGTATTAATCTGAATTTGATTTATCTTGAGCTTAGTTTTTATTGACCTTTATACAGAAATATATTGAGTTGGTTATTTTTAAACCATAAAGATTAAATTCAAATCAATATTTGTTCTGTAATTAAACAAAAATGCCAAATAACCCATATACTGTGTTTTTATACAGTGTGTGGGTTGTTAGAATTTCATGAGAAAAGAATTAGTAGAAATTGGGATCATTATTCTTGGTCATTGTGCTTTTCATTTCAGAAATTTTGAATAGAGGTTGTAGAGCGGGGTAATAGAAGATTGGAGCAGATATACTCGGCCCTGCAAAAATTTGAGCCGAGTACGAAAATGGTTGTTGAATTACATCCCGTTTTGATAGTTACGGCTTTCTTCTTTAATCTCTTCGCGAACCAGCCTCAATGCCTTAGTGTAAGATTTGAGTAGTTTCAATGTATAGTTAACACGGCCTTCAAATGCAGGATTACTGCACACAAAATTATCTGATATCAACTCGCTGCTCTGGCGGAAAATTAAATGATCCGGCAAGAAGCACACATGGTTGTTTTTGAACCCTGTCATGCGTAATTCGCAGAGAGGATAAACACCATTCGTTCCGCTGGATACACTGGCTAATAATGTCGGTTTATGGCCTAGTTCAGCCAATGAGCAATGTAACAAGAAGTTCTTTAATGCGGGTGTTACCATGCCATGCCATTCTGGCGTGATGAAAATAAATGCTTCGCTTTTTCTTAAATCCCGCGCAATGACTTGCCATGGATGAGACTCTGCAGATATATCCGTGGTAAAACCATCATGCAAGGGTAATTCCACGTTTGAAAGATCAAAAACTTGCACATCAGTAAAACCGTGTTCAACACTTAGTTTTTGCAAGTAATTAGCGATACGTTGACTGTTAGAATCTGGGCGCTGGCTGCCAGAGATAATAGTAAGTTTCATGGATTTTCCTGTTATTTTCATCAGTTAGTTAAAACTGAATTCCATTACACTCTATGTAGGCTTAGAGGTTTTATAGTTATTTTAAATCTGAATAAAAGAGAGGTTAAAATAATAGCCTAAATGACCTTTATCAAGTATCTTTTTATCGGAACAAAGTGAATAGGACAAAAAAAGCATGATGTATGATCACGTTGACCGATTACTCATACAGTGGAAACAACAACGCCCAGATCTTGAACTATCGTCAATGAGCGTCATTGGACGACTAGGCCGCATAAATAAAATAATTGAGCAACGTTTGCAACATACTTTTAAGGAATATGGTCTGAGTGCGGTTGAATTTGATATTCTTGCAACATTACGTCGCAGCAATGCACCAATTACGCCAACTGAAATGTATCAATCCATCATGCTCACTTCCGGTGCAATGAGTACCCGTATTGAGCATATGGTACAGCGAGGGCTAATTGAGCGAACGGCTAATGCAGAGGATCGGCGTAGTCGTAAAGTCTTTCTGACGTCTGAAGGAAAAGCACTTATAGACAAAGCAATGGAAAATCATTTAGATAATCAAAAAGCTGTCCTTAAGCCTCTGACAGACGCGCAGCAAGAGCAATTGGCAAAGTTATTGCAGCAATGGTTGTTGAGCAATGAATCAGGCAGTTAAATATTATCCGGATGGTGTAAACGTTATCTTTTCTCAAGGGAATAATTAAATTTCCCGCATAAGAAAATGTTTTAAACGCATTTGCAAATTAATTCGCCCTGACATAAGTCAGGGCGAATTAAACCTACAAACAACAAATAAAAACAACAAATATTAGAACTTAACGTTAATTCGCGCCCAATAAGTACGACCCGGTTCGTTTACAGGTATTGATTTATCAGAAGGGTAACCAAAACCGCTGTTTCCGGCTAAATTAAGATGCTCGCTATACGTTTTATCAAAAAGGTTATCAACCCCAACGCTGAGTTGAACATTTTTATTCACTTTATAGGCAGTATTTGCAGACAGAATGGCGAAACCTTTGCTGCTGTCAAAATCTTTACCTATCACGTTACCTTCACCAACCGCTACACGGTGCTGGCTGTTAACCAGACGCAGCAAACCAGTGCTGGCCCAATCCCCGTGTTCCCAAGTCAGACCGAAACGAGCTTCTAATGGCGGTGTTTGTGGTAATGGACGATGGTTGGTGGTGTTTTGTGCCCAAGAATACGCCAAGCTGGCATCTGTTTTCCAATCATCGTTCAGTTGATAGGCAACACCCAATTCTCCCCCCATAATGGTGGCATCCACGTTTCCGGCATAGTTCATTTGATTCTTACCCGTACCTTGGTAGTGGAACAGAATAAAATCATCCACTTTGCCAATATAACCCGATACCCAACCTTTCAATCGCTTATCATCATATTGTGCGCCAATATCCAATTGAGTAGTTTTCTCACTCTTTAACTTGTTAAAGTTATTGCTGTTTTTGGGGGAGAAAAGCTCCCAATAGTCAGGGAATCGTTCGGTATAACCAACACCGGCATAGAACATAACTGGCATATCTTTTAGATCATGTTCATATCGCACAAAACCCGAAGGAAGAGTGTCTTTGCGTTCTTGCTGGGTTGCATATTTATATACCGATGCGCGATCCAAACGGGCGCCGCCAATAATTTTATTGCGTTCAGCAACATCCCAGGTTAATTCACCAAAAATGCCATAATCGCGGAAACGGGCATTCTTTTTCCATCCATTATGAGCGGTGTTGGTTCGGTGAATATTGGTTTGCACATCTACACCGCTTTGCAGTTTAAAATCATCCCAGAACCAAGTTCCAGCCATGCGGCCACCCATCGTTAAACGACCTGGTTTTGACACCATTGGGTGCTTAGAATGACGCAGGGAATAGTTGTCCATCACATGTTCGGTGTTGTTGTAGTAGAAATTGGATTCAAATTTGTCAAACACTTCACCGATATTGGACTTTTCAAAACGCACTCCCACGCTTTTTCGCTTGAATTGAGTGCCATCCATACCCCTTGTTGCGTAACGTGCTTCTCCATCACCTTGTCCAGCGTTCAATTCAAGCAAGGTATCTTTATCAGGTGTCCAACCGAATGCGACATCCGTATTCCATTTATCCCAGCGGGAAGGAATACGCTTGCCATCGCCATCTTTATAATCATCAGCACGAGACTTATTGCCAATCATCCGGATATAGCCCAGCTCACTCCCAATGCTGATATCTGCATTACCGTCCCAGCGACCATTAGAACCGACAACTGTGCTGACGTTACCTTGCGCACCTAACTTTTCAAATTGTGGACGAGTCCGTTCGAAACGAATTGTGCCCGCAGAGTTACCCGGCCCCCAAAGTACAGTTTGAGGCCCTTTGATCAAGCTGAGTACATCATAGCTTTCGGGGGAAATGTAAGAGCTTGGTGCATCCATTCGCCCACCACAAGCGCCCAGAACTTCACCGTCATCAATGAGCATACGTAAACGAGAGCCAAACATGCCACGGAATACCGGGTCGCCATTAGTACCGCCATTGCGGACTTGAGAAAAACCCGGAATGGTTTTCAGATAGTCTGAACCATCACTGGCAGGTATTGGCTGGCGGGGAGTTTTTAATGAAGTCGCGATATTAAGCGGTGAAACGGCAGGGGCAGCTACGATTATGACTGATTCGCTTTCATTGGTAACAACGTGTGTTTCTTTTTCCTCTTTTTTATTGTGCTCCACATCAGCAGCCCAGCCACTGATTGGTACAGCAAGCGCCATGGTTAACGCGGTTGCCAGAGGGGATATGCGAAACAATTGTGCAGTAGACATAAAAAATATTCCTTAATTAACAACAAATCCTGTTTTTTAGAATTTGTGTGACACAAGTCCAGCTTGTCTTACCAAAATGGCAGAACAAGAAAAATAAAATGATTTATTCCAGATAAGTGATTAATTAAGGGGCGGGGCGCGCGGTTGTGATTCACCATAAAACAGTTGAACGATTGGGCGATAAAGACGTGGTGCGGGTGGCGCCCGTGAAATGATTAACAGCAATAAAATAAAGGGAATAAAACTCCCTGCCAATAATGGCAGGTTAATCAAAAGCTGGCAGTAACCACAGGCAATATCATCCATCAATCCCGTATGGGTATGATCAATACCATGATGATTCATGGAGTGCGATGATAATTGATGATGTGAAGTAGGCATGTCAGGCATAGACATGCTGTGATTTATTTCACTTTTTATGCTATCACGATAGTGCTCCAGTGTTTTTGATACCACTGGCGCGATGAACAGCATCAAAATCGACAATAAGGCGATAAAGGCAGGTGTTCGGCGTATTGATAGGCGAAAAAGCGATAACAAGTTAGTGATCCAGATCAATTCCCACTACAATGGGCGCCGATTTTACTGCATTTTTGCTGAAGTTGTGAAAATAATTTTCAGGTTCTTTGATCAACAATTCAAAAATTAGACAATCAATTTTTAATCAACAAGTTAAACACCAAAGTAATAACAACTCACCTTGGTGCTTAAATAAAGACCCTAATTTTATAGTAAAAAAATGAGAACATTTTTCGGTCTAAAGGGAGTTAAATAGGCTGCCAGCATATACTTATACATGGTGGTTCCCCATCGCTTTTTTCAGCATAAGAAAATTGAACACTGCCAATTAAAAGCGATACAACAAATAGTTTCGTCAACATTTTTCCAAAAAAACGCATTATACTGCCCCATTATATTATCTACAGATGAATATCAATTTAGCTGCAAATATATTAAATAATGATTCAGTGTAATTCGTATAATGAAAAATAGTTATTAATTGATAACCATTTAATTCCCAGGTAAATCATAATGCTATTTATTTACAATCCATTTAATCCAAAAATAATTCATTTATTACATTAGTTCGATTTATTTTGCGAGTGACGGTTAAAGTGCCGTCTGTTAAGAAAAACAGACAGATTCTGTGACAACTTTAACGTCTTGCAATAGTTTGAATTAAAAATCAATTGGTTGAGTAAGATTTGTGAATTTCATTTACATAAGTAAACTCATAACTAATGATTCTATAATTGAGATTTAACTTGAGCGTATTTTCATTGCAAACTCTTTGTTACAACCTTGTGGGAGGAGTTAAAAAATGTCAGATAACAATATGGTTAAAACCCATCAGTTTCAAACTGTTCCTTCTCAATCACTAAATTTGAAATCGCACTGGATGCCATTTAGTGCCAATCGTCATTTTCAACAAGATCCACGCATAATTACCTCAGCAGAAGGAAGCTGGCTGGTCGATGAGCAAGGCCGACGTATTTACGACAGCTTATCTGGCCTGTGGACTTGTGGGGCTGGGCACTCACGTGACGAAATACGTCAGGCTGTTTCCAAGCAGTTGGGAACGCTGGACTATTCCCCTGGTTTCCAATACGGCCACCCATTGTCATTTAAATTGGCCGATAAAATTGCAAGTCTCATGCCCGGAGACTTAAATCACGTATTTTTCACCAGCTCAGGTTCAGAATCAGCAGATACCGCGGTAAAAATTGCGCGTGCTTATTGGCGAATCAAAGGGCAATCGTCAAAAACCAAATTTATTGGCCGCGCCCGTGGCTATCATGGTGTCAATATCGCGGGTACCAGCCTTGGCGGCATTAGCGGTAACCGCAAAATGTTTGGCCAATTTATGGATGTGGATCATTTGCCGCATACATTACAAGCCAATATGGCGTTTACCAAAGGAATGCCATCTACCGGTGGCCCTGAATTGGCGAATGAGCTGTTAAAAATTATTGAGTTGCATGATGCCAGTAATATTGCAGCCGTTATTGTCGAACCTGTTTCTGGCTCTGCCGGTGCGATTATTCCGCCGTTGGGTTATTTGCAACGCCTGCGGGAAATATGCACCCAACACGACATTTTGCTGATTTTCGATGAAGTGATTACCGGCTTTGGCCGCTTGGGGCACTGGAGCGGCGCTGAGTATTTTGGGGTAACCCCCGATCTCCTTAATTTCGCCAAACAAATTACCAATGGCGCCATTCCCTTGGGAGGCGTTGTCGCATCAAGCCAAATTTATGATGCGTTTATGTCACAGCCTCTGCCTGAACATATGGTCGAGTTCAGCCACGGTTATACCTATTCCGGTCATCCGGTTGCCTGTGCAGCTGCATTAGCCTCATTGGAACTGCTGGAAAAAGAGAATTTGTTGCAACAATCCGCTGAATTAGCGCCGCACTTTGAACAGGCTTTACATCACCTGAAAGATTGCCCAAATGTGGTGGATATTCGTAATTGCGGGCTGGTGGGCGCCATTCAAATCGCGCCACGGGAAGGTGATGGCGTTGTCCGGCCTTTTGAAGCAGGTATGGCATTGTGGAAAGCGGGATTTTATGTACGTTTTGGGGGCGATACATTGCAATTCGGCCCGATGTTCAATGCCAAAAAAGATGATTTAGATCGCTTGTTCAATGCGGTAGGTGATGTTTTACACCTGATTAAATAAAACCGAAAGGAAAGAGCATGCAAACAATTACGCATTTAATTAATGGTGAAATCACTACAGCAAACGGCAGAACAGCAGCAATATTTAATCCGTCTACCGGAAATATCATACGTCAGGTTGAAATGGCGAACACGGAGAGGGTTCAGCAAGCAATTATCGCAGCTAAAGCAGCGTTGCCCGCTTGGCGTAATACACCACCCGCCAAGCGGGCACAGATATTGTTCCGCTTTAAGCAACTGCTTGAACAACACGAAGAACAGATAATCAGGCTCATTAGCGAAGAACACGGTAAAACGTTGGAAGATTCTGCGGGAGAACTTAAAAGGGGAATTGAAAACGTAGATTTTGCTACCGCTGCGCCGGAATTATTGAAAGGTGAGTTTAATCGTAATGCAGGGCCTGATATTGATTCATGGAGTGATTTTCAGGCCGTAGGTGTTGTTGCAGGAATAACACCGTTTAATTTTCCTGCTATGGTGCCTTTATGGATGTATCCACTGGCAATCGCTTGTGGCAATACCTTTATCCTTAAACCTTCCGAACGCGCACCCAGTTCAGCATTGTATATTGCGGAATTACTCTCTCAGTCAGGTTTGCCAAAAGGCGTATTGAATGTTGTCAACGGTGACAAAGAAGCGGTTGATTGTTTAATTACATCCCCTGATGTGAAAGCGCTCAGTTTTGTTGGTTCGACATTAACGGCAGAATATATTTACAGTGAAGGGACGCGGCACGGAAAACGCGTTCAGGCACTGGGCGGAGCGAAGAATCATGCGGTCGTTATGCCAGATGCTGATTTAAATAACGCAGCCAGCTCGTTGATGGGGGCGGCTTATGGTTCAGCTGGTGAGCGTTGCATGGCAATTTCGGTTGCTGTATGTGTTGGGGATCAAACAGCTGATGCTTTAATTGAAAAATTAGTCCCGCAGATTCAGGCCCTTAAAATTGGAGCAGGAACAGAGTACGGTCTGGATATGGGGCCATTAGTCACCAAAGCCCATTTGGAAAAAGTGTCTGGTTATATTACTGACGGTGTGAATTCTGGCGCTGAATTGATCGTTGATGGCAGGGATTTGTCTGTTACCGGACATGAAAATGGTTTCTTCATCGGTGGTTGTTTATTTGATCACGTCACACCAAACATGCGTATTTATCAGGAAGAGATTTTCGGGCCTGTGCTGTGCATTGTTCGTGTATCCAGTTTGGAAGAGGCCATTGCATTGATTAACGCCCATGAATATGGCAATGGAACCTGTGTTTTTACAAATGACGGTGAAGTAGCCAGATTATTTGCTAATGAAATTGAAGTCGGTATGGTAGGAATCAATGTTCCATTGCCTGTTCCGGTTGCCTATCACAGTTTTGGCGGTTGGAAACGTTCATTGTTCGGTGATTTGTATGCCTATGGCCCGGATGGCGTACGTTTTTATACTCGTCGTAAAACTATCACTCAACGTTGGATTAAACGTGAAAGCCATGAGGCAGCGCAATTTGCTTTTCCGAGCCATAACTAGCCCAACTTTCACCCAGAATCATTCATGTATAGCAATTCACAAAAAACAAGCAAATTGAACAACAAAAATTATTAACCTATTAATTGAGCGGTAATTCACCGCTCAATTTTACTGCGCTTGTTATTCGCTTTATGAATAATTAAGAAGTTCGTCATGCAGTTGAATGAAATTAGTAGTGAAGTGTTGTAGCATTATGTTAGTAAATAAACCCGCAACTAAAACTTGATGAAACCCCATACGATAATATGAAAACAAATGAAATCACGGAATTAATGGAAAGCAAATACCCAAAAGCAGGACGTTGGGTATTTGGTGATTCTGCTGCCATGCAAGACGAATTGGCTGTACTTGTGAATCAAGGCATAAAAACAGCAACAACTTGCCCGTTCGAGGCTTACACTGCCTATGAGTCAGGCGATGGAAAAATGACGGTGGGAAATCATTATGTTGTCTTTGACAGCAAAGATCATCCAGTTTGCGTTGCAAGGGTCACAGCCATGCATCTCATGCAATTTTCAGAGATGACCGAGGAACTGGCATGGAAAGAAGGCGAGGGAGATAGAAGTTTACTTCATTGGCAACAAGAGCATCAGTGCTTTTTCGAAAGGCTGGGTATTTTTGCATCTGATATGGAAATTGTTGTGATCGAATTTAAGGTAGTTGAAAACATTCAATAAGTTAAAAATAGCAAGCTGTAATAATACGTTACGTTAACGACTTTTGGGTTAGCTCTAATATTATATTCTCTGTTCAAGCTGCTTTTGCGGCTTGAAATCTACTTCAGCTCCTTTTTCATTGATTAACTAGATTATTTTTTTAATAAACGACAAACCAATTATTAAAAAGGGACATCTTATGATCGACAATTCTGTTTTTACCGATTTATTCTCTCCAGCCAAGCTAGGCGAAATTGAACTTTCCAACCGTATAGTCATGGCTCCTTTGACGCGCAGCCGCTCGAACAAGGAAGGTATTCCAACCGAGCTTAATGCAACATATTATGCCCAACGTGCCAGTGCCGGTTTGATTATCTCAGAAGCCACTAATATTTCAGCGCAAGGACTTGGCTACACAATGACTCCAGGCATCTGGACAGAAGAGCAAGTCGCTGGCTGGAAAATAGTTACCGATGCTATTCATGCTGCTGGTGGAAAGATAGTCATGCAATTATGGCATGTTGGCCGCTGTTCCCATGTCGATCTTCAACCTAATCACGAAGCCCCTGTGGCTCCATCAGCCATTAAAGCCGATGGTATGGTTTTTACCGACAAAGGTATTCAAGAAGTTTCCATGCCTCGTGCACTCAGAACCGATGAGATCCCCGGCATTATTGATCAATACAGGCATGCGGCTGTATGTGCTAAACGTGCAGGTTTTGATGGTGTAGAAATTCACTCAGCCAACAATTATCTTCTGGAACAATTCATACGTGACTCAACCAACCATCGTACAGATCAATACGGGGGTTCAATAGAAAACCGTACACGATTGGTTCTGGAAGTGGCAGAAGCCGTAACTCACATTTGGGGTGGTGGTCGCGTTGGTATTCGACTGTCTCCTGTGACACCAGAAGTCGGAAATACTCCACTTGATAGTGATGTGATGGCTACGTATGGTTATTTGATCCAGCAGCTCAATAAATTCAAGCTGGCATATCTTCACTTTGTTGAAGGAGCCACAGGACAAAATCGTAATGCTCCTGATGGCGTCGATTTAGATGCCCTAAGGGCTCTGTTTGATGGCGCGTATATTGGCAATAACGATTATGACCTTGAAATGGCAATTTCCCGTCGTGCAGAAAATAAGATTGATGCCGTCGCATTTGGGCGTCTGTTTATTTCCAATCCTGATTTGGTGGAACGCCTGCGTTATGGGATTGACTTAACAAGTAATTACAAAAATTCTCATTACGGTAATGGTGCGGCCGGCTATATTGACTGGCCACAAGCAGATTTGTCTCATCTTGATTCTTCACACTCATAACAACTTCATGCAAAAGGAGTATTTATGAGAAATATGAAAATATTAAATATGATGATGTTGTCCATCTCAGTGATGATGACCTCGAATGCGTTGGCTAATGGTAGTATCAATGAACCGAGGGCGCGAGATCTGGGTATTCCGCTCTCCGGAGTAACAGGAAAATATAACGCGATTACAGATGTAACTGGGGTAAAAGTGGGTTATTCAACCATCATAGAAGGTGATGGAAAGTTAGACGTTGGAAAAGGCCCAATAAGAACTGGTGTAACTGCGATATTGCCAAGGGGAAAGAAATTCAGCCCCGTGTTCTCCAGCATATTCTCTTTGAATGGAAATGGGGACATGACAGGCAGTCAATGGGTTGAAGAAGGTGGTTTTCTGGAGACACCCATATTGATAACCAATACCCACAGCGTGGGTGTTGTTAGAGATTCAACAATTAGCTGGATGATTGATAATAATCTGACATCACCGCTAAAAGATGATTTATTTTGGTTACTGCCTGTAGTTGCTGAAACATGGGATGGAATTTTAAATGATATAAACGGAATGCATGTAAAAAAAGAACATGTCTACAGCGCGCTGGACAAGGCTAAATCCGGAATAATCGAAGAGGGAAATGTTGGTGGTGGAACGGGGATGAACCTTTTTAAATTCAAGGGCGGAACCGGCACTTCATCACGCGTTTTAGATAAAAAACAGGGCGGATATACCGTTGGAGTATTGGTTCAAGGTAACTTTGGCGATAAAGATGATTTGATTATTGCGGGCATTCCCGTTGGTAAAGAAATAGTAGGTTTTGACCCGATCTATCATGGAAGCAAGGAAAAATTAAAGGATGCGGGTTCCATTATCGTCGTGGTTGCCACTGATGCGCCATTGGTTCCTCACCAGTTAAATAAAATTGCGAAAAGAGTATCACTTGGGCTTGCAAAAGTAGGTGGAGTGGCCAGAAATACGAGTGGTGAGATATTTATCGCTTTTTCAACGGCAAACAATGATGCTTTCTCAAGAGAAGGGGTGAAAACAATTAAAATGCTGTCAAATGACAGCCTCGACCCATTATATGAAGCGACAATCAATGCAACAGAAGAAGCCGTAATTAATGCTATGGTAGCAGCTAAAACCATGGTCGGAAGAAATGGCAATACGTCTTATGCCATCCCTAAAGATAAGGTTAAAGAAATACTTAAAAGCCATAATCTTCTTTTGAAAGATTAATCTGCCTGCACCTGCGCAATGGAATAGTAGCAAGTGAGGCACACTGAAAGTAAAGAAGCCATATATTTGTGGCTTCTTTACTCAAATAAAATGGGTTTTATTTTCCGACAACAATACATGAATTAAATAACAATGCCCCAATTAAAAAAGTTTAACTTGAGCGTTTCTTACCTTCATGCCTCTTAGCATACATAGCCAAGCCAATACGCTGACTCCCATCAAAATGATAAACAAAGAGTAGGGAGGGAGATGAGTGAGTATCACACCACTGAACATGGGGTTAAATGCACCACCGAGCCAGCCCAGGGTTTGTGCTGAGAAATAACTGGCTTTCATCCCTTCGGGAGCAATATTATCAATCAACATATACTCACCAGGTGCGTAGATAAGCTCGCCAAATGTGAAAATTGCCACCGCAATTCCCCAGATTACCAGGTTACTGCCCGCGAGTATGAAACCGCCCAAACCGAATAAAAAGAAGACAGTGCCAAGGGTCATCAATGCCTTGATATTATCCGGGCGAATTCGCTTGCCGACCATATATTGCAAAGACACTACGATCGCTGCGTTAATAGGCAATACAACACCTACTACGGATTCGGCTAAAGAGCCGTCAGCAATAGTTAACACATATTGTGAAATACAAGCAGCGAAAGCACCAAACACCAATGAGCCAAGAAAGACAGACAAAATAAACCAAGCAAGAACCCGATCTTGCAACATGACCAAGGGATTCCATGTTGAAGACTTCCTATTCCCGTCGGTTATACGCATATTTTGTACATAATATTGAATAAACACGATTGGCAAAGACGCTGAAGCGGCAGCAAGCCAGAACGGTAAACTCATGCTATGCATCATCAACCATGTTCCCAATGGAGGGCCGATAGTCCAGCCTATATTGGTGAACGTATAATTCAGTGAAAATACTTTTGTCTTGGCAGCGGCAGGTAATGTATCAGCAAAATAACCTTTCAGAACGGTTGAGAACACCGAATAAGAACAATTTATCAACGATAAAAACACCACCACCAAACTGGCGCTATTCACCTGCGGAATGGCGATGAAGCCACAGATAAAAACAGTGATTGCCAGCAACATACAACGCTTTTTATCGAATCTGTCAGAAAGAATGCCAAACCCGATGCTAAACAAGACGCCAAAGCTTAATGCCGCTGTCATGGCAAAACCGACCTGATCTACCGGCATGTTATATTCACGCGAAAGGTAAATGGCCATGAAAGGAATAGTTGCACCGCGTCCAATCGTTAATAATAACGAAGAAGAAAGCAGTGTTATTGTAGAAATAGTTGATTTAGATGGCATATGTTTTAATTTTTAGAATAAAAGTTGATTATTTATATACGGTTACCCATTGCTTATACTAACTCTATTGTAATTGTGTGAAAATATCCTGTTGTTAAAGAAGAATTTTCAGCACAAACTTCGAAGCCTAATCAAAATGTAATAGATTAATTTATATAAGGTCAAAAGATAGGGATTTGAAATAATTCATTATGAAAAGATCTTATTCAATAACTCAATCAACGAATAGTTTCATTGTTGCAATTATGTCTATAATGAGTGGAGCTGAATTTCAGCTAATCGTTTTAAACAATAATATTAATCAATAAAGTATTTATTATCATCTAAACGGATCAGACATGAATTTAAAGCTGTTTACCATGCCCGACCATTTATCATTATGTGGGGATATACTCTCAGCGCAACGGCATCGTCACGATTTTATGCACCTTATTGTCTCACTTAACGATGATCCTATAACAATACAGATTAACGACGAAAATTATCAGTCAACCGCATTTCTTTTAAACAGCGGGGTAACTCACTGTATTATGTTAGAAAATCAAGCTTATTGGTTGGTACTGATAAATCATACATCTTCGCTCGCCGCATGCTTACGCCACCAATGGTTAAATGATAATCTGCATTTTCAAGACTTATCGCATCATTTGCGAACTCTTATTCCGGATGCTTACAACATGTTTGAGCAACCTCAAGTTAATGGCGATACTTACAAGCAATTATGGCAAAAAACGGTAGATAGATTGGGTGTTTCAGCTTGTTATTTACCTCATGAAATCAGTGACAAACGTGTTGATGCCATTATCTCAACACTTCAATCCACCTCAAAATTGCCTCTCCATGATGACAGCCTTTTAGCCAACATCTATTTGTCACGTAGCAGGCTTTCACATTTATTTACCGACAGTACAGGAAGTAGTTTAAAAAGCTATTTTCTGTTTCATCGATTAATTACGGCATTATTAAAAATTCATCAAGGAGATAGCGTGACACAGGCCGCGTTGGAGAGCGGATTTGATTCTCCTTCACATTTATCTGCAACGAGCAGAAGGCTAATGGGAATTTCCCCTCGTTTTGCCAAGCAAGTCAGCCAATTTTTGAAAGTTTTTCCGACCTAGGGCATTAATATTCATGCATGCTTATTAATCAATGGGATGCTGAATATGTCACCTTTAAAAAACAAATTCGTATTAATTATCGGCGCGGGCCAGGCGGGCTTGGCGATGGCTTTCCGGTTAAAAGAGAAAAATATTCCTTTTATAGTGGTCTCCGCCGACAACCGTATTGGTGATACTTGGCGTAAGAGATATGCTTCGTTGACTTTATTTACCCCCAGAGAACTCAGTGCGTTACCGGGTCTGAAACTAAAGGGAGCGGCGGATAATTATCCCACACGAGATGAGTTCGCAGACTACTTAGAACAATATGCATCTTACTTTGATTTCCCGATTCGGCTTGGCATAGCCGTTGTAGAACTTAAGAAAAAAATCATCAGCGGGCAATTCCTTGCTGTCTTATCCGATGGCACCGAAATTGTTGCGAGCCATGTGATTGTGGCAACCGGTGGTTTTCAAGATCCGAAGATACCCACACAAGCTCATCATTTCAGTAAAACTATCAAACAGTTTACGCCTGACACTGTGGGTGATATGCATACAGTGCCTGAAGGCACCGTACTTGTTGTTGGCGATGGGGCAAGCGGAAGAGATATCGCACTCGATCTTGCATCTACCCACTCCGTTTTACTGGCGACAGGTAAACCTCGTAACTTATTGCCCGAATATATTCTGGGGCGTTCCGTGTGGTGGTGGCTGAACCGATTAGGGCTATTGAAAGCATCCAGTTTATCGATGATAGGCAAAATGCTGCGCAGTAAAGACCCGATCCCAAATAGAAATAGAGACTTACCTTACTTAGCCAAAAAAGGAGTCAAAATAATGCCTCGCTTAGTAAGCGTAAATAATGACATTGCAAAATTTGAGAATAGCGCATTGGAAAAAGTCACTTCGATCGTTTGGGCAATAGGTTATAAAGATAATATGGCATGGATAAATATCCCCAATGCTTTTGGCGCAAAAGGAGAGGTTTTACATAGCAAAGGCATCTCTCCAATAGAGGGGCTTTATTTCATCGGACGACCGTGGCAACGTAACCGGGCATCCGCGTTGATTATGGGCGCTGGAGAAGACGCTATCTTTATAAGGCAGCATTTAAATACTGAAAATTAACCATTCCGGTGTTTTCACACAGTTGGATTTCAGACCCTTAAGCCTGTCGTCACAGGCTTTTTTTAGCTATTGCTAGCTCGATAATCGCGAGTAACTCAGTCACTCTCACTGGTTAACATTTGGTAGACGATTTCAATTGTTCCACGGGCAACATTAAGTTTACTGGCTAAAGTACAAATTGCGTGCAAACGCTGATTAGGCTGCCATTGTCCTAAATTAATGGCTTCTTTAACACGTCATTAAATAGCGATTTTTCCATTTCCTCTCCTATATGAATTAGCATTTTTTGTGCCTGTGTCATGGGACAATATATCTATAACATACAAAGAAAACCGCAGACAAAGGTACTCACAGTGTTGGAAATTATTTCGTTAACTCAGTCAAAACACTTATTGGACAGCTTTGTGTTAATGCAGCAACTTCGCCCGCATCTGGTGAATCCTCAGTTATATGTGGAGCAAGTGGTGCGTCAGCAGCAAGCAGGTTATCGACTTCTGGCCATTATGGAGTCATCAGAAATACGTGGGTTGGCAGGATATAGAATCCAAGAAAATCTAATCTATGGCCGTTTTTTATATCTGGATGATTTAGTAGTCGCACACGATAGCCAAAGTTTGGGTATTGGTCAGCAATTGTTAGACGCTGTGCGAGCTAAAGCAGCAGAAGCGCATTGCGTCCATTTCGTGTTAGATACGGGTTTAGGCAACGCCCGGGCACAGCGTTTTTACTTTCGCCATGGCTTGTTATCGAAAGCGATGCATTTTGTTGAGGTGCTCTGATGCAAGATTATTTTTGGTTAGATGTTAGTCCTCATAGTACTAATTCACTAACGACTCGGCTTATTGAAAATGCATTCGCCAATGTTTCAGGCTTGCAAGGAATGAAACGCCAATTATCAGATGAGCCTTTACCGAACATTACCGCAGATTATGCTCGGGCGGTAACTCAAAACCTGGCATTTGATCACCCGAGTTATGCAATTTCTGAACAATTGATTAATCAGCTCGAAATGAGCCGCGCTTTAATCATTAGCACACCAGTGCATAATTTGGGCGTTCCTGCCAGCCTAAAACTTTGGTTGGATTATGTACTGCGCAGTCAAAGAACGTTCACCTCTGGCAGCGAAGGAAAAGTAGGGCTATTAGCGGATAGGCCAACCATTATTATCGTTAAGTCAGGATCGCGCATTGTTAATAATAGCCGTCAGCAAGATTTTTTTACGCCGTACTTAACGTTTGCACTTAATATTATGGGCATTAACCAATTGAGTTTTGTGTATTTGCAGGGATTTGATGTAAATATCGAGGAACAAAACGCGGTGCAACAGAAAATTCAGTTATTCTTGCAACGCTTATTATGACGGTATTGTGATTACCGTATAGTGACCCATTCTGATCATTTTTTATTTGGTAGAGATAGATTAACGGTTATCACGGCATAGCCAAAATAGTCACAATTGCATGAGTAAAAAAGCCATACTAGGTGGCTTTTTTACTTTCAGTTTTTCTCGCTTCCAATTATTCCATTTCGTAGATTTATAAGAGTAAATGTTGATTTACTTCAATGGGGCTTTCCAACCTATGTATTACTTTTTGGCATCAGAAATAGCATCGGCAATAATATTTTCAAATAGCTCATGTTGATTGACTGGGATTAATGGGTGATGCATTTTTCGACGTTTTTCGCTATCAAAAAGTTTTTCTGCAATCCAGCCCGTTAGGTACATGGCGGAAAGACAACCACCAGCAGTGCCTATGTTTCCACGTACAACCAGCGGCTTATCTTCTATATCAGCGCCCATATTGATAAACGCAGATCTGGCATAAGGATGAGTCGTTGCTTGGATTCCGTCGAGTAACCCGAGCTTTTGGAGAATGAAAGATCCGGAACAGATGGAACCGATAATCTGCCGTTGCCGGTCTAGTTTGAATGAATTAATAAAATTATCGTCAGCCAATACCTTTCGGGTACCTAATTGGCCACTACTGAATAAGACAACATCCGCATCATTGGCGAGGGATATATGATCATCGATTTCTACTTTCTGTCCAAGAATGGAAGTGTGGTGAGGCTTTGTTCCTAAAACTTTCACATTAAAATCATTCCGACAACGGCCAAAAATATCGCGCATTAGAAAGTAATCTATATCGGTAAACTCATCAAAAATAACCATTGCAACTGTATACATGTATCACACTCCAGTTAAAAATATGTTAACTTTTAATTTGTATTTGCTTGCTGTAGCTATAGCGTAAGGTTTATTTTTCCGCCGTTTTGCTTATTAATATTTATGATGGCCGAAAAGAGAGTAGCAATATTTAAAGCAACCAGATGAAGCTATTGTGCTCTTCGAATACTATGATTAAATTCTGATTTAAACGCATACAACTGAAAATGGCTTCATAAATTAAAGTGGATAAAGCGTGCAAATTGTCTACTTAAATTTAAACGAAGTTAGATTAAGAAAAAAAGTAATTGATAGGAGAAAATCAATGAACAATCTTAGCGAAAAGGTTATTGAAGTCGATGCAATATTATTCGATATGGATGGCACCCTAATCGATTCCAGTAGTGCATGTGCACGGATTTGGTCACGTTGGGCGCAGTATTATGGGCTGGACTCTCAATCTGTTATCGACCAATCACATGGACGTCGACCGGAAGATACTGCACGCAGCATTTTAGGTGATGATGCCGATATCCAAGCCGCTGTAGATATTTTCACGGTTGAAGAGGCGAAAGAAAGTCATGTCACGACGATTTCTGGCGCGAAAGAACTGATTTTCGCGATTCCGGAAGGTAAGTGGGCAATAGTGACATCTTCGACCGAAAATATAGCAACGACAAGGCTGGCTTACTGTGGGATTCCTGAACCCAAGGCATTGGTGACAGCCGAAAAGGTTCAGGCTGGCAAGCCGGATCCTGAAGGTTATTTGCAAGCGGCTGAAAAATTGGGGGTCGATATTCACCGCTGTCTGGTCGTTGAGGATGCACCGGGCGGAATCGAGGCAGGGCACCGTTCGGGGGCATACGTCATCGCTCTGGCAACGACTTACCCGCCATCAAAATTTCCTGACGACGTCGTCGTGTCCGATCTTCGGGACATTATTGTGAGCCATGTTGGTCAGGATGGGAAAATGCAATTGGCAATTAAACCTGTTCGCGCAGCTTGATGTGATATAAGGATACTTTTTTACATCAAATTGTTATTAAGTATAAGGGCCGTTAAACGGCCTTCTTAAATCAAGATGTTTAATGATGGTTTTGAATATCAAACTGGCACCATCATTCTTGCAAATGAAACGCACCTTCTTTCACATAACCTATGTGACTCGCCATTAACTCAGCTTCTTGTTCACTGTGGGTGACCAAAAGAGCTGTTTGTTTTGCATCATGCAAAATATCTCTAACTTCTTGACCAAGTCGTTGGCGATTCGCAGGGTCAAGGCTGGATAGCGGTTCATCAAGCAGCAACACGGTTGGTTGAGGCGCTAAAGCCCGTGCCAACGCAATCCGTTGTTGTTGCCCGCCGGACATTTCATGCGGATAACGATGTGCGAGTGGTAAAAGGCCTACCAATTCAAGCAAAGTATGAACGCGGGATTGCTGGATGTCTTTCGGCTGCTTGCGGAGGCCAAAAGCGATATTTTGCGCAGCTGTCAGGTGAGGAAATAGGGCATAATCTTGAAAGACCATGCCAACATTGCGTTGCTCAGGGGGAAGATGTATGTTCGGCCCGGCAACACAGCGCCCACCAATATGAATAGTCCCTTGATATATCGGCTCAAAACCCGCGATAGCTCGTAGGACGGTTGTTTTACCGCATCCTGATGCCCCAAGTAAACAGGCTAATTCCCCAGAGGCAATATGCATAGAGAACCCATTGAGTACGTGATGGAGACGATGTTTGCTTCCATAGGAAACGCAAACATCATGCATAATGAGTGTTAAATCAGACAATTTTCTAATTCCTCATATCCTTACTATTGCTTCCCACTCGTTTTTAATTGACTACGCGCCAGAAGCACAACCGGAAGTGTGCCAACCATCACTATCATTAATGCGGCTATCGCTCCTTCTTCATAAGTGCCTCGAGCCGCTTCAGCATAAAGCGTTGTCGCCAAGGTTTCGAAATTGATTGGCCTCAACAACAACGTGGTAGGAAGTTCTTTCATTGCATCAGCAAAAACCAGTAAAGCACTTGTGACCAAGGCAGGGCGCAGTAAAGGCAGGTGCACCCGCAAGAAAGTCATAAATTCATTTTCACCCAGTAGACGTGATGTTTGTTCCATCACAGGTGGAATTCGGGTTAACCCTGCATCAAGTGATCCAATCCCAATAGCCATAAAACGCATAGCACAACAGATAACCAACAATATGCCAGAAGAAAGCAGGGGAAGTTCTTGAACATTAGCCAATCCTGCAAGGAAGTTGTCGATTGCCATGCCGGGCGTCAACAAACCGATTGCCAGTACAGTGCCAGGAACAGCATAGCCCAATGACGCAATCCGCAATACTATGCGGCGACGTTCCGGCGAGCGATTCGAGATCGCAGAATGACGGGCATACCAAGCAATAATTAAACTGACTAATGTGACAACAGCAGTGACACCCACAGCCAATAGCAATGAATTTTGCAATGAATGCATCAGATTGCTGGAGAGTTTCATGCTCTCTCCCAGTCGCTTAGAACTTTCCCACCCAAGAAAGAGAACCGGCGCGACAAAACCGAGCAGAATAGGCAGTCCGGTCAAGCAAGCCACCGCCCAAGCCTTTATGCCGGTTAATCGTGTTGCTTGTATCCCTCTCATTTGTTTGTTTGAACTGTAGCGCTGGTTTTTACGGCCATAATATTCCAGTGTCAGTAGCAGAATAACGATTGTCAGCATTGTGCAGGCAATTTGTGCAGCAGCAGGCAAATCTGAGCGAGTGACCCAAGCCGTATAAATCGTTACCGTCAGTGTGTTTACACCAAGAAATTCTGATGCGCCAATATCGTTTAACGTTTCTAATAAGGCCAGACTGGTTCCAACTACCAAAGCAGGGCGGGCCATTGGTAACGCAACCCGGAAAAAAGTTCCTGTGGCGCTAAGGCCTAAAGTTCGTGCAGCTTCCAGCAAATGAGCAGGTTGGCTGATAAACATGGCTCGCATGGTGAGGTAAACATATGGATACAATACTAGGCCAAGCAGAATGGTCGCCCCGCTCATAGATCGCAAATCGGGTAGGCGAAATTGCCGTGGGCTATCGTAGCCTAGAATACTGCGTATAGCCTCTTGAATCGGGCCAATCGGGTGCAGTAAATCTAACCAAGCAAAAGCGACAATGTAAGTTGGCATCGCCAATGGCAGCAGTAATGCCCAGCTAACCAGCCGTTTTCCCGGAAAGTCAAACGCAGTCACCAACCAAGCGCAGCCCGCTCCAATTGATATAACAAGTATGGCGACCCCAACCAAGAGAATTAATGTATTAAAAATTGCACTAGGCAAAACGTAGTGTATCAAGTGCTCCCAATGAGAGATCCCTGCGTTTGTGGCTAACCACAATAAGGACATCAAAGGAGTCAAAATGCCCAGTGCAACGCTTATGGCTGATATACTGAGCAGAGAAAAAATGAAGCGCGCACGCCTAAAGGCGCCGCGCTTATCAGCTGAAGGTACTTTATTGATCGAAGCCAACTTTATCTACCAATTCGCTAGCTTTTTTACGGAATTTAACGATATCAGTGAGCGAAATGTTATCCACTTCAACATGACCTATCGCATTTCCTATCGTCTTATCAAGCTGAACGCCTTTACGGACAGGATACTCGTAGTTAGCTTGTGCATAGAGTTGTTGAGCTGGCGCTGAAACGAGGTATTCCATCAATTTTACAGCTTGCTCTTTATGTGGAGCATTCTTTGCTACCGCGGCTCCCGATATATTGACGTGGGTTCCGCCGTTCTTAAATGTAGGCTGAATAACGTTGATTGCATCACCCCATTTACGGGCATCAGTGCCTTCTTTTGCATTCTTCATACGGCCGACATAGTAAGAGTTTGCTAATCCCACGTCACAAATACCGCCCAGGATATCGCGTGCCACATCGCGATCACCCCCAGTCGCTTTGCGTGCAAGATTGCCTTTCACACCACGCAACCAAGATTCAGTTTTTGCTTCACCATCATGTGCAATCATGGCTGCAATGAGTGCTGTATTATAGGGGTGCTGGCCTGCGCGGATGCATACCTTGCCTTTCCATTTTGGGGCAGCGAGATCTTCATAATTAATGTGAGTAATCGGCAGCGATTTTTCTACATAAAGCACACGAGAACGCATTGAAAGACTAAACCAGTGATTATTTTTATCACGCAATTCGGCAGGGATTACCTCGACTAAAGTCGTTGATTCAATAGGCTGAGTCACTCCGGCATCAACAAGATCCATGAGATTACCTGCATCGACAGTCATCAGTAGATCTGCGGGTGAATTTTTACCTTCGGCTTTTACTCGCTCTAACATTCCATCCTTAATGAATACCGTGTTTACATTGATGGATGTTTCTTTTTTAAATTCATCAAGCAGTGGTTGAATCAGGCCAGGTTCCCGTGTCGTGTAGAGAGTTAGAGAATCCTGCGCAATAGCAGGTAATGCAAAGGAGGCCAGCAATGATGATGACAATGTAAGTAAATACGCTTTTTTACGTATACCTGACAACGTTTTTGACATGTTCTTATCTACTCCGGAATTTAGGTAATGCGTAACTTAATGAAAATATGGGTTTTTATTTAAGGAGCATGATTATATATGATAATGAGTCTCGTTTGCAATTATATTCATCGTAATTATTAATCTATTTCAATTAATTACAAAAACAAAAGCAAACTGAGAATAATTAACAAAACCTCTAAATAATAATCCATTTATATTAATTGCGATATTTACATTCATTTATTTTTATTTTGTTATCATTTTCATCTATAACATGGTCGATATAAAAGACAGGGTTGAGGGTGAGAAAAGCCAAGTTTTATAATCATTTTTAATAAAAAAGCAGCACCTAGAAACATCATTCTTCACCGCTAAACACGAACCTGACTAAGCACTCGGCGGGCTAACCTCTAACAACATATTCGGTTTGACGCATATATTATTTGGATGTAAATTGCAAAACAGATTACAAAGGAGCAAGCATGGAACCATTACAATTGTTTAAGATATTGAGTGATCAAACGAGACTGGACATCGTATTGCTTCTGAAAGCAGTCGGTGAATTGTGTGTCTGTGATATTTATACCGCGTTAAATTTGTCTCAACCCAAAACTTCCCGTCATCTTGCTATGTTGCGAGAATGCGGTTTATTACTGGATTCAAAGCATGGTAAATGGGTTCATTACAGATTATCACCTGCATTATTGCCGTGGGTAAAGAACATGATAGACCTGACTTATGCCACAGAGAAAAACAGGGTTTCTCAATTGATTAATGCGATAGAGACAAATAACTCTGTCGGCAGTTGCTCTGCTTAAAAATTTTGAATCAATACATATGGAAAATCATATATAATTTCATCATTATGAAAAACTTTGAAAAAGTGACACTGACAAAACGTGTTGCCATCGTCCTTTTTTAAAAAATGAGCAGGTTGGAATATCAGCATGAAGTCAATTAGCTGATTAATCATTATTCGCGGATAAAAGGCGCTTTTCAGCATCTTTTAAAAGAGGTTGTTATGCTTATCGCAGCACTAATATTTATTCTGACGATTACTTTTGTTATTTGGCAGCCTAAAGGGTTAGGTATTGGCTGGAGTGCAACTCTCGGGGCAATATTGGCTTTGGCATTTGGTGTTATCAGTTTTCAGGATATTCCCGTTGTCTGGAACATTGTCTGGAATGCGACAGCAACATTCGTTGCCGTGATCATCATCAGCCTTCTTTTAGATGAAAGTGGTTTCTTCGAATGGGCAGCATTGCATGTAGCAAAATGGGGCGGAGGAAAAGGGCGGTTACTGTTCAGTTATATCGTTTTGCTCGGCGCTTCCGTTGCCGCTTTATTTGCTAATGATGGTGCAGCGCTGATTTTGACCCCCATCGTCATCGCCATGTTATTAGCGTTAGGCTTTAACAAAGGAACAACGTTGGCGTTTGTAATGGCCGCTGGTTTCATTGCTGATACAGCCAGTTTGCCGCTTATTGTCTCCAATCTGGTCAACATCGTTTCTGCTGATTTCTTCAATATCGGTTTTAGTGAATATGCATCTATCATGGTTCCCGTTGATATTGCCGCTATTGTCGCAACGTTAATGATGCTGCATTACTTTTTTCGCAAAGACATACCTCAACAATATGAGGTCTCAAAACTGGGCAACCCGGCTTTAGCAATTAAGGATATGACAACATTTAAAGCAGGATGGTTTGTATTGGTGTCATTATTGATAGGTTTCTTTGTGTTAGAGCCTTTGGGGATTCCAGTCAGTGCTATTGCTGCAATAGGAGCGTTAATTCTTTGGATCATTGCTTCCAAAGGACACGTGATTAACACAAAGAAAGTGTTACGTGGTGCACCGTGGCAAATTGTGATTTTTTCACTTGGCATGTATTTGGTTGTGTATGGTTTAAGAAATGCTGGGTTAACCAACTATCTTTCAGAAATACTCAATTATCTTGCTGATAAAGGTCTATGGGCAGCAACGCTGGGGACTGGGTTTATCACTGCTTTTTTATCTTCCATCATGAATAACATGCCAACCGTGTTAATCGGCGCATTATCCATTGAAGGGAGTGAGGCTACCGGATTAATACAGCAAGCAATGGTTTATGCAAATGTCATCGGGGCTGATTTAGGGCCAAAAATCACTCCCATTGGAAGTTTAGCAACCTTGTTATGGTTACACGTTTTATCGCAAAAAAATATGACCATCACATGGGGATACTATTTTAAAACAGGCATTATCATGACCATCCCTGTATTAACAGTCACGTTAATCGCTTTAGTGCTCAGGCTTTCACTATTAAATTAATGGTAACGTGCCTCCGACAAGGTAGGCTTTAATTAAGCTTACTTGAAGGCCGAAGCCGCAGTCACTGACTTCCATCTAAGTGACTGCGGCTTTTCTTTTTTATTCGTCAGGGGTGAGCATTGTGAAATCGGGTTGCTGCATGGTCACACAATGGATCCCACCGCCGCCAATTGCAATGTAATCAATATCCACTTGAACAATGCGTTGCTGCGGAAATAGAGATTCCATTAACTCTTTTGCTTCCGCATCCGCTTTTTTGTCACCAAACTCTGGCAGGATAATTCCGCCGTTACACGGGTAAAAATTGATATAACCGGCAGCAAAATCCGGATATACCTCTCGGTTAACCCGCGTATGAAGTGGGTTATTAACTATGTGAATAGTATCAAGCAGTTAACTTCTATCGCGCCGCCTTCCAGTATCAACGGGCTGGTATATAGCGGCATCCCGCAGTATTCCGCCATGACTGCCGCAACTCCAGCATCTTGTTCTGAGGTCTGTTTTCCACCCCAGCCATTAAAGTTGAAGCTGATGGCAGTCGGTTTATGTGTTGCAGTGTCATAAACAAAATTTTCGGGTTTAAATTTACTGGTAATATAGTGGATGACGAGCATATCTATGAATTATTACTAGAGTAAAAATGCATGAGTTTTATTGCGGTAATCGAATAACAAAAGAAAAAAGGTAGACTAATTGATGGCCTACCTTTTATGTTTTATTGGTTATTCCCTTTAGCGCTATAATTTATTGGAACCCAACGATAGCCATTATCAACCGCCTTTTTCACATGTCCGAATCCCGGGAATGAAATATGGGCAGCGGCAACCCAGTCACCTGATTTAACGGTCTCAGCCAAAACACTTTCGCGTGTTGAAACCGCCTGTTTTTGGTTAACATCAAAATGGATTGCCACGTCAGGTTCAGGCATCTGAACCGCTTTTGCATGAATGATATCTCCCCAGAAAATCATATTTTGGCCGTGATTGCTGATACGATAAATAACACTGCCGGGGGTATGTCCTGGAGCCGGAATGGCACTAATCCCGGGCATGATATCTGTCGGGGCCTGAAATGTCTGGAGTTTTCCGGCGTTAATGATAGGGCGCAGGGATAACTCTGACTCTGCAAATGTGTACTGCTGACTTTTTTCCACTTTACTGATATTAGCGGGATCGAGCCACCAACTGACATCTTTCTGATCCACATAAACCTTCGCATTAGGGAAGGCCGGCAACCCATTGAACTGCACACCACCGGAATGATCTCCGTGGATATGAGTTAACAGGACAATATCAATATTTTCTGGCAGGATGCCTGCTTCACGCAGGTTAGTCAGTAAATGGCCGCCAGCCTCTCCCATAAGTGCACCGGCACCAGTATCAACCAGAATAAGTTGTTTACCGGTATTAATTACAAAAGTATTAATAGAAGTTTCAGCCAATGGCGTCATCGCATCCTTGGCCATCTGACGCTTTAATTTCTCAGGTGAAATATTCGTTAGTAATTTATCCAGAGGGATAGTTACCGTTCCATCAGAAACAGCCGTTATCTGCCATTCACCTAACATCATCCGGTAATAGCCGGGTGCCTGTTGTTGCGTGACCGGTACAGGTTGGGCAAGGAGTGGTGTTGTCGTAAGCAGGCTGCCCGTAAGAATTGCAAGCAGTGTTAGTGCGGTTTTCATTTTCTTTTCCTATCAATATGTTTGACCTGCATCAGTATTATGGAGATAGTGTTATCAAACAAATTGATTGAATTTATTATGACTATTAATGAAAATAATTTTAGGGGCATGGATCTGAATCTGCTGGTTACCTTTATGGTATTGTTCAGGGAGCAGAGTGTTTCTGTTGCCGCAGATAAACTTCATTTGGGGCAACCAGCAGTTAGTGCATCACTGGCGCGTTTACGTAACATGTTTAATGATCCGTTATTTATCCGCAGCGGTCACCGGATGCAGCCTACACATAGAGCGGTAGAAATTCACCAATCGATTTTACCGATAATGACCCAGTTACAGACCTTCGTGTTTAAATCCGACGAGTTTATTCCAGCAACGGTACAAGCAACCATGACATTAGGTATGACCGACTGGATTGAAATGTTGTTGATGCCAAAATTATTGCCGATACTTGCCTCTAGAGCTCCGGGACTCAGAATTAATACTGTTGAAAGCGATCCTTTTATAGATGCACAGCAGTTGGAAAAAGGAACGCTCGATATGGCCATTTCCGTGGCAGTGCCGTCAATACAGCATATTTGTAGGCAAACAGTGATCCCGATGAATTTTGTTATGCTATGGGATACAGGCCAACTGACATTAAAAACACCTGTGATCACTGAAAATTATGCTGCATTGCAACATGTTATGGTGAGTTATAAATCAGCAAACCGAAGCCAGATAGATACCTTACTGGAATCAAAAGGGCTGTCCCGCAGTGTCGTTTATACAACACCACATTTTTCCGCCTTGCCAGGATTACTGAAAGCCATGCCGCTTATCACTACTGTGCCGTGTGCATTAGGGAAACTATGGCAACAAGAGTATGGTTTTGAGAGCAGTCCGTTACTGTTCGATATTCCGTCGTTTGATATCGGTTTATTGTGGCACGAACGTAATAATAGCCATCCGATCCTGATGTGGTTAAAGACAATCATTGCTGAATTATTTGATTGCGGATATGAAAATGGCAGTGAGCATGGATAGTATAAAAATCCATAACTTAACTCATTCGCTCATCCAATGCATTACGTCGATATTTACCGGGGCTCACAGCCATAACCCGTTTAAACGCCGTACTGAATGCGCTCTCCGATTCATAGCCTGAAGAGAAGGCGATAGTGGCAACGCTGTCGCTGCTGTTTTGCAAACGATCTGCCGCCTTCAGCATTCGCCAGCGGGACAGATACTCCATCGCTGTCCTGCCAACCAGCGCTTTAAAACGCTGAGCAAAGACGGTACGGGATACGCCTGCCACCTGCGCCAGCGAGAGCAGGGTCCAGTTACGTTCCGATTCTGCGTGAATCGCCATAATAGCCTGGCCAATTTGCTTATCGGTTAGCGCCCGAAACCATCCCTGCGGCAGCGCGTCAGAAGTCGTCAGAAAAAGGCGCAACACTTGAACAAGCATCAGATGTGCCAGGTGTGTGGACATCAATATGCCTCCCGGTTTCGGCTCCCTTAACTCAGTGGCCCACTGCGCCAGAGACCAGCGAATCACCTCAGCCTGGTCGGTAGCCTTCGGAATGTGCACAATTGACGGTAGCGCATCAAACAGCACTCCGGCATGTTCACCGGAAAAGATGAACAGGCCACTTAAAATGAACACATCGCCGCCGCCATTGTACTTCACCAAGCCATTTCTGACGGCCTCTTCAGCCAGTGATGCCCCGTCCGTGACCGGTAGCGCCGGATCGGAAGAGAGCAGCAAACTCTGGTGGCTGTTGAGCAAAATACAGTCTCCGGCATGAAAACATATCGGCTTCTCAGCATCTTCAACTACGCCCCAGCACGTGCCTTTGGTCACAGCCATGAACTTTATGCCTTTTTTATAGGGCGGAAAGTTAAATGCCCAGTCACCCGCTGCGTCAAACCCCGCGTAGTACTGGCTGTGCGGTTGCAGTAAAGAAAGAACATCTGACAACGGATCCATAGTTATTCCGTACGATTGCAAAAGAAATAAGGACTCTAAAGCATGGATAGTACTCACAGCAACAATTATTGTTACATCAGTATTTCGTCCCCATAAACGGAGAGTTTTCCCTATGCATCACGCCAATAAAGTATGGTTCATCACTGGCGCATCATCTGGTTTTGGTAAAGCGCTGGGCGAACTGGTGCTGGCAAAAGGCGACAGCGCCGTGCTCACTGCCCGCCGCCTCGAACCGCTTCAAGAGATTGCAGAAAAATACGGCGAGCGAGCCCTGCCGCTACAACTGGATGTCACCAGCCCGTTTGAGCGTGCCCGGGTGCTAAAAGCCGCATTCTTCCACTTTGGACGTATTGACGTACTGGCCAATATTGCCGGAGCCGGGGCCTATGGTGCACTGGAGGAGTTCACCTCCGAACAGATCCGCGCCAATATGGAACTGAACTTCTTTGCTGCCGCCGAGCTGTCGCGGGGGATTCTGCCACATATGCGTGCTCAACAATCAGGACATATCCTCAATCTGACCAGCATTGCTGGCCTTGTGGCGTTCCCCGGCAACGGATTATATAACGCCTCGAAGTTTGCTCTGGAAGGTTTTACTGAATCGCTGCACCATGAGGTAAAACCGTTCGGTGTGCGCGTAACATTGATTGAACCTGGCGCGTTCCGTACCGGATTTGCCGGTGCTGCTGCAATGAAAGCCAAGGGAATCATTGCAGATTATGCTCCGCTGGATGCCGGACTGGATGAGTACTTCTCCAGTCAGGATGGCCAGCAAATGGGCGATCCGGTCAAAGGTATGCAGCTGGTGATCGATATGGTGGAAAATGATACCGCACCTGTGCGTCTGATGCTGGGCGAGGATGCTTATCAGCTGTGGGAAAGCGCCGTCGCCTCGCGAAATCGTGATCTGAACACATGGCGGAAAAAAGGCATCGACACTGCCATCCCTGGCGCAGCCACAAATCCTGTTCAGGCAACCTGATACTTTGTTGTTCAATAAATCCTTAATCCCCCCGGCAAATGTAAACCGGCCGGGGCTGAAATCGACACCATCTGTATATCCTTAAAAGGATAAAAAACTTTCTGGTGAAAGAATATTATCCTGCCGCTTTTATGCTTCCGATGATCCGCATTTGTGTCACTATGATAATAATCCTATATAATCCAGCGATAACAACTATTGCTTTTGCAATAGTTGTTATTTAATCTATATGTCAAAATTAGGAACCGATTATGAATGCCAAGATTATTTCTCTACATAACCTTTCGAACGCACTGCAACCCACCAGAAGAGCATGGAAACAGGCTGCAGGTCTGGTTACTGCCCAACACAATATTTCAATGGCTCTGGCGACAGTCGTGATCCATGTCAACCGTCAGACTGAAGGTATTAACCAGCGTGATCTGGCTGAGCTCGTGGGAGTGAATCCCGGAGCACTGGTCCGGTTGCTGGATCAGGCGACTGAAGCAGGCTATCTGGAACGCCGGGAAGGGGAGAACGACCGCCGTTATAAGACGCTGCATATCCTGCCGGAAGGTGCCAGACTGGCGCAACAACTGGAGGATGCAGCCGATAAACTGCGTCTGGAATTGATGGCGGATGTGCCACAGGAAGACATTGACGCGGCTACGCGCATATTACGCTTGTTCGAGGAACGAGCCTTACATTACTTTAAGAATAGCGAAAATGAGTAGCAATGCCCGGAAAAGCA
The DNA here is from genome assembly GCF_900113945.1 of Xenorhabdus mauleonii. Lineage (GTDB taxonomy): Bacteria > Pseudomonadota > Gammaproteobacteria > Enterobacterales > Enterobacteriaceae > Xenorhabdus > Xenorhabdus mauleonii. The sequence goes on from NZ_FORG01000004.1 coordinate 195,394, forward strand.
GAGTTGTTATATAGTAGTAAGCTTTTTATTTCTGCCATGCTGGCATTCGGCTTGGCCGAAAGTATTGGCCTTCTTAATCCTTACTGGGCAATGGTGACATGTTGTGTACTGAACAACGCTGTCAGTGGTTCAGTGCGAGCCCGCGCAGTCTATCTCCGTTAACACGTTTGCGACTTCTGCATTTTCCTGACAGTACCAGCTGGACTCCAATTCATGATTAGTGAGATTAATATCGATGGCATCTTTATTTCGCCATTACTGTTGTGCCTTGCGCTGGCTTTTCCAGCAAGACTGTTGACTTCCCGGTTGATGGAACATCTAGGATGTTACCGGCTTATCGCACAACGTCCGCTTTTTGATACATGCCTGTTTTTGATCCTGACAGGTGTTTTTTCCCTGACATTAAAATATATTTCTGTTTCCTGAGGTTATTATGCAGTACAGACAACTTACCGGCTGGTTAAGGAAGTCCATCACGCTATTGGCTTTTATTGCTGCCGCGTATGTATTATGGCAGCTTTATCTATATTATGTTTATGCTCCGCAAACCAGAGATGGAAAAATTACCGCAGATGTTGTCCCTTTGTCGACGGATGTTTCGGGCATCGTCTCCCGCGTATATGTCCAGGATAACCAGCGGGTTCATAAGGGACAACTGCTGGTTAGCTTGGATAAGGTGCGTCTGGTTAACGCGGTGGAGCAGGCCAACGCGACAGTGGAACAGGCCAGAATAAAACTGGTAACAGCACGTCGGGAAAACCAACGCTATCAATCGCTTAAAAATGCTATTTCGCAGCAGGAGCAGGACAACAAGAGTGATGCGCTGTCGCTGGCGAAGGCAGATTTGGACCAAGCGATCGCCGATCAGAAACTGGCTGCGATCAACCTTCAACGCAGCGATCTCTATGCGCCCGTGGATGGCATTATTACAAATTTCTCTTTGCGTCCGGGGCATTATGCTACTGCTGGTCAGCCGGTAATGGCGTTAGTAGATTCCGGTAGTTTTTTCGTCGCCGGATATTTTGAAGAAACAAAACTTGGCAAAATAAGAGTCGGAGACTCTGCCTCGATCCGTATTATGGGTGAATCTCAGGTGGTCAAGGGGCATGTCGAAAGCCTGGCTGCGGGCATCAACGACAGCGAACGCACGACCACATCCGGGACGCTGCTGGCGAATGTTAATCCCACATTCAGCTGGATCCGCCTGGCACAACGCATTCCTGTGCGTATTAAAATTGACAGTGTGCCTGAAGGTATAACCTTAATTGCAGGAAGAACCGTTTCTGTTGTTATCGACGAAAAAAATCATTCCAACTGAACTGAGCTGTCAAAACAGTTCGCCAACACTTGTGACCGTCGTGCTGAATCAGATTAAATTGAATTTCAGGAGTTTTTGTCGATTGACTGTATTGCCGATTTTTGTGATGAAAAACTAATTAGGCTGGAATTGTGTCAGCAGATTACACATCCGGGTGAGATTATCGCCAGAGATTTGTAGGATATAGAAATGAACTGTGAGGTTTTCACAGACAGAAGTGGATTGACAGATTCTGAGGCGAGATCGTTGTTGGTTAGGAAAGGGGGGATTTTAATCTGGAGATTGCTAATCGAATTTCCTCTGTATGGGGGAGTACGCCAGATGTTTGTTGCATCTACAGCAGCATATAACCAACGGTGATAGCCGCGAGGGAGTTTTAAATGAAAAAATTCACAACGCATGAAGAAGTTAAGAATAGGTTTTTCAAAGATCCCGAATTCCATGCAGCTTATGAGGCTGAATTTCAAAACCCTGGCCCTGATTATCAGATTGTTTATCATCACGAAGATGGAACTGAGGAGATTGTCTTTGATTCACGAAGCCAGAATGGGCAAAACTAATGAAATAAACCATATTGATTTTTTTGTGAAGGGATAATGGTACCATGACCAACAACGTGAGGTTCAACTAAATGAGCTGCGAGCACTGCCAGGAGCTATGTGTTAAATACGTTATCCGGACACCAGAGCAATTACGAAAGGCAATACGTATTGCCAGAAACGCGCTCAGTGAAGGAATATTGTCAGAAATTCAAACAACCGATAACTGGAACCAATACAGCTTCCGTGAGTGCGCTGAAAAGATGATATGGGGCGATATAGTTGATTATCATTTTACATGCAATTATTGCGGAACTAAGTTCGTCCTGGGAGCAGAAACCTACCACGGTCGAGGTGGCTATTGGTCACCCGAAAATAAAAAACCATCCGCAATAATACTTACATAAAATGTGATTATAAACAAATTGTCTAACCCAGGTAATGTATGCAAGTGAAAAATGAACAGGGTAGCTAACTCTATGATTACATAAGGACGTAAAAAGATTATGAGCTTTATGTTCCATTGATTTAATTTAACATAATATAGATTATGCGAACCAATATTGTCATAGCAAAATTGTAATCTCCGCTCTGGACTAAGTTATTACGACTTATCGAGCGGAGTTTTTACATTGGAAATCGTTAGCCAGTTAGAAGTCCGTCAAGATATGATTGATCATCAACTGCCGACTAAAATGCATTGCTGGGGCGAAGTTCATCATACGAGATAACGACATGTTCACGATATGCAGGTCTACTAAGAAGTCGTTTATAGTATGCTTCAACATTTGGCATTGATTTTTTCTTTATATCAATATCATAAATTCTTCTGCAATAATTTATTCAATAATACATTCATAAATCAGGACATTTCTACTTCGCCTTGGCATTTGGTGCCATGAAGGTTTACGTTGAAATTTTTTCCAATTCATTATCAAAACTTGGTAATGGGAAGCTCATTTATATTCATTGGTTCGAGATTATCAAATAAATGCGAAGATATTATTTTTGTAATATCTGACGGATATATTATCTCCTGTGTTTGAATCAGTTCTTTAAGCCCCCACCAATGGTGGCGATGGATAACTGATTTTTCGTTATCAGTCCATCCATTATTGTTGATTTCTTCTTCATCAGATAACACGATAAAAAAACGCTCTTTTGCCAGAACAGTTTCTCCGCTGGGGAGGGTCATTTCAAAAGCTCTCTGCGCAACATGTTTCCCAACATTATCCCTAATAATGCCAGTTTCTTCTTTCAGTTCTCTGACAGCTGCCTGTTCAAAAGACTCGCCATGTTCAACACCGCCACCAGGAGTAGCCCAGTAAGACTTACCTGCCAACGCATCGTTTGTATGTGCAAAACGAAATAACAACACTTGCCTGGACGAGTTGATGATAAGCAATCTAGCGGAACAACGAACACGCATACTTTATTACCCTATTCCTACGAAGAAATATGTTCATTCTAAACAATCAGTTATAATGTAGCCGGAGTTATATTTGTAATAAGAAAATCCATGAGATGATTTCCGATGTTTAGATTTAAATTCCATTTTCATACTAGACAAAACTACATGGTAGGATTTTTTAAATTATCCATAATTGGGATCCAATAATGCAGTTGGTGCAGATATGTCTAGCAAAGCACCACTTTCATCTTTAATAAGAAATCGACGTTGGCCATAAGGTAAATCTCGTGGCGGTTCAGCAATATTGAGTTCCAATTTCAGCGCTTTCAAATAATAAGGTTCTACATCTTCTACAATACAAGTGATAATCAGCCCCTGACATGGTTTCTGATATGCATCTGGAATAAACTCGCTCGTTCTCAGGAAAGCGGAAACTTGCCCATGTTTTTCAGAAGACATTGAGATAAACCAGTCAGATTCATATTCAATACTAAAACCCAAGAGATTAACAAATAAATCTCGTGTACTGGTTAAGTTATCAGTAAGAATGTTAGTTAACATGTAGCCCTTCTGTTTTAACAATCTAATTATTCAATTAGCGTGCTCATGCAACCACGGAGTAATAGTAACCGCAGTCAAAATCCCTTCTGGGCTAAGTAAGCGTGTCACTATTTGCCCCCAGGGTTCTTTCCGCTTAGCTACCAACACGCGATAATCTTTAGCTGTCAGTGCATTGGTGGCAGCATCAATATCACTGACTTCAAACTCAAGCCAAGCTTGGGGTTCTGCTAGTACAGAGGGCCAGTGTTCAGTACCAAAACAAGAATAAGCCGCCTGTGTTAATGGCCAAAGTGCAAAATGTTTAACTCCCACCAGCCCATCTTGCTCTGTGAGCAAATAATCATTATTTCCATCCATAGACTGTAAAGGCAAGCCAAGCAGATCCACATAAAATGACTTACTGATTTCCGTGTTACGGGTTATTGGGCCAAAACCAGCAACAAATAGAACATCAATTCCTGCGACATGACCTTTCATAAAATGCCTCGTTGATATAATTCAGTGAAAAGCATTCAATCACCCCATTCTCAATTATAGATATAACTGACAGGATCGAATGAGTAACTTTTTTTGTTAAGTTACAATCTATTGATTCATCGCAAAACCATTTAAAAACAATATGATAAATTTATCTTGGGAAAAAGTTTTCTTGACTAGAAGGAAATAATTTTTTAAAAAATGTAAAAACTAACGATAACAATTCACAGATTAAGAGGACAGTTATGATCGTTTTTGTGACAGGGGCTACTTCCGGTTTTGGTGAAGCAATTGCAAGAAAGTTTATTGAACATGGTTCCGAAGTTATTGCTACAGGGCGTCGAAAAGAGAGATTAGATGCCTTGAAAGCAGAGTTGGGTGAGAAATTCCACCCCATTCAGCTTGATGTGAGAGATCGTGCCGCCATTGAGAATGTCATTCAACAATTACCTGATTCATTGCGTAATGTAGATATTCTTGTGAATAATGCCGGTCTTGCTTTGGGGCTAGAGCCTGCCCATCAAGCTAATCCAGATGATTGGGAAAATATGATCGATACCAATACTAAAGGATTAGTCAATATGACACGAGCTCTATTGCCTAACATGGTTCAAGTTAACCGTGGTCATATTATTAATATTGGCTCCACAGCAGCAAATTGGCCTTATGCCGGTGGCAACGTTTATGGCGCAACCAAAGCGTTTGTCAAACAATTTAGCTTAGGGTTGCGAGCTGATTTACACGGTAAAAATATTCGAGTCACTGATATTGAACCAGGTCTTGTAGGCGGAACAGAATTTTCTAATGTACGCTTTAAAGGTAATGAGGAAAAAGTTGGCAAGACATACGAAGGGGCTGATGCACTTACTGCTGAGGATATTGCCGATGCCGTATTTTGGGTTGCCACCCTCCCTTCCCGCGTCAATATCAATACGTTGGAAATGATGCCCGTCTGTCAGTCATTTGCAGGTTTAAGTGTGTATAGAAATCAATAAGGTTTAAGGAAATGACCTAGTATTATTCAATGGCACATCTTTGTTAATGGCACAATGAAAGAGGTTCAAACATGAGCGCATATAGTTCCTTAATTGTTAAAACGGTTTCCGCTATTGCTCTAGTGTTGTCGTTCCTTTGGCAAGCGCCGGCATTCTCTGCGCCTTGCTCATCAGATAGCACTTGCGTAACCATTAATGGTGGTGAGAATTCGATGAGCAAGGAAAAGGCTCGCCAAAGCAAAGAAAAATGGAATGAACAAAGGAAATTACGTCAAAAAATAGACAACCGAAGAGAGAAAGAATTTGATAAGTACGAGGTAGCAACAGATAATCGAGAGGATTGTTTGCAAAGCGCCAATATTAATGCGTACTGGGAACCCAATACAAGACGTTGCCTAGATATTAATACAGGTCGCCCAATCAAACCGTGATAGACTTGGCACCTACATCAAAATAAGGAGATGATGGTGAAAAAGATCTTACTGACTGGGGCGTTATTTTTTGTGCTTTCTCCCCTTGCAGCGCAAGCGTCACAAAAGACAACTTGTGAAAGCCTGAAAGAAGAAATAGCGCAAAAAATCATTAAAAATGGCGTAGCAGAAACGGATTTTAAACTTGAAATTGTTCCGAAAGACCAAGCCATAAGTGATGGTAAAGTAGTTGGTCACTGTGGTCTCGGCAAGCAAAAGATAGTTTACACTCGTTTTACGCATTCCAATACGGCCAATACTCAGGCCTCGACTCTTGCTGATGGTAAGAAAAACCAAGAGTAGCATCAAAAGTAGTATTGCATTCGTATTACGCCGTTATGGCCACTTATTAAAAAAAGGGAGCATTTGTTTGCTCCCTTTTTTATTGTCTTGTTTAGAGACTAAAAGATCTATTATCAAATGCTGATATAGCAGAAACATCCAGATAACAAGATAAATCTCGTTCTTCTGGCCTTAAAAGGTAAGGAATCTCTCCCACTTGCGGAGCTGGAATGTGACACCGTAACCTATCCAATGTCTTAGCATAATGCGCTAAGCCAGGGTTAATCCGATTTGCAATCCAACCAGCCAAAGGAACGCCATCATTAATGATAGATTGAGCCGTTAATATGGCATGATTGACGCATCCCGCCTGAATCCCAACAACTAAGATAACCGGGAGTTTTTCTTGTATAACCCAATCAGAATAAAACGTCTCATCGTCAAGTAACATACGCCAACCGCCGTTACCTTCAATAATGACGCGATCTGCTTTATTGCCCAAATTTTTAAGGCCTTTTGTCATTTGAATAAAATCAGCCTTATTCTTTGCATCGCAATTGCTTTCCCAAATCATAGGGTTGATTTCTTCATAAGCTACATGAACCGGTGAAGATTTATGTATGACTAAGGCATCACGATTACGTATTCCCTCCGGTGTTTCTTGTTTCTCTGTTGCAATAGGTTTATACCCTACCGCAGTTGCTCCTTCACGATTAAAAACTTGCAATAATGCGCGAGTAACAACTGTTTTACCAATGTTGGTATCTGTGCCTGTAACAAATAAGCGCGTTAACATAAATTCACTTTTCCGTTTTCCGTAATAACAAAACAGATTGACCGGTTACTCGTTCAGCGAGCAAGTCTAGAGTGTAGGAGATGTGGTTAAGATAGGGATTGCGTTAGCTCAATGTTTTGCCTGATATGTATTGTCTTTGTCCTTTATCCTTGCATAAGTTCAAGCAAGAGTTCGCCACTATATAGAGCTTGCTTAATCGACGCTGCCGCAGGAAGTGTACCGCTGTTATCAAATTGAGCTGCCACAATATCAACTTGCTGGCTATAACCGGGAAGTGAGCGCTGTGCAATTTGTTGCTGAATTGCAGGGTAAAGGATATGTTGCGCCTTGTTCAGCGGCGAGCCAATCAATATCCGTTCTGGATTAAAGATATTGACGATTATCGCCATAATCCGCCCAATTTTTTCCCCTATTCCATGGATAATTTCGCTGGCCAAGGCATCACCATTAATGGCGGCCAAGCAAAGTGAATCTATGGTCAATGACTCAATATTATCGGTGCCGGTCTCATTGATAATCGTATTGATAAAGGAATCAGGGCGACTTTTTGCCAGCTCGCGCGCTTTTTCTAAAATAGGTTTGAGGCCCACAACCGTTTCAAGGCAGCCTATATTTCCACAATAACAAGGTTCGCCGTCAGGATCGATTTGTATGTGCCCTATTTCTACAACACTGTGGTTTCCTGCATGAAGAATTTGACCTGCTGTCATAATCCCAGCACCGACATGATCATCAATGACGAGATGGATAAGATTTTGACAATGCTTTCCCGCGCCATATAGAGATTCAGCAATTGTCCATGCTGTAATGCCATGTTGCAGAAAAATCGGCAGCCCCGTACGCTGATGCAAGAACGCGCCAAGAGGAATATCTTTTACGTTATAGTCTGGGGAACTATGGATTACCCCATTTATAGGATCGACAATTGCATTTATTGTAATGCTAATAGCAGTAAGACGTTCTAGATGAGATTGATGACGGAGGAAGAAGTTATCTATCTTATCAGCGAAGCTATCCAAGAAAGATTCATTTTGAGACACAGAAAAAAGCTGTTCATCTTCTGCCACCAGATTACTGCTCAAATCTCGTAGCCCAATGACAAGGCTTCCTTTATTGATGCGTATACACAAAAACTGCCACCCTTCGCTATCTATCTTTAACCCAATAGCCGGACGCCCGCGAAAACCGAGTTCAGGAAATTCGGTTTCTTTAACTAAATGAGCATCTATGAGTTCTCGTGTAATTTTTGTAATGCTGGCAGGCGCTAACTGGGCTCTTTTAGACAGAGCAATACGCGAGATAGGTTCATATTGATCAATCAGCCGATAAACTAAACCGATGTTAGTTTGCTTAATCTGGTCAATATGACTTGGCTGGATATCGACACTCACCTCGCTTCTCACTATTCGTGCCTCCCACGATTTAATTCACTCCGCGAAAAAATCATTGATGATTATGTCGCTGTTTAAGTGAGAAGATATCCATTTGGCACAGAAATGTGATCTTTCACACGAACTTATTTATTGTTACGACGGATGAGTGAGTTTCATTTCCCTTCTTTGAAAGCAAAAATGTTTGAGATTAAAAGATTTGTTAAATTATCAGCCGCAGCACCATTGTTATGGTGATTCTTATGCCTAACTAACCACACTTCAGAATAAACGGTGTTATTGGTTAAAGGCAGATATTGAACGCCATCCAGCTTCATTCGGGTAAAAGATTCTGTGATAATGCTTACCCCTAATCCTGCGGCAACTAAACCAAGGATTGTCATCGCCTCTCCTGCCTCCTGAGAAATTGTTGGCGTCACACCTGCATTTGCCAGTAGAGAAATGATCTCATCATATAAAGCGGTTCCCACATCACGCTCAAAGAATACTAACGGATACTCAGACAACATGGCCAAATCAACGCCATTTTCCGCATATTCAAGCAAAGGATGGCCATCATATACCGCCAGCATGAAGCGTTCTCGAAAAAGTAACTGATGCTCTAAGTTATCTGGCAGTCGCGTATTACGCATAATCCCTATATCTAACCTGCCGGTTTGCAAAGGTGCTATTTGTTGTTTGGTATTCATTTGGTGCATATGAATACTTACATCAGGATAAAGCTCCCGGAATTGGCGCAGGCTAAGCGTTACTTTATGCATGAAAGGTGTGGTGGATGTGAAACCTATAGATATCTCACCTAATTCACCTTGTTGCATTCGAGCAGCCTTTGTTGCTGCTGCCTCGACTTGAGCAATGATTTGGTGTGCTTCCTGAAGAAACATATGCCCGGCAGGTGTCAAACTAACATTTCGGTTATCACGAACCAGTAGTTGAGCGTTAATGCTTGCTTCAAGAGACTGAATCTGTTGGCTTAGTGGTGGTTGTGACATATTTAACCGTTCTGCAGCGCGCCCAAAGTGCAACTCTTCAGCAACAGCAATAAAATAACGCAAGTGCCTCAGTTCTATATTAGCAGCCATAATCTATCACTCGATTGATATCTTAAAAGTATCATTCCTAACTATTAATATATTAGACAAAATATTTATGAATTTCTATTCTTGATCTAAATCAAGTTGTTAACATTTTTGTATAGAAATAAATAAGGAAATAACGTGAATATAACCCGAAACGTCAGTAAAAAATCAGCAGTCCCTGACGTTGAAAGTCATGTTGAAACCACGATACATCAGGAATACCGAAACGGACAGCGCTACATTCAACGTGAAGATGCTGCATACCTGCGTGTCACTCTATCATTCTTTGCAGTTGGTCTGGCTACCTTTGCGATACTCTATTTTGTTCAACCAATATTGCCGATCTTGTCGGAGGAATTTAACGTTTCCCCTGCCAGCAGTAGTTTAGCTTTATCACTCTCAACTGGGATGTTGGCTCTCGGATTATTGATCACCGGCCCGCTATCTGATGCAGTTGGCCGTAAAAATGTCATGGTAATCTCGTTGATTTCCGCAGCTATCTTTACGCTTTTAAGTGCCGTTGTGACCAGTTGGAATGGCATTCTGCTGATCCGTGCATTAATCGGTTTATCAGTCAGTGGGGTGGCCGCCGTTGCAATGACTTACTTAAGTGAAGAAATACACCCCAGCTATGCGGCCTTATCCATTGGGCTTTATATTAGTGGCAATTCATTCGGAGGTATGAGTGGACGATTGGTCACTGGCGTGATTGCAGATCATTTTCCTTGGCAATTTGCTGTTATTTTATTGGGAACTTTTGCCTTGTTGTCTGCCGTCGTATTTTGGCGGATGTTACCTGAATCCAAAAATTTTAAGCCCAGCCCAATAAACCCCAAAACGCTGCTTATCAATTTAAAGCTACATTTTCGCGATAAGGGCTTGCCCTTGCTCTTTGCTGAATCTTTTTTGTTGATGGGTAGTTTTATCACAATGTTTAATTACATTGCTTATCGGCTATTAGCAGCACCTTATCACTTTAGCCAGACAGTGGTTGGGTTGCTATCCATCGTCTATTTAACAGGAACTTACAGTGCGGCCAAAGCAGGAAAATTGACAAGTAGGTATGGACGCGGAAAGGTATTATTAGTTGCCATCAGTATGATGTTGATAGGCTGCGTATTTACTGTTTTTTCCTCTATTTGGATTGTGATGTTCGGAATGATGATCTTGACTACCGGTTTTTTTGCTGCCCACTCTGTTGCCAGTGGATGGGTAGGACAGCGGGCAAAACAGGCAAAAGCACAAGCATCTTCGCTGTATCTATTTGGTTATTATGTTGGATCAAGCATTGCCGGCACGGTAGGTGGTATATTTTGGCTTCATTTTTCATGGAATGGTGTTGCAGCTTTTATTTCATTATTAACAATAATCGCGCTTTATTTAGGATTCAAACTCAATAAATTAGAAAAGCAACAACTAAAAAATAGCAATAAATAGAAAGTCAGTTAAATCAGCTCACCGACATTTATAACTACGCCTGCATTTATAACTATGTTGGTGAGCTGATGGGATTCATTTTTTTCATTTTACAAACCAAAATTAAAGATCAATAATTAACCAATCAAGTTAGCAATATTTAAAATTTACCTTATATTTCAATAATAAGATTGTTCAGGCAATACGAGAACTTTTGTTAAATAGCCATTTGTAATTTCTATACACCCTTCTTTTTTTAGCGAAAATAATATTCGCTGTATGCAACTTCGGGAAAGAGTACATCGTTTCTCAATATATTTTATAGCAGAAATACTTTCTCTAAATTCATCCGGTAAAGCCATCAAACGAGATAACAGATTGCACACAACTTCTTTTGCGTTATGCCTGAAGATACTTACATCCCTAGCATACATAAAAGATATTTTGTACGAAACTATCCTCATCCACTCTCTGTACAGGTCGTGTTTCTTGATAGAGTTTAATGCAGTAACTCTAGGAATTTGATACATTTTGCAATGCAAACCCATTTCAATGGAATAATAGGCTTCCGCACCAGGATAGAAAGAGAGACCAATAATATAAGGTGAAAAAATCGTCGATATGATTAAATCATCATTTATTCTGTGCAAATTTACATAACCATGATCTAATAAAAAAAACTTAGCAAATTCATTCTCAATTTTAATTAATCTCCCTTGTGTGAGCAAATCAGGCGTGATTAATTCGGAATATGGCAATAATGTCTCGATAACCTTTTTAAAGGAATTCACTGGTTTGACTATTTTTTTCATATTGCACTACCTTGTAGTCTAACTCATTCTAATATACGACCATTTAGAATGAAAAAATAAGTGAAAAGTATTTCTTATGTTTAACCTTACCTTGCTTTTTTGATTAATTATTTATAATTTAAATTTTTACCATAAAGTCGAATTCTAGGGCAATAGATGCCCTTTTTTATTGCTACTTATTTAGCTTTTTTTGATTAGTTGTAGAGGTTCTGATGTTGTGTGTTTATACTGTACAGAGAACGGTATGTTGTAACTAATAAACTATTGTCGTTAAAAAGGCAATAAGCATCACTGGTGAGAACAGCAATGAATAAATACTTTTCAATAGAATCAATGACAACGTGTTTCAAAAAGCAGGAAGAAAAGTTGTCTGAACTCATCGAGTTATTGACTCTTTATCCTATTATTGATGCACGGGTATTTAAATTACCGCAGATCGAAAAAGGTGAAGAACATGAGCAAATAACAGAAATTATCGTCGATCCCCTGCAAGGCAATGAAGCACTCGACTTAGGATTACGCTTCTATCAAAAGCTATTTATACATCACAACAATCCTAATATCAGCAGCAAGGCTGCAAGCCGTCTTCCCGGAGCATTATGTTTTTCCGTCAGCCACCAGCAATATAAAAAAGCCATCGAAGTGATCAATGAGGTAAATCAACTAAAAACTGAGCTGGAAAACATCGTCACGAAAGAGTCAGGTATCAGCAAAGAACAACGGTTTGAATTTGTTCATAATCATTTACGAGGTTTAATTACTCTCAATGCTTATCGTACTATTACCCCCCTGCTGAATCCTGATTCCATCAACTTTGGTTGGGCCAATAAAAACATTATTAATAAAGTCACTAAACAACAAATCCTAGAGCGACTGGAAAAAAGTTATAACGCTGGCCGGGCTGTCCCGCCCTACTCCAGCGAGCAATGGTCAGCACTGGTGGAGTTAGAAATTACCGATATCCAAAAACTTCCCGATGATGTCGTGTTAAAAATAAAACGGCCAGTAAAAGTTCAACCCATTACCCGTGTGTGGTATTCAGAACTACAAAAACAAGTTCAATATGCTTGCCCTCTTCCCGTTATAGTCTTCTATACAGAAGAGAGCGAAATTAAACCTAAGATCGGCACGTTACCAAATTATAATGCCAACGCGATAAAGCATAGATATAAGCCTAAAGCCAAACCGCTTGAGCTGGTGATTCCCCGCTTGCATCTTTATCGAGAAATCTAATTGTTCGATAAATCTATACACAATGGATTTCAAATTACATCGCGGCGGCAAGGGAGAACATCCCATCCCCGGATGCATAGCTAGCCGTATGTTTATAAAAACGGCGACCGGGGTGAGTGAGCGCAGGCTGTTTGAAAGATGACGAAGTGTATAAGACATAAAAAAACCGGAGTAAATTATACTCCGGCTTTCATGGTGTAACTTGACCATCAAACCATCAAAGTTACTTCATGCTACCAACCATGTCTTCAGGGCGAACCCACTCATCAAATTCAGCTTCAGTCAGATACCCTAACTGCATTGCAGACTGTTTCAGAGTCAACCCTTCTTTGTGGGCTTTCTTGGCAATCTCAGCGGCTTTATCGTATCCAATATGCGTATTCAATGCAGTTACCAGCATCAGAGATTCGTTCAGCAATTGAGTGATACGATCATGATTAGGTTCGATACCAATCGCACAATGCTCATTGAAGCTGCGCATACCATCCGCCAGCAAACGCACAGATTGCAGGAAGTTATGGATAACCATAGGACGGAACACGTTCAGTTCGAAGTTGCCAGATGCACCACCAATATTGATGGCAACATCGTTACCCATCACTTGGGCACACAGCATTGTCATCGCTTCGCACTGAGTTGGGTTCACTTTACCTGGCATGATTGAACTGCCTGGCTCGTTTTCAGGAATGGAGATTTCACCAATGCCGCAACGAGGGCCTGAAGCCAACCAACGTACATCGTTAGCAATCTTCATCAGCGATGCTGCCAGACCTTTCAATGCGCCATGTGAATGAACCAGTGCATCACAGGTTGCCAGTGCTTCAAATTTGTTAGGTGAAGTTACAAAAGGCTGACCTGATAATTCTGCGATTTTCTTCGCAACGCGAACGGCATATTCAGGATGAGTATTCAGACCCGTACCTACAGCGGTGCCACCCAGAGCCAATTCACACACATGAGGAACGCTATCTTCAATATGTTTCAGATTATATGCCAGCATAGCGGCCCAACCTGAAATTTCCTGACCTAAAGTCAGAGGAGTTGCATCTTGTAAGTGAGTACGACCAATTTTTACAATGTGCTTAAATGATTCTGCTTTATCTGCCAATGTTTTTTGCAGCACATTCAGTTCAGGCAGAAGATGTTCACGTATTGCGATAACAGCAGCAACATGCATTGCTGTTGGGAATACGTCATTTGAGCTTTGACTTTTATTAACGTCATCATTAGGGTGAATCAAACGCTCATTACCCCTTTGACCGCCAAGGATCTCACTACCACGGTTCGCCAACACTTCATTCATGTTCATGTTGCTTTGCGTACCAGAACCGGTCTGCCAAATAGCAAGAGGGAATTCTGTTGGGTGTTTGCCGTCTAACACCTCTTTTGCGGCAGCGATAATTGCATCAGCACGCTCTTTAGGCAAAAGGCCCAAATCCATGTTGACACTTGCAGCTGCTTGTTTAGTTAATGCAAGAGCATGAATCAATGCAACAGGCATTTTTTCCTGAGAAATGCGGAAATGCTCCAGTGAGCGCTGAGTTTGCGCTCCCCATAATTGGTCAGCAGGTACTTCGATAGGTCCCATTGAGTCTTTTTCAATGCGAGTGGCTGCCATTACTATCTCCTTAGCAAACAGAATAATTGAATACGCCGGAACAAACTTTGCAGATAAATTAGTCGGCATTTCTCCATAATGCCATAAATTCGTTATCGATAATGCGACCTAACCGTGTTTATTGTATTGTTGTCATATAAATAAGTTATTTTTTATTACAGGAAATTACGCCATGCTGAAAATGATTAACAACATTCAACACTATGATTGGGGGAGTAAAACCGCACTGACGGATATTTACGGCATAGATAACCCTGATAATCAGCCAATGGCAGAACTATGGATGGGAGCGCACCCGAAGAGCAGTTCATTGGTGACAGATCCCCAAACCGGCGAAACAATCACGTTGGATGCCCTGATAGCCAAAGAGCCAGAAAAACACCTTGGAGAGAAAACTGCACATCAATTTCAGCGCCTGCCTTTTTTGTTCAAGGTATTGTGCGCCGCACAGCCGTTGTCTATCCAAGTACATCCAGATAAAAGATCTGCGGAAATCGGGTTTGCAAAAGAAAATTCAGCAGGGATACCTGTAGATTCAGCGCAGCGCAATTATAAAGATGATAATCACAAACCTGAATTAGTGTATGCTCTGACGCCGTTCAAGGCCATGAATGCGTTTCGCCCTTTAGCAGAAATAACACGATTATTGGCTTCGGTTTCCGCTGCACATCCTGATATTCAGACATTCCTCCAGCATCCAACTGAGAAAACGCTGTCGTTTCTCTTTTCTCAGTTATTGAACATGCAAGGAGAACAAAAACATTTGGCTATTGCCGTCTTAAAGTCTGCGCTAAACAGCAATCAAGGAGAACCGTGGGATACCATCAGAAAAATGACCGCTTTCTATCCCGATGATAACGGTCTGTTTTCACCGCTTCTGTTGAATATCGTTGAGTTAAAGCCCGGGCAGGCCATGTTCCTTTACGCTCGCACTCCCCATGCTTACCTTGAAGGTGTGGCGCTTGAAGTTATGGCAAATTCTGACAATGTCCTGCGTGCCGGTTTAACCAGTAAACATATCGATGTACCAGAATTAATGGCTAATCTGGACTTTATACCCAAATCTGCCGATACTTTGCTGACGCTCCCAAAACAGGAAAAAGGCGCACTGAATTATCCTGTTCCCGTCAATGACTTTTGCTTTTCTGTTTATGCTGTTCAGGAACAGCCAATCACTTTGGCGAATGATTCCGCGTCAATACTTTTTTGTTTTGAAGGCCAAGTGGTCATCAGCACTGATAAACAGCAATTGAGACTATTCTCAGGTGAATCAGTTTTCTTATCTGCTATAGAACAAGCCGTGATTGTTCAAGGCAATGGAAAAGTAGCCAAGGTATACAATTAATTGCCTTATATTCAAATGGTTGCATCTATCTTCATCGGTGAAAAAGAAAATTTTTGGTAGAAACCGATTAAAAATATTTTAGATAGGCTATACACTTAACAACCATTATTGACATAAATACAAAACGCATAATATTTATCGTTTCATATGCGTTAAAAAGGATGGGATTTCTACATGAAAAAATCGTTAGTAGCTGTAAGTGTTGTTGTTGCACTAGGTGTTGTGTGGAGTGGTGCATCATGGCTCACAGGTAAGAAAATCGAAGATAATTTGAATGAATATGTCAAGAACGCCAACAGTGAACTGAAAAATGCATTTCCTGACAGCGGTATCGAATTACAGGCAAAAGATTTCAAACGCGGCATTTTCAGCTCTGATGTCAATTTAGTATTAAACATCAAAAAAGGTGTGAAAAATGTTGGTATTGAGCCAAATGAAGAAGTCATCTTCAAATCCAACATTGATCACGGGCCGTTCCCGCTTGAAAACCTGAAAAAGTTCAATCTGATGCCTAAAATGGCAACTCTTCATGCTGAACTTGAAAAAAATAAAGAGCTGGAAAAACTGTTTGATATTACCGACGGGAAGTCGTTGCTGAACTTAAATACCAGTGTTGGTTATACGGGAAACCTTTCAACCGACATAGAGCTAATTCCTATTAATCATGAAGAAGCACAGAAAGATGGAGAAAAAAACGTTTTCTCATTCTCAGGAGCTAAAATCGTTGCTGAAACCAGCCGTGATTTAAGTTCATTCTCATTTAAGATTAAGAGTGACGAGCTGTCTATCACTACTCCTGCAAAAAATGAAGCGATCATCCTGAAAGACATTAATTTTACAGGGGATAATAAAAAAGGGAATTTCGATTTCTATATCGGCAATCAGAACTATAACATTGGCGAAATTACCGTTCGTGGGAAAAATAATGAAGAATCGTCCCTGAAAGGGTTCAATATCGCATCTGATTTGTCCGAAGATAAAAATAACCTAAACATCAAGCTGGCTTACAGTGTTGATGGGATGATAGTTAAAAACATCAACTTGGGTTCAGGTAAGTTTACCCTGAAGATGGAAAAGTTAGATGGCCCATCAGTACGTAAATTCACTCAAGCCTACAATGATGATGTAGCAGAAGCGCTCTCTTCCAACGAGTTGTCATCTGATGTAACAACCTACGCTATTCTCAATAATGCACACCTGCTCTTTAATAAAAGCCCGCAGCTCAGTATTTCGCCTTTCAGTTGGAAAAACAGCAAGGGTGAAAGCATGGTAGATTTCAAACTCGCCTTGCAAAACATCCCTGAAAATAAAGATACTCTGAATACCATGCCTCCTGAAGAGATGATCCGTACTCTGGTTCAAGATTTGTCACTGCGCATCAATATACCTAAGGCTATGTTGATAGAGTCCATCGCACAGGCAGATGAATTAGATGGTAAGGATAAGGCGACCGCTGAAGCTCAGGCAACGCTATCCGTTCAGATGATTGCCAAAGGCGGCGAAAAGTTCATCACCGATAAAGACGATGTTCTTGGCCTTAACTTCAACTATTCAAATGACAAAGTTGAATTAAACGGCAAAGAGTCCAGCCTGCATCAATTCCTGCTTGATAATGGCCTTGCTGACTCCTATGATGGGACAGATGGTGAGCAAAATCAGCATGATGAGACTGAAAAACCTGTTGCTGAATAAGTGAAAGGTTTAGTAACAGTCACTATAAACCGAATAATCGGGATCTCATTCGGCTCCCCCCTATAAGAATCTTCTTGCCAGTCAATACATTGACTGGCTTTTTTGTATATCCAAGTTTTGATAAGAAGGATAAAAAAATGATCGATACACGGCTTCCCTTAACCGATTTACACCGTCATCTGGACGGCAACATTCGTCCTGAAACTATTTTGGCTCTCGCCCGTCAACATAATATCCCTCTTCCCGCTTATGAATTGGAAGCATTACGTCCTCATGTTCAGATTATTGAGAACGAACCAAACCTCGTTAGCTTCCTCCAGAAATTGGATTGGGGTGTTGCTGTTCTGGCTGATTTGGAAGCCTGCCGCAGAGTTGCCATTGAAAACGTCGAAGATGCAGTCAATGCGGGGCTGGATTACGCAGAACTACGTTTCTCTCCCTATTACATGTCCATGAAACACCAATTGCCTGTTGAAGGTGTTGTAGAAGCGGTCATTGATGGTATTCGCTCTGCCAGCCAGCAGCATGACATTCAGATTCGCTTAATTGGTATCCTTAGCCGAACGTTTGGTGAAAAAGCCTGTACTCAAGAGTTGGCAGGACTTCTCTCCCATAAACAACATATTACGGCATTGGATCTGGCTGGTGATGAATTGGGTTTCCCGGGCCATCTTTTTGAACAGCACTTTAAGCAAGCACGTGATGCAGGATGGAACATTAGTGTACATGCCGGGGAAGCTGCTGGAGCGGAAAGCATTTGGCATGCCATTCGAGATTTGGGTGCAACGCGTATTGGTCATGGTGTCAAAGCGATTACTGATCCTGCTTTGATGGATTATTTAGCTGAACACGGTATCGGGATTGAATCCTGCTTGACATCAAACCTGCAAACCAGCACCGTCGATTCTTTGCAAGCGCATCCCCTGAAACAATTCCTGCAGCATGGCATTCTGGCTTCAATCAATACCGATGACCCTGCGGTAGAAGGCATTGAAATTCGCCATGAGTATAATGTTGCTGCACCAGCCGCAGGTTTGTCGGCAGAGCAAATCCGACAGGCGCAAGTTAACGGACTGACGACAGCTTTCCTCAGCGAAGCTGAAAAACAGGCACTGAAAGCCAAAGTAGCAAACCGATAATACGCTGATTAATTGCAAAGGCAGAAAATCACTCTGCCTTCTTGGGTTTCGGTTCATTACTGAATTTCTGACGCTGTGCATAACGTTGGGCAATCACCGCACAAACCATCAGTTGGATCTGGTGGAAAATCATCAGTGGCAGCAACATAATCCCCACCATCGAGGCAGGAAACAAAACATTTGCCATTGGCACTCCATTCGCGAGGCTTTTCTTCGAACCACAAAATACAATCGTGATTTCATCTTCTTTGCTGAATCCAAGCAAACGGGAGCTATATACGTTAATAACCAAGACGATGGCTAATAACACACAACATACAACACCAATGATAAGAAGCGAATAGGCATCAATTTTATGCCAAATCCCTTCGACAACCGCTTCACTGAATGCAACATATACCACCAGCAAAATAGAAGAACGGTCAGTCATGTTGACCCATTTTTTATGTTTTTCTATCCAAGCGGCTATCAAGGGGCGTGATAAATGCCCAACGATAAAAGGCACCATTAGTTGCAAAATAATGTCTTTTATCGCCTTCCATGTATCTGTATGTGCACCGCCTTCGTGAGTTTGGATCAAGAAACCCACCAGCAGAGGAGAAAGGAATACCCCTAATAAACTTGAAGCAGAAGCGCTGCATATTGCAGCAGCTACATTGCCTTTTGCCACAGAAGTAAAAGCAATTGAAGACTGAACAGTGGCTGGTAATGCACAAAGATAAAGAAAACCCATGTAAACAGTAGGTGACATCCATTCCGGCACAATAAAATGTAAGCCCATGCCCAGTATCGGGAATAAGATAAACGTACTGCAGAAGATAACCAAATGCAGCCGCCAGTGACCAATGCCTGCAAAAATGGCATCACGGGATAATTTCGCGCCATGCATAAAAAACAATAACGCGATGGCCGCTATCGTTAAGTACTGAAACCATGTTTTCGCTTCCCCTTCACAAGGGAAAAATGAGGCAATGACGACGACTGTTACCAGTATAACCAAGAACGGATCAATTCTTAATTTATGCAGCAAATTCATAAAATGCTTCCCTTGCTTTATCAACAATAACCTAGTCACATTTCCATTGGCCACAATAATGACGGGTGACCAATGAATATTGACAGGCTGGCAGATTACTGGGCAATTTATTTAATGAAAGTCATTAATCAATGAGAACTGCGCGTTGTTCCCTTGCCGATTTGTCCCCCGCCTCAATGAGCTTCATAATCAGAATAGCTTCATCGGCTGTGACAGGATTCGGCTTCCCAAACAAAATCGCATCACGGATAGCGGCATAATAAACGCCATAATTACCCGGTATAGTTGGAATGACTTGTGTGATCAAGTCTTCTCCTTGTGACAACGTCACAACACCATCACGTGCATCATAACCCCAATCGGCTCGCAAAGGTCTTTCTCCTGCCTTCAAACACTCCTCTTGTGGATCCAATCCATATTTCATGTAACTACCCGCCATGCCATGCAAGGTAAAGATAGGCGATTCTGCAGCAACAAGCATCGATGCATGCAGCACAATTTTCAAATCAGGGTAATTCAATTGGGCATGAAAATAATCTGCTGTCTCAGCATTTGGCCGAATCATACCTAAATCAACATTAATTGCTTGTGGCTTACCAAAAAGCTGAACAGCCTGATCCAATAAATGCGGAGCTAAGTCGTACCAAATTCCTCCCCCTATCGCCGCCGATTCTCTCCAGCGTTGACGAACGGCCGGGCGGTAACGATCAAAATGGGATTCATAATATTTCAATGCACCCAATGTATTCTCTTCAAGGAGTGATTTCACTGTCAAAAAACCAGAATCCCAACGACGATTATGAAATACCGATAATAACAAGTTGGATTCTTCGGCTTGTTTCTTCAATGATTCCGCTTGTTCCACCGTGATGGTGAAAGGCTTATCAACAATAACATGTTTACCTGCGGCCAATGCTTTCTGTGCTAGTGGGAAATGTGTATCGTTGGGTGTTGGGATCACGATAAGGTCAATGGCAGGATCGTTAAATAGTGCTTCTGGAGAAGAAACAACGGATACTGCCGGCCAATCTTTCTTCACTTTCTCTGCATCACTGCTGGAAATGGCAACCAATTCAACATTGGGGGTTCCTGCAATCAATGGTGCATGGAACGTTTTACTTGCATAGCCATAACCAACCAAACCAACTTTCACAAAATCACTCATAACAGCCTCTAAAAAATAATCGTAATGTCACAGAGAGTAAGCATAACAAGATAGTCAATATCATGGACAGGTAACAAGATATCAGAAAATAACTCTGCCTATCACACGTTAGCAAATAATCCTGACTCCTGTGCTACTATCTTTTTCCTGTTTCGGAACACGCATTATGGAATGAAGGTTTGTTTATGTATCAATCCAATGATTATTATCGTATCAATGGCTGGTTATTAGCTCCTGCTGCTTATTTAATCATGACATTAATTGCTGCCAGTTTAATGCTGGTGTTATATATCATGACGTTTATCCAACAAAGTGAGTTGATTCACCAAGTTAGCGAGAACTTCACCTCCATGTGGTATATCTCAGTATTAACCACAGCAATAATGTGGTGCTTTACGGTGTGGATATTAAAATTGCTTTTTATTCGCTCAAAACGTTTTCCTCGCATGTTTATTATCTGGCTTATGCTTTCTATCTTGATTGCCATTAAAACATTTGCTTTTTCCCCTATTGCAGATGAAATGGCAGTACGTGCCTTATTATGGCCATTACTGGCAGCGGCTGTTTTCGTTCCTTATATAAAACGCTCTTATCGAGTAAAAATGACTTTCACACAAGATCGATAACATACCCCACAATTGATTGTTATCATTGCCCCGCTTGCCTCACCGAAAGTGGGGTATTTCTATTCAGACCATATAGCAATTTTTCATTTTCCAGCATCTTATTTTCAGGTATAGCAATGACTGAATACCTTCTGTTATTTATTGGCACCGTACTGGTCAATAACTTTGTTTTAGTAAAATTTTTGGGCCTGTGCCCTTTTATGGGTGTATCCAAAAAACTCGAAACAGCCATTGGCATGGGGCTTGCGACTACATTTGTTCTGACTCTCGCCTCCATCAGTTCTTGGCTGATAAACACCTTTATTCTTGTACCTCTCGATTTAACTTATTTACGTACCCTGAGTTTTATTTTGGTTATTGCGGTTGTCGTCCAATTTACGGAATTGGCAGTTCGTAAAACCAGCCCAACCCTTTACCGGCTTTTAGGTATCTTCCTTCCGCTGATTACAACCAACTGCGCTGTACTCGGTGTTGCATTGCTCAACGTTAATCAATCCCACGGTTTCTTGCAGTCCGCCGTATACGGTTTTAGTGCCGCTGCCGGTTTTTCCCTTGTCATGGTGTTGTTTGCTGCTATACGCGAACGTTTGGCTGTTGCCAACATACCGGCACCTTTTCGTGGCTCATCTATCGGGCTGATTACCGCGGGATTAATGTCCCTCGCATTCATGGGTTTTAGTGGTTTGGTGAAATTCTGATGACGTCATTGTGGATTGCTATCAGCGTGCTGGGCGTGCTCGGATTATCCTTTGGTTTAATCCTTGGGTTTGCTGCCCGTCGTTTCAAAATAGAAGAAGATCCGATTGTTGAGAAAGTCGACAATTTACTGCCTCAAAGCCAATGTGGTCAATGTGGGTATCCTGGCTGCCGCCCTTACGCTGAAGCGGTGGCCAATAATGGTGAGATGATCAATAAATGCGCTCCCGGCGGGGAGCAAGTTATGCTCAAGATGTCTGAACTGTTGGGCGTTGATCCGCAACCACTGGATGGAGATGAGAGCATTCAAAATCCCGTCAGAAAAGTCGCTTTTATTGATGAAGAAAATTGTATCGGTTGCACAAAATGCATTCAGGCCTGTCCTGTCGATGCCATCATTGGGGCAAACCGCGCCATGCATACCGTTGTTGAAGACCTCTGCACCGGATGTGACCTGTGTGTCGCACCTTGCCCAACGGATTGCATTGCGATGATCCCTGTCGCTACCACTACAGCAAATTGGAAATGGAATTTAAACACTATCCCGGTAAAAAACATTCCCGTAGCATCAGAGCCTGTATTGTTCTCTCCTGCTCAGTCTGTTGAGGTTGAAAGTAATGTTTAATCTATTCAACTTACTCAACAAGAATAAAATCTGGGATTTCGAAGGTGGTATCCATCCACCAGAAATGAAACTGCAATCCAGTCGTACACCTTTACGCCATGCTCCACTGCCGGATGAATTAATTATCCCCTTGCAACAGCATTTGGGGCCAGAAGGTGAATTGCTGGTTAAAGCTGGTGATGCCGTACTGAAAGGCCAACCATTAACGTTCGGAACTGGCCGGACTGTACCCGTGCATGCCCCAACTTCTGGCGTCATCGCCGCCATTGAGCCTTGCGTCACCGCGCACCCTTCCGGATTGAAAGAGTTGTGTGTCAGATTACACCCTGACGGCAAAGATCAATGGGGAGAACGGATTCAGACCGCTGACTACGCAACGCTTGATGCTGACACATTGCTGCAACGTATCCATCAAGCGGGGATTGCAGGTTTGGGCGGCGCCGGTTTTCCAACCTCGACAAAGCTCAATGGCGGTCGGCACAATCTCAAGACATTAATCATTAATGCCGCAGAATGTGAACCCTATATCACAGCAGATGATCGTCTGATGCAAGAGCATGCCAATGAAGTTATCGAAGGCATTCGTATTTTGATGCACCTGCTCGCACCCAAACAGGTGCTGATCGGCGTTGAAGATAATAAACCCGAAGCCGTTGATGCCCTGAATACCGCTCTTAATGGTGATAAATCTATT
This sequence comes from Xenorhabdus mauleonii, assembly GCF_900113945.1. Classification (GTDB taxonomy): domain Bacteria; phylum Pseudomonadota; class Gammaproteobacteria; order Enterobacterales; family Enterobacteriaceae; genus Xenorhabdus; species Xenorhabdus mauleonii. Next base: position 218,810 of record NZ_FORG01000004.1, read on the forward strand.
ATTGTGCGGGTGATCCCGACAAAATACCCGTCAGGCGGAGCCAAACAACTTACCAAAATCCTGACAGGGAAAGAAGTTCCTTCAGGCGGCAGGTCTTCTGAGATTGGCGTTCTTATGCAAAATGTCGGCACAGTAGTGGCAATCAAACGCGCCATTATTGATGGCGAACCGCTAATCGAACGCATTGTGACTGTAACAGGAGAAGCGGTAGCATCCCCGGGTAATTTCTGGGCGCGTCTCGGGACGCCAGTGAACTTCTTGTTACAACAAGCTGGATTTAAACCTAATTCAGAACAAGAACAAATGGTCATTATGGGTGGCCCATTGATGGGATTCACCCTGCCCGATTTGAATGTACCGCTCGTAAAAATCAGCAACTGTATTCTTGCGCCTTCAATAGAGGAAATGGAACCCAAAGAGATTGAAGAAGCCTGCATCCGATGTGGATTATGTGTTGAAGCATGCCCTGCCGGATTATTGCCCCAACAACTTTATTGGTTCAGTCGTGGGCAAGAACATGATAAAGCCAAAAACCACAATTTATTCGATTGTATTGAATGTGGCGCCTGTGCTTATGTATGCCCGAGCAATATTCCTCTGGTGCAATATTATCGACAAGAAAAAGCGGAGATTCGAGCTATAGACGCAGAATCCCGCCGTTCAGCAGAAGCAAAAATTCGCTTTGAAGCCAAGCAAACTCGCATGGAGCGAGAGAAATTGGCACGTGAGGAGCGACATAAAAAATCCGCTGTCCAAATTAACAGCAGCGATAAAAATGCAATAGACGCCGCCCTTGCCCGTGTGAAAGAAAAACAAAATACGGCGGGTGAATCCATCATAGTGCAGGCTGGTCAATCACCGGATAATGCAGCAGCAATCGAAGCACGTAAAGCTAGAAAGGAACAATTGCGTGCCCGTAAAGCCGAAAAACAGACCACGGTTGATGCTGAACTCAGTGCAACAACCCCAACAGTTGAAAGCAATGACCCTCGCAAAGCTGCTCTTGCCGCTGCAATAGCCAGAGCAAAAGCGAAAAAAGCATCTCAAAGCGAAGAAGTGACAGCGTCACCTAACGAGCTGCAAAACAACGCTGATGATAAACCAGATCCGCGTAAAGCAGCCGTGGCTGCCGCCATTGCCCGTGCCAAGGCCAAAAAAGCGGAACAACTTCAGGCTGAATCAGTGCCACAGCCAATTGTCACTGCGGAAGCGGAAGATATCGACCCGCGTAAAGCCGCCGTGGCCGCTGCCATTGCCCGTGTTAAGGCTAAAAAAGCAGAACAACTTCAGGCTGAGCCAGCGCCACAGCCAACTGTCACTGTGGAAGCGGAAAATATCGACCCGCGTAAAGCAGCCGTCGCCGCTGCCATTGCCCGTGCCAAAGCCAAAAAAGCGGAACAACTTCAGGCTGAGTCAGCGCCACAGCCAACTGTCACTGCGGAAGCGGAAGCCGTCGACCCGCGCAAAGCAGCCGTCGCCGCTGCCATTGCCCGTGCCAAAGCCAAAAAAGCGGAACAACTTCAGGCTGAACCCGCACCGCAGCCAACTGTCACTGCGGAAGCGGGAGATGTTGACCCGCGTAAAGCCGCCGTCGCCGCTGCCATTGCCCGTGTTAAGGCTAAAAAAGTGGCACAAGAACAACAAAAAATTCCAACAGAATAGTGACATTGAACGATGAAATTTAGGCCAGTAAAAACTGACAATCACCTGCTAAAAGTCGCAAGTTCGCCTTTTACACATAATAAAAAAAGCACCAGCCAAATCATGTTCTGGGTAGTATTAGCTGCAATACCCGGTATTGCAGTACAAACTTATCTATTTGGCTATGGAACGTTATTTCAGATCTTGTTGGCAATCATAACGGCGTTGCTGACTGAATCCGCTGTTATCACGCTGAAAAAACAATTAATACTCCCCTATCTTAAAGATAATTCGGCCTTAGTTACCGGGCTACTGCTGGGAATTAGCTTACCTCCACTTGCACCGTGGTGGTTAATTGTACTCGGTACATTTTTTGCTATCGTTATTGCCAAGCATCTCTATGGCGGGCTTGGGCAAAATCCGTTTAACCCAGCAATGGTAGGCTATGTTGTTTTGCTCATCTCATTTCCTGTGCAAATGACCAGCTGGATACCGCCTGCCTCTTTGCAAACTTTCACTCTAACGCCTCTGGATAGTTTGATGGTTATCTTCTCTGGGCATACGCCTGATGGCTCCACCTTGCTGCAATTACAACAAGGTGTTGATGGATTGAGCCAAGCAACACCATTAGATAGCTTTAAAACTGGCAGATTGACCCACGATATTCATGAAGTATTACAGCAGCCTATCTTACAAGGTGTTTTAATCGGCATCGGCTGGCAATGGGTCAATATCGCCTATCTGGTTGGCGGATTAATTATGATTAACCGCAAAGTCATTAGCTGGCAGATCCCAACAGCATTTATTTTATCATTGGGCATTTGTGCATTACTGAGCTGGCTGATTGATCCCACTCGCTATTCACCACCTTTGTTGCAACTTTTCTCAGGCGCAACCATGTTAGGCGCATTCTTTATTGCAACAGATCCGGTCAGTGCCTCAACAACCCCAAGAGGGCGTCTCATTTATGGTGCCATTATTGGGATTTTGATTTGGATTATCCGCGTTTATGGCGGTTACCCAGATGCCGTAGCCTTTGCTGTGTTACTGGCAAATATCTGCGTCCCATTGATTGACCATTACACACAGCCCCGTGCTTACGGCCATAACTAAGGGAGGGAAAGTGCCATGTTAGAAACTATGCGACGCCACGGTATCACCCTTGCAATTTTTGCAGCGTGTACAACAGGATTAACTGCCATTGTCTATTCATTGACAAAAGACCGGATTGCCGAGCAAGCGGCACTACAGCATAAAATATTATTGGATCAAGTTGTTTCCCCTGATTTGTATGACAACCAAATGCAGGATGAATGTTACTTGGTGGCAGATAAGGCCCTTGGCAACTCACAACCTCATCGCCTTTATCTTGCCCGCAAGCATGGAGCGCCGGTTGCTGCGGCTCTGGAAAGCACCGCACCTGATGGTTATTCAGGTGCAATTCAATTGCTGGTAGGCGCCGATTTCTCTGGTAATGTGCTGGGGGTTCGGGTGACGGAACATCATGAAACTCCGGGCTTGGGAGACAAAATTGATACCCGTATTTCCAATTGGATCTATGCTTTCTCCGGCAAAAAAATTACCTCGCCAGATGACCGCAACTGGGCAGTCAAGAAAGACGGAGGCGAATTTGATCAATTTACTGGCGCCACCATTACTCCCCGTGCCGTTGTCAATTCAGTCAAACGTACAGTCCTGTATCTAGAAACCGTACCGGCACAACTTTCTTCACTTCCAGTTTGTGGGGAGAAATAATCATGAATGAAACAAAAAACCTATTTATCCAAGGATTATGGAAGAACAATTCCGCCCTCGTCCAACTTTTGGGCCTTTGCCCCCTGCTTGCTGTTTCTTCCACTGCAACCAACGCACTTGGTTTGGGATTGGCGACAACGCTGGTCTTGTTGAGCACCAATATCGCCGTATCTGCTTTGCGCCGCTGGGTTCCACACGAAATTCGTATCCCCATTTACGTGATGATCATTGCATCTGTTGTCAGTGCTGTTCAGATGTTAATAAACGCATTCGCGTTTGGGTTATACCAATCATTGGGGATCTTTATTCCATTAATTGTGACTAACTGTATCGTCATTGGTCGTGCCGAAGCCTATGCATCTAAAAACACTATCTATAATTCTGCAATTGATGGGCTGGCGATGGGATTGGGCGCAACTTTTGCTTTATTTGTCCTAGGGGTAATGCGGGAAATTTTAGGGAACGGTACTATTTTTGATGGAGCAGATTTGTTATTAGGTCATTGGGCAAAATCATTACGCATTGAAATTGTTCATATGGATTCTCCCTTCTTGCTCGCTATACTGCCTCCTGGGGCATTCATTGGCTTGGGATTGATGCTGGCAGCAAAATATATTATCGACGAACGTCTCAAAAATCGCTCAGAAAATAAAGAGCGTCAATACAATATAGAAAAAGGCTGTGGAAGCCACATCACAAGAAACTGAGGGTGTAATAGATATGAATCAACAAAAACGGGTCGAAATATTAACCCGCTTGCGGGATAACAATCCACACCCAACGACTGAGTTGGTTTTCAACTCCCCTTTTGAGTTATTGATTTCCGTATTGCTCTCTGCACAGGCTACGGACGTCAGTGTGAATAAGGCGACAGCAAAACTGTATCCTATCGCCAATACCCCAAAAGCAATTCTGGATCTTGGTGTCGAGGGCTTGAAGGAATACATAAAGACTATCGGGTTATACAATACCAAAGCTGAAAACGTCATTAAAACCTGCCGTATTTTGCTAGAAAAACATGGTGGAGAAGTGCCGGAAGATCGTGCGGCATTGGAAGCCCTGCCGGGTGTTGGTCGCAAGACTGCAAATGTCGTGTTGAATACCGCTTTCGGTTGGCCAACTATCGCGGTGGATACACATATCTTTCGTGTCAGTAATCGAACCCGATTTGCCCCAGGCAAGAACGTTGATGAAGTTGAAAAGAACTTATTAAAAGTTGTACCGGCTGAATTTAAGGTTGATTGCCATCATTGGTTGATTTTACACGGTCGATATACCTGCATTGCTCGTAAACCCCGTTGTGGATCTTGCATTATTGAAGATCTTTGTGAGTATACGGAAAAAACTGAATAATAGTCGGTCATTTCCTCTATACCTATAAATTTTGAATTGCATTGATTTTAAGTTGCACTGAAATAGCAAGGAAACGGATTTACCCAATCAAAACAAGAGCAGCTAACAAGGAAGCAATTCGATAAGCTGAGCATTCTTACCTTCATCACTCCTAGCCTGTCTTCTGTTGACATTCATCGAGGACAGGCTGAAAAACAATTCAACGCATCCTGCATTTATCACATTGAAATATTTCACCTAAAAACCAGCCCCACTTATTGATAAAAGACAACGTGCTTTTAATGTCTCCCCTTTTAGAATTATTGTTTTTTGAAGTTTTTTACACAGGAGGTTAAGTGGATGGAGTTTTCGTAATTACACAAGTATGTTGTAACTAAATTGGGGTTATTTTGATATCGCGAAATAATCAACTTCAAATGCTCAATTATTGCGCTTACCACACAGTTTTTCCTGTTTTGATAAGATGTTACTTGCCCCACACTCCCGATTCGCGTAAAACTGTTATCTAAAATTACTGATAATAACTCCACACTCCTCAGATATTATGTTTCAAAATAATCCGCTGCTTGCGCAGCTAAAACAGCAACTTCACTCTCAAACCCTGCGAGTAGAAGGTTTAGTCAAAGGTACTGAGAAAGGCTTTGGATTTTTAGAAGTTGATGGTCAAAAAAGTTACTTCATTCCACCGCCCCATATGAAAAAAGTGATGCACGGAGATCGGATTACCGCTGCTATCCATACAGACAAAGATAAAGAGATTGCTGAACCAGAAACTCTGATTGAACCATTTTTGACCCGTTTTGTAGGAAGGATCCAAAAGAAAGAAAACGATAATCGACTATGGATTATTCCTGACCACCCATTATTAAAAGACACAATTCCTTGCCGTCCAACCAGCCAAGTGACCCATGCTTTCGAAAATGGCGATTGGGCCGTAGCTGAAATGCGCCGACACCCATTGAAGGGTGATCGCGGTTTCCATGCTGAAATCACGGGTTATATCACTAAAGGTGATGACCACTACGCGCCTTGGTGGGTAACTTTGACTCGTCATAGCCTGGAGCGCAGCGCACCAGAAATGACGGAATGCCAGTTAGATGATACGGCAATCCAGCGTGTTGACCTTACAGCCCTTGATTTCGTCACTATCGATAGCGCAACAACCGAAGATATGGACGATGCTCTCCACATCGCCAAAAATGATGATGGTAGCCTGAAACTTTCCATTGCCATTGCCGATCCTACCGCTTATATCAAAGCGGACAGTGAATTGGACAAAATTGCCTATCAGCGCTGCTTCACTAACTATTTGCCGGGCTTTAATATCCCGATGCTCCCTCGCGAGCTGTCAGATGACTTGTGTTCTCTGCGTCCTAATGCCCGCCGCCCTGCCCTGGTTTGTCAGGTGTCAGTTCTGGAAGATGGTCAATTGGGCGATGACATTCAGTTTTTTGCGGCTTGGGTCGAATCAAAATTCAAACTGGTTTATGACGAAGTTTCTGATTGGTTAGAGTCTAAAGAAGGCTGGAAGCCTGAATCAGAAGCCGCTACGACACAAATCACTCTCTTGAAAGAGATGTGCGATCGCCGCAATAATTGGCGTCAGCAACATGCCCTGGTTTTCAAAGAGCGACCAGATTACCGCTTTATCCTTGATAATGGTGGCAATGTTGTTGATATCGTTATTGAGCAACGCCGTGCAGCCAATCGCATTGTTGAAGAAGCAATGATCACAGCCAACCTGTGTGCAGCCAAAGTATTGCGTGAAAAATTAGGCTTTGGTGTTTATAACGTCCATACTGGTTTTGAAGCAACTCAAGTTGAACAGGTCGTTGAAACGCTGAAAGAACATGGCATCAATGCTAATGCTGAAGCCTTACTGCAACTGGAAGGTTTCTGTGAATTGCGCCGTGAGTTGGATAAACAGCCGACCCAATTCCTTGATAGCCGTATCCGCCGCTTCCAAACGTTTGCAGAGATAAAAACGGAACCAGGTCCACATTTTGGTTTGGGTTTTGATGCCTATGCAACATGGACTTCCCCTATCCGCAAATACAGCGATATTATCAACCATCGTTTGCTAAAAGCGGTCATTCAACAAACCGATGCAGAAAAACCAACCGAAGAAACCTGTCTGCAATTGACAGATCGCAAACGGGCAAACCGCTTGGCAGAACGTGATGTCGGTGATTGGCTCTATGCCCGCTTCCTCCATCCTCATGCAGGAACAGATAAAACATTCCCGGCAGAGATTATTGATATCACTCGTGGTGGGTTGCGTGTTCGTTTGGTTGATAATGGCGCCATTGCTTTTGTTCCTGGGCCATTCCTGCATGCTGTTCGTGATGAATTGCAATGCAGTCAGGAAACAGGCTCCGTATTGATTAAGGGTGAAGCTGTCCACCAATTGAATGACATCATCAATGTCCGTATTGAAGAAGTCAGAATGGAAACCCGCAATATCGTAGCTCGTCCTGTAAATTAATCGTTAAACCCTCTGTATAACACTATGAGACTGCCGCCTATTAATGGCGGCAGTCTTTTATAAATAGCGATTTAGGATATTCATATGCGCACGGCTGTATTCAAATTAGCAACACTGACAACTCTGCTTTTCCCTCTGATTAGCAACCTAAGCATTTCTTCTGCCTACGCTGCCACTACCCCCAATAATACCCTCGACGTAATATCTCATCCGAGTAATGTATCCGGGAAAAATCAGATCATCGCCCAACTTTCAGCATTAGAGAAAAGCGCTAACGGTCGCTTGGGGGCTGTATTGATAGATACAGCCGATCATTCCACTATTACGTATCGCGCCAATGAACGTTTTCCTCTATGCAGTACCAGCAAATTAATGGTTGCATCTGCGGTGCTAAAACAAAGCGAAAAAGATGAAAGTTTATTGAATAAAAAAGTTAGCTACCCACAATCAGCGCTTGTTGAATACAGCCCAATTACGGAAAAACATCTCAAAGAAGGAATGACTTTAGGTGAGTTGAGCGCTGCAACACTGCAATATAGCGATAATACCGCCATGAATTTGCTTCTTAATCAATTAGGTGGTCCACATAAAGTTACTGAATTTGCCCGTACAATTGATGACAATCACTTTCGCCTAGATCGTAAAGAACCAGAATTAAATACCGCTGAACCGGGTGATAAGAGAGATACTTCCACACCACAAGCTATGGCAGACAGTCTATATAATTTGACTCTGGGAAATGCCCTGGCTTCTAAACAGCGTGCTCAATTGGTCGAATGGTTAAAAGGAAATACTACGGGTTCCGCTAGTATTCGTGCCGGAGTGCCAGCCGATTGGGTTGTCGGGGATAAAACCGGGCGCGGTGACTATGGCACAACAAATGATATTGCGGTAATTTGGCCAGACAATAAACGCAGCCCGTTGATTTTAGTGACTTACTTTACTCAACCCAGCAGCCCCGAAGCCAGCGCCAGACCTGATGTTTTGGCCGATGCGGCGCGTATCATGACTCAAGATAAAACACATTAATTCAGTAACAATCCCTCTTTATATAAGGGGGATTATTTCACTCCAAAAAAGCGCTCTTAGCCCAGATTCTGATTGCCATCACTTCCCCTCTTTTGATTGCCTTCTTGTTCTTTTGTTTCTCTCTTGGTATTTCACAGAATTTCTTATCATCTTTGCATTTATACCTGCGATACTTGTAACCCAAAAGGACGCGAAGGTAAGACACATATACCCCGCTTAAATCATGCAATATCATGCCAGTAGAATGTGAACCATCAACCCATACAATTCATTAAATCAATCATCGCCATTATTGCCACGACAGTAGATACCAACGTGTCAATGGATGGGAATTTTATTTTTATAGAATGGCTCAAACAGGACAATTGGCGCAGTGCTAAAAATGGAAAAAGACTGATAGTTCATTCAATGAAAAAACCTGGCATATATATTTATATGTCTAACCACATAAATTTAAGATCTTTGCTGATTTCCTTGGTGAATCCCATAATTTTTTATAACAACTAAATTTGCATCAATATTTCTTTTTCACCCATGCAAACTCTATTAATCGAATTCAATTACCAAGCCAGACTACTTATTTGCGGTCTGGCTTGTATGCTTATTTATGGAAGTAATAAGAAACTGAACTTAGCCTCCCGCCAGTTTCACTTTCATTCCTTTGGCTTCCAATAATTGCTTTAATAAATCGCGTTTATCGCCCTGAATTTCAATTTCGCCCTCTTTAACAGAGCCACCACAGCCGCATTTTTTCTTCAACTCTGCTGCCAACTTAGCGAGTTCCTGATCATCAGCATCGATTCCTGTAATGATACAAACCCCTTTGCCCTTACGCCCGCTGGTTTGACGTTGGATCCGTACAATACCATCACCTTTTGGGCGAACAGGTTTAATTTTTTCTTCTTGGATACGACCTGTATCTGTCGAATAAACCAAACGAGAGTTATTATCCATGAATGTTCCTGATAGATTGATTAATCTGCTGTAGTGCCAAAGACGGATTTTCCGCGCGGGTAATCGGACGCCCTATCACCATATAATCTACCCCCGCTTTAACGGCTTGAGGTGGTGTCATAATTCGGCGCTGGTCACCCGCGTCTGAACCTTCCGGGCGAATACCCGGGGTAACAAGCTGAAATTCTTTGCTACACACAGATTTTAATTGCTGTGCTTCATGAGCCGAACAAACTACACCATCCAGACCACACTGTTTTGTCAATAAAGCCAGACGCTCAGCATGCTGTGCTGGAGTCACATCGACACCGATGCCCGATAAATCAGCTTGTTCCATGCTGGTTAGCACGGTAACCGCTATCAACAATGGTGCGTCCTTACCGTAAGACAATAACGCTTCTTTGGCAGCGGTCATCATTCTTGCGCCACCACTCGCATGAACATTGACCATCCAAACTCCCATTTCAGCCGCCGCCGCCACCGCTCTTGCTGTGGTATTAGGGATATCATGAAACTTAAGATCTAAAAATACGTCAAAACCACGTTGATGCAGTGCCTGTACAAACTGCGGGCCATACAGCGTAAACATCTCCTTACCCACTTTTAGACGACAAGATTGCGGATCAATCTTGTCGACAAATTCCAGTGCTGCGTGCTGATTATCGTAATCCAATGCAACAATAACAGGCGAGTCAATCCGTTTGTCTAAAGTTTGGGCTGTATGGGAAGTCATCTTTATATCCTTCGATTTACCAATGGACTTGCATTACTAATGAAAAGAAGCATGTTGTCATTAACATGCTTTGAGGCTATTTGTCGTTTAAAATTTTTTTGTGGATTAAAAACCAGTCGTTGAATTAACACGATACGTTGCCAGCACAGGATGCCAACATTAGTGACACTGTCACTGACCATCCAAACCTCGAATCGGTTTAATGGAATCCCATGAACGGCAAGATGGGCAATGCCAATATAGCGCACGGGAAGTAAATCCACATTTATGGCATCGATAATCAGGTTTTGTACGGATTTGCTCGCCTACCATATTGCGTAGCAGGATCAAACTTTCTTTTGCTCTCCCTTCTTCCGCATCCGCTAAATGGTAATCCATCAAGCGGTAAAATAATTTCATGGTTGGATGACGCTCCAGCTGACGATTAATGAAGTTTTGGGCAATATCGCGCCCTTCTTTCTTCTCAATAATGTCGGCCATATGAAGCTCGGCAATTGCACCACACTTTTCTTCTACGCAGCGCTGTACAAATACTTCCCACTCATCCGGTTGTGACAGATGCTGATAACATTCCTTCAGCATCGACAGAGATTCGCTGATCAGCTCTTTATCCTGTTCCAGAACACGTTTCAATGCATCAATGGCTTTAGCATATTCATGCTGGGCCATATAAATGCGGCCAAACATGATGGAGACACGAGCACAATTTTTGTCTGCCTGCGCAGCTTTATTCAGGTGCCCAATAGCATCAGTAAAATCATCATTTCCCATGCATTGCAATGCTAATTCACAGTAAAAATGAGCAATTTCTTCCCTAAAATGGTGTTTGCCCAACTTTACCAATTTTTCAGCAACATCAATGGCTTTATTCCAATCACTGGTAGATTGATAGATGGTTAGCAAAGAGTTGAATGCATTTTCACGGAAGTCAGTCTCATCCACCAGCTGGATGAACATATTTTCAGCACGATCATAGACTCCGGCAGCCATATAATCTCGCCCCAATTGCTGGATTGCGAGTAAACGTTGCTCAAATGTCAGTGATGCGCTTTCCATCAGCGATTGGTGGATACGAATAGCTCTTTCAACCTCCCCCCGGGAACGAAACAGATTCCCCAATGTCAGGTGAGCCTCAAATGCAGAGCTATCTTCTTTCAGCATATCAAGGAATAAATCTACTGCCTTATCCTGCTGGTTGGAAAGTAAAAAGTTAACGCCATCAACATATTCACGTGCAAGACGATCAGCGGATTGCTGTTTATCTTGTTGAGCACTTCTGCGCCCCATATACCAACCATAGGCGGCAGCAATAGGAAGCAACAGAAACAACAGCTCTAACATGAAGAATTATTCCTTGTTTAAGGCTACAGTCGATGTGGTTTTCAGGGATGACTCAGATGGCTGTTCCAACTGGGTTTCCAAACGCTTAATTTTACGCTTTGCCCGTTGCAGCGAAAGGCGAGTGCGCAGGTAAAATGCCCCACAAACTCCCCAGCCAAGAGCAAAGCCAACAGCAAATAACACCGCCAAAAGTGTTGATACCGAATAATCTCCTTTGGCGATCAAATAATTGAATGTCACTATCTGATTGTTGTTCGATCCCAATGTCACTGAAATAACAAAAACAACCAGAGCCAGCAATAATATCAAAAAATATTTCACATTTTTTCCTGTTATCTATTGTTACTGATTAGTTATGCCAAATAACAGACATAGTGGCGTGTTAAATTAGCATTTCTCGACTACGCAAAGGAAGTAATTTATTGCACCAAGCACCGATTTCCTCCTTTTTGTGATGCTATTCTACTTGTTTGCGCCCAATCTTTACTTTCTCCTCGCTGGTTCTGTCCAATGTCTTTCCGTAAAACATAAAAAGTAGCACAGCATAACCACAAAAATATCCTTACAGTTTAGCATGTTCACATTCTTATATTGAGACTTGAAATCCGTAAGACAGATATTCATTCATTTTAATAAATTCTGTTATAATGTGCGGGCATGCATGCGTTGTAATCAGAGAAAAATTTTTTATATTTTTTAGCTGATGTATCAACCGATCTTGTTCTGAGTATCGCAATATTTATAACGAGTCAAATCAATATATGAATACTAAAATGCAGCTAAAACGAGTAGCTGAAGCGAAGTTACCTACGCCTTGGGGCGAGTTCTTGATGATTGGGTTTGAAGAAATCAAAACAGGTCGTGATCATGTCGCCCTTGTTTTTGGTGATATTTCTGGCGATAGCCCGGTATTATCGCGGATCCATTCTGAATGCCTCACCGGAGATGCTTTATTCAGTCTAAGGTGTGATTGTGGTTTTCAATTAGAAGCAGCATTAACACAAATTAGTAAAGAAGGCCGAGGTGTTTTGCTGTATCACCGTCAGGAAGGCCGAAATATTGGCTTGCTGAATAAAATCCGCGCTTATGCTTTACAAGATCAGGGTATCGATACCGTTGAAGCCAATCATCAATTAGGTTTCGCGGCTGATGAAAGGGATTTTACCCTTTGCTCAGATATGTATAAGTTGTTAAATATCAATGCGATTCGTCTTCTGACCAATAACCCTAAAAAAGTTGAAATCATGGTGGAAGCCGGCATAAATATTGTAGAACGAGTGCCGTTGATTGTTGGGCGAAATCCTAAAAATGCTTACTATCTGGATACCAAGGCCAGCAGAATGGGGCATATGTTGCTTAAATAAGCAGCCTCTTTTGATTGCGTTGTTGACTCCAGAGTCGAGTTAAGAGATATCAGTTTATCTTTTAATCTCCGCAGTAATTAATCTCTGCAATAATTCATCTCTACAAAACAAGAAAAACTGCGTCGGTGTGGGCGCAGTTTTTCTTTCCAAAGATAATTTATTTCATTACTACTATCTTATTTAAGCATATTACGAATGACGTAATGCAAAATACCACCATTATAGAAATAAGCCAGCTCTGTGCCGGTATCAATACGGCAACGGGCATTGACCATGATTTCTTGTCCATTGGCATAAGTAATTTTCACCGGAATCGTCTGCCCAGGTTTAATATTGCCTAATTCTGCAATATCAATTTGTTCATCTCCCGTCAGGTTTAATGTCTTACGACTGGTACCTTCAGGGAATTCCAGTGGCAATACCCCCATGCCGATTAGATTCGAGCGATGAATACGCTCGAAAGATTCCGCTATTACAGCCCGAACCCCCAATAATCGTGTTCCTTTTGCTGCCCAGTCACGACTTGAACCCGAACCGTACTCTTTGCCTGCAATAATGATCAGCGGCGTTTTTTCCTCTTGATAACGCATAGCTGCATCATAAATGGCGAGCTGGGATTGTGATGGAATGTGGCGGGTATATCCCCCTTCAATTCCAGGCACCATTTCATTGCGAATACGGATATTGGCAAATGTTCCCCTCATCATGACTTCGTGGTTACCACGTCTTGAACCATAAGAGTTAAAATCTTTTGGTGTAACGCCATGCTCTTGTAAATAACGTCCTGCGGGGCTATCTGTTTTGATGTTTCCTGCCGGAGATATATGATCCGTTGTAACCGAATCTCCCAATATAGCCAGTATGTGAGCCTGATGAACATCAGTCACAGGTGCAGGTTCAACGGTCATATCGCTAAAGAATGGCGGATGGCGGATATAGGTTGAATCCGGTTGCCAGAAATAAGTCGCTGAACTTTCTACATTCAAAGATTGCCAGCTTTCGTCCCCATCAAATACCGCATTGTATTCTTTATGGAACATCTCCGTTTTAACTTTCTCAACGGCTTCCGCAACTTCTTGACTATTAGGCCAGATGTCCCTCAAGTAAATATCATTGCCCTGTTGATCCTTCCCGATAGGTTCACGGGTCAAATCTTTCTTCATGCTGCCGGAAAGTGCATAAGCGATCACGAGCGGTGGTGATGCCAGCCAGTTCGTTTTCACCAAAGGATGAATGCGCCCTTCAAAATTTCGGTTACCAGACAGCACTGCGCCTACAGTCAGATCATTCTGCTTAATTCCCGCTTCAATGGGATCAGGCAACGGGCCTGAGTTACCGATACAAGTAGTACAACCATATCCCACCAAATTGAAACCCAATTGTTCCAAATACGGCATGAAACCGGCTAACTTAAGATAATCTGTCACTACTTTTGAGCCGGGTGCCAGTGAGGTTTTAACCCAAGGCTGGCGCTGTAGACCTTTTTCAATCGCTTTTTTGGCAAGTAAACCCGCTGTCATCAAAACATTGGGGTTAGAAGTATTTGTACACGAGGTAATGGCAGCAATAACAACTGCACCATCCTGCAATGAAAAAGTTTGGTCATCCAAAGTGACAGATATTTCAGATGAATGAGCCTGTGCTTTATGAATATCCAGCTCAACAGCCGATTGGAACGCTTGTGGGACATTCCCCAGCGAAACCCTATCCTGTGGGCGTTTTGGCCCAGCCAAGCTGGCTTCTACTGTTGACATATCCAATTCAAGATTGCTAGTGAAAACAGGTTCGTCCCCTGCGTTACGCCACAATCCCTGAGTTTTGCTATAAGTCTCTACCAAAGCAATTTCTTCTTCATTGCGTCCGGTTAAGCGCATGTAGCTTAATGTAATATCATCAACCGGGAAGAACCCACATGTGGCGCCATATTCAGGCGACATATTGGCAATGGTCGCTCTATCCGCCAAGGGCAAATCAGACAATCCATCGCCGTAGAATTCGACGAATTTGCCTACAACGCCATGCTGGCGCAGCATTTGAGTTACAGTCAGCACCAGATCCGTCGCGGTGATCCCTTCCCGCAATTTACCGGTCAATTTAAAGCCAACTACATCCGGGATTAGCATGGAAACAGGTTGCCCCAGCATGGCCGCTTCGGCTTCAATTCCACCGACACCCCAGCCCAGAACACCCAATCCATTAATCATCGTGGTATGGGAATCTGTTCCGACCAATGTATCAGGATAGGCAAAATTTTTACCCTCTTGATTTTCATACCAAACCGCCTTACCCAGATATTCGAGATTAACTTGATGGCAGATCCCTGTTCCCGGCGGCACAACACGAAAACGGTTAAAGGCTTTTTGCCCCCAACGCAGGAACAGGTAACGTTCATAGTTACGTTCCATTTCAATCTGAACATTTTCTTCAAATGCTTTATCTGTACCAAATTTATCGACCATCACTGAGTGATCTATGACCAAATCAACCGGTGATAGCGGATTCACTTGTTCTACATTTCCACCGAGCCTCAACACCGCCTCTCGCATAGCAGCCAGATCCACCACCGCCGGAACACCTGTAAAATCCTGCATTAACACCCGGGCAGGACGATAGGCGATTTCTCTGTCTGCATGGCCGCTTTTCTGCCATTCCACCAGCGCCTTCAAATCATCTTCGACAACAGATTCACCATCAATATTGCGAAGAAGATTTTCGAGCAGGACTTTCAGGGACTTGGGTAAGCGGGAGATTTCACCCAATTTTTCGGATAACAGAGGTAAGCTGTAATAGTGGTAGGTTTTACTGCTAATCGGTTCCCCATTGATCGATTTACTATTGATCAATAGCGTTGAAGCACAGTCCGTTTTTAAATTAAACGACATAACCCCTCCTTTTCTTATTATGGTTAACTACACTATTAAACATAACATATAAAAAAACATTTGTTGTTCAGCGATCACACATTTTGCTAACTGACTGTAAAACCTCACTTATTGATAAACTTTATTGATGACAATTCAAAATTAGTTGTGTTTTATTCGTAGTGAATAAATAAGCAGAACATTCGACAGTATTTGTTACTAGAGGCTTTACTCTTTGATTTGAATACTGATAGCTGTATTCAAATTCTTTGATTGGTTAATCACAAATTGGAGAATCAACTATGGATATAAAAACAGACAAAACACACAAAGATTATTTAAGTCATATACAACAGGCCGACCAATTTTTCTCCACGGAATTTAATGTTAATAGTAAGAATGGTAAGTATTCTCTGGGGGATTATCGGTTCAGCGATACAGATGGCCTTGTCCAGTTTGTCATAACCTCACAAGTTACTGATAAAGCACATGCCTTACAGCAATTAGACAATATCAAAAAAACACAGATAGCCCTTTCCTCAATAGCTACTGACTATATAGCCAAATATACCGATGTTCATGGCAAGCAGTTTAAAACTGATATTCAATTCTGGAGTGATGTCATCGCGAAATTGCCACTGATGAGCATCCAGAATATCGAAACTCAAACCTACCGCCATGACATGATAGGTTTTTCCATTGCAACGAATTTACTCCAACTCATTATGGACATTGTATTGACTACCCATTCACCCGGTATGAAAAGTTTTGCTAATTTCTTACAAAAACAAGGAGATGCAATCAGAATGGGATTGGAGCAAAATGATGATTATTATTCTACTCTGACATTGGCCAGTGTCATTGAGGCCGTCGGCATGGATGGGCAAATCATATACATTCCCAAAATAAAACTGTATAAAATTGATTTTGATAGAAGTAATTCGGAAATGACATCAAATTGCGCTTCCAATAAAAGTGTCAATGTTGAGTTTACTTACTCTTCCTGCGTAGCACTATTTGATTATCAGGCGTTGGAGGATCCTCAAATAAAAACCTCTTTTGATAACTTCATTCTTAAGCACAGAACATCATCAATAGAAGATTCCGATAGCTTTTTCAGCGGTGAATTTAAACCAAGCTCTGATTGACAACCCCCCTTAATGAGGTCGTTTCAAAATGCTGAAGCGGCCCTCTTCATATTTTGGCTAATACTTATTTTTCTAATGTTTATGCCTGTTAAATTGGCTCCAGTCAGCATAAGTTTAACCATTTTCACGATTGTTAAGCATTATTCGCTTGTTGTTTCATGAAAATGGGTAGATAAAGTCTGTTGTTTGCACAAACACTAAAGTTACATCCGCGTCAGCCTTCTTGGTGTTTTATTGTTACTTATTAGCTTTCGACTATAAAGGGTGAATGCAGAAAGATTGCAAGCAACAATGATGATAACCCAAAAATCACTATTGCCTTGCTAACGGGATGTGTTCATATAAGTAATATGAGTTATAAAACCTTTCCTTTAATGGATTATTTTTATTTTCTAGAAGTAAACCAATTAATTAAAGAATATTTAACAGATGACGGAGTTTGTTCACTAAAAATAATAGCCTATGACTTCAACAAATTAAAACCTATAGACAACCAAGAACCTGATTCGATTACCCGTGCCAGGTTAGTGAGTATGGGATTCGAAAGGTGTTTTGCTGAATATGTACTGCGAGATAAACATGAGTTGGATATAACCAGAGAAAAGTATAAGCGCTATATTCTTATTCACTTGATATATGAAGATAACATTGCTGACGCAATGTATGCTTATCGCCTTGCAATCAGTACATATTGGTTTCATTTCCAACCTGACGCCCCAACAAGAACTTATCCCGAAGTGTTTGATGGAGAAATGCCTGGTAATATACAAAGCTCATCTACTCGCCCTCAATGGGAACCACGGAATGCTCCTCCTGCTTTTGTAGCTCCCTCCAGAAACAGAGGAAGAGGTTCTTCCACAATGCACCCATCAAGTTCCAGGACATCCAGAATATCTCAACGTAACCAGCCACCTTCCTATCGTCTTGTAGGCCTTTACGAGCCACCACCGAGCTATGATTCAGTTGTAAATCAAAACGCGCCCCCCAGTTCCGGCCAAGACAGAGCGGGCCCATCCCATTTTTCACCTACTGGCCCGACAAGTTCTCTAGGACAAAGCCAAAATCCGTTTCAAGCCAGAGGAAGAAGAAGGGACAGAAGATAAAAAAAATCACCTCCTACTTTCAGGAGGTGATTTAATCTGTTTAATCCGTTTTTTTATATAATCGGTAATTCAATGTCTTTGAACATTTCTTCGATTTCTTCATTAGAGCGTAATGCAACCGCTTTATCTACAACATCTCGAGTAAGATGTGGCGCAAAACGCCAGATAAAATCATACATATAGCTGCGCAGGAAGCTGCTGCGCCGGAAACCAATCTTCGTTGTGCTGTAACTAAATCTATCACGCATATCAATGCGTACCAGATCGCTGTCTTGAACAGGCTCAACGGCCATACTGGCAATAACGCCTACCCCCAATCCTAAGCGCACATAAGTTTTAATCACATCGGCATCTGTTGCCGTGAATACTATCTTAGGCTTCAAGCCAGCTCTATCAAAAGCAACATCCAACTCAGAGCGCCCAGTAAAGCCAAAGGTATAGGTTACAATCGGATATTCCGCCAATTCTTCGATAGTGACATTCTGTCTATTGGCAAGAGGATGTTCTTTCGTTACCACGACAGAACGGTTCCAATGATAACAAGGCAACATAATCAGATCGCTGTATAGATGAAGCGCTTCGGTTGCAATGGCAAAGTCACTGTTCCCCTTGCAGACTTCTTCCGCAATTTGGGTGGGTGAACCTTGGTGCATGTGAAGCGAAACATTAGGATAACGCTCAATAAAGCCTTTAATGACAGGAGGCAACGCATATCTTGCCTGTGTATGGGTAGTCGCAATATATAACGAGCCACGATCTGGATAGGTATGTTCACTGGCGACAGAACGAATCGAATCTATTTTTGACAGAACCTCACGTGAAATACGGACAATTTCTTCACCAGCCGGAGTCACATGTGTTAGATGTTTGCCACTGCGCGCAAATATTTGAATACCCAACTCATCTTCAAGCATCCTGACTTGTTTGCTGATCCCTGGTTGAGAGGTGTACAATCCTTCCGCTGTAGAAGATACGTTCAGGTTGTGATTAACCACCTCTACAATATAACGTAATTGCTGTAGTTTCATATCAGCACTGTCCCTAATAATAGTGTACGAATGTTTTGTAATTTAATAAATTTCTATATTTCTAATGGTTATTCGCTTATAACCATATGATATATTTACTTATAGGCATATAACCACTATAACACCTGCTGTATATTTATATAACAAATAATTAGGTTGGGTAACTATTATTGAATACTTGTTGCAGATATATTGTGTTTTGATTCTGCTTAAATACAAAAAAAAGCCAGTCCTGAAGACTGGCTTTTTAGAAAGAAAAAGTACGTTTTTGATAAAAAAAGAAATATCTGTCTAAATATGTCACCATGAACTACACCGCAATAATTGCGGCATAATTCACCATTTTATCACTATCGTGATTACTTCTCTTTTACGACCCAAGCACCATCAACAAAAAATGCTGTCCATCCGGTAGCTTTGCCGTTCTTCTCGGAAGAAACGTATTGCTGCTTGGTTTTGCGGCTAAAACGTACTACCGTTTTATTTCCCTCAGGATCAGCCGCAGGTGCTTCAGCTAAATAACGTAGCTTTTCCGGCAAACGATCTTTGAAGCGAGCAAGTTCTTCAACCAATGGTGCACGAGTTTCACGTGATTTAGGGAATGTATTGGCTGCTAAAAATACTCCGGCAGCTCCATCGCGCAATACAAAGTAAGCATCCGACTTTTCGCAGGCCAATTCTGGCAACGGAACCGGATCTTCTTTCGGAGGAGCCACTTCCCCATTACGTAAAATCTTACGGGTATTCTTGCACTCTTCGTTTGTACAACCCATGTATTTACCAAAACGCCCCATTTTCAGATGCATTTCAGAACCACATTTGTCACATTCAACGATAGGGCCATCATACCCTTTGATGCGGAACTCACCCTCTTCAACTTCATAACCATCACAAGCAGGGTTATTACCACAAACATGCAATTTGCGCTGGTTATCAATCAGGTAGCTATCCATTGCCGTGCCGCATTTCTTACAGCGTCGACGGGCACGCAATGCATTGGTTTCCGCATCCTCTCCTTCCAGGATATTCAGTATTTCATTTTCTGGGATCAGATTGATTGTTTGCTTGCAGCGCTCTTTCGGTGACAGAGCGTAACCGGAACAACCGAGAAATACGCCCGTAGTCGCTGTGCGAATTCCCATAGCTCGATTGCAAGTCGGACATGCAATCGAAGTAATGACCATAGGATTTGGCCGCATACCGCCTTCATCAGGATCTTTGTTGGCAACCTCAAGCTGTTCACTAAAATTAGAGAAGAATTCATCCAGTACACCTTTCCAGTTCGCTTCATTATTGGCAACATGATCAAGCTGGTCTTCCATTCGCGCAGTGAAATCATAGCTCATCAATTCGTTGAAATTTTCTTCCAGACGATCATTGACGATTTCACCCATTTTCTCTGCATAGAAGCGGCGGTTTTCAACACGCACATAGCCACGATCTTGGATGGTTGAAATAATTGACGCATAGGTCGATGGACGACCAATTCCACGCTTCTCAAGCTCTTTAACCAAAGAGGCTTCACTGAAACGAGCCGGGGGCTTTGTAAAGTGCTGGCTTGGAAGCAACTGCTGTAAGTTAAGTTCAGTACCAACTTCAATGGTCGGTAATGTTTTATCTTCATCTCCCTTGCGCAAGGCTGGCATCACTTTTGTCCAACCGTCAAAACGCAAAGTGCGCCCTTTTGCACGCAGTTCAAAATCACCGGCTTGAACAGTCAGTGTCGTTGAATCATATTTCGCAGGCATCATCTGACAAGCGACGAATTGGCGCCAAATAAGCTGATACAGTTTTTGAGCATCAGCTTCCATGTCTTTCAACTGTTCGGCCATAACTTCGACATTAGAAGGCCGGATCGCTTCATGCGCTTCTTGAGAATTTTCTTTACTGCTGTAAACATTGGCGCTCTTCGGCAAGTATTTGTCACCGAAATTATCACTGATATAGCCACGAACCATATCCAGTGCATCCTGACTCAAATTAGTTGAGTCGGTACGCATATAAGTGATGTGACCCGCTTCATATAAACGTTGCGCCATCATCATTGTCTTTTTGACCCCAAACCCAAGCCGCGTACTTGCCGCTTGTTGCAATGTTGAGGTAATGAACGGTGCGCTCGGTTTACTGGACGTTGGGCGATCTTCACGGTCAATGACTTTATATTTTGCCTTTTCAAGCAAAGATACAGCAGCCTGTGTTTGCTGCTCATTAACCGGCTTGAACGGTTTTCCCTTTTCATGGGTTACTTCCATATGGAGAGCAACCTCATCCTTAGCCACTAAATCCGCATAGAGTTGCCAATATTCTTCCGGCACAAACGCTTTGATTTCACGCTCTCTCTCGACCACAAGGCGAACTGCGACAGATTGAACCCGCCCGGCAGATAATCCTCTGGCCACTTTTTTCCACAATAGCGGTGAAACCATATAACCGACAACACGATCCATAAAACGGCGTGCTTGCTGAGCGTTGACTCGGTCAATATTCAATTCACCGGGCTTATCGAAAGCGTGAGTAATTGCATTCTTGGTAATTTCGTTGAATACGACTCGACTGAAACGAGCTTCATCCCCACCAATAATTTCCCGCAGATGCCATGCAATGGCTTCTCCTTCGCGGTCAAGGTCCGTTGCCAGGTAAACATGTTCAGCCTTTTCAGCTAACGCCTTCAGCTCCGCAACAACTTTTTCCTTGCCGGGTAGAATTTGATAGTTTGCTGCCCAACCATGGTACGGATCGACACCCATGCGATTTACCAGCGCTGTTTTCTCATCTTTTTTTACTTTCTTTTTATCCTTATCGGTAGATGAGCTTGAACTCTTTTGACTTGCTGACCCACTTGTCGGCAGATCACGGATATGACCCACACTGGATTTTACAATGTAGTCATTCCCCAGATATTTATTGATTGTTTTGGCTTTTGCCGGGGACTCCACTATAACAAGAGCTTTAGCCATAGTTACCTTTACCTAATTATCTTCTTTTCAGATGGCGAAAATCACGGAGTTATGTTGCGATATATAAAATAAAATCTCTTTTTATATTGCGATAGATTTGCAAGATATCAACTAATTTTTATCTTGTACTTTTGTTTCAGCGCAAAACCCTTTGAAATATTTAAGGTATTTTATATCCCAACACAAACCGTGCAATTATATGATTTAACAGTTGTAAACAAAATATTCCATCTGCATGACGAAAAGCCCACACTCTACCTGATAAAAAACGATGCGCAACAACTTATTTTCGGAAGGAGCACAATAAATGCAAACTGAAACCATGCCCATTACGCGAGAACTGTTACTAAAAAAAGCAAATGAAATCATTAGGAAGCACGAAGATTTTATACAAGGAATGTATGCAGAGAGTGTGGAGCAAAAAGGAGGAGTGTTAGTGTTCCGCGGTGAATACTTTTTAGATGAACATGGATTACCGACGACTAAAAGCACAGCAGTGTTTAATATGTTTAAACATTTAGCGCATATACTGTCCGATGAATATCACTTAGTGGATTAGAAAATTAATCCGCCACAATTGTTCTGTTATCAATAATAATGCGGGTAATAAAGGGCATAATGTCTTCTATTTACCCGCATTAATTTTAATCGATTATTATGACAATTAATTCAATATCGGTTAATTGCCATTACACATAATCACAATAGAGGCTTTTCACCTCTTTGCCACCAGCGCATAAACAATTTATCGACGTTTTCCATCGCGCTTCCCATGACTCGTTCAACGACACGTTTACGACGAGAATAACTAACACCGATAACTTCGCAATGTTCAATCTGTGAGATCAGAAAATCATCACTGACTCCTACGTCATCAATCAGGCCATACTCTTTTGCTTGTGTTCCGTACCAATATTCACCTGTAGCCACCTTTTCCACATCCAAAGATGGGCGATGCTGGTGAATAAATGATTTAAATAATTTATGCGTTTCGTTCAAATCTTCCTGAAATTTCTTCCGACCCTGCTCTGTGTTTTCTCCCAAAACAGTCAGAGTACGCTTGAATTCCCCGGCAGTATGTAACTCAACATCAATATCATTTTTCTTCAGCAATCGATGAATATTTGGCAACTGAGCCACGACACCAATAGAACCGATAATAGCAAAAGGCGCAGCAAGAATACGATCAGCCACACAAGCCATCATATAACCACCACTTGCAGCAACTTTATCCACGGCAATGGTCAGGCGTATTTCTTTCTGACGTAAACGTGCCAACTGAGATGCAGCCAACCCATAACCATGCACCACTCCACCGGGGCTTTCCAGACGCAGCAAAACTTCATCTTTTTTATCTGCCACCGCCAGTATGGCACTGATTTCTTCACGGAGAGAATCAACTTCATGGGCATCCATACTGCCTTTAAAATCCAGCACATAAAGACTTGGCTTTTGCAAGCCCGTTTGGCCTGCTTTGGCTGCCGTTTTTTTCTGTTTAGCGTCGTTCTTTTCCTGTTTTTTCAATGCCTTTTGCCAGATTTTTTGTTCTGCTTCGCTCATGCGAGCCTGCTGCATCTGGCGCTGCTTTTCTTTGTACAATTCACCGAGATTAGTGAGTTTCAACTCCCCTTTATGCATTGTTTTACGGACACCTAATCCGATACAAAATACCGCCAGAACAACGATAGCCAATACCACTGTGAGTACTTTCGCTAAGAACAATCCGTATAGAGACAAATATTCCACAGATCCACCTTTATTATCTTATGATGAACAATATGTTTCATTCTAACCAAAAACCGAGGGGTGCGCTCTAACAGTTTACTGACCCCTTCTCAATGCGTGCTATTTTGTTATTTCCAAGGCCCTTGATATTTGACGATGGCTTTAAGTTTTGTTCTGATTACAGTCTTCAAGTGCCATCCCGAAATGGTAACCAATGGGTTTCCAAGAATCACAAGAAAATCACAGGAAAAGTGTTCGATGTTCAATTACCATCCCAATGATGATCTGCTGCAACAAAAAATTATTTTAGTCACGGGTGCCGGTGACGGCATCGGGCGGGAAGCTGCCTTGACTTACGCTCGCCACGGCGCACAGGTTATTTTGCTGGGACGCACTACCGCTAAATTAGAAACCGTCAAACAACAAATTGAAGCCAACGGTGGTTTACCCGCCGATATCTACACTATGGATCTTCTGACTGTAACCACAGAAGAATGCCAAAATTTTGCCGCCGAATTGGCTCAACGTTATCCTCGTTTAGATGGCGTGTTACACAATGCAGGCCTGCTGGGCGTTGTCGCCCCGATCATAGAACAGCCCCCTCAACTCTGGCATGAAGTCATGCAAGTGAATGTTAATGCCACCTTTATGCTGACTCAGGCTCTGATCCCGCTGTTATTAAAATCCCCTTGTGGCTCTTTGGTATTTACCAGCTCCAGTGTTGGCCGCGAAGGCCGGAGTGGTTGGGGCGCTTACGCAGTGTCTAAATTCGCCACCGAAGGTTTCATGCAGGTTTTGGCGCAAGAATATCAAGGTACGTCTTTGCGCATTAATTGCATCAATCCCGGCGGAACCCGTACCAGCATGCGGGCCAGTGCGTTTCCTGATGAAAACTCAGGCAAATTGAAAACGCCTGCCGATATAATGCCCGTTTATCTTTATTTGATGGGTGATGACAGCCAAAATGATTCCGGCATTAGTTTTGATGCCCAACCTGGTCGAAAAGCGGGGCCTGCTGAATAATGACAAGGGATAACAGCCAGCACCAAAAAAGACAACAGCGCCTGAAAGAAAAAGTCGACGCCCGTATCGAGGCGGCACAGCAAGAACGGGGGATCGTTATTGTATTCACCGGGAATGGAAAAGGAAAAACCACGGCTGCATTCGGCACTGTCACTCGTGCAATCGGGCACGGGCAACGTGCTGGTGTTATCCAATTCATCAAAGGAACATGGGAAAGCGGAGAGAGGAATTTACTGTTACAACACGGTGTTCAATTTCATGTAATGGCAACCGGATTTACATGGGAAACCCAAAACCGTGAAACAGATACCGCTGCCTGTCTGGTTGCCTGGAAACAGGCGGCAGACATGTTATCAGATCCTTCATTGAACCTTGTTGTTTTGGATGAGCTGACCTATATGGTCAGTTATGGTTATCTGGAATTGACGGATGTCCTGACGGCTCTCAAGCAGCGCCCCTCACACCAAAGTGTCATCATCACCGGGCGTGGGTGTCATCGGGAGTTGCTGGAATACGCTGATACCATTACAGAAATGCGTCCAACTAAACATGCATTTGATGTAGGAATAAAAGCTCAAAAAGGAATTGATTGGTAAACAAACCCGCTGTTTCAGTCTGGGTTGGAGTTCAGGCCAACCGTCGCGATTAAAACAGCGGAATAAGAATTAACGACCTTTAGAGGTTGTATTTCTAGATGTCGTATTTCTCCCGGCATTTTGACGAGAGCTACTAGCAGGGCGTTTTCCGGCAGGACGGGCGGCAACTTTCGCATGTCGTTTTACTGCACGGCGGATCTGATTAGCTTTGATTCGGCGTTGATCACGTTCAACAGCCACTTTAGTCACCATTTCATCACCCAAACCAACTAACTGACGCAAATAGTTGGTTTGCTCCAGGCCCAGTTCAGTCCACCCAGCACGCGGCAAGCCTTTCGGCAAATCGATATCGCCATAACGTACACGGATCAGGCGGCTGACCTGCACGCCGACAGATTCCCACAAACGTCTGACTTCACGGTTACGACCTTCTGTCAACGTGACGTTGTACCACTGGTTAATCCCCTCACCGCCTTTAAACGTGATAGTTTTAAATGATGCTGGGCCATCTTCCAGTTGAACACCCTGAGTTAGTTGGCGAAGCTTTGCATTATCCACTTCACCGAAAACACGGACAGCATATTCACGTTCTACTTCACGGCTTGGATGCATCAAACGGTTTGCTAATTCACCATCCGTTGTAAACAGCATCAACCCACAAGTATTGATATCCAAGCGCCCGACAGCAATCCAGCGTGCGCCCTGCATTCTTGGCAGACGATCAAACACGGTAGGACGACCTTCAGGATCGTGGCGAGTACACAATTCACCTTCCGGTTTGTAATAGGCTAAAACACGGCAAATATCTTTCTGTGCCTCTTTAATGTTTAAAATCCGCCCATCCAGACGAATCTTGATTGAGGGTTTAAATTCGATTCGATCGCCCAGCGTTGCGGTCTTGCCATCAATGCTAATGCGCCCTTGTTGAATATACCCCTCAATTTCGCGACGGGAACCATGACCAGAACGCGCGAGAATCTTTTGTAACTTTTCTGTTTTATCGCTCATTGAGCAACCTCTGCTGTCGCCTTCACAGGCGTCGTATTTGAAATAAGAAATTAAAGCACTCACCTTATAAAAAAGGTGTTACATCACCTTCGCCTTCGCGAAGAATTACTGGTGAATCTCCAGTTAAATCCACTACCGTTGTCGGCTGCTGCCCAAGATAACCACCGTGAATAATTAAATCAACTTGTTTACCCAACGTATCTTTAATCTCTTCTGGATCAGACTCTGCAAAATCATTTCCGGGCAAAATCAAGCTGCATGACATCAATGGTTCGCCCATTTTTTCCAGCAGGTCTAAAGCGATAGGATTGGAAGGAACACGCAACCCGATAGTTTTACGTTTTTCATTCATCAAACGGCGGGGAACTTCTTTTGTTGCCTGCAAAATAAACGTGTAATTTCCGGGCGTGTTATTCTTAATCAACCTGAACGCTTGATTATCCACGTGGGCATACGTCGAAATTTCGGAAAGGTCACGGCACATCAGCGTAAAATTATGGCGACCTTCCAATTGACGAATACGACATATGCGGGACATTGCATCTTTATTTTCAAGGCAACAACCAATGGCATAGCCGGAATCTGTCGGATAGATAACAACCCCGCCCTTTTTCAGTACATCCACGCTTTGGTCAATAAGACGAGTTTGTGGATTGTCAGGGTGGATATAAAAAAACTGGCTCATAACATAACCTCTATTCTCATGCAGTCCCAATCCGTGACCAGTCGTGCCATATCGGAACAACATCACCGGGTAACCACAAATTTCGCCCGAGTTCTATCCATGAACAAGGTTGGTGAAAATCCGATCCTAATGATACTTTCAACCCATATTCTCTTGCTAATTGACCAAGTTGTTGTCTCTCATTAGGTGCTTGCTGGCACTGTGCAACTTCCATTGCATCACCACCATGTTGTTTAAACCAAACTATTAGTCGTTTCAGCCATTTTGTCGACAAATCATACCGGCCCGGATGGGCAATGACAGCTTGTCCACCAGCTTGGTGAATGGTTTCAATAGCTTGCTCAATTGTACACCATTGAGGCCGTACATAACCGATTTTTCCCTTTGCCAGATACTTTTTGAACACTTTCTGGATTGTCGGCTCAACACCTGTTTCAACCAGAAAGCGGGCAAAATGCCCGCGAGTAACTTGCCCGCCATTCGCGAGCCGGGATGCACCTTCCCAAGCACCGGGAATACCCGCTTTAGCTAAACGGTTCCCTATCTCAATACCACGCTGATTTCTTAAACTGACTTGGTTTTTCAGAAATTTTCTCAAGGAAATAGAATTAATATCGATATTTAAACCCACAATGTGGATTTCAAAATTCTCCCACAGCGTTGAAATTTCAGCGCCAGATACTAATGTCAGTGGCAGATTATTTTGTTGGATATGGTTTAAAGCAGGTTCAATGCCTTCCGTTGTATCATGATCGGTAATTGCCAATACATGAATCCCCATGGCAACGGCTCTGTCTACAAGCTGCTCAGGTGATAAAACCCCATCTGAAGCGGTCGTATGGCTATGTAAATCATAGCGTCTTGTCATTTCACTGGCAGCTTCAGTCATTATGTCGTACCTGTTTTATCGGGTGGGAAATGAGAGCACTTATCTATTCTATCGTGCTCCCAAGTATAAAGAGGTCATAATAACATAGGTGACAACAATAATGTTACGCGGCTGTTATTCCAGCCGCGTATTCAGTGACGTGATATTATCTGGCAATAATCAATAATAAAGATAAGATGCTTTCATTCAGTATCAAAGTTACACACTTTGAAATCAGCGTAACAGATTTGAAAATGCCTTTCAAAATGGATTGGTTTCCCACAAAATGACGCCGACATCACGATATCCTGTTCTCCTGATATACTGCGTTCTACATTAAAGCTCCAATTTCCTTGATTATCTGCTGTGACTTTTCCTGTTTTAATATCTCCAAAATGACTAGTCTGGACTTTATATGACATTTCCATATTTGGCGGTGCGGTTCCGTTCACCAACACGTCGGTGATATGACTCATATGTATCAATTTCTGCCCTTCATATGGATGAGTTATATTTATTGAAGCGACCGCACTGACCTGACCTGTTCCACTATCTTGAAGTCGATGAATAGATTGTGTCGCGATGACTTGATAAGTTCCTAATTCAGCATTATGTATGCTACAACTCCATTTACCTTCTGTTTTTGAAGCTTGTACAGGGCCACAGGGCCAGTATTTTCCATTTTTATATTTTGCTTTCAAAGAAACAGATGCACCCGGCGTTGCTTTCCCTGTAATGGGAACAGAAATTGTTTCAGAGTCTCCCATGACTGTACAAACCGGCTCAGCAGTAGCATCAATATTCACAGCTGAAACACCATACTTTACATCATAATTACGGATGATTGTTTTACCCGACGGTGCTTCATCTACCCACTGTTCGGCCAAAAGACGGTATTTTCCCGCGATAGACTGCATAGCGGGGCAAGCCCAGTTTTGATTTTCATCGACCTGAACATGACAATTTACTGTATCCGCTTGTTTGTCAGTAATGGCAACAAGAATATCGGCACCGACTTGCCCTGTTCCATGAATGGCATACGTCGGAGTTTTAATATCTTCACCTTCTTTCGGACTCAGTACTCGCACCTGTAAATTCGGCCCATAACGCACTTGAAAACTTCGGTTAATTTTGGAACCAATATCGTCTTCTACCGTCACATTATAATTCCCCGGTACAGAACCATAAGGCCCGCAAGACCAAGTGTAATCATCCATATTCAGCTTTGCCTGACAATCATTATGGCCACTAAATCCTTTCACTGTCACTGATTTAGCCTTGCTCGGCATCGTGCCATTAAAAGTATATGAGGGGGTTTTAATCACTTCACCTTCTTGAGGTGATTTTACTGTTAAAATTGTATCACCAGCATCAGAAACAACATTAAATACAGCTTTCGCGGTGGATTGCTGAGTATTATCCCAAAAAGCCGTAACCACTAACTTTTGTTCCCCTGTAATGGCAGTATTTAACCCATAATTTGATTGCCAGTTCCCCTGTTTATCTACAGTAATACCCTGCTTACAAACCTGAGTAAGTACTTTTTTATCTAAACAAATCGTTGTTCCGGGTGCCCCAGTTCCCTTTGGAAAAATATTGTCGAGGCGATGATATACAGCTCCTGCATGAGGCTGCGTAATAGTGACAGGAGTAATTGTTTTGGTCTGAACTTCAAAAGATACCTGTGCACTTGAAGTTAAATCACCGTTGATTCGTTGATCAGCAGAAATGATGTACTTCCCTTCTACAGGTTGATAAGGCCCACAAGACCATTTACCTGTAGATGTATCAACAGTAGTTTGGCAGTTTGGTCTGTTTGCAAAATCCTCAATATAGACTTGGGCGCCTTTTTCCCCCGTCCCTGAAATCATAAACGGCAGTTTCGTTATTTTTGCACCATGCACAGGATTAGTGATTTGTATTTTTTCCCTAGAAACCAGATAATTACGCCTGATTTGCGATGTCCTTTCATAAACACCACTGAATATCTCCGATTCTTTTTTGTGATATTTATATTGAGCCGCATAAAGAGAGAATTCTCCCTCATCTTTTGCTGTTATTACCGGGTTACCGGGACAAGCCCATTTCCCTTGGTTATCCACAGTTGCTGTACAGATAATCCCATCAGAGGGAATCAATGAGAATTGTTCTGTCGGTAGAAAATATTGAGAGCTTGCAACAAGAATAAGCTGCTTGGGGCTTCCTTGGCCTTGAATACTAATCTCATCCTTTACCTGATATTGCGCTCCTGCGGCTGGAGACATGATCCGTATCGGTACCTTGAATTTCCACGTAATAGGAACGCCGATTGAATTCTTATTATCGGTTTCCTGCAATGCCAGTGTATAGGTATCCCCACCTAAAATATCACCAAGGTTCTCACCCAGAGGCAACGCCAATTCCCAAAAGAAACCACCTCCTACGTCCAGAGGGACATTAAGAAGTGAACTAATGATATTCCAAAAACCCCCTGCCAGACTGCTGATAAATCCCCCGAACCCTCCACCACCACCGCCACCGCCACCACCACCACCACCACCACTACCACTACCACCGGGGCCACTCAAGGTTCCAAAAAAATTAATAGGATTATCTGGATCTACTTCCGAATTATTTTCAGGGCTATGAATTTCAAATTTTTTTTGCTCGGGTTCATCATCACTTTTATCTTTGACAGTGAAATAATGAGTATCTGTGGCAATGATTTTCCCATCTTTTAATAATTCAGCGGTCAAGGCATAAGTGCCCGGAGAAAAAATCAGGGGTTTTCCACAATCCCAATTACCATTGTCACTGACCACAGCACCCGAGCAAATAATGGTTTCATTATTCAAATTTTTATTATTTTTATTTAACTCCGGTAGCTCATCTATTTTTTTCTTTTTAACATCAATATTGCCAGGCTCATTAGCACTTCCTGATATATTTACTGGCGTACCTTCTGCCACTATTTCGCCTTGAGCTGGCCTCTTCAGTTTACCTACAGGATCGCCATTAATTTCAAAATAAAACCTACCAGGAGTTTTTCCTTCATTATAAGGTGTTTTCCTAAGGTCAGTCCAACCCAATAGATGTTTCATATCATTTGCTTCAATATAATATATTCCCTCTTCCAAACTTTTAGGAAGTGATATAACCCACTTTGGAAAAGACATTAACTCTTTAAACTCACCATATGTTATTTTTAATTCCTTAGAATAAATGCCCGCATTTCCATCTTCAGATAAATCAACCTTATAATAATTGGAATTCTTATCTTCATAATCGCACTTAAGATTATCTTCGGGAAAATGCGGCCCATCCTTTTTCATGCATATATAATATTCTGAAGGATAAAGAATAGTATTGTTCGGTGCAATATATAGCTTTTCATCACCACCATATCCTTCTAGCTCTATCTTTTCTTCTAACTGACTCTTATTAAATTTTTTTAAATCAATAGCAGAGCTATTTTCCAAAAATTTTGGTATGTAATATACTCCCGTAAAATTCCCCTCAGAAAACAATATTGAATCAAGCGGATCGATATCATTATTTTTTCGAATTGAAAAAACCCTATACTTATACACTGTATTTATATTGAATTCTTCTTTAGGCGAATTTTCAATAACATAATGTTTAAAATAACCTCCATGATAAAAGTTATTTCCTTTGCAGTCATAATCATCAGCAGCAGACAAACAAAAAAAATCAAAGACATCATCTACGTCGATCTTAATACTCAGCTTTTTGCTATATTTACTATCCTTATCCAGAACCATTGTTACATTATCATATTCCTTTTTTTTATAAGATAAATTAACTTCATCCATAGTATCTTCACGATCTGTCACTTGAACTGCTGTTATTGTATAATCCCATCTTCCTTCTTCATTACTATTTTCAGTAAAACTTTTATTAGAGTCTATAGTACATGACCATAAGCCATAGCTCTTTGTTTTAATTAAATTATCACCATCATGCAATTCTTCACATAACTCATTTTGTGAAATGACTTTACCACTTACATTAGATTTTAACGCAATATTAATTATTGAACCAGGATCAGCGTACCCACGCAATTTAATTTTTTTACTCGATACTATCGTATTATTTGTCGGATAAACGATAGCAAATTCGTTTGCATAAGTAGGAATAATTGCTTCCACACTGTCTTCTTCCCATGCCTTATATGGTTTACTTCTCTCTCGAGCTGTAATTTTCACAATTTGATCTTCTGATGTTTCAAATTTATCGGGCACAATTTCTGCACGTGGAATAGAACATTCCCATTTCCCATTTTCATCTGATTTGCCACATAAAAGTGAACCAGATTTATTTTGACCAACAACATCATAATAAATCTCTATTTCACTCAGTGGCTTCCCCCATCCTCTAATAAAAATACTTTCACCGCGTTTTGTTAAATGAGTATGCCAATCAGGGTTTTCAATCCAAATTTTTTTCATGCTTTCAGAAAACCACTGACCAATAGGGATGATAAACTCGTTGCTAGAAGGAAAATCAATAAAACGGTTATTATGTTTCTCGGTTAAATCAGAAAAGAACGCCGGATTATTCTGATATTCATTAATTGCATAATCTTTGTCTGGTACAGGATATCCCCAGGAGGCCACACCAATAATAGTATCTTTCCAAATAGCAGGGCCACCTGAATCTCCGCGTTGTATTACCCCAAAATTCCGATAGTCTGCCGTATCTGCTTGTAGCATTAACCCTGGACCGTCCTTATTATCAAGAGATAAAGAAATAACTTTCATACCAGCTCGATATTGTTCGTATTTCTTAGACGGTATTTCTTTACCCGTCTCCTTATCATAACCTTCATCACCATAGCCATAAACAAGAGCATGATAATACTTTTCGAATTTTTTTTCATACGCTGCATCATATTCAAAAAATCGACGAACACGGCCAAATTTTTCTATCTTTTTTATTTCTTCTTCTACAGCAGATTCCAATCTTATCAATGCAATGTCTAGATTTTCGTTATATATATATAAATTTTTATTTGATGATTTACCAATTGGTACATCTTCATAATTAGAAATTTCATATTCTTCAGATTTATCTTTATTTACACAATGAGAAGCGGTTAATAAATAATATTGTGAAATAAGGGAAGCTGTGCAATCAAAAGTTTTATTAGTTTCTATATCCGTTATTTTAAGTCTAACAACCCAAAGTTGACATCTCCCATCACCTCTCGAACAAGTAAACCCCTCTCCTCCGGCAATATTTTCTAAAGGTGGATACTCAATTTTATCATTAGAAAATGAATAACCACACAAAAAGAGAAACGATATCATTATAATTATCTTAATCTTGTTCATAACACCCCCTAATATGTAGTTTTTATTCTTACTCAGCACATTTCATTCCATTTTTATCTCCCGTGCATTTTATTGTTTTTTCATCACTTCTTTGATAAATATCATTGTCAACGCTTTCTTTGAAAGTAAAAATATAACTTCCTTCTTGAGCATAAAATTTCCTGCTTAATTTCCAATTTCCGTCCTCATCTGTATCTACATCTCCTACTTTTATATCGTTCACTGATATACTTACTTTCGGTAAAAATTCCTGAGATTTAACACGTGGCAGAGATGTCCCCTGAAAATAAGTAAAGTCATTTTTATTTTCAGACGTTACAGAAAAAATTTTAGAACTTAATATCTCCATGCCACTTATGTAGTTCCCATCCTTATGATGGCTGAGCGAAATATCTATGAATCCTGTTGGAGCATTTTTAAATGTCGTCTTCCAATTTCCATTAACCTCATCTGTAGGAGGTAAAATAATTCCGCCTGTAGGTATAACTTGGCCTGTCTTTATATCTAACTTAACATAAATAGGATTAGACGGAGCAGTACCCTCGATTTCAATATCTTGTGTATTATCAGTTGTTGAGGAAATTATATTATTATTGCCAGGTTTAGATATTTTAAGGCAAGGAAGTACACTATAATTAACGACTTGGCTTCCGGATAAATTAGAAGTCGCTGTATATTTAATGGAACAGACAGCCTCTACCCCGCTCAAACTCCATGTTCCTGTATCAAGATCAACAGTAGGTGTATAGTTTGTTTTCGGTGAATAAATGGAGCCATCCGGATTATAACCGGTGATACTGATTAGCATATTTTTTGCATCATTAATTGTGACACTATTAAATCTACCGGATAAATCATATTTACCCGAAGAAATCACCTCACCATTCGCCATATTATCAATAAATAAACTACATGCTGGGCCTTTAATCGTTACACTTGAATTTTTTACGTCTTTAATGCTGATCGTTGCTGCATCTAAACCGCAATTTATCCAAAGACTAAGAACTCCCCACCCATCCGAGCCTATCAACTTGGTTTGGTATACGTTATCATCAAAATCAGTGATTAGAATAGGCAATGAGCCATCGCTCATAAGATTTTTTCCATTCACAGTAATATTATTTTGAACAGCTGTTCCAGATGTTGGATCGGTGATTTGAGGTTTAGGGGGGCATGGTAACGCGCTATAATTAACTGTTGGGCTTCCAGTTAAATTAGCTGTAGCTGTATATTTGATGGAACAAATAGCATCCAAACCATCTAAACTCCATGTTCCTTTATCAAGATCAACAGTAGGTGTATAGTTTGTTTTCGGTGAATAAATGGAGCCATCTGGATTATAACCGGTGATACTGATGACCGGGGGCTGTATATTGTCAGGTATGTCATTATCGAAATTAACTGTGCCAAATAAATTATATTTACCTGGAGGAATTACTTGCCCATCTTGTATTGAAGTCATAAATACACCACATGTTGCTCCCGAGATATTTACAGGTGAGCTACCTGTTTCAACGATAGATACATTTGCATATTCGTTACAAGGCATCCATACTTTCCCACTCCAATATTCCCTACCTTCTTCTGTAGAACTGGCTTTATACTCCGTCTCAGATACATCAACATAAAGGTTCGGTAAATATATGTCGTCCACCAACCCCTTTCCTTCAAAGATGACAAAATTCTTTAGAGCCTGATAATTGTCAGCAGGAGAAGTAATTTTTGGTTCGTCCCCTGAATTGCGGATCGTTATATTTATTTTCATTTCATCTTCAGCATAAACGCCAAACGTACCTAAACAATTTTCTCCATTACAAGTAGCTGTAATATCAAATGGGCAATCATTAGACAAAACTTGAACATGCGTCCGCCATTCCGTATGATACGCATCTGAATAAAGAAAGGTTTCTACTCCAAAATCACATGAGTCAGAATTAGACCTAGGTGGAGATATTCTCCATATTACAAATTTTTGCCCATCATAACATCCTCCAAAAAAATTATTGCTATCTTCAAGCCTATCAGGCTTTTCCTCATTTGCTTTTACAGTAAAGTTACTACCACCCGTACCATACATACACTGATGCTTGAATACCTTAATTTCTAATGGATCATAATAATTACCATTAAAGAAAACCATATTATAATATGCAGAAAAAATATTTCTGGGATGATTGTTTTTTTCTTCATTATAGATATTGTCTGAAATAATTTTGTTTTCTATTAACTCAATCGCATTAGCATTAAAAACAAAAAATAATATAATAAAAAAGATAGCGTTCAGGATTATTTTCATGAAAACACCCCTCATTTAAGAACATTATCAATTTGTTGACTATTAAATAAGGAACGACATTAATAAAAAACCTTCATTGAATCTCTATTATCAGAATGGTATCAATTAATAACACCATGACACATATAAATATAATGCGAAAAATTATTTTTTAATATGGAATGTTATTTAATCCCTTAGGAATGGTTTGATGAAATTGAGTTTACCTATATTAAATAGAGCTTTTTAGATATTACTAATCATATTTTCTAATCACTTCCTGTTATCTTCTTTTGGCCTGCTATTGTCATCTTTTTTATGAGTACAGAAAAAACTGTTGACAGGCGAATACCGATCTAGTTTACTAGTACGCAGGTTAGGAAAGATGCTTTTATCAATATACCATTTAGCAAACACTGAGGCACTCGAAAATGATCGTATTTATGCAAGCTACGCAAATCGGCCGTTGGTGGCATAACTTCCCATTCAGGGTAGTTGGCTCACGCACATAAATACACATGCAAAAGTGCCGAAACCCGCCCTAAGAAGCGGGTTTTTTTATCACGGTTTTTATCATTTCAGTTTTTGTGGATGCAGATAGCACGGGGTATAAATATGAATGGCAAAGGATTCAATATCTCTATAAATCAAATGGATACTGTTTATAAAACTGATCCAACACTGCTTTTCCATCAACTTTGCAATAACCGCCCAGCGACACTATTACTCGAGTCCGCTGAAATTCAAAGTAAAAATAATATTAAAAGCATTTTGATCATCGATAGTGCCATGCGCATTACTGCCAATGGGTATCAGGTGACTTTTGAGGCTCTCACCCCTAATGGCAAAAATCTGTTTCCTATACTCGCAGCCTTACTTGCGGAAAAAGCACAATTAAATATCGAATCGCAAGTTATGCATGCGCATTTTCCTACTGCTGAACATAATCTGGATGAGGATAGTCGTCTCAAATCGGATTCCGTTTTTGACGCATTACGTGCCTTATCGGCACTGGCCTCTTTTTCAACTTCGCCTGACGCTATTTTTATTGGCGGGATGTTTGCTTACGACTTAGTCGCAGGATTTGAACCCTTGCCCGCAGTCAAAAATCATCAGAATTGTCCTGATTTCTGTTTTTATCTTGCAGAAACGTTACTCGTGATCGACCATCAGAATGAACATTCATATCTACAAACCTCTCTATTTGGTGAAACTAATTCATTTGATGAAAGTAGCTCAGGTGGAAAGAGTTCAGATGATAGTAATCCAGAAAAAAAACGCC
The DNA here is from genome assembly GCF_900113945.1 of Xenorhabdus mauleonii. Taxonomy (GTDB): domain Bacteria; phylum Pseudomonadota; class Gammaproteobacteria; order Enterobacterales; family Enterobacteriaceae; genus Xenorhabdus; species Xenorhabdus mauleonii. The sequence continues at coordinate 255,357 of NZ_FORG01000004.1, forward strand.
TTAATGAACGTATGACAATGCTGGCCTCTACAATTGCAGAATCTATTCCGTCACTTTTGCCTGTTGCACTGCCTGATTTCACTGTTGACTGCAACTTAAGCGATGACCAATACGCAAATATTGTACAAGAACTACAGCAATCAGTCCGTCAAGGAGATGTCTTTCAGGTCGTCCCATCACGGCGCTTTACCGTGCCATGCTCTGCTCCGCTGAATGCTTATCACGCATTGAAAAAACAGAATCCAAGCCCCTATATGTTTTTTATGCAAGACAAGGATTTTTGCCTGTTCGGAGCCTCACCTGAAAGCGCACTTAAATATGATGCCAAAAATCGCCAGATAGAAATCTATCCCATTGCCGGTACACGCCCGCGCGGACGCAATGCAGATGGAGAATTGGATTTCGACCTTGATAGCCGCATTGAATTGGAAATGCGCACGGATGCCAAAGAAATGTCTGAACATGTGATGCTGGTTGATTTGGCCCGTAACGATTTGGCTCGTATTTGTGAGCCTGGCAGCCGCTATGTCGCGGACTTAACCAAGGTCGATCGCTATTCATTTGTCATGCACCTCGTTTCCCGGGTTGTCGGTACCCTCCGCCATGATTTGGATATCTTCCACGCCTATCAAGCCTGCATGAATATGGGTACATTGACAGGAGCTCCCAAGGTTCGAGCCATGCAACTCATTGCAGAATGTGAAGGTGAGAGACGTGGCAGTTATGGTGGCGCGGTGGGGTATTTTACCGGTAAAGGTGATTTTGATACTTGTATCGTGATCCGTTCCGCTTACGTGGAAAACGGACGCGCCACAGTACAGGCCGGAGCGGGGATCGTATTGGATTCCATCCCTCAATCAGAAGTGGATGAAACACGCAGCAAAGCCAGAGCGGTTATTCACGCCATTGCCAAAGCCCACAATATGGAGGTGACATTCTGATGGCTAATATTCTCCTGCTCGATAACGTTGACTCTTTTACTTATAACCTTGTTGATCAATTGCGTACCCGTGGGCATTACGTCGTTATTTACCGCAACACCGTGCCAATTGACACCATCATCGCCAAATTTGATGAAATGAGATCGCCACTGCTAATGTTATCTCCAGGTCCCGGAAAACCTTCAGATGCTGGTTGTATGCCTGCGCTTATCAAGCAGGTTATGGGGCAAATCCCAATCATCGGCATTTGCCTTGGACATCAGGCCATCATTGAAGCCTATGGTGGAGAGATTTCGACAGCCCCGGAAATTCTGCATGGGAAATCAACGCCAACAACACATGATGGGCACAGCATGTTTGCCGGCTTGCCAAATCCTTTTTCCGTCGCACGTTACCACTCTCTTGCAGGCATACGAGTTCCTGATGCTTTGACTATCTCAGCATCGTGTGCTGATACCGTGATGGCTGTACGTCATGAAGAACACAAAGTCTGTGGGTTCCAGTTTCACCCTGAATCCATTCTGACAACTCGGGGAGCCAAGTTGCTGGAGCAAACCTTGGCTTGGGCGCTAATTTAAACATATTCATTCAAACCTATAACCTTAGGCGCATAGAACTTAAGGGCACAAAACTTAAAGGTATCTCATTAAAAGTATCAGACAGGAAGGAACGGGAAAATGCAGTTGATTTTTGACAAATTATTCAATGCCCAAGCATTGACACAACAAGAAAGCCAGCGATTATTCGACGCCATGATTCATGGCGAGTTGAACGATGTTCAATTATCCGCTGTATTGATTAGCTTAAAACTGCGTGGTGAACAACCCCAAGAAATTGCGGGCGCAGCTCAGGCATTTCTGGCAAATGCGGCTCCCTTTCCCCGCCCTGACTACCTATTTTGCGATATCGTCGGAACCGGGGGAGATGGCTCCAATAGCATCAATATTTCAACCGCCAGCGCCTTTGTTGCCGCCGCCTGTGGTTTTAAAGTGGCAAAACATGGGAATCGCAGTATTTCCAGCCGTTCCGGTTCATCTGATGTGCTGGCTGCATTTGGCATTGCGCTGGATACCTCTGCCGAAGACTCACGCAAGGCTTTGGACGATATTGGCGTTTGCTTTTTATTCGCGCCTCAATATCACCACGGTTTTCGCCATGCCGCACAAGTTCGCCAACAGCTAAAAACCCGAACCTTATTCAATGTACTTGGCCCATTAATTAATCCAGCTCGTCCCCCACTGTCACTGATTGGGGTTTACAGCCCTGAATTGGTGGAACCCATCGCCCGAACCTTACAGTCATTGGGTTATCAAAGGGCAGCGGTTGTGCACAGCGGCGGGATGGATGAAGTGGCTTTGCATGCTCCAATTCATATTGCAGAATTGAATCATGGTGAAATTAACCAATATCAGTTAACGGCAGCCGATTTTGGCTTACCGAATCATCATCCTTCTTCATTAAAAGGTGGAACCCCAGAAGAAAATTGCGCTATGTTGACGAAACTATTGCAAGGGCGTGGACAAAAAGCCCATGCTGATGCTGTAGCGGCCAATGTCGCTCTCTTGATGAAAATCCACGGGCAAGAGAATCTACGGGAAAACACACAATTAGCACTCGATACTATTTACAGCGGTCAACCTTATGAAAAAGTGACTGCACTAGCGACAAGGATTAAAGCATGAAAACTGACGTCTCACAGAAAAGTGTATTGCAGAGAATTGTTGATGATAAAGCAGAATATCTGCTCAACCGTAAAGCAGAGCAGCCGCTGGAAAATTTCATTGATTCCATTGTGCCGAGCCAACGTCAGTTTTATCAGGCATTAACCCAAGATAAAACCGTTTTTATTCTGGAATGCAAAAAAGCGTCGCCGTCAAAAGGGTTAATCCGTGAAGATTTCGATCCTGTTCGCATTGCTAAAACATATCAGCCTTATGCGGCTGCAATTTCTGTTTTGACTGATGAAAAATACTTTCAGGGCAGTTATGATTTTCTCAAGATGGTCAGCGCTGCCGTGCACCAGCCTGTTTTATGCAAAGATTTTATTATTGATGCCTATCAGGTTTATCTTGCCCGTTACTATCAGGCTGATGCTATTTTACTTATGTTATCTGTGCTTGATGATGACACATATCGTGAATTATCGGCGCTGGCACACCGTCTTGATATGGGAGTTCTAACTGAAGTCAGTAATGAGGATGAACGGCAACGGGCAATTGCATTGGGAGCTAAAGTTGTTGGAATCAATAACCGGGATCTGCGGGATTTGTCCATCGATTTAGAACGTACACGCAAACTGGCTGCGGGTTTACCTGAAGGCACCATTATTATCAGCGAATCGGGCATCCACCAGCACCACCAAGTCCGTGAATTAAGCCAATATGCTCACGGTTTTTTAATTGGCAGTGCTTTAATGGCTCAACCCAATATCGATCTGGCTTTGCGTCGCTTGATTTTGGGCAATAACAAGGTTTGTGGATTAACCCGTCCCCAAGACGCCAAATCTGCATTGCAGCAAGGAGCCGTTTACGGTGGTTTAATTTTCGCTGAAAAATCCCCACGCAAAATTAACCTGCAAAAAGCACAACAAATCATTAATGAAGCCTCTTTACAATATGTCGGGGTGTTTCAAGATCAGTCGGTTGATTTTGTCAGTGAGATTGCCCGTACACTTTCATTAAGTGCGGTGCAATTACATGGAAGTGAAGATGAAAACTACATCAATACATTACGCCCTGTATTACCTGAACATTGCGAAATCTGGAAAGCCATTGATATGTCCAAGGTGACAGAAGCGACCTCCGACATACCTAATGTTGATCATTTCTTACTGGATAATGGCTCCGGTGGAACAGGTAAGCCATTTGATTGGCAATTAATTGCCCCACAACTCCAGCACAACAGCATATTGGCTGGAGGGCTGAATGTTGAAAACTGCCGGCAAGCAGCCGCGCTCAACTGCCATGGGTTAGATTTTAATTCTGGTATCGAAACTTCTCCAGGCATCAAAAGCAAACACAAAATAAAACAATTATTTCAACAATTACGCTGTTATCACTAATTTTTCAGACAGAAAGTGGATGAATAGAATAATGAGTAAATTGAACCCGTATTTTGGCGATTTTGGTGGTCAATTCGTTCCTCAGATTTTGATCCCTGCGCTCAATCAGTTAGAAAGTGCCTTCATAGATGCGCAACAAGATCCTGAGTTTCAGCGTGATTTTCTGGATTTGTTGAAAAACTATGCAGGCCGGCCTACCGCCTTAACCTTGTGTCAAAATCTCACTAAGGGTACGAAAACGCGCCTGTACCTGAAACGGGAAGATTTGCTCCACGGCGGAGCCCACAAAACCAATCAAGTATTGGGGCAAGCGTTGCTGGCAAAACGCATGGGAAAAACTGAAATCATTGCCGAGACTGGTGCAGGCCAACATGGTGTGGCAACTGCCTTGGCATGTGCGCTGTTGAACCTGAAATGCCGTATTTACATGGGGGCAAAGGATATTGAGCGCCAGTCACCCAATGTCTTTCGCATGCGCCTGATGGGTGCAGAGGTGATCCCGGTTCACAGTGGCTCCGCTACGTTGAAAGATGCGTGCAATGAAGCCATGCGTGACTGGTCTGGCTGTTATGACAAAGCGCATTATCTGCTAGGAACCGCAGCCGGCCCCCATCCATATCCAACAATGGTGCGGGAATTCCAGCGCATGATTGGCGAGGAAGCCAAAGCACAAATTTTGGAAAAAGAAGGACGTTTGCCTGATGCGGTTATTGCCTGTGTCGGCGGCGGCTCCAATGCCATTGGCTTGTTTGCTGATTTTATTCCTGAAAATAAAGTCCGCTTGATCGGTGTTGAACCAGCCGGCCACGGTATCGAAACCGGGGAGCATGGTGCTCCATTGAAGCATGGCAAATTAGGAATTTACTTTGGGATGAAAGCCCCAATCATGCAAACAGAAGACGGGCAGATTGAAGAGTCTTATTCCATTTCAGCGGGATTGGATTTCCCGTCCGTAGGCCCCCAGCATGCTTATTTAAATAGCATTGGCAGAGCTGATTATGTCTCTATCACCGATGAAGAAGCCCTTGCTGCTTTTCAGGAGCTGTCCCGCAATGAAGGGATTATTCCTGCCTTAGAGTCGTCCCATGCACTGGCTTATGCGTTGAAAATGATCCATCAGGCTCCAGATAAGGAACAGTTGTTAATTGTCAATCTATCTGGCCGTGGCGACAAAGACATCTTTACCGTTCACGATATTTTAAAATCCCGGGGAGCAATCTGATGGAACGTTATGAGCAACTTTTCAAGAAACTAGAAAACCATAATCAAGGTGCTTTTGTTCCTTTTGTCACCTTAGGTGATCCAAACCCTGAATTGTCACTGGAAATTATCAATTCATTGATTTCCGGTGGAGCGGATGCACTCGAATTGGGTTTTCCGTTTTCAGATCCCCTTGCCGATGGCCCCACCATTCAAAATGCGAATTTACGGGCGTTATCCTCCAAGGTGACATCGGCGACATGCTTTGAGTTACTGGCCAAAATCCGGAAACAACATCCTGAAATTCCCATTGGCTTGCTGGTTTACGCCAATCTGGTCTTCCACAATGGGATCGATGATTTTTACCGTCGCTGCAAAGAAGCGGGTGTAGATTCCGTGTTGGTAGCCGATGTACCGCTATCTGAATCATCCCCTTTCCGTTCTGCCGCCATGAAATATGACATTGCCCCGATATTTATTTGTCCCCCCAATGCTGATGACGCTCTACTGCGTGAGATCGCCTCATTCGGGCGTGGATATACTTATCTGCTGTCGAGGGCGGGCGTAACAGGAAGTGAGAATCAGGCAACCCTGCCATTGAACCATATTATTAATAAACTCAAAGAATATCATGCCGCCCCTGCTCTACAGGGCTTTGGTATTTCCGAGCCAATGCAAGTCAAGAACGCCCTCAATAGTGGTGCTAAAGGGGCAATTTCGGGTTCTGCCATTGTAAAAATTATTGAAGGTAATTTGGATCAACCCGCCGTTATGCAAGAAAAACTCATGGCTTTTGTTCGTAATATGAAGGAAGCCACTCGATGAAGATCCAGCCATAATTTCCCTTCGATGAAATTATCCCCATTGGATTTCAAATTGCATCAGGGCAGCAACTTGAAAGATGACGGGGATAACATTTCCTCCACAAACAGGCAGGGAAAATTATAAATATGACTCCGCTGTTTGCTGCTTCCATTGTTCTCAACAATACTGATGTTTGCAGTTCTAACAAATTTCATGACACACCAATTTCATGTAAATCAAGCTCATGAAAATCAACTGCCATTTCATGAAAAACAAAAGATCACTTTTACCAATCAGACGTTTTCCTTGACATCAATGGAGTATCATTATGAAACAACTACAAAAAATCTCTGCATTTTTCGTCGCAATCATAATGGCAATGGCGATATCTGCCTGTGCCCCAACGACCACAACAGAAGGCACAGGAGGTTATATTGACGATACCGTGATCACCACAAAAGTAAAATCTGCCTTGCTGGCAACCAAGGGTTTGAAATCCAATGAAATCAATGTTGAGACCTTTAAAGGACGTGTACAACTAAGCGGTTTTGTTAATTCTCCTGAAGAGATTAAACAGGCAATACAGGTAGCCAGAGAAATCAAAGGGGTTAACTCGGTCATTAATTCCATCAAGCTTCGGTAAAACCTAAAATTGAAAAATGGGGCTGATTAAGCCCCATTGGTTCTCTCTTATGTCAAACACACACGTCGCTTGTTTTTACTACTTTCCTACTTTTGTTTAAATTTCAATCGTCCACTCAAACAAAATTAGAAACTGTAACCTACGCTAAACATAAAGACCCATGGGTCGAGACGAGTCTTATATTTCTTCTGCTCATCACCCACTTTAAATTTCACGTCAGTTTCGATATTCATCCACCACAGTGAAGTATTCAACATCCAGTTTTTATCTAATTGATAATCCATACCAACCTGACCCGCGACTCCCCAAGAATCTTTCAGATCCAAACTATTTAAATTAGCGGCTTGTACTGTGGCATTATTATTAAATTTTTCGCTGAAGAAAGTTGTGTAGTTAACACCCATACCAATATAAGGACGTAATTTATTTTCTGACGCACCAAAATAATATTGTGCCATTAGCGTTGGTGGTAGATGTTTAACCTCGGCGATTTCACCCGCACCCGGTAAACTTACTTTGTGCTGGAAAGGAGTTGCTGCCAATAATTCAACACCAATATTATCGGTTATCATATAACCAAAAGTTAAACCCAACTGAGTATTATTATTGACATCAAAAGATCCCAAACCTAATACATTATCAGAACCTGCATTTGGTCTTACCGTTGCTGTGCCTGCACGGAACAAGAAATCACCCGCTTCATGAGCAAAGGTCAATGACGGAGCTAACGTAGCCGCAGCCAATACGAGCGCAGAAATCTTTTTCATTATCCATCCCATTTGTGTGGTTTTAAAACTGTCAGAAATATACCCGTTTGTTTACTGTTATGATCTAAGACAGATCACATCTTTTAAAGATTTTTAGAAAATAAGGTATCTGTAGTTTTATTATTTCATCTGATGGATATTTTAAATTGATCCAAATCAAGATTAGCTTACTATTACTTTTATTATAGATTTTCATTCATGTTTTTATATCAATTTTTGGTTATTACAGCTATTTAATAACAGGAGTATCCTGTTGCAATATATTATTTGACATCCTTAACTTACATAGCAGCTGATAACATAAAATTAATATTTTTATCATTTTGATAAAATATCAATACGGTTAGCCAACAAAGATAATTTTTCCCTGCCCTTCAATACCTGCTCACGGGGTGCGACAAGAAAGTAAATCTGAGGTATCCAATAATCCCCCTAACAGGGTACAATTGAACATTATCGTTGTTTATTTGATAGGAGCCACTTTCATGCCCATCACGGCAAATACCCTGTATCGTGACAGCATCAACTTTTTGAAGAACCAACTGTTGAATATTGTCATACTCGCTGTCTTGGCCGCGTTGGTAACAACACTGCTTGAGCATCTTCTGATGCCGAATGGTGAGCAACTCAATTTATTAATTGGGATACAAGATGCCTTCAAAGAATCCGGCAACACAGGCGTCAAAGATTTTGTGGAGCAGTTGACACCTGAGCAGCAAATGATGTTTTTACGCACAGCATTCGGGATCTTATTCACCAACATTTTCGGCAATACCTTACTGGCTGCCAGTGTGTTGGTTCTCATTAATGCGGTTTCCAATGGCCAGCAAACCAATGCCATTCACGCCAGCACATTATCAATCACACTATTGCCTAAAATGTTTTTGCTAATGTTTATCTGCACCCTGTTGATTCAGATTGGCTATGTTTTGATGTTATTGCCTGGGATACTCTTTTCTATCGCATTCGCACTTGCCCCTATTTTCTTGTTCGACAAAGGCAAGGGTATCTTTTCTGCCATGCAGGATAGCTGGAAACTGGCATTCAGTAACATGCGGCTGCTAATTCCTGCCATGTTATTGTGGCTTGCTACCAAGTTGATATTGGAGCTTTTGCTAACAAAAGCCCCTTACGTGCTCTCGTCAATATTAAATAATTTATTGTCAGCACTGCTGTTGATTTATCTGTTCCGCCTGTACATGTTGGTTAGGCCGCAAAACGGTACAAAATAAAACCCAAACTCAACAAGATAATTCACCTCCGTATCTCTGTGTAGGGGGTGAATTACGAACTCATTTCTTCCCTCTCCTTTTCCGCTATGTGTTGCTTACTTTGTATCAGACGAATGGCAAAATAGAGATCTGGCACAACTATCAGATCTTCATCACTGCGGCTGAGTTTGTTTTGCTTGATCCAATACTTCAGCTCTGTCCTGCGTCCGGCCAATACCAGAGTGACGCCTTTTTCTTTCAGTTCAGTAATCAATTCATCTAAGGCCGCAAAAACACTGACATCATCATAAGTAAAACTGACAGTAGCATCCACCACCAGCCATGACGGATGAATTGGGGCACTGCCTACATGCTGTAATACCCGTTTTTTAAAGTATCCGGCGTTAAAATAGGTCAGTGGGGAGTTAAAACGGTACATCATGATGCCATCCACGGGTTTAATCTCATTATCTTGGTGAATGGAGCGCACCATGCCTTGGTCGTTTACCCCCAGCAATTGATCTGAAGGACGGAATATAATTCGCAAGAATTGCAACAACCCTAGCAAAACGGCAAAACCAATGCCATCAATGACACCCACCAGCAAAACCGCAATGAAAGTAAAAATAGAAAGCGTAAAAGCCTGACGATTGCGTTTCCGGTATGCCCAGATATTTTTTAATCCCAAAAGTGACCATGAGGAAAATATTAAAACAACGCCCAGCGATGACAGAGGGATGTGTGTCAGAAAGGTTGTCATAAATAACAACACCAACAGAATGGAACCCGCCGCGATGATTGACACCATTTGGGTTTTTCCGCCAAGTGAATCATTGACTGCGGTGCGACTGCCAGCCGCACTGACAGCAAATCCTTGCGATAAGGATGCGGCAATATTGGCAATACCCAATGCCCTGAGTTCTAAGTCAGAATCGACCTGATAGCCATTTTTGCTGGCAAAGCTACGAGCTGTCATCATAAAGCTGACAAAACTTATCACCGCAAGGTTAATGGAAGGAACAACTAAATCACGTATGACACCCAATTCAAATTCTGGCATTGGAACAATGGGCAAGCCCTTGCCCATATCGCCAACAATCTGAACGCCATATTGGTCAAGCTCAAATTGCCAGCTGACGTAAGTTGTTACAATCATTGCTATCAGAGGAGCCGGCCAATTGGGTCGGATAAAACGGACAATGATCAATACCAGCAATGTGAGAACTGACATGCCCACCGTTGGCCAATGAGCACCCAGTAATTTATAGGGAACCGCAATCAACCGTTCAATCAATTCAACTGGCAGGCCTGAGATCCCAAAAACTTTTGCAATCTGGTCTGCCATAATGGTAATGGCAACCCCATTGATAAAGCCTTTCAAAATAGGACGAGACAAAAAATCGGCAAAAGCGCCTAACCGAAAATGGCTGGCTAAAATGCACCAGAACCCTGTCATTAATGTCATAACAATAGCAAGCTGCCAACGAACGTGTTCATTTCCTAAGGCCAGTGGTGTTACCGCCGCAGCAATAACGGCGCAAGTTGCTGCATCTGGCCCAACAATCAACTGGCGGGAAGTCCCGAACAATGCATAGGCAATCATGGGTAAAATACAGGCATACAAACCGATAATGGCACTAATGCCCATTAACTCCGCATAAGCAATGGCCACCGGCAATGCAACCGCAGCAACAGAGAGGCCTGCCCGCATATCATGGCTAAAATATTCTTTACGATAATGACAAAGATTTTCCAAACCCGGCATCCAACGATGCAATCTTTTCCACAACATGACCTTTATGCCCTTTCGTAAAAAACAACCTACTATAATGCTGTGTTAAAGAGAAACTCACAAGTACCTCATTTCTGGTTAAAATCCGCCCAACATGGGAAACAAGTGAAAAATGTTTTTTCCGAAAAATAAACCATTTCACTGATATCTGATACACTCTGGCACAAATTCAAGAACATGCCATTATTGGCATCACTATGGGTTCAATTTATGAAACAACTTTTAGACTTTTTGCCTTTAGTCGTTTTTTTCATCGTTTACAAGATGTACGACATTTTTTATGCTTCCGGCGCATTGATTGCGGCTACCGGATTGGCGGTTGTTATTACTTATTTGCTCTACCGCAAAGTAGAAAAATCTTCTTTAATTACCTTTGCCATGGTCGCAGTCTTCGGGACGCTGACTCTGGCTTTTCACAGTGATTTGTTCATTAAATGGAAGGTCACTGTTATTTATGCCATTTTTGCTCTTGTTCTGATCATCAGCCAATGGGTTATGAAAAAACCACTTATCCAGAAAATGTTGGGCAAAGAGCTAGAATTGCCCGATTTAATCTGGAATAAGCTCAATACAGCCTGGGCAATCTTTTTTGCAGTCTGCGCATTAGTAAATATTTATGTTGCTTTCTGGCTACCTCAGGAAGTTTGGGTTAACTTTAAAGTATTCGGGTTAACTGCATTGACGCTGGTCTTTACTGTGTTGAGTGTGGTATATATCTACCGCCATCTACCTCGCGAACAAAAATAATGTATACCCACTGGATTTTAAGATGCAGCGCGGCGGCAAAAGAATGACAAGTTCGTCGGAAACGAGTTTGTCCGGCCGAAAGCTGGCTTCTGGTGAGAAGCAGGAGCTTCTCAGTAATCCCCGGGAACATAGATAGCTATGTGACTGGGGTGAGTTAGCGTAGCCAACAAAGCAGCATCTTGAAAGACAACAGGTATAATGACCCTCAGATGGATACCTGCCAACAATTCGGCAGGTATTGTTGTATTCACCAAATAAAGCAAGTTTTCTAATGACACAACAACAATCCTTACCAAACGGAGAATTGGTTCTCCGTACACTGGCCATGCCCGCTGATACCAATGCCAATGGGGATATTTTCGGTGGCTGGCTGATGTCTCAAATGGATATTGGCGGCGCAATTCTGGCAAAAGAGATTGCACTGGGGCGCGTGGTAACTGTTAGCGTAAATGGCATCAGTTTTCTGAAACCAGTTGCGGTAGGTGACGTCGTATGCTGTTATGCCCGTTGTCTCAAAACGGGTAATTCATCAATCACCATTCATATTGAGGTTTGGGTGAAAAAAGTGGCATCCGAACCCGTTGGGCAGCGTTATCGTGCAACAGATGCGGTTTTCACTTATGTTGCCGTTGATGAAAACAACTCTTCGCGCCCTTTGCCCGAAGGGAAAAGACATTTCAAGCTAGAAGGCAGTGATTCAGAATAATATTGTGTTCGAAAAATTATTCATGAAAATCAGAGGAGCGTTATTATGGCGCTCCTTTTTTTATTAAAAAATAGAGCAAATTGAAAGAAATAATAAAGTTCGACATTCACAATGCTTTGACTGTTGTCTGACCATTTAGAGATATAATTGCCAGATTAAGGATTCTTTTTACACTGTTTTGAATAGTAAGATATATATTTTTTTAAAGGAAAGTCATAACTACCTCGACATTAATTAAAAAAATATTGATTGAGTTTGAAAGTGGAATAACAGCAGGATTAGCTCAATAAGAGGGAACTTGAAATAGCATAAAATAATCAGATAGTTATGACAGAGCCAAGGAAAACTATGTTCCTTGACTCTTTACTTAATTAACTTTGAGAAATACCGGTTACTCTAAATTCAATAGTTGCTATATATCCGGTAGCTGCCGTTTTCTCATAGCGCCATTTTCTCATGGCTTGTTTCACTTCACGTTCAAAGATATTTTTAGGCGTTGCAGAGAGAATTTTGATGTTTTTAACTCGGCCATCTTCATCAATATCAAACTCCACTTTTACCACCCCTTCAGTTCCTAGCTGTTGTGCTCTGGATGGATAAATAGGATTTGGCCTGCTCAGTGCCCTTGGTCCACGTTGCACTGCAGGTGCATTATCCTTAGCAAAATGGGACGGAGTCGGTTCTCCAAGATTATTCACAACCCGAGACATTTCATCAGAGACAGGTTTCATCGGCTGTTCTGATACTTTTTCTATTTTTTTCTCTATCAGCTTAGAGTCTTTTTTAACGATTTTCTTCTCTTCCCGTTTTTTCACTTCCGGTTTTTTTTCAGGCTTAGGCAGGGCTATTTTCGCGATAGGTTCAGGCTCTGGTGCCGGAGGTTCAGGTATAGATTCAGGCATAGCAGCCATCGAAGCAGGAGCTTCTGCTGCCAGCTGAATCATAGCGACAGACATGGGAGCTGGTTCTTGTCGCTTTACGGGGTCAATCGCATAGAAAAACGCCGCAGCAATAGAAATATGTAAACAAATAGAAAATAGTATCGGCCAGGGTATCCAACGCATAAGTGAATTCTTGATTAGCAGCATAATAGTCAGTTTTCAGATTGCCATTAGTTTAAATGCAAATGACTATCATATTCAATAATGATTCAAAAACATCTGTACCCTTTTTACTTCTCAATCCTTGATTTGTTAACTAAATTATAACGTTACTTTATCGGATACTTATCATGCTACACACTTTGTTACACCCATTCTAAATTCTGGACAAACAAAAGCGCCCGGCGGCGTTTATAGGAATCTATCTTATGCAATCTATAGATACGAAAATTACGCCGCGATTGGCTTTCGAGCCAGCGACGACGACGGCTAACATTTTGCCGGATCATTCTCCAGCGCCCTACTTCGTTTCTGCTGTGTTTCATTAGTTATCCCTGATTAATTTTCTCATTGAGGCTGGTGTATTATTCTTAATCCCACCTTTAAAGATGTCAACTAATTGGCAACCCAACTTATATTAGGTTGATAGTTTGCTAAAATTTCTAGAAAATTGTGGTAATGACGGTGTTAAATACTTAAATAAACAGGATTGATTGCCACGTATGACAACCTTTTATTCTGTACTGAGCTGGCTGGCGATTTTCTTATATTGGCTGATTATTGCAGGGATCACTATACGAGTTTTGATGAAACGCCGTCCAGTGACTTCTGCAATGACTTGGGTACTTATTATTTACATTATCCCTTTAGTGGGAGTTGTCGCTTATTTGTCATTTGGTGAATTGCACCTCGGTAAACGCAGGGTTGAACAAGCCAAGCAAATGCGTTCATCTGTTGTTAAGTGGCTTGCCGAGTTAAGAAAATCCACTCTCATATTTGCCAATGAAAATAGTGAAGTGGCTACGCCGCTATTCCAATTGTGCGAGCATCGCCAGAAAATCAAAGGCGTTAAAGGCAATAAAATGCAATTAATGACCTCCTATGATGATTCATTAAAAGCCATTATCAACGATATTGAGAACGCCAAGTACAATGTTGAGATGGTCTTTTATATATGGCAATCAGGTGGGCTGGTTGATCAAGTAACTGATGCTCTGATGCGGGCTGCCAAGCGCGGGGTTAAATGTCGGATCATGGTGGATTCAGCAGGAAGCTGGCAATTTTTCCGCAGCCCTTACCCTGATATTATGCGTAAAGCAGGGATTGAATTTGTCGAATCGCTGAAAGTAAATATTTTCCGTCTATTCCTGCGTCGCATGGATTTACGTCAACATAGAAAAATTATTTTGGTCGATAATCATATTTCATACACCGGCAGTATGAATATGGTTGACCCTCGTTTTTTTAAGCAAAATGCGGGGGTTGGGCAATGGGTCGATATCATGGTAAGAATGGAAGGCCCTGTTACCACAATTCTGGGGATTATTTATGCGTTCGATTGGGAAATGGAAACCGGGAAACGCCATCTTCCCCCTCCTCCAGACAACATTGTTATGCCTTTTGAACAAGCCAGCGGGCATACCGCCCAAGTCATTGCTTCCGGGCCGGGATTCCCTGATGAATTAATCCAGCAATCGCTAATGACGGCTATTTTTTCCGCCCGCAAGCAACTTATTCTTACTACGCCTTACTTTGTCCCCAGTGATGATTTAATGCACGCAATCTGTACGGCAGCCATGCGTGGCGTAGATGTCAGCATTGTTATTCCAAGCCAGAACAATTCATTTCTTGTTCGTTGGGCCAGTCGAGCATTCTTTACTGAATTATTGGAAGCCGGCGTAAAAATTTATCTTTTTGAAGATGGCCTGCTGCATACCAAAAGTGTTTTGGTTGATGGGCAACTCAGCATGGTTGGTTCTGTTAATTTAGATATGCGCAGTCTGTGGCTTAATTTTGAAATTACCGTAGTGATCGATGATGAACTCTTTGGTAATGATTTAACGCTCGTCCAACAAGACTACATTATGCGTTCAACGCTGCTGGTACACAATCAATGGGACAAACGCCCCGTATGGCACCGTGTCCTTGAACGTGTCTGTTATTTCTTCAGTCCTCTGTTATGACTTACGTTAAAACTGAATTTTTGCAGGATAATCGATAAAGAATAGGTTTAACGATTTTAGGGCGATGGTGTTCCCCCAGCTCTCACGATAAAAAATCACCTAGCCCTGAGCTTCTTTTAAACGAGTTGCTGGATTGGTGCCGATCGCTCTCTGATCCCCTGTGCCGTTCCAGCAATATCCAAATTAGAATATAATCTTCCCCTTGTTTTCGATGACACCCGTTGAATGCTTGTCATTACTGATGACAGAAAACAAAAGATGAAAAACTTCCATTTAAAATCAAGCCATTATATTTATCACCTAACTACCATGATGAATATAGCTGACTGATAAAACATATTTCACTTTGTTATTAATTTTGGATAATCCCATTATGGAAAACCAACCGACACATACTATGCAATTGGATTTAAACAACCGCATGACGGAAGATGAAGCGCTGGAAAAAGCCTATGACCTTTTTCTAGAGCAAGCACTTGATAATCTTGATCCGGCTGACAGCCTATTATTTAATTTGCAGTTCGAGGAACGAGGCGGCGCAGAATTATTAGAACTTTCTGAGGTGTGGCCTAAATATGTTGATTTTGATTTAGATCCGAATTTTTTTTCCGAAGTCATCATTGGGTTGGCCGAGTCTGACGATGCCGAAATTGACGATATCTTCGCTCGCGTCTTGATCTGCCGGGAAAAATCTCATCCCATTTACCATATTCTATGGAAAGAAAAATGAGAATATTAAAAATCCCCCTTATTTTATAAAGGGGGATTAAGTTTATATTTGTGACAGCGTCACGTTTATTTTCCCGATGAGAGACACTTACAGAGGGTCAACTTTCAGGCAAGAGACAGCATGTTTAAAGCTGCCTTCCAACAAAGGACGAGTTTTGGCACATTCTGCATCAGCCATCGGGCAACGGGTGCGAAATACACATCCTGACGGTGGATTAATGGGCGAAGGCAACTCTCCTTCGAGTAATTCAATACGTTTATCACGCTCTTTGTCCGGATCCGGAATGGGTACCGCTGACATAAGTGCACGTGTATAAGGATGCAATGGGTTATGATAAACCTCATCATAAGTCCCCAATTCCACTGCATTCCCTAAATACATGACCAAAACACGATCTGAGATATGTTTCACGATTGACAAGTCATGGGCAATAAATATCAGGGAAAGCCCCATTTCCCGCTGTAGTTCTTGCAACAAGTTAACAACCTGAGCCTGAATGGAAACATCCAGCGCAGACACAGGTTCATCACAAATAACTAATTTGGGTTCCAGAATCAAAGCACGTGCAATTCCGATACGCTGACATTGCCCGCCGGAAAATTCATGAGGATAACGGTTTATCAGGTTAGGCAATAACCCTACCCGCATCATCATCTTTTTAACTTTCTCTTTTATTTCCTCGGTCTTCATTTTGGGGTGATACGTCCTCAATGGCTCGGCAATAATATCGCCAATGGTCATACGAGGATTTAATGACGCCAGAGGATCTTGGAAAATCATTTGGATATCGTTACGAATATCCTTCCACTGTTTGTCGTTGACTTCCAGTAAGTTCTGCCCAAGCCAAGTAACCGATCCCCCAGAAGCCTTGACTAACCCAATTATTGCTCTGGCAAATGTTGATTTTCCGCAACCGGACTCTCCCACCACACCCAGCGTTTCACCTTCGTATAGCCTCAACGTAACGCCATCGACGGCTTTTAAGGTTTTCGCCGGTTGCCAGAACCACTGTTTTCCATCTTTGATATCAAAGTAAACTTTAAGATCATCGACTTCCAACAGAACACGTTTTTCAGCTATTGTGCTCATACTAATTCCTCCTGGCGTCTAAAGCAGGCACGCAAGCGCCCAAGGCCAAATTTTTCCAATTGCGGTTCCTCATGAGCACAACACTCAATAGCAAACTGGCAACGGGGCTGGAACGGACATCCTTTCGGCAAACGCAGTAAATTAGGTGGGTTACCTTGAATTGTTATTAATGTTTCTTCATCGCCATCCAAGCGCGGTACAGCATTTAATAATCCGATGCTGTAAGGATGAGAAGGATGATAAAACACATCCCGCGCCGTACCATATTCCATCGTTCTTCCCGCGTACATGACCAATACCTTGTCACAGATACCTGCCACTACCCCCAAATCATGGGTAATCATGATAATGGCAGTATTGAATTCGCGTTTTAACTCATTGAGCAATGTCATAATCTGAGCCTGAACGGTCACGTCCAGTGCGGTTGTCGGCTCATCCGCGATCAGCAATTTGGGTTGGCATAATAGAGCCATCGCAATCATGACACGTTGACGCATACCGCCAGAAAATTCGTGCGGAAACATGTTCATACGTTCACGTGCTTCTGGCATTTTGACAGCATCCAACATGCGGATGGATTCTTCAAAAGCTTCACTTTTCCCCATATTCTTATGCAGCATCAATACTTCCGTAAGTTGCTCACCCACTCGCATATAAGGATTAAGGGAAGTCATCGGATCCTGAAATATCATCGATATTTCTTCAGCCCGCATTCGGTTTAACTCTTTTTCTTTCAGGTTGAGAATTTCTCTTCCATTAAAATGGGCAGAGCCACTAACCGAACCATTGCTGGCCAATAATCCCATCAAGGCGAATGCTGTTTGAGATTTACCGGAGCCAGATTCCCCTACAATCCCCAGAGTTTCACCCGCATGTAAATCAAAATTCAGTTTATTCACGGCAGTGACATCGCCATCAGGAGTGCTGAATGCCACATTTAAGTCTTTTACTCTTAAGAGTAATTCAGCTTTCTTTGAAGTTTCTACGCTGTTCATAGGCTCTCCTTAACGGTCTTTTGGATCGAGGGCATCTCGCAGGCCGTCGCCAATAAAGTTAAAACAAAATAGGGTCATTACCAGAAAGCCCGCCGGAAACAACAGCAACCACGGAGCCACTTCCATTGAGTTGGCTCCATCACTTAACAAAGCCCCCCAACTGCTGAGTGGTTCTTGGGTTCCCAATCCAAGGAAACTCAAGAAAGATTCAAACAAAATCATGCTTGGTACGAGTAATGAGGCATAAACCACTACAACACCCAAAACGTTTGGCACAATATGACGCAGTACAATATGGCGGGTAGAAACTCCCCCTACTAAAGCTGCTTCGATAAATTCCTTACGTTTTAAGCTCAGTGTCTGACCACGGACAATACGCGCCATATCCAGCCACGATACCATGCCTATCGCAACGAAAATCAGCAGGATGTTTTGGCCGAAGAAGGTCACCAGAAGAATAACGAAGAACATGAATGGGAAGGAATTGAGAATTTCCAACAGACGCATCATGACCATGTCGATTTTGCCGCCCAGATAACCTGACATCGCACCATACAGGGTACCAAAGAGTACCGCTATCAAGGCTGCGGCAATCCCAACCATCAGAGAAATACGCCCACCAATGGCAACACGCACCAATAAATCACGACCTGATGAATCGGTACCCAAATAGTGGCCGGATTCAAAATCCGGTGGCATTGTCATCATGTTCCAATCTGTGTCATCGTAAGCAAATTGAGACAGCATTGGTGCAAAAATCACAAATAACGTAATCAAAAACAGGATACATAAACTCGTAATTGCCGCCTTATTATGGATAAAACGACGACGTGCATCCTGCCACAAACTGCGGCCTTCAATTTCCAGTTGCTCGGAGAAATTTTCCAGAGCTTCGCTATTTTTTTTATTCGGTAACATTGCGTGCTCCAGTGTCTAGTAACGGATTTTCGGATCAATGACGGCATACAGCACATCAACAATGGCATTAAACATAATGGTCAGCCCACCCACGAGAATTGTCAGACTCAGAACCAGTGAGTAGTCACGGTTTAATGCTCCATTAACAAACAATTGCCCCAACCCAGGTAAACCAAAAATAGTTTCAATAACCATTGATCCCGTAATGATGCCGACAAACGCAGGCCCCATATAAGAGATTACGGGTAATAAAGCGGGTTTAAGGGCATGGCGGAAAATAATTCTGCGTAATGGCAAACCCTTGGCTCGCGCGGTACGAATAAAGTTGGAGTGTAAAACTTCAATCATTGAACCGCGGGTAATACGGGAAATACTGGCGATATAAGAAAGAGAAAGCGCAACCATCGGCAAAAGCATATATTTAGGCGCCCCGCCGTTCCAACCTCCCCCCGGTAGCCATTTCAAAGTAATGGCAAATATCAGAACCAGCAAGGGAGCGACCACGAAGCTGGGGATAACCACCCCCGTCATGGCAAACCCCATGACCGTGTAATCCCATTTGGTATTCTGGTTCAATGCCGCAATAACGCCCGCACTGACACCAAATATCACTGCCATAATAAACGCTGCAAATCCCAATTTAGCAGAAACAGGCAAAGCTTCTGCAACCAAATCATTTACACTGTAGTCTTTGTATTTGAATGACGGACCAAAATCCCCTTTAGAAAGCTGGATTAAGTAATTGAAGTATTGTTTATACATCGGGTCATTGAGATGATATTTCGCTTCAATATTTGCCATGACCTCTGGCGGTAGCTTCCTTTCCCCGGTAAATGGGCTACCCGGCGCAAGCCGCATCATAAAAAACGAAATTGTGATGAGAATAAAAAGTGTCGGGATCGCCTCTAAGCAGCGACGTAAAATGAATTTTAGCATTGCCCGTTCCTATTGTTTAGCCAAACCATGGCCTTAAAATAATCTGACATTGGGTGGCTCGAGTGTTGAGCCACCTACTCATTCCTAGTGTTTTATTATGTACAGATCTTTAGTGTGGAAGTTATCTAATGGATCTTTGCCGGTATAGCCACCGACATAAGGTTTTATTACACGTGTATTCGCATAATAAAAGAGAGGTACGATCGCTGAATCTTTGTCCAATAAAGCATTTGCTTTGGCATAGATATCAATGCGTTCTTCATCTGTCTTGACTTGTAGGGATTGTTTCATCAATGCATCAAATTCTTTGCTCTTGTAGTGAGCGGTGTTATTGCTGCTCGTTGATAGCATCGTATTTAGGAAACTGGAGGATTCGTTATAATCTGCACACCACCCAGCTCGGGTTATGTCGTAAGTTCCCTGATGGCGGGAATCAAGATAAGTTTTCCATTCCTGATTTTCGAGGGAGACCTCAATACCGATATTATTTTTCCAAATAGATGCCGCACCAATTGCTATTTTTTTGTGTAAATCAGACGTGTTATACAACAATTTAATTTTCAGTGGGTTGTCTTTGGTAAATCCGGCTTCTGCCAATAGCTTTTTCGCTTCTTCATTACGCTGTTGCTGATTCATTTTAAATGCCCAATCTGGCTTTTCATCTTTAAAATCAGCAATAAACGGCGGAGTGAAACCATGGGCCACTGAATCGCCCTGATTTTTCACCTTATTGGTAATGATATCGCGATCCATACCAAGCTTCAGAGCGGTACGTACACGAGGATCAGTAAATGGGGGTTTTTGATTGTTTATTTCATAAAAATAAGTACACAGATAAGGATTGACTTTCACCTGATCAGGAATTTCTTTTTTCAGCTTCTGGAACAATTCGATAGGCAGGTTATGGTAAGTCATGTCAATTTCGCCAGCACGGTAGCGATTGACATCAGTGACTTCAGATGAAATGGGTAAAACAGTTACCTGATTAATAATGGTATTTTTGTTATCCCAATATGTTGGGCTACGCTCGAGAACAATTCGCTCATTAATCACCCAATCTTTAAGTTTATACGCACCGTTGCCTACAAAATTCTTTGGCTGTGTCCATTTGTCACCGTATTTTTCAATTGTTGCACGATGAACTGGAGATGTTGTTGGATGCACAAACAGTCTGTTCAAATAAGGCACTGATTCGCTGAGAGTTAATTGTAATGTATGATCATCTAGAGCTTTAACGCCCAGAGCATCAGGCTTTTGTTTACCACTGATAATATCGTCGACATTAAGAAGATGAGCGTATTGCATGAAACTTGCGTAAGGTGATGCTGTATTAGGATCGGTCACCCGACGCCAACTATAGACAA
The DNA here is from genome assembly GCF_900113945.1 of Xenorhabdus mauleonii. Taxonomy (GTDB): domain Bacteria; phylum Pseudomonadota; class Gammaproteobacteria; order Enterobacterales; family Enterobacteriaceae; genus Xenorhabdus; species Xenorhabdus mauleonii. Next base: position 276,325 of record NZ_FORG01000004.1, read on the forward strand.
AATCCTGTGCTGTGACAGGGTCACCGTTTGACCATTTTGCATCTTTACGCAGATGGAATGTCCAAACTTTAAAATCCGGTTGATGCTCCCAACGTTCAGCAACGCCGGGGACAATGTTGCCATCGGGATCATTGATCACTAATGTTTCAAACAAATCACGAGCAAGGCCGGATTCGGGTACGCCTTCAATTTTATGTGGGTCCAATGATTGTGGCTCTGAGCCATTATTGCGAACCAACACTTGTTTTGCATCGTCAGCGAGTTGCACACCTGCGGGCACTTTCGCTGCAAAGGCCTGCGTCCCCATCATCATTCCCAAAGCTACTGTAATGCCAGCAGCAAGTTTTTTCTTTGTTGTGTTTATCATCTTATTTTTACTCCTATTGATATCATTTAACCCACTAAGGTCATATTCACATATGCATTAAATGGAATAGCTATATCCGTATCCAAAAGAACGATTTTGTTTACAGCAGAGCACTATTTTTTCGACGGTGATTAATTCACCGCTTTTTTGATATATAAATTCTTAAGATCGACATAATCAAGAGGATCTTTCCCTGTCATTCCCCCGACAGTAGGACGAATGAGGCGTACACTGACCCGGTAATAAATAGGAATTATTCCTGAATCTTTATCAAGCTGGGCTTCAGCTTGTTGGTAAAATTCCTGGCGGGTTGCATCATCTTTAGCGGCCAGCGCCTGACTCATATAATCGTCAAAGGCCTTACTTTGATAGAAACCTGTATTGTTACTGCTGGTTGACAACATCATATTCAGGAAAGAAGACGGTTCATTGTAATCCCCGCACCATGTTGCTCTGGCGACGTCATAATTGCCTTCATGGCGGTTTTGAAGAGAAGTTTTCCACTCTTGGTTCTGTAAGGTAACTTTTGCGCCAATATTTTTCTGCCACATAGATGCTGCGGCGATGGCTTGTTGTTTATTTTGTTCTGAGGTGTTGTACAGCAGCGTAAATTTAAGCGGGTTTTTGGCATCAAAACCGGCTTCTTTCAATAATTCCTTTGCTCGTTGATTACGCTGTTCTTGTGTCCAGTTTGCCCATTCAGTATTAATGGATAAACCACTGCCAGTATAGGTCGGTGTAAAACCATAGGCGGGAATTTGCCCCTGTCCCATAATTCTTTCAGTAATGATATCTCTATCAAGACTCAGCTTTATGGCTTCACGAACCCGCTTATCTTTAAACAACGGTTTTTTATTATTGATTTCATAATAAAATGTGCACAGGAAAGGGGAAACTTGTAATTGATCAGGGATATCCCGTTTCATTTTTTGATACAGCTCTGGCGGAATCGCACTGTCTGTAATATCAATTTCTCCGCTACGGTAACGGTTGACATCACTGATCCCAGAAACAACCGGCAGGAAAGTGCCTTTTTCAATAATGGATTCTTTATCATTCCAATAATGAGAGTTACGGGTTAAAACAATTCGTTCATTGATAACCCAGTCTTTCAATACATAAGAACCGTTGCCAATAAAATTCCCCGGAGACGTCCATTTAATTCCCCATTTTTCAACAACATCTTGTCTGACAGGTTTCAAGGCTGTATGTGACAGCATATCGACCAGATACGGAACGGGTTGACTGAGCGTGATTTGGAAACGGCGTTCATCCAACGCTTTTACACCCAGTTGTTCCGGTGTTTTTTTCCCTGTCAATATATCATCCGTATTCTGTACGTAGGTATATTGCAAATAGCTGGTATAGGGAGAACCCGTGTTTGGATCAGCAAGGCGTTGCCAACTGTAGACAAAATCCTGTGCAGTTACTGGCTTACCATCGCTCCATTTAGCGTCCTCACGTAAATAAAACGTCCATACTTTATAGCCTTCATTTTCCCATTTTTCGGCTACTCCGGGCACTGTTTGCCCATTTGCATCAGTAGTCACCAACCCTTCCAACAAATTACGAAGAATGTTTGTTTCAGGATGGCCTTCAACTTTATGTGGATCTAATGACGTGACCTCAACACCATTGTTAACGATGATTTCTTGTTTTGCGTCTAAAACGACTCCTGCTGGAATAACAGCCGCAAAACTTGACATAGATGGGAAGGATAATAAGACGATACTCGGAATCAACTTTCTAAATTTTGTTGTTTTTGTTTTCATTCTTTGCTCCAACTCACCAAAATAAAATGAATTTTTCTAATCCATTAACAAAAATAATTAACTTATCAAACTAATAAACAGTTGCTAATTTGTTCAAAAAATACGCTCAAACAATAATTGTTATAGCACCTTTATAATATGTTTATTAAAGCGTTAATTAATTTGTTTACACTATGTAAAATGCATTCGTGCAATAAATGTAACAAACTGAAAGTAATAAGTTTTATTTTAATCTGACAATATAATAATCATAAGATGTATCCGAAAAAGAAAATAAACATTATTTTAACAAAAAGCAATCATCGCAGAGTAAAAACCCAACTCCATCACAAAATATGTAGATAGAACACTAGATAGGTAAGGTAACGAAAAGCAGAGTGGTGTGGAAAATTACAGTATTGTATTGAAGAAGTTATAACCTAAAGAGGAATAAAATATAAATAAATGTTTTAAAGAATATTCAGAATATGACGGATGTAACTAGCCGTGTGTTGATTGATCATTTGTTAATTGCGGTCAATGAACACTCTATTTACGTGTAAAATTTCATCGTTTTATATTAACGATATCGATAAATACATAAGTTATTTTATCTACGCAATATCACAGTAACCCGGGAAACAAGGTTTTCGTGCCTGTGATGATAAATTCAACACCCAACGACATTAATAATAATCCCATAATCCGAGTAATTACATTGATACCTGTTTGCCCCAAAAATTTGACCAAAAAAGAGGCAGATCGGAATAATAACCAGCAACAAAAGGCAAATAATACGCTGGTCAGTGCTAAACCCAGATAATTTTGCCATCCCTGATAACGTGCACTCCAAACCATGCAGGAACTAATTGCTCCCGGCCCCGCCATCAGTGGCAATGCAAGTGGTACAACAGCAACGCTCGATCTTATTGCTGTTTCTGATTTTTCCAATTTGTTTTGTTTATCTTCTCCCAATTTACCGTTAATCATCGACACGGCAATCATGATGATCAACATTCCACCAGCAATTCGGAATGAATCAATAGAAATACCAAACACGTAGAGAATAGAGTCACCGACCAGTAGTGAAATACATAAAATGATCGCAACAGATAAATTTGCTATGAGATTGGTATTATTTCGCCCAGCAGTTGTTTGATAATTAGTCATTCCAATAAAAACAGGTAAAACACCGATTGGGTTAACTAACGCAAACAATCCCATAAAAAATTTAATATATCCAGCAAACCCCAGTAATGGCTCACCCACAGCTCATTCCCCTTTAACGTAAATAAAGAAAATTGATAAAACACCTAAAAAATACAGTAAATAGAAATCTTTTCGTTACGTTAAATCAATTAACTTTGCAATTTCTGTTGGGAATACCATCGCACCGTGAAAAATACCAATAAAATAAAGTTAATTAATTGTTATCTTAAGTTAAATGAATGTTTAAGTTAAATAAGTCCATTAAATGAGAATTAATCTCATAAACAGCAAGCTGAATGGTATCAGCTAGCTATTTTTATGATCTAAATCACTATACGAAAGTCTGTAAATGATAAGCTACTTGCAAGTAATCATTTTGAGGATATTAATTATATTTTTATAAATCATAGCGTTAAGTAATTTTTTAAGGCAATTGGCAGTCTTAAACCAATCTTTCATAAATAATAAGTCTCATGACATTATTTAATGAATAAGTCATCTCTCACAGCTAATTCCCTTAAAAAATTTAACCTTTATTATCAGGAGTAATTTTTATGGCTGTAACTCAGGTAGCTGAACTCAATGAATTAGTTGCTCGTGTAAAAAAAGCCCAGCACGAATTTGCTACTTATTCTCAGGAACAAGTTGATCGCATTTTTCGGGCTGCTGCTCTCGCCGCCGCAGATGCTCGTATTCCATTAGCAAAATTAGCTGTTTCCGAATCTGGCATGGGAATTGTGGAAGATAAGGTGATCAAAAATCATTTTGCTTCTGAATACATTTATAACGCCTATAAAGACGATAAGACTTGTGGAATATTATCTGAAGATAATACATTCGGAACCATCACCATTGCTGAACCCATTGGCTTGATTTGCGGTATTGTTCCAACCACAAACCCAACTTCAACTGCAATTTTCAAAGCGCTTATAAGCCTCAAAACCCGCAACGGCATTATTTTCTCACCACATCCCCGTGCGAAAAAAGCCACTAACCGAGCCGCAGAAATTGTTCTGAAAGCCGCTGTTGAAGCCGGAGCACCAAAAGATATTATCGGCTGGATTGATGAACCTTCCGTTGAGCTTTCAAATGCCTTGATGCATCACCCCGACATTAACCTTATTTTGGCGACAGGTGGCCCCGGCATGGTAAAAGCAGCCTACAGTTCGGGTAAACCCGCCATTGGCGTCGGCGCAGGTAACACACCTGTTGTGATCGATGAATCCGCAGATATCAAACGTGCTGTCGCATCTATTTTGATGTCAAAAACTTTTGATAATGGTGTGATCTGTGCTTCAGAACAGTCTGTGATTGTTGTTGATGCTGTTTATGAACAAGTCCGTGAACGCTTTTCAACCCATGGCGGATACCTCCTGCAAGGGAAAGAATTAAAGGCAGTTCAAGATATTATTCTAAAAAATGGAAACTTGAATGCCGCCATTGTCGGGCAACCTGCAACAAAAATTGCTGAAATGGCCGGAATCAATGTTCCTGATCATACTAAGATTCTTATCGGCGAAGTCACATTGGTTGATGAAGCGGAACCTTTTGCCCATGAAAAACTGTCGCCTCTGCTTGCTATGTACCGTGGCAAAAATTTCGAGGATGCTGTAGAAAAAGCTGAAAAATTAGTCGAAATGGGCGGCATCGGACATACCTCATGCCTTTATACAGAACAAGATAATCAGGCTGAGCGAATTAAATACTTCGGCGACAAAATGAAGACAGCCCGTATTTTGATCAACACACCCGCATCTCAAGGCGGAATTGGGGATTTATATAACTTCAAATTATCCCCTTCCCTGACGTTAGGATGTGGTTCTTGGGGAGGAAACTCTATTTCCGAAAATGTGGGGCCGAAACATTTGATCAATACAAAAACCGTCGCCAAAAGAGCCGAAAATATGCTGTGGCATAAACTGCCAAAATCAATTTATTTCCGACGGGGTTCTCTGCCCATCGCCTTGGAAGAAGTCGTTGCCGACGGCGCGAAACGTGCTTTTATTGTGACCGATCGCTTCTTATTTAATAATGGCTATGCCGATCAAGTGACCAATGTTTTGAAATTCCACGGCATGGAAACTGAAGTTTTCTTTGAAGTTGAAGCTGATCCCACTTTAAGTATTGTCCGCAAAGGTGCTGAACAAATGCACTTGTTTAAACCCGATGTCGTTATTGCCCTTGGTGGCGGCTCTCCTATGGATGCAGCCAAAATCATGTGGGTTATGTACGAACATCCGGAAACGCATTTTGAAGAACTGGCGTTGCGTTTTATGGATATTCGTAAACGCATTTATAAATTCCCGAAAATGGGCGTTAAGGCAAAAATGGTTGCCATTACGACTACGTCAGGCACGGGTTCAGAAGTTACGCCTTTTGCCGTTGTTACTGATGATGTAACCGGACAGAAATATCCTCTGGCTGACTATGCCCTAACACCGGATATGGCAATAGTCGATGCGAATCTGGTGATGGATATGCCGAAATCACTGTGCGCTTTTGGTGGCCTTGATGCTGTAACTCATGCACTGGAAGCCTATGTTTCTGTGTTAGCCAATGAATATTCTGATGGGCAGGCACTGCAAGCACTAAAATTACTGAAAGATTTTCTGCCCGCCAGTTACCACGAAGGTGCAAAAAACCCTGTTGCCCGCGAACGTGTCCATAATGCAGCGACCATTGCCGGTATCGCTTTTGCCAACGCGTTTCTGGGAGTATGCCATTCTATGGCCCATAAACTTGGCTCCGAGTTTCATATTCCACATGGTTTAGCTAATGCTCTGTTAATTTGTAATGTGATTCGCTATAACGCAAATGACAATCCAACAAAACAAACTGCATTCAGCCAATATGATCGTCCACAAGCACGGCGTCGATATGCAGAGATCGCAGATCATTTGGGATTAACGTCAGCAGGAGATCGCACCGCTGCAAAAATTGAAAAATTGCTGGCTTGGTTAGAAGAGATGAAATCTCAATTGGGTATCCCAACATCCATTCGTGAAACAGGAGTTCAGGAAGCTGACTTTTTGGCAAAAATAGATAAGCTCGCAGAAGATGCGTTTGACGATCAATGTACCGGTGCCAACCCACGTTACCCATTAATTTCAGAGTTGAAACAATTGCTGCTGGATTCTTTCTATGGACACGAATACGTAGAACAATCCTCATCTCAAGAAGCGATTAAAGTAAATAAAAAGAATAATAAGAAACAATAATAAATCATAAGCTGATGTAACTTAAAAGGCGTTAGGTAATCCCAACGCCTTTTTATTATTCCGTTTTACTGATTCAATAATTTTATACCTGCTTAATTTATAATTAAGGGCATTAAACCTTTTTGGCCTTTACTTCACGAATAACGTCACTATAGTGCTTACGACACACTGCAACGTATTTTTCATTACCACCGATATCAATCTGGCTCCCTTCGTAAACAACGTTACCATCGCCTCCAAAACGCAGTGTACGGCTGGCTTTCCTGCCGCAATGGCAGATAGTTTTCAATTCCACCAATTTATCTGACCAAGCGAGAAGATATTGGCTCCCACTAAATAACTCTCCTTGAAAGTCTGTTCTTAATCCATAGCAAAGAACCGGGATATCATCATAATCAACAATTTCACAAAGTTGTTCGACATGTTTTTTTGTCAAGAAATGACACTCATCAATCAAAATACAATGTACTTTTTCCGATTCATTTTCACTTTTGATAAGCTCGGCAATATTTGTTTCTGGCGAAAACAACAAGGCTTCAGCAGATAAACCAATACGAGAACAAACCTTCCCTTTACCGAATCGAGTATCAATTTCTGCTGTAAAGATCAGCGTTCTCATTCCCCTTTCGTTATAGTTATAGGAAGATTGCAATAAAGAAGTTGATTTCCCTGCATTCATGGCAGAATAATAAAAATAAAGCTGAGCCATTGGCCGGTCTATCCTTTTGTCAAATTAATCAGGTGATATATTGCGGCGAGTTTACCACAAACTCTGATTTAGATTACGCATTGTTATTGCTAAATGTGGGCTAGCAGAAACAAATTAGGCTGAATAAGAAAAGATTATTTTCATGATAACCATCACGTTTGTGCATATAAAATCAACGATACAAGTGCATTCTGCATGACAAATGAACGAACTTAACTTCAAAAGAATAGTTATATTCTTTCCACCCTTTGCATATTAATAATCAGAGTGGTTTACTTTTGCTCAATTCACTCCACTATAATCATAACTAATGGATTACCCATAAAAAAACTTTCAACTCATACATGCTTTCTAACTTATTTCTATAAGAACAGTTAACATTCCTTACAGATTGACCATAAATTAGTTTTATACGTTTTGGTTTATCACTTACTTAACTTTACAGTAATCTCTACCCGCTCTTATTGAAATGGGAAATCCAATAGCCGGATTAAAACGCAATATATCGATTATCAAAAAAATTGCATTTTAAAATGGCATGTTTTAGCCTTAGAAAGTAAATTCACTATTGCAGAAAATAAAATAGCATTCTATTATTATCCCTACATCAGCTATCATCATTATAATTTGAGACCAGGACAATGAGCGAAAATTTAAAATCCTTAAATAACATCCGTACCTTGCGCGCACAAGCAAGAGAATGTGAACTAACTACTTTAGAAGAAATGCTGGAAAAACTTACGACTGTTGTTGAAGAACGTCGTGATGAAGAAAGTCAGGCTCGCGCTCAAATAGAAGAGCGTTCACGTAAGCTTCAAGAATACCGTGAAATGCTGGAGAAAGACGGTATTGAATTAAGCGATTTAGTAGATGCTTTAAGTGGTAAAGCTACTGGTAAATCTAAACGTGCTGCACGTCCAGCTAAATATTCATACTTTGATGAAGGTGAAACTAAAACTTGGACTGGCCAAGGCCGTACACCTGCTGTCATCAAAAAAGCAATTGAAGAAGAAGGCAAATCACTGGAAGATTTCCTGATCTAATCAATTGTTTTATAGCCTTAATAACAAAAATACCCTGTTCAGGGTATTTTTGTTTTGTTATTTAATATAACTAAGTTAATTATGCGCTGATGTAAAAACATGGTGGTATATTAGCGTCTAAGACGTCTTCATATTTTCCAACATGTTGAAAAAAATTTAACACTAGCTTAGTTTTTTATTAACATAGACTTATAAAAAAGGAGCATTTAGCTCCTTTTCTTGTTTTTATTGCCCTGATTTTTGATAAAAATCTAAATACCAATCGACAAACTGTTTTACCCCTTCCTTTACGGGAGTATTGGGCGAAAAACCTATCTTATTGAAGAGTGCACTGGAATCGGCGCATGTTGATAACACATCACCATCCTGAATCTCCATATAATTCTTTTTAGCTTCCACCCCTAATGAAACTTCTATTGCGTCAATAAAGTCCCCCAGCTTTGTCGGTTGACCATTACCAATATTGTATACACGATATGGTGCAGAGCTGGCTGATACCTGCCCATCTTCAACAAGCCACTCTTTATTGGGAGTAGGAATTATATCCTGCAGCCTGATTATAGACTCCACAATGTCATCAATATATGTGAAATCCCTCACCATATTGCCATAATTATAAACATCTATTGCTTTGCCTTCTAACATAGCTTTAGTAAATTTAAATAAAGCCATATCAGGACGCCCCCATGGCCCATATACCGTAAAAAACCTCAAGCCTGTGGTAGGAAGTTGATAAAGATGTGAATAACTGTGAGACATTAACTCATCAGCTTTTTTCGTTGCGGCATATAAAGAGACAGGATGATCAACAGAATCATCCGTCGAGAATGGCTGTTTCTTATTTAATCCGTATACTGAACTTGAAGATGCATATAATAAATGTTCTACATGATTATGGCGGCACCCTTCAAGAATATTGATATGACCGATGATATTCGCATCAATATATGCCATAGGATTCTGTATTGAATAACGGACGCCTGGCTGAGCACCTAAATGGATAACACGCTGAAATTTGTGCCTAGTAAACAATTCGGGTATAGCAATTCTGTCAGCCAGATCTAATTTTTCGAATTTAAAATTTGAATAAGGGAGTAATAAATTTAATCTCGCCTGCTTCAAATTAACATCATAATAATCATTAAGGTTATCTATACCGACAACCTCATGCCCCATATTCAATAACCGCTGGCTGACGTGAAAGCCAATAAAACCAGCAGTGCCTGTAACTAAAAATTTCATACTGTAACTCAAATAACTGGATTGATAGAGGCACCTCGACCAATACCATAATAAGTAAACCCTCGCGATTGTAATCGCTCAGGATCATAAAGATTACGCCCATCAAAAATTACAGGCGTTTTCAATGAATCCTTAATCACATCAAAATCAGGCGCCCTGAAATTTTGCCATTCTGTACAAATAATCAAAGCGTCAGCCTCTTTTAAGGCGGCTTCTTTTGTTCCCATTAAGGATAAATCATCACGCTGCCCATAAATACGTTGAGCTTCCTGCATCGCTTCAGGGTCATATGCCTGAACTTTAGCACCGCATTCCCATAGTGTTTCCATCAATACACGGCTTGATGCTTCACGCATATCATCCGTATTAGGTTTAAAGGACAGCCCCCAAATAGCGAATGTTTTACCTGATAGGTCATTGCCAAAATGGCGTTTAACAAATGCCGGCAATTTATTTTTTTGTTTTTCGTTAACTAATTCGACTGCCTGAAGAATTTTTGGCGTATATCCAATTTGTTCAGAAGTTCGGATCAATGCCTGAACATCTTTCGGGAAACATGAACCACCATACCCACATCCCGGATAAATGAAGTGGTAGCCAATGCGAGAATCGGAACCAATTCCCTGACGTACATTTTCAATATCAGCACCCAGCATTTCTGCCAAGTTGGCAATTTCGTTCATGAAACTAATTTTTGTCGCCAACATACAGTTAGCTGCATATTTTGTCAGTTCTGCACTGCGGATATCCATGATTATCATACGATCATGATTGCGATTAAATGGTTCATACAATTCTCGCATTACATCAACTACATTCTCGTTATCACATCCGATGACAATACGTTCAGGACGCATACAATCAGCAACTGCCGCCCCTTCCTTCAAAAACTCAGGATTGGAGACAACATCAAACGGAAACTCTGCATTGCGTTGCAACAGGGTTTCTTGCATTACTGCCTTGACCTTATCTGCCGTACCTACCGGTACCGTTGATTTGTCCACAACAACTTTGTGACCATCCATATTTTCTGCAATGGTCCGGGCTACCGCAGTGACATATTGAAGATCAGCGGAGCCATCTTCATCCGGAGGTGTTCCTACTGCAATAAACTGTAATTTGCCATGAGCAACACCGGCTTTAGCATCCGTTGTAAAATTCAGACGCCCTTCAGCATGGTTTTTCTTTACCAGAGGCACCAGACCCGGTTCAAAAATAGGGATCTGACCATTTTTCAGATTCTCAACCTTGTTTTCATCAACATCAACGCAAAGTACATCATGCCCAACTTCCGCGAATACCGTTGCCTGAACTAAGCCTACGTAGCCAATACCAAATACAGTAACTTTCATATCACACCTTAAATTACGAATGAATTATTCTTTAATCTGATTTTGTAAGGTCATGACCCAATCCGTGAATGATTTACCCAATTCCTTATGTCTCATGCCATATTCAACAAATGCCTGCATATAACCTAATTTATTGCCACAATCGTGGCTACGTCCACGCAGGTGATAAGCTTCAACCGATTCTTTTTCCATCAGCATGGCAATGGCATCAGTTAATTGTATTTCATCACCAGCTCCTGGAGCGGTTTTCGCCAATAATGGCCATATTTTTTCAGATAATACATATCGGCCAACAATAGAAAGATTTGACGGTGCTTCTTCTGGTTTCGGTTTTTCAACAACACGAGCAATAGGTTTGCTATCACCTGGTTGTAGGCTTTCACCTAAACAATCAACAATACCGTAATCCGAAACGCTTTCTACAGGTACAGGCTCCACCAGAATCTGGCTGATACCACACTCATTAAAACGCAATAACATTTCGCTCAAATTATATTTTGACAGGTCAGTGCTGTATTCATCCAAAATGACATCAGGCAAAATAACCGCAAATGGCTCATCACCAATCAATGGCTTGGCACACAAGACCGCATGCCCCAATCCTTTTGCAATCCCCTGCCGAGTTTGCATGATCGTCACATGATTCGGACAAATTGATTGTATTTCATCCAGCAACTGACGCTTAACCCTTTTTTCCAGGATTGCTTCCAACTCAAAGCTGGTATCAAAATGGTTTTCTATCGAATTCTTGGATGAATGTGTAACCAGAATAATTTCGTTAATGCCCGCTTTGATACATTCATTCACAACAAATTGAATCAGTGGCTTATCCACGAGGGGAAGCATTTCTTTTGGTATTGCTTTAGTTGCAGGTAACATCCGAGTTCCCAAACCAGCAACGGGTATAACAGCTTTTTTTACTTTTTTGTTTACTGCTGACATTACATCGTCTCCTGCTGCTATTGCTATGTTGTCACTGAAAAAGCGTTACCACGGCAAAACATCAGTGCAGCTTAAACAATAGCATTAACTCTTTAAAAAATTGTATGTGTGAAAAAAATCGCATCCGTAAAAATAACGCGCACGAGTATACCAGCTAATTCAACCAGATATACAGTGCACAGGTTTATATTCTCATTTCCGTAATTCTATATTTGGTACCACCCCAAAATGATACAGACTTGTTATATAAGCTCCGCCATTCAAGTTGCAGCTTTGTTAGTCGCACCTTGAAGCCCATTGAGTATAGAATCACTGATAAGATGTGGGGGAAAACATCAATTTTATTTGATTCCTGTTATTCCATACACTGCATTGCCAAAAAGAACTGCGTTCATTGTTATGGCTTGCACGAATAACCTCCAATCTGCGAAAAGGAGCCCCTTTGTCTAACTGCTTCTGGTAATCACCCGATTTAATATGTGCATTTAATCCAGCAGACGACAATAAAATGGTCTTGTCCTGTGTATCATAATAACCCACCAGGAGCGAAAAAGGCTCTTCAGCTTTAGCATCATTCAATATCTGGTTCAGCCAATTCATAATATTCTGCATATCAAGCAGACCATTTTTTTTATGAAGTTTTTTATTTTTCAATAAATTATTGAAAGCAACTCTCAATAACAGTGCAGAAACCGCGTTTCTATCTTTTGCATCGCTGATATCAAGGCAATAAAACATAACTTCCTTTTCAGAAAGCGCTGCAATATCGAAAATCAATCCCATTTTATCTACTGCATTTAACAGACGATAATTTACTCTACAGTTAGCAATAATCTGGGAAACAGGCGGCTGGCACTGTTTTAATACGCGCCATACGGTTGTCGTGTTTTGTTTTAATCTGGCTAACTCTTGAGATAATCTGCTTCGGTCGGTAGCTTCGGAAGAAAACAATTTGGGATATAAACAATCCAATGCGATTCTCTTTATCTCATTGAAATTAGCTAGCGGCTTTAACACGATATCTTTCGCGCCAAGACGCAACGCATTATCTATTTCCATCATTTTTTTTGTTGCAGAAACAATAATGATAGGGATCGCCATCCCTCTTGTCGTCATATGGCGGATAAATTCCAGACCATTCATGGTAGGCATATCCAAGTTATAAAAGATCAGATCAGGTTTTATTTCACTCTCTATCTTCTGTAGGGCGACCTGTCCATTTGATGCACACATAGTTATTGCTCCCAGAGAATCCAGATAATCCACTAATGAAGTGCAAAAAAATGGCTCATCTTCTACAACTAATATCCTCTTTCCTCTCAGTACCTTTTCCATAACGGCAGCCCCTTACCCAGCGTTGCGACCATTGCCTATATTCGAGTATCATCACGCGATGATATCCCAATAGACCCGTACTATTTATACTCTTACATATCTTTTCAATGTCGTTCATATTAACAGCAACTACCTTAAACAATTGGAGTTATTTTGACAAAAACGTGTCCCTGCGGCAGTAATTCGCCTTTTGCTCATTGCTGTAGCCCCTATATCGAAAAGCGCTATCCTGCTCCAGATGCCGAAACTCTGATGCGTTCCAGATATAGTGCGTATGTCACACAGAATGCGGATTACCTTATCGCGACCTGGCATCCTGATTGTCAGGCTGAAAATTGGCGTACGGAAATAGAACAAAGTTTTGCGGGTGTACAATGGCTGGGATTAAATGTTCTGAAAACCAGTCAGGGTAATCATAATAGCGAAGCCTATGTTGAATTTTCAGCTTGCTTTATTGAACAGGGAAAGCAAGATAGGCAATTGATTCACGAGCGCTCACGTTTTTTGCGTATTGACCAAAACTGGTTTTATATAGATGGTATTCACCCTCAGACAGGTCGTAATGACCCTTGTCCATGTGGTTCAGGCAAAAAATACAAGAAGTGCTGTGGTTAAATCAGTCTCTAAATATTAAACATAATAATTCACACACAGTGAAGAAATTTAAGGATCTCGCAATCCATGCAAAACACAAACATACAAAAAAAAATCTTGCGCACAATCTGCCCTGATGCCAAAGGGCTAATCGCAAAGATCACAAACATTTGTTACAAACATCAATTGAATATCGTTCAAAACAATGAATTTGTTGATCATCGTACTGGCCGTTTTTTTATGCGCACAGAATTGGAAGGCATTTTCAATGATGAAACGCTTTTAGCCGATTTGGATGATGCTTTACCGGCAGGCTCTAACCGAGAATTAAATACTGCGGGTCGTCGTCGCATTGTTATCATGGTAACAAAAGAAGCACATTGTATTGGCGATATCTTGGTAAAAAGCGCTTATGGCGGGCTGGATGTCGAAATTGCCGCTGTTGTTGGCAATCATACAACATTACAGCATTTGGTTGAGCAATTTGGTATTCCATTCCATCATGTCAGCCATGAAGGCTTAACCCGTGAGCAGCACGATGATGCATTGATGGCCCAGATTGATCAGTATCAACCCGATTACGTTGTACTTGCTAAATATATGCGTGTTTTGACGCCTGCATTTGTTCAACATTATCCGAATCAGATAATCAATATCCATCACTCATTCTTGCCAGCATTTATCGGCGCCCGTCCTTACCATCAAGCTTATGAACGTGGTGTAAAGATTATTGGAGCCACTGCTCATTATGTAAATGACAATTTGGATGAAGGCCCGATTATTACTCAGGATGTAATAAATGTGGATCATACTTATACTGCTGAAGAAATGATGCGGGCAGGACAGGATGTTGAAAAAAATGTTCTGAGCCAAGCGTTGCATTGGGTCTTCTCTCAACGAGTATTTGTATATGGCAACCGCACTGTTATTCTTTGATAAAGAGTGGTATTCCTCGCCTCTTTATTGGCTGCAACTTGATCATTGGGATTAAAAAAACGCCAAGCGATACTTTATTTTCAATTATCTACTTTACAGCGGCGGCTTATTTGGTATTATGCCGTCCGCTGCTAACGACAGCGAACAATTTAAATATCTGGTGGGGTTCCCGAGCGGCCAAAGGGAGCAGACTGTAAATCTGCCGTCACAGACTTCGAAGGTTCGAATCCTTCCCCCACCACCATCAAAGACTTGTCTCTTAATCAATTTACCCCTCCCCTCAGTCAATATCTCTGTTCTTGCTGTTTCTGTTATTTTCTATTTCCACTATTGTTTATCCCGACTACTGTTCATTCTCATTATTATTCATTTCATTCATTGGTAATGGTTTTGTTCTTTCACTTCTCCATAAAACATATCAAAATACTTTCCTTTTGAGGAAAAACAAGAATTTTGGAGTACTGGTTGAATTTAACACAAAATATAACAATGTAGAGAGATGGGAATTAAGAACAGAAAAATAACGAAACGAATTGCGGATATTATTTCAGCTAAGGGTGAGGAACAAAATGATGAGTCATCTTTCCCCACCACTATCAAAAATCCATTTCAAGCTTTCTATGCATTACAGAAATAGCAAACAATTTATTGGTTACATAGATTGTCTAATCAGTCACCACATTAGGAAATAATGCATTTACAATAACCAATAGCGGAGCTGAGGGATCTGGCAGTTCGCTCCGCTAGATGCAAGCAGTTACTCCATATCGCTAACTGAGTCGATAAAACGATTTAACACGCTTGAATGAGATTTTGATTTATAGACATAACACTGATTAATGGCATCAGGTCGTGGAATTGGCATGAAGCCTAAGCTTTCTCCCTCTTCCAAAGCACCGGAGTGAGAATCTGTAATGAAAATATAATCATCTGACTGAATAAAATTAAGACAGCATTCCATATTATCCATCTGTCTAATATTAATTTTCTCTCCGTTCTTTACCATTTCCTCTTCTAAGTTCTTTATCAAATTACTTTTATAGAGTACTGGGTCACATAACCATGTTCTCTTTTTCAGCAATTGAGTGAAATCTCCATTCACCTCATCCAATAATTCTTTACGGCAGCAGATCCCCAAATTTGGTCCATCAATTTTCCGTACAAGACTGAATCGATCACTAAGTATTTTTTCTGAACTTAAAATTATCGTATTGCCCTCATAATCAACTATTTCATCAATGTTATCATAACTGAAGCGTAATATATTTACTTGAGCATTATTTCTGTCTGCTGCTTTATAAAGAGAGATCAGATGCTTTTTCTTACCCCAATCATGGTATATATTTACAACATTACAAATACTCCCGCTAATGTGTTTCTTTGTAATTTCCTTCTCTTTCAAATAGAGTTCTTTCAGGTCATTATATAACTCCACTCCGTCTTTAGTCAGAATCATCCCAAACTTCTCCCTTTTAAATAAGCGCTTTCCTAACGTCGCTTCGAAGTCTTTAATTGATTTAGCGACTGGGGGAGTCGTACGGTTCATCACTCTTGCCGCTTTGCTTAAAGAACCCATTTCCACCACCGCCATGAATGCTTCTAATTTACGAGAAAAAAACATAATTCACCGTTCCTATGTAACTTGTGGCTAAAATAATTTCCTTGAAATGGCCTTCTCATCAGGTAACCGCTAAATCAAGCTTGATATTATGAAGGTATAATTTTGTACAATAAAAATAGATCTTTTTCAAATGACATTTATATAAAATGCCAGTCCCTGATGCAATAATGCGGTTTAGATGGACTAAATAAGTCCATCTATATCATGATGAATATTCCATCGTGATTGTAAGTCATTAGTAAATATAACCAAGACCTACAAGTTCAATTTTCTATCAGAGATTGATTAACTCTTCTACTTTTTCATTAATTAATTTTTGTAACGCATGACATAAAATAAATTCAAAGGATAAAAAACCTATCATGCAATTATAATATCGCGTGTTTAATATAACAGATTATAACTAGTGGATTATTATATATCCATTAATTTACTACTTATTATTTTTGTGATTTTTATTATCTTAAAAACGATTCAACACTTAAAATTTTGGATAACTAAGATATTATAGTTAATACAGTATGACAGATACGAGTAAAATAGCCATATATCAAGTTTATAGGGAAAAATTTATTAATTAATATATAGTTACATCTTTATTTATATCTGTTAACATTAAAAAATAGCATATTCTTAAGGTGATTATAACGACATGAAATTTGTATCATTTAATATTAATGGGTTACGAGCACGTCCCCATCAACTCGCCGCCATCGTCGAACAACACCAACCCGAAGTTATCGGATTACAGGAAATCAAAGTTCATGATGAGATGTTTCCATTAGAAGAGGTAGGTAAATTAGGCTATCACGTTTTCTATCATGGTCAAAAATCACACTATGGCGTTGCCCTGCTTACCCGTCAAAAACCGGTAAATGTTCGTAAAGGTTTTCCTACCGATGATGATGATGCCCAACGTCGCATTATTATGGCTGATATTGATACACCTCTCGGCTTATTAACTATCATCAATGGTTATTTTCCCCAAGGTGAAAGCCGCGAGCATCCGATCAAATTTCCGGCAAAAGAGAAGTTCTATCAAGATCTACAATCGTATCTGGAAAATAATCACTCTCAAGAATCACACGTTCTCATTATGGGAGATATGAACATCAGCCCAACCGACTTAGACATAGGGATCGGGGAAAATAATCAGAAACGCTGGCTAAAAACAGGAAAGTGTTCTTTCTTGCCTGAAGAAAGAGAATGGATGGAACGCCTGAAAAATTGGGGATTGGTTGATACTTTCCGCTCACAGCACCCTGAAATCAATGACCAATATTCTTGGTTTGATTATCGTTCAAAAGGGTTCGATGATAACCGTGGATTACGCATCGATTTGTTGCTTGCCAGCCGTTCATTGGCTGAAAAATGCGTTGCTTCTGGTATTGATTATGATATCCGTGGCATGGAAAAACCGTCTGATCATGCCCCTGTTTGGACAGAATTTGCCATATAACCATCAATTGGGACACAGCACCATGATTGATGGTGCTGTGTTATCGTTTTTATGCCTCTTTAATCTTAGCCTTGCTTTTACTCGGCTTTGGCTGTTTTCCTTTTTTCCCTTTCGCAGGAGCAGGAGGCAAATCCCTGAACGCTTTCAAATTACGATGCTGCTTTGCCTGCCAGATTAATTGTTGCAATGTTTCTTGGAGAGGCAGCATAAAATCCTGATAGCGAAATTGCTTTTCGCTGATTTGCGTTAATCGAGATTCCCAATGCGCGGTCATATCAGGTAATACTGCCATATCGGGCAATACATGGATTAAAGCTCGTCCGGCAGGTGTGGCATGTATATAACGCCCTTTTTTGTACAAAAATTCGCGTTTGAACAATAACTCAATAATGCCCGCCCGCGTTGCTTCTGTTCCCAAGCCATCGGTTGCCCGCAAGACTTTTTTAAGGGCTTTATCTTGCACAAAACGGGCTATCCCCGTCATTGCAGATAATAATGTCGCATCAGTGAAATGTCTTGGTGGCTGTGTTTGCCTTTCCACTATTTCACCTTTTTCACACCAAAGTTCATCTCCCTTGGAAACCACAGGCAATGGCATTCCTTCATTCTCTTCATCCCGCTCTTTGTTGCCGAGCAAGGTTCTCCAACCTGCCTCCGCCAGAAAGCGTGCCTTCGCGATAAATTTTCCACCAGCAATATCAAGTTCAATCGTGCATTTACGGAAGACCGCATCTGGAAAAAATTGCATCAGATATTGTCTGGCAATCAGGCTATAAACATGGCTTTCATTCTCTGTCAGTCTGACTTGACTGCTGCGTGCGGTAGGGACAATCGCATGGTGCGCATCAACTTTCTTATCATCCCAACTTCTATTTTTCCTCTCCATATCCAGAACATCTTGTGGAAGAAAATGAGAGGCATGAACTGAAATGGCATTCAAAACAGCATGACGTCCTGCAAAGTGCTCTTCTGGCAGATAACGGCAATCAGAACGCGGGTAAGTGATTAATTTATGGGTTTCATAAAGCCGTTGGCAAACATCAAGTACTTCCTGAGCACTTAACCCATGACGCTTGGCAGCTTCGATCTGCAAGGAAGAAAGAGAAAACGGCAAAGGTGCAGTTTCAGATTCCCGCTTGTCCTGATATGCAGTGACGTTGGCAGGCTGTTCCGTAATGCGCGCGACAACATGTTCAGCCAAATTTCGATGGATAACCCGCCCTTCTTCATCCTGAAAATCAATGCAAGATTCACTTGGCTGCCATACTGCCGTAAACCGTTCTTCATTTGGCGTAACAATATGCGCTTTGACTTCAAAGAAATCTTTCGGCACAAAATTTTCTATCTCTTCATCACGACGAACGACCAACCCCAAAACAGGAGTTTGAACTCGCCCAACGGATAAGACACCCTGATAACCCGCATTTTTCCCCAACAACGTATAAGCACGGGTCATATTGATGCCATAGAGCCAATCCGCCCTGGCTCTGGCAAGAGCGGAAACACACAAAGGGATAAATTCCCGGTTACTCCTCAATCGCTCTACCGCTTTGATTACCGCCTGTGGATTCAGGTCATTAATGAGACAACGCTGAACGTTTTGCTTTTTTCCGGCATCCAGATCCAAAAAGTCCAACACCTCATCCACTAACAATTGCCCTTCGCGATCAGGGTCACCTGCATGGACAATTTCATTTGCCCTTTCCAACAAGGATTTAATAGTATTTAACTGCTTCGCCACGGCTTCCCGTGGTTTTAACTGCCATTTTTCAGGGATAATCGGCAAATCCGCCAATACCCAGCGAGCATAACGACTGTCATAAGCATCTGGTTCAGCTTGCTCCAAAAGATGGCCGACACACCAAGTAACAAACTGATTATTTCCGCATTCAATAAACCCATCCCCACGCCGATGAGGTTTTGGTAAAACATCTGCAATAGCTCTCGCGAGGCTGGGTTTTTCTGCAATAAAAAGACGCATGGAATTTATTCAATAACTTCTATTAATGCCCTGTCTGAGCGTGGTTCAGTCAGCTCACCAATAGCAATCAGATCAATGTCGTGGCTCCGTGCAATGGCTTTCGCCTTTTCCACGTCTTCTGGCAAAATAGCCAGTAATAAACCACCCGAAGTTTGAGGGTCACACAGGAGCTGACGTTGGCTATCTGTCATTTCTCCAATTAAATGCCCATAACTGTCAAAGTTGCGCCCAGTACCACCGGGTACGCAACCTTTTTCAATATAATAGTCAACATCTGGCAATCTTGGCACCTGTGAAAATTTGACAGTGGCCTGAACCCCTGAACCTTCACAGATTTCACTCAAATGCCCCAACAGGCCAAAACCTGTTACATCCGTCATTGCCGTAACACCTTGAATGGCCGCGAAATCCGCCCCTGCTTTATTCAGCCGGCACATTGTTTCTTTCGCAACGCCCTGATGTTCAGGGTGAAGCAGGCCTTTCTTTTCAGCTGTGGTCAATACGCCAACCCCTAAAGGTTTTGTCAGGTACAAGAAACTTCCTGCCTTTGCCTGATTATTGCGCTTCACATGCTCAATATTGATTATTCCGGTCACGGCCAAACCAAAAATAGGTTCAGGTGCATCAATCGAATGCCCACCAGCAAGGGAAATACCTGCTTCCTGACAAATCGCCCGGCCTCCTTCAATGACTTTTTGTGCAATTTCCGGGGATAGATTGGCAATTGGCCACCCTAAAATGGCAATTGCCATGATGGGTTTCCCGCCCATGGCGTAAATATCACTGATGGCATTAGTGGCTGCAATACGGCCAAAATCAAACGGATCATCGACGATCGGCATAAAGAAATCCGTAGTGCTAATGATGCCGGTACCATTACCAATATCATAAACAGCAGCATCATCACGGGTTTCATTGCCGACCAGTAAATTAGGATCGAGAAATTTTACCTGTTCACTGTGCAGGATCGTTCCCAAGACTTTAGGGGAAATTTTGCAGCCACATCCGGCACCATGGCTATATTGAGTCAGACGGATTTCAGTTGGCATCATACTGTCCAGTTTAAAGTGGCCCGGTTAGAAGTAGCTGACAAAGTTTGTCAAATCGGGGGTTGATACTTTTGTTGGCGCTTTCAACTCTGGAGTGCCTAAATAGAGGAACCCGACAATTTTGTCATTTTCTTCACATCCCAGACCTGAACGCACAATCGGATCGTCTGTCCATGAACCAGAACGCCATATTCCACCAAATCCTTGGGCAACAGCCGCCATCTGCATGGCCTGAACGGCGCACCCTGCTGCAACAACCTGTTCCCATGCCGGGACTTTCGGGTGCTCAACCACTTTGGCAATCACGGTGATAATCATGGGAGCGCGATAAGGCGCATTTTTTGCCTTTTCCGCTACTTCGCTGCCCAAATTCCCTTCAATGGCTGATTTTTCAAGAAGCTGGCTAAATTTATCAATGCCTTCTCCCTGCATCACAACAAAATGCCAAGGACGCAATGCCCCATGATCAGGCGCCCTCATTCCTGCTGCTAAAATATGTTGTAGTTCGTTTCCTGCAGGGGCTGGTGTAACTAAACGTGAAACTGAACGACGATTTAACAAAAGTTCCAAAGCATTCATGCTGTTCTCCTGAATAAGATAATCTGCCACGGCACCACATTCTCTGTTTATTCGTTAATGAATGAAAGCATAGAAACGATTTTTTCTGTCTATTTGCATGATTTCCAGCTGACATTTACAAACGAGCTGATTAGGATACCTCAACTTGACCCCATAACCGGAGACGATATGCGTACTTTATGGAATTTTATAGCAGCTCTATTTAAATGGTGTTGGAAGTTGCTAAATTTTGTCCGCGAACTAATTTCCAATATTATTTTTATCCTGCTAATCCTTGTCATTGCTGCTGGTGTAGTTATTTATCAACAACAGATCAAATCTGACGAAAATTATCGTGGGGCATTGTATGTTAATTTAGCTGGTATTGTCGTTGATCAGACAACCGCCAAAAACCCACTTGAGCAATTCAGCAAAAATCTTATCAGCCCTGCCAGCAACAATGATCAAGAAACATCGCTATTTGATGTTGTTGACAGTATTCGCCGTGCTCAAAATGACCCTAAAATTACCGGAATGGTATTAAAGCTGAGCGATTTCGTGGGGTCTGATCAACCATCTTTGAAATATATCGGCAAAGCCATCAACGAATTTAAAGCAACGGGCAAACGTGTTTTTGCCATTGGTGAAACTTACAGCCAATCGCAATATTTGTTAGCCAGCTATGCGGATGAAATATATTTGTCTCCACAAGGGATGGTTGATATTCATGGTTTCTCAACCAACCATTTGTACTACAAATCATTATTGGACACGCTGAAAGTTTCTACCCATATTTTCCGGATCGGAACCTACAAATCTGCCGTGGAGCCTATGCTGCGGAATAATATGTCAGAAGCGGCACGTGAAGCTGACAGCCTGTGGCTCAATGAAATATGGGATAGTTATTTAAATACTGTTGCCGCCAATCGAAAAATTCCTGCCAATCAGGTCTTCCCCGGCGCCACTAATTTTATTGAAAAACTCCGTAAAGCCGGAGGCGACTTTGCGCTGTATGCCTATCAGAACAAACTGGTGGATCATATTGCGTCACGCAGTGAAGTTGAAAATAAAATGAAGGCGAAGTTTGGTTGGAATGCAGAACAAAAACATTTCAACTACATCGATCTCTATGACTATATTGCCCAAAAATCGACACATGATTCAGCGACTCAAGACGGCAACATTGCGGTCATTATTGCTGAAGGTGCAATTTTAGATGGCAAGCAATTGCCGGGTGCCGTAGGAAGTGATTCTACGGTGGAACAACTGCGTGAAGCACGTCAAAACCCCAACATAAAAGCTATCGTATTGCGGGTAAATAGCCCGGGCGGCAGTACCAGTGCATCTGAGGCTATTCGCAGTGAATTGCTCGCCATCCGCAACGACATAGAAAATAATGGCAAAAATGCCAAACCTATTGTTGTTTCGATGGGAGGAATGTCAGCCTCTGGGGGTTACTGGATTTCCACTCCGGCGAACTACATCATTGCCGATCCTGATACATTGACAGGCTCCATTGGTATTTTTGGTGTCGTCCAAACTTTTGAAAAGGGGCTGGATTACCTTGGTGTAAATACAGATGGTATTTCAACCACCCCACTGGCCGATATTTCTGTAACAAAAGGGATCAACCAAACATTCTCCGACCTGATGCAACTATCTATCGAGAATGGCTACAGCAAATTCATCGGGCTGGTTGCTAAATCTCGGAATAAGTCACTGGAAGAAGTTGACCATATCGCGCAAGGCCGAGTCTGGAGTGGCTTGGATGCCAAAAAGCATGGTTTGGTCGATCAACTCGGTGATTTTGATGATGCCGTTAAAAAAGCAGCGGAATTGGCAGGCATCAAAGATGCTTCCCTGAACTGGATGCAACCCGAATTGTCATTCACAGAAAAAATGATGTTAAGTATGACGTCATCCGCACAAGCATTGCTACCAAATATGTTGCAATCAGCATTACCAGCGCCGTTCTCCCAAATGGCCCAGGATATGAAAAAGCAAGCTGTGTTTTATAACAATATGAATGATCCTAAAAACATTTATTCATTCTGCCTGAGTTGTTCCGATATTCGTTAAAAACGACCGGCGAGTTATTGTGTAAATTTGAAGCCTGATCTCATCATCAGGCTTTTTTTATTCTACGTACTACCTATTTCCATTGGATTTCAAGCTGCAATTAACCACAAAGCAACGTCCTTGAAAGCCTGAACAGCCATATCTTCATAAAAAGGGTGACCGGGGCAAGTAAGAGCAGTCAACAAAGCTGCAACTTGAAAGAGGACAGGTATATAATCGGCTAAAAATATTTATTGAGACGTTAAGATGCAGGTTAATATGCAGAAAAAATCCATCTATGTTGTTTACACCGGCGGCACAATTGGGATGCAGTACTCTCCCAACGGGTATATTCCTGTTTCCGGCCATTTACAGCAACAACTCGCCAAAATGCCCGAATTTCACCGCCCAGAAATGCCGACATTTACGATCCGTGAACACCACCCCTTGATTGATTCTTCTGATATGAGTCCTGACGATTGGAGCGTTATCGCGGACGATATTTACCAGAATTATCACAATTATGATGGTTTTGTTATCCTCCACGGCACAGATACCATGGCTTTCACTGCCTCAGCTTTATCATTTATGTTTGAGAACCTCAATAAGCCCGTCATTGTGACAGGGTCACAAATACCTTTAGAGGCTCTGCGGTCTGATGGCCAAACAAATCTGCTTAACGCGCTTTATCTTGCAGCCAATTATCCTATCAATGAAGTCAGTCTATTTTTCAGCAATAAATTATTTCGAGGGAACAGAACAATCAAAGCCCATGCTGACGGTTTTGATGCTTTCTCCTCCCCTAACTGCTCGCCCTTGATGGAAGCCGGAATCAATATCCGAACCTTCAAGACAACGCCCATACCTGCCAGTCATAACGCATTCGCGGTAAACCCAATCACATCACAGCCTATTGGTGTTGTGACCATTTATCCGGGATTATCCAGCCAAGTGGTTGAAAATATCCTGATGCAACCCGTCAAGGCATTAATTTTACGTTCATATGGCGTCGGCAACGCGCCTCAATGCAGCGCGTTGTTGAAAACATTAAAGGATGCAACTGAACGGGGGATCATCGTGATTAATTTGACGCAATGTATTTCCGGCAGAGTCAACATGGGGGGCTACGCAACAGGTCATTCTCTGGCAGCGTCAGGTGTAATTAGTGGTTATGACATGACATTCGAAGCCACTTTGACAAAATTGCATTATCTCCTGAGCCAATCTTATGCACCTGAAGAAATTCGCCACCTGATGCAACAAAATCTGCGTGGAGAACTGAGCTATTCCGATGAATAACAAAATGTCAGTAAGAGTATAAATCGAGGAATATGATGAAAACCGCATTAATACTTATCGATTTGCAAAATGATTTCTGTACTGGGGGGGCGCTGGCCGTCAAAGAAAGTGATGACGTCATCAAAACCGCAAATGAAGTTATTGCTCTATGTCAGAACCGCCATGACGGAGATAAAAATATCGCGATTATTGCAAGTCAGGATTGGCATCCGGCAAATCACATGAGCTTTGCAGTCAATTCCGGGCAACCAGTTGGCGAGTTGGGCGAACTTAACGGTATTCCCCAAGTGTGGTGGCCGGTACATTGTGTCCAAGGCCAATTTGGCGCAGAGTTTCATCCGGCATTGAATCAATCCGCCATTCAGGAAGTTTTCCGCAAAGGAGAAAATCCCCAGTTGGATAGTTACAGTGCCTTCTTCGATAATGATCATCAAAGTAAAACGCGTTTGCATGAGTGGCTGACAGAGCAGAAAATACAGCGGCTGCTTGTATTGGGCATAGCAACAGATTATTGCGTCAAATTCACAGTGCTTGATGCTCTGATGTTGGGTTATGAAACCTATGTCATTGTTGATGGTTGCCGTGGTGTTAATATTCAGGCTGATGACAGCAAACACGCATTAGAAGAGATGGCGGCTAAAGGGGCTAAGTTAATTTCGCAAAACGAAGTCACTTCGATTTTATAACCGGTGAACGATTAATTCCTGCGGATTATGAGGTTGCGCCAAGGTGGCAAAAGAGCGGCAAATTCGTTTCTGACGAATTTGCCCGATCAAAGATTGGCCCTCGGTAATGAGCCGCAGCTTCTTGTTAATCCCGCCGGAGCATCAATAGCCGTCGCTTGCTGATTAATCTTCTGATTGAGGTTTTAGTTTAAAGACTATTTCAGATTGGAATGTGGCCTTCAATTCTTGTTTACTTTTTACCTTGATTTGGCCATCCACACCAATCGTCATATGTTCAGGATCGTGATTATGCTTGGCCTGCCAAAGCATCACCGCCTGTAGACTGTATTCTTTCTGTTCTGGCGTAAGCGGTACACCATCTTGCCATTTACCCAATTCAACAGCCTGAGCCAAGCGCTGATAAATTTCTGGCGTCATTGCGGCGAGTAAATCATCCAACTTCATCGGTATTTCCTTAGCGGCTATATGCTATTTTCTTACGTTACAAATTTACCTGATAAATCTGCGTGTTGATACTGCATTATATTCGTGTATTTGACATTGCCACAAATGAGCATACTGCTGAATGGCATTTAGCTGAATCGTTTCTGTTTTATATATTCTTCGTTATATATTCCCACTTCGAGGGCAAATTTAATGATTCAGACAAACTCAACACGCATCAATCTAAAACTAATTTTCTATTCTTTCAAAAACTAGCCTTCTGTTTTTTCACCCGTTTCTTCATCGATAAAACTCAGTGAAGCTGAATTAATGCAAAAACGCTCACCTGTTGGTTTAGGACCATCGGGAAAAACATGGCCTAAATGTGCCTGACAATGGCTGCAACGCACTTCTATCCGATGCATATTATGGCTGTAATCATCAAGGTAAGTAATGGATTCATTACTGATAGGCTGATAGAAACTCGGCCATCCACACCCAGAATCAAATTTAGTTTCAGAAACGAATAACGGTTGATGGCAACACAGGCAATGGTAAATACCACTTTTTTTGTTGTGCAATAATTTCCCTGAAAACGGAGGTTCAGTGCCTGCTTCTTGCGTAACATGACGTTGCGTTGAATTAAGCTTTTCTATAGAAAGGGAAATATTTTGACTCTTAATCATAATAACCACCTTTTAAGGCCGGTATTTTCAATAAAAAATCATCGAAAACAACAAAAAATTAACATCTAAATGATAAAAGCCATTCTAACCCATTCAACACAGTAATTTGCCTTACTAATTGTGATAAATCTCACATATCTAACCGATGGTAACTTTAAATATCTCCTGATACCCCGATAATGATGTGCGTAGAGCTTGTACCAGCTGTACAACAAGCGTTCATATGGGGGTTATTAAATTGATCTTTTTCAATTGTTGACACGATTCCGCTTGACGGCTGGCAAGATTTTGGTAACTTTAGACACAACTTTTAATTCACTAAAAAATAGCTGGTGGAATACTATGACTATCAAAGTAGGTATTAACGGTTTTGGTCGTATCGGCCGTATTGTTTTCCGTGCTGCACAAGAGCGTTCAGACATTGAAATTGTTGCTATCAATGATCTGTTGGATGCAGAGTACATGGCTTACATGCTGAAATACGATTCAACCCACGGCCGCTTCAATGGCACTGTTGAAGCTAAAGACGGTCAGTTGATTGTTAACGGCAAAACCATCCGCGTTACATCTGAAAGAGATCCAGCTAACCTGAAATGGAACGAAGTTGGTGTTGATGTTGTTGCAGAAGCAACGGGTATCTTCCTGACTGACGAAACTGCACGTAAGCATATCGCTGCTGGCGCGAAAAAAGTTGTTCTGACTGGCCCATCCAAAGACGACACTCCAATGTTCGTTATGGGTGTTAACCACAAAGCCTATGCAGGTCAAGAGATCGTTTCCAATGCATCTTGCACCACTAACTGCCTGGCTCCACTGGCTAAAGTTATCAATGACAAATTCGGCATCGTTGAAGGTCTGATGACAACTGTTCACGCAACAACTGCTACCCAGAAAACTGTTGATGGTCCTTCAGCAAAAGACTGGCGCGGCGGCCGCGGTGCAGCACAGAACATCATCCCATCTTCTACTGGCGCAGCAAAAGCAGTAGGTAAAGTTATTCCAGAACTGAACGGCAAACTGACTGGTATGTCTTTCCGTGTTCCTACTCCTAACGTTTCTGTTGTTGACCTGACTGCACGTCTGGAAAAACCAGCAACTTATGCAGAAATCTGCAACGCAATCAAAGAAGCAGCAGAAGGCGAGCTGAAAGGCATTCTGGGCTACACTGAAGATGACGTTGTTTCTACCGATTTCAACGGTGAAAAACTGACTTCTGTATTCGATGCTAAAGCAGGTATCGCGCTGAACGACAACTTTGTTAAACTGGTTTCTTGGTATGACAACGAAACTGGCTACTCCAACAAAGTTCTGGATCTGATTGCTCATATCTCTAAGTAATTGAGTTTAATCCCCCGAATTGTGGGTATGATCGACATCCAAAAGCCATCTGCATAAGATGGCTTTTATGTTTCTATTTCACAAATGTCTATTTTCAAAAGATTAAGCTATTCTTGAACCTTGCTTCAACTGTCAATTCAGAAAACGCAGCCAACAGAGCTGTAATTTAAAAGGCGAAGAGCATACATAAGGTTATGACAGATGCTTGATAAAATTTTCTCATTACCGGTTGCAGAACAGATATCCCCTTACATCAGTCAACGGAATATGGGTGATTTTCCATTGATTGTTGTTTCACATCCCAAGGCCCGCGGTGCAATCAGCATTCAGGGAGCACACCTTATTGCATGGCAACCCAGCGGTGAGAAGCCTGTCTTGTGGTTAAGCGATAACACAGCATTCAATTCGGGTACCCCCATTCGTGGCGGCATTCCCATTTGCTGGCCCTGGTTTGGTTCATCTACTGCGCCCAGCCACGGATTTGCACGCATCATGCCGTGGGAATTCAAGGCGCATCATGAAAATCAAAATGGCGTGCTTTTAACATTCACTTTACAGGATAATGACTTTACCCATAAGTTATGGCCGCATGAATTTACGCTGATTGCGCGTTTTAAATTAGGGGAAACCTGCGAAGTAGAATTGGAGTCTCATGGGGAATATGAGGCTACCGCTGCCCTTCACTCTTATCTGAATATCAGCGATATCGATCAAATTCAGGTCAGTGGGCTTGGTGATCATTTCCTTGATTCTGTTTCTGGCAAAGAACAGAGCCTCCATGAAGATTTAGTTTTTAAAGAACGTATCGATCGCATCTATACCCAGCCGGACGATTTTAGCCTGCTCAGAGATCCTTTGTGGAAACGTACAATTGAAATGCACCACTATCACCACAGTGATGTAGTGTGTTGGAATCCGGGCGCTGCCCTTTCCAGCAGCATGGAAGATATGGGCAAAGCCGGTTATAAGAATATGGCGTGTATCGAAACCGCACGTATCAATAACCCAATGCAACCTAAGAATAATAATCCTGACAGACTTTCGGTTATTATCCGATGCCGCAAAATGTCTGATAGTTCTTCATTGAATACAGATGGATGAATGCAGATCGACAGAATTGAAATAACGAAAAGCTGAACTCTGCCGTACTAATTTCCGTTCAGCTTTTCGTTTTATTGAAAAATCGCCAGGGATTAAATCACCGTTACCGGAACTCGTTTTGTCAGAGCACACAATAGCTCATAACCAATAGTTCCAGCTGATTCTGCCACTTCATCAACAGGTAAATTTTCTCCCCACAACTCAACAACGCTGCCGAGATTTGCATGCGGGCATGGTGTTAAATCAACGGTTAGCATATCCATAGAGATAGCACCCAATAGTTGGGTACGAACGCCATCAACTATGACAGGCGTTCCGGTCGGCGCATGTCGTGGATATCCATCCGCATAACCACAGGCAACTGTACCGACACGCATGGTTTGTTTAGTTGTATAACGGCTGCCATAGCCAATTTTTTTCCCTTCCGGAAGTTCGTGAACAGCGATGATTTCACTCTGTAGCGTCATCGCTGGTTTCAACCCAACATCCGCAATATCCCGCCATTTTCCGCTGGGGGATGCCCCATAAAGCACAATCCCTGTTCTGACCCAATCTTTGAGCGTGCTCGGGTGCCACAAGACAGCGCCCGAATTTGCCAGACAATGAGGAAGCGACTCCATTTTCAATTGCTCAATAATCGCCATTTGCTCATCAATGCCCACTTCATTATCTGAATTGGCAAAATGGCTCATCAGCGTCACTGAATTGATATTTTTAATCCCTTTTGCCCTTGCTACGACCAGTGGATACTCGTCTGGCGTAAAACCCAACCGATTCATTCCGCTATTGAGTTTCAAATAAATATCAATGGGTTTATCCAAGTGCGCTTTTTCTATCGCCTCAAGTTGCCAATTACTGTGCACTGCGGGCGTCAGGGCATATTCATTGACAATCTGCAAATCCGACAACTTAAAAAAACCTTCCAGTAGCAGGATTGGCCCTTGCCAGCCATTTCCCCGCAGATAAATAGCTTCATCCATGTCAAGCAATGCAAAACCATCTGTCTGCATGAGTGATTGCCATATTCTGTCCAATCCATGCCCATAGGCATTTGCTTTCACTACCGACCAAATTTTACTGCCACAAGCTTTTTGACGAATAACAGCCAGATTATGGCGAAATGCATCAAGGCTGATTGTCGCCAAGATAGGACGTGGCATAACGACCCCTTCTTATTAATTTACTTATGCCGTATGAAAATTAGGCTTCATTGGAAGCACTTTTATATTGAATCCGTCGATGTATCTGAAAACAGAGAGATCATCGGCGGCGATATCTGTTTTTTTGCCAGAAATTAAATCAGCCAACAATTTTCCTGACCCACAAGCCATTGTCCAACCTAGTGTGCCATGTCCGGTGTTCAGGTAAAGATTCGAATATTTCGTCGGGCCGACAATCGGTGTGCCATCCGGAGTCATGGGGCGCAACCCCGTCCAAAACTCAGCTTCCGCCACATTACCGCCATTGCGGTAAAGATCTTCCACCACCATTGTCAGTGTGTCACAGCGATTCTGGGGAATATTCAGATTAAAACCCACGACTTCGGCCATGCCACCGACACGAATGCGATTATCAAAGCGAGTAATAGCAATTTTATAAGTTTCATCCAACACCGTCGAAACTGGCGCTTTGGATTCATCGACAACCGGCATAGTCAATGAATAACCTTTCAATGGATAAACCGGGATCTTGACGAGATCTTTCAAAATGCTGGTAGAGTATGCACCCATTGCCACTACATACCTATCCGCAGTCATGATGCCATCATCACATTGGATACCTGTGATTTTTTCCCCATCAACCAAAATCTGTTTAACCTGCTTGTTATAGATAAACTTCACCCCGCTCTCTTCTGCCATTTTTGCCAATGTTTTGGTAAAAATCTGGCAATCCCCTGTTTCATCATTCGGGAGTTGTAGCCCTCCCGTCAATTTATGGGCGCTGTGGGCAAGTGCAGGTTCCACTTTTGCCAATTGATCAGCCGTCAGTAATTGATAAGGAACACCCTCCTGTTCCAGCACTTTGATGTCATTTGCGGCGTTATCAAATTGCTTGGCAGTTCTGAACAGTTGCAGGGTTCCTCCCTGACGCCCTTCATACTGAATGCCGGTATCCAGCCTTAATTGTTTAATGCAATCCCGACTGTATTCAGCCAAACG
This sequence comes from Xenorhabdus mauleonii, assembly GCF_900113945.1. Lineage (GTDB taxonomy): Bacteria > Pseudomonadota > Gammaproteobacteria > Enterobacterales > Enterobacteriaceae > Xenorhabdus > Xenorhabdus mauleonii. Next base: position 307,441 of record NZ_FORG01000004.1, read on the forward strand.
CACCATTCTGCTTTTATTCATTGCGTAGTGGCTTGCATCGCAATTAAGCAGCATTTGCCACATCCAACGTAATTGAAACAACGAACCATCAGGGCGAATAGCCAAAGGGGCATGGCGCTGGAACATCCACTTAATTGCTTTCAGTGGGATCCCCGGCGCTCCCCAAGGGGTGGCATACCCTGGTGATATTTGACCTGCATTACTGGCGCTGGTTTCTTCAGCTGCACTATTCTGGCGATCGATTACCGTAACTTCATGCCCTTCTTGCGCGAGATACCAAGCACTGGTTACGCCAATAACGCCACTACCTAAAATAAGGACTTTCATCCTGCCCCCTGCTAATGAGTAATATTCGCAAGCATAATATGCTGGATATAAAAATCCAATCCAGAATAATAGACTGTAACATAATTAGTCAATTTTTAGGATTTAGGTCACAATTTCATTACAAGGCGCAATTGTGAAATTCATTTAAAAAACAGGGATTTTTATAAAAATTTCATTTTAAATTATAAAATTACATAAGTATAAAATTCTGAAAAACCCCTTTATTTTGTATGATGAAAAGAGATTTTGACGGCAAAAAAACAACATCCGATTTACATTGGAAGTTTTTATTTAATCCATACAAACACAAATTAAAAGAATTAAATCCTGAACAAGCATAAGTTGAATAGCATTTAAATTTAAAAAATAGAATTTTACAGCTTGTGTCCATTTTTAACGTCAAACAACTAACACGCTGAAATACAATACCGTAAATACAACTCTTGGAGTTCAGGGCATAAGGAAGTAGATATCCCTATAGTATGAAGGGTTATTGATTGTAGGAACGGTAAAGGATGGATAAACGTTGAACAAACGTTGACGCTATACTAAACAGTAAAGAAAAAATCAATTAATAGAAAGTCATTCATTTAAAAAACAACAGTGATAATAACTTAGTAAAAATATTAAATACACTTAAGTTTAATCAAAAAAGCCACCAGCCACTTAATAACATAATTATTAGCTTTTATTTAATGAGTTAAGATAAAAATACTTTCTGTAAAAATCCATACCAGCCAACTTGATAATATTGCCAGATAAATAGCAAGGCATCCGCTACAATTTTACACGAATTTTGCTTTTATCTAAAAACAAACTATAATTAATGGTTTATATTCTTAAAACCCCAAATCCAATCTCAAAAAGCACCTCCCTTGCACGTTATTTTTTACGCAAGAATAGCGTTTCTAAAAACCCCTTATTTAATAAATAGATACAAAATAAACATAAGAAAAAATAAAAATAAACTTATATATTTAATAAACGGAAATCATCAGCCGATTGCAAATAGTAAACATTATGCTTAACTAATCACTAGAAAATCTATCTTCATGCTTTACTCTAATTTATATGTATTCCTTGAGCTGCAAGGGGTATGCGGTAGCTTTGAACGAGTGCAAGGTAATATCATGGATAAACAATATATTGTACATAGCTCGTCATCTGAAAAAACCTTATATTTCAAATCACTGACAGGAACAGAGAAATTATCTTCTCCCTATGAATTTGAAATACAATTATTAAGTGAAAAAAGATTGTCAGACCCAATTTCTCTGCATAACACAAATCTCACCATTGAAATAAAGGGCGGAGCAACATCCTCGAGATATTTAAGTGGTAATATAGAGAAGATATCCTACTCACCATTTCATAAATATGATGACAGGCTCTATTTATATACCGCGATAGTAAGACCTAATTTATGGAATTTGAAAAAGCTATTGGGCTATGGCATTTGGCAGGATAAAACTGTACCGGAAATTATTTCTGAGGTTTTGAACAAAGCGGGCATTTCCTTTACAAATCAATTAATAGAAAAATATCGCACATGGGAATATTGCGTTAAGCATAATGAAACTGATTTCGATTTTATCCATCGACTGATGGAGCATGAAGGCATTTATTACTATTTCAAACATGATATGGGCAACCATACCATGATCTTAGTGGATGCCCCTCAATCTCATGAATCTGCACCCAATTATGAAAAAATCAAATATATCAATACCACTGATACAGTAAAAAAACGTCCGACAGAATATATCTATAATTGGAATATTTCCAGCATCACCATACCACACACATACAGCCTTGATGATTACGATTTCCGCAAGCCGCGCGCTAAATTATATACAACGAACCAGACTCAAAATAGCGCCGTCGAAAACTCAGATATTTTTATTTGGCCCGGCCACTATATAAAAAGCGAACAAGGGCAATTTTATTCTCGTGTACGCCAACAAGCATCCGAAGCGAAAAGTGAATTAGTTGATGGAATAGGAAATGTCTTGGGAATGGCGCCGGGACATACATTCACTCTATCGTTGCCTCATGACATTAAAGGCGATGAGCATAACAATTATCTGATCATAGGCACACATTATGCGCTCTATGACGACGCTTACCCATCTGACACCGTGGACGAATTAGCCAATGACTTACCTGATGGAGATCGTGATAAAAATATTATCCGCTTTGATGCCATTCCGGCCAGTACGCCCTGGAAACCGTCTGCCATAACCCCGTGGCCAAAAGTCATGGGCCTTGAAACAGCCATTGTCGCAGGCCCTAATGACAAGAAGATATGGACGGATAAATACGGCCGGATAAAAGTGAAATTCCGCTGGGACAGAGACGACAAACAGGACGACAGCCGCTCTTGCTGGATACGTGTTGCCACACAATGGGCAGGCTGGCGTTACGGCAGCGTATGCATTCCCCGCGTAGGTGAAGAAGTCATTATCAGTTTCGTCAATGGCGATCCTGACAAACCCTTGGTTATCGGCAGTACTTACAACGACGAAAATATGCCGCCGTGGGAGTTGCCCCAATATGAAGCCCGTGTAGGCATTATGTCAAACACGGAAGGCGGTAAGCATGATCAGGCAAGTTATCTCTTTTTGGATGATAAACCCGATAATGAATCAATCACGATACATGCAGAGCGTGATATGAGCATTTCAGTGGAAAAAAATAATGATGTCATCATTCATGGGGGAAGCTGCACTCAAGTTGATGAAAATCAAAAAAATACCGTCGGTGGTAACGCCGATTTCACTTACCAAAAAGATCACACCATCACCATTGATGGTGAAGATTCGCTAACAGTCCAATCCGGCCGGCAAGAAACCATTAATGGGGGGTTGGAGACAAAAATTAAAGGCGGAAGAAAAACAAAGATTGACGGTAAGGACTTATTAACGCTCAAAAATGGCCGTAAAGAAACCATCAGTGACGGAGGACTGGAAACAAAAATTAAAGGCGGAAGAAAAACAGAGATCGAAGGTGAAGACTCATTAACGCTCAAAAATGGCCGTAAAGAAACCATCAGTGACGGAGGACTGGAAACAAAAATTAAAGGCGGAAGAAAAGCCGAAATCGACGGTGGAGACACCCACAAAATTACAGGCAACTTGGATACCGAAATAAGCGGAAACTGGGCTCAAAAGGCCACAGGAACGGTAACACTGAAAAGCTCCGGGGTTTTTTCTGTGAACTCTACCTTGTTCAAAATTGATTAATATACTTATTTATCAAAAAAATAATCACCAACGGACAAATTGCCGTTACGGCAAATAATAAATATAACACCATGTTTTAATGAAAAAATAATTTTAATAAATTAAGCATTAATAGGCATTGAGCATCACCTAACAAAGCCAATACAAAAAGCAAGCAATAAAAGATATTGTTTAATAAGCAGTTAACGCAAGCAATGAAAACTAACTTATATTTAACATAAACAAATCTCATCCATTTATTGCAAATAATGAACTTTATACATAAAACTCAAACTACAAAATTTGTCATTCCCCATTACTCCAGTTTCCATATATTCCTTGGTTTCCGAGGGGTATGCGGTAGCTTTAAACAAGAGCAAGGAAATATTATGGAGAAGAAATTTATTGCACACACTTCACTGCCTGGTAAATCTTTATTTTTCAAATCCCTTAACGGAATAGAAAGATTATCAGACGCGTACGAATTTGAGATCCAGTTATTAAGTGAAAAAAGATTGTCCGATCCCATATCCCTGCATAAAACCACACTGACCATTGAAATAAGAGACGGCTCCAAAGCAGCCAGGTTTCTAAGTGGCTATATAGATAAAATATCCTACTCCCCATTCTATAAATATGACGACAGACTCTATTTATATACCGCGATAGTAAGACCTAACTTATGGAAATTGAAACAAACATTGGGTTATGGCATTTGGCAAGATAAAACTGTCCCGGATATTATTTCTGAAATATTGAATAACGCCGGCATTGATTTTAAAAAACAACTGATAGAGAAATACCGTACATGGGAATATTGTGTTAAACATAATGAATCAGACTTCGATTTTATCCATCGTTTAATGGAGCATGAAGGAATTTATTATTACTTTAAGCATGATATGGGCAGCCACACCATGATTTTGGTTGATTCCCCCCAATCACTTGTCCCCATGCCTGACTATGAAAATATTAGGTATTTCAATACCTGCAGTTCAGCGAGAAAACGGCCTACGGAATATATCGATAACTGGAATATCTCCAGCGTGACTATTCCACAAAAATATAGCCTTGATGATTACGATTTCCGCAAACCACGCGCTAAATTGTTTACGACAACCCAAACCCCCATCAGCGCCCTCGATAACTCAAATATCTTTATTTGGCCCGGGCACTATATAAAAAGCGAGCAAGGACAATTTTATTCTCGAATACGCCAACAAGCGTCCGAAGCAAAAAGCGAATTAATTGATGGAAAAGGAAATGTTTTGGGAATGGCACCGGGACATACTTTCACGCTGGTGTTACCCAATGACATTAAGGGTGATGAACATAACGATTATTTAATCACCGGAACACATTATTATTTTTATGACGACATTTGCCCGTCCAATTTTATAGAAGAAATAGGTGAAATAATTGAGGAATTTTTGGATGAAGAACAAAACAAGAATGTTGTTCAATTTGAAGTCATTCCGGCCAATACCCCTTGGAAACCTTCGGCAGTCACTCCTTGGCCAAAAGTCATGGGCCTGGAAACCGCAATAGTGACCGGCCCCAAGGATAAAAAAATATGGACGGACAAGTATGGCCGGATAAAAGTGAAATTCCGTTGGGACAGAGACGACAAACAGGATGATACCCGTTCTTGCTGGATACGTGTTGCCACACGTTGGGCTGGCTGGCGTTACGGCAGTGTATGCATTCCCCGCGTGGGCGAAGAAGTTATTATCAGTTTCGTCAATGGTGATCCTGACAAGCCTTTGGTTATCGGCAGCACTTACAACGATGAAAATATGCCGCCGTGGGAGTTGCCTAAACATGAAACGCGTGTAGGCATTATGTCAAATACCAAAGGCGGTAAACATGAACAGGCAAATTATCTCTTTTTGGACGATGAGCCTGATAAAGAATCATTTGATTTGCATGCAGAACGCGACATGAACATCTCGGTGGAGAAAAATAAAAAAGTGACGATCGACGGTGACCGCACCACGGAGATTAAAAAAGAGCAAAAAGACACGGTAACAGGCAAAGCTACCTTCACCTACAAAGCTGACCATGAAACAACCATTGATGGCAAAAACACATTAACCGTCAAAAAGGGCCAACAGGAAACCATCAGCGATGGATTAAAAACAGATATCAAGGGAGGAAGGAAGACAACTATCGATGGCGGAGACACTTACAATCTCAAAGGCAATTTAAATGCCACCATCAATGGGAACTGGATGCAATCCATTACAGGAACAACAACTATCACCAGCCCCAATGTCATTACAATACACAGCGATAACAATGTTGTCATAGATTGCCCGCAGCATATATTTTCAGCCAAATTGATGTCTGTCTCCATCGTCGCTTCCAGTGCCAGCATGACCGGAAATTCGACTTCAACCACATCATCCAGCACCAGTGTGACAGGCACAAGTATCTCCTCAAAGGCAATTGATATAAGCGATTCAGATCTGTCGCGCAGCCAGGTAGGCACGAAACTCGATAAAGCAACCATGGCATTGGATGAAGCGGATGTTGCAATAAAAAAATCGCGGACCAACATATCAAACAGCAGCTTACACATCATTAGCTAATCAACTTCTTTGTCAGGATCCTAATGAAAATCATTAAGCCACTGCGTCTAAGCATACTTTACCGGCCTTATCGCTGGTTGCAAAAAAACCATCTTGGGGTCTCAGTCATGGCACTGGCCGATATGGGTTCATCTCCGCGCCTGCGCCCGGAAGCAGAACTCTGGCAACTGGCAGAAAATGAGTTAAAAACCTGCAACGGCATTATCGATTTGGCAATACCCAAGCCCTGCGCTGAATTTTTGGCGACAGGATACGCCTACAATCATCATCAAGATAATAAAAGCGCGTGTACTGCACGCATCCAAATTGAACGATTGGATAAATCCTTGGCAGTTTTCGGTAATCGTTATTGGATAGATGATAAGCCATCAAAACCCCAGCCTTTTGAACAAATGCGGTTGGATTGGAGTCAGGCATTTGGTGGTGAAGGCTATGAAAACAATCCACACGGTATCGGTTTCAGGCCGGAAGAGCTGACGGAAGGGATAAAAGTACACCGCTTGCCCAACATAGAAGTGCTGCACAAGCGCTTAATGTCGCAACGCCAATTGGCATCACAGGAAGAAACTCCCACTCCGGCAAGTTTTTGCCCTCTGGATATTGCGTGGCCGAGTCGTTTTAGCCGTATCGGAAAAAAATACGATAAAGAGTGGCTGGAAAATGAATTCCCTGGTTTTTCCCAAGATATCGATTGGCACTTGTTTAATGCGGCCCCCAAAGATCAATGGTGGGAAGAAAACACCGCCCTGCCAAAGCAAGCCAGATGGCGCATCTGGAATATGCATCCAGAGAAACCCATGCAAGAAGGCATCTTGCCCTCATGGAACGCGCGTTGTTTTATCAAAAGGCTGCGCCTTGATGAAGAGGTTTTTGAAGAAGTCGCCATGCGCAACACCACGGTATGGTTCTTCCCCCATTTAGAACAAATGATCCTGATTTGGCAAGGCAGCGCACGGATCAATGAAGATGATGCCAAGGATGTCCTGCAAATGGTATCCGCGCTGGAGTTGCATGACAGCCCCCGCCCGCAAAGCCATTATCTGCAAGTGCTTGAGCAGCGTATGGATAAAGAGAAAGGGGTTTTGTACTCATTTCGGGAAAAAGACCTTATTCCCGAAGACATTATTGGCACATGGTTGGATACAGAGTCCGCAGAGAATAATTCGCCCTTGCAAACAAACTTACAACATCTTGAAAAACGCATTCGTGAGCAGCAAAAGGAGCGATTGGCGGAATATGGACAAGATGCCAATGCATTTATCCAGCCTGAGAATGATCCATCAGCCAATGCCAAGCCGCCCAAATTGGACGAACTGCCGGAATTTGTGGCAAAGGTTGAACAAGATCTCAGCCAAAAGCGTGCAGAGGCTGAACTGAAACGGGCAGAGATGATTGCTATGGCCAAAGAGCAAGGCATTAATGTCGAAAAATCGGCTACCAAGCCTCAGGTTCGGGGGCCGGAAAGCCTGCAGCAGATGCGGGATATTTTGTACCGGCAACACCTGAAAGAAGAGATAGACGATAAAACGCTTGCTCAAATCGAACAATCAATCCATTTAATGTACCTTTCTTCAGCACAATCACAGGCACCTGCCTTGCGTCTGGCCAGCAATTTATCGCAGATCATTCGAAAACGGGCTGAAGAAATCATGTTGCAAGGCGGAGATTTCAGCGAAATGGATTTTACCGGCGTGGATTTGTCCGATATGGATCTGCGGGGAGCCAATTTCACCCGAACCCTGCTGGAAAATGCCTGCTTGAATCGCTGCCAACTGGATGGCGCTAACTTCACCGAAGCTATGTTAGCCAGAACAGAAATCTGTGATTCATCATTACGTGGCGCAAAATTGGATAACGCCAGTTTGGCACTGGCTAAATGTGAGCGGAGCGATTTTTCTGCCGCCAGTTTTGAGCAAACCCAGTTACAAGAAACACGATTTACTCATTGCCGCTTTGAGAACGCCCTTTTTTCAGGCTTGCTCCTGCAACAAATTTTTATTACGCAGTGCGATTTCTCTTATTCCCAATGGAAAGAGTCTAATTTCATGGAACTTGAACTGCCTGCGCTCAAATTTAATCATGCAAATTTAAATAAAGTCTCGTTCATCAAATGCAAACTGAAACAAGCGGTTTTTGACCATGCAGAGATGGAAAGCTGCTCTTGGGTAGAAACACAGCTAAACGGAAGCCAGTTTCACTCAGCCAAGCTATTGACCTGTGCATTTGCCATGGACAGTGAACTTAATCAGGCAAATTTCAGCCATGCCACATTGACCGAATGCAATTTGCGTCAGATGCCGCTGGTTAAGGCTAACTTCTATGCGGCCACGTTGAACAACAGTGATCTCAGTGAAGCTGACTGCCAGTCAGCCGATATGCGGTATCTGAATGCGCCAAAGAGTATGTTTATTAGAACTGATTTCCGTCATGCCTTACTCAATAAGGCCAATTTGATAGGTGCCATTATGCAGAAATGCAGCTTCATCGGCACTGATTTACGGGAAGCCAATCTCTTCCGTACCGATATGTCTCAATCTATTTTCGATAACACAACCTTAATTACCCATGCTTACATCAATCGAACCAAAACCTTGCCAAAACGAGATAAGGAAGTGATATGAGTTCACTCACAGCAGATGAGTTAATGGATAAAATCAAACAAGGTGAAATTATTGAAAAAGTGAATTTGCAGAATCTATCACTGACTGGATGTGACCTATCTGGAGGGATTTTTAAAGATGTCGATTTTTCGGGCACTGATTTTTCTCACGCTCAATTTAAAGAGTCTGTTTTTACTGAGTGCCAAATAGAAGAAGGCATTTTCCATTCAGCTATTTTTGAACAAAATATTTTCGAAAGATGTAACTTAATCCGCTCGACTTTCAATGAAAGTACATTGGCAGACACCGTCTTTAATCAATCTGTGTTAAAAAAAACACAATTTACCGAAACAAAACAAAATAATATTCAGTATGTGTCCAGCCCGCTGCAATATGCAGTTTTCAACCACAGCCAACTTGACCGAGTTCTATTTTCTGATTCAAACATGGATCAAATGACGCTGAATAATAGCCTGCTCTCTCTGGTGACTTTTTTTCGCCAAGATCTGCGCAAAACCAGTTTTTATGCCAGTGAATTCAATAAAACGATTTTTTTTGAATGTGATTTGCGCGATCAGGATTACCACAAGCAACAATTTAAAATGTGCCAATTTACTGATAGTAAGCTTGATAAAGTCAATTTCAGTCACGCCATATTGACGAATTGCAATTTCAAGGGCGCGACTCTGCAAGATGCCATATTAACTAATGTCAACGCCACTCAAGCGTTATTCCCCGAAGCTGATTTAACTCGGGCTTGTTGTAAAAACAGTGTGTTTGAACAGGCTATTTTTATCGATGCATGCCTTGAGGCCGCTGATTTCCGTTACAGCAAATTACCTATGGCAATAATGCACAAAATCAGTGCCGAGAACGCACAATTTACAGGCTGTGATATGCCTTATACCGATTTTTCTTATGCAAACCTCAACAACTGTGATTTCCGTGCAGCCCGTTTCATGAGGACACAGTTTCATCGGGCTAAACAAGTTGGAACCCTGTTCACTGACCGAGAAGGCATTCTGGAAAATGATCCTGAATTATTCGCGGCTGAAGAGTGGAGCATGCAACGTAATAAGATTTAATCAGGAGAATCAAGATGACGAAACCTTCTTATGCGCTTTCGCAATATCCCTTTACAACCTCCCTGACTACCGAACCTTTACAGCAAATGACCGGGCAAATCATCAGCATTCATCCTGATGGCAGCTTTATGGCGAAGAGCAAAAACAATCGTGGCTGGCATTGCCGCCGCGCTGCAAGCTGCCTCTTGACGCCAGAGATGGGAGATACCGTACTGATCACAAAAATTGAAGATAATCTTTGGGTTTTAGCCATATTAGAGCGGGCAACCCAACAGGGTGTGGCTGAAATCAGCGTTCCCGGCGATTTAACTATTACTTCCCCCGGAAATCTGAGCATGAACAGCAATGGGCTGAATATTACGGCTGACAACGGCAACTGCCATATCAAGGAAATGAAATACAGCGGAGAATCACTGTCTGCCTGGGTATCCATTACTCGTCTGGTCGGCAATCAATTTGAATCCCTCTGGCAAACCGTAACCCAATTGAGCAACCGGTTATTTCGCCATACAACACAAACAGAAAAAGTGCATGCCGGTCAATTGGATATGCAAGCAGACAATTATGCCCGATTGCATGCCCAACAAACTATCGTGACAGCAAAAGCCATGACCAAAATAGATGCTGAACAGATTCATATCGGCTAAGGGGAAAAAATCATGTATGCCAATACGCAAGGTGGTGGACAAGATTTCGCAACGCCCGATGTTTGCTTGACTCCCTCCGGGCCTACACCGGTACCCATGACATACCCCAATACAGCGCAAGGCACAATGGGCGCCCCCGGAATGTCGAATATCATGTTTGCGGGTTGTCCGGTACATAATATGACCACGAACATTACCTTAACAACAGGAGATAGCGCAGGTGTTAATCTCGGTGTGACTTCCGGCACCGTAATGGGACCATCGCGCCATACTGCGGGAGCAACTTCCGTGTTAGTCAAGGGTTCCCCCATTACACGAGTGTCGAGTCCAACCATGCAAAATTCAACTAATGCTCCTGGCTCCCGTACTTCACCCAGTCAAACCAAAGTCAGTATTCTAGCCTCCTGATACTGGCTATTTGACGGATAACCATTTTCTTTTTTTTGCCGTACCACTTTGCCACCTAAATTTGCCACACAAACTGTTTTCTTCATAAACAATAAGTCAGACCTTAAATAATCTGGCGGGCATGATGACACTTCATTTTCTCCGGAGAAATAACATTACAAAAAATAGGTTAAAAACGATCAAATGGTCGAGCAAGAGGCTAACCCCAGTAATGTCTCTGGCAGTTATTTCTCTGATAACAATATCTCTGACCATTATCACGGGTTGTTCATCTTCATCATCACAACCTAAGTTGCCACCTTATAAAATCATCTTCAACACTGCTTCAAACATGAATAATTCCGCCCCATTGAAAATGCATGTTCTTTTGTTGAAATCACGTGAGGAATTTATGTCTGCTGATTTCTTTTCTTTACAAGGAAAAGATAAGGCTGCATTAGGCGATAAATTGGTCAATGAAACCCAGTTTTTTCTCCGCCCTTCTCAGCCAACCTATTGTGTAATGGAAAAAAATCAATCAGAGGCCAATTACATAGGCGTTATTGCCGAATATAGCCAATTGAACGGTAAAAAATGGCGCATTGCCTTTCCCGTTCCCATACCTGAAAAGCCCTCTTTTTATGAGTTCTGGCGTTCTTCTCCTGACGAACTAAATCTATGCGTTAAAGTCACCCACAACGGCTTAAGTGTCATTAAAGAATGTAACTTGAGTTGTACAGCAGAGACTGAAGAGAACAATGAGTAAATCAGAAAAAGTTATCTGGACAGAAGGTATGTTTTTGCGTCCCCATCATTTCCAGCAGTCTGAAAGCTACCTGGAAGCTTATATCCGCAATTGGGGCCAGGCACAAATTCCTTACTATTGGGGGTTTTTGACCCTTGAATTAGATCAAAAATTACTTAACCAAAGTAAGATAAAACTTTCCTCAGCCAGCGGCATTTTCCCAGACGGAACCCCGTTTAGCTTTGATGCTGCCAATGCCCCAATGCCTTTGCAACTCGATGAAAATCAGACAAATATTGATGTGGTTCTGGCTCTGCCGACATTTCGGCAAGGAAAAGAAGAAGTGATTTTCAGTGAAAGAAATGACTCGCTGGCACGTTATGTCAGCTTTGAAGTTGAAGTTAATGATTTCAACGCCATGTCAGTCGGCAATGCGGCAATACAATTTGGTAAAATGCGTTTACGTCTGATGCTGAAATCAGATTTAACGCCGGAATGGACAGCACTCAGCATTTTGCACGTTGTAAACAAAACGAGTGACAAAAAACTTCACCTCGAACCGCTGTTTATTCCCCCTTTGCTCAATTGTCGTGCCAGCCCGCAAGTTGTCAGTTTTATCAACGATATACAGGGATTGCTGGAACAGCGTCGCCAACAAATCAGCCAGCGGTTATTACAGTTGGGAAGCCGCAACGATTCTGAAATCATGGACTTTCTCCTACTGTCACTGCTAAACCGTTATAGCGGTCAGGTAAGCCATGCCCAGAATTTATCCTTACTGCATCCTGAACGTTTATTCAGTGATTGGCTGCAATTTGCCACCGAACTGGCGACATTTTCCCAAGACAGGGTTCCCGAAGATAATTTACCTGTCTACGATCACGACAACCTGACTCAATGTTTTAATCAGCTCATGCTCCAGTTGCGTCAGGGATTATCAATCATTCTGGAAGAACAGGCTATCCAACTGCCATTGACGGGATATTCCCATGGCTTGAATGTCGCGACATTGCCTGATGCCAATATGATACACACCTTCAGCTTTATTCTGGCTGTCCATGCTGACATCGCCAATGATGTATTGATGACCAGTTTCCCCGCTCAAATGAAAATATCTCCCGTTGACCGCATACGTGAATTGGTGCAATTGCAATTACCCGGGATTTCACTGCGGGCAATGCCGTCTGTTCCCAGACAAATTCCCTGGCATTCTGGTTACGTCTATTTCGAATTGGAAAAAGAGGGCGAGTTGTGGAAACAAATGGAGAAATCCGGAGGCTTTGCGTTACACCTGGCAGGTGAGTTCCCAGGTCTGAGCATAGAGTTCTGGGCTGTCCGCAATCAGGAAAAATCAAGGTAAGCGAAGCCTATGATGCAGGAAAAATTAAAAACTGAACAAAAAATACAGGTTGATGATGCCAACCCCAATCCATTGGTTTCTGCCGCCAATCCATTGTTAAACAGCATCCCCCAGATCCGGCATTCGGTTGTTCATCCTGACCCAGCTAACTTAAGGCAGCAACTTATCAACGAAATCCGGCATTTTGAAGTCCTTTGCCAACAAGCCAATTTACCTTATGAAATGATCATTGGCGCACGCTACTGCTTGTGTACCGCATTGGATGAAGCGGCTGCACTGACGCCGTGGGGACTGCGCAGTGTCTGGTCTGGCAATGGATTGTTGGTCACTTTCCATAATGAAACATGGGGAGGAGAAAAATTCTTCCAGCTATTGGCCAAGTTATCGCAAAACCCCAAAGAGCATATTTTTCTGTTGGAGTTGATTAACTTTTGCCTGCAACTGGGTTTCGAAGGACGCTACCGAGTCATTGATAACGGGCGCACTCAACTCGAAACAGTAAAGCAACGTTTGTTCCAATTGATACGCTCTAACCGGGGCAATTATTCAGTTGGGTTGTCCCCCAAGGCGCACACCGCTACCGTACCGAATAAATCTTGGCGATTTTCCTTACCTCTCTGGGTTATTGCTGCAATCTTAGGTTTTTTGCTGTGTATTTTATATATCGGCTTGAACTGGCGACTGAATAATATAATCAACCCCGTTCTGGCAAAAATTTATCAAATCACTCTCCCCAACGTGGAAGAAAATAATCCGGCATTTCAACCCATATCTGGATCAACGCCACTCAGACTGAAACATATATTGAAAGAAGAAATCGATGACGGGCTATTGAATGTCACCGATTTGCCTGACAGAAGCATAGTGACATTGAAGGGTGACGGCTTGTTCAGTAGTAGCTCTGCCCAAATCAAAAACCAATACTTGGTTATCATCAGACAAATAGCTGAAGCAATGAATAATATTCAAGGCAAAATTTTAGTTGTCGGGTACACCGATAACATACCGGTTCACCGCAGCAATTTTCGATTTTCATCTAACAGGGCCTTATCGCTAGCCAGAGCCAGATCGGTACAAAAAGAACTTCAACGTTATCTGAATCAACCAGAAAGGGTTCATGCTCAAGGAAAAGGAGCCGAAAATCCTATCGCTCCCAATGATATTCCCAGTAATCGGGCCAAAAACAGACGAGTCGAAATTACATTATTAACTTCTCCTGTAAATTAAACGATGTAAGGAAACGAATACATGCTGAATGCACTCCTTTCTATCATCACCAGCAGATTGATGTGGAGCTTTCTCTCAATAACAACTATTTCTGCTATTATCTGGTTTTTAGGTCCCATTATTTCCATCGGCAATAACGTTCCCTTTAAATCAGATTTAATACGAATAATTACTATTGCTTGTCTTGCTGTTCTGTGGCTAATAATCAAATTGGTTCCTCGTCTTTATCGATTATGGTTCAATAAAAAAGTCGAGAAACAATTCAGTATTAATCAGGAAAAAAAAGAAGAAAAAAAACCAGATGAACCGGTCATTACATTAGCGGAACGTTTTGTTAATGCGATAAAATTATTGAAAAAAGCCTACTTTTCTGGCTTGTACAATAAAAACAAACCACACTGGATCAACGTTTTCAAACGCCAATACATATATCAATTACCTTGGTATCTGGTTATTGGTGAAAAAAACTCGGGAAAAACAACCGCGCTGGCAAATTCAGGCTTACACTTTTCACTGACTGACTATCTTGGCAAATCTGCGCTGTACAATAGGTACAGCAAACAGGCTACAGATGATTTTAACTGGTGGTTTACCAATAAAGCAGTCCTGCTTGATACCGCCGGACGTTATACCACACAGGACAGTTCGCCTTATCAAGATGCCAGTGAATGGAAAAAACTTATCCAATTATTGAAAAAGTACCGCGCCCGCCAGCCCATCAATGGAATTATCATCACAATCAGCGTTGAAGACTTACTGGAACCATCAAGTAATATTCGGGATAAAAAGGCCTATATACTGAGCAAGCGGTTATCTGAGTTACATGAACAATTTAAAATACAGCTACCTATTTATATCTTCATCACAAAAACAGATTTACTGAAAGGATTTACGGCTTATTTCACCCATTTTGACAAAAAATCACGCGAACAAATTTGGGGTTTTAATTTCCCTTGGGGAAATAAAACCAACTGTAATTTGCATGAAATCTTTGAGCAAAAATACAGTGAATTACAACTGCGACTGGAAGCTGAATTACCTTATATTCTCCTGAATGGGCACAATTCGCGGCAATGTGCGGAAAGTTATCTTTTTCCACAAGAAATGGCATCCTTGCGTCCCCTTCTTGGGCAATATCTTGAAATCGTATTTGCCAAATCAGGATTTGAAATACCGTGCTATCCACGCGGGTTGTATTTTACCAGTGGAATGCAGGAAGGAATGACATTCGACAATGTCATGGCGGATTTGAATCAAAAATTCCAACTGCCAATAGATAATGATAGTAATGCCATGTCATGGGGAGATGAGAAAGGTATTATCCCTCCTCCACCAGCCAGTCAGTCTTATTTCCTGAAAAACTTGCTGGAGAATATTTTTCAGGAAGCAGGAATAGCCGGTTATAACCGTTGGTGGATATACCGCAAGCGCCTGTTGGATTTATTGGGATACATTATCCTGCTAGCAATCGTAATTTTTATAGGTCAGTTATTTTTAACCAGCTATAACAACAATCGCCATTACTTGACAGAAATACAAAACAAACTTCCGACGGTTGTTCGCCAAGGAAATGAATTAAAAGGCAATGACGACAATATTTATGCCTTGCTCCCCATTTTGAATACACTGGCCAAGTTAGATCAAAGCCCAGATTTCTCTTTGGATAACCCCCCATTATCCTACCGCATGGGGTTATACACCGGAGTACAAATCAGTGATGTAAGTCGTCCCCTATATAACAAGGCACTAAAAAGTTTGTTACTGCCCAAAATAGCAAAATTAATTACAAATCAACTGAATGCTGAAAATGGTGGAGATATAGAGAACACCTACAATACGCTGAAAGCCTATCAGATGTTATATCAGCCTAAACATTATGACGGAAAATTCCTGCGCAATTGGGTCATGCAATATCTGGAGACTCATCAGGATGTGGATGTAACGCAAGTACAATTGCAACAAATGAATGGACATCTCAGCCGATTACTGGATAAACATGCTGTCATGTCACCCTTTCTTCGTGATGACAGACTCATTAAAAAAAAACAGATAACCATCAGTCAAACGCCTCCGGCACAACGCGCTTATAACTATCTGAAAAGCAAATTGCTGAATGATCCAAATTTACCTCCAGTGAATCTGGTAACGCTGGCCGGCCCCCAAGCTGAATTGGCTTTCTCAAGCACCGAAGATGTACCGGGAATGTTTACGCCAGCGGGTTATAAAAAGGGAATGAATCAAGATCTCAATACTTATCTTACTACCTTGCATTCACAGGATAATTGGGTACTTGGCAGCTACGCGAAGATATTGACCGCAAAAGAAATCAAATCCTTTGTTAACCAGTTCTATATCAATGACTACATCAATTACTGGGATAAATTTCTGGCAAGCATTCAGTTGAACAATGTGAGTAATCTGGAGCAAAGAATCAGTACAGCGCGCTTACTTTCTGGCGATAACTCACCACTGCGCAGTCTTGTTATTAATATCAGCAAAAATGTGACATTGACTAATTCTATGCTCAATAGAAATGCCCCTGCGGCTAAACAGCTCGATGGCATCGTAAAAAGTAAAGCAGGCAAACTCTCACCATTAGTTCCCGACAACATCATTTCCAAGCGCATATTGCCGAGCAACCCGCAAGATATCGCAGGAAAAACACTGGAAGAGCATTTTGCCCCACTGACTGTATTGGCGAAAAGCCCGGACGGAAAGAACAAGGTGATTCCTTTTGACAGTACATTGAAACAAATCAATGACTTATACCAACATCTCAACACCATACAAAGCGCCATCAAAATGAGCATGCCTTTTCCAGTGAATAATATTATTACTCAACTGCAAGCCTCGTCTGAACGTCTGCCGCAGCCGTTCAAGAACATGATTTTCTCACTGGCTGTCGGGGCCAGTAGCGATACCCAGCTCACTGACATGAAGAATGTCGCCAAAAATCTCAGTGCAGAAGTCGGCAACTTTTGCCATCAGGCAATTGCCAATCGTTATCCGCTGATGTCTAGAGCCAGACATGACATCAAGCCTGATGACATGGCCCGGATGTTCGCACCCACAACGGGCTTAATGGACAGTTTTTTCCAGAAAAATTTAATGGGTAAAATCGACATGACTGAATCGACATGGCAGTTTATGCCGGGAATTGACGGCAAGCCCCTGCCGGGAGGGGAAGCATTACTCAAGCCATTCCAGCAGGCTCAGGTTATTCGCAATACCTTGTTTGCCAATGGCACTCCTACTCCGTCATTTCATGTTATGGCACGCCCAATCAGCATGGATAACAATATATTGAGTATGACACTCGATGTAGATGGACAAAAATTGCAGTATAGCCACGGCCCGCAAATCTCACAGCTCATCAATTGGCCCGGCCCCAATAAAACCAATCAAGTTCTCATTCAATTGAATTTAAGTGACGGCACAACTGCAAATTTATCCACTTCCGGCTTTTGGGCACTGAACCGACTGCTGAATCACGCAACACAGATCCAACACAGTAAAACCAATGCTGATAGCTCCGCCATACAGGCAACATTCAACATCAATGGCCATAATATTTCGCTGGAATTTACACCAACCAGTATTTTTAACCCGTTCCAGCTCCCTATTTTCTCTTGTCCGGATAATTCTGTCTTTAAAACCGCCTAATTAACCATCTCAAAGTGAACTGAAAATATCATGAATATTGATGAGTTACTTACCCCGATTAGCCCGGAATCTCCTTGTGGAGACGATCTGGAATATGATGATGAATTCTTGGCGATAGAGCGATTATTAGTCGAAAAACCAGAGCAACAGTTTGGCGATGTCATCATTCCGGCTGAGCCACCCAATTGGGGGCAAATCGAGAAAAAAGCCACAAAACTACTCACCCGAACTAAAGACCTGCGCATCATTATCGCCCTCATGCGCTCATGGCTGAATCAGCGTGGTTTAGGGGGTTATGCTGACGGATTGAACTTACTGCGCCAAACGCTGGAAAGATATTGGGTAGATGTGTGGCCGAAATTGGAATTTGATGGCGAGTACGATCCTTTACTGCGCCTGAACACACTGGCAGCTATCGAAGACGGCTCTCCCAGTACCATTACCGCCCAGTACTCTCTTTTACTGAAAGATGTTTCGAGCGAACTGACATTTCAGGAAGCCTATTCACTCCTGAGTGGTACCGTGACAGAAGTCAGCAATTATTCTGGTGGGCGCAGCAGACTCGTCGAAGAGCTGCAACAAAAACACGACTCCCCTGAAATTCAGTCCATCAAAGCGGTTCATGAGCACCTGACCGCTCTGCTTGAAATTATTCGCGATAATTTATCTGCCGGCCATATGCCCGTGTTGCCGCAATTTATGAAGCAGTTGGAGACCATCATTGAATACAGTTCGCCTCCTGAGGAAATCGATATTGCAGGTGATTCTGACGAATTAGGCATGGCTGAACTCCAATCGCTCATGCAACCCGGCACGGATTTGGAGCAAGCCGCTTCATCAATAATGTCAGGCGGTGTGCCACTGTCCCTGTGGAAAGCCCTTGAAGTCAGTAATCGTGATGAAGCGCATATGTTATTGGAAAAAGTTAAAAATTATTTTCTCCAACATGAGCCCAGCCATCCTGCGCCCATGATGATTCAACGTGTCCAGAGGCTGATTCACAGTGATTTCATGGACATCATTCATGATCTTGCTCCCAGTGGTTTGGATCAATTGGAAGTCATTTTTGGCCATGCCAGCCATTCTGATACGGATATGGACTAATCATTTATTGTTTAAATTTATGTTGTTATTCCCCGCACATTGCATTTATCCAACAGCGTCATTCTCAATACCTTTCACATTACAGCCAGTAAGACCGTAGCGTGAAATGTAATGGGACATACAACTTGAGAGTTACAAGAAATATTAACTTACCTACATATACCCAATAGGTTTTAAGTTTTTGTGACTTAAAAATCGGGTATAGCCAATAACGGAGAACTTGTCATGAAATCCAGCGGACAGAAGTTTATAGCCCGAAACCGCGCTCCACGCGTGCAAATTGAATACGATGTTGAACTTTACGGTTCAGAAAAAACGGTTCAATTGCCCTTCGTCATGGGTGTTGTCGCTGATTTGGCCGGAAAACCTGTAGAGGCCTTGCCCGATGTCAGTGACCGCAAATTTATGGAAATTGATGTTGATAACTTTGATGAGCGTATGAGTTCAATCAGTCCCCGTGCTGCCTTTCAGGTTGATAACACATTAACAGGGGAAGGAAAACTGAACGTCGATTTAACGTTCAAAACAATGGAGGATTTTCAACCCGATGCCATAGCCAAGAATGTAGAGCCTTTGGCCAAGTTACTGGAAGCACGTGTCCAGTTGGCAAACCTGCTGTCTTATATGGACGGTAAAAGCGGCGCAGAACAACTGATTTCCGAAATATTGCAAAACCCAGCCCTATTGCAATCCTTAGCGGAAGCCCCCAATCCTGAAAACAGTGCTTCAGAAGAAAACGGAACTTCAGACGACAGCACAAACGATAAGGAATAATTCATGAGTACAACTGAACAAGATGCTTTGCTTCAGCAAGAACAAGTATCTAAAGAGTATACCCCTGATGAACTCAGCACTCTGCTGAACAAGGAATTCCGTCCGCAAAGTGACCAAACGCGCAATGCCGTTGAGTCTGCAGTCAAAACGCTGGCGCAACAGGCATTGGAAAATACTGTCACTGTTTCTGGAGATACTTATCGAACCATCCAGTCATTAATTTCGGAAATTGATACCAAGATATCTCAACAGATGAATCACATCCTGCACAATCCAGAGTTTCAAACGCTGGAAGGCGCATGGCGGGGATTGCATCATCTGGTCAGCAACACTGAAACCGATGAAATGTTGAAAATTCGGGTTATGTGCCTGTCCAAGAAGGAATTGGGCAGCACCCTAAAACGTTTCAAAGGGATCAGCTGGGATCAAAGCCCAATATTCAAAAAAATCTACGAAGCCGAATATGGTCAGTTTGGTGGCGAACCCTTCGGTTGCTTAGTAGGGGATTATCACTTCGACCATACCGCCCCCGATGTTGAACTTTTGCGTGAAATGGCACAAATCAGTGCGGCAGCACATTGTCCCTTTATTTCCGGTGCAGCGCCCAGTGTGATGCAAATGGAATCCTGGCAGGAATTGGCCAATCCACGCGACCTGACCAAAATATTCCAAAATACGGAATATGCGGCTTGGAGCAGTTTACGGGAATCTGAAGATTCGCGTTATATCGGTCTAACCCTCCCGCGTTTCCTTTCCCGCTTACCCTATGGCGCCCTGACCAATCCTGTCGACAGTTTTAATTTTGAGGAAGAAACTGACGGCCCGACCCACGATAACTACACGTGGTCGAATTCCGCTTATGCGATGGCCGTTAATATTAACCGCTCATTTAAAATGTATGGCTGGACGACCTCCATCCGTGGCGTGGAATCCGGTGGGATTGTGGAAAATCTGCCTACCTATACGTTCCCCACCGATGATGGTGGCGTGGATATGAAGTGCCCGACTGAAATTGCCATTAGCGATCGCCGTGAGGCAGAACTGGCAAAAAATGGCTTCATTCCATTATTGCACCGTAAAAACACCGACATGGCTGCGTTCATTGGTGCCCAATCTTTACAAAAGCCGGCTGAATATTTCGATCCTGATGCGACTGCCAATGCGAACTTGGCTGCCCGCCTTCCCTATCTGTTTGCCTGCTGTCGTTTCGCCCATTACCTGAAATGTATCGTACGCGACAAAATTGGGTCTTTTCAGGAACGTGATGATATGGAGCGTTGGCTCAACAGTTGGATCATCAATTATGTCGATGGCGATCCGGTTAACTCATCACAAGGCACCAAAGCGAGAAAACCGCTGGCAGCAGCAGAAGTCAAGGTCGAAGAGATTGAAGGCAACCCCGGCTACTATCATGCGAAGTTCTTCCTGCGCCCGCATTACCAACTGGAAGGTCTGACCGTATCCCTGCGTCTGGTTTCAAAATTACCCTCACTGAAAGGAGCTTAAAGACCCTTTTTTCAGTCAATATTCTAATAAAAGCCTCACCCTTAATTTTTAGCTGGACACATCTATCTCTACCCTTATCTCTACCCTTATCTCTACAAGCAATATCAACATATCTTTATTTAAATTAATTCAACTCTATTAAGGTGAAAAACTATGTCTACAGGTACTGATGCATATATCCAATTTTCAAGTATCACAGGTGAATCAAAAGATGAAAAACACTCAGGATGGACAGCCGTCAGATCATTCTCACTTAACCTGACTAACTCCGTTAACCGTAACAGACAAACTGGTGGTTTGGGTGCGGGCCTCGTCGGCGTCAGTGATCTGGTTGTCGATATTGTTTTTGATAAATCAGCTATTAGCTTGCGCCAATATCTTGTCAAAGGAACGCATATTAAGGACACTAAACTGAATATACGTCGTCAGGGTGGAGAACAAGAGCCTTGGTACGCCTTAGAGTTGACAAACGCTCTGATGGCAGATTCCAGAGTTGTTTTTGGTGACGGCTTCTTCCATTCTCAAATTGTCATCGCGTTCCAAACATTCAAAGAAAGTTACTTTCCTCAAAAAGATGAAGGTGGTAAAGACGCTGAAATCCACTACAAATGGGATACCTTCACCAATAAACTTGAATAATATTTGTAAAAACACATCAACTAACCCCCTTTTCAGGGGGTTAGTTTCTCAATTATTACTAGCTGCATTTCTGTTTCTATCAACAAACATTTCTATCAACAAACAATAGGTATCCATGATTATGCGGTTCACCATTGTTAAGAATTCAGGTACAGATCAACCAGCACAACTGAGTTACGATTTTACTCCGCCCGGCGGCACTATCGGTCGCAGTAAAGATAATAACTGGGTTTTGCCTGATGAGGAGTTATCGATTGCCCGGTTACAGGCCATTGTGTCTATTTCGGCTGATGGCGAGTGTTGGATTAGTAACCGCGGTTCTTCCTCTGAGATTTTGCTCAATGCGATGCCGTTGAGAGCTGAAAGACAGGTTGAAATTCGTGATGGTGATACGCTGAAGATTGGCAATTACCAGATTCAAGTCACTGACATAGCCCAAAATGCACTGGCACCAGAAAATAATGTCCCCAAAAACCATAGTGAAACGGAAATTCCCAATGGAGTGTGGGAAAATCTCGAACATATGTTCACAACTTCCATTACATCGACTAACCAGGCCGTTTCTGACTCATCTATTGCTGATCAACCTATTTCTGATCAATCCATTAATGAACAGACGATTTCCGGGCAAACTGCGATTGATCATACTGCATCAGTTCAAATTCCCCACCATCAAACAATGCAGGAATTGAACAACAATAACCCGTTGATAAAAGAACAACAAAGTCATGAGCGCAACCCCAGTGATCCACTGGCACACATTGAATCAACAACCGATCTTGAGGCTCTGCAATCAAGGTCAACTGACCCGATGTCAATGTTCAATTCAGATGCGACCTTCCAACAAGAAAGTATATTCAGTAATAATACGCCAACGACACTTGTTCAATCCGACAGGCAGCTTGATAAACAACATCAACAACAACCCGAAAATCAAGATGTCGATAAAAAAAGCGTTGACCCACTTGCGCTGTTTTCTGATACGCATACACGAAATACCCATGAAAATAATCCCTTGAGTGAAATGTTGGACAACGCTGTCCCCCTGAATTCACCCGATGACACCCCAATGACAGAATCTCAATCTACTTTTGAACCTACACCCAGTACTTCCCTATTTGATAACCCTGTTTCCGGCTCCAGCCAGACACAACTCTTTAATCAAGACACATTTATTCACGATACTTTTACCCAGAATGCCTTTACCCAAGATACACCCAGCCAAACATCTTCTTTGCCCCCTTTGTTTGCAACAAAAGAAAAATCAACGGAAAACGAACCTTCAGGAGCATCAGAGGCAGGAACCCATCTTTTTCATGAAAATGGTGATAATAAAGCAACGATTGCCAAGCCAAAGGAGAGATTGCCTGAGGCAGATTTGATTGCGGCATTACTTGAAGGAATGGGGCTGCAAAACTTGAACAAGCTGCCAATCGATAAGCAACTCATGTACCAGCTAGGCGCATGCATTAATCAGCTGGTTCAAGGGATCATGACTCTCAACGCGTCACGCAACTTGTTTAAGCGCAAATTAAAATTAAATGCAGGTACAACGTCAACCTCGCCGGATATGCAAAACCCGTTTGAACTGCTGCCCTCGGCTCAATCAGTTTTATCACTGATAGTGAACCATATCCCTGGTTTTATGCCACTTGAGCACGCAACCCACGATATTTTAACCGAATTACAGGCTCATCAAGCAGGAATACTTGCCGGAGTACATGCCGCAGAAGAAGAGATATTGCATTTATTCCATCCCGCCCTGCTTGAACAACAAGCCCAAGATGAAGGCCGCTTGCCACGCCTATCGTTATCATCAACCCATAAAGCCTTAATGTGGGATTACTTCATCAAACATTACCAAACAGCAATCAATCAATCTGAATTAGACTCCGTTCTGCTTGGTAAAAATTTCCTGCAAACTTATGAAACAGAAGTTGAAAATTATAAGCACGGCCAAAATAAAGATTCAAAATAACATCTAGTTAGTTGCATTTCTTCCATCACTCTTCCCATTTTCACAACGACAAATAGGTAACCCATGAACGACAATATCACTTTGCTCCATGGCGGTTATCGTAACCGAAGCAACACAACTCGCATTACTGCCAAAGACAGGATGCAGCCTTCTTTGCTGGATAAGCTCACAGATGACGCCCCCCACAAGAAAAAGGAGGCTATGAATAACTATCTATTGACGCACAGCGCCTTGCGGCAAAGTGTCATGAGGGATTTACAATGGCTGCTCAATAGTATCAACAGTGAATCAGAGCAAGATCTTTCCCCTTATCCTGAAATCCGCAATTCTGTTTATAACTTTGGCCTGACTCCCCTGGCAGGTAAATGTATTTCTGAAGTCGAATGGGAAGATGTCCAACACAATATTATCACCACTATCCGCATATTTGAGCCGCGCATTATTCCAGATGGGCTTGAAGTGAATCGCATTACTGATGCCAACGCATTGATTTTATACAACACACTACCGATAGAGATAAAAGGATTTTTATGGTGCGTTCCCTGGCCCCTTGAATTCCAGTTTTACAGTGATGTCGATTTAGAAAATGGTTATTTCACCATCAGAGAAGTCGGCTAAGGTCAAGGTAAAAAAGATAAAGGAGCAGCCGTGGACAGTAAACTGCTTGAATATTACAACCGAGAATTAGTGTATTTACGCGAATTGGGTAAAGAATTTGCAGAGCGTTACCCTAAAGTCGCCAATCGTCTGGGAATGCATGGTATTGATGTTGCGGATCCTTATGTTGAGCGCCTGATGGAAGGATTCGCTTTTCTGACATCCCGCGTTCAGCTGAAAATGGATGCCGAATTTCCACGTTTTTCCGAGCACTTGCTGGAGATGCTCTATCCTAATTATCTTTCCCCGACTCCGTCTATGGCTGTCGTAGAACTCCAGCCTGATACCAGCAAAGGAGATATCAGCCACGGATTTTTAGTACCCCGCGGAACACTCATGCACTGCCAGACATTAAAGAAAGAAGGCATTACGTTCCACTATGCCACCACACAGGACGTCACCTTACAGCCCTTGCACCTGCAACACATTGAGCTTGGCAAGATCCCGGCCAATTTGCCATTGGTGGCGCTCGATCTACACCAACATGGCGCTATCAGTGCCCTTCGCATTCATTTGAGTTGCAAAGAAAAATTCTTCCTCAATGAATTAGATCTCAACAAGCTGATATTTTTCCTTTCAGGGCCAGATATTCAATCCCAACAATTGCTGGAGCTGATTATGGAACATACTGTCGGCATGGTATGCCAGACTCTGGGTGATGATCCCCAGTATCAGGTTTTGCCCGATATTTTCCCTCACCATGAAGGATTTGATGATGACCAGTCGTTGTTTCCCAACGACTCGCGTAATTTCAGTGGATACCGGCAGCTTCAGGAATATTTTGCTTTTCCGGCACGTTTCCAGTTCTTTAGCATCCAAGGGATGGGATCTTTATTAGAACAGACAAACGAAAAGAACGAATTTGAATTGATTCTATTGCTGGATAAGATCGATGCAGATCTGGAAAATTTGGTGGATGCATCTTATTTAACTTTAAACTGTACTCCCGTCATTAATTTATTCTCCAAAGTCACAGAACGTGTCATGGTGAAAGAAAACACAAATGAATTCCATTTAGTTGTCGATAACACCCGCCCGTTGGACTACGAAATTTTTTCAGTGCAACGTTTACACGGCTCTGACGTCAAACGCAAAGATATACAAGTCTTCAAGCCTTTTTGGTCAACGTTCAGCAACGATAAAGAAAATTACGGCGCTTACTTTTCCTTGCGCCGCGATCCCCGGATTTTGTCTGAACATGCGCGCCAATACGGAACGCGATCCAGTTATATTGGTACAGAGACTTTTGTTTCTATTGTTGATGAACACCACTCTCCATGGCCCAATCAGCTTAAATTCCTGACGGCTGATGTCATGTGCACCAACCGTGATTTATCGACAATCCTGCGCCAGCAAGATCTCGACAATTTCACTATGCTGGATTCCATTCCCATCAACCGAATTGTTTTTCTCAAAAGACCGACTATCCCGCGCCCGGCCTTAGCCCAAGGTTCTGCTTCCTGGCGCTTGATAAGCCAGCTCCAGCTTAATTATTTAAACTTTATGGATAAAGATAATGAGCAAGGCACTCAGGCATTGCGGCAATTATTGAGCCTTTATGCAAACCTCGCCGATCCGGCCATCGTCCGCCAAATTAATGGAATACGTCACTGTTCATTAAACACGGTCTACCGGCGGGTTCCTGAATCCGGCCCGATTGTTTTTGCCCGCGGAGTCAGTATCCGGCTGGAAGTAAATGAGCAGGAATTCGCAGGAACCAGTCCTTGGCTATTGGGCAGTGTGCTGGAAAAACTCTTTTCCCATCTGATCACCATGAACTCCTTCACTGAAATGACTTTATACAGCCAGCAACGTGGTGATATCGGTTTTTGGCCTGCCCGCATGGGTAACAAGACATTAATATAAAAAACATATGAAAATGAATAAAACAAAGCCTGTTGCCATTCATCATGTCAGTCGGTTGCCTGACGATTTTTGGCAACAGCTCACGCAAGCACCCTGGAAATTTGATCTATTTCAAACCCTGCGCCGCATAGATGCCCAATCCGGGGAGTATTATATGCTCGGTTCGGCCCCCTTGCCGCGATACGATATCTTGCGGTTGGGGCAAGAGTCCTCCCTGATTTTCGCACCTTCTACCCTGTCTAAAGTCAAAAAACGGGGGGAATCAAAATTATACGATATACTGATTTACAGTTTTGGCCTGCTCGGCCCCAATGGCCCGATGCCATTGCATATCACTGAATATGCCTATTCCCGGCAGTATAATTTTCAAGATCCGACACTAAGCGCCTTTTTCAACTTATTTCATCATCGACTGACACTATTGTTCTACCGGGCTTGGGCCAATACCCAACCCACGGTTTCGCTTGATAGGCCGGATAATCAACGATTTTGCCATTACCTTGCCTGTTTAATCGGCATGGGATTACCAGCACAAAAAAAGCCGGATACCATTAATGACCACGCCCGCTATTTTCTATCCGGGCATTTATCCCGCCAAAGACATAGCGCCGAAGGAATGGAAAAAATACTGTTTAGTTATTTCAATATTCCGCTAAAAATCATCCAAAACATTCCTCAATGGCTGAAAATAGAAATACAGGATCAAGCCCGATTAAAAGCAGGCCGAAATATGCCCCGTTTAGGTCACTCTGCTTTTTTGGGTATTGCGCTTTACGATGTTCAGCATAAATTTCGCATTGAATTAGGCCCGTTAAGACTGGACGAATATAATTCGTTCTTACCCGGAAAACCAAAGTCACAACAATTGCGCGATTGGGTTAATCAATATTTGGGAATCGAATATGCATGGGATATTCGGTTAATACTCCACCAAGCCGATATAAAAGGCATTCGTTTGTCAGAACCAATGAAATTAGGTCTGGACAGTTGGTTGGGCAAAATTGATCGGCCAACCCATCGCGGCGATTTACTGTATACCTATAAATAATTCACGGTATAGCTATAAATATCAGCATCCATAAATATTCGGATGCATCTTAATATTCTCCTGCCCATAAACATAATTTCTATCAATAAGTTCTATCCATAATCTCTGCCCTGTATTCCACTATTAAGTATTTCGTTATTGAGCACTTAACCATTAATCCTATTGCTATTACATGTCATTACCGATCTTGTCATTATTGTTCACAATAACATTGCGGGTGATACTTTTATGTCAGAAATCAATCGTTCTGTACTCTTTGGTAAGCTCAACCGTACCCTGTTCACTGCGCTGGAAAGTGCTACAACCTTTTGTAAACTGCGCGGAAACCCTTATGTTGAGTTAGTTCACTGGCTGCACCAACTGATGCAGCAGCAAAACAGTGACCTGCAACAAATTATTCGTTACTTTGCTCTGGAAGAAAACAAACTGACGCAAGATATGGTCACCGCGCTGGATCGTCTGCCCCGTGGCGCAAGTGCCATATCTGATCTGTCAGAGCACATTGACAATGCTGTGGAACGTGCCTGGATATATGGCTCGCTGAAATTTGGTGTTAATAAGATCCGCAGTGCGCATTTGCTTATTGGCATGTTAAAAACCTTTAACTTACGCAACGCGCTGAAAGCCATTTCTCCCCAGTTTGATCGTATTAATGCAGATACTCTGCTCAATCTTATCAACGAGATTTGCAACAATAGTGACGAGGCTCAGGAAGATACACTTTCGTCAGAAGTGGCTCAAGGAACATCCTCACCGTCTTCATCCCAGCAACAATCGGCCCTGCAACAATACGGGCAAGAATTGACTGCCCGTGCGCGCAATGGAGAAATTGATCCGGTAACAGGGCGTGATGAAGAGATCCGCCAGATTATCGATATCCTGATGCGCCGTCGTCAAAATAACCCTTTGCTGACAGGAGAGGCAGGTGTGGGTAAAACCGCTGTCATTGAAGGATTTGCCTTGCGGATTGCCTCAGGTGAAGTTCCCCCGCCCCTGCGCAATGTCCAGCTTTGGTTATTGGATATAGGCATGTTACAGGCGGGAGCTGGCGTTAAAGGCGAATTTGAATCCCGATTACGCAAAGTCATTGATGAAGTTCAATCCAGCCCGATTCCAATCATCTTGTTTATTGATGAGATCCACACCTTAATCGGCGCGGGCGGACAACAGGGCACCGGCGATGCTGCCAACTTGCTGAAACCTGCCTTGGCACGGGGACAATTGCGGACATTGGGTGCGACCACCTGGTCCGAATACAAAAAGTATATTGAAAAAGATCCCGCCCTGACCCGCCGTTTTCAAGTTGTTCAGGTACACGAACCCGATGAGGCCAAAGCATTGTTGATGCTGCGCAGTCTGGTCGCTGCTCTGGAAAAACATCATCATGTTCTCTTGCTGGATGAAGCCGTTGAAGCCGCCGTACGCCTTTCACATCGCTATATTCCTGCCCGCCAGTTGCCAGATAAAGCCATCGCGTTGCTGGATACAGCCTGTGCCAGAGTCGCTGTCAGCCAACACGCAGAACCTCCACAACTGGAAAATTGCCGCCATCAAATAGACGCATTGCACATCGAACTGGAAATTGTTGAACGGGAATCGAAAGTCGGCATTGACGATAAACAACGCTCAGAAGCCATTTTGAATGAATTGTCGATTCTGGAAGAACAGCGAACCCAATTGCAGACGCGCTGGGAAAGCGAACTTTCTCTGATAGACCAAATCATTTCCCTACGAACACAGTTGCATGAAAGACAGTCTGAAGATGAAGATACTGAAACCCAGCACGCTGAGTTGTCAGAATTACAACAACAACTGAAAGAGCTACAGGGAGAAGAGCCGCTTATTTTTGCTGCCGTAGACAGCAATGTTGTTTCTTCGGTTGTTTCAGACTGGACGGGGATCCCGCTCAATCGCATGGTAAAAGACGAAATTGATGCAGTATTGCAATTGGCTGACACACTCAGCCAACGCGTCATTGGCCAATATCACGGGTTGGAGTTAATTTCAAAACGGGTTCGCACTTCACGGGCCAAACTGGATGATCCGAACAAACCTGTCGGTGTTTTTATGCTGTGCGGCCCCTCCGGTGTGGGTAAAACCGAAACAGCTCTCGCTCTCGCAGAAACCCTGTACGGCGGAGAGCAAAACCTGATCACCATCAACATGAGCGAATTCCAGGAAGCCCATACCGTATCTACCCTGAAAGGTGCGCCGCCGGGTTATGTCGGTTACGGTGAGGGCGGCGTGCTGACTGAAGCTGTCCGGCGCAGGCCGTACAGCGTCGTGTTATTGGACGAAATTGAAAAAGCGCATCCTGATGTCCATGAAATCTTTTTCCAGGTTTTCGATAAAGGCTGGATGGAAGATGGTGAAGGCCGCCATATCGACTTCCGCAATACTATTATCATCCTGACATCCAATGTCGGTGCTGATCTGGTCACATCCCTTTGTACTCAACAAGAGACAGTTCCAGAGCCGGATAAGCTCAGTGCTGCCTTGCGCAAACCTTTATTAAATGTATTCCCGGCAGCTTTATTGGGGCGTTTGCTGATCATTCCTTACTACCCATTGAGTAACGAAGTGATGACCCAGATTGTGCACCTGCAATTGGGCAGAATCCAAAAACGTCTGTTGGAAAATCATGACATTACCGCAACATTTGATGAAGAAATGGTAGAGCATATCGTCGCCAGATGTACCGAAATTGAATCAGGCGGGCGTATGGTTGATGCAATTCTGACTAATACCCTGCTGCCACAAATCAGTCAGAGATTACTTTCAGCCAGTGCGCATGACGAACAATACCATCAACTGCGAATATCCCTCGCAGAAGGGGAATTTCAATTCGATTTTTCTGACGCTCCCCAAACATAACTATCCTTAAATGGGAGGCACTTGTGCCTCCCATTTATTCTTGTGAGTATAATTTCACCGTGCGTATATCATTGGAGCACTGAGTGTATATTGTGAAAATAAAAAAATATCGCTATCGAATTTTTTAGAAGAAACAGCCCGTGAAATTAAACATAGAGCACATTAATAGCATTTATGCTTATGATCTTAATGAAGGGAATACAAAGAGCAAATTAAGATACACGTTATTTACAGAAAGGAATACTGAAGCCCCTTTTTCTTATCACTCAACACCAGCAGAAAATGAAGAAATAAACCGTGGTGCCTATGCCCAAACCTCGCCTAGATCACTCTATCTGTTTGCTAAATCACTACCTATAACAACATTCACGCAACTTTATCCCCTTCGATCGTAACATCCCATTTATAAGACGCTTGCCCTTTATCTAATGAACATAGACACCTACCTATCGCCAAACTAACCCAATACATGTACAGCAAATTGGGGCAGCCCTCATACTGAATACTCTGACAATAACGCAGCATATTCAGCAAACAGATAAATCCCACCGTAAAACAGCAGGAACACTTTCTCTTTTTTATTGCAACCCAATGTCGTTCTTATAGCATTGGGCTATTAGGAAAAATTATGTTATTGGGCCAAATCGTGAAAACGTTTCCTGATCCCTATAAATTTTTCCCCAGACTTTCAACAAAGGCTTAACGGAATTAAGGAATTCCATATAACTGTTATTGAAATATAAACATCATCATAACACCTCGTCAAAAACAACGGATTTATTCTGATAAATAAGATATTATTTTTAAGACGAGGCAATTGATATAGAAATGATAGGATTACAGTTAGATTAGTATTAGTTGCTCAATATATTAATGGGGGTTTTATGTAATAAGGTGATCACTATGTTTCATGATTTATTTAAATTTAAACAAAGCGAGAATGTATCCGGCAATTGGAAGTTCCAAATTTGCCCGGATTTCCCTGATAGAGAGGCCAACAACCTATTTACCTCCAGAAGACATTCCGTAGTTTATATCACTATGAATATTTCAACATTATGTGTCTCCTCATAATATGCATAATCCCCAGAAAATCTGGGGAAAATAAACACTATCAATAACGCGGAAGATCAAATAATGTCATCAAAAGGAACGAGAATCGGCTAATTCATTAATCATAATGCCTTGCATACCGTGCCAGATAATGCCACTTTCTTTACCATAATTACGCACGCAATCCATAATTGCATCATAGGATTTTTCCTTGCACAGCGAACCTAATTGCTGATAGAAGTTCAATGCCAATTTACGGGCTTCAGGATTGGAAAAATAGTAACGGCCAACGCGGGTGTACAACCCTTTCAATCCATTAATGATCAAACCATAAATTGGATTTCCTGATGCAAAAGCCAGCCCGCGGAAAATATCATAATCCAAAGAGCTGAAGGATTCGGCAGTATCTTCTGCTTGTTCTTTTTCTGCCAGTACTTCCAACGATTTTTCAGGGTTGTTTCTAAAAGCAGTGCGAATAAAGATAGCCGCGATATTGGTTCGAACAGACAATAAGTTGTCAACTAACTGAGGAACACTTTCATGATCAAGACGCGCCAACGTTTCCAATATATTGAGGCCGGATGTTTCCCAAAAATTATTGACCTTTGTCGGCTTTCCATGCTGAATAGTTAACCATCCATCACGGGCAAGACGTTGTAACACTTCACGCAAAGTCGTACGGGTGACACCAATCAATTCCGATAATTCACGTTCCGCTGGCAATATACTGCCGGGTGGGAAGCGATTATTCCAAATACTTTCAATGATATACTCTTCCGCAAAACTCGCAGGACTTTGAGCCTTAATTACCATAATTTTAATTATTCCAAAGCAGTTTTCTTGGCTAATAATAGCAGCTGATCATACCAGAATGTCGCTGTTCGACATAGTTGCCTGCATCGTTGACGGGGCAATAAACAGTGAAAGAGTGAAAGGGCTCATAAAAAATGCAATTATTCACGGATTAATTATGTGCTGACAGTCTTAAATTGCTATCGTGTTGAGCGTACTATTGGGGTCATCTCGGCTTCGCTTTGAATTTATACCCAATGGATTTCAGGTTGCAATGTGATGGCAAGGGAACGAATTCTCCCAGCCCAAGGCGGGTCTCCGGGGAAAAACAGGCGTTTTTCATTTATCTCCGGGAGTATCGATAGCCGTATTTTTATAAACGGTAGCCGGAGGATGTGAGTGCCGCCAAAAAAGCAGTAACTTGAAAGGCAACGGGTATAGCTGTTTAGATTTGTTCCCACATATATAAAAAGAGGAATGTTAACAATAATGGAAATCAGTATCCGACGTGCAGTGGTGAAAAACTTTCTCGGTAATTCGCCGGATTGGTACAAGCTAGCTATCATTGTTTTTCTTATCATCAATCCACTGGTTTATTTCTTTGTCAGCCCTTTTGTTGCTGGCTGGATGCTCGTTGTAGAGTTTATTTTCACTTTGGCAATGGCATTAAAATGTTATCCCTTGCAACCCGGTGGTTTACTGGCGATTGAAGCCGTCATCATCGGGATGACCTCGCCAAAGCAGATCAGCCATGAAATCAGCAATAATCTGGAAGTGATTTTATTGCTGATTTTTATGGTGGCAGGCATTTACTTCATGAAACAGCTATTGCTGTTTGTCTTCACAAAACTCCTGTTAACTATCCGTTCAAAAAAAATGCTGGCGTTGGCATTTTGTCTGGCAAGTGCTTTCTTATCCGCTTTCCTTGATGCCCTGACCGTTATTGCGGTCGTTATCAGTGTTTCTGTCGGGTTTTATGCCATCTATCATCAATATCTTTCCCACAACGGTAATTTTGAACTGAGTGACGATAAATTCATTGACAGCGAAGATAAAAAACAAACGCTGGAACAGTTCCGTTCATTCCTTCGCAGCCTGATGATGCATGCCGGTATCGGTACTGCACTGGGTGGCGTGATGACCATGGTGGGGGAACCACAAAACCTGATTATCGCCAAACACGTTGGATGGGATTTTGTCTCTTTCTTTGTGCGTATGTCACCCGTGACCATTCCTGTCTTTGTATGCGGTTTGCTGGTTTGTTTATTGGTGGAACACTTTAAACTGTTTGGCTATGGTGCTGAATTGCCGGAACGTGTTCGGTCTGTTTTGCAGGATTATGCGCAAAAAGCGAATGAAAAGCGCACCCGTCAAGAGAAAGCCCAGCTTGTTGTGCAGGCATTGATCGGTATTTGGTTGATTGTGGCTCTGGCCTTCCATTTGGCCGAAGTGGGTTTGATTGGTCTGTCAGTGATTATTATGGCAACCGCATTCTGCGGCATCACTGAAGAACATTCATTGGGCAAAGCGTTTGAAGAAGCCCTGCCCTTTACGGCTCTATTAACCGTCTTTTTCTCTGTAGTTGCCGTGATTGTTGATCAGCAACTGTTTACGCCATTTATTCAATTTGTCTTGCAATCGTCACCGGCATCGCAGCTTTCCCTGTTCTATCTCTTCAACGGATTGCTTTCTGCGGTTTCGGATAATGTCTTCGTGGGTACGGTTTACATTAATGAAGCCCTGTTTGCCCTGAAAAATGGCCTGATTTCACAGCAGCAATATGAGTATTTAGCGGTCGCCATCAACACGGGCACTAACTTGCCTTCCGTGGCGACGCCAAATGGACAGGCCGCTTTCCTGTTCTTGCTGACCTCTGCCCTATCTCCGCTAATCCGCCTCTCTTATGGTCGCATGGTCATCATGGCACTGCCTTATACTATTGTCATGACGTTGGTCGGGCTGCTGTGTGTTGAGTTCTGGCTGGTGCCTGCTACAGAATATCTCGTTAAACTTGGCTTGATTACCCCGCTGTAACTATCCCCATAGTCTTTCACGCCGCCGCTTTGTTGGCGGCGCTCATTTCCCCCGGGAACAGGGTTCACTATGCTCCCAGGGAAAATGAGAAGCGCTGGCTTCTCACCATATGATCCACCTTGAGCTGACAAACTCGCAGCTTAAAATCCGTCGGGTACATCAGCCAAATTTAATATTGTGCCCTGCCGGATAGTGCATAAACTCACACCATCCGACTTTTTATTAAACAATTTTCTGAAAAAATAGCGTAGTTTACTTTAATTATATTTTTTTATGGCTGATGAAACGGCACAATAAGCTAAATTATTTTTTCTTAAGAGATGGAA
The DNA here is from genome assembly GCF_900113945.1 of Xenorhabdus mauleonii. GTDB lineage: Bacteria > Pseudomonadota > Gammaproteobacteria > Enterobacterales > Enterobacteriaceae > Xenorhabdus > Xenorhabdus mauleonii. The sequence continues at coordinate 341,945 of NZ_FORG01000004.1, forward strand.
AACAGAAAATGCTTCAATATCTAAAAAAGAGTTCCCAAGGGCGAGGCGCATGGCTATTGATGGCGCTGACAGCACTTATTCTGGAAGCAACTGCCCTTTATTTTCAACACAAGATGCAATTGCAACCCTGTGTTATGTGCATCTATGAACGCGTCGCTCTGTTTGGTATTTTAGGCGCGGCTTTGCTGGCTGCAATTACCCCTAAGACCCCGTTGCGCTGGCTGGCTATTTTGTTGTGGATTTACAGCGCATGGCAAGGATTGAGGCTTGCGTGGGATCACACCATGATGCAGTTATACCCTTCTCCGTTTAACACCTGCGATTTCTTTGTTGATTTCCCGTCTTGGCTGCCACTGCATGAATGGTTACCTTCCGTATTTCAGGCGTATGGTGATTGCTCGATTAAACAGTGGGAATTTCTGACACTGGATATGCCGCAATGGCTGATTGGCATTTTTGCTGTTTATTTGGTTGTTGGCGTGTTGGTGTTGGTGAGCCAAGGTGTTCGGGTGCGTCATAAGTACTTTAGCTGAGATAAAAAACTGCCCCTTGTTGTTGATGGATATAACTTTAGGGGCAGTTTGGTTTTTATTAAGCCTGTTTAGGATTTTGTGGAATTGCTCAAACAGTCACACATTATTTTTTCACGCAAACCAGGTATTCCCCTCCCCCTGTATTTGAACCATCTTCCTGCCAAATTCCAGTATTTAGAGTAATATATCTATACCCATTTGAACTGCTTGAATCCCTAGTCCATATATAAAAGTTACCTCCGTCGGGAGGGAATGGCCAACCATAAATTTTTGCAAGATTTCCATCTTTGCCGCCAGTATTATTATTATATAATTCTTGTGCGGTACTTCTATCAGGTAACGTGCAGCTCCTGCTCGCGGCCTCCCAATTAACCGTTGCCCAATCTTCATTATTTTCGGGGTATTTTCCTTTATCTCCTACAAGATTTTCATTAGATAGCCGAGGCCGCGTAACTGAGCCTTTACCCGAAATAAAGACGGTTTCTGGCATATGCCCCCAATAATTAGCTTCTTTCACATCAGGACTAGTTATTACAGTAAACATAACCTCCTTCTCCCCCACAGGAACCTTATTATTACTTTCATCATTCAGTGTGGCTGACAATTTAGTTATTACGCCTTTACCATCCGGATCAGTAATGTTGATAACTAAATCACCGTTATGATCTGTATGCCCCGTGTAAGTATTTTTGCCTCCGCCCAGAACACCTTTAACAACTTCCACATTTGCTGTCACGGTTGCTGAACCTTTACTGCGCCCAGTAGCACTCAAACTAATGGTAACAGGCACACCACCTATTGGTTTCCCTCCTTTAAGGCTTTGAATTGCCCATTGCATACTGCCTTTTTCAGCATTATCAAGAAGATTTTCCCTGGCCTGAAGTTTAACGACTGATTTACCTTTGATCTCCACTACCTCCTTGCCTTTGGTATCCCAAGTATCGGACGCTTTATCAGCAATTCCCTTTATAGTGCCATCTGTGTTAGTGCTTACAACTGTGTTTGATTTTTTGGTATCTTGGTCTTGAATATCACCAATCTTACCAGAGGCTGTACCACTTTTTGCCAATACACTTAATGCAATGACCCGGCCATAAAGGTCTTCTAATGGTTTGTGGTATCGAGGAACCTTATGAGGCTGAGCTCTAATATCCTGACCCGGGGTAACGGGTGAACCGTCACGAGCTACCTCCGTCCTTGTTGTGAACTCTGCATCCGGAGCAAAATCCCCCCATGTGTAATGAGAAGCATCGCTTGTCTCTCCACCGTTATGGTCAAATTGATAGGTTGCCGCCAGATATGTCTTACCATCAACTTCTTCTGGTACTAGCGTCAGCTTGGTTATAACTGGTCCTATAGCTGGATCGATTACCCGACCCGACGGACTCCCCCCTCCCGCAAGATTTTTGTTACCATTCCCGTCATCACCTACTAGATTCGACGTTACGACTAAAGGAGCCTCAAATGGCTGTCCTTTAAACATTCTTTGTACTTCGAGTCGGATAAAATACAGAGAATCACTCTTCTCAAGTGTATATTCCGGCACTGTACCATTTGAAGGGACTGCTTTTTTGAGGAGTACCACCTTCTCAGCAGTTTCATCAGGTACGCTAGGAATCTTATCCTTATCCGCCCCCTCATTTGCTTTAGCCTTTATTTGATACCATGTGTATACCGAATGATCGACGGGATCACCCTTATTGGCATCAAAATGATATTTACCCCTTATTGTCTTACCAACTTGCAACATCCCATGAAGTTCCAAATTATTAACAATCGGTTTAGCATCCGGATCGACGATGGCGCCCTTGTTGCCACCAGATGTATTATTTCCAGGTGAACCCGGTACTGTGGTGACCTTCTTAATACCGCCCAGATTCTGTTGTCCGGCGAAGTTGGCCGGTAGAATAGACATGACAATCACTTCACCTGAAATCTCCAATTCCAACTCTTTTTCCAGTATGAGCTTGGCCTGACCTTTGTTAT
>NZ_FORG01000062.1 GCF_900113945.1 Xenorhabdus mauleonii
ACCCGTGGCAGCTTCACGCTCTCTTACCTGAAAACCGCCATCTATGACATCCAGCGCAGCCACGGCAGTGACGTCCCGCTGGAAGAGTTGTTGCGTCAGCTCAGTGTCTACGCGGTGAAAGGGAAAAGTGCCCCGCCGGTGCTGCTGAAAGGCATTGATGACCGCTTTAACGCCCTGCTCGGCCGTTATGACCGGCTGCGTCAGGCGACTGAAAATCCGGCCGGCAATCTGGCCGAACACAGTAATGTGACCAAACACGATGAACAAACCGTCCCGTCGGACGGTGGGCATTAATCAGGGAGACATATCTATGTCAGTGAAAAAGAGCATTGCGAAACTGAAGAAAGGGCAGGCACTTGTCCAGCAAGGACAGCAGGCAGCCCAAATGGCAAAAAAAGTCACCGGCGCCTTGGGCGCGGGTGCCGCCGGTGCGGCGGGACTCATTCCCGGTGGGGGTTTTGCCGGCGGCATCGGGGGCGGTTCGGGCAATCCGGCCGCCAGTGCGGGGGGCTTAATTCCCGGCGGCGGCTTTGCCGGTGGTATTGGTGGGGCCGGTGGTGGACAGGGGCTGGTTGCCCGGGCGGCCAGCGGCCAGAATGCGGCGAGCAAGGCGCTGGAAAAAGCCGGCCAGCTCCTCGGCGGCGGGCTGACGGCCCCGAGCGGCCTGCAATTTACCCTGACAGCAGGGGGCTTGCCGCCCCAGACGTTTGTCGTCACCGACTTTACCCTGACCGAAGGGTTCTCCCAGCCGTTCAACCTGAGCGTCGGGCTGGCGAGTGCTGACCCGGCCATCGACTTCCCGACCGTGCTGGACCGCACCGCGACCCTGACCATCCTGCAGGACGGGGCCGAACAGCGCAGCATCACCGGCATGGTAGCGCGCTTTGAACAGGGCAATACCGGGTTGCACCAGACCACCTACCAGATGACCATTCGCCCGGACTTGTGGCGTACCACCCTGCGCCAGAACTCCCGCATCTTCCAGCAGCAGGACATTTCGACCATTGTCACGGCTATCCTGAAAGAGCACGGCATCCGCGACGTGGTGTTCAGCCTGCGTCATCCGCATCCGGAGCGGGAATTCTGCGTGCAATATCAGGAAAGCGACTTTGCCTTCCTGCAACGGCTGACCGCCGAAGAGGGGATTTTCTACTTCTTTGAATGCGGCGCAGGGCGTAACACCCTGGTCTTTGCGGATGATGCCGGCTCGGTGCCGCCGGGTATCGTTATCCCGTATCAGCCGGGGGAAGCCAGCACCATTGGTGAGCCGTCGGTGGGCAGCCTGACCTGCAGCGCCCAGGTGCGTCCGGCCCAGGTTGAACTCAAGGATTACACCTTCAAAAACCCGGCCTGGCCGGCGGAGTTCCGGGAGCAGATGAAGGAGGAGCAACTGCAGGAGCAGTATTACGAGCACTACGATTACCCCGGCCGGTTCAAGGACGAAGCCCACGGCAAAGCCTTCACCCGCTACCGGCTGGAAGCCCTGCGCAACGATGCCGTCATGGGGCAGGGCAGCGGTCACGCCATTGCGGTGCAACCGGGCAAACTGTTCACCCTGACCAACCACCCGCGCCTTGACCTTAACCAACCATGGCAGGTGGTGGGGGCGAGCCACAGCGGCAGCCAGCCGCAGGCACTGGAAACCGCCAGCGGTGACAGCGGCACCACCCTGCACAGCCACTTCAGCTTTATCCGCCACAACCAGCACTGGCGTCCGGCTCCGCTGCCGAAACCTGTGATTGACGGCCCGCAAATTGCCAAAGTTGTCGGCCCGGCAGGGGAGGAAATCTTCTGTGACCAGTACGGCCGCGTACGCCTGCAATTCCCGTGGGACCGCTACGGTAAATCCGACGACCACAGCTCCTGCTGGATACGGGTCACCCAACCGTGGGCGGGACAGGGCTGGGGCATGCTCGCCATCCCGCGTATCGGCCAGGAAGTGGTGGTGGATTTCCTGCATGGCGACCCAGACCAGCCGATCATCACCGGCCGCACCTACCATGCCAGCAACATTCCCCCGGGTACCCTGCCGGGCAGCAAAACCCAAATGGCTTTTCGTTCCAAAACCCACAAAGGGGAAGGGTATAACGAATTGCTGTTTGAGGATTCGAAAGGCAGTGAACGGCTGTCGCTGCATGCGCAGAAGGATATGCACACCACGGTGAAAGACAACCAGAGTTTGGTGGTGGAGGCGGGGAATAGGACGCTGACGGTTCAGACCGGGGATGAGAGCAAGAGCGTGGCACAGGGCAACCTGACCGAGAATATCTGCCTGAAACGCAGTACGGAGGCAAACTCGGTACAGGTCAAAGCGGTGGCCGGCAAAGGGGGCGCGGGAACACAACTGTATGAAGCGCAGGATGATATCACCCTGAAAGTCGGCAGCGGCACCATCCAAATGACGAAAGACAACATCAAAATTTCGTTTGGCGGTTCCAGTATTGAGCTGAATGGCAGCGGTATCAACGTACTGGGTGGCACGATTAATTTGAATAAATAAAAAACGCTTTTTTGATTGAAACCAGAAGAAAAAACAAGGATTGACCATGACCGATAAACTGAACCTCTCCCCGTTCCATTTCAATGCCGGCACCTTGATGCTGCCGGCGAGCTGGCAGGACGCGAGCATTCTGGTGCTGAACAGTGCAGATGAGAAAAATGGCACCAGTTTTACCATCTCCCGTGACAACTTACCGTGGGGACTGGCGTTCAGCCAGTTTGCCGAGCGGGAAATGACGGCGATTGGTAAGCAACTGAAAGACTATGAAGCGATAGCCCACGAATCAGGTGAACTGAACGGGTTTGAAACGGAGACGTTTGAATTTCGCTGGCGTGCTCCGAGTGGTGTTGTACACCAGTTGATGATGATGCTGAATTCCCCCAAGGAAGTGTTGATATTCACGGGTACTTGTCAGGGGAAAATGACACCGGTGCAGCGGGAACAGATTCAGGCGATGATGGGCACCTTCCAGTTGCGCGGTGAACAGAAGAACCCATAACAGGGAGGGGAACATGAGTGTTTCACAGAATGTCATTATGGGAGCTGCGGCGGCACAACGGCCTTATCACCCCCCTGTAGCACCTAATCGTACATCGCCGGCACAGGGAGGGCGGCCTTCTCCGGTACCTCCTAGGACAGAAAAATCGACCTCGGATAAGGCACTGGAATTCCTGCAAAGTGAAACGTTTGATAATGCAACTTTAGCAGCTGGTGGGACTTATGCGGTGGCTACTGGCGCGGCGGTGCCTTTTGCGGTCGGTGTGGCGGCAGGTATGGCAGGCGCGGCGGCTGGGGGGTATGTCGGTGATAAAATCGGTCATGCCATTGCGTCAGGCATGGGCATGACCAAAGTGGCCACGGAAGGTGAGAATCCTGCTCGAGAGGGTGATGCAATCGCCCACCAGAACAAAAGTGCCGGTCTCTGGGGGGCTTTGGGGGGAATTTTGCTGGGTGCGGTTGCTGCGGTTGCCGTGGCCGCGCTGGTTGTTGCCACGGGTGGCGCAGCGCTGGTTGTAGTCGCGGCTGCGGCTGCGGCCGGTGGATTTGTCGGGGGAACGTGTGCGGGTATCGGTGCGGCCATCGGCCAGTATGGCAGTAACAAGGGCACGATTGCCAAAGGGTCACCGGATGTGTTCTTTGAAGGCAAACCCGTGGCCCGGGTTGGTGATCCGGTGGTTTGCAGCGACCATCCTCCCGGTGTGATTGCGGAAGGGGCAAAGACCGTATTTGCCAATGGGCAGGGTATTGCCCGCTTAGGTCACCGCACCACCTGTGATGCCAATATCAACAGTGCGGCCGGATCGATTTCCATTACCAAGGAAACCGAAGGAAAATTCCCCATCTTGGAAGAGAGCAACAAGGCATTACAGTGGGCAACTGTTATCGCAGGCTTATTACCGTTACCGCGTAATAAGAAAGGGGTGACTAAGTCGGAAGAACCGAAAGTATCGGTTGAAAAGAAAAACAGTAAGCCTGAGCCGACAAAATGTAAGAGTGATCCTGTGGATATGACCACGGGAGATTTTTTGCAACAATGGCCGATGCTCTCTCTGCCGGGAACATTACCCCTGTCACTCGTTCGAACCTACCGTTCGACCGCTGATTTTGCCGGGCAGCTTGGCTCCAAATGGGCAGATGACTGGTCACGGCACCTGATCCGAAAAGGTGAGGAAACTCATTTCACGGATGCAGATGGCGTTGTTTACACGTTCCATACCCCTGAAGACAAGGTTTTCTCCGTTAACCTGCATGCCGGGCATTACTTACTGTTTGGTGAACTGAGTGGCGGACTGCATGTATTCGATCGCCAGACTCAATTGACCTTGAGCTTTGAGCATCAGGACGGTGAACGCCGTTTGTTGTCTGCCATCCGTGACCGTCATGATAACCGCATCATGTTCCATTATGACGA
>NZ_FORG01000006.1 GCF_900113945.1 Xenorhabdus mauleonii
CGCAACAACTCTTCCAGCGGGACGTCACTGCCGTGGCTGCGCTGGATGTCATAGATGGCGGTTTTCAGGTAAGAGAGCGTGAAGCTGCCACGGGTACGTTCCTGTAACAGGATTTTGTCCGCCAGCTGCTGGAGCTGGTCGCGGGTGGTGTCCCAGCCGCCTTTCAGGGGTACGCTGTCGATGCGGGCCGTGACCTGCTGCTGCCACTGGCGGGTGGCTTGTTGCTGTACCGGAGACGCCGGCCAGTGTTGTTCTGCGGTCTCCGTCAAGGCACGGGCGGCCTCCCATGTTGTCAAAGGGGAGGTTTCTGCCAAACGCTCAAGCTGGGTGGCATAGGTGTCCAGTGTCGGTTCGTACAGCCAAGCCAGTCGGGCACCCGCCGGTTGTTCGGTCATGACGTTCAATTGTTGTTGCAACGGTTTGTAGAACAGCAGCCAACTGCCCACCAACACAAGTAACCCCAACATGGCACCCAGGCCAAAACCCTGCCAGGCACTTAAACCTTTCGGCGGCTCTTCAGGAAACTGCACCCTGACTCGTTGTTGGTTATCCGCTGTCGATTTAGGTTCATGACGCGGAGGAGGAGGAGGAGGCGGCGCTTCCGGTTCAGCCTCCGACTGGGACAAATAGACCAGCGGCGGCATCTGCACTGGCTGTGAGGCGGGTTTCGGGGCTTGACGCGGTTTCTCCAGTTTTTTCGCTGCGTTCTGGAAGAACCACAACAGGTTTTCGACCCGTGGCAAGCGTTTTAGATCCGATTGCTGCAAGCGATCGATAATCAACTGGAGCGCCCGTTCAGCACGGTAAATCATCCGCAAGTCATTAGCGGCAAAGTCCATTTGACGCAACACACTGCCGGTGCGGGAATGGAACCATTCCAATAGATCAGTGCGAACCTGCGGCTGTGGCGGCCACAGGGTATCCCACTCGCTGACGATGACACCCGCCAGCAGTTCACAGCCTTCGGTAAATCCGGCCAGTCCGTTCAGTTGCATCCGGGCCAGTGTGTAATAAATCGCGGTTTGTAAATCGACACCGTTGGTTTTAAACACGGTCAGTGACAGGGATTCCACCAGCGGCCAGTTAACTTCCGGCTGCGACGGGTGGCTGGTTTTGTTGATTTCATCGCGGATGACCGCAAATTCCGGCAGGTTCAGCGGACTACCGCCCGCCCGGATAATCAGATTTTCAGGATGCCCGCTCATACGCTCGCATTTCTCCTTAAAAAAACCCCTGCCCAAAGGCAGGGGAAGGTTTGACAGCTAATACACTTCGTCTTTCAAACTGCCTCTTTGTTGGCTGCGCTTGCGCATCCCGGTCACCGTTTTTATAAATACACGGTTAGCTATGCTCCCGGTGATGCTCTCCCTTGCCGCCGCGATACAAAGGCTGACAGATCTTCACCTCAGTAAAGGGTGTCCGGCAGTTTGAACTGGCTGAATAGCCCACCCGCAAACGGGTTGTCAGATTCATCCACGTAGATGCGGTAAGTCATTTCGCCGCCATCCACACTGAAACGTACATCAAAGAAGCCCGGCTGGACGTTGGTCAGCTTGCCGCTGTTAATCAGGCGTAATTGAGCCCAAGGACCAGTGAAGCTGATAGAACGCGGTGACTGGTTGCTTCTGTCCGGCATCAGGGTCAGCTTGCTTTCGGTGCCTGTCCGCATGGAGTTAGGCCAAATCAAGCGTGCAACGTTGCTGCGTCCGTGGGAGTAATCCACCAACTGACCATCAAGGTTCAGCAAGGCACGGCGTTTGTTGCCGGTCAGGCTGACTGGTTCGATGGCAAACTGGGCGCCAAGGCCGTTCTGTGGTGTAAAGAAGGTCGTGCGAATACGATTCGCCACATCCAGTTGTTTCATGACGTCTGGGCGGATCAGCATCTTGCCGTCGGTGCCCGTGGTCAGGTTATATTCCACAAACGGTTTCAGGTTCTGCTGGTAGAAGGCATCCAGCGTTCCACCCGGCCGGAAGAAGCGATCGAACTCGCTCAGCGGCACTTCTTCAGTCGCTTTTGGATTGAAGGGATAACGCCCTGCCAGATAGGTCTGGTACTGTTTGACTACCGTGTTGTTCCATTCCACTTCCAGCGAACGCACGGCTTCCATCATCACAACGCGCCATGCCTGTTCAGCCAAATCCCCCACCCAACGGCTCAGCGGTGCCGGCAGGGTTTTCGCCATCTGCTGCACTTCAAAAATCGCGTCGCTGTTGTTTTTGTCCAGACGCATCTGAACGGCTTGCAGGGCGGCTTTGCCGGGAACCGGTGAGTTCTGGATAGCCAGCAGGTAACGGTGCAATGCCATCAATTTTTGGTAGACGGTTTGCAGCGTGCTGCCTTTGTCGCCGTGTTCAACCAGTACGCCGGTTTCTTGGGCAAAGTCATGGCTGATGCTGTTCAGCAGCTGATATTCCAGTTTGCCTTGTCGCTCATCTTTTTCCTTGCTGCTCAGGGCGTCGCCCGCCAGAGGCACGGTCGTGTTCTCACTCAGGATTTGCAGTGCCCGCTTGATGGGCTGTTCTCCGCTGATCACCTGTTCGATGGCACTGATGGCCTGCGGCAGATCATCAAAGTCACGCACTTCCAGATTATTCATCGCCGCCCGCCACGTCGCGGTGTACTCCGATAAATACAGGTCGTTGATTTCTTTCAGTATCCGTCGCTGGTCTTCGTCACTGTACCGATCGTTGCTTTGTGACGAGCCTGCCACGCTGGATTTATCCTGAGTATTCTTCGCGATATTCAGCACCCAGCTATCCATTTCGGTCAATTTCGTCAGTTCGTCTTTCTGCCGGACGAAGTAATCCATCAGACCGTGGCGTGTCAGCAATTGGGGAACCACCAACCGTTTTTCGTTGCTGGCAACAAACACGTCATCAAAGCTCGGGCCAATCTGGTCACGCAGGTTAAGCGGAGCAGACAGGGTATCCTGTGCCTTGATGCGCAGGTTCTGGTAAACCCGTTGTTTGACGGAGAGCGTTTTCAGTTCTTGCTGCGCCTGTCGGATCGGCTTGACGAAAGGTGCGAAGCTGGCAATCGCTTCTTGCTTGCCTTCATCACGATCTTTTTTCCAATCGGTGCGATCCAGGGCGTAATCCAGATGGGTCAGCAATGCATCCTGAATGTCTCGCTGCCCGTGGAATTCCTTACTCCAGCGCTCACGCATGTATTGTGCGACCAATCCGTTGTTGCGCTTGCTTTTGTCTTCCATCATGCGCATGACACGCAGGACTTCGAGTTTTTCCTCGCTGCCTGCTGCGGCTTTATTCAGGTCGTCCAGCAATCCCATCATCAGGGATGGCAGGAAACGCTGCTCAAGCAATTTCAGGTAAGTTCCCGCCACATACGGACCAACACGCCCGCCCTGATACAGTCCCAGATCGGTCAGGATAGAGGTATGTTCGTGGTAGTTGCCGTAGGCCAGTGTCGCATCACGGATCGGGTTCAGCAGGGGCAACTGGAGGTTGCCATAGTGGTCTTCACCGTTAGGTGGCGGTACGGACAGGAATTTTTTCGCCTGCGTCAGAACTTCTTCGCCTGCACGATAGTTTTTCTGGTAGAAGTAATGCCAGCCGCCCCATGTTGCCATGATGACCAACGCACTGATGGTGGAGAAAGTGTAGAGCTGACGGCGGTTCCGGCTCAGCCAGATGCGGTTTTCGGCTGCCAGGTTCGGCTCTGCCAGCAGGACATCTTCGAACAGGGACTGGGTAAAGTACGGCAGGGTATCTCCCGCCGGCCAAGTCGGGAAGGCTTGGGAACCCAAGTGATACTGCGCCGAAGCGGATTGGGTGAACAGGTCATCCATCTGCCCCACCTGATGCGCCGACGTCAAATAAACGCCACGCAATGTTGGACGGTGGTGTTCATCGTTATACAGGATATCTTCCAGCATCTGGACGATGTAGCTGTGCAACCCTTGGATCTGACGGGTGAAACTGAACAGGGCACTGCGCTGGTTGGCATCCACGTTGTTCAGCATCATGTCCGGCATGGCGATATTCAGGTTGTTCATCCACTGTTGCCAGAACTGCTCCAGCTCGCCACGCCATGCTTTTTCATCACGGTTGTTGAGACTGAATGTTACCCCGAGGATCTGATCACGCAATTTGCGATCCAATGACTGGTACATCGCTTCAAAACCGTGCAACAAGTCGATTTTGGTCATGACCAGGTAAATCGGCAACTGGCTGTGGAAAGTCAGTCGAACTTCTTGCAGGCGCTGGTGGATTTCCCGCACATAACGATCACGCTGTTCGCGATTGTCGGTCAGTAAACGCAGGGTATCCACGGTCAGGATAATCCCGTTGAGCGGTTGACGCTGGCGGTTTTCGGCCAGCCAGCTCAGCAGGGATTCCCACAGGCGGCTGTTGATTTGCGGTTTGTCACTGTTAAGCGGCACAGGTTGGTCAATCAATTGCCCTTTCGGATCGATGATGACGGCTTTTTCCCCTAACCAGCAGCGCAGCATCAGCGAGACATTTCCATCCTGACGCAGGTATTCCGGCGCTGCGATTTCTGACAGTTTGTAGCCTTCCTTGATAAGTGCGGTTTTACCGCTTTTCTGGCTACCGATGACCATGTACCACGGGCGTTCGTACAGGTAGTTATACGAATCCAGATGGCGCTGCAACTGAGACTTCCAGTGGTCGAGATAGCGATCTTGATACTCGATATCGACCCGAACCGGGTCAACCACTTTCAATTCAACATCAAGGTTGAGTTTTTCCAGTGTCCGCAAGCGACGCCACGCTTTCATGCCGATCCAGAGCAACACCATCATGATAATGAGGGCGGTTGCCAGCCAGCGCGAAGTCAAACTTTCCAGTGGATAGTCTTCACGGATTTTCCATTCTGGCCCCCACCACCAGACTGCAATCAACAGCAGGCAGGGGATCAGTGCCAGCACAATGGCAAACAGCGCCTTGAGCCGTGTCAGGGACTTAAACTTTCCAAGCATCGGCAGAACCGATTTCAGGGGTGCCAAAGATGACAAAGAGGGCCATTTCATGGGTTAACGCTCCTGTTTGAAGCAGTATCCTTAATAGAAGAAGGAAGTTTCTCAGCCTGTGCCGTTTTTTCTGTCGACGTGGTTTTTTCCGTCAACATCGTCAGCAGGTTGGGTTCCCATTGAGTGAGTAACATGTGTTGTCCCGTGTGTAGCAAGTTCCGGTAGTGCTGTTGGGCCAGTGCCGTCATGCCCGCTTCTTCAAGCAATTGGGCATTGAGCAGTTGGCCGTAGAATTGATCCCGTGGCTCGGTAAGCTGTTGCTGGTGTTCTTCCAGCATTTTCAGGGCGGCTTCCAGACCCTGTTGCTGGAAGCACTGCCAAATGCCTTCCTGATCAGCAGAAACAGATCCCTTGCCCGTTGCCACCGGTTCAGGTGCGAGCCAGTCGAGCGTTTCTGGAGAAATAAACGGACTCATGTCAGAAAAACTTAAAGTTTTCAGCACGGGCAACCGTTCCAGGAAAGTATTCAGTTCGTCACGAATGGACAGTGCAACGTTCATGTAACCCAGTTGCAAAGCGGCCTTTGCAGCAATGGCATGACCATCCAGCCAGTAAGGCGCCAATGTCAGACTTTGCTCAATTTGCTGGAGCAATTTGTTGTCCGCCATAGGTAATCTCGCCAGATAATCAGCGGTGCGATCTGCGGAAGTCGGGGCCAATGGCGTTTTGCCCGTGGCATTTGCCATCGGTGCCGTGGTGATGGTGTGCCAGACAGCGTGACGGCGCAGGGAATAGCCAATGGCGGATTCTGGATGCCGTTCACACAGTAAATCGGCGACAGTCATCAGAGTCTGTTTCCACGCTTTTTCACTTGAGCTGTTGACGTCGACTTCCGGCATCGGAGCTGCCTCAAAGTGCTGAGGTGCTTGCGCCGCACTATCTCCGGCGGTCGGTTTCCCGGCAGAGACAGAAGCGGCCGCAGGCTCCGGCTTGGATGCCGTTGGTACGTTTTCTGGTTGTCGGTTGTAGCGAATGCGCAACTGATCAACTTCTTTCGCCAGTTCCGGTTCATTGGCATGCCAGCATTGTGCAAGGTGAGCCAATGCCCCTTGCGCATCTTCCCGCTCACCCTTGCTTGCCTGTTCTATGAAACTGCCTTGAGCTGAATCAAAACGCTTTAGCACCTGCTGTGCCAATCGACGTTTCATCAGCGGCTTGGCTGGCCATGCTTTTTCCCAATAATTTTTGACATACTCCGTCAGCAGTTCCATGGCGAGGATCAACTCAGCCGGTTTGCCCGCATGTTGCAGTGTGCGCAGCAAATGAACCATCAACCGGAAATCTTTGTTACTTTCGCTCAATAGCTGCAATGATTTTCGCTGGATCTCTTCAACATCCAACGAACCATGCGACAGTGAGCCGAATTTAATCATCTCACCGTCAATGTATTCCCATGCAGGTTCATCTTCCGCCAGTGCCTTGCCAATCTGTTCGTCGGACAGGGGAGCCAGCAGGGAGCCGAACCAGTCGAATTGTGTTCTGATGTCCATGTCGATTACCAACGGCAAGCAGCACGCAATGGCTTCGCTGCCTGCTCCAACTGAGAAATGTTAAAGGTTACGCGGTTGCCATTACTGCCTGTAATGGTCATGCGTTCGCTGTTCATCAGGCGCTTGATTTCGTCAATGCCCGGCAAGCCACGGCTGGATTCCCATAAATAGCCGTTTTCGCGCACGAACCATTCGGTGCGAAATTGGGTTTTGTCCGTTTCTATCGTGACTTCACCTGATTTCACGACATGGGGCAGTGCCACTTGCAGGCGGGTAATATGGTCAATACAACTCAGCATTAAGACGGGACGGGGCGGCGGAACCCCAATCGCCGGTGTGGTCAGGATAACGGGTGCTGCGCCGTTTTCTCCCTGAGTCATAATGAACCCGGTGGAGTAATCGTCGCGTTGCATTTCCTGTTCCATCGCCTTACGCCATGAAGGTCCCATGTTCTCAAAGGGAACTTCGACTTCCTTGAATTTGAGGTTATTTAATGCGCTGTCATAACATGCCAGCCGAATAAGCGGAGATGGCTCAAAACGGCAGTTTTGCAGTTCAACTAAATTTTGTTCTTCCTTTACCGCAACAGCATCCTTTGGCCCCAGCACTTCTGCAAGCTTGGGATTCCCTGCCAATGACGCGAGCAATGAACTAACAATTAAAACAATATTCATAATCTACACCCGTATTTAGCCAGTTTGTAAACCAACGTCCGCTGGGGAATTCCCAGACTTTGCGCAATCAATTTGGTGTCATTGCCACATTGACGCTGACGTTGGACTAACACGGCGCTTTCAAATTCTTCTATGGCCTTTGGCAGATTATCGATATGACTGTAATCCACGGAGATACTGCTGGTCGCCGCTGGGTTTTTTGATTCACTCAGGGAGGCAAGCAGTTCATCCAGTTGTTTTTCTTTCTGGCGTTGAACCTGAAATACCTGACGGATCTGGCGTAACTGTCCGCGCAGTTGTTCGAGTTCCTGCAATTTTTTCAGGCGATGCTGCATAAGGTGGCAATAGATGCCGAACATGTTTTCATTGTTGGTGAAATGGTTGACATTTTCGGCAAAAATGGCGATTACGCCGCAAGCCTGTCCGTTGCAGTCAAACAGGGGAATGCCGTATAACCCACAGTTATGCGGCAGTTCTGCAATAAATGTACGGAAATAGGCATCATCAATGCGCGCCCCGTGATTAAGGGAATCCCAGACGGTCGGGCTTCCCTTGCGCAATACCTGAATCAAGGGGTTATTGACGTCATCAATGTCTACGTACAGCCGGCGGGAATTGGCTTGCTGAGGTTCCGGCAAGTTATAGCATTCCAGCCTGTTTTCAGTGATGTTAAGCAGGAAAACCAACAAGGCATCAAAACGCGAGCTATGGCTGACCTGCAAAAAATGGTCAACCAGTTGTTCTATAGTGTCATCTTCCAATAACGCTAACGCGCTTTTCAGCCTCTGTTTCATTATGCTGCCTCCTCAACCTCTGCCTTAAACTCGTGTTCTGCGACGGTTAAGCGAATTGCACTGATGGGTGTCCCCGCAGCCATTTTCTGCAACAGCAGCAATGAAACAGGCGGCAACAGTGCGCCATCAATGATGGATTCCAGCATGCGGGCACCGTTTTCTGCACGGGTAGCGCGCAGCAAGATCTCTTCCGATACTTCATCGCTGATAGTGACTTCTGCATTGAAGCGTTGAGTCAGCAAGGTATCCAGACGAGCCAGTTTGCTCTGAATAATCGTTTTCAGTGTTTCATGGCCCAGCGGCAGATAAGGGATCACTTCCATGCGAGCCAGCAAGGCAGGCTTGAAGAATGCCGCCAATTCCGGGTAAAGCAGATCGTTGATTTGGTTGGGTTGCTCGGCGTTATCCACGATGGTTTGATAACCCAGGTTGGACGTCAGGAAGAACACGACGTTTTTGCAGTCGATGATGCGCCCTTCCCCATCTGCCAGCTCCCCTTTGTCGAAAGCCTGATAGAACAGGTTCAGTACGTCAGGGTGCGCTTTTTCCACTTCGTCCAGCAGAACAACGGAATAAGGTTTCTGGCGGATCGCTTCGGTCAGTACACCACCCTCGCCATAACCCACATAGCCCGGAGGTGAACCAATCAGGCGGGAAACGGTATGTTTCTCCTGAAACTCAGACATGTTGATGGTTGTCAGGTACTGACGGCCACCAAACATCAGCTCTGCAATTTGCAGGACGGTTTCCGTTTTACCGACACCACTTGGCCCCACCAGCAAGAACGCGCCCAGAGGGCGTCCCGGACGGCGCAGGTCTGCGCGGGCGGTCAACAAGTGTTTATGCAGGTTCTGGATGGCAATTTCCTGCCCTTTGATGCTTTGTCCCAAATGGGTAGGCAGTTCGGTGACGATGGACAGCTCGCTCTGTGACAGACGGTTCAATGGCACGCCCGTCCACTCAGCAATGACCGCCGCAATTTGGGTTTTGTCCACATGCGGGGAAACCAGAGTTTGCTGCTTCTGCAGCGCTTCCAACTGTGCGTTGAGAACCGCCAGTTTCTCGATCAGGGACTGCTCGTCATTCGTGGATGGTTCATCATTAATAGATGATTCATCATCAATGGCGACGTCAGTCTGTTCTTCTGCATCGTGTTCTTCTGCGCGCTCGTCTGCGTTTTCATCAGCCGCTTGCTCAGTAGCCTCGGCTTTCTCCGCAGGTTCGGCCTCAGTTGACGCCTCTTCAGGCAATTTATCATCAGCCAATAGCTGACTGCGCAGTTCGATAATTTGCGTTACCAATTCCTGCTGTTGCTGCCAGCTCTTTTCCAGATCAACCAATTTTTCCTGAACATCTGCCTGCTGATTTTTCAGCTCTTCCAATCGATCTGCATGGTCATTCAGCCCCATGCGTTGCTCCCGCTCCAGCACCTCGATTTCCATTTGCATCTGGTGCAGCTCGGTCGTCAATGAAGAGATTTGGCGTGGCGGTGAAGTCAGGTTAATGGCAACACGGGCACAGGCGGTATCCAGCACGTCAATGGCCTTGTCCGGCAACTGACGGCCAGAAAGATAACGGTCACTCAATACCGCAGAGGATTTCAGGGCTTCATCATCAATCAGCACGCCGTGCGCTTTTTCATAAATGGCACGCAGGCCACGCATGATGACGGTTGCTTCATCTGCGGTTGGCTCAGAAACTTTGACCAGTTGGAAACGACGGGACAGTGCCGCGTCTTTTTCGAAGTACTTTTTGTACTCACTCCAAGTCGTTGCAGCGATGGTTTTCAGTTCACCACGCGCCAGCGCAGGTTTCAGCAGGTTGGAAATGTCCAGTCCGCCCGCTTGGTTACCGGCACCGATCAACGTGTGGGCTTCATCGATAAACAAGATGATGGGTTTTGGCGACTGGCTGATTTCAGCCATGATGCCTTTGAAACGTTTTTCAAATTCACCTTTTACTGCCGCACCCGCCTGCAATGCCCCCAGATCCAGCGTCATCAGTTCACTGTTGCGCAATTTATCCGGTACACGATCATTGATGATGCGCAGCGCCAAGCCTTCAATCAGGGCACTTTTACCGACACCCGCCTCACCCACGACGATGGGGTTGTTTTTGCGGCGACGGCAAAGAATATCGATCATCAGATCGATTTCGTTATCGCGGCATAAAACCGGATCCAGCTTGCCCTGACGAGCCTGCTCAGTCATGTTTTGGGCAAAGCGCGCCAGCAGGCTGTCACTGTTGGCAGGATGTACGCCCTGACCTTCGTTATCGCCGGCAGCAAAAGGTTGCTCGGCGGAACCATTGATCCATTCGGCAAAGTTCTGGCGCAGCAGTTCGCGGTTGATGCCGGCCAGCAGGCGCGCTGTTTGCGGTGCCAGATAGCGCAGCGGGCTGAACAGCAACGCAATCAACATCACGCCACTGCGCAATTCACTGTGTTGCATCTCCGTGGAAGCCAGTAACCAGCTATCCTGCAACCACTCCACCAGCATCGGGGAGAAATTTGGGTAAGTCTGAACCAGCGATTGATGATGAGTCATCACCTGATCGAGCTGTTCTTTCAGTAGATCTTTATCGATATCTACTTTATTTAAAATCAATCGCACATCGCTCAGGGGTGTGTCGATCATTTGCAGCAGCAGTTGCGCAACCGTAATCTCCGGTTGTTGCTGGCTGACGCAAGATGCCGCAGCAGCTTCCAATGCATGGCGGGTCATCGGGTTTAAACGATTTACAAGGGTAGGCAGATCAATCTGAATCATGGCGACTTCCTATCTTAATAATTTACTTAGCTGCTGTAATATGTCTTGGCTTTGATCACCGAGGCGAATGGCATAAAAGCTGTAAATTGCCACCAGTAAACCTACGCTGATGCCGAGCAGGTGTTTGATAGTCCATCTTCTGCTCAGGCGATAACGCGCATCACTCTCGTTGATGTTGACATACAGCGTTGTTGGCGGAGTTTCTCCACGCAATGAATGAAGCTGCTGTTGCAGGCGACGGAACAGGCGCTCAAAGTCATCGCTTTTTTGGGCGCTGACTTTATAACGTCCGCGGTATCCCAGACAAAGGCAGAGGTAGATGAACTCCAGCAGGTGCTGATAGCGCTGTGCCTCACCCATTAAGCGTTCAAGCAATACAAAAACCTTTTCACCTCCCCAAGTTTCATTGTGGAAGTGCACAAGCAGTGACTGCTTCAACCAACCATTCTGGCTGTTCCAACCGTGCCCCAATGCAGTTTCATCAATGAAGGTGCACAGGACGTAACGAAATGAAACAATCGCGCCCGGTTCATAACCTTTGGTTTGCAGGAACTGTTCAATGGCTCGGATATCAGTGACAACCTGCTGGTAAAGCTTGTCCGGCAGTGCCTGGTCATGCATATCCTGCAAACGTAAGACCATTCCCAGCAAAGGAGTGGCGGCGTCGATCATTGGGTTGAGGCTTTCACCACGTAGCGGTAACTGGTATTGGCGCTGAAACGCTTTCAGCGTTTCAGGCTTTTCCAGTGACAGACTGTCAACATTGATATCACTCATAATTATTCCTTACCGCTCCTGATAGCCCAGAGCTGCATATCTAAGTCCGGGAAATCCCCCGAGACGTGGAATGCGATGGAATTGCCTTGCTGGATCTCTTTCCATGCAGGACTCTTCTGATCCAGACGGAAGTAGGTGTATCCAGAGTGATACGGCAACTGGCGTGGTGCTGCGGACAGCGCAATCAATGGCACACCCGGCAACTGGACGCTGACCAGATCGCGGATTCTTTCCATCGAAGTGACTTTGGTTTGTTGGACGAACTGGCGGCGCAACTGTTCCTGCGGCGTGCTGGCGCTGATTGCCAGTACAAATTCGGCCTTGCGCAACAAATCGTTGTCGTGGAGCGTTGCCACTCGGATGCCGCCTTCGTTCTGTTTCAGTGCAATGGATGTCGCACGAGGTGTCAGTACAACGTTCAGTGAATCACGAATCGCGTGCATCGCGTCCTGAAAGGTGTCTGTCAGGTTATTGTGATCGTACGCCAGTATATTGCCCGGCAAGCGGCTTGCGTCCGTGAATGTTCTCAGCTCACCACAGGTCTGGAGCAACTCGGTGTATAAATACAACGGATGCAGGACGGTCTGTTTTGCATAGTGGTTGAACAGGGGCTGAACACGGTTAAGCAATTGCAGCATCATAAATTCAGCCACATCCGCCACACCCTGCTGACCCGGAGAACCAATGCGTTTAGCCAAAGTTCTTGAGCGCTCAGTCAACAGGCCATCAATTTCCACCATGAAGCGCTTGAGCTTGTCTGCCACGAAAATCGACAAACATGTCGGGATAAAGTCGTTATCCAGAACAATCGTGCCATCTTTTTGCTTTTCTCTGATGCGACACAGAGGCAGTGCCGTGTATGCACTCATGTCCTCGGAGCCTTGCATCAAGACCGGGGTCAATTGGGCAAGGTTGAGGGCAAAGGAGTCGCCGCCTTTGGTATGCAGGTCACGGACATCGGTAGGAAGTTCCCGATAACGCACCGCACTTTGAGTCTCTGCATCCCTGTCAGCAATTTCCCGAATGGTGTCGCTGGACATTGGCAATGCCAGATAAATGTCTTTGCTTTTCAGGTCATTGAGGTTTTCGATATCCAGCGGTTTTGGCAACAAGTCCTGACTTGGCGCGGAAAATACCGTGCCATCCGGCATGATGCCGCTGGCTTCAGTAATGCCGATGCGCCCCAGCTTGAGCAAGTCATCATTGATGCTCAGGGAGCTGAAACCGTGCGCATAGGGTGTCAACACTGAAACAAGGCTGTGCGTCAGGTAATCAATGTGCTTTTGTTGTTGCTGAAAATGCTGTGGTTTGATGAATAATCCTTCGTGCCAAATCACCCGATTTTTACCCGGCATGATTACTCCTCCTCTTTTCTAAATTCGACGTCGTTATTCCTGACATGCACCAAGATGTGGTAACGGCGGCCGATGTCTTTTACTCGGATGATCTTTTTCCATTCAGATTGATTTGCATCTGCATAGTGAACGATGACACCGATGTAACGGTTTTTCTTTTCCAACTGGATTGCTTCCAAGGGCTTGTATTGCCCCGGCAACAAGGTGTAATCCTGATGATCGATATAGTTTTTCCCCAGCGCCTTTTCGAGCTTGTCACTTTCCAGTTGCTCATAATCGGCTGCCAAAAAGCGTGAATCTTCGCTGAGATAAACCAGATTCATTTCAACAGGAGCCGCTTCACCACTTTCATTAGGGTTGATGTCGGGTTCTGCCAGCAATGTGATGCTGGCAACTGAAGGTTGTTCATCCGGTTTGCCGACTGGCGTGGAAGGATCCCAGATAACCTGACCTACTTTCTTTGTTGCATCCCATGCACTGCTACAACCGTTCAGCAACATCACGGACAGCAATAAAATCCCTACAGCCCACACACGGTGACTAGCGGAACGTATCATTGTTGGATTCCTCTAAGCCCTGACGCAGCGCGCGGTCATAAGCCTGCTCATACACCTCGCGGAATAGCTTTTCGAATCCTTGCTGGCGGCTGGAAGCTAATTCACGGTAATAGTTGGTGTACATTTCCCATGCCCAGGAAGCATCTTTGTTTTTGATTTCATTGCTGCGGCGATAATGCGAAAAACGGCGAAGCAATTGATCTGGGGAAAAGGCTTCCAGCATGGTGTCCAACGCGGCAGAAATCGCCGTGCGGTTGGCTTGGTAATGCAGTTGCAGGTTTTGCAGGCTCTCCGCAACCGCCGCAGGGGCAGACAGGTGAACCGGGCTTTTCTGATCTGAGAACATCACCTGCATGGTGGTGTCATAGTCCATGTTCAGGCGCAGCGGGTTATCTTCAATAGGACGAAGCTGCTTATCACGCAATCCATGCTGCTCGCGCTGGAGCGCCAATAGTCCTTCAATGGCGGATTTCATGGCCTTACCCATCTCTTGCAGGAAATCATTTGCCTGCTGGGTGTCATGCAAAGGCAATTGCACATCCAATCCGCGCATCAAAGGGGTAATAGCAACATGGTCAACATCCATATCTTCGTACCGCTGGTCGGAATCGATATCCGGTAAATCAAGGAACTCCTGATCCATAACACTGCCTCGGTTATCAGAAATAGGGTTAGCAAATGGGGGTGACTGGTAATGATCGGCTGGCAAAAGTTGCTCAGTATCATTTGCTTCAATCTGTGGTTGCAGCGTGGTCAGGCTTTCGCTGTCAAGCACCTTGAGTGGATCATCACTGAAACGGTGCATTACTGTTGGCGCAATGCTTTCATCATGGGCAAATGCAGATTTTTGTAACGGCGCGCCTTCCAGCATGGCGTCCAGCGGGTTGCTGTAGCTGGAAACCAGTGATTCCGGCGAAACCGTTGAAGGATCAACGCGATCTGACTCAGAAAAGCTGATGTGAATTTTGACGGACAAATCACCCACGCTGATCTGATCCCCCTGCTGCAAGCGGATGAGGCTTGACTGGGAGGTTAATGCTGCGTTGTTGATCTTGACTGGCTCAGACAATACTTGCAGGCAAAACGCGCCATCCTGCCATTTGATGGCAAATTGCGATGGGTGGATATTGCCCTGTTGATCCTGCACAGACCAAAGGTGGCTTTCACTGCTACCGACCGTGCCTCCCTGTGTCGAGAACAGGCAGCTGGCCGCTTTACCACTTTCCAGCTGTTCGCTGTTCATTACCCGCAATGAAAGGATTGGTTGATGTTTTTCCATAGTCGTTATTCCATAACTGAAATTGTGACAAAGGGTTTCTTTTCCGGTTCGCCGAGAAAACTGGTCCACCCCAGATGGTTGTTCTGCTTCGCGCCCAGCACCATGCCACTTACCTGATTTTCAGCCAGACCAAGACGCAATTCCCAAGCAAACTGGCTGCGCATCACGAAAGAAATGAACATCACCAAAGGGGTGTAATTCTTTCCATCTGGCAGGAATGACAAGAATCTATCTCTGGTTAAGTTATTGATGCTTAGCAGGAACTTACCGCTATAATCCCCGACCCATGAACCGATAGTGAAGTTATGGCCCAATACAGACAGCTCGGTATCCCCGATTTTCTGTCCTTTATTCGTTCCCCCCAGACGGTTTTGCTGATCCTGCGGGATTGTGACTTTTCTGAATTGCCAGCCATGTAACGTGACATCCTGCAAATCAAAACAGTGGGAAACGAGGCTGCATATCACTTCCGGTGAACGGCCGGGACTTGCCAGCAATCCGGCATATGCCAGCATTTTGCTGTGGTTGATGTTCAACATCCGGCGGTTGACTTCACTGCCCAGACCGACGAGCGAGAACATGCGTTGGGAAAAATTATCTTCCCCGCCTTTCTTGAAGCAGATGTAGTAGCGGTATTTCCGCCAGATCTGATGCAGGAGCGTAATCAGGCGATGGTTGAAAAGGTTGAGAAAATCCGTCAGGCGGTTTTCTCCCTGAGCATCTTCCCATGCCAGTGAATCCAGATAGTAGCCCGGCATCGGAGACTGGCTGCCGTGCAATCCCAAAAAGGACACTTCCAGTTCGAAGTATCCCTTTCTGGACTGCGCGAGCGAGATGACATCACGAGTCGGAAATGCCAGACTGGCGCTGGATCGGAAACGGACAGACTCCAGATCGGGACGATCGGTTTCTCCGGTGTTTTCCCACGCTACCGCCAGCTGGTTAAGCAGCTCAACCAGCTGGTAAAAGTTGTACTGTGAGATATCCAATGCCAGCGGAGTGGCAGGATCTTGCTCAGTGATTACATCAACGAGTGTTGACCTATCTGTACCGGCCATTCATAACATTCCTGATTATCTAAATTGATTACCTTCAACATATGAAAAGCATTGACGCTGGCATACAGTGAGAAAAACCGTGACAAGATCGTACTGAACAGATAAAGCTCACCTTCTGAACTGAAAGCGTGCTGCCGGATATACAGTGTTGAACGCAACCCACGCACTGGCTGGCCGCGGAACAGACGATCTGTCGGCTCTGTTTCAATCTTTTCAATGGCATCAAGCCGTTTCTGCGATGAGCGCTTGGATTGCCGATTGTGTATGCTCGGGAAATCGTAAGTACGCAGTACCTGCTTCAATGCATCCTTATCCAGCAATGACATATAGTTCAGCGACATATTTGACAGCAGTGACCAGTGCAGGCCTCCATCCAACAATGGATAGAGCGGGACTGACGGTCGCGTGATATTGCGGAATGTCGCAAATGACGGGCTGCCGATGGAGGGGTAGTTGATGTCGCCGACCCGCAAATCCAGAGGCATTTCGCGGTTGGTACAGGTCAATCTGATAGAAACATTTTCTTTCAGCTTGAGTCTGAGCAGATTTGATTCATCTCCCCGCACGAATGAGATGAAATGTTCCAACCCTTTTCGGAAAGGGGATTCTTTCACCCGAAGGCGGTAATAACGCATTGAATTTGCGTCTTCGGTATCAATCTGGTGATTGAAACTTTCAAACGGCGTATAAACCCGCTCACCAATACGGGCGCGGCTGCGTTCACCACTTTCACCTGTCAGCCAGCTTTCTACGCCATCGACAGAGAAAATATCGTAGTTATCCGGGAAGCTGTAGCTGGCCTTCAAGGGATACTCGGTCTGGCTGCCGTTGAGTTCAATCGCTTCGCTGTCCATTGGGAACAGATTGATGGCCGGCGTACAATGCAGACGAAAAGTATCGTGGCGAATCTTGGCTTCCGGCGGCAGGGCCTGAGAAAAGTGTAAATTCAGTTTGAAATCTTTAGTTTTGAGATCTTCAGGCAGCTCAGGGAAACCCTTCACGTCGAAGAACATGAAACTTTCCGCAAAGCAGAAATATTCCTGCAAAATGCGATATCCCATATAGGCATTTTTCGGGTAAGGCAGCAGCGCATCTTCCCGCTCAAAGCCTACTGGCACAAAATCAAAGTCCGGCAGGGGAATAACCTTGTCGCCCACGACCAGCTCGGCTTTTCTGAAATAATAGCAAATCCAGAAATAGAGCTGAGACGTCGTGTAATCATCGCCACTCAGGTAAAAACGCAGCTTGTTCAACTCCAGCTCATGCAGATCCAGCTCGGTTTTCGAGGTGAAATCCAGGCCGATGATCCCATTTTCATTGCTGTTATTGACGGAAATGTCACGGATGGAAAACGGGAATAGCCAAACATCACGGCAAAGCGTGAAAGTGCAGCGCCCATGATCGTCTTTCTTGCCGCTCGATTTTTCGTTCGAATAAATATCATCTTGAGTTGCCAGTGCATGGCTCATAATCTGTGTGCCACGCTTGACTTGTGTCGCTTTCGTCACAACGCTTTCATCAGGCGTGTATTCGATGATAGTCATGCTGGGAGTCGGGCGCAGATAGTTTGGCCAGAGCATATTGAGCAAGCCGTGCGTCAGTTCAGGGAACTGATCATCAATTTTTGCCCGCAAGTTGCCTGTCAAAAATGCAAAACCTTCAAGCAAACGCTCAACATCAGGATCAGAACCTTGTTCTGATAAAAATGCGGCAAGATGAGGGCGCTCAACTGCGGCTTCTTTCCCCAGTTGGCGCAGATAATTCAACTCATCTCTGAAATATTTTTCAAATGACATTTATTGAGTTCGCTCCAGGCAATAGCGCCGGTTGTTATCCAGCTGGATGCTAAATTCCACAAGATCGTTGATCTCATCCAGAGAGATTTCAGCGCTGATATGAAAGCTCAACAGCAACGGATCTGAATCATCATTAATGGCACTGACAGAAACCGCTGATATTCTGGGCTCATAATTTCTGATGCACTCTTCAATCGCCCATTCGATACTTTGTTTAAAATCCACCGATGTCGCAGTCGCGTCATTGAGATCAATGACCCCCAACTCAACGGCACTTTGGCAGGCACCGGGACGGGTGTTCAAAACTTCATTCAAATGCTTCTTGATAGAATCAAGCAGTGCACGCATCCTTGACTGACGGGAAGAGCCGGAGCTCTTCCCTTGAATGCGCTCAAACAGACTGGCAGAGCTGCCTCTGTTCCAACTGTACAGCGCAGCCATGATTATTCCTTATCCAAACGTCCAACCAGAGACAGTTCGAAGCTTGCACCCATGTACTTGAAATGAGGGCGAACTTGCATCGCAACCTGATACCAGCCTGGATCGCCTTCAACATCCAGCACCTTGATTTCAGCGGCGCGCAGAGGACGACGGCTACGAACGTCAGTTGGTGGGTTTTCCTGATCAGCGATGTACTGCTTCAGCCACATGTTCAGTTCACGCTCCAGATCCTGACGCTCTTTCCAAGAACCGATTTGCTCACGCTGCAATACTTTGATGTAGTGAGCCAGACGGTTGATGATGAACATGTACGGAAGCTGCGTACCCAACTTGTAGTTGGTTTCGGCCATTTTCCCTTCTCGAGTATTTGGGAAAACTTTTGGTTTCTGAACTGAGTTTGCAGAGAAGAATGCTGCGTTATCGCTACCCTTGCGCATGGTCAGGGTGATAAAGCCTTCTTCTGCCAGTTCAAACTCACGACGGTCGGTGATCAGAACTTCAGTTGGGATCTTCGCCTGAACCTGACCCATTGCTTCATACAGGTGAACAGGCAGATCGCTTACTGCACCACCGCTTTGTGGGCCGATGATGTTCGGGCACCAGCGATATTTAGCGAAGCTGTCTGTCAGACAACTTGCCAGCAAGTACGCAGTGTTGCCCCACAGGAAATGCTCGTGGTCACGGCTGACATTTTCTTGGTAGTTGAAGTTCTTGATTGGGTTTTCAACGTTGGAATAAGGCAGACGCAGCAAGAAACGTGGTGCTGTCAGACCTAGGTAGCGAGAATCTTCAGACTCACGCAGCGCACGCCATTTCGTATGTGAAGGGCCTTCGAAGACAGACTTCAGATCCTTGATGGCTGGCAGGTCAGTAAAATTGTTAACACCGAAGAATTCAGGTGAAACAGAAGACAGGAATGGCGCGTGAGCCATTGCACCTACCGCACTGACGTACTGCATCAATTTAATGTCAGGTGAGGTATTGCCGAACGCATAGTTACCAATAACGGCCGCAACAGGTTCACCACCGAACTGGCCGTAACCTGTAGAGTAAACATGCTTATAGAAACCAGATTGGATAATCTCAGGTGAGAATTCAAAATCTTCCAACAACTCATCTTTAGTTGCATGGATAATGTTGATTTTGATGTTTTCACGGAAATCGGTGCGATCCACCAGAATTTTCAGTGAACGCCAGGAAGATTCCAGCTCCTGGAATTGCTTGGCGTGCAGAATTTCATCCATCTGCTCACTCAGCTTTTTATCCAGTTCAACAATCATCTTATCAACAAGCAGCTTGTTGATAGGTTCTTCATTGGAGCCAGTATTCAGAATGCTGCCGATAAATGCAGCTACGCCTTGTTTAGCGATGTAGTAGCCATCATTTTCCGGAGTCATTCTTGCTTGGGACATAATCTCGTCAAGCAAGGAAGTCGTTGCGCCGGAAGCAATAGCTGTGCTGTTTTCTTCGTGCTGAGCCATTTAAAGATTCCTTTAACCAGTTATTTTTTATTGACGATTTCAAGTTCTTTCAGAAGTTGCTCACGAACGGACTCATCATCCAGCAGTGACTGCAAGCGAGCACGAAATGCCGGGATATTTCCCAGTGGGCCTTTTAATGCAACCAATGCTTCACGAAGCTCAAGAAGTTTGTTTAATTCAGGTACTTTCTTGGCAATATTGTCAGGTGAGAAATCATTCAGGGATTTTATTTCCAGATTAACTGGCAGGTCTTCTTCGCTTTTCTCTTCAAGGCGGTTAGGGACGTTAAAAGAAAGATTGATGTTCGCTTCATTCATTACGGCATTGAAATTGTTCTTATTAATAGAAACCGTCTGCCGTTCTTCAATTGGCGTATCTTCACTTTTCCCTTTCAAGTCACCAACTACCAGAAGATTCAGAGGTAATTCTACTTCTGCTGTCTGGTCACCAGTATTAGGAACATACTTAATATTAATTCTTTCTTTCGGAGCTACGCTACCTGGACTATTCTTACTCATATTTGAATCCTTTGGCTAATACAACCATGAACTGTCTAACAACCCATTATTGGTGAGAGAATGATTCCAATGTTTACTCATATAACAAATACGGATGCTCCCCCTAATAAATAGGCTAAAGAAAGCAAACGTATTTGTAGATACGAATGGTTTTTATATCAATATATAGTTAAATGATCAGAAATATCCTAATCCACGTACGGAAATAACATCGATATGAAAAATCGTCAATTCCGAGTTTGACACTTTATTTTTTTGATGTAAAGCCTAAACACAAATTGATAAAACCCTCTATTCACGCTTTTAGTCCATTAATATCAATTCATAAGCCGCTATAAGCAATCTTTTATCCTAAAATAGATAAAAGTTTGGTTTTACTCTCTATAAGAGTACACAGACCTATTAACTACCAATTGTATAAAGAGGAATATTTTTTATCTTCAAGCGAATAAATCATAATCAACGCGTCAAATTATATAATTGCCGTCAATGTTATTTTTTATTTCATTTTGATTAATTATGTATCAACGAATTATTAATTATTTCCATTTTTTGATCTAGTTAACACTTTTAAAATGATCATAATGCACATTTAAACCTTTACGAAAAAAACCAAATAATATCATAAAGTTACAATATACAAAAAATAAACAGCCATTTTATCGCCAGTTAAATTGACTTCTTTTTTATAAACACTCAGGTATAAATTTCACGACGGCAATAATTATAAAATTTTTATTTGCCATTGAATTATAGCTCGAGTTGCATTTTGCAAATGGCTTTGCATTAGACAATTTCAGCTTTATTATTCGCCCCGAGTGTTTGGCAAGCGATAATTTCATTTGATTAATTTGTGTAATTATCACGCAAGGAATGAACACTTACACATATATTGGTAAACTTTTATAGGATATTCATATGCCAACTCCATGTTATATTTCCATCAATGGTAAAACTCAAGGCAATATTACTGCTGGTGCATTCACCGCTGAATCAGTAGGTAATATCTTTGTTCAAGGTCACGAAGACGAAATGCTGGTTCAAGAATTTGACCACATCGTAACTGTTCCAACTGATCCACAGTCTGGACAGCCTTCTGGCCAGCGTGCACACAAGCCATTCCGCTTTACCGTTGCTCTGAATAAAGCCGTTCCTCTGCTTTATAACGCGCTGGCTTCTGGCGAAATGCTGACTACTGTAGAACTGAAGTGGTACCGTACTTCTATCGAAGGCAAACAAGAGCACTTCTTTACTACTAAACTGATAGATTCAACTATCGTTGATATCGATTGCAAAATGCCACATTGCCAAGACCCAGCAAAATCAGAGTTCACTCAGCTGGTTCGTGTTTCTCTTTCTTACCGTAAGATCGAATGGGAACACACTACTGCCGGTACTTCTGGTGCTGACGACTGGCGTGCGCCAATTGTTGCTTAATATCTTATTAATTAAATATTAGGCAATAACCTCTCAGCCGATGAATAATATTCATCGGCTGAATTAATTCGGGAATATCTAAAACCCCTGCCAATTTGATTTAATTCCCATTATTATTTTATATATTATTCTTTCAGATATTCATCTTGGTGATTTTTTTACTACAGTAAGATTTTTATATGGAAATTGTTTTCATAATAAATAAATATGAATTGATGTATAATTACACCAGTTATTAAACGTCCAGAAGTTGCCCAACCAAAGAAGCCTTATTCCATTTCACTTATTACACTCTCCTTATTAGTCCTTCTTATTGCACCTTCTTCATTCTCTCTTTCAGGCTCGTTCCCTGGCCTGCTATAAAAACGACATAAGTGAAATTATTTAAGCCAAATAACACAAAGTAAAATTCAATCCTAATTTTTACCCATTATCGTTTTGAAATTGCAATTAACACCACACTGAATTTACTTTAGTGACTAATAATAAGGCAGAGAAATAAGTAAAATCAGAAATTATAAGTCAATAAAACAAATTTGTGACCAGAAATAATACCTTAGTACAATACTCGACTATTAATCAGAGCAAAATAAAATATTTTCTATGCTTTAATGATTAATTAATAAACTAGGAAGGTTACATTTAGCCCAAAACGATACTTTCCTCATTAATAATTGTCATTTGGGTATTCCAATGATTAAAAGGACGGCAACTTTAATTTTACTAAGTACCTCAATATCACTGAGTACTTCACTTCAAGCAAGTGCATCACCTGACGCACCCGATCTTGCTTTCCCTACACCGACTTTCCCTACAGATGAAACAAGAAAGACTTTGCAGGATACGACCAGGGAAATCGAACAATTAATTGAAGAACGCCGCCATCAGGAACTGATTAATCGCGCTGATCGCGTTTCACCGCAGACAGTCTCTCCTGTGCTGGTGGAAACCCCCTCCTGTTTAACTATCAATGGCATTTATCTTCGGGGCGTTTACCTCCAAGGCATTACGCTGCTCCCCTTAAGTGATTTGAATACCCTCAGCGCACTGTCTGACAATTGTATCACCAGCAACGATATCAATAAGTTATCAGCAGAAATCACTAACCTCTATATTGCCCGAGGCTATATCACTGCGCGGGTACAATTTATTCCGCCCAATCAGGATGGTGAACTGGGGATCAATGTTGTCGAAGGTTTTATTGAGGCAATAGAAGGCAGTGATCGCTGGGTTAACAGCAGCATGCTATTCCCGAACCTGATAAACAGGCCGCTTAATTTAAACCAGCTTGACCAAGGACTGGATCAGGCGAACCGGCTGCAATCAAACAAAGCGACCCTCGACATTTTGCCCGGAACGATCAGTGGTGGTTCCATTGTTAAACTGCACAACCGGCACACTTCCCCGTGGCGGATCACAACCACAACGGATAATTATGGGCAAAAAAGTACCGGAAAGTGGATTACCCGACTCAATGCCAGTGTGGATAGCCCATTGGGGCTGTCTGACTTTGTTAGCCTCAACGGCAGCAGTAGCGTCAACCAGCTCGACGGTCAGTACAACAATCAATACAACCGTGCTTATACCCTATTCTATTCGCTCCCTTATGGCGCGCTGACATTCAGTGGCTTCAACAGCTATTCCCAGTACACCAGCCGCCCTCGTTTACAATCAAGCCAAATCAAGCTGCACGGCAACTCACACCAGACGGGAATGCGTACGGATTGGGTGTTCCACCGCAGCCAGCACCAGCTTGATATTTTGTATGGCCAACTGGTTTACAAAAATTACAGATCTTCTTTTCAGAATTCCAGCCTATCTGTCAACAGCCAAACCTTGGGAATACTGGAGCTGGGAGTCAGCCATTTACAGATTATTCCTGCCGGATTGCTCTCCCTAGATATGGGTATCGAGCAAGGCGTGCCGTGGTTCGGCAATCAAGCGTCAACAAACGATGGGAATAACCAATTTACGAAAGGCAAGTTATCGGCGAACTTGCAGCAGCGTTTCACGCTGTTGAATGTGCCTTACCGATTTGACAGCCAGCTTTATGCCCAATACAGCCGGGAAGCGCTGCCGGGCATTGAATGGCTCAATGTCACTGATCGCAATGCCGTGCGTGGGTTCAGCAAGAATACCTTATCAGGTGATACCGGCTGGTACCTGCGGAATACACTTTCTCATTCCATTCCTTTTTCCAACGGCTCACTGTCGCTGCGCACGGGGGTGGATATCGGACAAACGAAAGGCTATCGCAGCCAATATGGCTGGAGAAGCAGCGCCGGATTGAGCGCA
Organism: Xenorhabdus mauleonii; assembly: GCF_900113945.1. GTDB lineage: Bacteria > Pseudomonadota > Gammaproteobacteria > Enterobacterales > Enterobacteriaceae > Xenorhabdus > Xenorhabdus mauleonii. The sequence continues at coordinate 23,735 of NZ_FORG01000006.1, forward strand.
GGTTTGACCCTACGTTATCAGCACCTGTTTGCGGATGTTGAAATCAGTCGGGGCAAGTTTCTCTTTCACCAAGGCAGGGACGCAAATGAACCAATGCAACTGTTAACTCGTTTTTCTTACACTTTTTAATTTTTTAATCCGTTTGATGTTTTTTTGAAAGTAGAAAGCCAGGGGGGATTTTTTTCCCTGAATCACTGCACATGGATACCTTAAGAATTTCGCGTTGCATCAAGACGGCAAGGGAATACAGCCAGCAAAGAGGCAATTTGAAAAACGGCGGGTAGAAATAAAGAAAGAAGATAAAAGGTAATAATATGAAAAGAAAAAAATTCAAGTTATCTCCCACGGGAAAACTCGTCGCATCAATGGCCATTATTCTGGCCTCCTGTTCAGCCAGTTTCGCCAATGGCATTACACCCGGAGGTGATGCAGCGCACCGCCCGGATGTGAACCAGGCCAGTTCAGGGGCAACCGTCGTCAATATTGTTGCCCCTTCAGAATCCGGGTTATCACATAACCAATTCACAGACTTCAACGTTAATCAAATGGGGGCAGTATTAAATAACTCATTGGTTGATGGGCAATCGCAATTGGCCGGCCAACTGTCGGCCAACAGCAATCTGAACGGGCGCACGGCCACCGTGATATTAAATGAGGTGATCAGCCGCAACCCGTCATTATTGCTCGGTCAGCAGGAAATATTTGGCATGGCCGCCGATTACGTACTGGCAAACCCCAACGGCATTACCTGCAATGGCTGTGGCTTTATCAATACCAATCAGGCTTCATTGGTTGTCGGCAATCCGCTGGTAGACAATGGCATTTTGCAGGGATTCAGCAACTTCAATAACCAAAATTCCCTGAATATCAGGAACAATGGCTTGTCTCACAGTGATGTCCTGAACTTGATTGCGCCAAAAATTGACAGCAATGGGCAAATTGTTACCTCAAAAGACCTCAACATCACCACCGGGAATAACAAAGTTTCAGCCGATGGGCGTATTTTGGCTTCACAGCCAGCGAGAATTGGTGCACTCGATAGTTACTATTTCGGCAGTATGCAGGCCGGCCGCATTCGTCTGTTAAATACCGCAGAAGGAAGTGGCGCCAATTTACAAGGCAAGATGACCGCCGATAATAGTATCGATATTACCTCCCTTGGCGATGTGAAGTTAGAGGCAGCCACACTGCAAGGCGGCGATATTGCCGTACAAGGCAAAAACATACTGTCTCAGGGGTTATTACACAAATCTTCGTCAAATACTCTGGGTGATGACAACTCCGAAGGCCGATTCAAAGGCCGGTATGCCGAACAAAAACAGATCAGTGAATCAGTCGCCCGTACCCAATTGGCGGGTAAAAATATCACTTTGGTTGCCAAGCAGGACAATAAAGTGACGGCAACGGATATTAAAGGGGATAATGTCAAACTGACGGGCGCCAACCTGACATTAGAAGGCCAACAACTTCACCAGCTGAATAGCGACACTGATAATAACTGGAAAATGTCTTGGCAATATGACGTCACTAAAGAGCATGAAAAATATCAGTATGAAGGCAATACCATTACTGCCCGTGAAAATATTCACCTGACTGCCAACGAAGGAAATGTCGAAGTACTTGGCAGTACAATTGCAGCCGGTAATCAATTGTCTGTCTCCGCCCAAAAAGAGGTGAAGCTGGCCGGGCTGGTGGAATCAGAAATGGAGAAAGAGAGCGGGTATAAGAAAAATCATAAGGCCTCATTACAAACAGGTTACTGGAATGATATCAATACCTCTCAACGAAACGTTGCCAATAAATTGCGCTCCGGCGGTGATTTGGGCATTAAGGCGGGTGGGAATATCGATGTTGTCGGCACTCGTATTCATTCCGACAAAAACCTGATCGTCTCTGCGGGACAGCAAACCAACATTACGGTGCAATCTCTCACGAATGAACACCTCATCACCAAAGATAAAACCTACTGGGGTGGCCTCGCGGGTGGAAGCAATAAAAATAATAGTGACAAGACTGAAACACACCATATTTCCGAGGTGACCGCCAACGGGCATTTACTGTTGAGCAGTGCAAATGGAATCACCATTACAGGCAGTAAAGTTAAAGCTCAAAAAGGTGCCTATGTTGAAGCCAACGACGGACAATTAACGATTGATAACGCCGTCAGCCATATCTATAAATCCGTAGATGAAAGACAAGGCACGGTCTTCAACATCACCAAAAATACCAACCAAGAACAGAACAAACAGCAGAAATCTTCCGGTAGCCATTTGAGTTCTGATACCGAGCTGAAATTACTCAGCAATAAAGATATCAATGTCATTGGCAGTCTGGCGAAAAGTGCCGGCGAGCTGCAAATAAACACTTCGGGTAATATCAACATACTGAATTATGGTGAGCAAAGTCAGTACCAGCAGACAAAAAGCGACCTTAAGTGGCATTACTACACAGAAGAGACAAAAGATAAGCAATACCGAGCGGGTGTAGGTTTTGAACACTCACTCAACAAACAGGAAAACGAGCGTACCACCCAAAAACCATCCGAATTGAATGGCGGCACGCTCATTGTGAATTCGGGCCAAAATGTGACGGTGACAGGCTCCAATCTGGTAGCCAAGCAAGGAGATGCGAGAATCACCGGCAATAATATTTCCCTGTTGGCGGGAGAAAACAGCTCTTCGGCTTCGACTTCGCAAGAAAAACTCCAGAGCAACGTATTTCTCACCGGCGGCATGGATAAACTCGGCAGTGGTGCTGAAGGCGTTTATAACCGCAATAACCAATCCCAGAGCAAAACAACAGCAACTGTAGCCCAAACTCGGGTGACCGGTAATCTCGAACTGAATGCAAGGGGTGAATTGAAACAGCAAGGTACTGACCACCAAGTTCAGGGAACGTATCAGGCCAATGCCGGCAGCATCAAGAATGTGGCAACCTTTAACACCGAATCCACCTCAACGGAACAATTGCGGGTAGGAGGGGAGATCAGCGGTACAGCCGATTACAGCGCAACAACCCGCCCGGTGGAAAAAACAGCCAAAGCCGCCGCCGACAAGCAGTTGGATACCGCTATCACGAAAACACGCCTGCCTAATGCCGGCATTGAGCTGGCCATGAATGGCAACAGCCGCTACACCAATAATCATCAATCCAATGCGGTTGTGACTTCCGTCAAGGCCAGCGATATCAAGGCAACGACAAATGGTGATATCTACGATCAAGGTACCCAATATCAGGCCAAGAAAGACAGTGTCTCGCTGACCGCCGGCAGCCACACCAGCGAAGTTGCATTCAATCGCCAGAACAGCCATTCTGCTGACACCAAAGGCGATGCCCGCTTGCGTGTCTATACCTCAACAGGCGCGGATATTTCCGTTAACGGCAAAGGCAGCGGCAGCTATCAGGCAACATCAAACAATAACACCAGTGCAGTCACCAGCAACATCAATGCCCATAACAACGTCAATGTCCAAGTAACCAGAGATGCACGCTATCAAGGGACAGCGATCAAGGCCAATAATGGTTCAGCCAACATTGATGCGGGTGGGAATATCCGGTTCAATCACGCAACCAATCGAAACGAGCAAAAAAGCAACGGTTACAATGCCGAAGTTTCCCTGACAGCGGGAACCAATCCCGATGGCAATAACTTAAGCGGCAGTCTGGGGGGCGGTTACAACACTGACCACCAAAACAACATAACCGCCCAAACCAGCGCGATTGCCGGCGAGAGGGGTGTCAATCTGCATGCCGGTAATAACCTGGCCTTACAAGGAACCCATGTTTCAGGTAAGCAAGTTGACTTAACCGCCCAGCGTGGAAAAATCGACCTGACTTCAGCACAAGACATCGCCAATGCCGATGGTTGGAATTTTGGAGCCAAGGCCAACGGTGGCACCTCTTCCAAGGCACGCAGCAGTGAAGGTGATGACACAGCAGCGGATAATAACGCAACCAGCATCATCGACAACAAATACAATCTGGGTGGTGAATTGAAATTTGGCGTCAATCAACTGGCTCAGACGACCCACCGCAACACACAAATTTCCGGCGGTAATGTCACATTGACCAGTGCCGGAGATACGTCACTCAAAGGCGCAAATGTCACGGCAGATGAAATAACGGGTAAAGTCGGTGGCAGTTTCAATGTTGAAAGCCTGAAAGACAGCACCCACAGCCTGAACGTCGGCCTGGATGCTGGCTTGGGTTATAGCAGAACCGTCAAGGGCGACAATCCTAATAAACTGGCTCTTCCTACTGTCGCAACCGACAATGCCAAGGCTGATGAAGAAAATCCGGGGCTGAAAGAGCAGTTGGCGGCGACGTTCAAGGGCTTCAAAGGCAAACTTAAAGGCAATTACGATACACTCGATCGGGAAGCAATCGGGGAACAGACAGCCCTGACCGGCACCCAAAAAGTTAATCTGGATATCACCAATAACACGTCTTTAGTGGCAGGTAAAATTGACAGCACCCAAGGGCCTGTCGTGGTCAATACGCAACAGATCCACCATCAATCTGTAGCGGGATACGACCGAGGCAGAAACATGGGGGCTAACGTACCGGATTCCATCGCAAGTCTGGCTTTCTCGGTACAAAAAGATGTTTTATCCGGCAAAGTGCCTTTCTTGAAAAACGAAAGCCATAATACTGAACTGCCTGCTGTTAACAGCGGCATAAAAGGCCACAAATTAGATTGATCATCATGATCACGCTTTGATCTCCTGTACGGTAGCGGCTGATGTTGCTGCCGTACTTTCCCCCTCTCCTTATTGCCTTTTCTGCTTTGCCTGTTACTCTTTTTTTCTCATACCGCTATTTTCTACTTAACAATATGATGAATAACGGTATGGTGAGTCATCAATGGTGAATAACACTCAGCACGACCAGATTTAAGGGGAAGTAATGCCAATTGAGCTTGAGAATAAACAGCAAACCAATATGAGGAAAAACCGCACTCCGTTAGAAAAAGGGCTGCATAGCAGCAAAAAAGCGCTTTCCGTGACAATTCGTATTGGCAATGCTATCCGGCGTATTCCTTTTATTGCTCATTTAATTCGGGCAGCACAGCGTTTTAACGATCGAATGGGCAGCCAATTTGGCGCTGCAATCACCTATTTCTCTTTTTTATCCCTGATCCCGATTCTGATGCTCTCCTTTGCGATAGCCGGTTTTGTGCTGGCCTCCAATCCAGACTTACTGACCCGCCTGATCAACGGCATCGCCAATAGCATCAGCGATCCTGCTCTCGCCAATACACTGAAAAACAGTGTCGATACCGCGGTTAACCAAAGAACAACGGTGGGGCTTACGGGGCTTGCAATCGCACTTTATTCCGGGGTGAATTGGGTTGGAAACTTACGTGAGGCGATACTCGCCCAATCCCGGGATATTTGGGAGCGCAATCACGAAGATAAAGAGAAAATCTATTTTCAATACATTCGCGATTTTTTTTCCTTATTCGGGCTGCTATTCGCGTTGGTCATGACACTTTCACTGACCTCCATTGCAGGATCAGCCCAAGCCACTATCGTCCATGCCCTCGGATTGGAGAACATTGAATGGCTCCGCCCTGCATGGACATCAATTGGCCTGATCATTTCCATTTCTGCCAATTACTTATTATTTCTATGGATATTATGGATATTGCCCCGCCACCGACCAGAACGGAAGGCCTTGTTCAAAGGGACACTCATGGCAGCCATCGGATTTGAAATCATCAAATCCATTATGACCATGATGTTGCCACGCCTTGCCAGCTCCCCTTCCGGAGCCGCATTTGGTTCAGTGATCGGTTTAATGGCATTCTTCTATTTCTTCGCCCGCCTGACACTCTTTTGTGCCGCGTGGATTGCCACGGCTGAAGAGAAGAAATCAGAATAAAACTCATCCAATGATAAGACTGTTTTTTGCTGTACCCACACTCCCGCACCAAAGCGGGAATGCTTCATCAGAAGCATTTCATAACAAACTAAAAAAGGAGTCATTTTATGCCATTTGTGAACATCAAAATTACCCGTGAAGGTGCAACCCAACTGCTGGTGGATGTACTTGGAAAAAATCCCGCTACAACCTTTGTAATCATCGATGAAGTAGAAACAGATAACTGGGGGATTGGCGGAAAAAACGTAACTGAGTTAAGGGCTGCGGCGAAAGCGAAGTCGTAAAGTCATCACATCATTTCTAATAATAAAAAAATCGGCCAGTTTTTTAACGGCTGATTTTTTTATTATTAGATATCCCTAAAACAAAAATCATCGTGCACTTGCTCCAGTGATGCTGAATAAACATATCTTATTGTAGGGTACTGAATTTAATCTTAATTTTTTCAGTTAAATAATATAATAAAGCAGCAACACCCAATCCCACTAGTGAAAAAAATAGATATTTATATTTATCATCGAAATCTGTTAGCAGCCCAAAATAAACAAGAGCTATAAATGAGCCAGAGCTAAGACCGATGATCACGCTTTGTAATAAGTACATAGAGAATCGCATCAATAATCTAAATAATCGCATTTTTTATTATTCCAATTTTTTCACAAATTCATCGAATATAGTATCGAATAACTCTCTATTTTTACTATAGTTTTCTATCGCTTTAACATAGGGATTCATTTTATTTTCTACTAGAAAATAAAGCAAATCTAAGTCCCCCTCTCTCCTCAATTTCATATATAACTCAGGATTTTTTTCTGCTAGATCTCGAGATGTATAGATTGCTCTTGAAACTGATGAGCCAACGCTTACTACACTAAGAGCAATTGTTGAACCAGCAAATTTAGTCAGCCACCTTGATCCAAAAATAGCACCTAAGTGGCCTCCAAAAATGACCTGCTTTCCAACCATTCCTCCTAAAATACTTCCAACTTTTGTTTCAACTAATCGTCGTTTCTGTTCATCACTAAGTTTGTCGAAATATTCTTCAAAGATAATTTGGATAACTCTTTCAATGCTTTGCATTGAAAGCAGATTTGCCTTTATCATATAAGCAAAACGATATTTATCGTTTTCATTCTCATATCTATGTTCTGTATCTAGAAAATCGTATCCTAAATAAAACAGATCCACAGGAACATCTAATAAACCTGTGGCAACACCTGAAAAAAATCCACTATCATTATCAGTGATTGTGGATACCATGCTTTCAGCAATATCTTTAGCACCGTCCATCAGTAAACTCTTTCATCCCAAAAGCTATATGAGCTTGTTGAACAAGCTACATTGTTCCAAGTAATATCCGTATATTCTATTGAAATAATTTCTTGCGGCGTCATTTGATTACTATTCAGAGAGTGAGGATAATCTGATTTAAGGCTAGATATATAAGCACCACCCAGTCTAATTTTATAAAAAAGCTCTAGCCCTCCATTTTCATTTGTACGCCAAAAATGAAATATACATTCTAGCTTCTCATTGTCATTGATACTCTTTGCCAATAGTGGAGATGATTTATCTATGGGTTTATTGATTATAACTGGATGATGGGAAACATTTTGCTTCCTTAACATAACATGCTGAATACTATAAATAAATATTTCATTTTCATGGCCTTTTTGAGATTTGTTACCTATCGAATTTTTCTCTCCACAACCAGCAGAAATGAAACCTTGATTTTCACCATTTATTGTTAAATAAATTAGACTTGACATATTTGCCTTAATATAAATTAGAGTGACTCTATTATCATTTAAAATGATAATAGTCCTAGAATCATTTTAAATAAATTCAGTACAAACAATCAAGTTAATATATTTAACTTCTTAGGCTAAAAAACGTCCTATCAAATAATTGTGATTAATGTCACAAAATTAAATATCAATACACTCCATATATAACAAGAAATATTCATTACGCTTACTCTTTATTAAACAACGTCCATTCATCCCAATAAGAAATAATATACTGCATCATGTAATATTTTAACGATTAATTGTCCACCATAACTGTTATTCATTGATATCTTGATACAATTCATCTCAAATAGATCTATTTGTCCAATGAATACGTAGATAGATACCAACTTTGCTATTAGTCTGGAAATGCGGTCTATGTGTCCACTCCCCAGTAATACACAAAAAAAATCAGAATAAACTTTCAATACAGATTGGCATCAGTTTTTCCAAAAATTAAAAAAGCAAGGAGCGGAGTGTTTTTTCAGCCATCATATATCAATATATCATTATCCCGATATTCACTAGCTGATTCTCACAGGTGATATATGAGTAGCAAAAATTTGTGGACAACCGATGACGAACGTTGGCAGGCCATCATTGAACGTGACAAAAGAGCCGACAATCATTTCGTGTATGCTGTGCGTACTACGGGCATATATTGCCAGCCTTCCAGTACCGCCCGTCTCCCAAAGCGAGAGAATGTCGTGTTTTTTGATAACGAAAACGATGCCAAACAACAAGGCTATCGCCCAAGCAAGCGCTTGTCTAATCACCAACCAGAGCAAACGGCCGGATACCTTGCAAAAATAGCGCAAGCCTGCCGTTATATCGAACAAAATGATAACACCACACTGGAAAAGATTGCCCGCCATGTCGGAATGAGCGCATTTCATTTCCACAGGCTGTTCAAATCTCAAATGGGTTTGACACCAAAAGCCTACGCCGATGCTTACCGTGGTCAACGTTTGCGAGATAATTTAGAGCAAAACAATAGCGTGACCGAAGCGATTTTAGAGGCAGGTTTCAATTCCAGTAGTCGGTTCTATGAAATTTCATCTGATTTATTGGGCATGACACCAAAAGTTTGGCGCACAGGCGGGAAAGGGATGCAAATCCACTTTGCGCTCGGTATGTGCTCATTGGGTCATATTCTAGTGGCGCAAAGCCAGAAAGGAATTTGTGCGATTTTATTGGGAGATGACCCAGATAAGCTCTTGCAAGATCTGCAAGATAAATTCCCGCAATCAGAGTTTATCGGTGGAGATCCCCAGTTTGAACAGCTTATTGCCCATGTCGTCGGGTTTATCGAAGCGCCGGAAGTTGCGCTAAAATTGCCACTGGATATTCGGGGCACAGCCTTCCAACAACGTGTTTGGCTCGCTTTACGGGAAATCCCTGTAGGTAAGACAGTGACCTACACCGAAATAGCGGAACGCATTGGTTCGCCAAGATCTGTGCGCGCAGTTGCCAATGCATGTGCTGCCAATATGCTGGCGGTAGCGATTCCATGTCATCGCGTAATCAGGCATGACGGCACCTTATCCGGCTATCGTTGGGGAGTGAAGCGTAAACGCGAGTTGTTGGCTCGGGAGGCCAAAAAACGATGAGTATGCTCGCTGATTTTATCTGCCGATTGGTGGGTGTAAACTGGGATGCCATGCCTTCGAAAGGCTTTTTTACGATGCTCGGTGACAATGATGATAGATGATTTATTTGCCAACGACGACAGCATCATTCGCCAATGGCAAGAACCTCTGGCAAAGGATGCCGTTGTTTTGCGCGGTTTTGCCTATGATGAAGCACCCACATTATTGCAGCACATTGCAACGATTGCTGAAACTGCTCCTTTTCGCCATTTTATCATCCCGAACGGGCATACTATGTCGATCGGCATGACTAACTGCGGCACATTTGGTTGGACAAGCAATGCGCAAGGATATCGCTATACCGAAGTTGACCCGCTGTCGGGGCAAGCATGGCCGCAGATACCAGCAATCTTTCTGCAACTCGCTCAACGGGCTGCTGATCACGCGGGATTCCCCCACTTCGTACCGAATGCCTGTTTGATTAATCGGTATCATCCGGGGGCACGTTTGTCTTTACATCAGGATAAAGATGAGATGGATTTTTCCCAGCCTATTGTGTCGGTATCTTTAGGCTTGCCGGCAACTTTTTTATTCGGTGGGCTACAGCGTACACAGCCTTGCCAGCGTGTGACACTGACTCATGGCGATATTGCGGTATGGGGTGGGGATGCTCGTCTGTGCTATCACGGTGTATTGCCGCTCAAAGATGGAATAGCCCCCTTACCATTGCAAGATAACGTGCGTTATAACCTCACATTTCGGCGAGTTTCACGGCTTTAAGTTCGCTATCTTAAAATGCCATTAGGCTACCCATCAATCCAGATTATGGCTGACTTTATTGCTCCACCACTTTCGCGGTGCCAGACTCTTTTGCGCTCTCGGGCAATGGCCCCGGCCGCATGATCTGATTAAAACTGTCTCTTATCTGGTTAACATCAATTGCCGCTTCATTTTTTGGTTGCAGCAGAATAAAAGAGATTTCTTGAGACAACATCTCCTGCATTTTTTTATTCAAAATCTGTGGCGTCAGGGAGGATAAAAACGACTGTCTTAAACGTCGGTATTGTTCCGGAGCGATGTCTATCACATTATTTTGTTGCGATAACAGCCGCTGGTTAATCAACGAAGCGGTATCTGAACGGGCATACATGGCGTACACATGCTGGAGCTGCTTACGGTTTTGGTCATAAAGCTCATCAAACTGATCTTGCGGCAGACCGTTTTCACGCAATGATGACAACTGGGAAGCCAGATAATGTGTGGAAGCCATCAGTTTATCTGCGGGAGCACTCAGGTTTAATGAGCAGTTCGCCCGTTGATAAATCACATGGCAATCCAAGCTCAGTTTCATCTGATTTTGTTTCTCTTTCAGCCCCAATTGCAGGTAGTGGAAAAGCGCTTCACGTGCCAGATCGTTGAGCCAATACTGAGTCAGTGCCTTAGAGTCATTAATCGGAAACCAATTCAGATTCCAGATCAGAGACAAATTGTCCTGTTGGGCTTTATCGCTTACAACACCGACGGTTGCTGCTTTCAGGGGCAATAATGTGGGAACCTGAACGGGTGTCTGCCGCTTGCCTGCCAATGGCGTGAATGTTTGATTGATCCGCTCTGGCAATGTCCGGCTATCAACGTTACCCGCAATATATAAAGTCATTGCATCTGGGGTGTACCATTGCTGATAGAAATCTGCCACTTTCTTCACATCCACGGGCATGGACAGCGGCCTTCCCGGATCATGCCCGATCAGGGTCGAGCCTTGCAGCCGCATACGCCATACCGGATCTTGGGTATCAGATGGAAAAGTTGTGACGAGGTTTCCGGAATCTTTCATGGCCTGCGCCAATGTCCTCTGCGTAAATACTGCTCCACCGGCAATATCGGATAACCAGATCAATGCATCTTGCAGCAGTTCAGGGCGGTTATTTGGCAGGCTCAGGCTATAGAGCGTGAAATCATATGAAACAATGGCGGGAGGAAAGGGGTTTTTGGTATCAATGACGTTGCGCCACAGGTTTTCAAGTTTTTGGGATGATAAATCTTTACTGCTGGATAAAACAATTTTCGGGATAAGATAGGTATAACCTTGTTGCTGTTTCTTCTCAGAGAGTGAGCCTGTCTTGACCAATAACCGCAACTGGATCCTGTCATTGGGCCGCTGTGGTGTTTGCAGGATCTCCCAACTGAATCCATTCTCAAGCTTACCCTGTTGCCAGGCAGGATCGGGCTGCAAGGTTTCTGCTTGAGCCAGGCAAGTCATTGCCAGGAGCGTGCCACCAATAAGATATCCAATTTTGTTGCCCTGCATTCTCACTTACCCCTACCTGTTTAGTTTTATCCTTTACAACCTACGACAATGATAACGACATGAATATTACCATCGCACATGATGCCCGTCGCCTTTCAAGTTGCCTCGTTGTTGGCTGTATGTATTCCCTTGTCGTCTCAATGCAACTGGGAACCCATAGGATATAGACCATTATTCATCTTATAAGGTTTCATTTAGATGGCGTTTTCTGCTTCTTAACTTGCCGATTGTAGCCTTTTACCAGTAATCCCAACTCATCATCTTGATGGCCTTTAGGACAAGGCATTGGTGCTGGTGGCTGCTCTTTATTCAAAGGCGGTTCTTCATTCAACTCACGCGCAATATCGCGCAAAGGGTGTACGATAATGCGATTGACACACCAGCTTATCGCCACTGTCAGAATAAGTGCGAGCAATAAATAGGTCGTCAGCATTAATGCAAGTGTATTTAAGGCAAAGCGGTAGACCCTGTTGGAATCAACCTGCAAGATGAGATGCCCCTGTGATTCTACGGTTTTTGGCGATACGCCATAAACGTAGAGAGGAATATTGACCTCAACGGGAATGCCGAAAACCCGCTTCGCCAACTCCGGGATAGGCCGATGAGTGGCAAAATCCAAGCTCATGACCCGAACATTGTCAGACAATACCACATCTGCCCGCCCCAGAATGCCTGAAGTCTTAAGCCCGATTAATAGGGTTTTCGCCCTATTGAGATCTGAACTCAATAACGCGTCTGTCAAAGGAGCCTGAATCTGTGCAGCCGCATTATTAAGCTGGTTGATATAGTCATCTTTCCGTTGCTGCAACAAGTGCGATAACTGGATCGTGATGAAAATGGCAATGGTTACCAAAGTGACTCCTGTCACTGCGGCCATCTGTTTAATGGTTAGAGAACGTTTGACACGCAATTTCATCTTATCCAAACCGATAATTGTAAAAAGACTGGTTACTGCACCTTAACAATGCGTCTGAGTATACTTGATTTTCTTTGCGGTCGTCTTATTTTGATGAATTCAAAATAGAAAAATGACCGGGATATAACGGTGATATGTACTAATATGACGACATAACGCTTTAATTTATTATATACCTGTCGTCTTTCCCGTTGCAGCTTGGTTAGCTGCGCTCACCCATCCCGGTCAGATGTACTTAAATGGATACGCCTTCGTCCTGTTCGACCGCAAAACACGCGATCCGATGCTCTCCATATTGCTTCAATTGAGGCTGGAATTGAGTACAGTGGCTGGATGCCCGACGACAACGGGCTGCAAAGGCACACCCAGGAGGTGGATTCATTGGGCTGGGTAATTCCCCCGTCAACTTGATGCGCTCACGCCGCAATTCAGGGTTCAGGCGCGGAGTCGCAGACAGCAACGCCTGAGTATAAGGGTGTCGCGGGTTATTAAAAATCATCTCCTTATGACCTTTTTCTACGCAACGCCCCAAATACATTACCATCACTTCATCGGCAATATGTTCAACAACCGAAAGATCGTGGGATATAAAGACGTACGATAGTCCCAAGTCCTGCTGCAAGTCCATCATCAAATTCAAAACCTGCGCCCGCACTGAAACATCCAACGCAGAAACCGGTTCATCCGCAATCACAACATCCGGATTCAACATTAACCCACGAGCAATGGCAATCCGCTGGCGCTGACCACCGGAAAACATGTGCGGATAACGCGAATAATGCTCTGCCTTTAATCCCACTTTTTCCATCATCTGCAAAACTTCTTTCTTGCGTTCGTCTGCCGTCAGTGAAGTATTAATCAGTAATGGCTCTTCCAGGATCTGCCCCACTTTTTTGCGGGGATTCAAAGAGGCATAAGGGTTTTGAAATACAATTTGAATTTTCTGCCGACGCAGTTTTTCTGCCTCTTTATTGGGCACCAATAAATCTTGCCCCAGATAATAAAGTTCTCCGTCAGTCGGCTTCTCAATCATGGTCAGCAAACGGCCAAGTGTGGATTTTCCACATCCTGATTCCCCGACAACTGCCAGTGTTTTGCCCTTTTCCAGCTCAAATGAAACCCCATCCAGCGCCTTGACCATACGTTCAGCAGAAAATACGCCCGTTTTCACCGGATAGTATTTCTTTAACTCAATGGCTTTCAGCAAAGGCACCGTATGCTTTTTCTGTTCGCTGCTATTTTTTTGAGTGCTCATACTGTCGGCCTCCCCTCGTCATCCAGCGGCATGTGACATTTAACCTGATGCCCTCCTATTGACTGCAATGGAGGCTCTACCTGACGGCAATGCTCATTGGCATAAGGGCAACGGGGATTGAGCAGGCATCCGGTCGGGCGATCATATTTTCCGGGCACAACGCCCGGCAGGGATTCCAGACGGGATTTATTCGTTGCAAATTCCGGCAATGCCCGTAATAGTGCCTGCGTATAAGGGTGGCGGGGAGCACGGAAAATCTCCGTTCCTTTACCAATTTCGACGACCTGCCCGGCATACATCACAATGATATGGTGTGCCGCTTCTGCCACCAGCGCCAAATCATGGGTAATCAAAAGTAAGGCCATATTTTCTTGCTGCTGTAATTCCAACAGCAATTCGATGATCTGCGCCTGAATGGTGACATCCAATGCGGTTGTCGGTTCATCGGCAATCAGGAGTTTCGGACGACAAGCGATGGCCATAGCAATCATGACGCGCTGGCTCATCCCGCCCGATAATTGATGCGGATAAACATCCAGACGAGAAGCAGGATCAGGGATCCCCACGAGTGTTAGCAGATCAATCGCCCGTTGGTGCCGAGTTTTCCGATTGCCACCCTGATGGATTTTCAACGCCTCCATAATCTGATAACCGACGGTGTAACACGGGTTAAGGCTGGTCATGGGATCTTGAAATATCATAGCCACTTCCGCACCAACCAACTGACGGCGCTCTTTTTCTGAAATTTTCATCAAATCACGGCCATTAAACTCCAGTTTTTCAGCCATGACCCGACCCGGATAATCAATCAACCCCATAATTGCCAATGAGCTGACTGACTTCCCGGAGCCAGATTCTCCAACAACCCCGACAACCTCGCCCTGCTCAACACGGTAGCTGATACGGTCAACGGCGCGGAATGGCGCACTTTTTTCTCCGAAGTGCACCGATAATTGCTCTACATTCAACAATGCCATTTCACAATACCCCTACTGCTTGAGCTTGGGATCGAGTGCATCACGCAGCCCGTCCCCCATTAGGTTAAATGCCAGTACTGTCAGTAAGATAGCCAGTCCCGGAAAGGTCACAACCCACCATGCACTCTGGGCAAATTGCAAAACATCAGCCAGCATCGTGCCCCATTCTGGCGTCGGTGGCTGTGCTCCCATTCCTAAAAACCCAAGGGCAGCCATATCGAGGATGGCATTGGAAAAACCCAATGACGCTTGCACAATCAGCGGTGCAAAGCAGTTTGGCAAAATATTGATGAACATCTGACGCATGGCACCCGCACCAGCCACTTGAGAAGCAGTGACATAATCACGGTTAACTTCAACCAACACCGCCGCTCTCGTCAGGCGAATATAGTGCGGCAGGGCGACAAAAGTCAGGGCCAGTGATGCGTTGACGATTGACGGCCCAAAGATTGCCACCAGCACTAATGCCAGCAACAGGCTTGGCAATGCCAGCATGATGTCGGCAATGCGCATGATGACAATATCCACTATGCCGCCGAAATAACCGGCCAGCACGCCCAATACGATGCCCATTATCAGTGACATCACCACAACCATGCAGCCAACCAACAATGAAAGGCGCGCACCATACATCAAGCGGGACAGAATATCGCGCCCGACGTCATCAGTACCGAGAATAAACTGCCAGCTTCCGCCATCCTGCCATACCGGAGGCGTCAGCAAAGCATCGCGGAACTGTTCGGCCGGGCCATGTGGTGCCAATACTCCCGCCAATAAGGCAACGAGCAGCATGATAATAATATAAATGAGGCCAGCAACTGCCCCTTTGTTACGTTTAAAGTAGTGCCAAAATTCCTGTATCGGCGTCATCAATTCTGGCGCACCCGATACTGCTGGCTCAGTTGTTTGAGTCATCATGTGCTCCTATTATTTATGACGAATGCGTGGATTGACGATGCCGTACAGCAAATCGACGATCACGTTAACCAGAATGATCATGCTCGCCACCAGCAATACGCCGCCCTGCACAACGGGATAGTCGCGACGCTGCAAGGCTTCAACCAGCCACCGCCCCAGTCCCGGCCATGAAAAAATAGTTTCTGTCAAAATGGCTCCGGCCAGCGTCATCCCCACTTGCAAACCGATGACCGTAACGACGGGCAATAAGGCGTTACGCAATGCATGAACGATAATGACACGGATACGGCTCAAGCCTTTCGCACGAGCAGTACGGATATAATCTTCACTCAGGACTTCCAGCATGGAAGAGCGGGTCATGCGCACAATGACCGCCAATGGAATGGTTCCCAGCACCACAGCAGGCAGGATCATATGCATCACAGCATCTTTAAAATCGCCCTCTTCACCCCAAAACAGCGTATCAATCAGCATAAAACCCGTCAGGGGATAACTGTCATCAAGGAAAACACTATCGCCTATCCGCCCAGACACGGGTGTTAGATTTAATTGGACAGAGACCAGCATAATCAGCATGATCCCCCACCAAAAAATTGGCATGGAGTAACCGGTCAATGACACACCAATCGCGGTGTAATCAAAAATGGAGCCGCGCTTGACTGCCGCCAATACGCCAACCGGGATACCGACTGAGATAGCCAGTAACATCGCGCAGAAGCCTAATTCGAGAGTGGCCTTAAAGCGCGGAACAAATTCGTCCCATACTGGAATTCGGCTTTTTAAAGAAATGCCCAAATCACCATGCATTACTCCATTAACATAATGAAAGTATTGCTCCCAGAGAGGCTTATCCAACCCCATTTCAGCCATTAATTGAGCGTGACGCTCAGCAGAAATACCGCGTTCCCCTGCCATAATCAGCACCGGGTCACCGGGGATCATATGTACAAAAGCGAAAGTCAGCAGCGTAATGCCAATAAACGTCGGGATCACCAACCCCAGACGTCGGAGGATAAATTGCAGCATATCCTGAATTCTCTTTTTAAATACCAGTCACGGCTCTTGAGGCCGTTTGGTGTAATGCCTGATTTGACTTGCCCATTAAAGAAGCGAAACCATCCCCACAGAAAAATCTGGGGGATGGACAATCACAACAGCTCAACAGCAAGAGTTATTTTTCGAGATCAACGTGGTAAAAGAGGTGTTTGCCGAGCGGATCGACCACATAGCCTTTCACTTCTTTACGGATAGGTTCGTAAACCGTCGAGTGGGCAATCATCAATGCAGGGACTTGCTCATGCATTACCACCTGAGCTTGCTTATAAAGATCCGTTCGTTTATTGATATCAGTGGATTCACGGGCTGCAACGATAAGATCTTCAAGTGGCTTGTAGCACCATTTTGAATAGTTGGAACCCTGCTCTTTGGCTGTACAACTAAACAGTGGAGTAAAGAAATTATCAGGATCACCATTATCCCCTGTCCATCCCATCATGACGGTTTTCGGCTCTCCGTCTTTGGCACGTTTCAGGTATTCTCCCCACTCGTAGCTGACGATTTTTGCTTTAACACCAATTTTCGCCCAGTCAGCTTGGATCATTTCCGCCATGCGACGGGCATTTGGGTTATACGGACGCTGTATTGGCATAGCCCACAAATCCGTTTCAAAACCATTCGGGAAGCCTGCTTCTTTCAACAATTCCTTCGCCTTGGAGGGATCATAGCCGTAATCTTTAATGTCATTGTTGTAACTCCACATTGTAGGGGGAATCAGGTTTTTCGCTTTTTGCCCTGCGCCCTGATACACCGCTTCAATGATGGCGTCTTTATTCGTAGCCAGTACCAATGCCTGACGCACTTTCAGGTTATCCATAGGAGGCTTAGAGACATTGAATGCGAGGTAACCGATGTTCAAGCCCGCCTGCTCTTTCAGGACAATATCTTTATCCTGCTTCATGCGCGCAATATCGGCCGGGTTTGGATACGGCATCACCTGACATTCATTTTTCTGCAATTTTGCATAGCGAACAGAAGCATCAGGAGTAATGGAGAAAACCAGACGATCAATTTTCGCGGGTCCTTCCCAATAATCTTTGAATGCCTTGTAGAGAATGCGAGAGTCTTTCTGATATTGCTGTAGTTGGAACGGGCCTGTACCAATCGGATTCAGGTCAACTTTCTCCGGTGTACCAGCCTTCATCATGACATCGGCATACTCTTTGGAAAGAATTGAAGCGAAATCCATTGCCAAATTAGCCAGGAAAGGAGATTCAGGGCGGGTTAACACAAAGCGAACAGTATAGTCGTCCACTTTTTCTATTTTGCTGATGATATTCCCCATATCCATGCCAATAAAGAATTCATAGCCGCCGCCAGACACTTTATGGTAAGGATTGTTTTTATCTTTCTGACGCATAAAAGAAAAAATAATATCATCGGCATTGAAATCACGTGTTGGTTTGAAATCTTTACTACTCTGCCATTTCACGCCTTTACGCAAATAAAATGTATAGCTTTTGCCATCCTCACTGACTTCCCACCGTTCAGACAGGCTAGGGATAACCTCTGTTGTCCCTAATTTGAAATCCACCAGCCGACTATAAATGGGTCTGGCCGTGGCATCGAAAGTTGTCCCAGTCGTAAATAACTGTGGGTTGAATCCTTCAGGGGAACCTTCAGAACAGTAAACCAGCGTTTTAGCCTGAATGCTGGCAGTTACAGCCAAAGCGATAAGGCCGACGCCCAGTTTCAAAAAGCTGGACTGTTTTTTTTTGGAGATTGCCATTACTTAAGCTCCGTTTGTTATGTTTATTGTGTTTCAGCCAGCCCAGAGTTTTCTTCCTAAATGCCACTGTCCCAGCTTGTTTTATAGTTTTTCGTTTATCAATTAATCAATTGTTATGCCTAACGTCAACATAAGCACACATTGCATCACGAACATAAGAAGAACATAAAATTAAAGAATTATTAACAAACTTGGTTAAAAAACATGACAACAAGCACATTAAGTAGACAATACAACCAAATAATCGGCAAATAAGCAGAATTAATATCTAATAATGATATTTTCTAATTTGTGACCAAATACGTAAATAATAGACAGGGAAGCTTACAAAAAAGGTGGGGGAACATATGATTCGAGGAACATTCTTTCTGTATAACTGTTTTAAATATAACCAGTTAAAGAGAAAGTTATCACGTCCTTTATTAAATCCACTATTTTATTCATTAATTTATTTTATAGAAAATTAAAAGCAGAACTCAGTAAGAATGATAAAAAAATGATAGGGAGTACCTTTTACTTTTTTATAAGGGCAAAGCTTATAAAAAAAATAAAAATGCCACATACGAAAAAACCCCGCTCATAAGAGCGGGGTTTCAGAATGCTGGTCGGCGAGAGAGGATTCGAACCTCCGACCCACTGGTCCCAAACCAGTTGCGCTACCAAGCTGCGCTACTCGCCGAAAACGAAGCGCATCTTACTGCCAGCGTCGCAAGCCGTCAATACCTTTTTAAAGATAAGTGTTTAATTGGCGAGAATACAACCATAATACATACCATGACCTATCTGATTAGGTAAGCCATTAAGATGTTATTCATGAAATTTGTTTTCGTCAAAGAACGCCACCCGATATTTGGTGACATCAATCTAGCTGTGATGTATAACAAATTTTGTTCAATTTATTAACAATATCCAACTTAAATATAGGTTGATGAATATGAAACAAGTAGGCTTAGTCGGTTGGCGGGGAATGGTGGGTTCAGTCTTGCTGGAACGTATGCTGGAAGAGAATGATTTCCACGGTATTGCCCCGCATTTTTACAGTACTTCCAGCGCGGGTGCTATCGGGCCAACAATTAATGGCGTCACTTATCAGTTAAAGGATGCCAATAATCTTCAAGAGTTGGAAAAGATGGACATTATCATCACCTGTCAGGGTGGCGATTACACCAACGCGATTTATCCAACATTGAAGAAGAGTGGCTGGCAAGGTTATTGGATTGATGCCGCCTCGGCGCTGCGTATGGATAAAGACTCCTGCATTATCCTTGATCCGGTTAATCGCCCACAAATCGACAAAGCGATCAATGATGGCCTCAAGCTGTTTGTGGGGGGTAACTGTTCTATTACCCTGAGCTTAATAGGCCTCGCAGGGTTAATCAAAGCAGATTTGATTGAATGGATGAGCCTGATGACCTACCAATCTGCTTCCGGTGCAGGTGCCAAACAAGTACGTGAATTAATCGCCCAGAGTGCTTACATCAGCCAGCACCTTGATCAGGAAGAGCTCACCAATAAATCCCCCATACTGCCGTTGGTGAAAAAAGTCAGCAAATTGATCTCCAATTCAGAAATGCCAACTGACGCGTTAGGCGCGCCATTAATGGGTAGCATTATCCCTTGGATAGATAGCGACCTCGGTGATGGCAATAGTCGGGAGGAATGGAAAGGAGAAGCGGAAACCAACAAAATCCTCGGCCTGAAACCTAATACCATTCCCGTCAATGGGCTGTGCGTTCGAGTTGGGGTTATACGCTGCCACAGTGCGGCTATTACGATGAAATTGAAACGTGAAGTGAGTGAGCAAGAGTTTGCCGACCTAGTGCAGAATGCGCACCCATGGGTAAATTATGTACCAAACAATAAACAAGACAGCGTTCGCCAGTTAACCCCTGCCGCTATCAGTGGTTCGCTCAAAGTTGGCATCGGCCGTTACAAAAAAATGGCGCTCAATAATGAACCGGTTTATTCCGTATTCACTGTAGGTGATCAGCTACTTTGGGGAGCGGCGGAACCACTGCGACGCATGCTCAATATCCTTCTTGGCCGTACGTGATAAGTCCATGATGAAAAAATAAACCATGAATATGGTAATCATTGTTCATTAAAGGAAATCGTATGCGTCAATATATGGGTTACTTTGCAGCTTATAGTTGGTGCTTTATCACCGCCTTTTCAATGCTCATGACGAGTGAAATAAGTCAGCGTTTAAGTCCTTTCATCGTCTGTTTTTTTACCTTTACATTGACTACGGTGGTCTTTTTATTCTGGAATATCCGTCACATCGGCGCACTGTGGCGCCGTATCCGAGAAAAGAGTGTTATCGGCCCAGTGCTGCTCCTCAATGTCAGTAGTTTCGTCGGTTGGGGTTTGCTGATTTATCCACTCACTTACCTCCAACCCACATTGGTCACGACACTTACCCTTGGAATCAACCCGATTGCAACGGCAGTAATTTCTCGTTTGTTCCTGAAACAGGTTGTATCACTCAAGCTGCTGGGTGTCAGTTTGGCCCTGTTTCTTATTATTGTCTTTCTTAGCATTCAGGCTTGGTACGGTGAAGGCATCATCGCAGGCACACCGCCTCTGCAAGTCGCGCTGTCGTTGCTGTGTTGCTGTCTGGCCGGGATTGCAACTTCGGTGAACAATATTCTGACTAAAAAAATCATGCTGAATGGTTTTGGTATTGTGGATGTCATGTGCCTTCGCTTTTATCTCACCATCATCCTCTCCGGCATTATTGGTTTCTCCACTCACGAGGTCGTGTTCAATCAGGATCTGGCTCTGTCCATCCTACTGACAACCTTGATCTTTGTAATGATTCCTATGGTATTGATACAATTCGCCCTAAAAAGTCTCGATCCGTTCAGGGTAGCGATTATTTCTCCTCTGATGCCCGTGTTGGTTGTGCTCATGCAGTTGTATGGCAATACCAGCATCCTCTCAGAAGCCACCATCAGCGCCACTATGATGACTTGGCTGTTAGTGTCTGTCGGTACGTACTGGGCCATAAAAAAGACGTAACAAACCATGAGGTACGCTGGTGCTCTTGGCTAGCTACCTCTGTCGCAATATGTATGCATGTAAATAAAGCAGTTTGCCAGACTGAGATGCCGACCAAACCCTGAACCTAAAAAGAAAACCGCCCGTGATTAAGCGGGCGGTTTTACGGAGCTAAAGTTTTATGTCAAACAAGAGTTCTATACAAAACAACAGCTTCAGGCAAACAGTTCAATCATATTCGCCGGACAGTACTTACTGAAGCAGTGAGATATCTGCAACACGCAAGAACAGATCACGCAATTCGCTCAATAATGTCAGGCGATTGACTCGGACTTGCAAGTCTTCATCCATGACCATCACATTATCGAAGAACGCATCTACCACTTCGCGCAGGGAAGCCAATTCAACCAGCGCATCCTGATAATTGCCTTCCGCAAACAGTGGTACCAGTTTTTCTTTCAACACAACCAGATGTGTTGCCAGTTGGATCTCTTCTGCTGCTTTCAAGACGGAAGCCTGAACGCTGTCATTCAGTTTCTCTTCTGATTTTGCCAAGATGTTGGAAACACGCTTATTGGCAGCCGCCAGAGAAACCGCTTCATCCAAGGTGCGGAAATGCGTTACCGCTTTCATGCGGGCATCAAAGTCAGCCGGTTGGGTCGGGCGACGTGCCAGTACCGCCTGAATAGTATCAACGCTGTAACCCAGCTCCTGATACCATGCGCGGAAACGGCCGAGCATAAACTCCACCACATCATCCACGGCTTTCTCGTTGGTCAGCTTGTCACCGTACAGGCGCACCGCCTCTTCTGCCAGAGTCTGGAGATCAAGAGGCAGTTTTTTCTCAACGATGATACGCAGAATACCCAATGCCGCACGACGCAACGCAAACGGGTCTTTATCCCCTTTCGGATGCTGGCCGATACCGAAGATCCCTGCCAATGTATCCATTTTATCGGCAATGGCGACCGCACAAGAAACGCCTGTTGATGGCAATTCATCACCTGAGAAACGCGGCTGGTACTGTTCATTCAATGCCAACGCCACTTCTTCGGCTTCACCGTCGTGACGGGCATAGTGCATGCCCATCACACCCTGTGTATCGGTGAATTCGAACACCATATTGGTCATCAGATCACATTTGGACAGCAAACCCGCGCGAGCTGCATGTTCCACATCTGCGCCGATTTGTTCCGCAATCCAGCCAGACAGAGCCTGAATGCGGTCGGTTTTGTCACGCAGTGTACCCAATTGTTTCTGGAACAGGACGGTTTCCAGACGTGGAAGATTATCTTCCAGACGCTGTTTGCGGTCTGTTTTGAAGAAGAATTCAGCATCCGCCAAACGTGGGCGCACAACTTTTTCGTTACCGGAAATAATTTGCTGCGGATCAGAAGATTCGATATTGCTGACAAAAATAAAGTTCGCCATCAATTTCCCTGACTTGTCGTAAACAGGGAAATATTTCTGATCGCCTTTCATGGTGTAAACCAATGCTTCAGCAGGAACGTCGAGGAATTTTTCTTCGAATTTCGCAGTCAGAACAACTGGGAACTCCACCAGCGAAGTGACTTCTTCCAGCAAGCTGTCATTCAGATCAGCCACACCGCCAAGTTGAGCAGCGGCCTGTTCTGCATCACGTTTGATTACGGCTTTACGTGCTTCATAATCTGCGATCACGCGGCCACGTTCCAGCAAAACAGTCGGATACTGTTCAGCATTCTCAATGCTGAATTCAGGCTCACCCATAAAGCGATGCCCGCGCACAATGCGGTCTGACTTGATACCCAGAATGCTGCCTTCAACCACTTCGCTGCCCAGCAGCATCGTGACAGTGTGCACCGGACGAACAAATTGGGTCTCTTTATCACCCCAACGCATTAATTTAGGGATAGGCAGTTTAGCCAGCGAGTTGCTCACCATCTCCGCCAACAGCGCTTTGGCTTCACGGCCTTTGACTTGGGCGCGATAGAGCAACCATTCACCTTTATCCGTGACCATGCGCTCGGCCTGATCAACAGTGATGCCACAACCACGGGCCCAACCTTCCGCCGCTTTGGTCGGTTTACCTTCGGCATCGAATGCCTGAGCAATGGCAGGGCCACGTTTTTCAACTTCGCGATCAGCCTGTGCTGCTGCCAGATCTGCCACTTTCAGCGCCAAACGGCGAGGAGCCGCAAACCAGCTAACTTCACCATGACCCAGATTAGCGTTATCCAGCTCTGCTTCAAAATTAGCCTTAAAAGATTCAGCCAGCGAACGCAGTGCTTTTGGTGGTAGCTCTTCTGTACCGATTTCCACAAGGAAAGTCTGTTGAGTCATGATGGCCTCTTAGTTCTTATTACGAATAGTCTTGTTACACATAGGGAAGCCAAGCGCCTCGCGGGAGGCATAATAAGCTTCAGCAACTGCCTTGGTCAGGGTGCGAATGCGCAGGATATAACGCTGACGTTCAGTCACGGAAATCGCTTTGCGGGCATCCAGCAAGTTGAACGTATGACCCGCTTTCAGAATGCGTTCATAGGCTGGCAGTGGCAGTGGAACTTCCAGTTCCAGCAACTCCTTCGCTTCTTTTTCATATTGTTCAAAGCAGGTGAACAGGAAATCCACATCGGCATGCTCGAAGTTATAAGTGGATTGTTCTACTTCATTCTGGTGGTAAATATCGCCATACGTGGTTTTACCCAGCGGGCCATCGCTCCATACCAGATCGTAAACGCTGTCAACGCCCTGAATATACATGGCAAGACGTTCCAAACCGTAAGTAATCTCGCCGGTTACAGGCTTGCACTCAAGGCCGCCAACCTGCTGGAAGTAAGTGAATTGGGTCACTTCCATGCCATTTAACCAAACTTCCCAGCCCAGCCCCCAGGCGCCCAAGGTTGGGTTCTCCCAGTTATCTTCAACAAAACGGATATCGTGAACGGTAGGATCAAGCCCCAGCTCTTTCAAAGAACCAAGATACAGCTCCTGAATATTATCCGGCGATGGTTTGATAATAACCTGAAATTGGTAGTAGTGCTGGAGGCGGTTTGGGTTTTCGCCATAACGACCGTCAGTTGGACGACGGGAGGGTTGCACATAAGCTGCGGCAATAGGCTCAGGCCCCAAAGCACGCAAACAGGTTATAGGATGAGAAGTTCCTGCGCCGACTTCCATATCCAGTGGTTGGACAATGGTACAGCCTTGATTTGCCCAGTAATCCTGTAAAGTCAGGATGAGCCCTTGAAAGGTTTTGGTATCAAACTTTTGCATGTTGAATCCGCACGCGATACATAAGAATTAAACGAAAGGAGCCAGTATACCCTTTGACCGTAAGATATACAGCACTGATCGCCTGCCAATTTTGCCGCAGTATAAAAAAATCTTATTTAAGTCTCTTTACTTGTATATTTATACAGTTAAAATCAGCTCTATTCTTCAATTTCATCTGTGGGGATGTTTAGTTTATGAGCCAATCATTTATGCATACAGAAAGTACTCGCTGCGGTTGGGTAACATCCGATCCTGATTATCTGGCCTACCATGACAATGAATGGGGCAAGCCATTGAAAGAGAGCCAACGGCTGTTCGAGTTGATTTGCCTGGAAGGGCAACAGGCTGGCTTATCATGGCTCACCATCCTGAAAAAGCGCGAAGGTTACAGAAAGTGTTATCACCAATTTGATCCGGTCAAAATAGCTAAAATGAATGAAAGCGATGTTGAACGGTTAATGAAAGAGCCTGCCATTGTGCGCAATCGCGCGAAAATCAACGCCATCATTCATAATGCCCGCGCTTATCTGCGCATGGAAGAACAAGGTGACGATTTCAGCAAATTTATCTGGCGCTTTGTTGATGATTCTCCCCTGATCAATCACTGGAAAACATCGGCAGAAGTTCCTGCTCAAACTGCCATTTCTGACGCTCTTTCCACGGCATTGAAAAAACGAGGGTTTAAATTTATTGGCAGCACGACTTGCTATGCTTTTATGCAGGCAGCAGGCTTGGTAAATGATCACCTCACCACTTGCTTATGCCGAAAATAACTATAGGCAACCACAAGAAAGTAGCCCAAATTAATAATGGCGTTCATTAAAAATTGTTTGTCACGTAAGTTAATTATCTATCAATGGAGAAAAATTTAAAATTAGCGCATAAAAATAAACAAAAATATCACGTTAAAATAAAAAACTGGATTAAACTCAAATATCAGGTTGTTAAATCCAGAAATTACCTGATATACAATATATATAAATACAGAATAGCTACTTTTCTCCATTGCACCCTAGTAATGGGCAGAGTATGGTGTCTCCATCTTATACAAAAAAACAGACGCAAACACCGTTATGAAATTCTCGCAATTCGGAAACAAATTTACACAAAATTCAGGGATTACTCGCTTGATGAATGATCTCAACCAAGGCCTGAGAACACCTGGCGCAATTATGCTGGGTGGCGGTAATCCTGCCCATATTCCTGAAATGGATGATTATTTCCAGCAAATATTGACTGACATGGCGTCAAGCGGCCAATTGAGCGAGACACTCTGTAACTATGACGGGCCACAAGGGAAAAATACGCTTATTAATGCACTGGCCCAAGAATTACAAGAAAAGCTGGGTTGGGAGATCCAACCACAGAATATTGCTCTGACCAACGGCAGCCAAAGCGCTTTTTTCTATCTATTCAATTTATTTGCCGGCCGGTCTGAAGACGGTTCAATGAAGCGGGTTTTATTTCCCCTTGCGCCAGAATATATCGGTTATTCAGATTCCGGTTTGGATGAAGGGTTATTTGTTGCGAATAAACCCAATATTGAACTGCTGCCCAACGGGCAATTTAAATATCACGTTGATTTCGAACATTTAAATATTACCGAAGATATCAATCTGATTTGTGTTTCTCGCCCAACCAATCCAACCGGTAATGTCATCACTGACGAAGAACTCCTGCGTTTGGATGGAATTGCCCAACAGCATCAAATCCCCCTACTTATCGACAATGCCTATGGCGTCCCATTTCCCGGCATTATTTTTAGCGAAGCGACCCCGCTGTGGAATCCCAACATTATCCTGTGCATGAGCCTGTCCAAACTTGGCCTTCCTGGCTCACGCTGCGGGATAATCATCGCCAATGAAAAAATCATCAATGCTATCAGCAACATGAATGGCATTATCAGCCTCGCTCCGGGTGGCGTCGGGCCTGCTATCGCTCTGGAGATGATCAGACGCAATGATCTGTTCCGTCTATCGCAAAATGTCATTCAGCCGTTTTATAAGGCACGGGTAGAGCGCGTAATTGAGATTATCCGCCGACATCTACCAGAAGGGCGCTGCCTTATCCATAAACCGGAAGGGGCAATATTCCTCTGGCTCTGGTTCAAAAACCTGCCAATTACAACGGAAGTGCTTTATCAGCGATTAAAGAAAAGGAAAGTACTGATGGTTCCGGGTCATTTCTTTTTCCCTGGACTGGAACATGATTGGCCTCATGCCCATCAATGTATGCGCATGAACTATATCCCTGATGAGGAAAAAATCGAAGAAGGCATCCGTATTCTGTCTGAAGAGGTTGAAATAGCTCATAGAGAGGCTGAACGTTAATCTGTACAGCAAGCGGCCATCATCAAAATAAAAAAAAGCTCCCTCATTTAGGGGGGAGGGAGCAAGATGATAACGAGGACTTTTACCTGCGAACAGGACAGTAGTTATTAGAATCCCAAAAGAATTCTTCACACACACTAGGAAAGGAAAACAATCCTTGTTTATATACCTTCCCTGAACTGCGTATATTTAACCAGAAAAATATTTATGTAATAGTTTGAATAAGCTGTATTTTTTAACTTTAAATTGCCTCTACTATCCCAAATTACGGCCAAATAAGGTGGATTGGGCAGTATTATGTGACCTAAAGCACACTTAATGGATTGAGTAAATATATTAACAATGAATCTTATTTCCGCTGAAAAACCATTTCAGAGTAGTCAGCAGTAATACCCTCTGTTTTGATGATTCTGCCAATCCGTTTCAAAACGATTTAGATTCTTTGCCAGATACTGCCAATCCCGTTGCGCGGCTTTGCGCCTGATGAAAGCCAGCATTGATGAAGAAACCATAACGAAAAAATATTCAAAAATAGCGGAGCTGAACAATGGTAAAAATCAATTCTTGATTATCAACATGTTCATGCGCTGTTCTCACGATTTATTCTGTATCTTGTTTTGCTAACAAAGAAGACTCGGTAACTCTTACACTTAATTTTGACGAATATTCCACCCCCATACAACTTTCATCATTGAGGGTAATCCCGTAAATATGATGATTGATACGGGTGCTACAGTGTCTATGGTTTGGCGGGAGAGACTTAAACAGTTTGAACCCATAAGCTGCCTAGTGGTCGACCCGAAGATGGATAACGCAGGATGTCAGGCCGCCACGCTCACAATTAAACCAAAAATTGGAAATTTCCTGAGTTTTGGTGCTGTTGTTGATGATGGGCATTTTAAACATCTGGGTAACGTTGGCGGTTTGCTAGGAAACAACTTCCTCAGAAATAGAAAGATACTTATCGACTTCAAAAACAGGAAAGCTTTTATTTCTGATAGGTACAAAGAAAGATGATAGCTAAATTGGTCGATTGGCATCTCCATCTAAAGCGATTCTTAACCTCTTATTTCATATAATTTCAGGGCAAAACCGCAAATATCTTCTAATCAAATAATTGATTACTTCGAAAGAATAGTTATGCCCTTATCAATGTCAGCGCCTATGTAGCAGTGAATAAATATGAATACCCGAGTTATACACCTAGGGCTCGGGGTATTCAGCAGTATTAGCTCAAACCTGAGCTAATACATTTCATGCCAAGTAAAAGTGTATTTTTATTTAAAGAACCGCGACATATTTCGTACCCTCGTTCTTCTGCAACAATAAATTAAGTGCCGTTGGTATTTCCTCAAAAGCTATCGTTTTAATTTTAGGCAACATTAATTCACCGCGACTAATTTGTTGTAAAAGAGCTTCTCCTTCTTTTACTAACTGATTCCACTGATAATCATTGCCATAAGTATAGATTGCTCCCAAACCTACCTCATGCAGCGATATACATGTAGTAAATGCGGCCAATGGCGCACTCTCTACTCGATCTTGTACACATACTAAATGACCATAATATTCCAGCATTGGGGCTAAAAATAAG
Source organism: Xenorhabdus mauleonii (assembly GCF_900113945.1). Taxonomy (GTDB): domain Bacteria; phylum Pseudomonadota; class Gammaproteobacteria; order Enterobacterales; family Enterobacteriaceae; genus Xenorhabdus; species Xenorhabdus mauleonii. The sequence continues at coordinate 52,335 of NZ_FORG01000006.1, forward strand.
GCGCTCTGATTGCTCACCATGTCAAATGCAGCATACAAAGGGGCTTGCTTTAATTCTTCTCGCCAATGGGGTTGATGATAGTCATATGTCGCCTTCACCCCTCTGGCACGTAAAAAATCATGGCGATGAGAACTCGCAACAGCGTGAACTATAGCGCCTTTACTTACCAATAACTGACAAAGGAGGCTGCCTACCGCCCCTCCTGCACCGTTTACTAAAACGTTTTTTCCGGCCAAGAAAGGCACTTTACTCATCGCCTGATAGGCTGTTAGGCCAGCACAAGGAAATGCAGCCGCAGATAAGTCACTCAATGAATTAGGAATTACCAGAAGTGCTTTGGCATCGACGATAGTATATTGGCTAAAACTTCCGTCTCGATTCAAATCAGCGAAATAGGCGACTCTTGTACCCAACCTAATATGGTTTACATTCTTTCCAGTATCAATCACTACACCCATACCATCTATACCCGGAATCTGGTATTTCTCCCAGTTATCCGATAATCCAGATAATAATTTCCAATCAACAGGATTGAGTCCTACTGCATGATTTTCAATTAAGACCTGATGTTCCTTAAGTTCTGGTAATTCTTTTGTTCCAAGCGATAAATGGAGAGGATCGGGATTTTGTAACCACTGCCAAGCCTTTGTTGAAATCATAAAGACATTTCCTTAAGTTACACGATGTATTAAGTGTTAATTTCTGAATTTACATAATGTATTTTTATGATTGTTATCAAAAGATGCTTTTATAACACCCTAATATTTTCTATAAATTTCAGAGGAAAATTACAGAAAAAACCAATAGCCAATAAGTAATCAACACGTAAATTGACTCAAGATATTGAATATTATATTGCAACTGATAAAGCATATGAGATTTAACCAATCTCATAAAACTCAATAAGGTAGAGGCCCAAATAGCACTCAGAGATCTCGCATTCCAATATGGGAATGCTGAATCATGGCTGGTTTGGTTCTTCCTTAATCTGGCTCAACTGAACATGCTGATAGATGGTATCAGTGTATCGCCAAGATTTACGTTAGATCTCCAGTCACTATGTTACCGGGTCAACTACTGTTTTTCTTTTACTGGATAATCTATTGAATACCAATAAACAAGGTACTCGTATTAAAAATACAAACAATTTAATTCAACCCCAAACCGCAATTTAAAAAACGATACATATAAACACTATGTATAAATAATTTTCGTAATATATGCCTTAAGCTAGAATTTGCGTATTTTCATACCTGTTTATCAGGAAATTCATCTTAGGGAGATGAATTTCCTGATAAACATAAAATCTGGCTATTAAATCCTCTAAAAAGACAAATACTTTTTCTTGTTATTGAGTTAAAGAGAACAACTATTCCCGATATTCTCCTCCCAAAAATCAACATAAAAACAAATTTGAAATTTCCATCACAAAAATTTATTAAATTTAACGATAAGTGCTATAGCAAACTGAGTACTACATGACTATAGTAAATAGTATTAATGAATAAACAGTATTGAAGGTTATTTTCACGCGTTGAGAACAGTAGCGTTTAAGGGCGAATAAGGTTTCTGGACACTGGCAAATTAATTCATTGAGATCATGGAAATGATGAAAAACCGTAAAATACTTCTATTGTTATGTTCCACATTGGGCTGGCTGCTTGTGACAGGCTGCTCCAGCATTATGACACACAGTGGCCCCCATCAAGGCTACTATTCTGGCGCAAAAGCCAATATTAGCATGATCAGAGACGAAAATACTGGGTGGATCATGAAGCCCCTGCTTGCGGCCGACCTCCCTTTTTCCGCGCTTTTAGATACACTCCTACTTCCCTACGATTACGCCCGTTCTGATCGGGACAACGCGACAGAATCTCCCAAACATCGAATTGAGCAACTGGAAAAAAATAAGTCATCATAAAGCCATATCAGCATCGCCATTCATTGACGATGCCCATTAAGCAAATTTATTACAGATGCAACTATACAATCCCTGTTTCGGCTATAAATATTTGCCGATATCCGTCAATATCGCGCATAAAGGCAACGTAGCGATCATCCGGTGATATGACTACCGCATCTGCACAGGGTGCTTCGTCGGTGCGCTCTGTTAAACGCCGCATGTTTCCATTTTCACTATCGTAAAGCACGATACTGTTGTCACAAACACAGGCAATAAACTGACCACGGCTATCCCAGCTAAAAGCAGACTGTATATCGTCCATGCCATAGGTTATTTGTTTGGGGTCACCGCCAGTTGGCGAGATGTACCATAATTGGACTATCCCTTTTTCATCTTTCATTAAAAAACAGATTTTGCTGCCATCCGGCGAAGCCCTCAACCAATGCCGAGGAACATTCACCACTCCCGGCCAGCGTTTACCATGCGTAAAAGTCAAACGCCTCTGTTTTACCCTTAAAGGGGGAGCCGGCAATGCTGTTTCAGTTCCCGCCAAGGGCTGCTGGCTCTCAATTGCATAATCTTCGTCGTTTTCCGGCAAATCAACGAGATAAATTTCCGGAACCTTGTCGCCATTTTCTGCACGAGTATCACCAATAAAAGCTAGTGCCCAACGTTGCCATTGACCATTCTCTTTGAGGTATCCCTGTTGCCCGACCCATCCCTCTTCGTAAGCCCGATTAATGTCATCACTTCCAGGGCGTGGATTTACGGTAGTCTCGCTAACAACAACTGAAAAATAGCTGCCATCGTATTCCCGCGGATGTTTTTTCGCTGAAGCCACAGCCCGCAGTGGAACAGCCACAGCGACATTACGTAAATCAAGGGCAGGATCTAACTCATGCATCACGTGATCGTTGTAGGTGAAACTCAAGCGACTGCCATCAGGACTGAAAATATGGACATGTGTGCCACCACGCAATGCACCTGCGGTATAAGGTGGAGTAATGTCCATGGCATCAATGTTAATTGCCACATTTGGCTGAGTATCAGAAACAATGACCCCACGGCGATGATGAAAATCGTACTGCCACTGGTCGTCTGGCTTTTCCGGGCCATGAATAAACGCATAATTTACCGGCTCTTTAGGGCTGACTGTCACAACACCGACATGGGCACCCTCTTTTGCCTGATAGATAATTCCAATTTGTCCATTTTCGACATGAATTTTTTCTATCGTTAACCCCGTAAAAGACGCCCCGCTCGGACGGACATCGTATACTATCCACTGGCTATCCGGCGTCCAGATATTTATATTAGTTATCTGATGGCTACGGCTGTCGAATGTAATTTGGCGTTCCTTGAAGACCATTTTCCCACCTTTTTTCGCGAGGTTTCGGATAATAAAAACTAATTTTATTGAGATTTAACTAAAAAATTTCAGTCGAGGCGTTATTATTTCAACAGTACTCTTTACTTATACGTTATATTCCATTTGAACAAATTTATGCTACTCAGTGTCCTCTACATCATCGGTATTACGGCTGAAGCCATGACAGGCGCATTAGCCGCAGGGCGTCGAAAAATGGATGTGTTCGGCGTTATCATCATTGCTTCCGTGACAGCCATTGGAGGTGGAACCGTCCGTGACATCATTCTAGGTCACTACCCGCTAGGTTGGGTAAAAAACCCAGAATACATTGTGACCGTTGCCTGTGCTGCTGTACTCACCATCTGGGTTGCTCCCATGATGAAACATTTACGCCGCCTCTTTCTCATCCTTGATGCAATTGGTTTAATCGTGTTTTCCATTATTGGCGCACAAATTGCGTTGGACATGCACTACAGTCCGATTATCGCAGCGATTGCGGCTGTCATTACTGGCGTTTTTGGCGGAGTATTACGCGATATGTTTTGCAATACCATCCCTCTGGTATTCCAAAAAGAAATTTATGCTGGCGTCTCTTTCGCAGCTGCCTGGCTGTATATCGCTTTATTACATACTCCATTACATCCAAATAGTGTGATCTTAATTACACTTGTTGCAGGGCTAACCGCCCGTTTGATTGCAATCCGTTACCGTCTTGGTTTGCCCATCTTCAATTATGATGGAACCGATCATTAACTAACTTGCTTCTTTGGGGCAGTTTTCTCTGCCCTTCTCTCTATTTCCACTTTATTGCCTAATTCTTTCAATCGCCTTTATCCATTCCTATCGGTGCCATGTTTTTAGCTTTCATATTGTTATTTTCCCTGTTGTTTTTTTCTGCCTCTGTTCCATGCTCCCTACTCCACGGCATTTCCTTAATGTCGTGTAAAGCCAGTTTCTGAATCACGGCCTTAATCTCTGGATGCTGTAAAAACGCTGAGATTTTTTCTGTTTGTTTTGCGGTCAGAGTGTTTGTTGCCACTTTATTTGATAACAACCCATGCCAGTTGATATCGTCCGTCAACCGATTGGCATAAGGCATTCCTATGGCTTCACGCCACAATGGAAATGGACGCAATTTTGCCTGCTGAAATTGGGAAAATATTGCTTCTGCACGTTTGGCACCGATATTTGGTACTTCCTCAAGCTGCTCCTTATTCAACGTCAACCAATCCGTTAAATTCGCTACCAGCCCGTGTCTTACCAACACCGACCACGTTCCTTGTCCGAGGCCTTTCATTTTTAATTTTACGCCGAGCCATGTTAAACGGGCGATAAACTGTTGTTCGCAATACTGCCCGTCTTTTCCTCCGTCCTTCATGTCAGCGCCATAACCGCTATCATGTCTGAATGTGAGGCAACTGAGAAAATGGTAGTCTCGCTCATCCGGTGGCTGAATATCAGCACGTTCAAAAATACGCCACACCACTTTATCGAGCTTGGGTATACCATGCCCCGCCAGAGCGACAGTCACTTTATCGCCCGGATAAACATTCCACTGTTTCCAACGCCTGACAGAACCGATATTGACGCGGCTGATTGACCGCTCGTCCAATTTCACTTTTTCTAGCTCCAATACCGTAGATACCTTTCCTGTCCTGCCTATCGTGAAATTGACATTTTTTATGGTTGTGACTTGCTGCTGTAAGGGATATTTCCATGCAACAGCCCAACTGTTCGATCCTGCCTGCCATTGCGGGCCTCTAGGCTCGACTTCTTGGCGTAAAACAACCCCATCCGTAGCAAAAGGCAAAGGCTGGGAAAAATACTCTTTCCACCTCTTTTCAGCATTTTCCCCGGTCGTTACTGAATGGCTATATTGCTGAGTGACAGGGAACCCCATTAATGCCAATTGCTTTAACTTGGCTCCCATTGGCTGTGGCCCATCAGGCCAAGCCCAGATAAAGATGCCTATATGCTTAAGTTCCGGTGCAGGTGTTTTACGCATCATTAAACCCGCAACTTTGCTGCGTGCCCCCTGACTCCCCATGACGGATTGCCGATGGTTTGCCTGCTGCCAGAAAAGCTCCCCCTGCAATACCAAACGTTCCGGCGCATTATCTATCTGCTCAGGAATACTGGTGATAAATCGGCTTTTATCTTTCCAATCATTCCCTTCTATCCCATTGCCGCGGCTGATAAGCTGCTTTAACTGGCCTTTTTCATACACCAAAGTCACAGCAACTCCATCAATCTTAGGTTGCAGCCAAACGTCTTTTCTCCCCTGTAACCATTGATGAACCTCCTGCACGGTTTTCAGCTTATTTAAGCCTGTGTGGCGGACGGGATGAACCTGTTTGCTTCCTTGTGTCACAGGCAGCATCGGTATATCTGTTACCTTATTTTCCAAAAAATCCGCGCGACCTGACTCCTGTTGAAAACAACGTTGCCAAAATCCCAAGGTCTCCAGTAATTGGTCATAGATTTCATCGTCTATTTCACTAATGCCTTGTTGACGATAAAGATGTTCCCACTTATTCACCTGCAGTGTCAGTTGGTTAATTTCATTCTGAAGTTTTTCCGGCAGCCATTCAGGGCAACGGACTTCGTCTGCGACTGCCATTGGCATGCCGAATAGCAACATCCATGCTGTGATTAAAAAAATAATGAGAGAATTAAGCATCCTTGCTCCGTAGGCTCCTAAAAACACGAGCAGAGCATAGGGAACTCCATGATTTTTACCAAGATGGAAAAGACAGGTTTGCGAAGCGTTTCGAAAAAGAAATGACTGTTATCTGCAACCATTTCTTTTTCCTGAAATTGTTTCGCAAAATTAAGCAGTAACATCGACTTGTTAAGAAAAAATTTTGTTGAAATTCCCATTGGCATGTATTGTAACGCTGCATGGGTTTACGTATCCGTGTATACTATGTGGGATTTTATATTCCTGCGCTTGCATTTATTTATACCCAATCAGTCAAGAAATCATCATGAACCAAGGAACGTTATATATTGTTTCTGCACCGAGTGGAGCAGGCAAATCAAGCCTTATTCAGGCTTTATTGAAAACTCAGCCTTTGTATGACACTCAGGTTTCAGTTTCACATACAACACGCCAAGCGCGTCCGGGCGAAAATCATGGTGAGCATTATTTTTTCGTCACTGTGGATGAATTCCAAACTATGATCAGTAATGATGAATTTTTGGAACATGCCTGTGTTTTTGGTAACTATTACGGCACTTCCCGGAAAGTTATCGAAGATACCCTTGCCAGTGGCGTTGATGTTTTTCTTGATATTGACTGGCAAGGTGCACAGCAAATCCGCCAGAAAATGCCGGCAGCCCGCAGCATTTTCATTCTTCCACCGTCACAGGAAGAGTTGCTCCGCCGCCTGCGTGGGCGAGGTCAGGACAACGAAGAAATTATTGCCTCTCGCATGGCTCAGGCTGTCGCAGAGATGGTACATTACAACGAATATGATTACGTTATCATCAACGATGATTTCAATACGGCATTGGCCGATTTACAATCTGTTATTCGTTCAGAGCGTCTACGATTAGATCGCCAAACCCAGCGGCATGACGCCTTAATCAGCAAATTATTGGCAGACTGAACCAAGTTTCAGTATCATGCCCAGTCATTTATTTATCTGTGGAGTAGCACATATATGGCACGCGTAACTGTTCAAGACGCAGTAGAGAAAATTGGTAACCGTTTTGACCTAGTGTTGGTCGCTGCTCGCCGAGCACGCCAATTGCAATCAGGTGGTAAAGATCCTCTCGTTCCTGAAGAAAACGATAAGATGACTGTTATCGCTCTGCGTGAAATCGAGCAAGGCCTCATTAACAATAAAATTCTGGATGTTCGTGAGCGTCAGGAACAGCAAGAACAAGAAGCCGCAGAAATCAAAGCCGTTTCTGTTATCGCTGAAGGTCGTCGTTAATTTTACGGTAGGTCTGCCTTGTACCTGTTTGAAAGCCTGAATCAGCTTGTTCTGAAATATTTGCCTGAAGATCAAATCGATCTACTTAAGCAGGCCTATGTGGTTGCGCGGGATGCCCATGAGGGGCAGACCCGCTCCAGTGGTGAGCCATACATTACTCACCCTGTTGCCGTTTCCTGCATTTTGGCGGAAATGCGCCTTGACCATGAAACACTTATGGCGGCTCTTCTGCATGATGTTATTGAAGATACCCCAGCCACATTTCAGGATATAGAGCAGTTATTTGGTACGGCCGTTGCCGGCTTAGTGGAAGGTGTATCCAAACTGGATAAGCTGAACTTTCGTGATAAGAAAGAAGCACAAGCCGAGAACTTCCGTAAAATGATCATGGCAATGGTGCAGGATATCCGCGTCATTTTGATCAAACTGGCAGACCGCACACACAATATGCGAACCCTTGGCTCCCTGCGCCCAGATAAACGGCGGCGCATTGCCAGGGAAACGCTGGAAATTTATAGCCCTCTGGCCCATCGTTTGGGTATCCATCACCTGAAAACAGAGCTGGAAGAGCTTGGGTTTGAAGCCCTGTATCCCAATCGTTACCGTGTAATTAAAGAGGTTGTCAAAGCCGCACGCGGTAATCGCAAAGAGATGATTCAGAAAATTCTGTCTGAGATTGAAGGCAGGTTAACGGATGCTGGCATTAAATGTATCGTCAGCGGCCGCGAAAAACATCTCTACTCCATTTATCGAAAAATGCATCTCAAAGAACAGCGTTTCCATTCCATCATGGATATTTACGCTTTTCGTGTCATCGTCAATAATCTGGATACCTGTTATCGCGTGCTGGGGCAAATGCACAGCTTATACAAGCCGCGCCCAGGAAGAGTAAAAGATTATATTGCCATCCCCAAGGCCAATGGCTACCAATCCCTGCATACCTCTCTTATCGGCCCGCATGGTGTGCCTGTTGAGGTTCAGATCCGTACCGAAGATATGGATCAGATGGCTGAAATGGGGGTTGCTGCGCATTGGGCCTATAAAGAACAAGGGGAATCGGGCACAACTGCGCAAGTTCGTGCCCAGCGCTGGATGCAGAGTTTGTTGGAACTTCAGCAAAGTGCCGGAAGTTCTTTTGAATTTATTGAAAGCGTGAAATCTGATTTATTTCCTGATGAGATTTACGTTTTTACCCCCGAAGGCCGCATCGTTGAATTACCGGCTGGCGCCACCCCTGTTGACTTTGCTTACGCTGTTCATACAGATATCGGCCATGCTTGTGTCGGTGCCCGCGTTGATCGCCTGCCTTACCCTCTCTCACAAACACTCAGCAGCGGTCAGACCGTTGAAATCATCACGGCACCGGGAGCAAGGCCCAATGCGGCATGGCTAAACTTTGTCGTCAGTTCCAAGGCACGGGCCAAAATCCGCCAGTTGCTGAAAAACCTGAAACGGGATGATTCAATTGGGCTGGGGCGCCGCTTGCTCAATCATGCTTTGGGTAACGGCACTAAGATTGCCGATATTCCGCAGGAAAATATCGACAAAGAGCTGGCGAGAATGAAACTCGCGACTTTGGATGATTTATTGACGGAAATCGGGCTGGGCAACGCGATGAGTGTCGTCGTCGCCCGCAATTTATTACTTGGTGCAGCAGAGAAGGTTCCGAACAACAACGGAAATTCATCCCGCAAGTTGCCAATCAAGGGCGCTGACGGCATTTTGATTACTTTTGCCAAATGTTGCCGCCCAATTCCTGGTGATCCAATTATTGCCCATATCAGCCCGGGAAAAGGTCTGGTTATTCACCACGAATCTTGTCGAAATATCCGTGGATACCAGAAAGAACCGGAAAAATTCATGCCTGTCGAGTGGGATAAAGATATCAATAGCGATTTTATTGCCGAAATTAAAGTCGATATGTTTAACCATCAAGGTGCACTGGCCAATCTGACCGCAGCCATTAACGATGCAAATTCCAGCATTCAAAGCATGAATACTGAGGAAAAAGATGGCCGCGTCTACTGTGCTTTCATCAGGCTGACGACCAAAGACCGTATCCAACTGGCAAATATCATGCGTAAGATACGTGTTATGCCAGACGTGATGCGAGTTAGCCGTAATCGAAACTAGAGGTTATGAATCCTAAACGTTACGCCCGGATATGCCAGATGATGGCAATGCGTCAACCAGACCTGACGATTTGTTTAGAAGAAGTCCATAAACCTCATAACATATCCGCTGTCATTCGTACGGCGGATGCTGTTGGCATCCACCGCATCCACGCTATCTGGCCCACAGAGCAATTAAGAACTCAGCTCTCCTCCGCAGCAGGCAGTAATAGCTGGGTTCAGGTGGAAAAGCACACCACAATTGAACATGCTGTCCAACAATTTAAAGCCGATGGCATGCAGGTATTGGCAACCCATCTTTCTGATAAAGCAGTCGATTTCCGCCAAATTGATTACACTAAACCTACCTGCATCATTATGGGCCAAGAAAAAAAAGGCATTTCAAAACAGGCTATCGCCTTGGCCGATCATGACATCATTGTTCCGATGGCAGGTATGGTGCAATCCCTGAATGTCTCCGTTGCATCTGCGCTTATCCTCTATGAGGCACAACGCCAGCGCCAATTGGCAGGCATGTACCAACGGGAAGAGAGTACGTTGCCAGAAGAAGAGCAACAAAAACTGCTTTTTGAAGGGGGATATCCCGTATTGGCTGCCGTTTCTCGCCGTAAAGGTCTGGAACAGCCGTTGATTGATAAACAGGGGCAAATCATCGCAAGTGAAGCATGGTGGGCAGCAATGCAGGCAACGACTGCTCCATCAAAAAGGAAATAAATCACACCAACGGAGATAGATATCCCATGAAAGGCCAATTGCTTGATGCCATTCCTTTAACCACGCTGCGTGGTGTTGGAGCCAGTCAGGTCACTAAACTTGCCAAATTGGGATTGGTCAATCTCCAGGATTTGCTTTTGCATTTGCCTCTGCGCTACGAAGATCAAACCCGCCTGTATACTATCAATGAATTACTGCCCGGCGTTTATGCCACAATAACCGGTGAAATATTACGTACCAATGTGGTTTTTGGTCGGCGGCGCATCATGACCTGCCAGATCAGTGATGGGACTGGTGTTTTAACCCTGCGTTTTTTCAATTTCACCGCTGCCATGAAAAATAACTTGGCAGAAGGAAAACACATTGTTGCCTATGGTGAAATCCGTCGTGGCAATCAAGGGCCGGAGATAATTCATCCCGAATATAAAGTCCAGCAACACGCAAACACCGTTCAATTGCAAGAGACGCTAACGCCCATCTATCCCACGACTGAAGGTGTGCGTCAAACAACGCTGCGAAAATTAATCAAACAAGCATTGGAAATACTGGACACCTGCGCCATCAATGAATTATTGCCGGAGGACTTCAGCCGGAAGATAATCAGCTTGCCGAATGCATTGCATACCTTGCACCATCCTCCGCCGGATATTTCTCTGACTGATTTGGAAAATGGCCGGCATCCAGCTCAAAAAAGATTGATTCTGGAAGAGCTGCTGGCACACCACTTAAGTATGCTGGCGGTCAGGGCGGGAGCCCAGCGCTTTCATGCGCAACCCCTTCTGGCGGGTGATTCACTGAAACAGCAATTTTTGCGTCAACTACCATTCTCACCCACTAACGCACAGACTCGTGTCGTTGCAGAAATAGAGCATGACCTGGAGAAGAATGTCCCTATGATGCGGTTGATACAAGGGGATGTCGGCTCGGGGAAAACACTGGTTGCCGCATTGGCCGCCATCCGTGCCATTGCCCACGGCAAACAAGTGGCATTGATGGCGCCTACCGAATTGCTGGCAGAGCAGCACGCCAACACTTTTCGCCAATGGCTTGAACCCTTGGGTATTCAGGTTGGTTGGTTGGCAGGCAAGCAGAAAGGCAAGGCGCGACAGGCACAGCAAGACGCGATAGAGAGTGGTCAGGTAAGCATGGTTGTCGGTACTCATGCCATGTTTCAGGAACAGGTAAAATTTGCAGGCCTTGCGTTGGTTATCATCGATGAGCAGCACCGTTTCGGTGTGCACCAACGCCTTGCATTATGGGAAAAAGGCCGGGAGCAAGGCTTCCATCCCCATCAATTGATCATGACAGCAACTCCCATTCCACGCACATTGGCAATGACGGCTTATGCTGATCTGGATACCTCCATCATTGATGAATTACCCCCCGGCCGGACACCAGTTACAACCGTTGCTATTCCTGATACCCGCCGCAATGACATTATCCAGCGCATTAAAAGTGCCTGTTTGGATGAAGGGCGTCAGGCTTATTGGGTATGTACTCTGATAGAAGATTCTGAAGTATTGGAAGCACAGGCTGCTCAGGCAACCAGTGAAGAATTGACTCTCGCATTGCCTGAACTGAAAATTGGCTTAGTCCATGGAAGGATGAAATCGGCTGAAAAACAAGCCATTATGGAGGCGTTCAAACAAGGAGAGTTACAGCTATTAGTTGCGACTACCGTCATTGAAGTCGGGGTTGATGTGCCCAATGCCAGCCTGATGATCATCGATAACCCCGAACGCCTCGGGTTGGCCCAATTGCACCAACTTCGCGGGCGTGTCGGTCGTGGCGCCGTGGCTTCCCATTGTGTTCTGCTTTATAAAACGCCATTGACCAATACGGCCAAAATACGTTTGCAAGTTTTGCGGGACAGCAACGATGGCTTCGTCATCGCCCAAAAAGATCTGGAAATCCGTGGGCCGGGAGAATTGCTGGGTACACGTCAAACCGGCAATGCCGAATTCAGGATAGCGGATTTATTGCGTGACCAAAGTATGTTGCCCGAAGTCCAACGCATCGCCCGCTATATCCACCAGCACTATCCTGAACATGCCAAGGCCCTGATTGAGCGCTGGCTGCCGGATCGTTCGCAATACAGTCACGCTTAATCAGGACTTGAGAAAATCTTTTCGCCAAAACCAAGCCGTAACCAACGTGATGATTATCTGGGTTACCGAGAATATCACCATTGCTGGCAGCAAACCGAACTGATCAGCTAAAGCGCCACTCGCAATCACCGGAAGAGAGAACCCTATATAAGCGTAAATAAACAGGCCTGCGGTTGCTCTGGCTCGATTATCCGGGGCTTTTGAAGAGAACTCGAATAACGCGGCAAGATAAGTGAAACCATAGCTTGATGCACTGGTAATCGCGGTTCCTGCCAATATGAGTATTATTGATTGAACCCATAGTCCGGCAAGGAGAACAAAAAAGCCTAGCGGGGTTAACAATAATCCCAAAGAAAGTGCTTTTTGATTTGTCATTCGGCGGGCAATCGGTTGACAAAGAAAGCCAACAAAGATCGCCAAGAAAATAACAAACCCTGTCCAGCCATCCAGATTCTGCGTTTTTAACGCCAACGGTACAACCGCAATGATCATGCCCGTGGTTGACCATGCCAAAGCCATAGCAATACCAAATACCCATATTTTCTCAGGAAATACCGGGAACCGGAGGAGTGATACCCGCTGGGGTACGTCAAGACGCGGCATTTTAAGCCCAATGAGGGCAAGGACAGGAGCGATTGCAAATAGGGCAACAAAGCTGGCAGGCATGAGGGTTGGGCCTTGTAACCCGAGGCTTAAACTCGTCGCCAAAGCGCCTCCGCCGAAACCCAGTGAGGTGGACGATGTGACTACCAAGGTAGCACGCCGGATATTATTCGCGCCCATAATTTCGGTCATGTAGGCTGTACCAGCCGTTGTGACCAATCCTGTTCCAATGCCAAGCAATACCCGTGCAATAAAAAGGCTTTCCCAATTGGGGAATAAAACCAAAAGTACCGTCGCTGCTGTTGCAAGCAATAAAGCCATTGTAATGGGCAAGCGGCGGCCAATTCTATCCGACAATCCTCCCAACAAAAGCAAAGTTGGCATCAACCCTGCGACATAAGCAGCAAAAGCGACAGTCACCGCAGTTGCCCCAACATCGCTTTGTGCGGCATAAACACTATATAAAGGCGTTTGCAGGTTAACAGCAAAAGTTGTCGTAAATAAGGCCAGGGTGAGTATCGTAATAGAAAGATTTTTTGACATAGCTATTATTATCCTTGGCAGTGATATTTTATCTTATATAGCGTTTGTCCATAGAAAGAAACTAATTATTATGCGAATTTAGAAATATTATTAACTATATTCTTTACAGATAGATAATTTATTATTTCCATAAATTATATTTATGAATGATTAATCCTTACGCTTTTTAATATTATTTAAATATAAAATAATTTATTTCAATTCTTATCACTGAATGCCAATCAACAAGCAAAAAAATGCCGTTGAGAGACTCAACGGCATATATCGCCAGAATACAGGCAAGTTAAAAGAAAATTAATTTAACCTGCTATGGATGGAAAGACTGGCAACAACAAATACAATTTGATAATGGCTGCGTTCACGATATCAATAAAGAACGCCCCAACCATCGGCACGAGTAAAAACGCCACATGAGATGGCCCGAAACGGTCAGTGATTGCCTGCATATTCGCAATAGCAGTAGGTGTTGCTCCCAAGCCAAAACCACAGTGGCCTGCCGACAGGACTGCCGCGTCAAAATTCTTTCCCATCACCCGATAAGTGATAAAAATAGCGTACAGCGCCATGACCACAGATTGAACAGAAAGAATGATCAACATCGGCAATGCAAGGGAAGCCAGTTGCCATAATTTCAGGCTCATCAGCGCCATTGCAAGGAACAGCGACAAACTAACGTTACCCAATACGGAAACCGCACGGTCAAATACCCGGTAGAAACCAAGCATGGATAAACCATTACTGAGTATTACACCGATAAACAGCACACACACAAAAGTGGGTAATTCAAAAGGAGTGCCTTTCAATGCGCTCTGAATATAATTGCCAGCCAGCAGACAGACTGAGATCATGGCAATGGTTTCCAGCATGACCAATGGGGTAATCAGTCGGCCCGTATACGGTTTCTCAAATGCAGTCGGGATCTCAGTGTCATCTGCGCTCAAACCCGGGGTTTTGGTGTTTTTCACCAAAAAACGCGCTACCGGGCCACCAATCAGACCGCCCAAGACCAAACCAAATGTCGCACAGGCCATCGCGACTTCTGTCGCACTCTCAAAGCCATAACGTTCGGTAAAAATCTGTCCCCATGCTGCGCCAGTGCCATGCCCGCCTGAAAGCGTAATAGTACCAGCCAGCAGCCCCATCAGTGGGTCGAGGCCCAGCATTTTCGCCAATGCAAGACCCACTGTATTTTGCACAAACAACAGGCCAACAACGACGAAAATAAAGATAACGAGTGATCTTCCGCCAGCTTTCAGGCTGGCAAGGTTAGCATTCAGGCCGATTGCGGCAAAGAAAGTTAACATGAGGGGATCTTTGAGAGATAAATCAAACGAAACCTCCCAACCCGTAAACTGTTTCACTACCAGCAGAGCGAAGGCTGCTAATAATCCGCCGGCAACTGGCTCGGGGATTGTATATTTCTCGAGAAATGGAACTGTTTGTACGAGTTTTCTTCCTAGTAGCAAAACAAGAGTGGCAGCAACGAGCGTGCCATAAATATCCAGATGATACATTTATGTACCTCTTCCATTGTTAATATTATGTAAACTTAATGTGACGTTATAATCATCCTATAAAAACGCCAAGAGCAGGTAGGGATTGGATTAGAAAGAAAATTATTAATAAACACAAGTTAAAACATTTAAAAATGTGACGGAATTAAGTCGTTTTTTATAATGAAAATTAAACGCAAACGATTGCTTTAATAATATAGATCATTTAAATTGCGTTTTTTTGTTTATCAGGAATTTCACAACATGCTCAATTCCGTTCGTGAATCCAATTCATCAGAAGTTTCCAAAAAATCAGACGGTGAATTGCTCTATCGCCTCGAAGATAAGCCGCCACTTCCTCACGCTTTATTCGCTGCATGTCAGCATTTGCTGGCAATGTTCGTTGCCGTTATTACGCCGGCGATGTTAATTTGTCAGGCACTTGGGCTTCCAGAGCAAGATACACAGCGCATTATCAGCATGTCTTTGTTTGCCTCAGGTCTGGCATCACTTATCCAAATTCGCTCGTTGGGGCCCATTGGCTCTGGCCTGCTTTCAATTCAAGGAACCAGCTTTAACTTTGTTGCACCACTGATTATGGGCGGACTGGCGCTAAAGAATGGTGGAGCAGATATTCCAACCATGATGGCTGCGTTATTCGGTACGCTGATGATTGCCTCAACAACCGAAATTGTACTTTCCCGCATGTTGCATCTGGCAAGGAGAGTCATTACACCTCTGGTGTCCGGCATTGTGGTCATGATTATCGGCCTGTCGCTGATACAAGTCGGATTGACTTCAATTGGCGGTGGTTACTCTGCAATTCAGCAAGGTACATTCGGTGCACCGAAAAATTTGCTTCTGGCGGGTGTTGTCCTCGCAGTTATCATCCTGCTAAATCGCCAAAATAACGCTTATCTGCGGGTTGCTTCTCTGGTCATTGCCATGACGACAGGCTATCTGGTGGCTTGGTACATGGGCATGCTTCCCCAAGCCATGCCAAAAGAAGATGTCCCTGTTATCTCAATTCCTTCTCCGTTCTATTACGGACTCACTTTTGACTGGAACCTATTGATCCCTCTCATTTTGATTTTTATGGTGACATCGCTGGAGACTATCGGTGATATCACGGCCACTTCTGATGTTTCTGAGCAGCCTGTCAGCGGCCCGCTATATATGAAACGCATCAAAGGAGGCGTGCTGGCAAATGGTCTCAATTCCATGGTTTCTGCGATATTCAATACATTTCCAAATTCATGCTTTGGCCAGAATAATGGCGTTATCCAACTGACCGGCGTTGCCAGCCGCCATGTTGGTTACCTCATTGCCTCCATGTTGGTTTTATTGGGATTATTCCCCGCCGTCGCCGGTTTTGTACAGCATATCCCCGAACCCGTCTTGGGGGGCGCTACGATTGTGATGTTTGGTACTATTGCGGCTTCTGGTGTCAGAATCGTTTCCCGTGAGCCGCTCAATCGCCGTGCAATTATGATTATCGCCTTATCACTGGCAGTCGGTTTGGGCGTTTCCCAACAACCCCTGATTTTGCAATTTTCCCCTGATTGGGTGAAAAACATACTCTCTTCGGGAATTGCTGCTGGTGGCCTGACAGCCATTCTGCTTAACCTGATTTTTCCGCCAGAAAGATAAAACCAACAGGCTGAATGTTTATTCCTCCCGCCGCCCAGCGGGAGTTTTCTTTTGTCTTTTATACAGCCATAGTTATTCATTCATAATCATTCATATTTTTGCGCAGTCATTCGCAATATTTAAACTAACATCGTCAAAAAAGGACTCATTCTTATTTTTGACACTATCGTCTCTTGAGTACACATCCTTTTTGCGGCATAAAAGAGCTTCTTTCTGGGGGAAATGGAGGTGAGATCATGAAGTGGCTAGGGAAATTTGTTATCACCCTTTTACTGTTATTGATTCTGGCAATCATCGTCTTCTATGTTGTTATTCAGACACATTGGGGTGCTAAACAATTAAGCCAATGGTTCAACCGGCAAGGGCATTATCAGGTTAGCATTGAAAGCATCAGCCATCACTGGCGCTCCCCTTTCAGCCTGACATTGAACCATGTGGATATTCACGATAAACAAAGCCCTGTCTCACTGAATGCCAACCTCATTAACATCGATTTCAAATGGCAAGATTTATTCACTCCCCAGCGATTCCAACGTTTCACTTTACAGCAGGGAGCATTAACATTATCTGGCAGTCAATTTCCTCCCGCCCTGAAAGCAGATATTTTACAGCTGAATCAAATGAACATTCAGTTCAAGACCCCCAAGGCCGACATTAAAGGGGAAAACATCACCGGAGGGATCGCGCCTTGGTTCCCAACGGCTGGGGAGCCATTTGGTCATGGCCAATATCAATTCAGCGCCAACTCAATTCAGTGGAATGGCATTCCTGTTGAAAATGTCGTTGTGCAAGGCCGTTACCAAAATAATACCCTGAATATTGATTCGTTCGGTGCGACATTCTTGCAAGGAGCCATTTCTGGAGACGGTCAGCAATCACCCGATGGCAGTTGGCATTGGAACAATCTTCTGGTTAATGATATCCGCTGGCAGTCTCCTGACACTCTGGAGGCATTGATAGCGAAAATCAGCCGCCTTCCGGCGCTTTACGTCAAAGATCTCAATATCACCAATGCCAAAGTGCAAGGAAAAAATTGGTCTGTCGACTATCTGGACGGCACAATTAAAAACGTGGGACTGGTCAATGGCAGTTGGCAGGCTGAAGATGGATTGATCGATTTTAATGCCATGGATATCACCTTCAACAATGCACAGTTCAGCGATACGCTTGGGAAGCTGCGTTTTTCTGGTTCTCTGTTTACCATTGCCAATCTGACAACCCATTATCAAAAAGGGCTGTTCAACATCCAATCTCAGTGGGATCGCAAAAATCGGCAACTGATTCTCAAAAACAGTTCAGTATCAGGGCTACTTTATAGTTTGCCAGCAAATTGGCTCCACTATTTCAAATCAGCGGCACCAACATGGATATCGGGTTTAAAGCTAAATGACATTACCATCAATAACACGTTGCTGATTGATACCAATCCCCGTTTTCCGCTCCAGCTGACTACCCTTGCAGGCCATGTTGATACAATGGAGATCTTGAAAGAGGGCAAATGGGGATTGTGGAATGGTCAGGCATCTCTGCAAGCTGCCGGAGCAACATTCAACAAAATTGAAGTTAACCGGCCTTATCTGCAATTACATGCCAGCGATGAGAAAGTCACCATTGATAAATTCAATGCCTTTACCCATGATGGCTTACTGCAACTTACCGGCACGGCTGAACAACACCCATCCCAAACACCTTTTAACTTTAGTTTCAAAGGGATGAATGTAAATTTGGACATTCTTCCCCAGTGGGGCTGGGTTCCGTTGCACATTCAAGGCGAAGGGAATTTCTCACTCGCTATCACCGGCAACCTCTCCGCCGATGATATTAAGGGAAGCATCACGGGTACACTGGCTGCCGAAGATAAGGCATCAAACAAAGAATTACAGTCTGTTGAGCAAGGTTTGATCTCAACGAACCGCTGTTCTCCGACAGCCCATTCATCCGTGGATACCAATGAGGCAGAACACTCAGCAGCAGACAAACACGCAGTAACAGAACAGGGCTGCACAAAAATCAGGCTGTAGCAAAACGTTCAGGCGGCAGAACAATGTAGGTACCGGTGAACACACTACCGACGCCCTGTTCGCCGCTCAAAGACACTTCCAGTTTTACGCGCGCTTTGCTGCCCCGGGCAAGACGAGCCAAATCGCCGCTCATGTTATTGAAATCAGCCGTTGCACTGGGGCGTCCCGTAATCGGCTGCCGATAGCGAATATTGGCATCAACCAGAATAATGTCACCGCCCAATTGGCGTTCCTGCAACAACAACCAAATCAGCCCCCAAGCCGTCAACGTTGCCTGGGAAAATAAGCTGCCCGCGAAAATAGTATGGTGTGGATTCTGATTGCCGGCTTCCGGCATGGTGGTAATAAAACGCTGGCCGGTATACTGTGTGATCCGCAATCCCATCTTTTCGCTCAAAGGAATATGTTTGTGCCAGGCTTGCTGCAATTCAGCACACCAATCCGGACGATGCAGAATATCATCAAGGGTCATGATGGGTTTGATCATCAAGAAATGGTTAATGGGTGTGGCCTTGGCACCATTGATCAACCCACGGTTTTGAAAGCCCAGCTTGCCGAAGAAATCAACTGCATCTTCCCGCGCACTGCAAACAACCCGTTTCACCCCTTCCTGCCGGGCAACAGATTCCAGTGCCATCGCAATCAGCGTACCCAATCCTTTGCGCTGTACATTAGGATGAACCGCCAGAAAACGGATTGCCCCTTCGCTATCCGCATTGATATATAAGCGCCCAACAGCAAGCGGATTACCATGTTCATCCACCACCATTTGATGATGAGCCATCGAGTCGTAACCATCTTTCTCTGAACCAATGGGCTGATGGAGCGGCTTACGCAGCATTTCCCAACGAAATTGGTAATAGGTTTCCAACTCTTGTTCTGTTTGAGGTACTCTCAGGTGGTACATAAAAACAGCCCCTTCTCTTGTGTGTTGTCGTGTGTAGTCAAGGGAACGCGCAGCACTAGATGGGTTACTTTATTTCGTTATACTTGTAACCGGCGTTATACTTGCAGCCAAAAAGTCACAGGTCCGTCGTTTGTTAAACTGACTTGCATGTCCGCTGCAAATTTCCCCATTTCTGTTTTTACACCAGTTATACGGCACTGTTCAACAAAATAGCGATAAAGTTCATCTGCTTTTTGCGGTTCAGCCCCGCCGGAAAAACTGGGCCTTAAGCCTTTCTGAGTATCCGCAGCCAATGTAAATTGAGATACGACCAGCAAACTTCCATTCGCTTGTTGAACATTCAAGTTCATTTTTCCCTGTTCATCGCTGAATACCCGATATTTCATTACTTTTTCGCATAATCGCTGTGCTTTTTGTGGATCATCCTCTTTTTCGACCCCCAATAACACCAGTAATCCTTGTCCAATTTCTCCAATCGTTTCATCTTCAACAACAACTTTTGCCTGTGTTACACGTTGTATTAATGCGATCATTCTTCTTACCTGTAGTCCTTGCCCTATCCGGGCAAGGTAAAGTGGAGGAAAACATTTCCCGCCTGAATGAGCGGAAGATATTAAGCTTCTGTGGGAAGTGAAAAATCATGCTTACCAAAATAAGCAGGGATGACATTCCTGTCAGTCACATGAATAGCGTTGATACCCAATGCTTTTGCTGCATCAACATGTTCCAAAACATCATCAAAGAAAATGGCTTGATCCGCTGCCACACCTTCTTTCTCAAGTACATGTTTAAAAATGCCGGGTTCCGGTTTACGTACGCCCAAATTGTGAGATAAATAAAGGAAATCGGTTGATGCCGCAATCTCAGGGTAATGCTCTGGCCAATACTCAAAATGCAGGTGATTTGTATTTGACAGTACAACCACACGATGCCCTTGCTCACGCAATTTATTCATTATTTCAATGACGTCTTGCCTGACATCAATAAATATTGCATTCCATCCTTCAGCAAATTGTTCGAAACTGAGTGAAACATCCAGTTCATCACACATCATTTCTGCAAAGTCAGCATCACTGATTTGCCCGTATTCATGTTTTTCAAACAGCTCCCCCAATGAAAACTTGGTGGTTAATGTTGCCAATGGTGTCCCGCTCAGATTACTCCAGACAGCCAGAGCCCTTTTAAAATCAATATCAATAATTACATTACCCATATCGAAAATATACAGCATAACCCCTCCCGACTGATTTTCATCGTGCGTTACTTTTATCATAATTTTATTCAGAAAAAAGGGTAAGTAGACAAAAAAACAAACAAACTGCTTTTTGCTGAATTGCGGTTATATTTAGGGGGAGATAGTTAAAACTCGAAAGGAAATAGTTAAAACTGCAAAAATTAAAAATCGGAAATATATAACAGGAAAGATTAAGAGAAATTGATAGTTAGGGAAAAACGCGGGGTTATAAAAAAACTCAGGGTGCCGAAACACCCTAAGCTCTTCATGTTCAACTTGCCATTACGCAATGCGTATTAAGCAATTAAGCATCTTTGCTACGACTTGCACGACGGCGATCGTTTTCAGTCAAATGACGCTTACGCAGACGAATTGACTGCGGAGTCACTTCAACCAGTTCGTCGTCATCGATAAATTCCAACGCCTGCTCCAGGGATTTCTTAATATGTGGAGTCAGTGTTGTCGCTTCATCCGTACCTGACGCACGCATGTTAGTCAGTTTCTTACCGGTCAGACAGTTAACAGTCAGGTCGTTAGAACGTGAGTGAATACCGATGAGCTGGCCTTCATACACTTCAGTACCGTGACCAAGCAGCAATTTACCACGCTCCTGCAAGCTGTACAGTGCGTAAGCAACCGCTTTACCCTGACCATTAGAGATCAGTACGCCATTCTGACGGCGGCCAATCTCACCTGGGCGAACATCATCATAGTGGCTGAATGTTGCGTACAACAGACCCGTACCAGAAGTCATGGTCATGAACTCAGTACGGAAACCGATCAGACCACGGCTTGGAATGACGTAATCAAGACGAACACGGCCTTTGCCATCTGGCAGCATGTCACGCATTTCACCTTTACGCTCACCCAGTGCCTGCATCACATCGCCCTGATGCTGCTCTTCGATATCCAGAGTCACCTGCTCGAATGGCTCTTGCTTACGACCATCAATTTCACGGAAGATAACTTTCGGACGGGAAACACCCAGCTCGAAGCCTTCACGACGCATGTTTTCAATCAGAACAGACAAGTGCAGTTCACCACGGCCAGAAACGCGGAATGCATCTGGATCTTCAGTTTCTTCAACACGCAGTGCTACGTTGTGAACCAGCTCTTTTTTCAGGCGGTCAAGGATCTGACGGGAAGTCACATACTTACCTTCACGGCCACAGAACGGTGAAGTATTTACGCAGAAGTACATGCTGACTGTAGGCTCATCAACCGCCAGTGCAGGCAATGCTTCAACCGCATTCACTTCACACAGGGTATCAGAGATGTTCAGATCGCCCAGACCAGTAATCGCGATGATATCACCCGCTTCCACTTTGTCAGCTTCGATGCGGTCCAGTCCCAGGTGGCTGTAGACTTTACCTACTTTACCGTTGCGTGTTTTGCCTTCGCTATCGATAAGGGTGATGTTTTGGTTTGGTTTTACTGAACCGCGCTTGATACGGCCAATACCGATAACGCCAACGTAGTTGTTGTAATCCAGCTGAGAAATCTGCATCTGGAATGGACCGTCCAAGTCAACCTTAGGTGGTTCAACATGGTCAACGATTGCTTGATACAGAGGAGTCATATCTTCAGCCATATCAGTATGATCGTTACCTGCGATCCCCATCAGTGCAGAAGCATAAACGATTGGGAAATCCAACTGCTCATCAGTTGCACCAAGGTTTACGAACAGGTCAAACACCTGATCCACAACCCAATCAGGACGTGCGCCAGGACGGTCAACTTTGTTGATAACCACAATTGGTTTCAAGCCATGTGCAAACGCTTTCTGGGTTACAAAGCGAGTTTGTGGCATTGGGCCATCCATCGCGTCAACCAGCAGCAGCACACTGTCAACCATTGACATTACACGTTCAACTTCACCACCAAAATCGGCGTGCCCTGGGGTGTCTACGATGTTGATGCGGTAATCATTCCACTTAATTGCGGTATTTTTCGCAAGAATGGTAATGCCACGCTCTTTTTCCAGATCATTGGAATCCATCACGCGCTCAGTAGTTGCAGCACGCTCACCGAAAGTACCGGACTGTTGCAGCAGTTTATCAACCAGCGTGGTTTTGCCATGGTCGACGTGCGCGATGATGGCGATATTTCTTAAGTTATTAATTGACAAGTATTTTTACCGTTTTAGCTATTTGAAAAAATGTTACATGGATGCAGCGTGGCAGGACGCCGCTACACTCATCTAACACAAATATGCTGCTATTTTACACGTTATACCTAAAGAGTGAAATAAATGTGAAGTGCATCACCTTGGAAGTTTGGTTATGCCTTTGTTTCATCCCAGCTTCGGCTTTGTTAATTGTACACTGTTGCTGGCCTTAATATGCCCTTTATCTCATTTCCTATTTGTTCGCTACGCTCAGACCCGTTGTCGTTTTTTAGACATGCGCTTATCTGCATACCTGGGGATGACTGAAAGGTGACTGCCTCTCACCTAAAACCATCTTTTAGAAGAGCGCCCTTTAGCTGAGCAAGTTCGTTCTCAACGAATTTGTCACTTCCTTGCCATCACGCTGTGTTTTGAAATCCATGGGTATACATCAGAATATACTGCTTTATTTTTATGTGTTTTATTTTTGCTTACCGTAATAATAATTGAAATATCTTTAATAATTTTATTTCAGACAAAGCATTATCAATTACTTAATTATGATATTTTCAATTAAATAAATGTGATTATCACGTTAATTATATGGTGCAGTGATATAAAACCCCTATCAAATGATAATTATTTTTCATTGGTTTTTATTTTTCATAAAAATTAGCATGAAAATGTTCCCCATCTTATTAGTCGCATCAAACCAGGCTCAATTAGCAGCTATAAATAATAACACAAATACAGTTCACATGAGGTGATAAAATGACGGATAAAAATAAAGGTGTATTAACCGCATATTTGCCAAACGATATAGAATTAACAAATAATTTTAGCTTTATAATAGGGCAAATTATTCCATTGGTTGTTACATTAACAACAGACAAACCCCAAGGTATTCCACCTAACATTAAATTTGAGCACACTAAAAACATTACATTCCTAACGCCAAACGGCACGCCTATTACAAGCCTGCCCTTGTGTGGAAGTGGAACCCTATCATCAGTGACGGTTTATTTGAGTGTAACAAATCCAAATAATGCTCCAATAAATGACAAGGATGAAATTACATTTACCATTACAACTGACATGCCAATGGTTAATGCAATAGATATTAAATGTACTGCAAGAACAATCAATTTAGATTCATTATCCCTGACAATTGAAAACCAAAGTTCCTATTTAGAGGCGCCATTAGGAGAAAATATTCCTCCCAGCGGAACAGTCGTTGCTCCTGTAACAACAACATTAATGGGTGAAAGTGGTCCACTACCTAATGCATATATATTTATAACCGATGTTCAATCAGATGCAAAATTGAATAAAGTCAATTTTTATAATAATATTACCCCAACCGCTCAAATTAAAACGCAAAGATTTGGCCAAAATAGCGGAGTATGGATAAACTCTAATAGTGAAGGAAAAGTGCAACTTAACATTTACCCATTACATTCTCTCTCAGTTGTACTTGAGTTAGGTGCTATGGTCGCAGGCGCTTCTCAGCATCCAATAGCTGCCAACACACCTGTTTTCATTATTAATAATCAACCTGTTAGCATTTTTGATTACATACATTGGCCTAATATTAGTGGATATTTTAACGGCCCTTTAATCTCAAATGGTAATACTGATTTTTATGTTGCTGTAGAAGATTATGATAATGCAAGTCATGGTGATTATATATTATTTTTCACTAAAAGAGATAATCAAGATACAAAAAAAAATTTCACCGGGCATTATTATAGTGTGAAAGATCCTAATAAAGATCTGGGGTTAGATAATTACACTATTAAATTACCTTATAATATATTTGATTTGAATATTCTGACTGAATTTTCCTATATAGCCATTTACCGATCTGGGACAGGCTCAAGAACTTCTTTACCTTTAACATTAAAGTATCAGGGAGAGTAATATACACTACCAACTAATGTAAAAATTATTGGGATTGGTAATATTAAATCCTATCCCAATAACCACAAAAAAACAAATGCCGGGCTATTTATTGAAGTCTTAGGTAAAAAACAATTTTGCAATAAAATTGCCATTGGATGCCGAAGTAACTCTGGCCATCTATATAGCATCAAAGTAAAAACCAATAATTTTATATAAATGAGGTTAAATATGTCAGAATTAATCAATCTAGATAACGACAAACTGAATGTTAAATATACTTTGGAAGCAAAGGGGGATTTAATAATAGGCCAAATATTTTTACTTGGCATCACAGTAGATTCAAAAGAAAAAATAACTCCAGAAGCGCATATTTCAATTAGTAACATATCAAACAACATCAGTTTTTCAGGCCCAGGCAAAGCGGCTGTCGGATCCTCTATTCATTTCACTCCAGACTTAAATAAGAGTATGACATCTGCTACAGTCACCATTGAATGTATGGTTAACTCCAAAACACAATATGGCGATGACATTACATTTGATATTAGTTCAAATATTATAGGCTTCACGAATAGGCAATATAAGCGTACAGCTAAAGATATTGATCCCGTTTCATTAAATCTCATTGTTGATAATACGTATTTGCAACCCACTGATGTAAATAATGCTCAAACAAACGCGAGCTCCACTCAAGTGCATACCGTCATTACTGACCAGAAATACCACAACCCATTATCTAATGTGCCCATATTTATAGCAGCAGCCCAAAACAGTCAGTTGAAACTCTTTACTTATTCTTCTGATGATGCAGGTGATAAAATACTTCCTATTATTTCGTTTGAGCATAAAAATGGAATGATGATCAATTCAGATTCAACGGGGAAAATCACTCTTTATGTTCACACAAAAGAATCATTATCAGGAAAAGTACAATTAATCTCTAACATCCTTGGCATTTTTAACGTAGGTTATGCTAGTCCCATTTATTCTCTTTATGGCGGAAAACCTAATGATAGTAGCCAGATCGCATGGCCACCAAGCATTTTAGGTTATGATCCCATTGGGTATTTGACCTCTAAAAATGGAGAGAGGGATTTTATCGTTACAATACCGCAATATGACCATGCAGCGCCAGGTGACACCGTATTTTTTCTTGTTGGTACACAAGGAGGTAATCCTGAATATTCAGGCCAAAATATAACAATTACAAACCCCAAAAGTGAATTAGGGGCTCCATATTTTCATGTTCCTTATCAAATTTTCAAATACGGTGTTAAATCTACATTTTCTTATATTATCGTTAAAGAATCAGGAAGTTCATTAACATCAATACCTTTGCCATTAACTTATATGGGAGGAACACCATATAGCCCTGAAGATGGTGTATCAAGAGATTATAAACGCTGTCTTGTTTATACAAGCCTAGGTGTTGGTGGAGGTGTAAGAATAGCAAATAATGGCCAAGTTAATCACGACAATATAATTAAGTATCCAGATGGTGCTGGCACAGGTCTATTTATTCAAGTGTTAGGAACTAATGATCCTAATGCAGAACCAGATAAAGTGCCAATAGGGACTATGGTGACCTTAAAGTCATACATTAATTCTGCTAATAAGAATGGCATCACCTCATACCCACCCTTTGAAATAAAACAGCAATCAGATGGTAATATTTATGGAATTTTCAATATGCCTTATGATGACCTCAATATGATTGAGGCATATGAGATGCGGCCTGGAACCATTCAGTTAACTTATCTTTTTAAAAACAAAGGGACAGAATCACATAGCGAAATTTGGTCAGCAGAGATTGAAACAGCTTAATGACAGTCGTTTTTATCAATGATAATTAATTATTCAACCTAAGTTTTCCTTAAACCGCTACTGGAATATTTTTCTGAATAGAAAAAATTCAGTCGCGGTTTATTTTTTGATATAGAAAGGAATATAGATAACCTTTAGTTATCAATTGATAATTACTTTTCATAACTAAGCTATCAGTACTTACTAATATAGAATAGTAGGGAAATAGCTTCATTTTTTGACTAAAAACTTAAAAAATAGGAGCTATCAAAGGCAAAATACCTCGAGGTGATTTTATATGTCATCATATATTAGTAAATTTATTGTTCTTTTTGTTTTTCTTTATACATTACTAATACCACCTGCAATGATAAACGCCTTTGCAGAAGGACATTTATCCTCAGATAAAACACTTTCACAAGGAACAGATGCGAAAGAAAATATAAAATCTCAAGTTAACGAATCAAGTCAAAAAAATTTAAGTTCTAATACGCCTACAAAAAATAATATAAAAAAAAACAATGAAATCTCACACGCTGAACCCCCTGATGATATTGGGAAAAATTTATACACTGCGAGCCATATTTTATCCTCTTCGCCTTCCGGGCTGGTAGATCAAGCAAGATCTTATGCTTTAGGCAAATTAAACAGCACGGTTGCCTCTGAGACCCAAAAATGGCTATCCCAATTTGGAACAACCCGAATTAACTTCGGGCTAGATAAAAAAGGCACACTGGAAAATAGCTCCTTCGATTTATTCCTTCCCTTCTATGATAACAAAACCGATTGGTTGTTCTTTTCTCAAGTGGGTTATCGCCACAAAGATAACCGAAATACTATTAATATAGGGCTAGGAGGACGTTATTTTTACCAAAATTGGATGTATGGGCTGAATACATTTTATGACCACGATCTTACCGGGCAAAATCAGCGGCTGGGATTGGGGGGCGAAATTTGGGGAGATTACATAAAACTTTCGGCCAATACGTATTGGCGTTTAAGCCATTGGCAGGATTCTCGAAGTTTTAAAAATTATCATGAGCGCCCTGCTAACGGTTATGACATTCAGGGTGAGTTTTTCCTTCCGGCTTACCCTAATTTGGGCGCCAAACTCGCTTATGAGCAATATTTTGGCGATAACATTACCTTGTTCAACCGTGATACCAAACAGAAAAACCCGAGTCTGGCGAAACTGGGCCTGACTTATACCCCCATTCCGCTATTCACGCTAGGCGTTGATTATAAACAAGGCGAAAGTGGTCATACTGAAACTCAATTTTTGGCCAGTTTAAACTATAAATTGGGGACTTCACTTAGGGCGCAATTATCGCCAGAAAATGTCGCGTCGATGCGGACATTAGCGGGCAGCCGTTATGATCTGGTGGAAAGAAATAACAATATCGTACTTGAACATCAGAAAAAACCCATCGCAAAGCTGTCCCTCCCCGCAACGCTCATTGGGTACAGCCATGAACAGCAAGATATTACAGCGACATTATCTTCTAATGCATCCGTTAAGCAAATCCACTGGACAACCAATAAAGATTTTATAGAACACGGTGGAAAACTCTCTTCTAATACAGGTAAAACAATCAAAGTCACTCTGCCAAATTATTTGCCCGGTAATAACCAAAAGAATAATTACCAAATTTATGCCTTGGCTGAGATGGAAGATAACCAAAAATCAGTCCCGGTTGAAATCATGGTCATTGTCCGCCCATTTATGGTGAAAAAACAGTCAGAAGCCAATTTCATTCCAGCAGGCCCTTTACCGGCTACCGGTCATAAAGAAGACGGGTATACCTTTAACCCTGTTGTGACCTTTGATACGGTGAATAACACACCAATAAAAAATATCTCCCTTGATGACGTCCAGTGGGTCACCGAACCTAAAGCCGGCCCAGCGTCAGGATTGCAATTCATTAATTGGCAGCAACCCAGTTCTGCTGCGCTTGATGGTAATGGGCAATTCAATCTTAAACCCATCTTAACCAGCACTCAGCCACATAAAAATGTCAAAGTTTACCTCCAATTCAATGGCCAGCCTCCGCAATTAGTAGGCGAAGTCAGTTTTAATGAAACTGTTGCCAGTTTTTATGTCGATAGAATTACAGTTTCCCCCCAAGAGACCCTAGTGGCGAATGGTAAACAAGCCTACACATATACAGCAGTGATTCTGGATCATCAGAAGAATCCCGCCAAAACGCAAAAAATACCCCATGTGGCATGGAGTAAAGATAAAAATGTAGATGGGCTGATTTGGGAACCGCAAAAAGGCGATATCACCACCGATGAGCACGGGAAATTAACCGCAACCCTGGCAAGTAATGACTCTATAGAGAATGTCATGGTATCACTGTCCATTGACAATCAAACACCGGTTAATGCAGAACGTGCGGTGTCCTTTATTGCCGATACGGACAGCTACCATATTCAAGGCAATAGCTTGGATGTCGATCCTCCAGGCCCCTTAAGCGCTGATGGCCATCATTCCTATACTTTTACCGGCATCGTCATTGATGGTCGTGGTCAGCCAGTGAGCACACAGAAAATTGCGAACATGCAATGGAGTATTGCGAAGGGGGGTCAAGATGAAAGCCACAACCCAAAACTTAAGCTTCATCCTAACAGTGATACAACGGCTCCCGATGGAAAATTAACCGCAACCTTAACCAGTACAGAAGCCATGAATGATCTACTCGTTTCTCTTGTTATCGGAAAGCAGCAGCCAGCTAACGCCAAAAACTCGGTTGCCTTTGTTGCTGACACCAAGAGTTATCATATTCAAAAAGGGATTATTGAAGTTAAACCGAAAGATAAACCGTTTTTAACCGCAAATGGTCGCCAACATTATACCTATTCTGCTGTAGTTGCCGATATTAATGGAAACCCTGTCCCCAATCAGGACATTGCCAATGTCAAATGGGATTCAGATAAAAAAGTTAAAGGTCTTAATCTCGAATATCCAAATACAAAAACAGATGGTGGAGGATATTTATACGCAACATTGAGCAGTACAGCAGCAGTAGATAACATTGCTGTATCACTCGCCATTGAAGAGCAAGCCGCTGTTAAAGCGCAACAGACCGTCTCTTTTAAGCCGGAACATATTACAATCCAAGCAGATAAATCCACTCCTCAGGCGATTTATGAGACCTATATTTATACGGCCACCATCACTGATGCCGATGGTAAACCAGAGTCAATTGAAAATGTGCATTGGGATTGGGAACCAAAGATTACAGGTATCACGCTCAAGAAATTACCTCTTGAAGGTTATGACATTAAAAACGGCCAATTCAAGGCAGAACTTACCAGCACCGTTGAGGCTTCAAATGTGGTTGTTAGCGTTTCTACCAATAAAAATAATGTAAAACCAGCACCACCTGTGGAATTCAAATGGCCAACCATTGAAAAAATAACACTGACGCCCAAAAATGGAACGGTTCCACCTGACGGAAAAAAAGCCTACCAAATCGATACCAATGTCGTCTTAAAATCTGATCACAGTACAACACCTTACACAGAGCAAAAGATCAAATTTAAATGGGAATTGAACCTGCCTACAGAATCAAAACCAAAAGAAACTTGGCTGTCAGATACAAAAGATATGACAGCTCAACCCGGCGGGAAATTATCGGTGTTCTTGTACAGTACGCAGAAAGATCCGGATCCAGTCATAAAAGGGGCAACTGTCTGCCTTAATATTGTGAATGGCCCTAAACCTTCCAAACAAAATTGTTCAGAACCTATCAGTTTTCAAGAACCACCAATCGATTTTGATATCAACAAAATTGAAGTTTATGGCGTTGAACAAGGCGGCTCTAGTGGACCTTTTGATTCGAAAAAACGACTTATTGGTAATGGAAAAGATAAATATCAATACAGGGCTCTGATTACTAAAAAAGGCACAACTGATGCCATTAAACGCCATACTTTTAGTAACGTTAAGTGGACGCGTGATCAAACTCAGATCGATACAGCAGAATTACCAGAACCTCAACCTGATAACCCTAAAAATGAAGTTTCATCATACACAACAGATGGTGAAGGATATTTATACGCAACATTAGACAGCCATGTTGGTGTGGGTAAAGATATTAAAGTGGCATTGAAGATGTTTAATCAGAAAACAGGAGAAAATGAAACTAATGAGACGAATGCGAGTAATTCAGTTCGTTTTGATCCTGAGGCTAAGCCAGCAGTCATGTATGTTTATAATCAATATAATGATAAAAAAAATAAAATTTTTTATGAGCCACAGCCATATAATATATTACTATCTGTATCGGCAGAATTAAGAGCACTTTCAGATCCTAAAACACCCTTTGATAAAAATGAGCTTGAATATAGCGCTGATATTAACTCTAATTATATTTATTTTATTACTCTTGGTAAAAATGATAAGGGCCCAATAAAATTTCATAATCCTGGAAACGCATTAATCAAAGCAAAAGTTACCAAACAAGATGGTAGTATTTATCTATATAAATATAATTACACAGGTATAAGACTTATTAAATCTCTAGGAGATGAGCAATTTAGTGGGTATCACACCTCTAAAACAAACAACACCTGTGAAGCTAGTAACACTATTAATGATCCTAGTAATTCTAGTTATCAGCACACACCAAAAATTAAACATTTAAAAAGTTCCTATGGTAAATCTTCAATCAATTCGGAATACAAAAATCTTTATGATTGGGGAATTTTCACACAATCTGGTGATACACAAGCAAAGAGAGATGAACTTACCGTAATAGCCTATGACAATGCCCATAATTTAGCCGTGTATAATACCATCACTGAAAAAATAGACGAATCAATAGATGCTGAGGGATTGATAATATGTGCTATAGGAAGTGATTAATACAGCCCTTAATATCAAAGCGTTCAATATATTGAGCCAGCTATTTTTAATGTATAGTTTCTTTATTTAATTTCTCAAGGTTTCACGGGTAATGACATCCTTACCCTGGGTTTAAAATCCCAAAGCAGATTAAATATTATTAATAATTTCAAAGACTTTTTCATATAAAGTATGCTTAGCTTTTCTATACACAAAATAAAAATAAATTCCCCAATAATAATAGCCTCCCATATCAACAACTCATTACATAACAAAGTTTAATTATCACATGGAATGGTGATATAAAATTCCTATCAGGTGATAAATATTTTTCATTGGTTTTTATTTTTCATAAACTTAAAATCCAACATGCTGTTATAAACACATTTTGCTAATTTAATACAATAAATTAGTTACTATAAATAATAACACAAATAACATTCACATAAGGTAATAAAATGACCATCGAAAATAATAAAAAAGCAGATGCTGGAATTAAAGTCAAATTAGAAGCATATTTACCAAATAATGTAGCAGTATCAAATAATGTAAGTCTGATAAAAGGGCAAGTTATTCCACTTGTTATCACATTAACATCAACAACAAACCAAGCTCTGGGTAATTTACCCCCCATTGTTTTTGAAAAGTCTAAAAATATTACATTTCTAAATGAGAAAGGTAGCCCCATTCCACAAATACAATTGCCTTCAGGTGACAAACAGTCTTCAGGAATTGTTTATTTGAGTGTGGAAAATCAAGATGGCAAACCGATAAATGACAAAGATAGCATTACATTTACCATGACAGCCAATACATCTATTATTAATAATATAGATGTGCAATGGGTTGCAAGGACAATCAATTTAGATTCATTAATCCTTACAATTGGGAAAGAAAAATCATATTTAGAAGCACCAACAATAGCAAATATTCCCCCAAATGGGAAAATTTATTCCCCTGTAACAACGACATTAATGGGTAGTAGTGGTCGAATACCTAATGCATATATTTTCATAACAGATTTTCGATCAGAATCAAGATTAGACAGCGTTGATTTTTATAGTAATCTCGAAAAACCAACTCAAATTAAACAACAGAAATTTATCTCAACTAAAGGAATATGGATAAGTTCCGATAGCCAAGGGGAAGTACAATTTAATATTTACCCACAGAACTCTTTGTCAATTGTGCTTGAGTTGGGTGCTATGGTCACAGGAGTCACCCAAACGCCAAAAGCTGCCAACACACCTCTTTTTATTGCTAATACTCAACCTGTTAGTATTTTTGATTCCATACATTGGCCTAACATTGCTGGATATTTTAATGGACCTTTAATATCAAATGGTAATACTGATTTTTATGTTGCTGTAGAAGAGTATGACAATGCAAGGCAGGGTGACTATATATTATTTTTCACTAAAAAAGATAAAGATACAAACAACGTTTTTACCGGACATTATTATCGAGTGCAAGATCCTATTACAGAACTGGGTTTAAATAATTATTCATTTACATTACCTTATGATATATTTGATTTAAATATTCAGACTGATTTTTCCTATATGGCTATATTTGAAAGTGGTTCAGGTTCAAAATCTTCTGCATCTTTACCATTAGCATATCAGGGTGGAGCAATATATAGGCCCAAAATTAATGTAACACGTAACTATGATGCTTGTAACCTTTATACAAGCACCTATAAAGATCCAACCCAAGAAAAACATCGTATCCCTAACGGGGCAACAATTGGAATCGATAATATAAAAGCCTATCCAAGTAATATAGGAATCCCAAATTCCGGATTATTTATTGAAATATTGGGTAAAAATAACTCTACAACAAATGTACCATTGGGCACCAAAGTAACTCTGAATATGTATATAGAATCTACGTCTATAAATAAAAAGGTACCTTTTAGCGCAACCGTGCCACTTAAGCTGGATACCGGTAGGGAATATGCAACAACACTTATTAATATTGACATACAAAAAATTACTAATATTGCACCTGATCCTGTTACCGGTGCGGTTCCAACCATCTGGTTTGATTATACTTTTTCTATAGGGGAAGATATTTACTATAGCAAGCTGTGGAAAGGGAATATTGATACAAGACCAGAATAATAAATATTTATAATTTTCTTTATGAGCTGTTCTAGATAATCAACACATCTAGGATAGCTCCATAAAAATCATTATCTATTAAATTTTAAAATGGTAGAAAATATGAAAAACAACGAACTTAATAATATAGATTTACACTCATTGAAATTAAATATTGAAAAACCATTTTTAACAGTCCCACTTAAACCCAATCAGGATAATAAATTATTCACTAAAGTAACAACAAACGTTAAAGATAAAAATGGAATATCCATTCCTAACATTACTGTATTTATATCCTCCGAATCAAACAGCGCCATAAAAGATGTAAGGATTTACGATAAAGACAATGAAAATGAAATTCCTTTACAGTTGGAAAATGGTGCCGAAGGATTTTTTGTAAAAACTGGCAATGATGGTAATATAATATTTTTTATTCATCCCATAAAAACACTTCCCGTTGTCCTTCATTTATATGCACAAGTACTTAATTATACAAACCAAGTTCCTGCAAATGACACCTTATACATTGTAGACAGCACTTTAGAAAATATGGCCGTCAAGTATGAGCGGCCCAACATTCTTGGTTTTTTTGGTGGGGATTTAAGCTCAAATGGAGATAAAAAATTTTTAGTTGAAATTGAAAAATATGAAAATGCATCAACTGGAGATTATATACTTTTCTTTGTAAACGATCACTATACTAGAGTTTCTCTCCAAGTTAGAACAGAAAGTTTAGGCAGCTATTCAATTTCCGTTCCTTATGAGATTTTTGATAAAAACGTACAATCACATTTTTATTATGTCATTGTTAGGCCTTCAGGTGATATAACTGAATCTAAATCTGTTCATATGGATTTAGTTTATAAAGGCAGACCAAATAGGCCTTGGAAAGATGTCACTAGAACATATGATATGTGCAAAGTTTACGATTCATCTGGCAATAACCTTATAGAGAAATATCATGTCATTAATGATGATACTATATCTACAAGCAATCCAGAAAATGCGGGGTTATTTGTTAAGATAACGGGAACCAATGATCCCACTGACACAAGTAAAGTGCCTTTTGGTACTGAGATTATATTAAATTTATACATTACTTCTAGCACCAGATCGTTCATACAGCCTTTTACTCATAGAATGCCAACTAATCCTGATGATGCAGGAGGAAAGACAGCTACATTAACTATTCCTATCCCCCATAATCTTTTGAATAATAATTTAGGTTATACCAATGGTAATGAGGGCCTAATTTTCTTTGATTATCAGATAGGAAGTGATTTTGATCCTGATGTTGCCTATGGAAACTGTTGGCAGGGTAATATAGACACTTACCCTTGAGTATGGCTTAAATTAAGGCAGCTAAGATTAAGGTATTAACTATATATACTTCGTCTTTCAAGCTGCCTCTTTGTTGCCTGCGTTCGTCCATTCCGATCACATTGTTATCTATGCTCCCGGGGATTATGAGAGGCTCCTGCCTCTCACCGGAGGCCAGCCCTTGGCTGTTCAAATTCGTTCCTGACGAATTTGTCATTCTCTTTCCGCCGCGATGTAACTTGAAATCTATTGCGTACAGAAATTTTCTGCATTCAGGTAAAAGCAGGGATGCAAAAAGGTAAATTTTTTCTCCCCGCCTAACCGACGGGGGTTTACGACATTTTTGGTAATCAAACAAGCCACAAGCGCAATCCATTTAAGTATCAAAATTGCACATCCCACTTTTACTCTAAAAAATTCTTCTAAAAAATGTGCTGTTATCCTAATGGTATGCCCTTTTGCACTATAATGATGCAGCGCGCAATCTTGCAACTCCCCAATTTGGTGCAAACACCGTTAAAATCGTTTTCCTTTCTGTTTGTTTTTTGTTCCCCCGAGATTGTACATGCTGATATTAAAGACTTTTGAAAAGTTGGCACACTTTTCGCATTTCTCTTTGCAGCAGAAATCTCGTAAAAATTGACTGCACAGAGATACACAGTCGCCCAGAATAAAACCGTAAATTCTTTACCCCGTTTTATCAGGCTGATGCAAACCAGGAGAGCTTAGTATGTCCGTTGAACATGTTTTATCCATGATTGAAGAACATCAGGTGAAGTTTATTGATTTACGTTTTACTGATACCAAAGGTAAAGAGCAGCATATCACCATACCTGCCCATCAAGTTGATGAAGATTTCTTCGAAGATGGCAAAATGTTTGACGGTTCTTCTATCGGTGGCTGGAAAGGCATCAATGAATCGGACATGGTGCTGATGCCAGACCCAAGCACAGCGATGCTTGATCCGTTCTTCGACGTTGCCACGCTGATTTTACGTTGCGATATTCTGGAGCCGGGCACAATGCAGGGCTATACCCGCGATCCCCGCTCCATTGCTAAACGTGCAGAAGATTTTCTGCGGGCCAGCGATATCGCCGATACGGTTTTATTCGGCCCTGAACCTGAGTTTTTCCTGTTTGATGACATCCGCTTCGGTACTTCTATCTCCGGCTCGTATTACCATATTGATGATACTGAAGCTGCATGGAACAGCGGAACGCGTTATGAAGGTGGTAATAAAGGCCATCGTCCCGGCATTAAGGGAGGTTACTTCCCGGTTCCGCCAGTGGATTCTTCCCAAGATCTGCGTTCAGCAATGTGTCTGACCATGGAAGAAATGGGATTGGTGGTTGAAGCACATCACCACGAAGTCGCAACCGCCGGGCAAAACGAAGTGGCTACCCGCTTTAATACCATGACCAAAAAAGCGGATGAAACCCAGATCTATAAGTATGTGGTTCATAACGTTGCCCATAAATTTGGCAAAACGGCCACCTTTATGCCAAAACCGCTGGTTGGCGATAATGGCTCCGGTATGCACTGCCACATGTCTCTGTCCAAAAATGGCACTAACCTGTTTGCCGGTGACAAATACGGCGGCCTGTCTGAAACGGCCCTGTACTATATCGGCGGCATTATTAAACATGCCCGTGCATTGAATGCCTTCACCAACCCAACCACCAACTCATACAAACGTCTGGTGCCCGGTTTTGAAGCGCCTGTCATGCTGGCCTACTCTGCCCGTAACCGTTCAGCCTCTATCCGTATTCCGGTTGTCGCCAGTACGAAAGCCCGCCGGATTGAAGTCCGCTTCCCCGATCCGGCAGCGAACCCATACTTGGCTTTCTCCGCACTGCTGATGGCCGGTCTTGACGGAATCATCAACAAGATTCATCCGGGCGATGCCATGGATAAGAACTTGTATGACCTGCCAGCAGAAGAGGCACAAGAGATCCCAACTGTCGCCTCTTCTTTGGAAGAAGCCTTGGCTGAACTGAATGCAGACCGTGAATTCCTGACTCGCGGCGGTGTTTTCACTGATGATGCGATTGATGCTTATATCAATTTATTGAAAGGTGAAATTGAGCGCGTCCGTATGACTCCACATCCTTTGGAGTTTGAACTGTATTACAGTGTGTAAGTTTTAATCTGTATTTTGATGGCATTGTTGCTGTCCCTTTTTTGTTGCCGTGAAACTTTTAGCCCATCATAAGATGGGCTTTTTTCCCACACACGCAAGCTATTCAGAATATTCATTCCAGGCAAAATAAAAAATATACAGACTGAATGAATGACTCACCGAGTTAAGCTGGATAGACTACAATGCACCAAAAAAGTGCAGAGATTGAATGACAATGGTTAATTTGCCCGAAACAGAACAAATTCTCGATTCACTGATAAACAGCGTTCTGGTACTGGATAATGATTTGATTGTCCGTTACGCCAACCATTCTGCAATGCAGCTGCTGGCGCCAAGTACGCGCAAATTACTCGGCACGCCTCTTCCCATTCTGTTTAGCTATATCTCACTGGATACAGAGTTGATGCGTTCGAGCCTGATAAGCGGCCATGGTTTTACCGACAACGAAGTTATCTTGGTTATCAACAATCACTCTCATGTTATGTCGCTCAGTGCCCAACCAATTTCCGGACAGTTTATTTTGCTGGAACTGGCGCCTATGGATAGTCAACGCCGGTTAAGCCAAGAGCAGATACAACAAGCACAGCAAGCGGCTGCGCGGGAATTGGTTCGGGGGCTGGCACATGAAATAAAAAACCCTCTCGGGGGATTGCGGGGAGCCGCCCAACTGCTTGCCAAGGCGTTGCCAGAGCCATCTTTGCGGGAATATACTCAAGTGATTATTGAGCAAGCAGACCGGTTGCGGGCGCTTGTTGATCGCTTGCTGGGGCCGCAATATCCGGGAACCCAAACCAGCCAGAGCATCCATCATGTCGTTGAACGCGTCTATCAGCTAGTTTCGCTGGAAATGCCAGCCAATGTCACTCTAATCAAAGATTATGACCCCAGCCTGCCTGAATTGGCGCATTATCCTGATCAAATTGAGCAAGTATTACTGAATATCACCCGCAACGCCCTGCAAGCGCTGGGAGAAAAAGGCGGCACTATCATTTTGCGAACACGAACCGCATTCCAGATGACCCTACAGGGCGAACGCTACCGTCTGGCAGCCAGAATTGATATTGAAGATAATGGGCCGGGCATTCCCACGCATATTCAGGATACACTTTTTTACCCGATGGTCAGTGGGCATGAAGGTGGTACTGGACTTGGGCTATCCATCGCCCGTAATCTAATTACTCAGCATGCTGGAAAGCTCGAGTTTTCCAGTTGGCCGGGGCACACGGAATTTTCCATTTACCTGCCTATCAAGAAGTGAGGATGACTATGCAACGGGGAAAAGTCTGGATCGTTGATGATGACAGCTCTATCCGATGGGTACTGGAACGGGCACTGAGTGGCGCAGGAATGGAGTGCACCAGTTTTGAGAATGCCGATACGGTACTGACAGCTTTATCGCAAGGCAGCCCCGAAGTTCTGCTTTCAGATATCCGCATGCCCGGGTTAGACGGATTAAGTCTGCTCAATCAGATCAAACAAACTCACCCACAGCTTCCGGTCATCATTATGACGGCCCATTCTGATCTGGATGCCGCCGTCAGTGCCTATCAACACGGCGCTTACGATTATCTGCCAAAACCCTTTGATATTGATGAAACGGTTGCACTGGTTGAACGGGCATTAAGTCATTATCGCGAACAACATCAATCCATCACCAACCCGCAAGTGGCCGCCTCTGTCTCAGATATGATTGGGGAAGCACCGGCCATGCAGGAGGTATACCGGATTATTGGCCGGCTTTCCCGTTCTTCCATCAGCGTGTTAATCAACGGGGAATCCGGTACCGGTAAAGAGCTGGTCGCCCATGCCTTACACCGCCATAGCCCGCGGGCTTCCGCTCCATTTATCGCCTTGAACATGGCCGCGATCCCAAAAGATTTAATCGAATCCGAATTGTTTGGTCATGAAAAAGGGGCATTTACAGGCGCAAATCAAGTACGTCATGGGCGTTTTGAACAAGCCAATGGCGGCTCCCTGTTTTTGGATGAAATCGGTGATATGCCGCTGGATATCCAGACCCGTCTGCTGCGGGTACTGGCTGAAGGGCAATTTTATCGGGTTGGGGGTTATGCGCCGATAAAAGTCGATGTCCGTATCATTGCCGCCACTCACCAAAATCTTGAGCAACGGGTGGCAGAAGGGAAATTTCGCGAAGATCTTTACCATCGCCTGAACGTCATTCGGGTTCAGCTTCCGCCGTTGCGGGACAGGATAGAAGACATTCCTCGTCTGGCTCACCATTTCCTGCAACAAACCGCCAAAGAGTTGGGCGTTGAAACCAAAGTCCTGCATCCTGATACAGAACTTGCCTTGGCTCGCTTACCGTGGTCGGGAAATGTCCGTCAGTTGGAAAATGTCTGCCGCTGGTTGACGGTCATGGCTGCCAGTAAAGAAGTGCTGGTGCAAGATCTCCCGGCTGATTTAATTGGCAGCCAATCCCCAGAGCAAGCGGAAAACTTGCTGCCTCTTCCTGCCTCTTCATATGAAAATTGGTCAGAGCTGCTGGCAGAGTGGGCACAAAACGCCCTAAAAGAGGGAAAAACCGATCTGCTTTCTGATGCTCTGCCGCTGCTGGAACGCACTCTGCTTAATTGTGCACTGGAATATACCAATGGACATAAGCAGGAAGCCGCCCGTTTGCTGGGCTGGGGTAGGAATACAATCACGCGAAAATTGAAGGAATTGGGGCTGGAGTGATGACACTCCCCTCAGTAAAGCCACTATCTATTGCTGATTAAATATTCCTTAAAATCAACAAATTGAGGCAATATCGCTTCATCATTTGTAACGAATACTATGCTTTCGAATACTATGCCTTCATATAAAGCTTGTGTAATGAGCATCAGATCAAAAGGATCTCGATGCGTTACATTGGGTAATTCGTAATAACTAATCGCTAGCGTGTTCTACTGTTATTGGGAGTGGCAAAAAGCCCGCTTCATTTTGTACAACACCTATGATCACTTTTGGTTCAAACGCATAATCACTTCAATCCAACCTGCTTTTTATTGCTTTTTATTGTTATTTCCTGAATGTTCCTAAATGCTGGCGACGCTGGAATAAATGTCATTAATTGCAATATATCAGCAGTGCTTCATTAGTTGCATTCGTCAGCGCAACGCAATGCAACTGGAAAATTATAGCTTCATATCACCCGCGAAAACTGCCGTTGTCGCATCTGGCTGCGTAAATAGCTGTCAAAGCACATACAAATATTACGGATAAGCAAACGCCCTTTCGGGGATACTTGAATCTGCGATTCTGTCACATCAATCAACCCATCTTCCGCCAATGGTGCCAACAGTTGCAGATCTTCCGCAAAGTAATCCGCAAACTCGAGTGCATAACGCTGTTCTATGTCCGCAAAATCCAAGCGGAAATTGCAAATCAGTGACTTAATGACATCACGGCGAATACAATCATCGTGCGTCAGCGCCAAACCACGCCACAGCGCATGACCTTGCGCTTCCACCGCAGCATAGTAGGTTTTCAGATCTTTTTGATTCTGCGCATAACTGTCTCCCAGCATGCTGATCGCCGAAACTCCCAAGCCAAGTAAATCGCATTCCCCCTGTGTGGTATACCCTTGAAAATTGCGGTGCAAGATGCCTTGCCGCTGGGCAACCGCCAGCTCATCATCAGGGCGGGCAAAATGGTCCATCCCGATAAACTGGTAGCCATTGCCTGTCAGAGTGGAAATCGTTTCCTGCAAAATATCCAGTTTTTGCGTTGCGCCGGGTAAGTCTTGTTCTTTGATTTTACGCTGTGCTGCAAATAAATCCGGCAAGTGAGCGTAGTTGAATACACTCAGACGATCAGGCGACAATGCCAGCACACGCTGCAATGTAAAAGCAAAGCTCTCTGTCGTTTGCTTCGGCAAGCCATAAATCAAGTCTATGCTGGTGGATGTGAAACCCGTTTCACGCGCACGGTTGACCAGCTCAAAAATAAATTCTTCATCCTGTTCACGGTTTACCAAACGCTGTACGTCTTTATTGAAATCCTGCACACCCATGCTCAGGCGATTAAAACCCTCATGGCGCAGGTGGTCAATGACATCAAGCTCAATTTCGCGCGGATCAATTTCAATGGAAAGCTCCGCTTCGGGCAGAAAATGGAAATGCCTTCGCAACATCGACATTAGCCGGCTGATTTGCGTTTTATCCAGAAAGGTTGGCGTGCCTCCACCCCAATGCATCTGGCTGACTTTCCGCTGGGAAAATAATTCAGCGCGGGCTGCAATCTCTTTTTCCAGCACATTCAGATAATCATCAGCTTTGTGTTTCTGGCGAGTGACCAGCTTATTGCAG
Source organism: Xenorhabdus mauleonii (assembly GCF_900113945.1). Classification (GTDB taxonomy): domain Bacteria; phylum Pseudomonadota; class Gammaproteobacteria; order Enterobacterales; family Enterobacteriaceae; genus Xenorhabdus; species Xenorhabdus mauleonii. The sequence continues at coordinate 93,489 of NZ_FORG01000006.1, forward strand.
CCACAGAAATAACACAGCTTATGGCAGAATGGGATATGGATATAGAGGGAAAGTGGCCGTTCAGGATAACGGTTCGCGGCTTGTATAAAAGCGGCGTCATCGTATTGTTGGTTAAATTCCAGTGCCGTGGGGTATGAAGTGTAACGAGGCCCTGAATAGTTATATTTTTGGATCAAAGGCAGATCCCAAACAATGGCTTGCTCTGACATGCTTATTCCTTCCGCTGTTTTCGCCCACCAAAACGCAACTTTTTCATGGAGTTGAAACGCTGTGTCATGATGGCATTGCGTAACTGACGTTTACGTCGCGATAGCTGCCACAGTTTACCCAATAACCACAATAAATAACATACGAATATTGTGGTTATTAGAACAGTGGTTATTAAGACACTGTTCATTAAGAATCCGCCTTTTGCTCATAACCCGTTGATGCAGTAATTACTTACCTTTCAACAACTGCATGATATCTTCCTGCTGTTCTTCTTCACTGTCATCTTCTTCTGGATTGATACCCAGTTTTTCCATCAGTACATCAATGCGATCGAGCATGTCGTCGACATAGGCATTTTCTTCCTGAGACAGTTTTTCTCCTTGTTCAACACGCTCCAGCAGCGCATCCAAACGGTCATCATTTTCCAGCATTTCCAGTTCTTCTTGCGGAGACAGGCGAGGCGCTGCTTTTTCCACAACCGGTTTGATTGCAGGTTTCACAACCGCTGTCTTTTCGCCAACAATCAGAGGAACCGGAACTTTACTGCCAATACGCGGATCGGTTTCCTGCTTGGTCGTTGACCGGTGTTTATTGTCGCTGCTGCTACTGCGGCTGCCGGTCGGATTACCACGACGTTTTTTCTGGCGCTTACGTTCACGTCCTTCTGCATCCAGCTCTGCGCGGCTTTTTCTTTTTTGCTTGCCAGCGGAAGGTTTCGCTGGTGATTTTTTCTTTAACGGACTCATAGCTTGTGACTCAACTCACTTTTATCAAGATGTTTTCGGCGGAATCTAACAGAAACGCCCTATAACATCCAATGCCATTCACTTATGGTTCAAAGTTCGGCTAATATTCAGGTCACATTAATTCAAATAATATGATCATTAACCATTATGCGTCTTTTTGATACTTCGTCTTACCGCGTACCATTGTATCTTTGGGTCATTGGTTATGCTGCTTTATGGATACTAGTCAGTTATTTTCTCGATCCAACTGTTCCCTATGATGCTGTTGAAGCACTCAACTGGGGAATAAATGGAGAGTGGGGCTCCCCTAAAAACCCTTGGCTAGTCGGTGCCATAATGCTACCTGCTATCCATATCGGCAATATCTCTTTGAGTTTTTATTGGTATTTTACCCACTTTGTTGCCATTGCCATCGGTATGCTGGGGGTCTGGCAGCTGGCTTTCCGTTTGACCGGCAACATCCTGCTCGCTTGGCTTGCCATGCTGACGCTGAATCTATCCGGCATTATCAATTTTGATATTATTCCTTATAACGATAATTACCTTTTAGTGATGCTCTGGCCATGGTCGTTGCTGTTTTTCTTGCGCGCCATTGATGATAATCCCAAATGGTGGCTGGCATTCGCGCTTTGCTCCGGGCTGGCAACGATGGGGAAATACTCATCACTTTCCATCATCGGTTCCGTTTTTTTGCTTTCCCTGTTCGTCCCCAAAGTCCGTCGCAACTATCGGGAGCCGCTGTTTTATCTCGCGATTCTCATATGGTTCGCACTCGTTCTGCCGAATGTTTGGTGGCTGGTGCACAACGATTTTGTGGCCTTTAAGTGGGTAGATTCCCAAATCCAAAAAGGGTTCAATCTGCATACCACCAAAGCCGCCCTTTCCGTGTTCTATCCATTGATTATCCTCAGTGTCATTATTTATTTGCTCGGTGGCCGGATTGGTTGGCCTAAACAACATTCCAATGCCTTGGTGAATATCGTTATCCTGCTGCCTTTGTTGATTATTTACAGCTGGTTTTCCTTTAATCAAGGCGGACGCATGACCGAGTGGTTACAACCTTTTATGGTTGTTTCACCGGCACTATTGGTCGGTTCAATCACGGTATATCCGACCAAATCGCTGCATGGAACGTTGCGGGGATTAGCCATATTCGGTGTCTTGGTTGTGCTCGGCTATGCCAGTGTAATGATGGCGAATGTTCGTGGCTCTGGCCAGAAATTCGTTGGGATCAAAACGTTTACCAGCCAGCTTGACCAACGCTGGAATGCGTTGTATTCAACACCATTGCGTTATGTCGGTGGGGAATATTTGCATCAATGGATAACGTTCTATAGCCACTATCGCCCAGAAACAATACAGCCTTGGGAATTAAACAAAGGTATGCCGCCAAATATCTACAACCGGCATGTCAAAGAAAAAGATATTGTGGAACATGGCGCATTGCTGGTGGGTGAACGGGGTAAGAGCTGCAATCAGGAAGATTTTCAGCATACTTTGCAGGAATGGCCGGCTTTGGTAATCATCCATAAAGCAGCGTTTTCCTTCCAAGCACAACCCAGTGCTGAACCTGAAACCGTCTGCATTGGTTTTGTCGCGCCAAAAAATCACCAATAAAAACCGATAACAGCAGATTGCCTATCTCATACAAAAGCCTGACAGAAAATAATCTGTCAGGCTTTTTATTATGGCATCAGCCGCATTTAATGGGCATCAACAAAGACCATTTTCAATATAAACAGCAGCGTGACAACCACAACACATAAGCTGATATCACGCCATTTCCCCGTCCCCAGTTTCATTGCACAGTAGGCAATAAAGCCCAGTGCGATGCCTTCGGTAATGGAGAAACTAAATGGCATCATTACCGCAGTGATAAAGGCTGGCACGGATTCCGTCAAATCGTTCCATTTCACCCGGGTCAGGCTGGAAGTCATCAGAACACCGACATAGACCAGCGCTCCTGCCGTGGCATAAGCAGGCACCATACCAGCCAGAGGAGAGATAAACATCACCAGCAGGAACAGGATCCCGACCACAATTGCTGTCAGACCAGTACGCCCACCGACAGAAACACCAGAAGAACTTTCAACATAGGCGGTCACCGAAGACGTCCCGATGTAAGACCCGGCAACAGAGCTGAGACTGTCTACATACAGTGCTTGCTTCATGCGCGGGAATTTACCCTCGCTGTCCGCCAGCCCGGCTTTATCCGTTACGCCAATTAATGTGCCGGAAGAGTCAAACAAGTTCACCAGCATGAACGAGAAAATCACGCCAATTAACGCGATATCCAATGCGCCTTTCACATCGACGTTACCTACCACGCTCATCACGCTGGGTGGCAAGTCAAAAATACCGTGATATTCCACATGCCCCGTCATCAAGCCAATGCCGGTCGTTACCACGATAGAAATCAATACTGCGGCATGGAAGTTGCGTGCTGCCAAAATCGCAATGATGAAAAATCCCAACGTTCCCAACAGCACATTATGGGAAGCAAAGTTACCAATTGACACGATTGTGTCGGGATTGGGAACGATAATGCCCGAATTTTTCAGCCCCATCATTGCGATGAACAGACCAATACCACTGGTAATTCCCACACGCAGGCTCAGCGGAATATTCGCGATCATCCAATATCGGATACGAAAGACCGTCAAGAGCAACAACCCCACCGCACCCCAGAAAATCGCGCCCATCGCAACTTGCCATGAAATTCCCATCGCCCCCACCACAACGAAAGCGAAGAAGGCATTCAACCCCATCGCTGGTGCCACGGCAATGGGCAAATTCGCCATCAATCCCATCAAAATACTGCCAATTGCCGCAATTAAGCAGGTAGTGACAAAGACCGCTTTAATATCCATTCCCGCCATCGCCAATATTTGCGGATTGACGAAGACGATATAAACCATTGTCAGAAAGGTTGTCAGACCGGCAACCATTTCAGTGCGAACCGTCGTTCCGTGTTCCTCTAATTTAAACACGCGCTGAAGCAAGCCCTGACGTTTTTCAGAGCCAGAAGTTATTGTGTTCATGTAATGTGATTTCCCATCCCAAAAAACGAAGTTTTCGACTTATCCTACAGGAAACCCATAAAAATCGTTACCGTAGAACGACAAAAAAGAAAACGTTTGCGTCAATGGCAATCAATAAGTTAAATAACATGATGATTATTGAGGACATTCATTGCGTGACGATATTTTATTCGTTATTTTTACTATTCAGCACACTTTGATGGCATTAAAGTCGAAATATCATTAAAGATGTCTTTCCACTCATCCTCATTAATATCCATTAAACCGAAAAAACGCAGAATAAACGCACCTTCAGTGGCCAGAAACGCCAAACGTGCCTGACGGCCTTCCTCTGTTGTCATATCTAATCCCGCCATGCGCTCCTGATACCACTCTTTAGTCGATTTCAGGTGCTCCGGTGTTTGCAGCAGTGCAGCCATTAATCCCGCCGCCTTTGCGGTTGATGCAGCATCAGACCGTCGGGTCGCTTCAGCATGTGCATACATTGCAGTCAACGGATCAGGATTTTCTCCCGCGATCTTTTGGAACTGTTGAGCATAGCTCTCACCCCAACGGTCAAACATCGCATCAATCAGGGCATCTTTCGTACCAAAACTGTACTGTACACCGCCTTTGGTTATGCCGACTGTTTTCGCCACTGCATCAATCGTAAGCGCCGCCGCTCCATGTGTTGTAACGATTTGTTCCGCGGCATCCAACAGAACTTCCCGGTCAATGGTTTTGCGACGTCCCATACTCTCCCCCTTTTAAATAAATACGTATGTATTTATAATATCCGCCAACCGTTAAATCAAGGTTTGGCAGTCTATCGCTACCAACCGTATTGGTAAAATTTTTATGAAAACAAATCTCCGTTGGTTGGTTTTGCTCATCATTTCCAGTGCGTTGTTCCTGATTGTGATTGATGCGACCGTTCTATACACCGCTTTACCGCGGCTGGCTCATGATTTGCGGGCCTCCGCTTCTGAAAAATTATGGATCATGAATGCCTATACCTTAACGATCGCCGGATTGCTTCCCGCAATGGGCGCATTGAGCGATCGCTTCGGTGCCAGAAAACTATTTACCAATGGGTTAGCTGTTTTTGGTGCCGCATCGCTTATGGCTGCATTTTCCCCTAGTCCCGACATGTTGATCGCAGCGCGTGTCATTCTGGCTTTCGGTGCAGCAATGATGATGCCAGCAACACTCGCCATCGTTCGCTATACGTTTGAAAACCCCAATGAACGGGCGCTTGCTATCGGCATCTGGTCAGCCGTCGCCTCAGGAGGTGCCGCGCTTGGCCCGGTTATCGGCGGGTTGCTGCTTGAATATTATTGGTGGGGTTCTGTTTTTCTGATAAACGTTCCAATCGTTTTTATTGCACTGGCTTTCGCACTGATTTTCATCCCCAAAAGCCAGACCAACCCAGGCCATACTTTCGATTTGATTGCCTCAATACAAATCATGCTTGGCCTGATTGGTATCACTTATGCCATCAAGGAAGTCAGCAAATTAGAGTCATCGTTGGAAACAGCAATGATAGCAGGCACCATTGGGCTGATATTCACAACCATGTTTGTGCGCCGACAATTGCGCTCGCCAAAGCCCATGATAGATTTCAGTCTGTTCCGCAACCGGGGTTTTACAACCGGCATCATTGCAGCTTTTGCCTCCACCGCCGCGCTTGTCGGTATGGAACTCGCCATTAGCCAGCGATTACAACTTGCGATGGAGCTATCACCCTTGCAGGCGGGATTATTTATCCTACCCATAGCTATCGCTTCTTTTATTGCAGGCCCGTTGGCCGGAACAGCTATTCCCAAATTTGGCGCAGAGCGACTCATGTGGCTTTCACTCGCTTTAACTGGGCTGGGTGCCTTTGGCTATCTGTTTGGTTTGCAATCCGGCATGTTAGTGCAAATTGTGACGTTCAGTATCATTGGATTTGGTGCCGGTGCTGCTATGACTGCCGCCTCTACATCCATTATGCTTAATGTTCCGGAGAAAAATGCAGGCACAGCCGCGTCCATTGAGGAAGTCGCCTATGAATTGGGCAGCTTGCTCGGGATAGCGGTTCTCGGCAGCCTGATGGTAGCCGTTTACAGCATTTCCTTTACACTTCCTGTAGATGCTGGCATGCCAGAGCTGGCAAGGAACGGCATTGACGACGCGCTACTCGCCGCTGAACAATTGACGGAAGATGCGGCCTTATCGCTGATTCAGGCCGCAAAACAGGCGTTCAATCATTCATTCCTGTCGGTGCTTATCGCGTCTGGGACACTGCTGCTGTTGATTGCTGGCGCAATTGCAGTGTTCGGGAAAGAAAAACGTCATTGATTTAATACATCAGAGGTACACATTACCATGCGGTGTACCTCTGAAATTTACTTATGCTTATTTCTGGCTATCTTATGCCACGCCAAAAAGCAATGTAGCTCTCTAAGGTGTTTGCTGTAATACTCCGTATTCAGCATAAAGAATACCAATAAAAATTCTAAAACAATCATAGATAAAGCGATATTGCTGTACTCCAGAATACCCATGACAAATTTGAAGCCCACCAATAAGATGACCATCAGTATAAAAAGAAAACGTGCCAAAATGAGCATTCTGAAACCTAATGTCACGCCTCGATGAGTGAGTAGCATAGATAAGGAAGCAAACACCATGGATAATGCGGCTGTAAAAAACAAGATAGGTAGATCATTTTTATTATCAAAATGGGATAACAGCATAAACGTTCCAATCACATAAACCTTCATCAATAAAATAGTCGCGAATACCGTCATTAATAACGCTTTTTTTGACATACCGAAATCCAGCAAATTCTGATATTTATTTATCCTTTTTTCTGTCATCAGCGTAGAGTCGTTTCTTTCTATTCGCAGGTTCAGTTTGTCACTTTCTTTTAGTGTGTTATTAAGATTTGTATTCAATACACAATATTGCCAAAGCATCATGAATATATTTTTCTTCTGAAAATCAGTGTGTTCATCAGATTCGCTGTTTATCTGTTTCCTCAGCAGATGATTCGTTGTTTTAAACCATAAAATTTCTGTCATGGCTTGAGAAAAAGAAGTGCTGTTTATAATAATTCTATTTGAGAAAAAATTAGAAAACACGATAATCAACAAATACCATTCGTGGTGCATATTATAGACAAAGAAGTCAAGGAAAATGATGAACAAGGCAATAAAAAAACTTAATGTATTCAGCACATTAAGAATTTTCAAAGAGGAAGTGTTACCCCTGTAAGTATAAAATGACAGTAAAGAAATAACCGAAATAATAAACATACTGGCAGAGCGACGAAATCCGGCTGCATCAGAAGAGAAATAAAAATCGTAAAAGACAATTACCAATATGATATAAGAGACAAATAACAGTACAGGAAACAAAACCAATAACACGCCTTCTTCTGAAGAGCGATTTATGGCGGTTTTATCTTTAAGCCTTGCAATATCAGGCTCTTCGATAAGAGACGAATCATCACTTTTTATTCTATCATCTATGTTTTTATACAGACTCAAAATACGTTTGAATTGCCTGTTTGATAATGCTTCGGTTATATTCATCTCGGTAATTCCTGTTTCATTCCACTTTGCTATCTATTGTCTTTATTTTTTATTCTTTTCAATTCTCAGCCGTTTTTTTCTTTCCCTTTCTTTTAAGTGAGATCTGAACTCTTTCTTGCTCATTTTCATTATTTCTTTGTTATCTTTTTTTAATAACAAATGTGTCAATTTAAAAGACTTAATATCAATAATCATATTAAAAAAACACTGACTATTCATGATGGATTTTGTTAATAATGAAAGAAGAATCACAATAGAAAAATATAAAATATGCATGAAACCATATGCATAATGATAAATCAGAGAAATAACACCACTAACCAATATAATTTGATACAAAGTTCTATTTATATAAATCCCTTTTTTATCGCCACGACCTAAAAGCAAAAATACAAAAAAAACAGACAACAGAAAAGAAAACATCAGGAATATACAAGTCGCAATTGATATTGTGTCAATACCGGATTGCATAAAGTAATGAATAAAAAAAGCCATGAGCATTGAAAAGGGCAAAATCAGGCTAAACCCCATTATGCTCAGACTAAAACTCCCCTTTACTGTTACTGGGTTAAAATGATATTTAAATTCTTTGAATCCGATATCATTTTTCAATGATGATTCACCATTCTTAAATTTATCATCTAATTTAGTCATTTCAGCCAAGAGATTATTCAACCTCTTATTACAAATAAACCCTTTCATATTTATTTTGTTATTCATTGCACTACTCTTAATATCAATTTGGACGATAACCAGCAGGGTTTTCGGCGGCAAAAGAATGAATAACGCCAATAACATACTTACCGGAAGTAAATACATTTTCAGGGTTTTTAATAATGCCCGTCATTCCACTGCTGATAAAAGCGCCACCTGAAGAAAGTGTATTGATAAGATTATTTTTAAGCGCGTTTCTAATCTGTTCGGTTGGATAACGTTTAGGATATTGGCCTAATGCTATCAATCGTTTTATTTCTTGATTAGAAATTCCAGGGTTATAATACCGTATGATTTCTTCTGTTAATCGTTTTTTTTCATGTCGTGGCATATTATTCAACCATTCTGATGCCTTACGAGGGGAAGTCGATCTCATTATCTTATACGTTTGATATGTTTCCTTTAGTGCTGCTGTACCAGAAGCCAAAGAAATAAAATCCAACATAGTCGAGGTCGTCGTATACCAATCCTGTGAATCCAGCCACGCTATACGTTCAGCGCCGTCATCCCCTCCGAAAGTAAGATCAACAACTCGGTATGTACCATTCAGACATTGAGCCCCACTCGCCAGAAACCCGCTAAAAGCTAAGCCTGAGAGTATAGTGCTAGTTCCTCCAGTAAGTGGTGTCGCTGCACCCGATCCTACTGTTGTTGCCAAATAAGCTGCCGCTGCACCACACGCAAGTGCCGTAGAACCAATTTCCAACGCTAAATTGGGTTCAGAAACTGTTTTTTTCAGTTCGACTTCTGGAACCGCCCCAGCTTCAAGATTGAAGATAATAATATGGGTTAATTCAGAAACAGCGGGATTGCCGCGTCTTTTCGATGGCCTCACCAAATAACGCTCATACAAACCATCTGAATAAATAATTCCAGCACCATAAAAATCACGGTGGCAATCTAAGGCATCGGCTATTGCCTTAAAGTCTAAATCAGAAGGAACGTTGTTACTAATTCTGTAGGAAAGATGAAAATCTGGCAGCTTACTTTCATCAAACTCATTCCTCAGTTGTGACGTAAGACTTTCAAATCGCATTTTAATTACCACTCGTGATTGTTAATTAATAAACGGTATCTTCCCAAACACAATATCCTGATGTCCCGGCAGTATGATGCTGACATACAATATCTTTATACTTAACTGCAACGACTTCTTCCGGTTGCTGATCATTATGGTTAACAGAATGCGGGTACTGCACATTCAAATTGAGTAATTTCGCATTACGTAAATTAACCGAGTAATAACGTTCCTGACCACCTGCTTGTGATGTTCGATAGAAATCAAACATCAGGTCAAGTTCTTCATTATTTGAAATTGCCATCATTAATAACGGAGAGGATTTATCCAGCGGCTTTACAAATTTAACGGGTTGGTGAGCTACGTTTTGTGAACGTGAAACACCATGATTAAATTGCAATACAAAGATTTGATCTTCATGCCCCAGCTGAAATTTATTACCAATAGAGTCCAGTGTAGAACAGCCTTGAGAAATCAACCCCTGAAGTTTACCTTTAATTGTTACATAAATCGAATTAGCCATATTACATTAATCCTTCATCATTTTTTTATTTTACCGCCGGTGTTATAGCAGGAATTTCAACCAAAAAATACTGACAAACGCCTAAAATCAAGATCAGTCCCATAGATAAAAACATTTGGCTTCAATAAGAAAAATATCTGTTCGTTCAATGAATTAAATTACTATTACTTTCGTTTTAGATAAAAAAAATCCCTGCTTCTATCTGCAGGGATTTATATAAAAAATAGAGAACAAGTTACAAATAAAAATATTAACTTTACGTAACTATATTCGAGGTTTTTTTACGCCAAAAGCCAAAGATTGCGCTTTTTTCACGTCTCACAGAGAATCGTCTGGCAATATAATTGGCAATTAACTCCAGTGATAAACACATCACAAAATAAACCAGCGCAACAAATAAAAAGACTTCCATCGGATATACCATGCTGCGGTTATTAACTTGTGTTGCCAAAAATGATAATTCCGATACACCAACGATATAGGCAAGAGAGGTGTCTTTAATCAAGGCAATCCATTGGTTGATGAATGAGGGGATCATCATGCGTAATGCTTGCGGCAAGACAATATGCCACAAGACTTCCCAACGATTGAATCCCAGCGATAATCCGGCACGCCATTGGCCTTCGCCGATTGCCAGAATGCCTGCTTTAACACCGTGTGCCAGATAAGCGGAAGTAATTAATGCCAACGCACAAACGACAGTCGTGATTTCGGGAATTTCCATTCCCAATATCACGGGCAACAGGAAATACGTCCAGAAAATCAGCATAATCACAGGGATGGCGCGGAAAAATCCCAATACTGCCGCCAGCAAGTTGGCCCAGAACCCGCGCAGCATCGCCAGAGCAACGCCGCCCAAGACGCCCAGTACGATAGATATCGCACCCGCCATAACGCTGATTGCCAACGTCAAAGCCGCTCCTTCCAATGGCCCGTCGGGAAACGTTCCCAACAGCAAATAGCGCCAGTTTTCTGCAATAACGGTAAAATCCATCTCAGTGCCCTCTCGCCAAAGTTTTCTGCTGACGCCACTGCCCCCAAGCTTCCATCACAGCAATAATGGCAATATAAAGCACGGTGGCGACACCAAATGCTTCAAAAGTTTGCAGAGTCTGGGTTTCCACTTGTCGGGAAGCATAGGAAAGTTCCGCCACGCCAATCGCCATGGTTAATGAGGAATTTTTGACGATATTCATGTATTGCCCCAATAAAGGTGGCATGGCAATTTTCAATGCCTGCGGCAGTACAACATATCGCATGGCCTGCCAACCGGTTAAACCCAAGGCGTGGGCTGCGTACTTTTGCCCGCGCCCAACCCCTTGGATGCCAGCCCGCAGCTCTTCTGCGACAAAAGGCGCTGAATAAAGTGTCAGGCCGATGAACCCCGCCAAAAATTCAAAGGATGGCCATTCCAGTTCCAGACCGAAGATTGTTGCTTCATGGGGCGTATTCAACCACATCATTGCACCTTGCGGTAAAATTTGGCCGGATGCGAAATACCAGAAGAACAGTTGAACCAGCAAGGGGGTGTTACGAAATAGGGTCGTATAAGATGTAACCAGCCAACGCAGTGGCCTGATTTGTCTATCCCGCGCCGCGGCAATCACGAAGCCCAGTAAAGTGGAGGAAACAATGGCACAGGCCGAAAGCCACAAGGTAATCAGAAAACCCTGCCAAAGCCATTGTAGATATTCGGGAGCCAATAAGTGCTCGGTAATAAATTGCTCAAACATAACATTCATCGCATAAGCAAAGGGGTTTAAGAGGTAATGGAACGAAAACACACGTTAAGAATATAATTCATTGTTTATATTTAATGTTCTCAATTCTTCCTTCAGAATACTTCCGGTAATCTGAAAGTATAATGTCCCAGCATGTTAATATAACCATGAGTCAGTGGCTACTGGCGCGCAATATTTTCCCCTTTACGTTTCACCAGTACAGCGAAAGTATGGTCAGGATTCCCACATATAATCGGCAAGATGTGTTCCACTTTAGAGCCCGGAATGGCCCTATGGATTCAGATGACCTAGACAGAACGCGGAATATTCCCAAACTGCTTCAGGTATTGAGCGTCACATACAATCATATTAAATAAACCCAGTCGTAGTTATGAACCAGCAGTTGATTGTGGCAGTTAAAGGGGAGTACTCCCTTTGAAAAGGTATAACCCCCTTATTAACCTTGTTTAGCATGTTTATTTTCAATTGAAAATATAGTGTTCTGGGGTCATATCAAAGTAAGAAGGAGTTGTTAATGAACATTCTTCTGCTGATATAATTGATGAGGCTATGAAAATAGCAGATTTTTTTTGCTTATCGATATATGGAATAGATACTTTTATTGTTTGAGCATACAGTTGCCCCCAATCTTTAAAAGTAATTGGTTTATTCCCTTCTACTAATTTAGTTCTCTCAATTAAGGAAGAAGTTGCTTTCTCTCGATCAAGCTGCTTGTCTTTCTCGAATGCTGCATCTATCACTTTTTGAGCTGCCCAAGATTTGACTGTAGCGCAATAATCCAAATCTTCTTTCGTTGAAGATAATGCAATGCTAGGAACACATAACATTATTAGTAAGATAAATTTTTTCATACTATTCTACCACTAACTCCCTATCTACAGAGCTGATTATTTCCCGTCTTGCATCTGGCCCGACAATGATACAACCTTCCGATGCTTCCCCTGGATGTTCTCTACTATCACCATGAATTCTAAAAAGATTCCTACCATACATATTATTGCAATTGCAAGGTTCTAAAATGATAGTCATTGGCCCTTTACTGCTTGTATATCCCCCTATAGTATATCGTCCTCTAGGAATAGGCCCTTTCCCACGCACTGATTCTGACGCAGGATTATTCTTATGAACCCCTTTGCCACTATAGCCACCACGATAAACTAATTTATCGTTATGATATAAATCACCTGAGTATTGATGGTAAATCCAAACCATTTGAAAATTCCTTATATGCCCTTCGTTTTTCAAGTTGTTTCTTTATTGGTTGCAACTTGAAATCCGTTGGGTATAGATATCTATTTATATAAACAATAAAAATTAAGCACATTAAAATGAAGTATTGTAAATGCTCATATTCACTCTATCATGAATTTATTTAATTACTCAACAATGATGATAGCTAATCATCAGAAAATGACATTAACTTATATTGGAATATTCCGATTTACATTTATAATTTAAACCATTGGCATTATACGAGTTAGACTTATTCTAATTTAATTTCAATTATATTTTTTAAAAGGTAAATTTTATATCCTGAGCATTCGCCTAACATGTTTAATTAATTAAATACATAAGATAATTCTCAGCCTATTTTTTAGATATAAATTTCATGAGAATAAATTCACATTTTGTCTTAATCATTCTATTTGCCCTCAATCTACGCAAACAGCAAAGCCCCACGGTCGCGGGGCTGGTATCAAATGCTGCTTTAAAAAAAGATTACTGCTTTGCCTGATTTTCCAGTGGGGCAAATTTAAAGTCGCCACGCGGCTGGGCGGATTTGGTTTCTGGGCCGAACCAACGGTTATAAATTTTCTCGGCTTCACCTTCTTTTTCCAGTTTCAGCAAAGTCTGGTTAACCGCGCCAATTAATCGACCTTCCCCTTTGGACGCCGCTACTGCCTGATATTCACGGGTAATGCTGAAAGGTGAAATTTCAAAATCGGCTTTTTGGGCTTCAGGTACATTCGCCAACAAGCCAACCAGCTTCGCGTCATCCTGTGTGATTGCCTGAACGTTGCCGTTTCTCAGGGCAGCAAAGGCCAGCGGGGTATCGTCATAAGAGATGACTTTTGCAGTCGGGTAACGCTCGCGCAGGGTGATCTCCTGCACGGTTCCTTTATCTGCCCCGATGCGCAATTTAGCAATGTCGTCTGGATGGGTCAGAATACCTTTGCGGGCGATGAATTTCTGTCCTGTCGCAAAATAAGGAATCGAGAATTCAACTTGTTTTGCACGCTCATCAGTCACCGTGAAGTTAGCTGCGATCAAGTCAATTTTTTTGGAAGAGAGAAGAGGTATGCGGTTTGCCGGATTGGTTGGGCGCAGTTCCAGTTTGACGCCCAAATCACTGGCAATGGCATTGGCGATATCGACATCGTAGCCCGCCAGTTTTTTCGTTTTAGGATCGATGAAACCAAATGGCGGGTTGCTGTCAAATACCGCAATGCGTACGGTGCCTGCTTTTTTAATGTCATCGAGTTTATCTGCTTTTGCCACACCTGAAATCAATGCCAGACCAGCCAGCAGTGCTGTCACCGCTACGCGAGATTTATTGCGAACCTTCATTGAAACACCCCTGTTAGTGATAAATTTAGTTATAAGTTCTTATATGACTGACAAAAACTATCAATTTCGGTATAGCACCTGAAATAATATAAAATGCTATATTTATTCCCTTATAGAATAAAAAACGCCGGTAAAAATACCGGCGCTTTTTATTGGCCAAAGAGATCGCTCTTATTTGGTCAGCAATTTTTCCAGCTTATCACCGCCTACGTGGCGGAAATCCTGTCCTTTGACATAGTAAAAAATAAATTCGCAGATATTCTGGCAACGGTCACCAATCCGCTCAATGGAGCGGGCGCAGAAAAGCGCGGTCATGACATTTGGAATAGTTCTCGGATCTTCCATCATGTATGTCATTAACTGGCGCACAATGCCTTCATATTCCTGATCGATTTTTTTATCTTCACGATAGATACGAATCGCTTCTTCCAAATCCATGCGGGCAAAAGCGTCGAGAACATCATGCAACATTTGGATGGCATGGTTCCCCAATGATTCAAGGCTGACCAGCAATGATTGCTGTTGATGCGAAAATTTTTCAAGTGCTGTCTGGCAGATTTTGTCGGCGACATCGCCAATGCGCTCCAGTTCAGCAATGGTCTTCGAAATCACCATGATAAGGCGCAGATCGCTGGCTGTCGGCTGGCGTTTTGCAATAATGCGCACACAGGCTTCATCAATAGCCACTTCCATCATGTTAACTTTCTGGTCATCCTCAATGACTTGTCGTGCCAGATCTTCATCCTGATTGTGCATCGCCAGAACAGCTTTGCGGAGCTGTTCTTCCACCAGGCCGCCCATCGTCATCAATTCCGTACGGATATATTCCAGCTCAGCGTTGAATTGGCCGGAGATGTGTTTGCTGTGATTCAGGTTGTCCATCAATGTATACCCCTATATGCCCCGCCTATATCGCGTATCAACCGTAGCGACCGGTAATGTAATCTTCGGTTTGTTTCATCTTCGGTGTGGTGAACAATCTATCGGTGTCACTGAATTCAATCAGTTCACCAAGGTACATAAACGCCGTGTAATCTGAACAACGAGCGGCCTGCTGCATGTTGTGCGTGACGATAACGACGGTATATTCCGATTTTAGTTCACTGATCAATTCTTCAATCCGGCCAGTGGAAATGGGATCAAGCGCCGAACAAGGTTCATCCAGCAGCAAAACATCCGGGCGAATGGCGATACCGCGGGCTATGCACAAGCGCTGTTGCTGGCCGCCGGATAAGCTATACCCACTCTGGTGCAATTTATCTTTCGTTTCATTCCACAGTGCCGCCTTGGTCAGCGCCCACTGGACACGTTCATCCATTTCAGCCCTTGGGAGCTTTTCAAACAGGCGGACACCGAAAGCGATGTTGTCATAGATTGACATCGGAAATGGTGTCGGCTTCTGGAAAACCATGCCGACCTTGGCACGCAATAAAGCGATATCCTGCTTGTCCGTCAGGATGTTGGTGCTGTCCAAAATAATTTCGCCTTCTGCACGCTGCTCACCGTACAGTTCATACATTTTGTTGAATGTACGCAGCAGGGTGGATTTGCCACACCCTGACGGCCCAATGAATGCCGTTACTTTATTCTGTGCAATGTCCAGCGTGATGTTTTTCAGCGCATGAAACTTGCCATAATAGAAGTTCAGATCACGTACCTGAATTTTGCTTACCGCGGTTTTGTTTACTGCAGTGTCATTAGCTTTATTCATTAGTGCTTCTCTTTACCTATATAAAATATTGAGTACTGCTTAATACTTAGTATTTATTCTTCGCAAACAGAACGCGCGCCACGATGTTAATCAGCAGAACACACAAGGTGATTAACAGCACTCCCGCCCACGCCAGTTGCTGCCAGTCAGAGAATGGACTCATCGCAAACTTGAAAATCGTGACAGGAAGGTTAGCAATCGGCTGACTGAGATCGGTGCTCCAGAACTGGTTGGAAAGCGAAGTGAACAGCAACGGGGCAGTTTCACCGGCAATACGGGCAATAGCCAGCAATACGCCGGTAATGATGCCGGATATGGAGGCTTTCAATGTAATGGCAGAGATCATTTTCCATTTCGGCGTCCCCAAGGCATAAGCGGCTTCTCGCAAGTTATCCGGTACAAGTTTCAGCATGTTTTCCGTCGTGCGGATCACAATCGGAACCTGCAACAGCGCCAGTGCAATCACCCCGGCCCAGCCAGAAAAGTGTTGCACTTTCGCCACCACAACGGTGTAAACAAACAAGCCAATAACGATGGATGGAGCCGAAAGCAGAATGTCATTGATAAAACGGATGATCTCGGCCAGCCATGAGCGACGGCCATATTCTGCCAGATAGACTCCCGCCATGATGCCCAGTGGCGTGCCGAATACTGTCGCCCAGAAGATAAGCAAGCCACTGCCGACAATCGCGTTTGCCAATCCACCGCCCGCAGTATTGGGAGGCGGTGTCATTTCGGTAAATAACGCCAATGACATGCCATCAATGCCTTTGGTGATGGTGGAGAATAAAATCCAAGTCAGCCAAAACAAGCCAAATGCCATGGTGCCCATGGAAAGCATCAACGCAATGCGATTTTTCTGGCGACGCCATGACTGCATGCGGCGACGGTTTTTCAGATCGGCTTCACTGAGGGTTGTTTTCACCGGAGCGAGTGGCGGTTGATTATTGATAGTTGTCATCTCAGCGCCCCTCGTTTTTTGCCAGACGCATAATCATCAGCTTTGATAACGCCAATACAATAAAGGTGATAACAAACAAGACCAGCCCCAGCTCCATCAAGGCCGCGGTATGCAGACCGGATTCAGCTTCGGCAAACTCGTTTGCCAGAGCAGACGTGATGCTGTTTCCCGGCATGTACAGCGACAAGCTGTCAAGTTGATAGGTATTGCCAATGATAAAGGTGACCGCCATTGTTTCTCCCAAGGCACGGCCAAGCCCCAGCATCACGCCGCCAATGACACCATTTTTGGTGTAAGGCAGGACGGTATGCCAAATGACTTCCCAAGTTGTACAGCCGATTCCATAGGCAGATTCTTTCATCATGACGGGAGTTTGTTCGAATACATCACGCATGACAGAAGCAATGTACGGAATAATCATGATGGCAAGGATGACTCCTGCCGCCAGAATGCCGATACCAAAGGCCGGGCCAGAAAACAGTTCACCCACGATGGGAATGCTCGACAGCACATCTCCGACGGGTTGTTGGAAATAGGTCGCAAACAGCGGGGCGAAAACAAACAGCCCCCACATGCCATAAACAATACTCGGGATAGCTGCCAGCAGTTCAATTGCCACGCCTAGCGGGCGCTTTAACCAATTCGGAGCCAACTCGGTCAAAAATAGGGCGATGCCAAAACTCACCGGAACGGCAATGATTAAAGCGATTAATGACGTCATCAATGTGCCATAAATCGGTACCAAGGCACCAAACTGCCCGGCCGGTGCATCCCAGTCTTTATTCCACAAGAAAGAAAAACCAAAGGTTTTTATGCTCGGCCAGGAAGCAAAGATCAGAGAAATGATAATGCCTCCAAGCAAGAACAACGTCAGCAACGCGGCCAGTCTGACCAATGCGCTGAAAATGATGTCGCCGTTTTTGCTTGGAGCTTTCAGTGCCGTTTTACGTTCGGCCATACGCTTGATTCTCATTTTGGGTTATTTCCCCCCGTGAAGGGGGGAAGTTTGACAATGATTGATTCAGGGTACAGAAATTTCATCAATATAGCGGTTTGCCACTGCTGTCTTTGATGTTGCTCTTCCATGCTGCACGTACCTGATTGATCACTTCTTTCGGCAGTACTGCATAATCCAGATCTTTCGCCTGTTTTTTACCCTTGTCATACGCCCAATCGAAGAACTTTAAGACTTCAGCGCCATTTGCGGCGTTAGCCTGCTGCTTGTGGATGAGAATGAATGTTGTGGAAGTAATCGGCCATGCATGGCTGCCTTTCTGGTTTGTCAGATCCTGAGCAAAGCTGCGGCTCCAATCCACATCCTTGGCCGCTGCGCTGAAGTTATCGGCCGTAGGCGCTACCACCGTTCCATCTGCGGTCACCAGTTTGGTGTAAGCGAGGTTATTCTGTTTTGCATAGGCATACTCAACATACCCAATTGAGCCGGGCAGACGCTGAACAAAGGCCGCGATGCCATCATTGCCCTTACCGCCCAAGCCGGTTGGCCACTTAACGGTGCTACCCGTGCCAACTTTATCTTTCCAGTCTGCATTGACTTTAGACAGGTAGCTGGTGAAAACGTACGTCGTTCCCGATCCATCTGCACGGCGTACCACGGCAATATTCTGATCCGGCAGTTTTAGCTCAGGATTCAGTTTTGCTATGGCTGGATCATTCCATTTTTTGATATTGCCCAGATAGATGTCACCCAAGGTTTTGCCATCCAGAATCAACTGACCGGATTTAATGCCAGCAATGTTCACTGCCAGAACAATGCCGCCGATTACCGTTGGAAACTGGAACAAGCCATCCGTTGCCAATTTCTCATCCGTCAGTGGTGCATCCGATGCGCCAAAATCAACGGTATTCGCAATAATCTGCTTTACACCACCGGAAGAACCGATGCCCTGATAATTGATTTTGTTACCCGTTTCTTTTTGGTAAGAATCTGCCCACTTGGTATATACCGGCGCGGGAAATGTCGCACCGGCACCCGTCAGGCTGGTAGCAGCAAATGAAGACAGGGATGTCATGGTAACTATGGCTGCCATGATGCTTGTCACGGTGGTACGCATTAGTTTCATACTATTTATCTCTCCTGCTGGCTCCCGCTGGGATACACATCATTAATTGAAAACGCATGTCAGATATCGTTAACAATTTAGTTCTTTAGATTAAAAATCTGGTGCAGAGGGAAAATAGGAGACTTAAATGACAGTAAAATGTATGAATCATGACATTTTTATGACAGTGGGATTTTTTGAGGGGGTGATTATTGACCTGATTGTGTATCCAATGGCAGATAAGCTCGGATAGACAGGCCTCCTTTTATACTTTTATTCACTTCGATATATCCTGCATGGCTGTCGATGATACGGCGGATTATTGCAAGCCCTAATCCAGCGCCACCACTCGTGTTGCCATCATTGTTCGCATCATTGTGCGCATTACGAATTCGCTCCCCTTGCACGAAAGGCCGGAACAAAATGGCCGCTTCTTCTTTTGTCATGCCGACGCCATTATCTTCCACCTGAAACCAACCAAATTTCTCTGTGGTGCCACTACTGATTTGAATCCATCCTTTGCCATAACGCCGGGCGTTAGTAAACATATTGGCAATGACACGTTTAATGGAAAGGGAATTCGCCATGACAAAAATTGGCTGTGCAGACAGGTTTTCTTCAATGCCCGCATGACTGCCTTGCTCTGGGGTTCCGGCAGTTTCTGGTTTTATGACAGTTTCAGATTTAATCACAGCAGCAAGCAGCTCATTGAGTTCACAGCGGCTCTTTGGCATATCCTGTCCTGCCCGCTGATAATCGATGAACTGATCAATAATGGCGCTGCACTCCTCAATATCCTGATAAATGGACTCCGTGAGGAATTCATCTTTTCCCTCCATCATCTCCATTGCCAGCCTAATCCGGGTCAACGGGGTACGCAAATCATGGCTGACACCAGCCAGCAATACTGCCTGAGTGCTTTCTTGTGATGCCAATCTGCCCGACAATTGGTTCACCGCCTGCCTAACCGAGCGTACAGCCGGCATCCCTGTTGCCGACAGTGACTTGACCTGTTTTTTTTCTCCCATCTCCATGATGGTTTTTTGGATGGATTTTAAGGCGCGTTTCTGAATATGGAGATATCGCCAAAAAGCTGCGCATACAGATAGCGCAGCCACAAAGACACTCATAAAGAGATAGGGAAACACCGTGCTGAATGGCAGTTTTTCTATGTTTACCAGCAATTGGGCAAAAGGATAGCTAATAATCAAACTGCCCAAAAACAGTGCCAACACCGAATACAGAACAGCGGAAAGCCGGGGACGTGGCGAAATCCGCTGCTTTCTCATATTTTGTTTCCATCGGGTATAAAGACGTAACCCAAGCCCCAAACGGTCTGAATATAGCGGGGATGAGCCGGATCTTCTTCAATCATGCGACGAAGGCGGGAAACCTGCACATCGATGGAGCGTTCCATTGCGCCATACTCTCGCCCCCGCGCCAAACTCATTAGCTTATCCCGGGACAATGGCTCACGCGGATGGGAAACCAGCGCTTTCAGAACAGAAAACTCCCCGCTGGTTAAAGCCAATAGCTCATTTTGATGGAACATTTCGCGTGTCCCAAGATCAAGTTTAAAGTTACCGAACTTGACCACGGCATCACTCGGTGTTGGTGTTCTCGGCGATTCATGGGCATGGCGACGCAACACAGCACGCATGCGTGCCAGTAATTCACGTGGATTAAAGGGCTTGGCAATATAATCATCAGCCCCGATTTCAAGGCCAACAATCCGATCAACTTCTTCTCCTTTCGCAGATATCATAATGATCGGTATCGAGCTATTCTGGCTTCTCAGCCTCCGGCAAATAGACAGTCCATCTTCACCTGGCAACATGAGATCCAGAACAATCAATTGAATCGACTCTCTGGTTAACAAGCGATCCATTTGTTCCGCATTTGCTGCACTACGAACTTGAAAACCCTGCTCCGATAAATAGCGCTCCAACAACGCTCTCAAACGCATATCATCATCAACAACAAGGATCTTATAACTCTCTTGCATGTTTCAGCTCCCAAGATGCTCCATGCCTGCAATTTCCATGACTCTTATAGAAAACCCATTACGCAATAGAAACCAACCATATGTATTTTAAGGCCATTAACTGCATTAGCAATAATTGCTTATGTATTGGTTTTCTATCCTTGTTTTCCTATTTATATCGCTCAATCATCTTGACTTATGCTAAAGGCTTATAATCAATTTCCAGAATCCAGTAAATTGCCATACCACTTGGGGTCATAACGGTGATTTCATCATCAACCTGCTTGCCAAGTAATGCCCTTGCGACCGGAGAATCAATGGAGATCCACTTTTTAGCCGGCTCGAATTCATCTGGCCCTACCAAACGAAAAATAAGCGCTTCACCATTTTCGTTTTCAACTTTTACCCATGCCCCGAAAAAAACCCGCCCTTCTTGCCGAGGATCAGGATCAACAATTTTCAGCACATCCAACCGCTTAGATAAAAATCGAACACGACGGTCAATTTCTCTTAACCTTTTTTTGCCATAAATGTATTCGGCATTTTCCGAACGGTCTCCCAGTGCCGCTGCATCTGAAACAGCCTGAGTGACTTGGGGTCGTTCAACTTTCCAAAGATATTTCAGTTCCTTATCAAGTTCGAGCCAACCTTCTCGGGTGATGTAGTTACTTTTGGCCATGAAAAAACTCACATGAGAAAAGATGATTAATAGCGAAATACTATATCTCAACCCAATCTCAACCCGGAAGATGTGCGATAAATTCTGTCGCATATACGTCAAATATCGCACTAAACTGGAAATTATCGCGCTCAGCACGTATAAATGGAGCCAGTTTGAACCACGCCGGTAGTATTTCAGGTGAAATCCCGAATCCTATCCAGCTCTGCCTGACAATATCTGAGGGTATTAACAGGCGTTAAGAAATTTGAAGAAAACAGACCATGAATGAATCCTTAAGTCAAATCATTGCCGGTGAGCTACAGGCTCAGCCACAGCAAGTCCAAGCCGCCATTACTCTAATTGATGAGGGAAATACGGTTCCCTTTATCGCTCGTTACCGTAAAGAGGTCACCGGTGGTCTGGATGATACACAGCTCCGCCTGCTCGAAAGCCGTCTAGGTTACCTGCGTGAGCTATCTTCCCGCCGTCAGACTATTCTTAAATCGATCGAAGAACAGGGTAAGTTGACAGTTGAGCTTGAAAACGCGATCAACGCCACCTCGAGCAAAACTGAACTGGAAGACCTGTACCTCCCCTATAAACCTAAACGCCGCACCCGTGGGCAGACTGCAATTGAAGCAGGTCTGGAGCCGCTGGCTGATTTGCTGTGGCAAGACCCGCAACAAGAGCCGGAATTGGCTGCGGCTGCCTATGTGGATGCTGACAAAGGTGTTGCCGATACCAAAGCAGCGTTGGATGGCGCCCGCTATATCCTGATGGAGCGCTTTGCTGAAGATGCGGCTTTGTTGGCAAAAGTACGCGAATACCTGTGGAAAAATGCGCACTTGGTTGCCAAAGTTGTCGAAGGCAAAGAAGAAGAAGGAACAAAATTCAGTGATTATTTTGATCACCACGAAGCCGTCGCTTCTGTTCCCTCCCACCGTGCCCTGGCCATGTTCCGCGGGCGCAATGAAGGTATTTTGCAACTGTCCTTGAATGCAGACCCGCAATTTGAGGAAGCACCGAAAGAAAGTTACTGTGAGCAACTGATTGCCGAGCACTTGGATCTGCGTCTGAACAACGCACCGGCTGACAGCTGGCGCAAGGCGGTAGTGAGCTGGACATGGCGCATCAAGGTGCTGTTGCATCTGGAAACCGAACTGATGGGCACCCTGCGCGAAAAAGCCGAAGAGGAAGCCATCAACGTATTCGCCCGTAACCTGCACGATCTGATGATGGCTGCACCTGCGGGCATGCGTGCAACTATGGGCCTGGATCCGGGCTTGCGTACCGGTGTAAAAGTAGCTGTTGTTGATTCAACCGGAAAACTGATCGCGACCGACACCATCTACCCACACACCGGACAGGAAAACAAAGCCGCCGCCAGCGTTGCAGCCCTGTGTACCAAACATCAAGTGGAGCTGGTTGCGATTGGCAATGGTACTGCCTCCCGTGAAACAGAGCGTTTCTTTGCCAATGTCCAGAAACAGTACCCTGACGTCACCGCCCAGAAAGTGGTGGTCAGCGAAGCCGGCGCATCGGTTTATTCCGCTTCTGAACTGGCAGCACAGGAATTCCCTGATCTGGATGTTTCCCTGCGCGGTGCCGTTTCCATTGCCCGCCGTCTGCAAGATCCACTGGCAGAGCTGGTGAAAATCGACCCTAAATCCATCGGGGTTGGCCAATACCAACACGATGTCAGCCAAACCCTGCTGGCGAAAAAACTGGATAACGTGGTTGAGGACTGTGTAAACGGCGTCGGTGTTGACCTGAACACAGCATCGGTCGCTTTGCTGACCCGCGTTGCCGGCCTGAGCCGCACTGTTGCCCAAAATATCGTTAACTGGCGTGATGAAAACGGTCGTTTCGATAACCGTGATCAATTGCTGAAAGTCAGCCGCCTGGGGCCGAAAGCCTTCCTGCAATGTGCAGGCTTTCTGCGTATCAATCAGGGTGGCAACCCTCTGGATTCTTCAACTGTTCACCCAGAAGCCTATCCAGTGGTTGAGAAAATCTTGCTGACCACCAAACAGACATTATCTGAGTTGATGGGGAACTCTGCCAACTTGCGTAATTTGCACGCCCAAGATTTCATAACTGAGAAATTTGGTATCCCGACCGTTACCGATATTTTGAAAGAGCTGGAGAAACCCGGCCGCGATCCACGCCCTGAATTCAAGACCGCGACATTTGCCGACGGCGTTGAAACCATGAACGATCTGCAAGCGGGCATGATTTTGGAAGGCACTGTAACCAACGTAACCAACTTTGGTGCATTCGTTGATATCGGTGTTCATCAGGATGGTTTGGTGCATATTTCTTCTCTGTCCGATCGCTTTGTGGAAGATCCGCATACTGTGGTTAAGACAGGCGATATCGTGAAAGTGAAAGTCATGGATGTTGACCTGAACCGCAAGCGCATTGCATTGACCATGCGCCTTGATGAAAAACCCGGCGAAACGTCAGTGCGTCGTGGCCCACAAGGTGGCAACCGTCAGGAGCAACGCACCGGAAATGATCGCAACGGCAATGGCAAAAACCGCCATGCATCCCGTTCATCAGGTTCCTCGCCTTTTGCTAACAGCGCGATGAGTGATGCGTTAGCTGCTGCATTCGGCAAGAAACGTTAATCTTAGGCACCTTGCCCATTTCGATTTAAAAGCGAAATATAACAGGGTCAATTTTTATTACTTACGATAAAATTGACCCTGAATATTGTGAATATCGTTCTAATTTCAATATATTGTTTAAGTAAATCACTTTTTCATTTATTTATTATCATGAATGAAAAACAATTAATTTGGTAAAAACACTCTAACTTATTATAATTAATAACTTAAATTTTATGGAATTTATCATATTTATTTATAACATGATAAATTTAAATAGATTGTAATGCTGCCCATTTCTTTTAATCCTCCGTATAATTCGCCTTGCAATAAACCTCATAATAATGAGACTTTATTGTATAAATAAAAAATATAATCAGCTTAAAACCAATATGTTCTCTATCTTATTGATTTCGATATGCACCTCGAAAAATGTGGGATATAGAGGATAAATTCACACTGTAGAGGAAACACGATGAACAAATACGTCCAAAGCAGTTTTGATTTACTCAGCAATATCCGTTTTTTCAGTCTTTCCACTCATGATCCAGATGCAGATTCTGTCTGGTCATCAACGATGTTTTATATTCCCCAATATAATCCATTGACACTTATTTGGTACTCAAAGCAAAAGACACGGCACTCACGAGAGTTGCATATCAATCCCCGTGTCAGCGGTACTATCTACAGCAGCAAATTGCTGCCGGATTCATCGCTGGATCTGGCCGGTTCCCAATTCGTCGGCTATGCCCGCCAAGTTCCTGATGATCGGTTACAAGAAACTTACGATTACTTTTTCCTGAAAACCTATCCTGATGCAAATATCAGAAAGAAAAAGTCTCGCCCTATCAGTGATTATCAAGGCAATGCAGAGCGCCGTTTCTATGAATTGGAAATTCAATCATGGTGGGTATACGATTCTGATGCCTGGAGCCAACATCAAGACGATGATCGTGTGCAGGTTCCCCTGAGTGAATTACGCTATCCCCCTAAAGATTAATGTATGGCAATAAATAATCATTTAAAAAACTGATATAAAAGTAAAAATCAACAAGCCTTGGTTATTATTCAGGGCTTGTTTTTATTGTTTTTGAAAAAAATGGTTCTTAGAAATGATAACCCGCATCAATATCCCCACTTTCAGTGCTTCATTTTTTTATCAATAAAAGGAATTTTCTGAAAATACTCTACAGTTATATTAATCATTTCTTTTTCAAAGAAAGTAACATTAATTTGATTAATATCAATTTGTTTCGAGCAAATTCAGGGATAAATAACCCATGATGCAATTGAATATTATTCTCATTAGCAATCATATCTCAGATATGTTAGCGTAATTAACACTTGTTAATTCCCCTTTATATAGGATAATAATTCTTATAATCACTTATATTTCCAATTTGAACGGAAGGTTATATGGTACTCACTCCGGAATGCAGGTATAAAATATTAGGATATTCTCCTGATATTACCCCAGCTTACCGCCAAAAGTTATTGTCTTTTGGCATGTTGCCTAATGCTACATTTCAGGTTATTCGCATCGCACCATTCGGCGATCCAGTACAAATAGAGGTACTCAGAGTTAATCTCAGTCTTCGTAAAAGCGAGTTGGAATGTCTCATATTGGATGAAGCGCTGGATTAACGACGCCCAGCAAAAATGAAAATATAGTTTAGAGTCAATATTATTCAGAGATAATTATGGTTCAGGGCAAATGCAAATAGACATATCGCTCAATGCAACCATCACTTACTCACTTCATATAACAGGGTACGACAGTATCACTTCCTGATTGGCAGAAGTATGATGAAACAATTAACCATAGGCCTGCTCGGCAATCCAAATGCCGGCAAAACAACGCTCTTTAACCAGCTTACCGGCTCCCGACAACGTGTGGGGAATTGGGCTGGTGTTACAGTAGAACGCAAAACAGGCTACTTTGCCACCCATGACCATCAGGTTGAGCTTGTCGACCTACCTGGCACCTATTCTCTCACGACCATTTCAGAGCAAACCTCCATTGATGAGCAAATTGCCTGCCACTATATTCTCAGTGGTGAAGCCGATATGTTGATCAATGTCGTTGATGCTTCGAATTTGGAACGCAATCTTTATCTTTCGCTGCAACTGATTGAATTGGGAGTACCCTGCATTATTGCGCTGAACATGCTGGATATCGCCCAAAACCAAAATATCAACATTGACGTTGCCGCTCTGGAGCAACGCCTGGGTTGCCCGGTTATTCCGCTGGTTTCCACCCGGGCGACGGGAATCGATGCCCTGAAAAAAGTCATCGATAACTATCCGCAGAAATATGCCCAAGCGCCAACCCCAAAACAGATAGCATATCCAGATGCGTTATTGCAGGAAGTTGACCTCCTTTCCAGCCAGATCCCAGAAAAATTCCCTTTACAGCAGCGCCGCTGGCTGACTTTGCAAACGCTGGAAGGCGATATTTATAGCCGTGAAATTTCCGGGCTGACTCAGGCACAATTGGAAGAAAGCAAAGTTCGTCTGCAACAACAGCAAATTGAAGAGCCAGACCTGATTATTGCCAGCGCACGCTATCAAGCCATCAATGGCATTTGTCAGGTGGTCATTGATACCCGAACAGCGACTCCCAACAAACTGACCCAAGCGCTGGACAGCGTTATCCTGAACCGCTGGCTGGGCATTCCGATTTTCCTGTTTGTCATGTATCTGATGTTTGTGCTGGCCATCAATATTGGCGGAGCGTTACAGCCTATTTTCGATGGCGCTTCTTCTGCCATTTTCATTGATGGAATGCAGTGGCTGGGCTATACGCTCCATTTCCCCAATTGGCTCACGGTGTTCCTTGCCCAAGGCATCGGCGGCGGGATCAACACCATGCTGCCACTGGTTCCGCAAATTGGCATGATGTATCTGTTCCTCTCTTTCCTTGAGGATTCAGGCTATATGGCGCGGGCAGCATTTGTCATGGACAGGCTGATGCAGGCAATAGGGCTGCCGGGCAAGTCTTTCGTGCCCCTGATTGTCGGTTTTGGCTGTAACGTACCTGCCGTGATGGGCGCCAGAACACTGGATGCCCCCCGCGAGCGGCTGATTACTATTATGATGGCGCCGTTTATGTCCTGTGGGGCAAGGCTGGCAATATTCGCCGTCTTCGCTGCGGCCTTCTTTGGCAAAAGCGGCGCAAGCCTCGTTTTCTCCCTATACATTCTGGGGATTGTCGTGGCTATTCTCACGGGCCTGCTGCTCAAATACACCCTGATGCGTGGTGAAGCATCCCCATTTATCATGGAATTGCCGGTTTACCACGTTCCCCACGCCAAGACCCTGATGCTCCAGACATGGCAACGGTTGAAGGGATTCGTCATACGTGCAGGTAAAGTTATCGTCGCAGCGAGTATGTTCATTGGCGCCCTAAATAGTTTCTCCTTTTCGGGGAAAACCGTGGACAACATCAATGAATCTGCGCTGGCTTCCGCCAGTAAGGTCATCACACCCATACTGCAACCCATTGGCGTCCATCCCGATAACTGGCAAGCGACGGTCGGTCTGGTAACCGGTGCGATGGCAAAAGAAGTTGTCGTTGGAACCCTGAACACCCTGTATACCGCAGAAAACATCACTAAACAGCCGTTTAATCCAGATGAGTTCGATTTACTGGGCCAGTTGAAAGATTCCGTTGAGGAAACTTGGGATAGCCTGAAAGAAACCTTTACCTTGAGCGCACTTTCCAATCCGATTGAGGCCAGCAAAGGTGATGGGGATATGGATCACGGGACAATGGGCACCATGAGCGCCAAATTTGGCTCTGCCATTTCTGCTTACAGTTATTTGATTTTTGTGTTGCTGTACGTTCCCTGTGTCTCCGTCATGGGCGCCATCGCCCGTGAAACCAGCCGTGGCTGGATGACTTTCTCCATTCTGTGGGGCTTGAACGTTGCTTATTCACTGTCGGCACTGTTTTACCAGATAACGATGTTTTCTGCCCATCCAGAAAAAAGCCTGATCACTATCTTGGCGGTAGTGATGTTTAACATTCTGATATTTATTGGCTTACGCCGCGCACGCAGCAGAGTCACATTAACGTTCAACAATACTGCTGAACGTAACTGTGCATGTTCAGATAACAGTTGTCACTAGTCGCAGGAGCCATAAATGATTAGCTTGCTGGAAATCAGAGATGCCGTTGCCCTCAATGGGCGCACTGATGCGAGATCACTGAGCCATCAGTTTTCATCACCGCTGCCGATGGTGGAGGCCATGCTCAAGCAGCTTGTCATGATGGGTAAACTGGAGGAAATAGATGCTTCCTCCTGCCTCAGCGGGGGCTGCAAGCAATGCCCGGAAACGCAGAGATGCGACACTAAAGCGTATCAATTGGCTGCCAAAAATTGAGATATCGCGCCTGCTTTATTGCGTGCAATTAAAGCAGGCGCTCAACCTTTTTAACGCATTCGCCACGTTTTCCCCTGCCTCTCCCCCGAATTCATTGCATCAGCCGACTCAATGCCTGATGGGCTGACGCAGTGAATGCAGTACACAAAGCATCACACCTAGCGCAAGACAGAGCATTAAAAACGTCGTCATCCAAGGATACTGGATTGGCAACATACTTGCGGCAATACCGATCACGGCCGCCATCACTTGATGAAGAAAACCACACAAAGCAACTGCGTAACCACCCCCGATGGGCGATTTTTCAATCGACATTGACATACTGACAGGGTAAATAATCGCCTGCCCGATAAGGGCGACGCAGTACGGCAACCAGAACAGCAATGCAAGATAGAAAATCCCGCCCAATAGCATGACAGAACAGCCAAACAGCAGTATTCCCAACCCCATCATTATGATCAATTCACGGCCTTTCCTGACAACATAGCGGTTAACGATAAACGCCCCCAAAAAATAGGTCATGCTGATAGGCCACCCCAACAAACCGTATTCATATGCGTTCCATTGCAGGTGTGTTTGGAAGATAAACGGCGCATTAGTGTTAAAGGTAACGACGATGCCATATCCCAATGCCCCCGCCAGAGCAGGCAAGAGAAATGGCTTATAGCGCAAGATGGTGATGTAAGTCTGCTTAAAAGAAAGAGAGGAAGGCGTTAGCTGAATGGCCGGAAATTTTATCAGGAGGAATGACGCAAACAATGCAAGTGTGGTGAAAGTCAGACTGAAAAAGATGGCCTGCCAGCCCCAGAACTTGGTCACCAGGGCACCTAGAAATTGCCCTATTCCCACGGAAACCACAAATGAAAACGAGATCCAGGAAAGGCTTTTCGCTAGCCGATCACCACTAAAATAATCTTTGATTAAGATACGGGAAAGAACGGTCATTCCTCCCGCTCCCATTCCCTGCAAGAAACGGAGAAAGATGAATACCTCGGTATTGCTGGCTATCGCGATGGCAAAGCTGCACAAGGAATAAAAGAGAATGGCAATTGAGAGCACCTTTTTTCTGCCATATTTTTCGCTTACCCCTCCCCAAATAAGCATCAATACCGCCATACCAATTAAAAATGCGGGAAAAGATAATGCAATATCTTGTTGCGAGGCCGATAATTTTTCTGCTATCAGCGGCAATGCAGGCAAATACATTGAATTACCTAATTGCGCTAAAAAAACCGTGATGAAAGCGATAAATATTATAAATTCTTTTTTTATTTTAATTTCCATACAAAATGCCTTATTAGCAATGAACGGTCCATTTTTCATTTGAATCATCCAATGAAAACAGCAGGATAAAAAAAATACCTCATTCAATATTAAACAATAAATAACGCTGGTGAAGAATAAATTCATTCACATTGGCGTAATTGAAAAGTAAACAGCATTTTCTTATTATCTTGCATGCTGTTTTTCAATATTAATGACCAGAGGATAATTCCATGCCTAAAGAGTTATTTACTGCAACAATTGAATCAGTTGGTCGTCTCAAAATGAAATGTTCATCACGGGATTTTACTTTCCATATTGATGAACCCAAAAATCTGGGGGGAACAGATGAGGCCATGAACCCCGTGGAGGCGTTGCTTTCAGCTTTCGGCGCCTGCCAGTGTATCGTGGCAAAGAGTTATGCCCGTAAGCATAAAATCAATTTAATCGATATTCAGGTTAAAATGGAAGGTGAATTGGATACCGATGGTTTCACCGGCAGAAATAAAGACGCCAAAATGGGGTTTTCCAAAATAACCTCCAAGTTTTATATCAAGGCAGATAATACCGAGCAGGAAATCCACGATTTCATTGACTTTGTTGAGAGTAATTGCCCTGTTCTCGATACCATCGTCAATACGCCGGAAATCGTCACCGAAATTTATCCAATAAAATAATCCCATTAATCACATCCAATAGATTTCAAGTTGTATCGCGGCGGCAAGGGAACGAATTTGCCCAGCCAAAAACTGACCTCCGGTGAGAGGCAGGAGCCTCTCAATCATCCCCGGAAGCATAAAAAAGTGACCGGGGTGAATGGGCGCACCCAATGAAGCCAATTAAAGAGGCAACTTGAAAGACAAAGGGGATACCCATAATTTTTTAATGTTATGGGTAATTTTTAGGTGTAAATAATTTTTATCCGATATTGGACGTGAAATTTATTAACACTTCGGCAAATTCATCCGGATGGGAAAGAAAAGGCGCATGGGCTGCATGACGCATAATAACGGAATGGGTATGCGGCCACTCTTGTTCTAGTTGCTCCGCGATCTTGCGCGGCACAAGGCCATCAAGATAACCATAAATGCGCAGGAAAGGTAATCGAAGCAGGGCAAGCTCCTCCCTTAAATCATCAGTGCGCAATATTTCTAAGCCCGCATTCAGTACCTCAACCGTCGGCATTGCCTGATCCAATATCACGGACTTCAGTAAACGGGCATCCTGGTGGGCACTCTCTGTTCCCAATGTCTGCAATGCCAGAAAACGTTCGACTGTCTTCTGAAAATCAGTACTCAATTGTTGCTCAAATGCACTCAAAACTTCAGGCTTAATACCCGGCCAACTGCTGTCAGCACTGAATTTCGGTGAAGATGCAACCGTGATCAAACCTGAAACGTGTTCCGGATGATCCAACGCAATCCGGCTGGCAACTAGCCCGCCCAAAGACCACCCTAGCCACAACGCTTTTTCCGGCGCTTGCTGCCACACCGCTTCCGCCATTTCCCCCAATGACATGGCCGGATACGGCTGGCTACGCCCATATCCGGGCAAGTCCACCAGATGCAAGCGAAAATGCGGAGCCAATCGCGTTTCCACTGAACGCCAGACTTCTGCATTCAATCCCCAGCCGTGCAGCATCACAAGGTCGCGAGGCGCATCACCGATTGTCTGCCAAAACAATTGATTCATTGTTATTCTCACCTTATTTCTCACCAAGGAAGGGACTATGCTAACAATGGTTGGATACTGTTGGCTATGCCATCAAAATTTGTATTTTGCCTATCATGGAATATGCAGCACCTGCCACCGGAAATTTAAACGGCTGCAAGCCGTCTGTCCCCGCTGCGCACTGCCTGCCGAAACCCGTGACATTGCCTGTGGCCGCTGTCTGAAGCATCCTCCTCCGTGGCAGCACTTAATTGCCATTACAGATTACGCTCCGCCGTTAAGTCAGCTTATCCAGCGCTACAAGGATCACAACACACCGCAACTCGCGCCAATACTGGCCCGTCAGTTCCTGTTGCATTGGTTGCAGGGATATCGTGAAGGTCGCTGGTTCAAGCCGGAATGCATTGTGGCCATTCCCCTGCACAGAAAAAAACGCTGGCAACGGGGCTTCGACCAAATTGAGCTAATGGCCCATACCCTGTCGCGTTGGCTGCAATGCCCATATCACCCCAATATTTTGCAACGTTCACGTGCTACACTCACACAACGGAGCCTATCTGCCGCCCAAAGGAAAAACAATCTTAAGTATGCTTTTCAATTGCAAGGTGATTTTACCAATCAGCATGTCGCGATTTTCGATGATGTGATCACCACAGGCACCACACTGCATGAGGCATCACAATTATTAATTCGTGCTGGTACCCGCTCTGTACAGGCTTGGGCAATATGCCGCACCTTGTAGTTCCTTTATAAATGGGCGTATTATAACCAACTAGAACAGTCAACTATTGAGCAAATGACATGATTAATATTACTGAAGCAGCGCAAGCGCACTTTGCCAAGCTACTGGCAAATCAAGAACCGGGAACACAAATCCGCGTTTTTGTCATTAATCCAGGAACACCGACCGCGGAATGTGGCGTTTCCTATTGCCCACCAGATGCTGTTGAAGCTACTGATACCGAACTGAAGTTCGATCAACTGTCTGCCTACGTTGATGAAATCAGTGCACCTTTTCTGGAAGAAGCTGTCATTGACTTTGTAACCGACCAACTTGGTTCCCAACTGACCCTGAAAGCACCGAACGCCAAAATGCGTAAAGTGGCTGACGATGCTCCGCTGATTGAACGCGTTGAATACGTCCTACAATCGCAGATCAATCCTCAGCTTGCAGGGCATGGCGGCCGTGTCAGCCTGATGGAAATCACCGATGAAGGCTTTGCCATTTTGCAATTCGGTGGTGGATGCAACGGCTGTTCAATGGTCGATGTCACTCTGAAAGAAGGGATTGAGAAACAGTTATTGCAAATGTTCCCTGAATTGAAAGGGGTGAGAGATTTGACTGAACACCAGCGCGGTGAACATTCGTATTACTGATATTTGGATTATTTTGTATACCCAATGGATTTCAAGTTTCGGCGCGGCGGCAAAGGAATGACAACAGCTGGCCTCCGGTGAAAGGCAGGAGCCTCTCAGTAATCCTCAGGAACATAACGGTGACTGGGGCGTGTGAGTGCCGCCAACAAAGCAGCCACTTGAAAGACTAAGGATATAACCGCTTTCCGTCTCTGATCTTTCTGCCTGTATTTCCACGCCTTTCCAATGCAAATATTGGGAAGGCGCTCAGGTCATACCAGATAACTATTAAGAAATGAATATATTGGAAGCGAAAATTTTAGAAATTACATCATTGAGTATTTATGGATCATTTTCAAACAATAGACCCAGAACAAGCTTATCAATATTGGCTAAATAAAACCGCAGCCATGGTTGATATCCGCGATCCGCAAAGTTTCCGGGCCGGTCATGCAACAGGCGCATTCCACCTGACAAATGAAACTATCAATAATTTCTTGCAGGAAACAGATTTCGATACCCCGGTCATGGTGATGTGTTACCACGGTCACAGTAGCCAAGGCGCCGCACAATACCTTATCAATATTGGTTTCGAAACAGTTTACAGCGTCAATGGTGGTTTTGAAGCCTGGCAGAGGGATTATCCTCACGCCGTTGACACTGTTTCGTGACGTTCATACTGTTTCATGGCGTTAATAATCGGTGGTATTTAACATGCTGGTTTAAAAACAGATTGGCTTCAAGTTAGCGAGTTTCAACACAATTAACCCTGTGCGATTAACTTCAACATAAGGCAGAAGACGAGTAATGATTCATGTAACTTCAATATCCAATCCTCGGCTGGCTCAGGCCTTTATTGACTATATGGCGACACAGGGCATTCATTTGATCATGCGCCCTACCAGTGAACCCTTGCTGGTTGAATTATGGCTGGAAAATGCCAGCCATCTAAGCCTGGTTGAAGAAGAACTTCGCCATTTTTCCCGTGATCCCCTTAATGAACGCTATCAGGCAGCCAGCTGGCAAACCGGGAAATTCAACAACACTTTTAAGTATCGCAACAATCTCAATTGGGAAACCCTCAAAAGCCAGTCCGGCCCGCTCACTATCGCCATAACCGTACTCTGCCTGCTTGTGTTTATTTGGATGCAGGTTGCGGGAGTATCCGAAGTCATGAACTGGCTGGCATGGCCTAACAGTGAGCAATATTTCGAGTTATGGCGTTGGGTGACCCCTGCTGTATTGCATTTTTCATTAATGCATATTCTCTTCAATATCGCATTGTGGTGGTATCTGGGCAGTCAGGTGGAACGTAAGATTGGGGCAGGAAAACTTTTTGAAATCACAATAGTATCTGCATTTTTCAGTGGTTGGGCACAATCATTGTTTAGCGGATCTCATTTCGGTGGGCTTTCTGGTGTGGTCTATGCACTGATAGGATATGTTTGGTTGACTGGTGAAATTTCACCCAATCGAGGGATTCATCTTCCCAGAGGGCTAATTGTTATTTCTGTCGTCTGGTTATTGGTTGGTTATTTCGATGTATTTTCATTGAGCATCGCAAATGCCGCTCATGTTTCAGGATTAATTATCGGGTTATTAATGGGCCTATGGGATAATTTACGCAGACAAAAAAATCAATAATATTCCAAGTCACTTGGGTCAACTATAATCCATGTATATCCATGAATGTTTTGCTGTGGCCCGAAACAGATCGGGGCGAAATAAAACAGAGTGGATATATGCAAATATTAGGGGAATTTTGTGAAGCAAACTCAGCGACATGATGCGATAGTCGAGCTGGTGCGCCTTCAAGGTTATGTCAGCACTGAAGAGCTGGTTGAGCATTTTGAGGTCAGCCCTCAAACCATTCGCCGTGATTTAAATGATCTGGCAGATAAAAATAAAATCCACCGTCATCACGGTGGGGCCACTTTGCCCTCCAGCTCAGTTAATGCCGCTTATCATGACCGCAAGATCATGTGGTCAGATGAAAAAGCCCGAATTGCAGTGCAAGTTGCCACTCAAATTCCAAACGGCGCGACGCTGTTTATTGATATTGGAACAACGCCGGAAGCGGTGGCGCACGCACTGCTCAATCACCGGGATTTACGGATTGTCACCAACAATCTCAATGTGGCCACCCTATTTATGGGCAAGGAAGATTTCCGTCTGATCTTAGCAGGGGGTGAAGTTCGCTCCCGTGATGGTGGCATCATTGGTGAAGCAACGCTGGATTTCATCTCTCAATTCCGCCTTGATTTCGGTATTCTTGGGATCAGCGGCATTGATAATGATGGTTCCCTGCTGGAATTCGATTATCACGAAGTTCGTACCAAACGGGCCATTATCGAAAACTCCCGTTGTGTCATGCTGGTTGCTGACCACTCGAAATTTGGCCGCAGTGCGATGGTTAATCTGGGTAACATGAATCTGATTGATTATTTGTTCACTAATAAAGCGCCGCCCCCCAATATTCAGAAAATCATCGACCAATACAGCGTCAAGTTAGAGCTTTGCTAG
Source organism: Xenorhabdus mauleonii (assembly GCF_900113945.1). Taxonomy (GTDB): domain Bacteria; phylum Pseudomonadota; class Gammaproteobacteria; order Enterobacterales; family Enterobacteriaceae; genus Xenorhabdus; species Xenorhabdus mauleonii. Next base: position 128,793 of record NZ_FORG01000006.1, read on the forward strand.
CTTTCCCTCATTCACAGGCGTTCCCCACCTGATATTGATTGTTGGTGGGGTTCTCCTCTGTAAATGCCTTTCCATATCTTCCCAAGGCTTTCCCCTGAGACTACCGGCTCAAGATTTGCCTCAATATTTTTACCTGCACCGCCCCCCAAACTTTCCTCTAAACTGCCTCCCAAACTTCAGCCTAAATTTGTATCCCACAAAATCCTGATTAATCTTATAGATATGATAATGATTTGTTATCTGTATCACGCGAAGGTGTTTTTTCTGAGTTAATAGTTGGCGATTGATGAATTTTTGATTACAATCCCTGAGCGAAAACGAACATTAAAGAACTGTTTCGAACATTTCAGAGGGTATGCAATGGAAACCAAAGACTTGATTGTAATCGGCGGCGGAATTAACGGCGCTGGTATTGCGGCAGATGCTGCTGGCCGGGGACTTTCTGTCCTGCTGTTGGAAGGTCAAGACTTGGCCAGCGCGACTTCGTCTGCCAGCTCTAAACTGATCCACGGCGGCTTGCGCTACCTTGAGCACTATGAATTCCGTCTGGTCAGTGAAGCATTGGCAGAACGTGAAGTATTGCTTAAACTGGCTCCGCATATTGCATTCCCAATGCGTTTTCGTCTGCCACACCAACCACACTTGCGTCCAGCCTGGATGATCCGTATTGGTCTGTTCCTATACGATAATTTGGGCAAACGTGTTAGCTTGCCGGGCAGTAAGGGGCTGAAATTCGGGGCAAACTCAGTATTGAAGCCATCCATCACCCGTGGTTTTGAATATTCCGACTGCTGGGTTGATGACGCTCGTTTAGTTGTACTAAACGCGCAAGAAGTACAGAAACACGGCGGTGAAGTTCGTACCCGCACTCAAGTGACGCGTGCATATCGTGAAAATGACCTCTGGGTCGTTGAAGCTACGGATCTCAAAACCGGTGAAACCCATACATGGCGCGCCAAAGGCTTGGTGAATGCAACTGGCCCGTGGGTAAAAAACTTCTTCGACAACGGACTGCAACTGAAATCCCCTTATGGCATCCGTTTGATCAAAGGCAGCCACATCGTAGTTCCTCGCGTCCATGATGAACCGCAGTCCTATATTCTGCAAAACGAAGATAACCGCATCGTGTTTGTCATTCCATGGAATGATGATTTCTCCATCATCGGCACAACCGATGTTGAATACAAAGGCGATCCGAAAGACGTCAAAATTGACGATAAAGAAATCGATTATCTGCTGAAAGTCTATAACGATCACTTCAAGAAACAGCTTGAACGCAATGACGTTGTTTGGACGTACTCTGGTGTCCGTCCGCTGTGTGATGATGAATCAGATTCACCGCAAGCTATCACACGTGATTACACGCTGGATGTGCAGGATGAGGAAGGCAAGACACCATTGCTGTCCGTGTTCGGCGGTAAGCTGACAACCTATCGTAAACTGGCAGAGCACGCGTTGGAGAAACTGGTCGCGTACTATCCAAATGCCGGCAAGGCATGGACTAAAAATGGCAAATTGCCGGGCGGCGAGCTGGAAGGCTGTGACCGTGATGGTTATGCCCGTCTGCTGCGCCAACGTCACAACTGGTTGCCAGAAGGCGTGGCTCTGCGCTATGCCCGTACTTACGGCAGCAACAGCCAAATTATCCTGAAAGGTTCAGACGCACTGGCTGATCTCGGTGAATGCTTTGGTCATGGCCTGTATGAGGCTGAACTGCGTTATTTGGTCGAACACGAGTGGGTTACACAGTTGGATGATGCTATCTGGCGTCGTACCAAACTGGGTATGTGGCTCACCGATGAGCAAAAGCAACGCGTTGCTGACTGGCTGGCCCAGAACGTTAAATAAGCTTAATTACAAGACTGATTTTGCGTAATTGAAATATGGCGATAAAAAATTATCGCCATATTTAATTTACCAACCACTTACCGCTCATCAATAATCCCTCAAAGAACGCATAAATTTTCGCAATAAAACACTCTGATACCCCTATTCGCTTTCCCTATTTTCTGCTGAGTTGAGCAGGTTATTCAGCATGCAAATTTTTATTGCCATGATAATATTTTGGAAAAAACCTCTGGAATAAATAATGGCAGACAAGACGTTCTTAATCGTTCCGGGATATACCAATTCCGGCCCAGATCACTGGCAATCCCATTTAGAAAGAAAATACGCAAATATTATCAGAGTACAGCAAAGCGACTGGAATTCTCCCATCCGGGAACAATGGCTAAACCGACTTGATGAAACAATCGAAAAAACCTCCGGGGAAATATTTCTTATTGGCCACAGCTGTGGCGCAGTGACAATTACTCAGTGGGCGGCAGAAAGAATATGCGGCAGGGTAAAAGGCGCATTGCTCGTTGCTCCCGCGGATATCGATAGCCCCGATGCGCCACTGGAAATTCAGGTTCAGCGCCCTCTGGCAATGTCACCTTTGCCTTTTGCGTCTACCCTGGTATGCAGTGATAATGATGAATTTCTAGCTGTGGAAAAAGCCCGTACATTAGCCAATTGCTGGGGATCTGATTTAATTGTTTTACCCGGGGCAGGCCATATTCATACTGCTGCAGGATATGGAGAATGGCTGGCAGGTGAGCATCTCATCAACGAAATATCAAATAACGGGCTCATAGCCAAACCCTGACGACCACTATACTCTATGGATTTCAAGATGCATCGCGGCGGGAAAAGGCTGCCCGCCGGTGAGAGGCAGGAGTCTTTCAGTCATCCTCGGGAATATAACAAACTATGTGACCGGGGTGAGTGAGTTCAGCCAACAAAGAGGTAACTTGAAAGACGACGGGGGTAAATAGTTTCGGAGAATTCGCTGTTAAAAATTAGAGAAGCGACATCAAAAGACGCGACACTATTATCTCAATTGTATGAAACGAGCTACCGCTTTCATTTTACCGATTTATGGCTTGATAAAGAGGAGTTAGAAAAATACATTGCGGAACAGTGCTCGGTAGACACAATATTCACGTCACTTAACACTCCCGAACACAAATGGTTTATTGCCGAAACTGATGCCATTAATTCCAATGTCATCGGTTTCAGTAAAATTATCACCAATCAAACCATTCCCGATGAAAATATCATTGGCCTTTATTTACATAAACTCTATTTAATTCCGCATCTGACGGGAAAAAATTACGGGGAACAATTGTTTGATCATGTGGTAACACTCGGTCAGGAATGGGGGCAAAAATGGCTTTGGTTGGAAGTGTTGGAAAAGAACAAATATGCCATTAAGTTTTATGCCAAAAAAGGCATGACATGGCAAAAAGATATTTTATTTTCCAGCTCCAAACAGCAAAGCACATTACATATAATGACGAAAAAACTGCTCAATTAGGCATTATTATTGTATTCCATGTAAAAATGGGATTATTTTTCCAGCCTGCGCTTGCATGAATGAAAGCGGAAAACTATGCCCCATTTTTTGTATCGGCAAAAATTCAGCGCCGGCAATGCGTTTAGCCGTATCCTCTCCACAGGCCATTGGAATTAAAGGATCGTCCTCACCATGCACAACCAAGGTTGGGCAACGAATTTGGGCCAACAGTTCGGCTCTGCCGGAATCAGCCATTATCGCCAGTATTTGCCGAATCGAGCTATTGGGGTCATACCCGCCGCGGCGCAAGGCTATCCTGAGATGCCGGGTCAGTTTATCTTTTTCAAAAGGTTCATCAGGTGAAAGCACAGCCTGAGTGACTTTAAGCTGATGAGCAATTAACTGGTCTTCACGCGGGCCGTCAGGCTTAGACAATAATGCAGCTATAATTTCTGGCTTGGCCGAAGGAAGGTGGCGGGCACCACTGGAACTCATGATACTGACCAGGCTCATCACGCGTTCAGGATAAGTGGCGGCAAGCCTCTGGGCGATCATTCCCCCCATAGATGCGCCAATAATGTGCGCTCGCGGAATATTCAACGCATCAAGCACCCCCACGGCATCGCCCGCCATATCTTGCAGGCTATAAAACGGGCGCACAGGCAACCCGAAACGAAAGCGAAGTTTTTGCCAAAGAAGAGAGCTTCGCCGGACATGGTCAAAGTGCTGGCTCAACCCCGCGTCCCGATTATCATAACGGACTACCCGAAATCCAGCGGCAACCAATTGGCTGACAACTTCATCCGGCCAGTCAATAAGCTGCATACCCAGCCCCATGATCAGTAAAACAACCGGACGTGTCTCTCCACCGCTGTCTTCAATTTCAATCGAAATATTATTAGCTGTAATTTTCATAAGCGACAACCTTTCGACTTTTTATAACCGACCGAAATATAAACTTAAAGTATAGGCATAAAACAAATCAAATTTATTATTTGGTATAAACATGTAAAAAATAATATTCAAAATAGTTAAATTAAATCCTCGATACATTTAAATAAATTACGACGGTGAGATATTTTGTTGATTAACGCAAGAATTAGCTGCAAAATGTTATCCTAATTATTCTGTAACGTGATAAATAGCGCAGCAAAAATCACTAACCAGATAGAAAAATACAGCAATCAAATGCAGTTAATCTCCTTGTCATCCCTATTTTCTTCCAAATCAATGCATTTTTATATCTTCAAAGCAAAATAAATATATATCTTCAAAAGATTGATAATATTGGACTTTGCTATTTTTTAAATTTTCATTTTTTTGGCAATTGTGATATTAATCCACTTTCTTTAATTCGCTTATTGCGATTTATGTTCAAATTTATGAAGATAAACAAGAATGGATAGCAACTTGCAATGATGAGTCAAACATTCATTAAAAAAGAGGGAATTGCACAAGCGTTTCTTGCTCGTTACCTCCTCTCAGAACAAAGTGGCAACCGACTAAAAACTATAGAATTGTTAGCCAAAGAATGTGGTTTGTCCGTGGGTTTAATGCAAGCAGCATTAAAATCCCTTGAACAAACACAGGCAGTTGGAATTAAGCGTCGTGGTCGTAATGGTAGTTTTCTTGCACAAATTAACCACAAATTGCTCTTGGAGTATGCTGATATCGGCAATGTGGTTTGTGCGATGCCGCTTCCCTACACCCGCGCCTATGAAGGATTGGCAAGTGGTTTGAAAGCCCTGTGTGCAGGGATACCGTTTTACTTTGCACATATGCGTGGCTCAGATATCCGCATTGAGTGTCTGCTAAACGGTGTGTACGACTTAGCAGTAACATCAAGACTTGCCGCAGAACAACATCCTGAAAATAAAGATTTATATATTGCGCTTTCACTAGGGACACAAAGTTATACAGACAGGCATAGATTGATCTTTCGTCAAGGCGAAATGGAATCGATTCGCCGCGTAGGGCTAGATAGCACCTCGGCAGACCAAAAAATAATGACAAATCAGTACTTTGAAGGCAAAGAGATTGAATTGGTCGAAGTTTCCTATCATGAATGTCTGAATCAAATAATAAAAGGCCACATTGATGCGGCTATCTGGAACGTGGGGCAAGGCCATGAGCTGCTCTCACAGGGTCTGATGACATTGATCCCCGGTGATAGCGACAGCTTTGTCAAGGCCTCAGAAGCGGTTATTCTTGCCCGCAAAGATAATATTCCCATCCAGCAACTCCTGCATACCATGGTTGATCGAGATGAATTGCTGAACCATCAACAAGACGTTGTAGCAGGTATCATCACGCCCGTTTACTGATATTCCAACAATTCAAGCAACCACTTTATTAACAAAGACGTGTAACAAAAAGCAATGATAGAACAACGCTTAACTATCCTGCTGCAAGGTGGCGTCATCGAACAAGATATCTACGATAACATGCTGGCTGTTATGCATGAACTGGAAGATGTCTGGCTCATTCCTGTCCGCCATCCACAAGGTGAAATGGCCCTAACCCATATGGCAAGCGCGTTGATGCGCTCACGTCACGGAGAAATTGTTTCCGCGCTGGACAGGGCAATACTGGAAAAAATCGAGCTTTCTGAACATTACCATCAACTCATCACCATCCATCGCTCCCTCATCAAAAAATTCACGGTGACACTGCATCCTAATGAAGAAGGCTACCTGTTAGTAAATTTATATGGTTTAATGCTTTCTTTCGAAAGCAGTTAGCTTTTGATTACATTATAAATATTCAAAAAAATGAAGATTTTTGTTTCGTAAACAGTTTCTGTTTTTACACAGCCTTGCTGCTTTGCAGCCATGAAGAGAAACCTATGTTTATTAATGCCTTGAAAAAACAAAACCCCAAATTGATTGAAGTTGCAAGAAGACTTTGGCAACAAGGCGCAATATTGCCAGATACCTATATTATCGATGTCGATCAGGTTTTAAATAACGGCCGCAAGCTGCTGAAAACGGCTAACCAACACGATATTGAACTCTATTTGATGACCAAGCAGTTCGGGCGCAATCCTTGGTTGACCAAGAAACTGATTGAGCTGGGCTACCGCGGTGTCGTCGCTGTCGACTTCAAGGAAGCCTATAGCCTGAGCCAGCACGATATACCGCTATGTCACATCGGCCATCTGGTACAGACTCCGACGCATTTAATTGAAACCCTGCTCAAGCGCAATCCAGACATCATTACCGTTTTTTCTCGTGAAAAGGCGCAAACGATTTCGGATGCAGCAGAGAAGCTGGGACGCGTTCAACCCATAATGCTAAAAGTCTTTGATAAACGGGACATTGTCTTCCCCTGCCAAGAAGCAGGCATTACTTTTGATGAGCTTGAATCTGTTGTCGATGACCTGAAACAGATGCCCGGAATTAAATTGAGCGGCCTGACCCACTTTCCTTGCCTGTCGTGGGATGCACGCTATCAAACCACCTTACCGACAGCCAATTTGCTGACCCTCATCCGTGCGCGAAACCGACTTGAACAACTCGGAGTTAAGCTTTCGCAGATTAATGCCCCTTCCGCATCAAGCTGCAACACTATCCCACTGCTGGCCAAATATGGTGCGACCCACCTTGAACCCGGCCATGCGTTAACCGGAACCATTCCCGCCAATATCACCGGACAAGAGCCAGAACATATCGCCATGGCTTATGTCACCGAAGTTTCGCATCATCACGATGGCAATAGTTACTGTTATGGTGGCGGTTACTACAAACGTGGGCACATGAAGCATGCACTGGTGTTTTCTGAAAACATTTCATCAGAAATTTCATCTAAGCACATTTACCCCAAAACCGCCCCACCCAAAACTACGCGCATACTGCGTTTGGGCGAGCCTTGCATTGACTATCACCTCCCAATCGCAGGTACACACCCAATCGGCAGTCCGGTGATTATGTGTTTCCGCTCTCAGGTTTTCGTGACCCGCAGTGATGTAGCCCTTGTCTCAGGCATTCAATCGGATGCTCCCAAACTTGAAGGTATCTATGACAGTCAGGGAAACTGGAAAAATAACGGCTATGCCCAGTAATTCCTCAATATAGGTATTACATTATCACTATTACATATAGTATTACTCTGGCATTAAATAATGTTATTTTCGCTCTGGTAGATTTCCCTCATGATCCTGCGCGATGACTTTATGAATATTTGTGCATGATAAATTAATGAAATGGCTATTTTGTGGAATAGCCATTGATAACATCATCATTTATAAAGACCATTATGGGAAACTAAAAGCAAACTGGGGATACGCCCACACATTCCGCTTCGTATTCCTCATCCATCATTGATGCAGTTGAAGACTCACTAGGGCAGCGGGATATCAAAGATATCAAGTTGAACATTGGGGGGGACACACTGCAATCTTCATCAAAAAATCGAGCTGTTAATCATCATTTAGCAGTGAAAATAAATCGTGGTTTTGACACATCGGGATATACCTATGTCCACGAACATTTGCATATCGATCTTTCCGGTGCAAAAGGCAGCCTGGATTGCCGCTTGGATCAATATGACCTGATAGTTGATGAACTTCTCCAGCTCCATGCCCTTGGGGTGCGGAATATAGTGGAAATGACTAACCGCTACATGGGACGCAATGCGGTTTTTTTGCTGGATCTAATGCGTGATACCCGCATCAATATTATTGCCTCAACCGGCTACTACAAACAGCCATTTTTCCCCGACCATTTCAACGAATTAAGCGTACAAGCGATCGCTGATGACATGATCACCGAAATTGAAATCGGGATTGATGGCACGGCATTAAAAGCGGGGGTAATCGCAGAGATTGGTTCCAGCCTTGGGCAAATCACGGAAGATGAGCAAAAAGTCTTTGCAGCAGCGGCGTTGGCTCACCAAACGACAGGCTGTCCCATTTCCACCCATACCACACTAAGCACCATGGGGCGTGAACAACTGGCACTGCTGACGGGCTTTGGTGTTTCTCCTGAACATATCGCCATCGGCCATTGCGATCTACGAGATAACCTGAGCACCATCATTCCAATTCTGGAAGCAGGGGCATGGGTGCAATTCGATACCATCGGCAAAAATAATTATTATCCAGATATCGGGCGCATCAGCATGTTGCAAGAGGTCGCCAAATATGGGCTACTGGATCGCGTTATGCTTTCCCAAGATATGACTCGCCGCTCCCATTTGAAAAACAACGGAGGGATTGGGTTTGATTATCTGCTTACCGTCTTTGTCCCTATGTTGTTTGAAGCCGGATTTTCCCAAATGCAGGTAGATCAAATGTTACGTGATAATCCTGCACGATTTTTCCAGCACAGCCTTAAAAAAAAACCGCACTGAAAATTCAGTGTTAAAAAAACATAGCTTTTTCAAAAAGCAATCCGATAGAAGATACAAAGAGAGGGATAAGAAGATGAGATTTGTCGTTGGTGGGCAAATAGAGAAAGGGGCAATAGCCGAAGGTATTCGCCAATTGGCGGGAGACAAAGCGACTTCAATTACCATCATGAATGACATTGAAGCGGCGATGGCAGTGAAAAATGGCGAAGCCGATTACTATCTTGGCGCCTGCAATACTGGCGGCGGCGGAGCGCTGGCCATTGCAATCGCCCTTATTGGCCTAGACCAATGTGCCACTATCAGTATGCCGGGAAAGATATTGTCTGATGAAGAAATAATCGCCCATGTCAAGGCAGGGAAAAAGGCATTTGGGTTTACCGGACAAGATATTGAGATGGTTCTGCCAGTGATCATCAATACCATTATTTCACAGTGAGGGAATTGTCATGCAACACTTACATGAATTCCTGATGAGATTGATAGAAGTTGACCCTTTCAAAGCAGGATTACTGGCAGCCATCGGGGCCATTGCCGCGATGATGGCAAACCGCGGTATCGCCGTTTTCCATGATGGCCTGCGCCCATTATTGCCGGAGTACCTTGAAGGGCGCATGAGCCGCAAGGCACTCGCAGCAACCAGTTTCGCCCTGAGCATCGGCTTGGTTGTGGGTTTCGGCATTCCCTTCTCACTCACTGCGCCCATTGTGCTGGTGCACAGTTTGCTGCTTGGCACTGACATGATTGGCATCTGGTGTACCAACAGCCGGAGAGGATATGTTGCCTCTGGCATCATCGGCGCTCTGTATGCCATCGCCTTATTGGCTGGCCTGCGCTCAGTGGTTGAACTGTTTGCGATGCTGCCCGTGAATTTCACTGATGACCTCAAGAAAGTCGGTGATCCGATTGTCGCCTGTTTTGCCCTGTTCCCGGCAATGGTTGTCGGCTACCAATATGGCTATCGCAAAGGGCTTTTGGTGATGTTCACCGCATTAGTGGGTTATGTGGGCACCAAAGCCATTGGCCCGCTGAGTTTTGGCGGCATGATAGAAAAGCCTGTCAGCATCGATCCAAATGGCGCGGCCTTGCTGCTGTCGATGATTGCCATGTTCTACTTTGCAATGCGTGAGCGCCCTGCCCAATCACAACAGCAAAAAGGAGCCAATGAAGTCTTGGTCGGCCTGTTTTCAACCCGCATCGAGCGCATCCAGAAAAACAAATGGCTGCTGATCCTGTGCGGAGGCCTGACTGCCAGTGCGGCAACCATGTCATTTAGCCTGCTGGCAGAAGGCCCGGTTTCTCTGCAATTGATGGCACAAGGCGAGCAAACCAATGCCATGCTGGTCGCCTTGGCTCGTGCCATTGGCTTCATTCCTTTAGTGGGAACCACTGCAATCGCCACCGGCGTTTACAGCCCGAATGGCATGAAATTCATATTTGTTGCCGGATTGGCGACCACCAATCCCTGGATTGCCTTTATCGCAGGTGGCATCACGATGTTCATCGAGATCCAGTTGCTGGCGAAAATCGCAATCTGGCTGGATAAATACCCTGGCGTGAAAGCATGCAGCGGGCATATTCGTACCGCGATCACCAAAATGCTCGAAGTTGCCTTGCTGGTTGGTGCTATGATTGCCTCCAACGCGATTCTGCCGGGCATGGGCTTTATGATTGTCGCGGGTATCTACCTGCTCAACCGTACATCTAAACGCCCTTTAGTGGAAATGGCCATCGGCCCAATTGCAACCATTGCCGTGGGCATTCTTGCCAACATGCTATTTCTTTTGGGAATAAAATAAGTTCTTTTGGGAAAAAATAACCAATGAAAACCTATCCATTGCAAAGTATGACGATGGCACAAGCGCAGCAACAACAATTCAAGCTGGTGGATATTATCTGTCGTCATTTTCCTGGGGCTGATTTTCTTTCGCAAGGTGATCTGGGCTTAGTCCCGGATCTTCACCAACCACGGATGACCCGGCGCATTGAAACGGTCATTGCGGAATTTTTTGGTGCCGAGAGCGCAGCCTTTGTCAATGGAGCAGGAACCGGCGCATTACGTGCAGGGCTGGCAGCGTTAGCCAGCCCCAATTCAACTTTACTTGTACATAATGCGCCCATTTATCCCACAACCCAAACATCGATTGAGCAAATGGGGCTGCACGTCATCCGCGCGGATTTCAATCATGCGGAACAAATTTCCGCCGCAATCCGCCAACATCAACCAGCAGCCTGCCTTGTCCAGCATACACGCCAGAAAATGTCTGACCGCTATACCCTGCAAGGCGTTATCGACACACTGAATCAGCACCTTATTCCGTCGCTCGTCGATGATAACTACGCAGCCATGAAAGTGGCGAAAATTGGCTGCCAGCACGGTGCTACCCTTTCCACATTTTCGTGCTTTAAGTTACTGGGGCCACAAGGTATCGGTCTCGTAGCAGGAAAACAGACTGCCATTGATGCCCTGCGGCGGAGCATGTATTCCGGCGGTTGCCAGATACAGGGCTATCAGGCTATGGAGGCCTTGCGTGGGATGGTATTCGCCCCCGTTATGCACGCAGTGCAGGCAGAAGTGAATGACGAGCTGGTCATGCGCTTGAATCAAGGGGAACTGCCTCAGGTCAAACACGCCTTTCTCGCCAATGCCCAATCAAAAGTATTATTAGTGGAGTTTCATGATCCTATCGCAGAAAAGGTACTTGCAGCAGCGCATACATTCGGGGCACTGCCTTATCCGGTAGGTGCAGAGTCAAAATTTGAAATCCCGCCGCTGTTTTACCGTATTTCCGCGACTTTCCGCCAAACCGATCCGACGTTGGAGCAACGTATGATTCGCATCAATCCCAATCGCAGCGGAGCCGATACCGTAATGCGGATTTTACGGGAAAGTTGTCAATTGAGAGATTAGTGAAAAACAAATCTCAGCACCAAGTTATCAACAAATCGAAAATACCGGTGAGAAATCATATTGAAATAATGTGAGATGAATCACCCTTTTCAGCATCATGGAATGGGAATATTGTGATATAAAAGCTGAAAAAACATAACGCCTGATTATTATTTAATTTAAAAACCAAGTTATTTTTAGCTACATCGATTACTGCTTCTTCACATAAGGTATTTCATCTGTTTTTATTAACTACCCATTATTTTGGATCATAAATACCAAAACAGAAAACACCATCAGGCGCTAATAACTAAATTCAGCTTATATCTATCATGAAATTGATATTTCCATCAACCTTAAGGTAACTTAATTAATAACACATCATTTATATTTCACATTACACCGAAAGAGGAAAAAACATGGAAATCCCACAAAAAATCCATTACTTCTGGGTAGGTGGCAATATACCAGAAAATCTATTAAAAAGAATGATGTTGGTTAAGTATAAAAATCCAAATTTTGAAGTCAATATTTGGGGAAACAGCAATGTGAAATCATTAATTACCAACACGTTGAATAAAATGGAATTTAATTATCAAGGGAGTAACTTCTATGTAATAGGAAACTCCTTTCATTTCAACTATAAAAATATCAACACGGCTTTTGATTATCTGACCAGACAAGCCTATTTTCAAAGTGTAGTCCCAAAAGAAGAGCCTCATTGCTCAGTTTTTTTTGACAGAGATCATGCATATGAAGATATCCATGAAAACCTATATGGCGATTATAGAGAGTTAATCCATTACTTAAGGCATATCTATTTTATGCAGTTAAATGGAAACTATCACAATTATGCATCGGTCAGTGACATAGCACGCCTTGTAATTCTATACATGGAAGGCGGCATATATTTAGATGCTGATGTAGAACTCAGTAATATTAAAACAAAAAAAGATAAATTTAGCTACCTATCCCTTAAAACTGATATGGGTATCGGTGATGTATCAGGAGAAAATTGGCATCTTGATGCCTCTGGAAAAGAATTCGGAAATGCTATTATTTCATCATTACCAAATTCAAAAAAAATATTTAACCTAATAATTGAAATGGCAATTACAATCAAAAGGCATCATCTTTACAAACAAATTTGTGACAGCCCTTACTTCGAAAGAGTAAAACACATAAGAAGCCACAATGAAGCTAGCCTAAGAGATAAGCGGATTGATTTTATTTTAAAAATGAAAGAGAAAAAAGAAATAATTCATGATGAAAAATGCAATTTTATAAATCCTTTATGGCGAACAGGGTTATTTGATGAAACAAGATTTTCAAACGGAAGAAAAATAGCAGACTATCAACGTGAAGAACGAAAAATCAATTATACAATGATGTTTACAGGGCCAATTCTAATTAACAAAACAATCAATCCAAAAAATAAAAATCTAATTTCTAAGAAGTATAGGCTTATGTCCACCCATAAAAATGATAACATTTTTCTCGATGTTGATGCTTCTGGAGATTGGTCTGTTATTGGCAAGAAAAAATACTCAGATGAAGATCCTTTTAGTTAACTTTATAAATTTAGCCTCTGCTACTCGTGTGAGTTCACCTGCTTTTGTCATTTAGCATTTTCAACCTATCATTAATAGATGCCCAAAAGATATCTTATCAATAACTCTCGTTTCTCAAGTTGCAACTTTATTGGCTGCAACTTGAAGCCTATTGGGCATATCGCTGTAAAGCAGAATGCATAGTCATAAATAATTTTCCAGCATAGGATCATAAATATGAAAATATTAATCATAGGTGCATCAGGAACTATCGGCAAAAACGTCATTGATAACCTAAAAAAACAGCATGTTTTGTTAACGGACAACCAGACAAAATTAGAAATTATTGCCTCAAGTCGAAACTCAAAAGAAAATGCATTGGATGTGTTTGATAAAAAACAATTAAATGATTTTTTATCAACACATAAAATGTTTGATGCCGTCGTCTGTACATTTGGTAAAACGGTTTGGACATCACCTGAAAAATTAAGCGATTACGAAGAAAGCCTCAATAATAAAGCCTTGGGGCAAATAAATGTCGCCCTGCAATCTTTAAAATACATCAAACAGGGAGGCTCTATCACATTGACATCAGGCATTGTTGGCAAGATATCGTCACCTTATGGCTCACAAACCGCCGTAACGAATGCCGCCATTGAAGCATTTGTTCGTTCAGCAGCGTCAGAACTGAATAATATTAGAATCAACGCCGTCAGCCCTCGCCTATTAGAAAGCTCCTTTTCTCATTACGCGAAATTTTTCCCGGGACAAGAAACCTGCACCGGCGAGCAAGTAGCCAAAGGCTATATCCGCAGTATTTATGGCAAAGAAACGGGCGTTGTTATTGAAATATGATGTTTACTGAATTAATCACATCATAGCCAGCCGATATTCGCTGGCTCATTCGTTCTCATCAGGCTAGCTCTCACCAAGCGCCATGATAATCATAGAGTCGCGGGCGTCCTTACCCATAGAGATGGAGATAGATTTTATGTCCGCTTTTACTATGAGGTTTTTGCCTCTTCTTTTATCCAATCAATAAATGCCTTAACTTCGAAACGATCGATTGCGTCCGGCAAAGAGACGGCATAATAAGCGAACTTAGAAGGCCAAGGGTTATCAAGCACCTGAATAAGCTGGCCCTCGCGAATTTCATCTTCAGCATATTCCTGTGCGACCAAGGCAATTCCCTGCCCTGATTTAGCCGCCCGGATAAGTAAAAAATCATCTTCAAAACATGAACCGCGTTCAGCCCGCTCATCAACAGAAGCGCCGTGTGCGCTTAACCATAGATACCAATCCGCACGGCTGGCATCCTGCAATAATGGGTAATTAAGGCAATCAATAGGCTCATTCACGGGCTGATGCGCTTTAATTAACTCAGGGCTGGCTACAGGAATTAAAACAGGAACCATCAACTGGGTAACATCCAATCCTGGGTAATGGCCAAGGCCGTGACGAAGCGCGATATCGACCCGATCCCGTTTTAAATCGACAATAGAATAAGTTGTTTGGATTTCTATCTCAATTTGTGGGTGCTGTTTCTTAAAATGGCCTAGACGTGGAACAAGCCAGGAAGCTGCAAATGTCGGAGAAGTATTTATTGTTAACGCTGGCCTTGAGTTAAATTTTTCCAATTTATCATAGGCTTTTTCAAGACTCTGGAATGCATCAAGCAGTTGCGGGTAAACATTTTCTCCAACTTCAGTCATGCGCACGCCATATTTTTCACGTGTGAATAACTCGGCGCCAACCCGTGTTTCCAATAACCGGATCCGTTGGCTAATAGCGCCCGGAGTAACATTCAAAGCCTGTGCTGCCGCCTTGATACTTTTGCTTTGGCCGACTTCAACGAAAGCGCGTAACGCTAGCAATGGGAGTGATTTAGCCATAATTTAGTTTTTCTAAACTCTTAAGATAGAAAATATCGTTTTCTATTTTCTGTGAAAACGTGGATTATTCAATAATAATATCATCAACTGACTCACTGATGAAATTTTAAATTAAGGCTAATAGTTATGATTGTTTCATATCAAACATTTTATTTTTTTCTTTTTAATACCATGAGCTTGGAAATGCCCGACAGCATTATAAGTGAAACATTTCCATTATTTAAATCACGCTATTACCCTTTTTAAAATTTCATTCTGAAATTTATTTATGGGGAATAATTACTGATCAAATAAAAATTTGATAAAAAGACAATAACTCTAGTTTTCGCAACAAGGAGATGGGTTTCTATTTGTCTTTTTACCTAATTACATTTAGTCAATAAAAGAGAACATTATGATCAAACTTTACACTGACAGTTCTCCCAATGGATTTAAAATTACTATTGCTCTGGAAGAGCTTGAGCTTCCCTATGAATTAAACCATGTGCATATAGATAAAGGTGAAAATTTATTGCCTGAGTTTTTAGCGCTTAATCCACATGGGCGAATACCTGTTTTAGTTGACAGCGATACAAATACAACAATTTTTGAATCTGCGGCAATTCTTCTCTATTTGGCATATAAAACGAATAAATTAATTCCCGTTGATCATAATGCACGTTGGCAGGCTATCCAATGGCTGATTTTCCACGCATCCAGCGTTGGGCCAATTATCGGGCAAAGAGTTAATTTTGAGTTTTTTGGTTCCGGAAAAAATAAAGAAGCGACTGAGCGCTATAAAAAACTCACTGAACGTGCTTTTTCAACCATGAATAATCATTTAGCCAATAATTTATATTTTGGCGGAGAGGATTATTCAATCGCTGATATTGCTCATTTCGGTTGGACTCATATTGCCAAAATTATCAATTTTGATTTTAACCATTATAAATATTTAAGCGAATGGCATGACAGAATCGCAGCCAGACCCGCGGTGCAACGTGGAATTTCTATTCCAGAACCCGCTACAGGCCCTTAGAAATAATATGTGAGGAAAAATAAATGAATCAAATAACTTCAGTACCTTCTGGCAAGATTCAAGGAGCTTCATCGCAATTATTCGCGAACCATCCTGGCTATCAACGGATGTTTCGCCCTAACGAACTGACCCTAGGGCTTTTTTTACCGCAAAAATTTTATCAAGGCGACATGAACGTCATGGAAGGCCAATCAGATCTCGTTGTTCAGGCCGATAAATATGGTTTTGCAGCAGTATGGGTTCGGGATGTGCCTTTATTTGACCCTTCATTTGGCGATGCGGGACAACTTTTCGATCCATTTACCTATCTGGCCTATTTGAGTGCGAAAACAAAATCCATTTCTTTAGCAACGGGAAGTGCCATTTTCACGTTACGCCATCCAATTGATCTTGCAAAGGCAGCGACGACCATTGATCAAATTTCCGGTGGCCGTTTAGTGCTTGGTATCGCATCCGGAGACAGGCCCATTGAATTCCCGGCTTATGGAATCGACTTTGAACAACGCGGCAAACGCTTCGCTGATACAGTCACTTATTTCCGTCAGTTGATGAAAGATGGATACCTGAATATTAATTCTGCTCTTGGTGGTTTTACTGGTGCAGAACTCCTGCCTAAGCCTGTATTTGGCGCAATTCCATTAATTGTTACCGGTGCTTCGCGCCAATCGCTGGATTGGATCGCTGAATATGCCGATGGATGGCTGACTTATCCTGAGCCAACTCACAACAGCGCCGGCCCACGGCGGTTGGCTGAAAAAATTAAAGCTTGGCGAGGATTACTCCCTGAAAATGAGTTCCGCCCACATATGACAAATGATTGGATTGATTTGGTAGAAGATCCAAATTTCCCAAGAACGCCATTACGTGGTGGTTTCACACTAAAAACAGGGCGTAACGGCTTGATTGATTTACTTCACGAATGGAAAGAGGCTGGGGTAAACCATGCGGCTTTAGGAATACATTTTTCAGAAAGACCGGCACAGGAAATTTTACAGGAAATGGCAGAATACGTGCTGCCACATTTTCCGTCCCACGTGGGAGTCTCTCCATTAGAGGCGAAATGGTAAGGGATTAAGTAGTAGCAATATATACTCCTTAACGCATTGAACCAGCAACCGCCGGCGTTTTTGTCTCCGTGTCAGGCCGCTGACAAACCACAGGATTTCTACGCGGTTTGCCGGCGGTCTGTGTTATCCATTAATTAGGCATTTATGCCGATGCAGTAAAGTCGCCCTGTTGCCGTTCCACCAACGTAAGGATGCTGTAAAGCGCCACAGGCTGCTGCTCCTGATTCAATACCTGCACATCCCACACCACGACACCATGCGGTTTATCTTCTGCCGTTTTCTGGGCTTTTTTGATCTTCTTCTTGCACGTCAGGCGTACTTGGATCGTATCGCCGATTTTGACCGGCTCAATAAAACGCAGATTTTCCATGCCGTAGTTGGCAAGTACAGGCCCCACTGCGCCATCCACAAACAAGCCTGCCGCAGCAGATACGACGAAATAGCCATGCGCCACGCGCTCACCAAACAGGGATTCAGCCGCACCGATTTTATCTACATGAGCATAGAAATGATCCCCGCTCAAACAGGCAAAATTCACAATATCGGCTTCCGTAACTGTCCGGCGGGCAGTCAGCAGGCTTTCGCCTATTTCAATTTGTTCAAAGTACTTACGGAACGGATGAACCGGATCTTCCTTCACTTTTGCGCCACGAACCCATTCACGGCCAATCGCAGCCAGCATACTTGGGCTGCCCTGAATCGCGGTACGCTGCATATAGTGTTTTACGGCACGCAATCCACCCAGCTCTTCACCTCCGCCAGCCCGCCCAGGCCCGCCGTGCACCAGCATCGGCAATGGGGAGCCATGCCCTGTGGATTCCGCAGAAGCCGCTTCATCCAATACCAACATGCGCCCGTGGGCGCACGCCGCCGCCCGAATCACCTGTACTGCAACCTGCTCATCCGCGGTCACCAACGAACCTACCAGACTTCCTTGCCCCATTCCCGCCAATGTTATCGCCTGTTCGGTATCTTCATACGCCATTAACGTGGAGACCGGCCCAAAGGCCTCTGTGCTGTGCACAACCTGATTTGTCATGGGATCGGCACAATAGAGCAATGTCGCAGGGTAAAATGCGCCGTTGCTGTTGGTATTGCCCGTCAGAACCAGTTTATCCAGCGAACCGCCGCATAACAGTTCACAGCCGCTATCACGCAGTTCATTGACCTTCATTTGTACTTCGTCACGCTGGTCCAGATTAATCAGCGCCCCCATGCGTACATCAGGCAGGGAGGGATCACCTACCGCAACGCCGGACAAGCGCTTGAGCAATGCCTGTTTGACCGCTTCCATCTGGTTGGCCGGCACAATGATGCGGCGGATGGCCGTACATTTCTGGCCTGCCTTGACGGTCATCTCACGCACGACTTCCTTGATGAATACGCCAAACTCCGGCATTTCAGGCGTCACATCCTCACCTAAAATGCAGCAGTTGAGAGAGTCCGCTTCCATCGTAAAAGAGATGGATTTTTCGATCAGCCGAGAGTGTGCACGCAACATCTGCCCTGTTTGCGCAGAGCCGGTAAACGTCACCGCATCCTGATAATCAAGATGATCGAACAGATCGCCAATGCCGCCACAGATCAATTGCAATGCCCCTTCCGGCACCAGACCGCTGTCGATGATCATTTTCACCATCGCTTGCGTCAATTGCGCAGAGGCGGTTGCGGGTTTGATGATAGCCGGCATGCCTGCCATCCAGGTTGGTGCCAGTTTTTCCAGCATTCCCCAGCAGGGAAAGTTAAAGGCATTGATGTGCAAAGCCACACCGGGGCGCGAAGTCAGTACGTGGCGAGCGACAAATTGGGATTGTTTGGACAATGGGATCATTTCATCTTCCGGCCACAGGGTATCATCCGGCAATTCACGTCCTGCCAAGCCTGCATAAGAAAAAAGTGTCGCCACGCCTCCCTCAATATCCACCCAGCTATCTGAGCGGGTTGCGCCCGTTTCTGAAGAAATGGCGTATAGCGCTTCTTTATTGGCCAGCAAATGCTTGGCAACGGCTTTCATCATCTGTGCCCGTTGCTGGAATGTCATCGCAGACAGCGCCTTGCCCCCTTGTACGCGGGCGTACTCTAGGCTCTCTTTCAATGGCAGACCATTTGAAGATACCTGATACAAAGCTTCGCCACTGACTGCATGATGAATGGTTCTGGAGTTGCCCTGCCCATATACCCAAGCACCACAAATGTAACTCGTTAATTGTTGCATTCTTTTCTCCACCAATTTCACTAATGAATCATTTATTAAGATATGGCTTGTTATTTATGTATCACATATTTCACTAACAATAACCACCATCTGACGCAACAAAAATAAAACATTTATATTCGAATCCTAGCTCGCAATCCACCCATCGCTAGGCATTAAATTTTAATGGGCTGATTTTAAACATATTTAAATTAATATTGTGATGTGTACAACAAATATACAACATATGTGTTTGATATTTTTGTTAACGGTTTATAGATTTATAGTTAAAAAATGATTCGTTTTTATGTTGTTAACTTGAAAATAAGAATCATAACGGAGCCTAACATGACAACTGACCCACTTCAGATGCATTTCGACTCAAAAATTGCAGCGGATCTGTCCATTGAGGCCAAAGACTGGATGCCCGAATCCTATCGTCAGAACCTGATACGCCAAATTGGTCAGCATGCACATTCGGAAGTCGTCGGCATGTTGCCGGAAGCCAACTGGCTCACCCGCGCCCCGACACTGCGCCGCAAAGCCGTACTGCTCGCCAAGGTGCAAGATGAAGCAGGGCACGGGCTGTATCTCTATAGTGCGGCTGAAACACTGGGCTGTATTCGTCAAGACATTTATCAAAAATTATTAGATGGCAAGATGAAATACTCCTCTATATTTAACTACCCCACGCTGAGCTGGGCGGATGTTGGCGTCATCGGATGGCTGGTCGATGGTGCGGCAATCGTGAATCAGGTTGCTTTATGCCGGGCCTCTTATGGCCCCTACGCCCGCGCCATGGTGAAAATCTGCAAAGAAGAGAGCTTCCACCAGAGACAGGGATATGAAGCCGTCATGGCTCTGGCAAACGGCAGTGAAGCCCAACGCGCAATGTTGCAAGATGCCATCAACCGTTTCTGGTGGCCTACATTGATGATGTTCGGCCCCAATGACAATGACTCTCCCAACAGTGCCCAAAGTATGGCGTGGAAAATTAAGCGATTCAGTAACGATGAATTGCGGCAAAAATTCCTCGATAACACCGTTCCCCAATTGGAAGCTCTGGGCATGACAGCCCCCGATCCTGAACTGGCCTGGGATGAAACGACCGGGCATTACCGCTTTGGTGAAATCAACTGGGATGAATTTTATCGGGTACTGAAAGGGCAAGGGATATGCAATCACGAACGTCTGGAAGACAAACGCCGGGCTTGGGAAAACGGAAGCTGGGTGCGTGAGGCGGCTTCTGTCCATGCCAAAAAAATGGCAGATAAAAAACGGGCTGCTTAATCCGCTGCGTTATCTGAACAAAATCGGAACAGGAGGAGACATAAAATGAACAATACCGATTGGCCACTTTATGAAGTCTTTGTCCGCAGCAAGCAAGGGCTGGCACACCGACATGTTGGCAGCCTGCATGCGGCAGATGACCAGATGGCTCTGGAAAACGCACGTGATGCCTACACCCGCCGCAATGAGGGCTGCTCAATCTGGGTCGTTAAATCCATTTATCTGATCGCTTCCCAACCGGAAGATCGCGGCGCTTTTTTCGAGCCATCGGAAACCAAGATTTATCGTCACCCGACGTTCTATACCATTCCTGATGGCATCAAGAATATGTAGGGAAACGGAAACATGAATACACATAGCGTTTCGGCATCCAATCATGACTTGTTGAATTACGTGCTGCGGCAGGGAGATACGCCGTTGATTCTGGCACAGCGCCTGTGCGAATGGTGCGGCCATGCACCAGAACTGGAAATTGACCTCGCGCTGTCCAATATTGGCCTCGACCTGCTGGGGCAGGCACGCCATTTTCTCAGTTATGCCGCCACGATCATGCCAGGCGCAAACTCACATCCAGGCCCAGAGAAAAAGCCTGATGAAGATTATCTGGCATTTCATCGCGATGAGCGTGAATTCCTCAATTTATTGCTGGTTGAACAACCCAACGGCGGCTTTAACGACACACTGGTGCGCCAGTTTTTCATTGATGTCTACCATGTCCTGCTGCATCAGGCATTGGGACAGAGCCGAGATTCCCAACTCGCAGCCATCAGTGCCAAGTCATTGAAGGAAGTGGAATATCACCTGCGCTTCAGCCGTGGTTGGATGATCCGTCTGGGGGATGGAACAGAACAAAGCCACAAAAAAATCCAGCATTCAATCAATCAGCTATGGCGTTTCACCGGCGAGTTATTCCATTGCGACGATATCGAGCAACGGCTGGCCGAAGAAGGCATTGCCGTGGATCCCCGCACCCTGCATGAACCGTGGCTGGATATCGTCACCGAAACATTGGCGGAAGCCACGTTGGAAATACCGGCAGAGCTACCCTACCGGCAAGGCGGCAAGCAAGGACTACACACAGAACATTTAGGGTACATGCTGGCAGAAATGCAGTCCCTGCAACGCGCTTATCCCAACTGCAATTGGTAACTGCGCTTGGTAAAAGAGGAAAGGATCATGGAACAGCAATTAAAAGCCTTGCAACAGCCGGAAGTTCATCAGATCTGGCAGTGTCTGCATAAAATTGCCGATCCAGAACTGCCGGCGCTTTCCATTACCGATCTCGGTATGGTGCGCGCTGTCACGCCTTTGCAAACAGGGTGGCAGGTGACATTTACCCCGACATATTCTGGCTGCCCGGCGACGGAGTTTCTGATTAACGAAATCCGCCAGTTGCTGACTCAGGCGGGCTTTGCGCCAGTGCATGTCAACGTGAGCCTGTCTCCCGCATGGACAACGGATTGGATGAATGCCGATGCCAAGCAACGCCTGAAAGAATCCGGCATCGCCCCGCCCCAAGGCCTGTCCTGCGAAAAACCGGCGGAGGCAGATCCCATCCATTGCCCGCGTTGCGGCAGCCATGAAACAGAAAAAATCAGCGAGTTTGGCTCTACGGCCTGCAAAGCCCTTTATCGCTGTCAGCAGTGTCTGGAACCGTTTGATTACTTCAAATGCATTTAATAGGGAGTGAAGATGGCTACTTTTCACCGAACACGTTCACATGATTTTCAACGGCATCGCTTCCACCGATTAAGCATTGCTGCCATTGAACGAGAAACACCGGAAGCCGTGACCGTCACACTGCATGTTCCCAGTGAGCTAAAAAAACACTTTTTCTACCAGCCGGGCCAGCACCTGACACTCAAGGCACAGGTAAACGGTGAAGAGCTGCGCCGTTGCTACTCTATTTGCAGTTCACCGCTGGATGATGCATTGCAAATTGGCGTCAAGGCCATCTATCAAGGCCGTTTTTCCACCTTTATCAATCAGCAATTAAAAGTCGGGGATGAGCTGGACGTTATGCTGCCGCAGGGCAATTTTGGCCATATTCCCAATGCCGACCAACAAGGGCACTATTTAGCCATTGCCGCCGGTTCAGGCATCACGCCGATTTTATCAATCATCAAAAGCACGCTGGCGCTGGAACCAGACAGCACTTTCACCCTGATTTATGGTAACCGCACCAGCCGCTCCGTCATGTTCAAGGAAGTGCTGGCCTATCTCAAAAACCGCTACCTGAGCCGTTTTCAGGTGCTGTACTTATTCAGTCAGGAAGCCACCGACAGCCCCCTGCTCAATGGGCGCATTGATATTGAACACCTGCAACGCATCGGCAAAACCCTGCTCAATTTTACGCAGTTTGATCGGGCATTTCTCTGTGGGCCAGAAACGATGCTGGACGATGCCCATTCTGCACTCGAACAAGCAGGCATGCCGGCTAATTGCATCCACAGCGAACGTTTCAATACCGGAAACGCCCAAGCACGCCCCCGCCCGGCCAATCTTGCCGATCGCAGTGAAACCCGCGTTGAAATTCATCTGGACGGGCGTACTTTCAACATCGCCATGAATACCGAGGATGACAGCATTCTCGATGCAGCCCTGCGCCAAGGCGCAGATTTGCCATACGCCTGCAAGGGAGGGGTATGCGCAACCTGTAAATGCCAGCTTAAATCCGGCGAAGTGGAGATGAATGTGAACTACAGCCTTGAACCGGACCAATTGGCGGCAGGTTATATCCTGAGTTGCCAATCGTGGCCGAAAGGCGATGGCGTCGTTGTCGATTTTGACGTTTAAGCACTTTGTTTAAACAGCTGCATAAATGTACCCAATGGGTTTCAAGTTGCAGCCAACCAAACTGCAACTTGAAAGACGAAGGGTATCACTGAGGAACCCGCAATGAATCAGGAATGGATCATCAGCCACCAGCAACAGAGAGTACGCACATTGACCCTCAACCGACCGGACGTGCGCAATGCTCTCAGCAATGATTGCCTTGAACTGTTAGTACAACAGTTGGAACAGGCGGATGCAGATAAAGAAACCGGCGCTATCGTCATTACCGGCGCAGCGCGCTATTTTGCGGCCGGGGCTGACCTGAAAGAACTGCAACAACAAACCGTGGCAACAGCCATCACTGATCGCCGCCCACAACTGTGGCAACGCCTGCACAATATTAATAAGCCCATGATTGCCGCCGTGAACGGTTACGCGCTTGGCGCTGGCTGCGAATTGGCTCTGGCCTGTGATTTTGTGATTTGTGGCGAAAGCGCCCGCTTTGGCCTGCCCGAAATCACGTTGGGGCTGATCCCGGGGGCGGGAGGGACACAACGGCTCATCCGCAGCGTCGGTAAGGCACTGGCTCATCAAATGGTACTGACAGGGGAAGCCATCAACGCCCGGCAAGCACAACTGGCGGGATTGGTCAGCGAAGTGTGCATTGATGAAAACACGCTGGCGCGGGCGGAACAAATTGCGCAACGCATCAGTGAATTTTCCCCCTTGGCACTACGGGCAGCCAAAGCCGCACTCAAGACCGCACAAGAAACCGGCCTGTCACAAGGATTACTCGCTGAGCGCCAACAATTTGTCGCTTTGGCGGGCACAACCGATCGTCAGGAAGGCATCGCCGCCTTTCTGGAAAAACGTAAACCTACATTTAAAGGATTTTAATAAATGGAAAACAAGTCAATGGTACTGACCGAAATTAAAGCGGGTGTCCTTAGCATTACTCTTAATCGCCCGGAGTACCTCAACAGTTTTACTGAAGAGCTGCACCAACAGTTAAGCCAAGCGATGGATATTGCTGAACAGGATGAATCTGTGCGCTGTGTTCTTTTGACCGGCGCCGGACGTGGTTTCTGTTCTGGCCAGGATTTGAATGACAGAAACTCTATCATTACTGACGGAGACATCCCCGATCTCGGTCAATCCGTTGAACGTTACTACAATCCGCTGATCCGGCGCATGACCTCCTTGCCCAAACCGATTATCTGCGCAGTCAATGGCGTCGCGGCGGGTGCCGGTGTTTCTCTCGCCCTGGCCTGCGACATTGTTATCGCTTCCCGCTCCGCCAGCTTCATTCAAGCCTTCTGCCGCATTGGACTGGCTCCCGATTCCGGCGGTAGCTGGTTCCTGCCTCAAAAAATCGGGCATGCGCGCGCTATGGGCATGGCGTTGTTGGGTGAAAAAATCAGCGCAGAGCAAGCATTGGAATGGGGCATGATCTGGCAAGTCGTCGAACCTGAAGAGCTGGAGCGCAAAACACAAGAATTGGCCCAGCACCTGACGACACAACCCACACTGGCTCTTGGCTACATCAAACAGGCCACGTATGCCGCGGCCGCCAACTCGCTGGATCAACAGCTTGACCTCGAGCGTGATTTACAGCGCCTGTGCGGGCGCAGTGAAGACTTCCGTGAAGGCGTCCGCGCATTCGTCGAAAAACGCCAGCCAAAATTTCAGGGGAAATAACGATGAACGCGCCAGCACTCAAAGGCCCCATCGCCGTTATCGGCGCGGGAACGATGGGCATTGGCATCGCTCAAGTCGCGGCTCAGGCAGGACATACCGTCCTGCTGTTTGATATGGATGGCGCTGCTGCACGCCATGCACTGGATAGCCTCCAAGCACGTTTGCATCAACGCGTGGAAGCGGGCAAGGCAGAAGCCGGCGCAACCCAAGCGTTATTGCAGCGCATCACTCAGGTTAATTCACTGCAAGCACTGGCGCCTTGTGCGCTGGTGATTGAGGCCATTATCGAACAACTGGAAGCGAAGCAAGAGCTATTCCGTCAATTGGGAACGATTTGTTCAACCAAGACGCTGTTTGCCAGTAACACCTCATCATTGTCGATTACCGCCATCGCCCGTGCGGTGCCAGCCCCCCAACGCATGGCAGGGCTGCATTTTTTCAATCCGGCACCCTTGATGAAACTGGTGGAAATCGTACAGGGTCTGGAAACTTCCCCCCAAACCGTGATGACACTCAAGGCGCTGATCAGCAACTGGAAAAAACAGCCCGTAATTTGCCGCTCCACCCCGGGTTTTATCGTCAATCGCATCGCACGTCCCTTCTATGCCGAAGCACTGCGTGCGCTGGAGGAACAGGTTGCCAGCCCCGCGACACTCGACGCCGTCATGAAAGAGTCAGGTGGCTTTGCGATGGGGCCTTTGCAACTGATGGATTTGATCGGACATGACATCAATTACACCGTGACCGAATCCCTGTTTCACGCGTTCCACGGCGATCCCCGCTTCCAGCCTTCACTGCAACAAAAAGAGCTGGTGGATGCCGGACATCTGGGACGCAAGCGCGGCCGAGGGTTTTATCACTATGATATTAAAGGCCACGACAGCGATATTAAAGGGCGGGGCAGCAACAAGAAAGAGACTCAACCGATACCTAAAATAGAACCGAAACACGCCAAAGAACAAAAACAACCTGAACGAATCAGGGCAACGGGCAATTGGGATTCTTTACCGTATTTCACGGATTTTCTAAAACAGGCTGAGTTACAAAAATATGGGATCATTTTCGAAGAACACAAAAATGATCGCTTCCACTCTCCCACCTTGCAGATTGATGATGTTGTCTTGACGCTGACCAAAGGGAGAACCTGCGCCCAGATTGCTGATGAAATCAGAGTCCCGGTCATGCAGTTTGATCTGTCCGCCAACCATCAGGCGGCATCCATCATTACACTCAGCACGGCTTACCAGAATCCGCCCCAACAGACGGCAAAAGTGATAGGCTTCCTGCAATCTCTCGGCAAACAGGTCATTCTCCTGCCGGATTATCCTGCCCTGTTGACCATGCGTACCGTCGCCATGCTGTGCAATGAAGCACTGGATGCCCTCAACAAAGGCGTTGCCAGCGCGGAAGATCTCGATCTGGCAATGCGCTATGGCGTGAACTATCCCATCGGCCCGCTGGCATGGGGAAAGCAAATAGGCTGGAAGCACCTGCTCAGTACACTGGAAAACCTGCAAAAATACTATGGCGATCCCCGTTACCGTCCGGCGCCTTTGCTGCGCCAATTGGCGGCAGGCCATGCCAAATTGCAGCTTTCCCCGCAGCACCAAAACCAGAATAGGGGGAGCACCCATGTATGATAACGCCACCACCCAGCAGGCTCACCGCTGCATTGAAACCCTGTATGCCAAAGATACCTGCGCCCAAAATATGGGGATGCACATTGAGCATATTGATGTAGGGATAGCCCGACTCAGCATGACAATAATGCCCAACATGCTCAATGGTCATCAAAGTTGTCATGGCGGCATCCTGTTCAGCCTCGCGGATACCGCCTTTGCCTATGCCTGCAACAGCCAAGGACAAGCCGCGGTCGCAACGTCCGGCAGTATCGACTTCGTCCGCCCGGCATTGGCCGGCGATCACCTTATCGCCACCGCGTCTGCAAAATATCAGGGTAAAAACACCGGGCTGTACAACGTCGAAATCCTCAATCAAGAAGGCAAAACCGTGGCCTTGTTCCACGGCCGCGCCCACCGCTTGGATCACTCTATTTTGGCAGGCAGCCACGGAGAAAAATCATGACTCACGCGTTTATCTGCGATGGTATCCGTACCCCCATCGGGCGTTATGGCGGCGTATTTTCCGGCCTGCGTGCCGATGATTTGGCTGCCCTGCCGCTTCGGGCATTGATGGCACGCTATCCGGCACTGGACTGGGGAAAAATTGATGATGTGATCCTCGGCTGCGCCAATCAGGCCGGAGAAGATAACCGCAACGTTGCACGCATGGCATTGCTGCTGGCCGGCTTGCCAGACACAATATCAGGGACAACCGTCAATCGCCTGTGCGGCTCTGGTCTGGATGCGCTGGCCTTTGCTGCCCGCAGCATCAAATCCAACGATGCCGGACTGGTATTGGCCGGGGGCGTAGAATCGATGACCCGCGCCCCGTTTGTTATGGGCAAGGCAGACAACGCATTCAGCCGTCAGGCCGAGATTTTCGATACCACCCTCGGCTGGCGTTTTATCAATCCACTGATGCAGCAGCAATTTGGCACGGACTCCATGCCGGAAACCGCAGAGAACGTTGCCGCTGAATTTCAAATCAGCCGTGACGCTCAGGATGCTTTTGCCTTGCGCAGCCAGCAACGTGCCGCCCGCGCACAGCAACAAGGCATACTGGCAGAAGAAATCCTTGCCGTCACCCTGCCGGCATCCAGCAAAAAGGGGGCCTTAACCACCGTTTCACAAGACGAACACCCTCGGCCGGAAACAACATTTGAACAATTGCAACGGCTCAAAACCCCATTCCGCGCTGGCGGAACGGTGACCGCCGGGAACGCTTCCGGCGTCAATGATGGCGCGGCAGCACTCATTGTTGCCTCAGAAGCAGAAGCATTGCGACAAGGGTTAACGCCTCGGGCGCGCATTGTCGCTACGGCTACCTGCGGCGTCGAACCCCGCATCATGGGGATCGGCCCACTGCCAGCCAGCCAAAAAGTGCTGGCGCTTGCTGGCTTGAGCCTAAATCAAATGGATGTCATTGAGCTGAACGAAGCCTTCGCAGCCCAATCGCTGGCTGTCATGCGCCAACTGGGGCTGCCTGATGACGCAGAGCACGTCAATCCGAATGGTGGAGCAATTGCTTTGGGCCATCCGTTGGGAATGAGCGGCGCCCGTCTTGCGCTGACGGCAACCCTTGAACTGGAACGGCGTGCTGGCCGTTACGCCTTGTGCACCATGTGCATCGGTGTCGGGCAAGGCATCGCCATGATTATTGAACGAGTTTCATAAATACCTGACGCAACCAACACCTGCATCAATATCCAATGGATTTCAAATCGCAGCACGATGGCAAGGGAACCGCTCCCCCGGGAGCAAAACTGACTGTAATTTTTTCACTACAGTGACTGGAGTAAGAGCAGCCAACAACGCTGTAACCTGAAAAACAAAGGGTATACGTACAAAAGCAACCTGTTACAAACACACCAACAAAAGGACAGGCAATTATGAGCAACAACGTACAAGACCTCAGAGCATACTCCAACAAACATTCAACCCAACACCAGAATCAATATCAGAACCGACATCCTGACTCGCTCGAATTTGCCTCACGTGACGAAATTCAGGCGTGGCAAGTGCAACAGATTGCATGGACGCTCAATCACGCCTATAACAATGTTCCCATGTACCGCCGGAAATTTGACGAAGCCGGTGTCCATCCGAGCGATTTCAAACAGCTCGAAGATATCCGTAAATTCCCGTACACCACCAAGCAAGATTTGCGGGAGCACTATCCTTTTGACACCTTCGCCGTTCCAATGGAGCAAGTAGTGCGCATTCACGCTTCATCCGGCGTCACCGGCCGGCCTACTGTAGTGGGTTATACTCAGCGGGATATCGACAATTGGGCCGATATCATAGCCCGTTGCCTGCGTTTTGCTGGCGCCAGCGCCAAAGACAAAGTGCACGTCGCCTACGGTTATGGCCTGTTTACAGGAGGATTGGGGGCGCACTATGGTGCAGAGCGACTGGGTGCGACAGTCATTCCTATGTCCGGTGGCAACACAGAAAAACAAGCACAGTTGATTCAGGACTTCAAACCTGACGTTATCATGATGACACCTTCTTACTGCCTGACTTTGCTCGACGAACTGGAAAAGCAAATGGGCGGAGATGCCAGAAAATGCTCCTTGCGCGTCGGGATCTTCGGTGCGGAGCCTTGGGGTGATGCCATACGCAATGAGATTGAAGCTCGCATGGGCATCAAGGCATTGGATATTTATGGCTTATCAGAAGTCATCGGGCCGGGTGTCGCTATGGAATCGCTGGAATATGCCGACTGCGCGACGATTTGGGAAGATCATTTTTACCCAGAGGTGA
The DNA here is from genome assembly GCF_900113945.1 of Xenorhabdus mauleonii. GTDB lineage: Bacteria > Pseudomonadota > Gammaproteobacteria > Enterobacterales > Enterobacteriaceae > Xenorhabdus > Xenorhabdus mauleonii. Next base: position 158,235 of record NZ_FORG01000006.1, read on the forward strand.
TTGACCCTGACAACATGAATAACTTAGCCGATGGCGAAAAGGGAGAATTAACGCTCACGACTTTAACCAAAGAAGCCATGCCCATCATTCGTTACCGTACCCGTGACCTGACACGCTTATTGCCCGGTACGGCACGCAATATGCGCCGCATGGACAGGATCACCGGACGTTCCGATGACATGTTAATCATTCGCGGCATCAACCTCTTTCCCTCGCAGATAGAAGAGCAGATTATGCGCATTAAAGAGCTCTCCCCGCACTATCAATTGGAAATTGATCGCATCGGCAATTACGACAGGCTATCCGTCAAAGTCGAATTGAAAGAACCCGATCAATTTAGCGCAGAACAACGCAGCGATATCAGCCATCAATTGCGTCATCACATCAAATCCATGACAGGGCTAAGTACAGAAATCAACATTGTCAGTTCCGGCGAAATTCCTCGCTCAGAAGGAAAAGCCGTTCGGGTGATAGACAATCGCTCTCATGCTTAACCGGGAACGCATTTAAGAGTAAAAATAACGGGCTGGGGTACATCGAAAATTTCGTCAAAAAATCATCGAATAATGCCCCAGGCCCTGATTCAATAATGTGGTTATTGCACCGACGCTATTCCATAGGCTAAAAAGTCATTCAAGGCTGTTTCATCCTTGGTGAGCCGTTCCCAAGCCCGAACTGAATTATGCGCCCGCATTGCCCCGTTCTCAGGGTCGAAATAACTAACGCAATGTGTGAATTTTTCAATGATGTCAGCAGGCTCAAGAGGGTTTTGCGGATGCCCTTTCGGTATATCAACAAATCCGGTACGAACATCCCCATTGGTATAATGAATACTGATTTCGATTCGCCCATGAGTCCCAAGTTCAGGAATGTCACACTTGGGATCAACACGTGGCCGCACTTTTTCACTCACGGAGAGCACATCTGCACGCGTCAATGCATCAGTATCATAATCCGTAATATGAACACTCCCATTCCGCAAACCAACGGCTACGGTATACGCCATACTGAATCTCGCCTCTACTGGCGTTGTTGGCTTCCATTTTTTATCGGCCGGCTCACACACCAAATCGTAGATTTGCTGGTTCATTGCAATATCAATGTGAGCAATATCTTCAGGTCTGACTTGAACGTGACCAGATAAACTGATGGCCAAGAGGGTCGCCGAAATATTAGGCCGACAAGTTGGGTAGTATTTGAATGCGAGATCATGTTCACTGGCAAATACAGTACCCAATCCCTCGACGATACTGGCTGGTTTTGAACCCGGCTCAAACGCGCTGTACAAGCCGTATCGGCCCGTGAGGAAATGATGGGTGCCATCAAATCCCTCCGAGGCCAGAAGAACCGCCTTCACTGCATTAGAAGCAACAAGCCCTTGCTGGTAAGAAACGGTTGGCGCTCCTTCTACCATGCACTGAGCTTCACCAAGGGCAGATGTGTAGGCAATTCCCATCGCAGAACGCAACTGGGCAGGTGCAAGGCCAAACAGGCGCCCCGCGGCTGCGGTTGCCGCAATGACCTTACTGAGATCATACCGCCCACTTTCAAGGAGTGTTTCCTTACGTGCGCGAGCAAGTCGGGTAATCAAATCCTGTCCAATAACCGTCGCGGTCAAAAACTCACGGGAAGTAACATGGTTCCGGCGGATAGCTGCGATTGTTGCGAGGGCTGGAAATATAGCCACGCTGGGATGGATACCCAAAGGATCGACCACATCATCAAAATCCAAAACCCGCGATGCGGCACCATTGAGCAGGGCAGCCTCGCTGGGAGGAAGGCGCAAATCTGTCCCAAAAACAGGGCAAACAGCACGTCCACCCCATTGTCCGATGACTCGCTGCAATAGTTGAATTTCTGGGCGGACTGAGCCTGCCAAGGTAACCCCAAATATATCAAGGATAGACAAATGTGCTGCGTTCAGCGCGTTTGATGGAATATTGTCATACTTCAATTCACAGGAAAATGCTGTAATTTGGTCTTCAATACTTGTCACACTAAGCATACCGAACTCCTGATGATTCATGGTTTATGGGATCATTATTTTTAGGATCATGCTTTATGGTGTTACTGAAAGAGGTTCAAAACGAACAAGCAAAAGCCCCGTTTCAACAGCTTGCCCTTCCACAACAAAAATGCCTGCTACACGGCAATATGAAGGTGAAAAATAAGTCGAAATAACCTTCATGGACTCAAGTCTCAATACAGGCTGATCTGCCTCAATAACATCACCGGGGCTAACTAATATTTCCGAAACGATAGAATGGAATGGCGCGCGGATTTCATTTCTATCAAGTTCATCCTTCTTATGGCTAAACGCAGAGAGCACACCATTTGTTACGTTTATATCCAGATGGTAACTGTCTGCATCCGCAGAAAAAGTTTTCACAGACTCACTTTTTTTACCCAAAATGATGCTCTTGATTGTTCCGTCAAAATCGATAATCAGGCGATCATATTTTCCTGTTTGATCCAGCTTGAGAAGGCGGACACGCGTCGGGCCACCTTTATCAACTGTTGCAGAAAATTGACCATTCTCCTCATCAGCAATACGCAACACATGTTGTTTCGATGCAGCGCCAGGAACTTTCATTTGAATGGAAAACAATTTATTCACCATAGGAAACTCTCCGTTCGTTCATAAGACGCCAATTTGAGGGCGAAGATGAAACGGCAGCCCCTTCAGACGTTGCGTTCATGGTCAAGAATTCCCGCAACGCGGCTGCGATAGCAATGTCATGCTGTAGAGTTTCACTGGGAGGTTCGGGATGATAATGAGATGTCAGGGACAAATCATAGTTTCCCGTCGAAAATGGCTCATAATCAATCAGCCAGCGATGAAAAGGAATGTTGGTTGGCAGTCCTGCGATTAACAACTCATTTAACGCTATCTTCGCCCGGGAAACAGCTTCGTCCCGATGTCTGCCCCAAACAATAAGTTTCAGGCAAAGGCTGTCATATCGTGTAAGTTGAACCTGATTTTCAGCGATGCCACTGTCAATGCGTATCCCCGGCCCGTGTGGATAATTGCACGCGGTGATAGCCCCGCCCATTGGCATGAATTCCTGAAATGGATCTTCCGCACAAATGCGAAATTCCAGCGCGTGACCATGAATGACGGCATTCAGCACATCATTGCTGAGTGGCTTCCCTTCTGCGACAGTAAACATCGCTTCCACGATATCAATTCCCGTCACGGCTTCAGTCACAGGATGCTCAACCTGAATACGCCCGTTCATCTCAATAAAATAGAACTGTCCGGCAGTATCAACCAAGAACTCCACTGTTCCTGCACTGGAATAACCCGCAGCTCGGGCAAATTTGATAGCTGACTCATGAATTGCCTGACTTAAGGCCGTATCAATTCCGGGTGCCGGAGACTCTTCCACCATCTTTTGCCGCCGGCGTTGAACACTACAGCCCCGCTCACCAAGTGCGATGACGTTTCCAGCCAGATCAGCCAAAATCTGAACTTCAACATGACGAATATCGTGCCCAAGGAAACGCTCAATATAGAGCTCGGCGGTGCCGAATGCCGCTAAACCTTCCCGCTCAACCTCTTTCCAAGCCAATTCTAGCCTGTCGCGGCTTTCTGCAAGCCGGATCCCTCTCCCGCCGCCCCCATTTGCCGCCTTTAACAGCACTGGATACCCGATGCCTTCCGCCAATTCTTGGGCTTCACCCAGCGATGTCACGGCTGAGCCGGGAATAATCGGCACATCCACCGAGGCGGCTAGTTGGCGTGCCTGAATTTTATTTCCAACCAGACGAAGCGCGGATACATTTGGGCCAATAAAAAGAATGCCGGCATCTGCGCATGCTTTGGCAAAATCCGCATTTTCAGCCAGCGGGCCATAGCCGGGCGCAATGGCATCAGCACGGTATTTACCGGCAATAGCCAACAGGCAATCCGCTGAGGCAAAGGGATTAACCGTCTCCGCTTGTACCTTATAGGTTGCAGCCATAACGAAAGGTGCGGCCTTTTCTTCCGCATCGTGCACCGCAATTGTTTCAATACCAAGACGATGTGCTGTCCGAATGAAACGCAGGGCAATTTCTCCACGGCAGGCAAGCAATACACGTTGAATCATAGCGATGTCCCCGAATTTTTGGATGCGTGGTTAATATTGCTATCAAGCAAGCCACGGCCAAGTCGGGTATGCGCCCGGGTAAACTCCCCGGCGCTGACAGCCCCCGCGACAGAAATTTCGCCCGCCAACGCAACAGCAGCGCAAATCTCAGCCAGCTTATCCGCATCATCTTCGCACCCAATCATCGCAAGGCATTCCCGCTGTATGGGAAGTTTTGTTCCTCCGCCAATTGCGCCGACAATAATATTCGGCAACGTTACACTGGCTACCAGTGCGCCTTCGGCATTGATTTCAAAAGAGGTGCTGGCATTGAAGAAAGACACGGTGACGAAAGCAGGATCCTGCCCACAGGCAATGAAAAGCGCAGTCAGCGCATTAGCGATGTGAATATTCTGCCCGGTCGCTCCCCGCTGGCCTAAAATCAGATGGCACGCTTGCAGGAATTTTTGCATACGCTCGGGTGTGGAACGGAATTTTTGCATGATCAATTCTGCCGGCAACACTGCGCTGGCTGTCACATAGCGCCCTTTGGCTTCATCCGGCACAAAACGTTTATCCCCTCCCAAGGTGTTAAAATATCCTCCAACCCAGTGACTGGCATGAGATTGAATATAGGCACATGCCGCCTCATTCGCTTTTGTAGCCATGTTCAGTCCCATGGCATTTCCGGTTTCGTAGCGAAACGCCAGACCAACAATATTTCCCTGAAATAGGGGCGTCACTTCTTTCAACCGTGCAAAACGGCTGGTCTTATTTGCTGCTTCGGCAATTTTTTCTGCATGTTGGCGCAACCATTCGTCAAACAATGCAGCATCAGAAGCGCGATGCAGCCAAATGGCGGATATCTTAGTCAACGCATTGCCGCGGAACTTATAGTGGGTATGTTCACTGCCTTCTGTTCCCCACTCATTTGCTGGTGAAAAGACATGACATCCGCCAGATTCGGTCATTACCTGCATTCCTCGGGAAAACGATGCCACCAGCGCCCCCTCCGTTGTGGCCAATGGAACGATAAAATCACCTTTGGCATAGCTGCCTTCAATCCGCAAAGGGCCAGCAAGCCCAACAGGGATGCCTGCCATCCCCACATAATTCTCTATCGTGCCAATCAGCGAAGATAATGGTGTAGATAATTGGTTAAACAAGTACGGAAAATCCCGTCCAATCTGTTCAACCAACCACTCTTGACGAATTTTGACGGTATCAGGGAGAAAATCATTCTCTGCATTGCGGGGTATTTTCACGGTATTCCCTCACTTAAAGTTGAATATTGGAATGCTTACGCCCTGGGCTTACAGCAATTTTGTCTTGGAGAATTCGGAAGGCGTTGGCGAGAGCCGGACGTATCGTTTGATCGTCCAGAAATCCATTGATATAGCCTCGGCGGGCTGAATAATCTGCGCTCGCGTGCGCATTGCGGTATTCGGTGACAAGTTCGGCGCGCCGGGCTTGGGGATCTTCAGCATCCGCCATCTGGCGGCGAAAAATGACATCAACCGCCGCTTGGGGGCCCATAATGGCAATTTCAGCTTCCGGCAGCGCAAAAATCATGTCAGTGGCCCATTTGTTGGCAAGCGTTGGATGAGCCCCGCCATAGGCTTTACGCAGGACGACCGCTATTTTGGGCACAGAAGATTCGCAATAAGCATGCAAGAGTTTTGCGCCGGCACCAATGATCCCGCCCGCTTCCTGATTAATGCCCGGCAAATATCCCGGAACATCAATCAACGTTAGGATAGGAATATTAAAAGCATCACAAAAACGCACGAAACGCGCCGCTTTTTCAGAAGCCGCGATATCTAAACATCCTGCGAGGGTTTTAGGCTGGTTAGCAATAATACCAATGGGAATACCGCAAAGATGGGCAAATGCAGTGACGATATTGGGAGCATAGTAATGATGCACTTCAAGATAGTTAGCGCCGTCCACAATTTCCCCAATCACTTCTGTGACATCATAGGGTTCGTTGCTATCCCGAGGAATGATGCCGGATAATCGGGCGGTTATTCGTTCTTCTGCAACACGTTGTGGCGCTGGCGAGCAATTATTCTGGGGCAAGAATTCTAAAAGCTCACGGGCCACACTCAGCGCTTCTTCTGGGGTATTCACGACAAAATGCGCCAATCCTGTCGTTTTGGCATGCAACATGGCGCTGCCAATATCTTCTTTTGTGACTTCTTCACCTGTAGCTTGCCGTATCACTGTCGGGCCAGTTAAAAACATCGTTGAACTGTCCTTAACCATAATAACGAAGTCGGTCAGCGCCGGGGTATAGGCTGCCCCACCGGCACAATCCCCCAGCAATATTGAGATTTGCGGAATAACGCCAGAGGCTTTGACCGTCTTATAGAAAACCTCGGCAAATTGTACCCCGGCATCAATCCCCTCATGGATCCTTATCCCACTAGAACTATTAAGCCCAATCACGGGCACACCGGTCTTGATGGCCAAATCCAGAACCTTGGTTATTTTCAGGGCATGCATTCGGCTGGAGCTGCCACCAAGGAAGCTATCGTCATGCGCATAAAGCACGACCGAACGTCCATTTATGCGGGCAAATCCGGTGACAATGCCATCCCCCGGGATCTTACGCCGCTCTGATCCAAAGTAAGTGCAGTCATGTTCAGCGAGGGCGTCCAATTCAAAAAAAGAATTTCTGTCAACAAAACTATCAATGAGTTCTCGTACTACTGATATGGCCGGCTGAGTCGTCATAATATTTAATGCCCATTTTCAGTAAGGAATATTTTTTCGGCAGAAGATTATGCATGTACTGTGTCAGTACCTTCTTCTGAGCTTTGTAGTGTTTTATTGAGCTGCGTAAGCAGTTCTTGTCTTTTTTTATCTACCTGTTTAACAGCATGAGACTTAACATAACCAAATCCACGGATTTGGCTGGGAAGTGCAGAAAGTTGGAGGCAAAGGGAGAGTCGTTCTGGAGTCACAATATTGACGATATGGTCGACAAGCTTTTCATAATCAGAAAGTAATTGTCTCTCCATTTTTCGTTCTTTTTGCAGCCCGAACAGGTCAAAGGCAGTCCCTCGAAGAAAGCGGGCTTTCGCCATGATTTTTAACAAAGGGATCAACCAAGAGCCGAGTGAGATTTTCCCTCGTTGCCCAGTACGGGCATCTTTACGATGCCAAAGAGGGGGGCTCATATGGAAACGTATTTTATATTTGCCTTCGAATTGATTTTTCACCTTGGCAAGAAAATCAGTCTCGACAAAAAGCCGCGCGACTTCGTATTCATCCTTATAAGCCATCAGCTTGAACAAGTTTTCCGCGACAACGTGTGCCAAGCTGTCACCTTGCAATGTCGGTGTATTTAATTTGGATGCAGCGACTCTCACACGTTCTATCCGTTCTGCATAACGTTTGGCATAAGCCGGATTCTGATATTTAGTGAGGAAATCGCTACGGTAGGCGATTAAATCATCGAGAGACTCAGGTATTGCTTCTTTTGAATCCATCAGGTGGCTGTGAATCATTTCCGGATGGGCTGCCGCTATTCTCCCTAAGTGGAAAGCACTCAGGGCACTTTGGGAGGCCTTGCCAAGCCGTCCAATGGCTGACGCTATCGACGGGAAAGTGATGGGTATAAAGCCCGATTGCCAGGCATAACCGAGAAGCACGATGTTGGCTTGATCATGATCGCCAACCAAATGCGTAGCAATCATATTCGCATTGATGCTATTAAAACGTCGGCAGTGATTACGCAAGGTTTTCAACATCCCCCCTTCATCAAGCTGCAATGCCGTATCCCGCAACATTGCACCGGTTTGAGCTTCATGGGTATTCGCGACACAAGCCGTAGAAACCGCAGAGATAACCTCCAGACTTGCCATGCCGACCCCGACAACGAGATCCGCAGCAATGACCAGATTTGCCCGCGCCCTATCAATACGAACCTGATGGAGAATGTTTTTGTTGCGACAGAAACGAACGTGGGAGAGAACTTCTCCGCCTTTTTGTGCAAATCCACTGAAATTCAGCGCACTAACCGCATTGCCATCCTGCTCTGCAGCATAAGCAAGAAGCCTTGCCGCAGTCACAATTCCGGTTCCCCCAATGCCGGCCAAAAGAACTTCATACGGTTCAGCTTGTGCGGCAATCACGGGATATTTCAGTTGGCTGACCATCACATCTAATTCAGTTTGAGGAATGCGCCTCGCTATATCCTTTTTGGGGTTGGCACCTTCAATGGTGATAAAACTTGGGCAAAACCCTTTTAAGCAAGAGAGGTCATAATTGCAGCTATTCTGATCAATTGACCTTTTCTGCCCCAAAGACGTTTTTATTGGCGTAATAGCAAGGCAATTGGATTGTATTTGGCAATCTCCGCATCCTTCACATACGCGGTCATTGATGAATGTACTGACCTTAGAACGAGGAACCAGCCCGCGTTTCCGTTTACGGCGCAATTCGGTAGCACAGGCTTGATCAAAAATAATGACTGTGACGCCTTGCGTGTTACGGAATTCACGCTGGACACGTTCTAAAAAGTCGCGATGGTAAAGGCCAACATCTGGGGGAAGTGAGTTATTTTTGTCGTATTTCTTAATATCTTCGGCCACGACAGCAACCGCTTTCACGCCTTCAGCCAAAACTAAAGCGGCAACTTGGGATACAGACATGGCACCATCAATAGGCTGCCCACCTGTCATTGCTACAGCATCATTGAACAAGATCTTGAAGGTAATATTGCTGCCTGCCGCTATCGATTGACGAATCGCCAAATGACCGGAATGGAAATAAGTACCATCCCCCAGATTTTGGAAAACATGTTTCCTGTCCGTAAATGGCCCATGACCAATCCAATCGACGCCTTCACCTCCCATCTGAACCGAGCCGCCCCCTGTGCCGCGATCCATCCAGGCAGCCATAACATGGCAACCAATCCCTGGCTGGGCGTGGCTACCCTCGGGGACACGCGTTGACGTGCTATGAGGACAACCGGCACAAAAATAGGGTGTGCGTTTCAGAAACTTTGAATATTGTTTTTCAGGCGTGACAGACCATTCCAGAGGAATATTGAGACTAATGCCAAATTGGGATAACCAATTAGCCAGCGGCTGGCTGATCCGGGAGGGGCGCAATTCAATATCTTCTGGCAATATCATGTGCCCGTGCGGATTTTTTTTGCCTGATAAGGATATTGGATGATTGTTTGTGATGTTAAATAAATAACGGGCGAGCAATGTTTCTACCACAGCCGCCTTCTCTTCCACGACAAAGATATGCTCAACCTGTGGAGCCAAATCTTGCAGGAGGGGGGATAAAGGAAAAACCAAGCTAATTTGTACCCACAAAACACCGTGTGAAGCCAAATCATTGGGTGTCAAACCGCCGACACGAAGAGCTTCAAGCACATCATTATACGTTTTTCCTACTGTAACCAGCAGCGCTCGCGGCTCTTTGCATGGAACCAATACCTGATCAATGGGATTGAGACGAGCAAATTCTTCAATGGCTTTCAATTTATATTGCAGCCTTTGTTCCACCTGAGGCCCCGGCAGATCAGGCCATCGCCAATGCAACCCATCCGGCCCTTGGTCTATATACTCTGGTTGCTTGAATTCTGTTGGCACATGCGTTCGGAGAGTCGTGCCACTTTCTACCGTTTCACTGATAGCCTTAAATCCGACCCAAGCGCCACTAATGCGTGAAGCGGCCCAGCCCCACAGACCAACGGCTTTATAGTCAGCAACAGAAGATGGATGCAATACAGGCATGCTCCATGCAATCATTGCCAAGTCTGATTGATGAGACATGGACGATGAGACACAGCCATGATCATCACCTGCAACAACAAGCACACCACCATGCATCGAACTGCCATAGGCATTGCCATGTTTTAAGGCATCCCCTGAGCGATCAACCCCTGGCCCCTTTCCATACCACATCCCGAAAACGCCACTGACTTTACGCTCCGGATCTGTTTCCACTTTTTGTGTCCCAATCAGCGCCGTTGCAGCAAGATCCTCATTGATTGCTGGCTGAAATCGAATTCCTGCTTCGCTTAATTCTTTATTATGTTTCCATAGCATTTGGTCAAACCCACCTAATGGAGACCCCCGGTAGCCAGATACAAAGCCAGCAGTATTAATACCTTGAGATTTGTCGATAGCCGCCTGGGCAAGCAGTAATTCAACAAGTGCTTCAGTGCCGGTGATAAATTTCGTTGTTGAACTAGTCATCCAATATCTCCGCAAAATGTTTACTGACATAAGGCGTGATTTTTTAGTCGTGTTTTTTTATGAATGAATAGGAAAATATATTTATTATTATCAGCTCGGTTCTTATTCTAAAATAATGTAATTAGTTTATTCACCACCAAGATAATAATTCGCCAAAATCAATAGATATACCTTAATTGTTACGCATGGCGCTTTATAAATTAAAAAATAGAAAATAAAAAACAAACCAATAAAAATTGATTTCAAACACCGCATGCAAACGATATTAATTACACAATCAAAAAATATAACACGTTAAAAAGAGTTCATGGTAAATATCGTTCCTTCCGCCACTCCCTATTATCTATAAAGCGTTAAGGCTCGGATGACATCATCAAAATAAATTACATCTCATAAGAATATCTCTAAAAAAACAAAAAAGTTGTGAAAAAAAACACAGTTTATTAAAAACGTATTATCATTTTTAAATAAGTGAATTCTTGGCATATTCAATGGCTTCTTTGATTACTTCCATTGAACTAATATGATTTGCCAATAATAAAACTAAACTGGCATCAAATTGCCGTGATTCACTCTCACTCAGTTGTTCATGCGCTTGAGTAAGCAAAGTGAAAAGTTCATCGTTTGAGACGGTTGAACCACGTGTGTTTAGATACATTTTTATATTCCCTCCCTGAAACATTGCCCAAGCGCGGTAGTATAAGCACATTCCAGCTCGGCAGGAGTCGGGTTTACCAGATGGGCACATAAATGCTGGTCTGGGCGAAAAAGCATGGCTTCACCCGGTGAAATGCCATATCGGCTATTCAAAAGGTTTTCTGAATCAGTCAATTCAATGAATAAACTCGGTGTTGTCGGGTAAGCAATAAGTGAAATTTTTCCTTGTTTATTCAGATCCAATGAATAGGTCATCAAAGTAAAATGATTTCCGCCGATATAACGCAATAGCCAATCCATAACACCGTTTCTCTGTAATGGCATATCTGGTGCCGGTGCGCCAAGAGGCAAGATCTTGTTCGCGATAAGGCCCGCAGGATAATTCAGCGGACTTGAATGCAATACCGTCGGTGCAGACAACCGCCCGGAATTCACCATGCTACGAGCAAATTCACTCGTTCTGGCAAGAGCAAGCACTGCATCACGGTAAGCCAGGGTTCCTTGATTCTTCGGTGTAATAAATTCAGCACTTCTCGTTGAATGCAGTATGTTTTCATCCGCTGCCACACGACGTTCATCATTATACGTTTCCAACAGTCGTGTATCAGAAACGCCGGATAGAACAGCGGCGAGTTTCCAGGCTAAGTTATCCGCATCTTGAATGCCACCATTACCGCCCCGTCCCCCAAATGGACTGACTTGATGAGCGGAATCACCGACAAAAATGATGTTGTTGTGCACAAATTCTTCAAGACGACGGCACTGAAATGTATAAATACTTGACCAAATGACTTCGATATCAGACGTATCCCCAAACATGCTTTTTAATCTGGCGAGTACATGCTGTTCCTGACGTTCAACTTCGGGATTGGCTTGCCAGCCAAGTTGAAAATCAATGCGCCAAATATTATCAGGCTGTTTATGCATAAGTACTGATTGGCCTGAGTGGAATGTTGGTGAAAACCAGAACCGGCGCTCCGCAGGAAATGAGGATTTCATTCTGATATCAACGATAAGGAATTTATCCCGAAACACTTGGCCAATAAATGGCAAATTAAGTGAACGACGTATAAATGATTTAGCGCCATCACACGCCAATAGCCAATTTGTCCGGAGAGTATAGTTTCCTTTTGGGGTGGCTATATCTAAATCGACATAATTACCCGCTTGCTTTATCTCAATGACTTTGTGTTTCCAGCGAAATTCAATATGACCCGTCGCAATGCAAGCCTCCACAAGCCATTCCTCAACATAATACTGCTGCAAATTTAAAAATGCGGGGTATTCACTTTTGTTCAATTCACCAATTGAGTTGCGAAAAAGAGGAATATCCTTGTGGTATACCGTGCCATTTTCCCATGCCACTCCCTTGACGATTAGCCGATGACCTAACCCTAATCGCGATAAAATCTCCAGGGAACGACGAGCAAAGACAATCGCGCGTGATCCATCAACTACTGTGTCGTCTTCATCAAGTACGACAACCTGAATCCCACGCAAACCGAGATCCAAAGCAAGAGTGAGCCCAACTAAACCAGCACCCACAATAATCACTAAATGATCCCGGTCTTTTCCTCCTTTAGGTGGAGGTGGAATTGAAAAGTGTGGTTGTTGATAACTCATTATCACCTCTGGTACGCCATTTCCGCGCTAATTAAATGTAACAACTCGCAATCCATAGGGTATAGACAACGCGATCAGCGATGCTGATGCCCATAATCTATTGATTTAATCGACAGTAAATAACCATCTAGCGCTGTGAAAAAATTAGAATAAGTTTTGAGAGGATTTGTTCTAATTATTAGTCAACGATAATCTTGGTATTGGACTTTTTTAAGCCAGCTACAGGTTATCGTAGCTGGCTATCCTTAACACCGTTCTTAGTTATTTTTGTGAGTTAAGTATTCAGGAAAGATACGATTAACGAGGGTAATAGAAGCAGAAGTCCAATATTCAGTCTGCATATTATTACTTGTCTCAAGCGCTATCACATTCTGATACGCAGGGCTTCTTAGATAATCTTCCAAATCATTTATATTGGAAAAACTTAATAAAGATACACCATCAAGAGAAGAACTGTATTTATGGTAGAACGGTTGCCCTTTTTCCGTTGGCCCAATATTGTGTAATTGCACATATCGTTTGATAATTTTTGTGTTCTTATTATGGTTAAGTATTTCGTCAGCATATTCCCCTAACCACCAAGCCTGAAACTCAGACCGAGAAATATTGGTATTCCTCTTATGCGTTTTTACTAATGTAATTGCTTCATTTCCAAACTCGCTAGGAATGATTATGTATTGTTTCGACAACAGAGGGGCTATATCCCGAAAAATCGTTTGGTCTTCCGGCAATATTTTTTGCAAGACTCGATCACTGCCGAGTAATAACGGAATATCATCTTCATTTAAAAAATTTAAATAGGCAATGCCATCCCAAGCCGGGCGATTATACGGGGCGATGTGACCAATAACTGTGGGCCACAATTTTCTATTTTCATCCGCAGGAACACGATAAGGCACTGAATCCTCTTGAGTCGGCCCAGCCGCTAAACGATGCAACTGATCATAGCGGATAAGTTTGTCTAAAATATCCGTATCCGAGTCCGTTTCTGGGTGAATGAAACGGACTCCATGCACTTTCCGCCAATACTCGCCCCAATGTTCAAAATTGATATTAGGTTCCCCTTCAAGCGCATTATCCGCAGGGTTCTGTGCCGGATCAGCGACAACATGACCATTGTGGTCTAATACATGCCCGTCAGCACGGCTTCTTTCTGTTAACGGGGTATCATCTGCCCGAGAAAGAAAAGAGCACACAACGGTTAGTGGTTCCTGCGTACCGGGCCGAGCCTTAATATAAGGAGGACGAATTAATTGCTCTTCAATGAAGTTAGCCATGTTTGAATGCTCCATTGCTACGATGAAATGATGACAGCGCTAACCCCAATAGGCTAGCAGACAAACTGAACGCACATAGGCCGCCCCAACCAAAGTTGGCCCACATAAAACTTCCTGCCGCAGCCCCAATAGCCATGCCGCACATAGCTCCGGTCATCAATAATCCATTGAGTCGGCTACGGGCATTAGGGTCTACGTTGTTAACGATAAATTGATGGGAAACCAATGCCGCCATAACACCCAAATCGAATGTCATTGCCCCTATCGCAAGCGCGACCAGTGAACCCGATAAAAACCACATGCCTATGAATGAAACAGCTACCAGCCCACATCCTAGTCGTATCGCCAACAATGGACCTTTTTTGTCCGCAAGTCGGCCAAAAAGAGAAGCCCCCAATGCGCCGGCCGCACCGGCTATCCCAAATGCCCCGGCAATACTTGCACTCAAGTAATAGGGGGAAGAGGCGAGCACCATTGCCAAAGTAGACCAAAATGCCCCCAGCGTTGAAGCAAGCAGGGCTTGGGTCATTACAGCAAGCCTGAGTGAACGATGTTGTTGCCATAAATCCCATAAACTTCTGAGCAACTGATTGTAATTCGTGTTGTGAACAACAGGAGGCAACGCCGGAAGGCGGCTGCGTGCTAATAGAGCGACAATAAGCATTAATCCTGCCGCTATCAGTTGCATTCCCCGCCATCCCAACAGGTCAGAAACAATCCCGCCCAAGGAGCGCGACAACAATATGCCAACTAATATCCCTGTGGTTACGATACCCACTACATGCCCTCTTCGTGACTCAGGGGATAACTGAGCCACAACCGGAACGAAATCTTGTCCAACACTGCTTAACAATCCAATGGCGACACCGGCAATCGCCAATGAAATCAGATTAGGGGATAAGGCAGCCAAAATAAGCGCTAATGCAAGAAATAACGATTTTGCAAAAATCATATTTCTTCGGGAAAGAATATCTCCCAATGGAGCCAGAAATAGCATGCCGGCAGCATAACCAATTTGGGTTAACGTCGGCACTAAACCAACGCGCTCGGCTCCCACATCAAACTCAAGCTGAACAAGATGCAAGGCAGGTTGGAGATAATAAACATTGGCCACACCAAGCCCTGCGCCGAGCGCGAATAGAAATAAGAGTTTCTGTGATAACACAATGTTGGGGTTAACATTCGCATTCATCATCTTATTCCTTATCCCGTTCACAGCATGGGATCACGCTATGATTGTTCTATTTTATTTAAGGATCGTTGTATGATATATAGCAAATGACTCATAAGTAAGTTGACCCAAAATCGCCAATTAGGTGCTAAAAATGGCCTATTCTGATCCTTTTCGCTATACCGCTGTTTTCCTGCATGTCGTGGAAACGGGCAGCTTTACGCTGGCGGCAGAAAAACTCAGCATGTCAAAGTCAGGTGTCGCCAAGAGCATTTCTCGACTAGAAGCGCAATTAGGCGTGCGTTTATTTAATCGAACCACTCGACGATTAAGCCTGACAGACGAAGGTCATGCTTACAGTAAGAGATGTTCACGCGCTTTAGCCGAGCTTGAAAATGCTCAGTTAGAAATTTCAGCACGTAAAATCGCACCATCAGGAAAATTGCGTGTTGATATGCCTGTCGTCTTTGGGAAACGTTGGGTTCTGCCCATACTGATGGATATAGTGGACAAATATCCTGAGCTTGAGTTAGTCGTGAGCCTGACGGATCGCAGGATTAATTTAATTGATGATGGCGTAGATTTGGTCATAAGAATCGGTCAATTAAATGAAAGCGCAACGCTTGTCGCAAGACCTCTGGGAGTACAAAAATCCGTGGTATGTGCCAGCCCACAGTATTTGGCGAAATTTGGTTATCCCAGCGAAATAAATGAGCTAACGAAACATCAATGCATTACGTTTGGCAGTGACGGCCACACTCTTCCTTGGCATTTTCTTGATGAACAAGGCAACAGCCAACCGATACAAGTCCAAGGACGCATAACGTCCAACCACAGTGAAACCATATTGGATGCAGCACTGCATGGTCATGGTATCGCGCTATTATCGGATTGGTTGGTTTCTCATTACCTGCAAAACGGACAGCTCATCAGATTACTCCCCGAAATCCAGACTCAGGGATTCCCAATTCACGCCGTATGGCCTCAAAATAAACACCTGTCCCCGAAAGTACGCGTCGTCGTAGATGCCTTGGCTGATAGCTTTATTTCAAAAAAACCTTGGGACAAGCAAAATAGCGCTGAATAGATTATGGAGATGTTTTAGGAAATATTTTTACTCAACAAATCACGACTAACAGCAGGTCGTGGTTGAAATATCCATTCACGCTCTGTTCCTTATTTTTTCTATAGCTATCGTTGACTAAGCGCACTCATTTCACCCGCCTTTTCTTTTCTCAAATCCAAAACAGAACTTAAATCTATCAGTGCTTTAACTCCGTTTCTGTGCACACTTTTGTTGATGTAATTTTTTATCCTTTTCAGCCAATAGATACGCTACCGCCACCAATCACTACACCGCCACAATCCACACTATCGCCCGTTCTGGCGGCAGGTTTTCCCTCAATAAACACGGAGCCGGAACCTCCCGCTATTGCTCGTGGGTGTGAGCAATGAGAGGCTAGCGCATCACCTTGTCGTGCAAAATAAGATCCATCAACTTTCACTGTGTTGGCTCCGGCAATAACGGGAGTAGATGAACAATCACCATGCCCTGTACCGATATCGCCAATTTTGACTGCATTACCCATATTTTTACCCCAATTTTTCATGAAAAGAGGAGCGCCGCTTTTCAGATTGGCTTCCTCTTAATATTTTAGTTAACGAGTTACAATGAATTTATTACCATCAAAACGAAACTTTGGTGATATAAGTAAAATTGTATCTTCACCTATATCTAAATATCTAATAGGTGATGGGCTCATATATACAACTCTTCCATCTAAAGATATTTTCACTTTAGATTCACTAAAATCTGTAGGCTGTAGTTTTAACATATTATCGTTGAATATACTTTCGAATCCTAGAGAAGAAAAATATGACTGTATATCACCACCATTAGCTTTTACCGATTCATTTAACATTTCTTGATGAGCTTCCTTCAATCCTGATATATCTTTTGAAATTAGTAAGCTCCAGTATTCTTGATAAGCAGATTGAAGTAAATTTTGATACTGTTCCGGTAAAAAATTAACTACTTTTTTGTCTTTCGAGAATTGAGTAGAATTGACCCACATCCATGTAGAGTAATTTTCTTTTATATCAAATTGTTGCGTGTATTCATAAAGGTGTTTATCATTATGGTAAATTATCCCCTCACTGGGTAACAGCTTTCCCCATTCATTAGACCCGGAAATTATATTTAAAGATGAAAGTGATTTATTATACTGCATGTTATTTGTTGGGCTGTATTTTAAACTAAAAAAATCCGAAAGGTTAGTATCCAAATTTCTTTCTCTTGCTTTTAAAGTAAATTGGCAAAGTGCTCCCTTATCAAAATAACCTTCCTGATTATTTGATGATTTAACAACAAACCTGATTTTATTTTTTTCAGGCTTTAGATATTCACCTATTCCAATTAAGGTATTCATGGGGCCATTTCCGTAATATGAAGTCACTTTAAGATCATTGACAAAAACATCCATTGCACATTTTTTTAATTTAATTTCCAACCTATAATCTGTTGGTTCAATCTCTATATTCATAGCATAACCTTTAAATAAAAAACAAAAAAATAAAAAAATAAAAAAATAAAATTTATTAATCATAATCTTCTTAGTTCTTTTTGAAGTCAATAAAATAAATAGGTTCCATTTCACCTTTATCGGCAATAGGCACTTCAATACTTGCTATTTTCTTACTCCATAACTCCCCCTTTATATCATATTCTTCTAAGCTATCTTGAGTGACTTTATTATTTTTACTTTTTATTTTAAATCCTGCTTTCACCTCCACTTCAAAAATCAATTTTAATCCGTCATGAGAGAAATTAATACCTAGCCCTGATTTATCACATATTAGACCCGTTGAGATTTTTGTCTCCATCTTTCCATATGCAGTAAATAACCCTTCAATAAACAGAATTCTTGCTCCAGCTTCAACCCCAACACTCAATTCTAAGCCTAAACTACCACCAATCTCTCCTATTGGTTCTATTTCTTTGTTTTTCTTTGTTAATATAAAATCCGTATTTAATAACTCACCATCTATTGTAAGATCTATATAAAATATTGTTCCGCCAGCTAATTTATTTTTCGGATCATTTAAATTATCAAGCTGTTCTTCCATTAATTCCCGTAGTTCCCTCCATTCTCTTCCTGCTCTTGGTGTTCCTAATATTGCGATTATTACGTTAATTAAATCAATTTTTATTATCATTCCGAATAATGGAAAAAAAGAACATTTCCACTCATACTGAAAATCAGGAAGTGAATTAATAATTACTAATTCTTTTTTTCCTTCTATTGATATGTTGGGCCCATTTAATGATACATCTTTTATACCAAAATTCCCTCCTGCTTTCTTGAAAAGATTACTCCCCATATTTTCTACAGATTTTCTTAATCTTTCAACTATTGAATTTTTATGTGTCCATATTTTTTTCTTTTTTTCATACGGAGTTAATTCAAAGCTATTTTCCTCATCAAATAATGTATCTGAACAACTGAAATCTATTGTATACTCTCTTTCATGAATATATTTACCAATTTGGCTCCATCTTTCAACCTTTAACTCTTTTTTTAATCTCTCGAATTCTTCTTTAGAATAATTGGATCGTTTAGCTTCAATATGGTCCTTGGCATTAGTTGTTACCCCAATTCCGAGAGATGCTGAAATTAAATATTTCGGATATACATTAATTTGCGTGCTTTGCACCAACCCTGAACAATCCGAGGTTTGTGAATAATATGTTTTTCCTTCTATACTATTATCCCATGATGTAAATAAACTTTTAATTTTATCCCAAATGTCCATTTCAGGTAATTTTACATCGCTTTTAATAGTATACGTCGAACTTTTATTATTAGGGTTTAGCTCGAATTGTTCTTGGCTGTCTTGTGAGTATATATGAGTAATCGGACAATTTAATTTACCACTTATACACTTAACAGGTGTTAGATTTGAAGTGATTTCGTATTCTCTTTTCTCTGAAATGATATTAACTACTTCAAAAATTTTATGTTTTTCAGGAAAGCTGAGATGAGTTTCTGATTCACCTTTTATTTCATATTTATGAGTGCAAGATGGTGGTGTATCACATGTTGCACAAGCTTTTCCTGCATTAGTCCCAACTACGGTATCCACGACTATTATTCCTCAATATTATAAATAAATTGATTTGCTCTATACCAGCCAGGAGTTCCATTATCAGCAAGACTGATTAAAATGGATTGTTCAAAATCATCAATATCAAAATCGTCTTCTCGGATCATTTTTTTAAGAATTCCTTCCATAGAACGAGTGTCTGTAATTTTCTCAGAAAGCAAATAATCATAGAAAAAAGTTAAAAAGGGCATGGAATTGGCGATGCTTATGCTTTTCCTTAATTCAGCCAATTCAGATAGCAAAATTGAATTAAGTTTTTGTAAATACTTTTCTTTTTGCTTTATTTCTATCAATTCATACTGTTGTTCACTGATTTTGAAAATTTTATATTTTCCCTTGGCACTATCAGGAAAAGGTTCTCTCATCTTGGCAAAGTTATCCGTGCGCTCTTCTTCAAGATACAGCGTCGTGATACGTGAAATAGGCCCCAAAAAGCAGTGCACTTCCCAATCGCTCAATACGCCGAAAAAATCCCAGATATTGCGCGGATCATAAAAACGGAAAAATACCGGCTTTTCCTGCTGAGGAAGCAGCACTTGCAGGTATTTCCGTAAATGTTGACGCACGGTTTTCATGTCTGCGGCGCTGTGGACGAAAATTCCCCACGGGGTTTTGCGGCATTCCAGCCAGGTGTTGACTTTTTCATCCACCTCAACCAAATAAGGGGCAATTTCCACCAACTCAGGCTGGAGAGGTTCACCGTAAAGACAGGCAGAAGGTGGGTCATACCGTTCCAGCATCAAAAACAGATCGGCTTCTGCCGCACCATCAATAATGGCGTAGCATTTTTCCTGACTCATTCCTGCGCCTCCTGCTCTTTCATTGGACAGTGGGCGACAAACATGGAGCCTTCGCTTGCCGCCGCAAGCAGGATGGCGGGATTGGCGGGTGCCAGTAAGTCACCGGGGCTGCCACCGGAATTCAGGTTGATCGCCGCCCCTTTGATATCAACGCCGCCCGCATGAAGCACCACAAAGTTTCCGCCGACATTCAGGGTAATTTTGCTGCCACTTTGCAGGGTGATATCGCCCTGCGCATCCACGCTGACAACCCCTTGAATTTTTTCAGCCAGATCGCCTTTGAGCTGTAGCGAACGGTCACCATCAATCTGTTCAATATAGCTGCCAGTGGTTTTATGATCCTGCTGCCCCTCAACCGTGACTTTGCGATTATTGGCTATCACCAGTTCATCGTCATGACCAATGCTGGTTGTGCGGTCATAGTTAATGCGCTCTCCCCGTGAATTGCGAACCTGAATGGCGAGGTTTTTTTGCGCATGGATAAAGACTTCTTCACGATCTTTCTCATCTTCAAAGCGCAGTTCGTTAAATCCTTCGCCCTTATGGGTTTTCGAACGGATCGACATCTGGGTTTTTGCCATCGGCAGGCGGTTCGGTGGAATATTGTTGGCGTGATACGCCCGCCCGACAATAATCGGTTGGTCGGGGTCGCCGTGGACAAAGTCCACCAGAACTTCGTGACCAATGCGGGGAATGGCAATCATCCCCATTAATTGCCCGGCCCAGGCCTGACTGACCCGTACCCAACAAGAACTTTGATCATTGAATTCACCGTACCTGTCCCAGTCAAATTGGATACGAACCCGCCCATGTTCGTCACAGAAGATTTCTTCTCCTTCCGGCCCGACGACCGTGGCGATATGGGGGCCTTCCATTTTGGGCTTTGGATAGGGGGAAGGACGGTACGAATTTTTTCGGGTGGTAAACGTAAATTGGTTGGACAAACTTGTGCCGTCTTCACCGGACTGGGTTTCATCAGCCTGTGGTTGCCGCCCGGAATGCGTGATGTGAATAAGCTGCCATTGATCGTTGAAAGCCGCTCTGGGGTGATCGGTCAGATGAAACAATTGCCCCGGCCACATGGCAAAACAGTCTCCATGACCGTTGCCAAGTTGGGTATCCCGACGCAGGTATTCCAGCCGATACTGACTTGCCCGTTGCCCCAGCTCATCATCTTTATAGCGGCTGGGAAAGTCATAATAGTGATAGCTGCTCAATATCCGCTGGTTATCAAGATTGCGCCCTTCATACCAGAATTCCCGATTCCAGCGCGGGTTCTTAAAGGTTCTGTCTTTGGTGGTGATATTGGCAACCCCGACACGCTCTGACCAACTGAAGTGGCGGATACAGGTGGTTTCCCCCGTCACATCGGTTTCCGGGCGATACGGAACGCTAATAACGTGATTGAGGGACAAACAGGAATCGTGAAACACGATACGTTGTTCGTGCTGTTCCTGATCGAAAGTGAAGTAGTAAAAAATGCCCTCATCGGCCAACAAACGCTGAATAAAGGCCAAGTCGCTTTCATCGTACTGAACACAAAATTCCCGCGGCGGGTGTTTGTAACCCAGCGCAAAGAAAACGTTGCGCACCCCGTTTTCCCTAAGCAGATTTTCCACAATATCCACAACGGACTGATTTTGGAAAATCCTACTATTGACCCGCAATGATGCGCGCCACAAAGCAGGCTGGAGGGTGATATGGTAATGGCTGCGATGACGCCCGGTTGATTGCAGTGAAAAATGCGTCACCATGCCGGTAATTTGCCGTTCAGCCCGCCCATTGCGGTAAACGGTGAAGACGGCATCTCTGTCCAAAACATCACAAAAATTAATATCTGAAGTCTGACAGGTCAACGTCGCTTCCAACCGGAAAGGGGTTGATAGCGCTTCATTCAGAGAAAAATCGACAACCGCAAAAGCCTGTTCGGGTAAGTTTTCCGTAATCAGTGTGAATACCAAGCCGGAACGTTCAAGGAGCTGATGGATTTTGTCTATTGCCCTGTTCATTTGCACTCTCCATAATTTTTTGGCGTACCACTCCTTGGTTATCATCTGAATAGCTATCACCTGAATAGCAAAAATAATTCAGCAATAAAATCACCATCGGATACATTGTGCGAATTGAATAATTCTTAAACAGGATATAATAGAATTGTTTATGTATTCCAACATAAATGAAAATACATCAGCTAAATTGTGATTAACTTCTATTACTATATAAAATCAGATAATCACCTATTTTAATTCCATGTCAGGCAACAAATAAAAATCACATCAATCCACTCATACTGGCAATTGATACCAAAGTGCACGCCTTTAACAATGGGTAAATGCGGATTGTTTTAAACCTTGGGACAAACAAAGCAGCGCTTGGAAACGCCTTCCGACACCGTCGAAAAAATCGCTTAGTAAATGCAATTAATTGGCAGTTAGAAAATAAAGGTCAAGCCAATGAGAGCCGTTAATACCTGAAAAATGAATGGTCTTTTCGCACGAATAAGTTGAACAATATGCACTTCCCTTAAGCATATTTATACCGTTATGCTAATGTCATGACACACTTTTAAGCAGATTACAGAAAAATATGACACACAAACTCGATGACTTTATCCGGCATGCCCTTGATGCCCAGCCCGTCAGCGGGACATCGCTGATCATCTCCCTATATGGAGATGCACTCAGCCACCGCGGCGGTGAAGTCTGGCTTGGCAGCTTAAGTCTTTTGCTGGAACCGATGGGTTTCAGTGATCGTTTTGTGAGGACATCCGTATTCCGCTTGCAAAAAGAAGGTTGGCTCGAAGTCGAAAAGTTAGGCCGACGCAGTTATTACCGTATCACCGAACGAGGCATGAATCAGTTTCGTCATGCCGAGGGGAAAATCTACCTTAACGGGCAACCCGCCTGGGATGGGAAGTGGGATCTGCTGTTATTGGAAAATACCCCCAAAAACGAACGCGCCCGCCTGAAAAAAGAGCTGGGCTGGCTTGGATTTGGTCAACTCAACAGCACACTGATGGCCGCGCCAAGCAGTTCCCAAAGCGATATCCCGGCTTTATTGGGCGAACTCAACGCCAGCGATTCTGTCATCTACTTCCGTGCTGATTATCCTTACCCCCGTTCAGAGCAGACTCTGAAAGAGCGTGTGGCAACCAGTTGGGCGTTGGATCAAGTATCACAGCATTATCATGAATTTATCGTGATTTTCCGTCCCTTGATGACCCTGTTGCGGGATTGCCCTCAAGATGACCTGACACCAGAACGCTGTTTCCAACTACGCTTATTACTGATCCATTTTTACCGGCGCGTGGCACTGCGTGACCCTCTGCTGCCGGATGCCTTGCTACCCGCACAATGGGAAGGGCAAATCGCCCGCAACTTGTGTATAAATATTTATCAGCACATTGACCTTGGAGCAACGCGCTACGTCAGTGAACACTGTGAAACGACCATTGGCCAGTTGCCCCAACCCGCCGCGGTTTACTACCAACGTTTTGGAGGAATAAATCATGCCAATCTATCAGATTGACGGCCTGACCCCAGTTATCGATCCAAGCAGTTATGTTCATCCTACCGCCGTTTTGGTCGGTGATGTCATTATCGGCAAACAAGTCTATATTGGCCCCAATGCCAGCCTGCGCGGAGATTTCGGGCGTCTGGTGATAAAGGATGGTTCTAACATTCAGGATAACTGTGTTATCCACGGTTATCCCCAGCAAGATACGATCGTGGAAGAAAATGGGCACATTGGGCATGGCGCAATCCTGCATGCCTGCCAGATCCGCCGTAATGTGCTGATTGGCATGAATTCAGTGGTTATGGATGGTGCGGAAATTGGCGAGAATTGCATTGTCGGCGCCATGGCGTTTATCAAGGCAGAAGCGAGGTTTGATGCCAATAAATTGATAATCGGCTCCCCCGCCCGCGCCTTGCGTGATTTGACAGAGCAAGAGCTGGAATGGAAACGCGTCAGTACCCGTGAATACCATACGCTCGTCACACGCTGCAAAGAGACACTGCAAGAAGTCGAACCGTTGACAGAAGTTGAGCCTGACCGCAAGCGTATGGTCTTTAGCCAAGATTTTGTGCCGAAAAATAAACTTTAATTTTTCAAAGGATTATAAGCCCGTGTTTAAAAAATGAAGTCTTTCGAAAATGCCCGTAGTTCACGGGCAGGCTTTCTATTATTTAATCTTACGTTATTTAACCTTAAATTATTTTACTTTAATTTATTCAACTTCAAATTACTCAATATTCAGCACCTCAGAAGGCTTGATTGTGATTTTCTGCCCATACCGCCCACAATCCTCAATTACTTGCACTACCCCTTCTTTAGCCCATAAAATTTGCCCTCTCCCTATTTCCTTATAAGGAACAACAGATTCATTGATATCAATAAAGAGCTTACTAAATATTATGGCCTTGTAACGGTTTTCCATTTTCTCATCAGGTAAATCCCAATCAATCAAATAATTAGCATTCTCCCAAAAGACAATAATGCTTTTATGTTCCTTATTCTCTTTTGTTGCATTCCATTTATAGCCAATCAGACAGTATTTATTATTTACATTTTTAAATTCAAACAGGCCAATAATATAACTAAATGAAATTAAATAACCTTCTCTATATTTCTTAATATTCAATGGGTTAAAGTGACTATCAGGTTTTTTATTATATATGCCCCAGCCGCCTTTTTTCTCCCATGCATTGAAGTTAAGATCACTTTGCTGTGAAAAAGCAGTAGTAGTCAATGAAGTGAAAAAAATAAAAAATAAAAGTCTCATACATGATCTCTTATCTAATATAACTATCAGAAAAATTATAAGTTTTTTTGAGTTCGCAATAAAAACACACTCATGTAATAAATTTTCTTGAAGAGATAACGACTTTATAATAGAAAAATTCTATAAATAAATAAGATTATTGTCGAGTGAGTTACATCCTGTTTTTGAACATTAAATGAATGTTGTTTTATATTATGCTGGCAAATATAAATGTTAACCAAATTGCCAGACACCACAATATTTAAATTGTGTAAAAGTCACTTTGTGAAATAAATAATAATTAGTACACAATATAGTTTTGTTATTTTCACTCACCGAATAAATATAGAAGTTTTCTACTTTCTTTTTTCCTACTTTCTTTTTTGGAGAAAGATAACTTAAAAAAGCAGATCATTTTTTCTCTTCTTGGTATGGTAATAAATTAGCTTATGTGTATTACTTTTATCTAATCAAGTATCGTCATCATCTCCTGATTGGTTATCCCTACGTATAAAATAAAATAAGGAAAAAATATGTCAAAACTCATTTATTATGTCGCCGCTACAATGGATGGTTACATTGCTACAGAAAACCATGAGTTAGACTGGCTATACGCATCTCCGCTGGGTAATGATGCCACTCCTTATGATGAGTTCTATAAAAATATCGGTGCCGCAATTATGGGGGCAAACACCTATGAATGGATTATGAAAAATGCTGCGGGTGAATGGCCGTACCAAAACATCCCTTCTTTTATTCTTTCATCGAGAAGCTTAAGCATTCCAGCCAGTATTGATGCTACCGTCATGCAAGGCCACCCCAAGGATATTGCCGCTAAAGCAAGGGATGCCGCCAAGGGCAAAGATGTTTGGGTTATTGGTGGAGGGAAAACCGCTGCCAGTTTTGCCGACGCAGGGGAGTTACAGCAACTGTTTATCACCAGCGTTCCTATATTTTTGGGATCAGGCATCCCTCTCCTGCCTGTTAGTCAAGCTATCCATGCAGTCCCGACTCAACGACGTTTTTTACGCAGCGGCGCCATTGAGATGATCGTCGATATCAAAACAAAAGAATAACCGCGTCAGGGTATCCACATGGCTCTGTTTCCCTATCCGCGACTTGCCCAACTCTTTGAGGCGATTCAAGCCGAAAGTTTGCCACAGGAAGAACTGGCAAAGCGCTTTAGTGTTTCCAGCCGTACCATTCGCACGGATATCAGTACATTAAATGATATCCTGCATCTTTATGGGGCGAAGATCGCTTACAAGCGTGGGAAAGGTTACGCTCTTCACATTGAAGATCATTTGCTGTTTTCCTCCCTGCCAAAACAGCAACAAGTGATCCAGACGATCCCCCGCGCCGCACGGGATCGTGTTGATGCGTTGCTGCTGAAATTATTGCTGGCATCGCATCCGATCAAACTGGATGATATCGCCGAAGCATGGTGCATCAGCCGTGGCACGCTACAGCATGACATGAGCGCAATACGCGAAATATTCAGCAGGTATTCCCTGCGATTGGAAAGTATTCCCCACTTGGGTACTCGGTTGAAGGGTGACGAACGTTTGGTTCGGGCCTGCCTGACAGACACATTGTCGCATCAATTTTTGCATCACAGCGCACAAGGGATGGCGCTGTCACCGTTTCCATTCAATGGCGGTTTACTGGCACATATCGATCTGGCGGATATCGCAGAGATCCTGCAAAACAGCCTTAGTCGGTTTAATATCCAGCTCACCGATGAAGGGCGCCAATATCTGATATTCAATTGTGCGGCGTCTCTGCTCCGCCTTTGTCAGTCTCATTCAATGGCATATAGCCCGCCTGACCAGCCAGATAGCGCCATACAACAGGCGAGCGAGGAAATCTCAACCGCGCTGGCTGCGTTTTTAGATAATGAAATGCCGCTTGCAGAAATCCACTATCTCGGAACGCAAATCGCCGCACAGCGTATTCCCCAACATGACGACCCGGTTTGCAGAATGCATGAAAGCCTGAGTTGGGTTGATAAAATACTCAATGATATCAATACGTCATATAACTATGATTTACGCCATGACAGCAAGCTGAGAAATGATCTGGCCGCCCACTTAAGTTTGCTAACCAGCCGGTTGCAGCACCAAATCAGCTCAAAAAACCCGTTGTTGGCGGACATCAAGCAATATTATCCCTTCGCCTACGAAGTCACCGTCAGCGCGCTGGCACGCATTGAAGATAAGCTTCCCGGCGTCATTAATGAAAACGAACTGGGATATCTGGCCGTGCATATCGCCGTTGGGCTGGAGCGCCATTACGGCACAGGCAACAACCGCGCTATTCCTGTCTTGCTTGTGACCGATGCCGGCAACGCAATACGGAGGATGATTGAAGCGCAAATTGCCCGCAAATTCCCGCAACTCAAGATTCAACGTGCATTGCCATTCCATGAATATAATAAATTGGCTTATGTGGAGGAGGACTTTATTATTACAACCCTGCACCTGACCGATAAAAATAAGCCCATCACCAGAATCTCCCCGTTTCCTACCCCTTATCAGCTAGAGATGATTGGGAAACTGACAATAGCAGACCAGTCACGCGCTTATATTCTGGAGCGTTTCTTTGACCGCCATTATTTTATGGTGATCAAGGAAGACATAACGCAGTCAGCCCTGTTCAAAAAAGTCTGCCGTAAATTACAACTGGGTGGTTATATCCATGATGATTTCTACCCCTCATTAATTGAGCGGGAATCCATTGTTTCTACCTTGCTGGGAGAAAATATTGCCCTGCCACATACGTTGGGGTTACTGGCCCTCAAAACAGTTGTTGTGACTATCCTCGCCCCTAACGGTGTCGAGTGGAATAAAGAAACCAGGGAACGGGCCAATGTCATTTTTCTGCTCGCAATCAGCAAAGAAGATTATGAAGAAGCCATGTCGATTTACGACCTGTTTGTTACATTTATCAGGGAAAAAGCCACTAAAAGGTTGTTGCATAGCCGGAACTTCGATGATTTTCAGCTAATCGCCAAAGATAGCCTTGGCAGGGCCAGATAGCGGCCATCAAAAGAATCTACACAGGTTTAATGTGACCGCATTCAAAGGATAAGAAAATCATATTGTTCTATTTTTACTCATTTTTTCACTTAAAAACCCCACAATAATGCATGCCTTCCCCCCATTTTTAATTGATTTCCACTTTGAAACGGAAATTAGCTTGCTCCAAAACCAGAAATAAAATCGATAAGGTGATTTCAGCAAACAAAATTGCATTTGTTTGCGGCAATGCGTGATTCGTCGCGATCAATTTGACTGAGAGGTTTTTTATGAATAACTCCTCCATACGTTTCAATATGACGAAAGCCACTTTTGATCACACGCTTGATCAGCCTTCTGATCACACAACTGATCACCACATTGATCCCGAAACGGTGAGCCAAGAGTTGCTTACTCTTATCGAAAAATGGCTGACGGCAGAAGGCGCCTATACCACACCAACCCAGCAGCAGATGCTGGCATCCCATGTTAACGCAATGGTCTTGAGAGCCAAGACCGGTGAGTCCTTACCGGAAGTCGATCTTTCTCTGTTTGATGAGATTTCTCCGGAGTCCATAAAACTGGCTGCACAAATCGTCGAAATCCTGCCTGAGCTGGCTGTCGAAGAGGTTTATTTACTCTCGGTACATTTTGAAATTGCGCGTTCCAATCCTTGATTAAATGGAGGCAGAACCTATGGGCAACAAGCTATTTTCTAAAGAACAATCCATTAAAAAACAAGTGGTCGTCGTTATTGGCGATCGATTGGGCAAAGGGCAAAACGTTGCCGCTGGCATTGAGGCCGCTGGCGGCAAAGCGATTGTCATTCCGGGCATGGCTGCCGATATGAAACTGGGTGATGTCATGCACCAAGAACAAGCCGATATCGGCATCTCGTTTTGTGGCAGCGGTGGTGCCGGCGCCATCACCGCGCAGAATAAATATGGTTATTCCGCCCGCCACGGCATGCGTTCCATTGAGGAAGGAGAAACCGCAATCCGTGAAAACTGTATTGTGCTCGGATTTGGTTTTATGGACAAAGCCGAGCTGGGGGAACGTCTTGTTCATGCCTTTATAAAAAAACGGAGCGAAACATCATGAAAGAATCATTTGAAACCTCCGTCCGTGTCAGCGGCTCCGGTGATTCGCGCCAGAAAGCCATCGCTGATGCTTTAAACTCAGTGCAGCGTACCGTATTGCAAGGAACGTCCCACATTATCCTGCGCATTGAACCGAAAGATATTTCCATCGTCAGCGCTGTTTGCAAAGTGACAACCGAAAAATTCCTGTTCTTTTTTCTGCCCCGTCGGCGTGAAAACTATTCCATCGTCTTGGACGTTGCCGTCAGTGTCACTTCGTTGGATGTTCAGGCGATTCCTTTCGAGGAATCCGTTTTATCCGAACCTTCTGTTGTTCCCAAAGCGTCTGTTGTACCCAAAGCGTCTGTTGTACCCAAACCATTTGCTGCATCCAAATCATCAGTTTTATCCAAACAATCATCTGGTTTATCCGGACAGGGCCACGCCGAAAAAAAATACTATTCCGGCAAGCCATGATAGGGAGGAAAAATCATGAATACTGCTGCCTCTTTTATCGAAATACTGGGCATGTCTTTGATTATCGGCGGGCTGTGTGGCTTCGGCCTCGGAGCCGGAGCGGCACGAATGTTCCACGCTCCGACCGTTCAGGGCATGGGCGCATTTCGCACGCTGGGTGAGCTGAATGCCTGTGAAGGCGATCCCGCTTCCCATTTCTCTTTTGGTCTCGGTTTCTTTTTTAACGCTTGGGCGTCATCGGTCGCCGTAGGGGCATTCACGCAGGATGTGGATCACCGCATCATCCCCAACTGGGGCGCTGCCGTTTTGATGATCAAGAACCGCAACGTCGCGGAAACGCTGCACAATCCGAAAAAAATGGCGATAGCTTGCGGGGTGATTGGCGCACTGCTGGTGGCATTTTTAAATACAACCGCTTCCGCCGTGCCTGCTGCCTTACAAACCACTGCCGCCAATGTCCTTGTCCCCGCCGCCAATTTGCTGGTGAATACCGTAATGCCCGTACTGTTTTGGCTCGCCGCAATGGATGCCGGACGCCGCTCGGGTTTCTGGGCCACGCTGTTTGGTGGCTGTGCCCAGCTCATCATGGGCAATGCCATTCCCGGCTTGGTGCTGGGTATCCTGATAGGCAAAGGCGTTGATGACAGCGGCTGGAACAAAATCACCCTGACCATGCTGGTTGCCGTCGTTTTACTGTTTATTCTCAGCGGCTTCTTCCGTGAGTTCGATCTGAAACTCCTGCACTCCTTCATGCTGGATGCACCAAACTGGCTGCACCGTATCCATCAAATCCTGAGCGGGAAATAACCATGAATAATGAATTGAAAAAACACGATTTTTGGTACGCCGAGTGGACGTTTCCCCTATTTGTCGGCCTGCTGTCTGCGGGGATCTTTGCCGGTACACATATGTACGTGGTGTATGGGTTTGGGGCATTTAATGAAGTGGCGTTCGTCGCAATGCTGCGTTCCGGCCTTGATACTGGTGTTTATGGCGCAGTTGCCGCATTCGGTGCCAGTTTTCTGTTTGCCCGCGTCGTTGAAGGCTCGCTGGTTGGGATCCTCGATATCGGGGGAGCGCTGCAAACTGGCGTTGGTTTGGGCATTCCTGCGTTACTGCTGGCGGGAGGCTTTGATTTTCTGGTTACGAATTTCTGGGCGTCGCTGCTCACGGGCATGCTGCTGGGGGTTGCCATTGGCCTGATTATTATTTTCGCCCGTAAATTCACGGTAGCACAGGGCAACTCCACTTTCGGTGCCGATGTCATGATGGGAGCAGGAAACGCATCCGGCCGCTTCCTCGGCCCCCTCATCATTCTGGCCGCAATGACCGCATCCATCCCGATTGGCCTGGGTTCTCTGGCTGGCGCCCTGCTGTTTTATCTGTGGAAAAAGCCCGTAGCAGGCGGCGCAATTTTGGGAGCGATGGTACTCGGCTACTTTTTCCCTGTCGCAGCATAACTCATATTAAGGGCAGGTATCTCATGAATGACTTAATCATCAAGCAAGGCAAACTCATCAATGGGACTATCATCGATCTTGTCATCAATGATGGAAAAATCACCGCCATTGGCCCTTTCGCAGCAACGGGCCTGAACGCTATCAAGGAAATTGACTTGCATGGGCATTATCATATCAGTGCCGGGTGGATTGATGCCCACACCCATTGCTACCCACAATCCCCCCTCTATTTTGACGAACCAGATTTGATTGGTATAGCCAGTGGCGTTACCACGGTAGTAGATGCCGGCAGTGCCGGTGCTGACGATATCGACCATTTTTATGCGGTGTCACGTAAGGCCAAGACCCATGTTTATGCCTTTTTGAATATCGCCCGCACGGGTATCCGCAGCCAAAATGAACTGGCTGACATGAACAGCATTGACAATGAACAATTTCAGGATGCGGCCAGGCGGCACAAAGGCTTTGTCATCGGACTAAAAGCACGCATGAGTAAAAGCGTCATTGGTGAAAATGGGCTTTTGCCCCTGCTCAAAGCCAAAATCATGCAGAAAACGAACGGATTGCCATTGATGGTGCATATTGGCAATCCTCCCCCCAATCTGGAAGCCATGGTCGATCTGCTGACCAAGGGCGATATCATTACCCACTGTTTTAACGGCAAGCCCAACCGCATTCTTGACGGTACCGGCAAGCTGAAACACGCAGTCCAAAAAGCGCTGGCGCGAGGCGTTATTCTGGATGTAGGTCATGGAACAGAGAGCCTCAGTTTTTCTGTTGCCGAGCAAGCCATCAAGTTCGGCGCCCATCCCCATATGATCAGCTCCGATATTTATCAAAGAAACCGGGTTGGCGGGCCAGTCTACAGCCTTGCCAGTGTGATGACGAAATTCCTCAACATGGGGCTGCCTGCTGAATACATTCTAAACTGTGTAACAATCAACGCGGCGAATTTGCTTCATCTGCCGCAGAAAGGACGATTGGAGCGGGGCTGCGACGCTGATATCACCATATTTGAACTAAAAGACCAACGTATCGAGCTTGTCGATGCTGAAGGGCAAGTCAGAATCGGCTCGCAACAATTTATCCCCATTGCGGCCATTGTCTCCGGAACGCATATCGCCGTGACCGAAAATACCGCAACAGTTGACCTGACCGTCAAAAATACAACTGCTGACAGGAGTGCAATCAATGACCTCTCTCAATGAAAAATACCAATTGCGCCAAGTGATCAATGCAGCCGGACGCCTGACCATATTGGGTGTTTCAACGCCTTCCGAGCCGGTTATCAATCAAATCACGGAAGGGCTGAAACACTATTTTGAAATGGACGATTTGATAGAAAAAACCGGTGATCACATCGCCGGATTACTTGATACAGAAAGTGCCGTTGTTGTGTCTTGCGCCTCAGCAGGCATTGCCCAATCCGTTGCGGCAGTGATTTGCCAAGATAATGGCGAACGCCTGCTTAATCCCTATTCAGAAGCGTCAATTCCCCGTGAAATCATTCTGCCCAAGGGACATAACGTCAATTTTGGCGCACCTGTTGAAACCATGATTACATTGGGAGGCGGTAAAGTCGTTGAAGCGGGTTTTGCCAATGAATGCAGCGCCACACAAATTGCCAATAAAATCTCACAACAAACCGCAGCGATCCTCTATATCAAATCACACCATACCGTACAAAAAAGCATGCTGACGGTGGCGGAGGCGGCACACGTCGCACATGCACATAACTTACCCTTGATTGTGGATGCCGCTGCCGAAGAAGATTTAACCTTCTATTATCAGCAAGGGGCTGACTTGGTCATCTACAGCGGGGCAAAGGCCATCGAAGGCCCTACCAGCGGGCTGGTGATTGGCAAACAACCTTATGTTGATTGGGTTAAGCGGCAGCGCTATGGGATCGGGCGTGCCATGAAGATCGGCAAAGAAGGCATTCTCGGCCTGACACTGGCTATCGAAAACTATCTTCAAAAAACGAAAGAAACAGGCGCTGAGATGGTTGCAAAAATGACGCCGTTCATTGAGAAATTGAACGGTATTGCGGGGGTTTCCGCCAAAGTCGTTTGGGACAGTGCAAACCGTGATATCGCCCGAACAGAAATTACTTTTGATGAACGGTTAATTGGCAAAAACACGTTCGATATTCTGGCACAACTCCGGCAAGGGACGATTGCCATCTACTTCCGGGAATATAAAGCGGATGAAGGCAAAATCGAAGTTGATATTCGCAGTGTGACATCTGCTCAACTTGATACCATTATTGTGGAAATTAAGCGCGTACTCAGTGTTTAGCCTCAGCACTTGAAGCAACGAGTTACGGCCCAGCAATCTTATACAGACCGTTTGAAACAAGCCATATTATTGATCGAATCCAAGCGACCAACCATAACCGAGCCACAACTGGCATCGGTGGCTAAAAAACCATGGAAATTTTGGAAAAATAGCCTGTTGGTGGCATTTTGACGGCTTACATGGTTTTTTCAGTTATAACCTAAGCGCTGGGCCGCTTAAGATGCATGAACCTGAATATCGCTAGAGTGATTTTCCATACAGATTTATATTCTTGTCCCCCCATTCCTTCAAAGCAGTAAGGATAGGAGTTAATGAAACCCCTAAATCTGAGAGCCGATATTCAACTTTCGGAGGAACCTGTGCATAGACTTTTCTTATAATAATTTTATCTTCTTCAAGCTCACGCAACTGACGTGTCAGCACTTTTTGGGTCACTGCAGGAATCTTCTTTCTTAGTTCGCTAAATCTCAATACATCATCACAAAGTAGGTGCCAAAGGATAATACTTTTCCACTTGCCTTCAATTATCCCAATAGCAGCCTCCACAGAACATCCGGGAGTGCAATCAAAACGAGAATGCTTAAGTTTACCCATTGCAATAGTATCCTTTTGGTCACTATATGACTAATTTATCTGTATAACTTATTTTTGGATATTAGTTAAACTAAAAAAACATAACAAGAGGATAATCCGATGAAAGCAATATCATTTATAGCTAATATTGATAACACGTTTAAAAACCCACTCATTGAAATTGAAAAAGCGCAGCCTAATTTGAAAGAACGTGATGTCCTTGTCAAAGTCCAGGCGATATCTGTCAATCCGGTAGACACTAAAGTGAGAAGAGGCGACATTCCATCCGATAAATTACGGATTTTGGGATGGGATGCGGTAGGTGAAATTGTTGAAGTCGGCGTTAACGTAGAACATTTTAAAGTCGGTGATCAGGTTTGGTACGCTGGAGATTTAACTCGAGATGGGAGCAATGCAGAATTTCAAGCTGTAGATGAAAGAATTATTAGCCTTAAACCTAAGACAATATCTAATGCGGAAGCGGCTGCATTACCTTTAACAGCGATAACAGCATGGGAAGTATTATTTGACCGTTTCAATATTTCCGCAGAGCAATCAGGTAATATTCTCATTATTGGCGGGGCTGGTGGTGTAGGCTCTATTGCCATTCAGCTACTAAAAGCAAAAACAAACCTTACTGTTATTGCAACTACGTCTAGAGAAGAAACGAAATCTTGGGTTGAATCACTGGGAGCGGATTACGTCATTGATCATACCAAAGATCTCAATGCGCAGATTCAATCATTACATCTGGAACAACCGAAATATGTATTTTCAACCAATCATACCGAAACCTACGTTAAGCAAATTGTCGAACTGATTGCTCCTCAAGGAAAATTAAGTCTCATCGACGACCCAGCATTATTTGATATTATGCCATTTAAGAGAAAATCTATCTCTGTGCATTGGGAATCCATGTTCACGCGTTCCATGTTTGAAACTGATGATATTGAAGCACAGAAAAATCTCCTGCAAGAAGTCGCACAACTTGTAGATGATAAAAAAATTAGAAGCACGTTGAATCAGAACCTAGGTAAAATCAATATTGAAAACTTACAGCATGCACATGAGCTGATTGAGTCTGGCAGATCAAAAGGGAAAATTGTTTTAGAAAATTTCTGAGTAAGTATTAAAAATAGGGAAGCCATGTATGGGCATTTCAATAGTTACAATACTCGTATCCAAAATTGATATGGAACTTGTAAATAACTCTGTGTATTTGCCCGTTAATCATAAAACGACTCATCACCTGTTTCCAATTTTAGATTCGCATACTCCATTTCCTTGATGGCTGACCAGCTCCAACCATTAATTTGCCCACCAGCCAACGCCCTAATGGCCGACCTTTCGCGGTAACCATCAACGTAATAGTTCGGGGTTTGGCAATTTCCTCGCATTTGCTAGGCCTGATAAATGCGGCGCCGTACTCCAAAGAGTTAGCAAAGCAGAACGACGGGGTAATGCACGCTGAATCTTTCGATTAACGCAAATTGTTCAGAGAGTCGCTACATCCGAGCGTCAACACAGTCTGTATTAATGTGACGCTAACGAAAGGTCGGAGGTGGATTGCGTATAGATGACAAGCCACCATAAGGAGGGTGGGCTGTAACACTTCGAATTCGGGTACAAGAATCGGATAGATCGGAATGCCTATCAGAATTTAGCATACAAGTAGCAGCTAGCGGCAACGGTTGTAATATCTGGGAAACCAGTCGTCGTGTAGTACAAACTATTGGTTCGCTAAGAGGCAATCTCAACATGACTCAATATACTGATTCTATTCTCGACTATAATTATGCTTGTTCTGTAGCCCAAGATCCCTACTTCTACGATATTGGAGTTGAGTATTTTCGTGAGACTTTCAAAGCTAAGTTCGCACGGTTTCCAGTTCCCCCTAATCCGCATCTGAAAACAACGCTAGAATCCTTTGAGCGGGACGGGTGTGATATCCAAATAAAAATATACAAAAATGATACACGTCAGAAAAATTTAAATGGCGATACGTGCATTATATATGCTCATGGGGGAGGGTTTATCGGTGGTGGATTCGAACTTGTCGATGGCCTCTGCCAGGATTTCGTTTTTGATTTAGGGGTGACAGTCATCGCTGTAGACTACCGCGGGGCACCTGAATTCAGACACCCTACTGGCCCATTAGATTTTATGGCCGGGGTTCAGCATGTCAGAATGCATGCTGAAAAATATGGAATAAATCCAAATAAGATTTTCCTTAGTGGTGAAAGTAGCGGCGGATGTATTGCTGTTGCCGTGCCCCTAATGCTTAGAGATAAAGGCCTCCTGCAAGTAGCAGGTGTTATTTCAATTAACCCTGTATTAAATACCCATCGCTGGGCGAACCGGCAAGTTCATGATTGCTCAAAAGAATATCAGGATGAAATGTATTTTTTTACAAGTCATTATTTAGGTGAGAACCAAGATGTATTTCCAGAGTATGCGTCACCACTTCTGATTGAGAATGTGGAAGGTATGCCACCAACTATCTTTTTTGCTGCAAAATCTGATCCACTTTCTGTTGAAGCAGACCAAATGCATAAACGCTTAAAGGAAGTCGGTGCCGTTACCTATATTCATATTGATGAAATTGCCATTCACGGTTCAATCCGTGCTCGTTATTATTACCGTTTTGCACGTAGCGCCTATGATTCTTTGCTTGAAAATATTAAAAAGATCATAGGCTAATGAACTATGCACAGTGAAAACACAAACGTCATTATTCGGCGCCTCTCAAGCTCCAATTTGGCTGCTCAATTTAGCGAGCAAATGGCCATTTCAGCGATTCCAATACTTGCTGTCGTCGCTTTAGGTGTTTCAGCAGAACAATCGGCCTCATTGCAGGCCGTCAATACACTCCCTTTTCTGCTGCTGTCGATCCCTGCGGGTCTTCTTGCTGATAAATATCGACGAAAACATCTGATGATTGGTACTGAGATAATTCGGGCTTTAGCTCTGTTTTTACTGTTTTTTTTGTTCTATACCAAATCCCTCGGACTATATGAGTTGGCGGCTCTGAGCTTCGCGATTACTACCGGAACAGTTGTTTATAGTGTAGCAACACCGGCATTAGTCGCTGCAGTGGTTGATAAAGATCATTTACTGACTGCGAATCGGAAACTTGAAATCGCCAGAAGTATTGCATTTACTGCCGGCCCATCAGTTGGTGGTGTTTTAGCTGGCTGGTCATCTGGAATATTTGCTTTTCTCGCTGCATTTATATTGTCTATGGTAAGTGTCTGGTATTTGTCCCGCTTGCCAAATGAAAAACGTCAGCCCCCTTCAGGTAGGCATGTAATGCAGGAATTATCCGAAGGCGTACGTTTCATTGCCCATAATAGTTTCCTGCGTCCTATTGTGGCGACTGCCTTTATATTCAACACATCATGGTATCTGCTACTGGCTATTTTCGCATATTACGCAATTAATAATCTGCACTTCAGTGCATCAGCGGTAGGCGGAACTCTTGGATTTTTTGGCGCAGGGATGGTTGTTGGCGCTTTTCTGTATCCATTCATTTCCCGATACATAAGTTTCGGCCGGCAAATTATGCTGGGGCCAATTTGTGCATTTTCGGCAGCGCTTTTAATGGTTGGAACGATGTTAGTACCGATTCATTTTATTGTATTCATTGCCTTTTTTCTTTTTGGTTTTGGCCCTATTGTTTGGACCATTTCGACAACATCGTTAAGACAGATTGTAACGCCCAGTGGACTGATTGCCCGGGTTTCATCTGTCATCATGACTGCAACATTTGGTGCACGTCCGCTAGGGGCAGCCTTAGGCGCTTGGATTAGTGCCACTTTTAGCGTCACAAGCTGCTTGATCGCAGTGGCCATTGGTTTTTCTATTCAATTGGGAATAATTGCCTTGTCAGCCCCATCCCGCCTTTCATCCATCGACGGCCTCGGACATAAAGAAATAGGTACCTAAATATGAAGTTAACTCAGACACAACATTCGGCAAAAATCGCGTCTGAAACATCTGAAGAGAGGAATGCGATGTCAGAACGGTATGACTGGTTAGCAATTGAAAACACGATTCAGCAATCTGGGTATGCCGTATTGGATTTACTTCTTGATAAAATTGATTGTGAACAGTTTGCAACATTGTTCAATAAAGATGAACTTTACCGAACTCGCATTCAAATGAACCGTCATGGATTTGGGCGTGGTGAGTATAAATACTTTACTTATCCCCTGCCTGAGAAGATACAGGCGCTGCGTCAGGAATTGTACGGTCCTTTGGCTGAGATAGCTAATCGATGGAATTTACAGTTAGGAAAGCCTGCTGTATATCCAGATAACTTATCGCTTTTTCTTTCTCATTGTCATTCGGCAGGGCAAGTGAGACCAACCCCGCTAATTTTCAAGTACATGGAGGGGGATTATAATAACCTTCATCAAGATCTTTATGGAGAATTTGTATTTCCTCTTCAGATTGCGATTCTGCTATCCGTTCCTGGGGAAGATTTTACTGGTGGGGAGTTCATTGTGACTCAAAGTATTGGGGCAGATTCACGGTCGGTTGATGTGGTCCCGCTAAAGCAGGGGGATGGTGTGATTTTTCCAGTCCATTCACGGCCAGTCCCTGGGAAACGTGGGCGCATGCGTCGTGCAGTCATGCGACATGGTGTTAGCAGGATTCGTTATGGGCAGCGACATACGCTGGGCCTCATTTTCCATGATTCACGATGAGGAACTTATATGATGAATCAGAATGATTTGTTTTCCGAGGATGCGACTGACAATGATGAGTTTATCAGTTCGCATGTCTAGGCAATGCAGCTTACAGACGATGGTTCAATTAAATATTCAACTTCACTCCATGACATTAGCCGTTGGACTGTCGAGATGCTCTTAATCTATATGTTGAAACGAACCGATATTTTTTCTGCTGATGACTTTGGCATTCATGAAAGTTATCGGCGGCTTAAAGATATGGATAAATCCCCCACAGTAATCCAGATGCGTATCTTGGGACACATATAGAGCCCATAACGGACAACTGCTTCCTGGTATTTGCGGCGAGTACCGGAGCGGAGAAGAAGCTAACTGATAAAATCGTATTTTCAGTGAACAGATTTCTTTCTATATTGAACTTAAGCTCACGATAATTTGGAGGTTTATATGAGTGCCTCTCCATCGGACTATTCTACATTCGAAACAGATGATCAGCGCTGGCAAGCGGTGCGAACTCGGAATCGTATCGCAGATGACCATTTCGTGTATGCAGTCAAAACAACGGGGGTCTATGCCCGACCAAGTTCTGCGGCAAGACTTCCTAAACGAGAAAATGTGATGTTTTTCGATTCTCCACAGGAAGCTGAAGCAGCAGGTTATCGCCCAAGCCGCCATAATTCCGGAGATCGCAGCAGCGCGACGTCTCGTTGGACAGACGTTGTCACTGCAGCATGTAGATTCATTGAAACATCGGATCCTCCACCAAACCTGGAAACGTTATCTAAGCATGCGGGTATGAGCCTGGCATATTTTCATAGGATCTTCAAATCGATTACGGGACTGACACCGAAAGCATATATTGCTGCATTACGAGTGCGCCGCCTACGAGAACAATTGGAAAATGAAAAGCAAACTGTAACAAATGCAATTTATGAAGCAGGTTTCAATTCCAATAGCCGTTTTTATGAAATATCACATGCTCGACTTGGAATGAGGGCTAAAGATTACCGACGTGGAGGGCAAGGAACACGGATTCGTTTCGCAGTAGGTCAATGTTCCATGGGGGCTATACTGGTGGCTCAGAGCCAAAAAGGCATCTGTGCCATTCTCATGGGAGACGATCCGGAAGAGATTGTACGCGATCTGCAGGATCAATTCCCCTTGGCTAATTTGATAGGTGCAGATAGTGAGTTTGAGCAACTTATTGCCCAAGTTATCGGGTTTGTAGAGCAACCGACTATAGGATTAGATTTACCATTAGATGTTCAGGGTACAGCATTTCAAGAACGCGTCTGGCAGGCACTACGGGAAATTCCGCCTGGTACAACAGCCAGCTATAGTGACATTGCTGAACGTATTGGGTCCCCGAAAGCTGTTCGTGCAGTTGCACGGGCATGTGCTGCCAACCATATTGCGGTAGCGATTCCTTGCCATCGGGTTATACGTCATAACGGTGATATTTCTGGATATCGTTGGGGCGTAGAGCGTAAACAACAGCTCTTAAGTTGCGAACAGAATGGGAAGAAATCATGAGCCAGTTAAATACTTTGTATAGTTATATAGAAAAACTGGATTGTGAATATATTGCAGAGCAGTTACAAAATGAGGGGTATATTATATTTTCTAATATGCTATCCCACCCATATTTTGAAGCTCTTCATGATAGTTTATATTCATCAATGGATTTAGCGTTATCTCCAAATAGTGAACTGGTTGATGTGCAAGGTGAACAGTCTTTTTTTAAAATACCTACAAGCGAAATTCTTACAGTCTGTCGAGATATGTTTTACCGCAAAATTATGCCAATTGCTAACCAATGGAACGAGATTCTCGGTAAGGAGTTTCGTTTTCCAGATACTCCCCACGATTTTCAGAAACTAAACTATGAAATAGG
Organism: Xenorhabdus mauleonii; assembly: GCF_900113945.1. GTDB lineage: Bacteria > Pseudomonadota > Gammaproteobacteria > Enterobacterales > Enterobacteriaceae > Xenorhabdus > Xenorhabdus mauleonii. The sequence goes on from NZ_FORG01000006.1 coordinate 198,472, forward strand.
CCAAAGGAAAGAATTATCTTGTTTAAATATCCTGCGCAGAAAAAATTTAATTCCGCTAAAAAATAATGAAAGTACTACAATAACTTTTCCATTTAAATTGATTGGCCTTTTTTCCTCACCTGAAACGGATTTTTCAGGAGGTGAGTTTGTTATGGTCGAACAACGTCCTCGCATGCAATCACGTCCAATTGTTGTCCCCTTAGAAAAGGGGGATGTTGCCCTTATTGCATTATCAGATCGACCAGTAAAAGGAGCGCGAGGCTACTATCGCGCGAACCTGAAGCATGCCATTAGTCGGGTTCGTCGTGGGCAACGCATTGGATTAGAGGTATTTTTTCATCATGGAAAATAAATCAAATTCAAAATTAATATGGAAGCTAGTTGGGCTGAACGGTAAGATTTATCTAAGCGAAATCCCAGGAACTATTGGGGGAAACAAGCTAACACGTATTTATGGGATGCTTGATTGTCAGGTAGCAGTCCGGGCAATTGAACGAGGTGGATATGTGAATAATCGGATTTTTTTTCTAGATGAGAAAACTGCAATTGCAGCGGGTTACCGACCCTGTGCTGCCTGTATGCCAGAACAATATGCAATATGGAAACAAAAGAGTTAACTATGTGAAAAATAGGGGGTGTTACTCTATCAAAATCTATTGCGGGACACAGCCTAGTGATGAGAGGGAAGCTTATGGGGAGAGTGCTAACTGCCCCGATGTTCCGGGGCAGTACGATAATTATATTGCTCTGGATTCAAATGCATACTTTTACAGGCCATGGTTCATCATGTTGGTTGGGCGCAACTAAAATAATAGTTTCATCTTTCGGATAGTATATCAATGCAACTTCCGAACTGTAGCGGTCCGACGGATTTGGTCTGTCATGCCAAGGGCATCTTCGGATATTATTGCTATCTCTATAGCACAAATGAAGTGGCCCACCTCGATGAGTGCATTTATCATTCAAAGCCTTAACACTTTTTTCATCTAGGTAAATAGCCACCCGATCGTTGGTAGATGTAAGGTCAACAATAAGACTTTTTGCACCTTTTGTGCTAATTTTCTTTATTGCCATTTATTCACATCCCCTATAGTGTAAATCTGATATTTGCAATTTTCAGAGTGAATCAAAGCGCCATGTAGTCTGTTGTGCTCGATTATAATTCCATCCCCCGGGCCTAACATGGTTGATTTACCGAATCCATTAAGGAACTCCATTTGCCCTTCAATCACGTGGCACAATTCATCTTTATCGTGACTGTGAGTGATTGATAGTTCACCTAGAGGTTCATCTAAATTGGCTAAAGGGATATCCCCATTATTTGCAGCATTTTTTACGTCAGGCCAGATTTTTTTGTAGATATTTACATAATCTTCAGCACTGTCTTTCCATAAAGTTTGTTTCACAAAGTCGCTATCAGCAATATCAGAGATTAACCGGGCTTCTTCAAAGCCTCTGATAATTTCCCTTGCGGCATAATTGCCATATTTATCTATTGCTGGCATGACTAAATTTTCAAGTACCATTCTGCTGTGATCCACATCAATATGGTGATGTTCACTGAAATATTTAGTGTCTATTCCTGGTAATGCGGTTTCTAAGCATTTTTTCCAAATTTTACAACTTTGTATGAACCCTGTTTCTGCTAAGTAAATAGCGCCAATATATTTGAAAAAATTATTTTTATTTCGAGTTATTGAATTGTAATAATTAGCTAATAATAAACTACCATTTAAATAATATTGCCAGTATTTATGTGGTTCTGAACTTAACCCCACAGAATTTAATGTATTTTCAAATAAAGTTGAGTGTTTGGAATTATGGCATCCATAGCCTAATTCATCAATAATGACTTTAAATAGAGATGAGGATAGTTGGCCGTAATTTCCTGGAGCATACCGTGCCATAGGGCTTGATTCAATGAGAAAATCAGGACAAAGTTGAACTAAAAAATCTTTTGCCGCTAATTCTGGGTTTTTCGAATTAAGAATAACCTCAGAGGAAGGTAGTGTTTTTATTGTGCGAATATCATTTTCAAATGAATAAAAATACTCTTTAACTTGGGCCTTACTCCAGTGTTCTGATATTTTAATATCATCATCAAGGAATGAAAATAAATATTTCTCAAGGTATGGCATTCCTATATATGCTTCGGCGGATTTTGTTGTATTGTATCGTTTCCCTAAAAGATCGATGTCCTCGCCAGAATTAGGTAACATTAAAAAATCTACTTCATTCATTGCAAATAGTATTCTATTAGCAGCAAAGGCTGAATATTCATTGAGATTTTCTTTTTTGAGTGGGTTTTTGAAGTTTAGAAATTTAACTACGTGAGGCCGTAGGCGTCGCCCCCAATATAGTTCCTCATAACGATGTTCATTATCGATAAATAGTGTATCATCGCAAAAGTTAAGAATAGCATCCCTGCATAATTCATGGTTATTTGTACTAAAGTCGGCAATAACCTTTGTGTCTTTGATATCTGTTTTCATATTCTACCCCTTCTCTGATACAATAGTTATTGAGCCATTTTTGTTAATTTTCATTATGTATGTATTCCCAGCTTTAACATTTATTGGTTCTTGTAATGGATGGAACGCTTGGTGCCAATGCCCTTTATCCCTAAGATCATTTGAAATAATCGATGGCCCCATTCGGGCCTGAAAATATGAAATTATACCGTGGCATATACCTGTTCGGTAGGCAATGAACTTTGATGACCTTATGCCATGTTCGAGAGTAGTATATGTATATTCATTGATTTTCATACTTTCAGATAATGTTTTTACATTGAAATTGTTATATCTGATAGGAAAATATGTTGTTGTTGAGTGATCGTTAATATGAGTTAGTTTAATTCCATTAAAATTTCCTGATATTTTATTTTGGTTATAAATTTCTTCTGATTCAATCATAAAGCCATATTGTTTTATTATATCAGGAATTATTTTTGTGTTGGAACTTGCTATTGTGCGAATATCTTTTGCGACTGACCAAAATCCCTCGCCAACAATACCGCAGTCTAATGTTTCAGTGAATATGACATCAGGCGGTTCTTTCATAATGCCTGATTTTATTAGTTCACTGCTAGTCATGTGATATATTTTTATAATATTTTCAAAATTATTTTCTTTTATATTTTTCACTGCTACATGATAAAGTTGTTCATCCATTTCACACGTATAAACAACTTTAGCACCATGTTTTGCGAAATATATCGCAGTAAGGCCTGCTCCAGTACCTATTTCTAAAACAACTTTGTTATCAACACCATAATAAGTAATAGCTTCTTTTATTGCTTCATTTCTTAATTTATCATTCAACATAGAAAAATGCCATGTCGGAAATTTTCTTTCCATGATCATGGGTTGTATGCCAATCACATCACGTTTTTTATATAGTAGTACCATTTATGTTGTCCTCAATATAATGATCAAGTAAGTATATTGTGACTATGGGGTTATATTGTGATTATGGATTTATATGGTGACTATGGGTTTATATGGTGACTATGGGTTTATATGGTGGCTCACAGAATATGATATATGTCCTATCATTCGTTGCAATATCTTGATGTTGCATGCTGCCGCTAGGAAGAGTTATGAGGAATACTTCCTATGAAGTTTACACAGTGTTAGCCTCCTTTAAAAGGAATACGATATATATCGTTTCCATATTTATACATCCAGGTTTATTAAAAAAAAAGTTAAATATTTTCAGTGGTAATAAGAACTATAATTACTTTAATGTGTAATAGTTTTTATTTAAGCCACGAATTTCACCCGTAATGAATTGAACCGCCCCGGGAGTCCTGGAAACTAAACTCCTTGAGAGAAGTAAACAGGATGACTAAAAATACCCTCTTTTCCCCTGAGATCTGTCAGCGGCCCCGTATGGTTCTGGAAAGTTAGGACAAAGAAATCACATATCGCCAGTAAATAGTGGAGTTTCAATGAAACTTGCGAGCGGGTTTGAGATATTTGAAAAAATAAAAAAGTTACTATGCAAACAGCCAACAATCCACATTTAAAATGTACTGATGGCTGTTTTTCTAAAAAACCCTTCGTCATTAATAAAACCAGATCACACGCCTAATAAAATCAGTTATCTACCAAAGTAGATTGATAGCTTTAATTACGAAATACAACAACCGGAAGAACCGTGTTTTATATATTCATACTCACCGTCAAGAAATCCCGCCATTCTTGGCACTCTTACTTCAGGGCGATATAGCCCATTGATAATAAGGTTAAACTCATCATCACTGCGCGCTGAAAGGAGCTTTTTCCTATCGTGTTCATTACACAACTTACTGATGTCATTTAAGATGTAATACAATAGCCCATTAATAGAATTATCAAAACCTGAAAAAGAACTGTCTCCTCTGCGTATCGTTCTGCCCTCAAGTTGTTTTCTTGATTCCGCACTAATATTAAAATGATTGAACAACCTTTCTCTATTGGCACTCCCCTCCAAATATAAATAGGGGTTTAATTGATCAAATAACATCATAGAAGAATGCATAAGTGAAAATTTATTTCCAGAATATCTAATTCGGTAAAAATGGTGCCCAAACCTACTTTTGCATTTTTTAGGATTTCTGCCGACTTCAAGTGAAAACGACACAAATCTATCATTTCCTAAGTAGGACAAATCTTTTTGGGTTGCGCCGCTATAATCACAAAATGTCATTTTTCTCTCCATGAGGGTAGCTCTTGAGAAAAGATTTAATGATTTTTTAGTACTATCTATCAGATTATTTTCGCTGGCATGAACAATATAAAATTCTTTTGACTTAAAAGCTTGTACAAAACCCTGCTGGTTTTCGTTAATAATACCTAATTCATTTCTTAAGTCTTGCGTTATCGTTCTCATATTCGAACGCAAATCTGGATAATTATCTCCATCTTTAAGTTTGTGGTAATCATATATCGCGCCAAAATTATGATTATTAGCGGCATTGATCATTGTCTTGCGCATTTCATCAATCGCATTGTTTTCAAAGTGCCGGCGAATACTTCTTTTAATTACGTTAGCAGCATTTATATTTTTTTCTGCATTCATGCTCTTCATAATCAACCTCATTACTTCTTATACATAAAGAAAAACAAAACTATAATTTAATTCCCTCCATACGCAAAGCGTTCTCATTTTTGTGAAAAATTAAAGAATAGATACAACCCGGAATAAAAACTCATATTTAAATATTGCGTTCTATATATTCATACTCCCACTGAAAAAATCCTGCCACTATCGGAATCCTAACTTCAGGGCGATAAAACCCATTGATAATATTATTGAATTCTTCATCTGTACTGGCGGAAAGGAGTTTTTTCTTATCCTGTTCGTTTTTTAACTCACGAATATCAATAAGAAGAGAATACAAGAGTCCATTAATAGAATTAAAATATCCAGAAAAAGCACTGCCCCCATTCGTTCTGCGTAATATTGAAAGCTCAATTTGCTCTACTGAATCGGAACTAATACCAATTCTATCGATTATCCTTACGCTATGTTCCAACATATTTAAATGCTTACATTTATAGAGCTGATCATATAATACCATTGAGGAATAAACAAGTGAGTATTTATTAGCTGAATACCTAATGCGATAAAAATGATTTCCAAAATTACTTCTCTTTTTTTTAGGTTCCCTGCCTACCTCAAGTGAAAAAAATACATATTTATCATTTCCTAAAAAAGTTGCATCGTCCTTAGAATTTGCCTCATCAAACGGAATTTTCCTCTCCTGAAGACTAACCCTTGATAAAAGAGTTAATGATTTTTTAGCTCTATCTATAAGATTATAATCACTGGCATGGACAATATAAAACTCTTTTGAATAAAAATTTCTTACAAAACCTAACTCATCTTCATTAAATGCACCTAGCTTATTTTTTAAGTCTTTTGCAATCGTTTTCATATTTGAGTGCAAGTCTGGATAATCACGTCCATCTTTAGTCTTATGAAAATCAAATAATTTTTTACTATGATGCCTTCTATGTCTATGGATCAGTGTGCTACTCATTCTATCAATTGCTTTATTTTCAAAGTACTGGCGCATACTTCTCTTAATAAGATTAGCAGCATTTATCCTTTTTTCTTCATTTATGTCTCTCATAATTAACCTCAACATTTCTTATATATAAAGACAAATAAAACCATATTGTGTTTTAAATTGATACTAATGCACAAAGCGGGCTGATATTTTCAAGGAAGAATATTGTAAGTATGGACACGGATACCAGAATCATAATCATAATCAGTAGCCATTAATACCACAAGTAATTAATACACTCTTCATAAATAAGTTTTGTGAATATAAATATTCAATTGAATTCAATGTGATAGTACAAAGTGTGATCCAAAACTCAAACAATACATATTTTCATATTAAAAGGCGTGAAATCTGACTAGGATAAATTTGCTATTATTTCAGTCTATCCATTATCTCATCACGAGCATAATCATTCTGTTAATCGCATTGTAGAGAGAAAATCCCATTATTTATCACTCCTGCCACACCAAGGAGAAAAGGCATGAAGAAAAAATCTATAGATCAAAAGGATATTGATAAACTTATTACTTTAATCGGCGGAAAAGAGAATATCGCCTCCGTCAGCCATTGTATTACCCGCCTCAGATTTGTTCTCAATGCACCAGAAAAAGCCGATACCAAAGCCATTGAAGAATTGCCTATGGTTAAGGGTTGTTTCACCAATGCTGGTCAATTTCAGGTGGTTATCGGGACAAATGTGGATGCTTATTATAAAGCCCTTATTGAAACTACGGGCAAAGAATCCGCCAATAAAGAAGAAGTTAAACAAGCCGCTCGTCAAAATATGAAATGGTATGAAAATGCAATTTCACATTTTGCCGAGATCTTTTTCCCATTACTGCCTGCACTTATCAGCGGCGGTTTGATTCTCGGTTTCCGCAACCTAATCGGCGATATCCCATTCAGTAATGGCAAGTCACTCGCACAAATCTATCCTGTTTGGCAAAGTATTTATGATTTCCTCTGGCTCATCGGTGAAGCGATATTCTTCTACCTCCCGGTAGGCATTTGTTGGTCTGCCGTTAAAAAAATGGGAGGCACCCCTATTCTGGGGATTATTCTGGGGATCACGCTGGTTTCCCCACAATTAATGAATGCTTATCTCTTGGGCCAACAAACCCCCGCGGTTTGGGATTTCGGTTGGTTTACCATTGCCAAGGTCGGCTATCAGGCTCAAGTTATTCCTTCCCTATTGGCAGGCCTGACGTTGGGCTGGATTGAAACCCGACTGAAAAAATTGATTCCGGATTACCTCTATCTTGTTATTGTCCCTGTTGTTTCGTTATTACTGGCCGTTTTCCTTGCCCACGCCCTGATAGGCCCAGCCGGCCGTGCTATCGGTGATGGTGTCGCTTGGGCGGTGAAAGGGTTAATGACAGGCAGCTTTGCTCCCATCGGGGCGGCTCTGTTCGGTTTCTTCTATGCTCCGCTGGTCATTACGGGTGTACACCAAACCACGTTGGCAATCGACTTGCAAATGATACAGAGCACCGGGGGAACCCCAATTTGGCCGATTATTGCACTCTCCAATATCGCTCAAGGCTCTGCTGTCGCTGGCATTATCTGGGCAAGCAAAAAACAGAAAGAGCGGGAGATTTCCGTTCCGGCAGCCATCTCAGCCTATCTGGGTGTTACTGAACCTGCTATGTACGGTATTAATCTGAAATATCGTTATCCGATGTTCTGCGCGATGATAGGCGCGAGTCTGGCTGGTTTAATTTGTGGTTTCAATCACGTGACAGCCAATGGTATTGGCGTTGGCGGTATCCCTGGGATCCTTTCCATTAAGCCCCAGTTCTGGATGATTTATTTGGTCGCAATGCTTGTTGCCATAGTTATTCCAATGTTGCTGACCATTCTGGCGTATCGCAGAAATGAGCGCAAAGCAGCTCAGGCCAATGAAATAACCAGTTAATGTAATCAATAAAAATCCGATCAAGCGCATTAAATTAACAGGTATAAATATGACCGAACAAAAACCGTGGTGGATGGACAGCGTTATCTACCAAATTTATCCAAAAAGTTTTCAGGACAGCACAGGTAAAGGCACGGGGGATATCAACGGGATCACCCGACGGCTGGACTATTTGCAGCAACTCGGTGTGGATGCTATCTGGATCACCCCCATTTATCCCTCTCCACAAATTGATAATGGCTATGATGTTGCCGATTACTGTGCCATCAACCCCGATTACGGCTCTATGGCGGATTTTGATAACTTGGTGCAAAACGCCCATCAACGAGGCATCCGCATTATTTTAGATATGGTTTTTAACCATACTTCCACGCAACATCCATGGTTTCAGGCCGCTCAGGATATTCACAGCCCTTATCGTCAGTTTTATATCTGGAAAGATGGCGTTGAAGGCACCCTGCCCAACAATTGGAAATCTAAATTTGGCGGTAATGCATGGCAATGGCATGCAGAGAGCCAGCAGTACTACCTTCACCTGTTTGCTGTAGAACAGGCCGATCTGAACTGGGAGCATGAACCTGTTCGCACTGAATTGAAAAAAATCTGCGAATTCTGGGCCGATAAAGGCGTAGATGGATTGCGGTTGGATGTCGTGAATCTTGTTTCCAAGCAACAAGATTATCCTGATGATGATCGTGGGGATGGGCGCCGATTCTACACCGATGGCCCCCGGATACATGAATTCCTGCAAGAGATGAGCCGTGATGTTTTTCAGCCCAAGGGGTTGATGACTGTCGGTGAAATGTCTTCCACAGTCCTTGAGCACTGCCAGCGCTACAGTGCATTGGATGGAACAGCGCTGTCCATGACGTTTAATTTCCATCACCTGAAAGTTGATTACCCGAATGGGGAAAAATGGACTCGCGCCAAACCAGATTATGTGGAATTGAAAAAGATTTTCTCAACCTGGCAACAAGGAATGCACCAAAAGGCCTGGAATGCGCTCTTCTGGTGCAATCATGATCAACCCCGCATCGTTTCGCGATTTGGCGATGAAAATGAACTGCGCAATATATCGGCCAAAATGCTGGCTATGGTGTTGCACGGTATGCAGGGAACGCCATACATTTTTCAAGGCGAAGAGCTTGGCATGACGAACCCGCATTTCACGCATATTGAAGACTATCGGGATATCGAAAGCCTGAACATGTATCACGAGCGCATAGTACAAGGCATGCAGCCAGAAAACATACTGGCAATTCTGGCGCAGAAATCCCGTGATAATAGCCGAACCCCTATGCAATGGGATAATTCAGCAAATGCCGGTTTTACAACAGGTACACCGTGGATTGGCCTTTGCAGTAATTACTCAGAAATCAATGCCGAAGCCGTATTACAGGATAAAAATTCTGTCTTCTATTGCTACCGCGATCTGATTAAGTTGAGAAAACAGCAGCCTATTCTGATCTACGGCGATTATTTGGATCTGCTTCCTGAGCATCCGTCACTATGGTGTTATTTGCGCCGTTGGCAGAATCAAACCTTACTGGTTATCGCCAACCTGAGCAATGAGACTCAATTGTGGTCTCCGGCACCTTCGCTGGCAGATAAAGAATGGCAAGTATTAATCAGTAATTATCCGTTTTCCATCAATAAAGATTATGAAATCAGACCTTATGAGGCCGCGTACTTAATTTCCACTTCATAAAACCATTTATTATGCAATGCCATTCTCATAATAAATGACTGGTAAAATAAATAAATACGTATCCCTTTAAAAAAAGGGATGCGTACATCTAAAAAATATTAAATAAATTAACGAAAAATAAAATAACCAATTAACAAAACAATATTCCTTCGCTGTAGAAATATCCTCAGAGTAAGTTTGACATTTGATAGCATCTGCTATACTTAAATTAAAATAGAAAAACATATCATCACTTGCAAACAAGGGGATATTATTATGTCATGGTGGCAGAAAGATATTGTTGTCATGAACAGCACACTTCATGACTGGAAAGTGATTGACGAGCACTTACCGAATATAAAGGTTGCATATCCAGAACAGGAAAAATTAATAAAACCCAGAAGCATCTTCATATTAAATCTCATTTATAATTCAGAGAATACAATTACAAATGATTATTTTGAAATAAAATACCAAATAATGGATTCACAAAACAGCACCTTCACCATTCGTGGAAAAATTGATGGTGCTAAAGACCCCGATTTAGAAATTTATCTAGAAAATCTAGAAACAGAAAACCAAGCAAAAGGTTCAGTAGTAATACTCCCCAGAAGATCTAAAAACACCTACCTATTATTTTTCATTGGTGAGTCTGGTCATTATATAGGGCCTAGTATAAAAACGGAATCTTGGATGCAAGATCACCGAAATATATTGGGGGATCACGCATTGGATGCAGTATGCATTCCAGGCACCCACGATGCCGGAATGAGTAGTGTGACATGGAAAACCCTGTTGGCCAGCGCATGCAATACGTTAACCCAGACACATAATGTTTTAGGGCAATTGAAATTAGGTATACGCTATTTTGATATCAGGCCAGTCATCCAAAATGCTAAATTTTATACTGGACACTATTCAAAAATAATTAACATATGGGAAGGCGCTAACGGAGAGTCGCTTGATTCTATCATTGATGGTATTAATGAGTTCACAAAAAACCATAATGAAGTCATTATACTCAGGCTTGACCACTCCCTAACTTTAGATGTGGGTTTTTTTCAGTCTTATCGTAAATTTAATCAAGAAGAATGGTTTAAATTATTCAAGAAATTATCTACTGTCAATCATCTGTATCATCATGATGGTTCAAATAATATTACAAAATTAACCGTCAATAAGCTGACAAACAATGGAACTCGCCCAGCGGTCTTATTCCTTGCTGAAAACAAAAAAACCTATATTGATTTGGGAGAATATAAGAATAAAGGATTCTTTTATATTAGTGATATAAATATGTATGATAAGTATTCACATACAAGTGACTTATATAAAATGACCGAAGATCAAATCGATAAAATGAATAAACATTCTCCTTCACAATATTTCCTATTATCATGGACTTTAACTCAAGAAGGCGTACAAGTATCAACATGTAATGTGGTTGATTCCTACAGCATCAAGAAGTTAGCTGATTATGCAAATGAGAATTTAATTCAAACTATATACCCCCGCATGACAAAAACAATATATCCTAATATTATTCATATTGATAATGTGAAAGATGACTTAGTAGCAACTCTTGCTCTCGCCATCAATTGGACAGTTTTCTCCTATAAGCCAAAATAGAAAAGTTAACATTATATTTATACTGAATATATTCGTACAATGGCATACTCTCAAAATCTGTGTCATACTTTTTTAATCTCAAACAAGGGGTATGCCATTATGTTTTCTTCAAAATATTTAATTTATTTTGGCGCTAGCTGTCTACTCTTGTCTTCTCTCGCACAAGCGCAAACACCATCGAATCAATTATCTTTAAGCCAGAAAAAATATCTGGAAAAGCAGATTAGTAAACACGTCACAGATAAGTCTGCACTGAAAGACGTAGAAAGTTGGTCTGATACCAAAAAAGTCGCTGAATTTATTTGCCGCCCTTTTGCTTTGCCTGTTATTCAAAAACAGCATAAAGATGCTGACAAAATTTTTCTTGGTGAGGTATCACCAGATGATATAAAACTGACATCGGCTTCTGAATTGGTTGGTATAGGCATGTACCGGACAGGCATGGATTGGCATGATATTCGATTTACCTGCAAATTGGATGCGACAGGTAAAGCACACTCTTTTACATTCGAAAAAATAGTGCTGCCCAAGTTGCAAACTGGCCCAGGGCCTGTTGTTCTGCCTCATAAGGAGAACTAAATGAAATCTCTCTGGTTGATGCTACTGCTCCTGTCGCCATTCAGTTTTGCCGCCAGTTTTGACTGTGCAAAAGCCAAGGCACCTGATGAAAAAGCAATTTGCGCAAACAAGAAGCTGAATGATCTGGATGTGGAAATGAGTGTGAAATATAACTTTCTGCGAGGGTTGTTCGCGATGGGCGTTTCAGGCGAAATGTATGATAACCAAACAGCATGGTTGAAGCAGCGCCAAAAATGCAAAGGTGATACCGCTTGCTTAATGCAGAGTTATCATCAACGCATCAATCAATTGGATACGCTGTATAACTCGATAGATAAACCCATTTAATGGCAAAGATTCAGGAACTCAAGGAGAGATTTTCTTTCCTTGAGTTTTTTATATCTAACAACCATTTTGCCCTTGCTTATAAATATCCGGACGCGCTATTTGCCAAACATGATGTTCAGAATTAACGGGAGAATAACCAAATTTTTCATATAGCCAAGGCGCCGTTGATGTAACAAGCATAATTCTTCGTAACCGCTGTATCGCCGGATGAGTTTGGCAGCATTCGATTAACCAACGACCTAATTTTTGTTTCTGATATTCTTCTAATACATAAACATCACATAGGTAGCCGAAGGTAGCAAAATCCGTCACAAATCTGGCAAAACCTATTTGGGTGTTATCCTTATACAGCCCAAATGTCAGACTGTTTTCAATCGAGCACTTTACTGTTTCGTGATCAATTCCATTAGCCCAACCTGATGAATGTGCAAGAAATTGATGAATGGCTGTAATATTTAATAGCGATTTATCTGTTGAGACTTTATAACCTTCTTTTATCCAATGAAAGTTTTCATGCATAATTTACCTTTCCTTAATGCCTTATTAGTTGATATACGCGTCGTACTTCAAGGTGCATGTATTATCATCCCGCGACGCGGAATGATAATACGTTGCTTCCTGAAACTTTGAGTTAATAGGGTATATACCTATATGTTGTTGAGTTCATTATGATTAACATCAATTCTCTGGTAATACCGGAATAAAAATAGTTTCACTGCCTGATAATTTAATTTTCTTCCACACCTTTTGAGGCAATTTTTGCATATATATTCTGGTGATGAAAAATCCCATTAAGTAATTCAGCATAGTGCAGTTTACCCTCAAACTGGAAACCGCAACGTTTCGCTACATTGTTACTGGCTGCATTCTGAACGCTGCATTTGATGACAAATCGCTTAATTATATCCTTGTCAGAATAATGGCTAATCAGCGCATTCAATGATTCCGTGACGATACCTTTCCCCTGCATTTGAGGATCGAGCCAGTAACCTATATAAGCGGTTTTATTTCCGCTATCAATACTATTGAATGACAATAAACCCACCGGTGCATTCTGGTGCAAAATAATATACGTCTTTCCTTCGCTTTTTTGGTGTGAGAGCTGACATGAGTCCATGAATTCCGCAGTATCGTTCTCACAGGTCACATAGCGCGGCCATGCCATAAATTGACTAAAGTAATCACGGTGTTCATTGATAATAGTATAAAGGCCACGAGCATAATTTCGTGACGGAGTAACCAAGGCTAAATACGCATTGACGATGATAGAATCGCGCTTGTGTAGCAGATCGCGGGGAAATAGCTCAGACTCTGGCTGCTGTACTCGGGCAAGTTCAATCTTGCCATCCAGTAACGCATATACAGCGGGTTTCCGACGGCTCCACTCTGCGCCAGTCTGTAGATCATACGCGCCACATCCCCGGATAAGGAAATGGCACCCTTGCCTGAAACCGTGCCGTCCCACCGGCAGGAAAGTGTCATTTTCAACGCAATTATAGCCAGCAGCAACCTGAGCATAATTTGGCTCAGTCATGCAACCGGCATCTATGACCGTAAAGGAATGGGCAGATTTATGTATTGATGGAACCCAATTCATCCCCAAATTCGTCTGAATAACTTCCGCGTTATAGCGCCACTTGCTGCCGAAAGCTTTGCCACACAGATACCCATTGTCTTCGCTGAGGTAACGACCGGATTCAAAAATCAGTTTCCACTTTTTATAATAATCACTGGCATCACCTTCCAGCAATATGTTGATTTTCCTAAAAAACACCTCTGGCGATAACGTTTCGATCTCCGAACTTTCAGAAAATGCCTCCGCAGGAAAATCACTGCCGAGGCTGAGATGCCCTCCTGCCGGGAGGTTTTCAACGAGAAAAGGCAACCAGCTACTCAGGTTTTCGATTAACTTATAGGAGCCGGATTGATTTGAGCCGGTGTGCAAATGAAAGCCAGCCAGATACAACGTCCTGGATTTAGATAATAACGGTAAGACTTTTGTCAGATACTCATCTTCAGTCACCCCAAAACGGGACGGCTTACTCTCACGATACATATGTGAAAGACGAATACCCACGCCACACTGCCTACCTTGCTTGGCGGCAATTTCTTCCAGCCTTTTCAATTCCTCAACACTATCCACCTGAATAAGGATATCGTTTTGAACGGCATATGAAAGTTCTCTGGATAACTTCAGTGGGCCACCCAGCATGATGCGATGATGTGGGAATCCTGCCGCAGAACTCATGTACATTTCTTCAATGGAACAAGTTTCGGCACTGACGCCTTCTTCTGCCATTATGCGGCAGAAAAGCCCCAACGAACAAAACTTCAGTGAGGCAGAAATTTCAAAGTTATTGAAAAAGTTAGCACAGGATGAACGAAGTACTTTTACTTTTTGCCGCACGCTGTCGGCATCAAAAATAAAAAAAGGCTGTTCTGGAACAACACCACTTTCAAGAATCGTTTTGGCTGCTTTCAGAATAGGTAGAGACGTTATTTTTTGTGCCATAACTGTATTGTTACTCCCTAATAATTATGTTGTGCATTCAAAGGATCGCAAACCAAAAAAAGCAAAAGAACAACTAATTTACAAGAAATTACGTCTTATTTTTACCCATCCATTAATATAATAATGTTATATGGATTCAAATAATAAGTGAAAAGCAGTTATATCATCAAAGCAAGAAAAAACACATCAATTCAAATAACCCTTTGATTTTCATTATTTCTAATTTTCAGGGGAGTTTATTTCATCAGTTTTAACGTGTTGTCCCTTCAAGCCAAACACTTTATTAAAAACCTTCGGCATTTAAAAGCAACATTTCATTAATTCCACCTAATTTTAATTTATTAACTTTTTTAAGAAAAATACCAATAAAAAACAAATTAATAAAAAAGCCTCTAAATTTCAGATAATAAAAATCAGAAAATATGAGGCAGGTATATTAACCAAGCATGATTTTGACAAAGTAAATTACAGCTATTTTTCAGCGCTGAAATTACTCAATATCTACTGATTGTCTCAAACTAAATCAGGTTAGGTTTAATTGAAAATTAAAGCCCTAACTCCGAAAGCCCAGGATGCTCATCAGGTCGGCGTCCCATTGGCCATAAAAAAAGGCGCTCTTCTTCCCTGATCGGCATATCATTAATGCAGGCATATCTATTGATCATCAGCCCCTGTTCATTAAATTCCCAATTTTCATTGCCATAGCTGCGATACCAGTTTCTTGAATCATCACACCATTCATAGGCAAATCTGACCGCAATACGGTTCTCATCATAAGTCCATAGTTCCTTAATTAACCGATATTCTAATTCCTTGGCCCATTTCCGACGTAAAAACTCCACAACAGCTTCACGTCCATCAACAAATTCAACACGATTGCGCCAGTGGGTATTCAGAGCATATACCCCTGCAACTCTCTGTGGATCACGACTGTTCCATGCATCTTCAGCCAAGCGAATTTTTTCCATTGCGGTTTCTTTGCTGAAAGGAGGCGTTGGGAGACGAACTTGCATAGTGTTACTCCTGGTTGATTAGGTAGACAGGTCTGTCTACATTTTTTATCGTAATACAGGTAGACAGATCTGTCTACTTGGTTGATAATTTTATTAAAGGAGCCAACATGTCAAAAAATATTTCAACTGCCCGTGAACGCATTCTCCAAGTTTCCCATGATCTCTTTTATCAGGAAGGCATCAGGGCAACCGGAATAGACCGCATTATCAAAGAAGCCAATGTCACCAAAGTCACTTTCTACCGGCATTTCCCGTCTAAAAATGATCTGATTATGGCTTTTCTCGAATACCGGCATCAGCGCTGGATTAACTGGTTCAGCACAACATTAGCCGCTGAGATATCGGTGTATGGCACGCTCGTAAAAGCGCTGCCTGCTGTATTGGGAAAATGGTTTATCAACCCAGAATTCCGTGGCTGTGCTTTTATCAACTCTACGGTTGAATTCTCTCAGGCATTACCAGAAATACAGCGTGTCGTGCAATCTCATAAGCAAGAAATGACGGAGATCCTCGCAGGATATCTTCCGGCTACATCTGAAAAATCGGTTCTGGCCAAGCAAATCACATTGCTCATTGAGGGTGCCATTGTCATGGCGCAATATGGTGAGGAAAGTGACCAAGTCGTGTCTCTGCTGGAAAAGTGGCTGTCATTACATCCGGAGATTTTGGGTAAATAGCCAATTCCAAAAAATCCAACTAGTTAATGATGGGAATTCAATCAAAGTTCCGGTTATTTTCCTCCATAAAAATAATACAAAAGTCGCTAAATCGCTGAGGCTAACTTCTGCAAATTCTCTACTGCTGTTCTTTGATAATTCCCCTTAAATACTCCCAGAAAATTTTATCTGAGTTTGTATATTCGTAATGCAATTTAAGAGAGCTACGCAGCCATGAGAGATAAATGATCTCGAATGTTGCTGTATCACACGGCTAGGGTATGAAGTTATTTAGCAATATTATCAGCCTGATACCAATCTTTTTTAAGATTTTTCTTGAAAGATCAAAAAACCGGAACCCATCAATTAAATTTACTGATAATTGCGTATTATAGCCAAATTAATGCCTATAAATATTTCCAATGAAATATTTATAGGCATTAATTTGGATATCTGTGCAAAGAAGGATTTAATCGAATGAGTGATATAGGCAGATTAGATTGTGTTCCCTGCAGTAAATTCAAATACTGGCTGGAATTTCAGTTATTGGACAATCAGGGCACGCCATTAGCGGGTATTCCATATATTCTTAAAAGCCGGGATGGAGTTATTAATGCCAAGGGCGTTACTGATGGTCAGGGCATACTGCGGGAAGAAGACTTATCGCCTCTGCCGATGACATTGCATGTGGAAACGCAAAAGCTGGCGGATCAATTGGTCGAGAAACCCACTGCTGACGTCATGAAAATCAAAAAAGCACTGGGTTCTTTGTCGACGATTATGCCGGGTGAACTCAGTGATGGTCTGCCGAAAATTAAAGGCTGGACAGAAGACGCCCTGCAAACAGATTATTACGCTAACCCCGAATATCCGGGCATAACAGTTATGCCTGAACATAATCGTCGACATATGATAGTCGTTGAACGAATTGTGAATCCGGTGTTTGCCAAATCTTGCCTGCAACCTGCGGGTTGTACAGATGCGGGTACAGAAACAGAACCGCATACCCATTTTGGACAGATGCAAATTTACCAAACCGTACCGAAATCGGATTGGATGGAAACGGCAGAGCAGGGCAGAAAGAATCATTCTGACCCATTGATTTTCGAGGCAGTTGCCTGGGTAGGTAATCAGATATTCCCGCGTGCAGAAGCGAATCCGGTCTTTATAGAGCCTTATCTACAAATGGTGCAACAAACACAGGCTCAAACGACGGCAACGATAGGAGCGGCAGCAAATCAGGATAATAACGGACATAAAAAGGAATCAAAGCCGCTGTTATCCCATAATGAAATACAAGCACTGGAGGGGGTTCAGTTTGGTTTATCCAAGGAATATCGCCTTGCCAGTATGTCCACGACAATTTTGGGTGTCATGTTGCGGCAGTGGTGGGATGGCAGTGACAAGGGCTTATTGCATCTTGAAAATCTGAGAAAAATTGCCGACAAGAAAGGCACTGCGCCAACCCGTATCCGCTACCGTTTTGCCGAAAATCCCCAAACCGGGCAACTGACTGCCGTGGGATACCATACCAGTAAAGAAAGTGGGTTGGAAAAAGTCAAAGTTCGCCATGTGCAGCATAACGAATCCTTAAATCGGTATGAATTCTGGGAAGATGGCGCTTCCTCGCCGACATTGATCTGGTATCAGGATGCGCTTTCTGGTGAATTATCCCAGCAGCATATTGATAACCCTGTTTCACAGAATTCGACCGCCAATGTCAAAGTGGCCGTACTTGATCCCAAAATCAACGATCAGACACCGGGACTCCCGATGCCGGAGCAGAGGGATTGGCGGGATAGCATTTACGCCAACCCACAGCAGGATCCGAATAAGCTGGGTGAGAATAGCACATCTACGCCGATACCCGATGCAAGAGATAATGGGACAACTAAGCTAACTACTCCCGCCCCGCAGGAAAAGGATTTCCGCGATTATATTCTGATTTTCCCAATATCGAATATTCCTGCGATTTATGTTTATTTGAGTAGTAATCATGATAAAGGTAGTGGGTTAATCGATGGTATACCGAGAAATCCAGGTACTGTAAGGCGATTTATGTCAACAAAGGAATATAAAAAATTCAAAAAAGAGGGATTCATCTATGATCCAAATGATTCACGAGGAGGGATTAGTGTTACCTCTATAAAAGTTGATCCTAAAAATCCAGACTCAATAAAACGAAGCACAGGAGCCTTAGGAGCTGACTATTATATGGATATTGATACAAGCAAAAAAAACGTCGAGTTAAAGGGCAAAACTAAAGGAGGTGTCATGGATTGGAAAATTAAGGATAATGTTACAGAAGACGACATTATTAAATATGGGAGAGTAGAAAAGTGAGAAACGATTTCCCTGTTATATTGGATAAATTTATAAAAAGTTATTATGAATTGGTCGATTGCATTACTAGTGTGAAAGATTCAGATTCTTTTAAATCTGATGAGAATTTTAAAAATAACTTAGAGAAATTAGTTACATTAAGAGTCTATCAACTTAAAGCATTCTCTATTTTATTAAATAATTACCCAGAAGATGCAGTATCTCTTTTTAAAAGACGATATTTGTCGGTTGATTTAGAAAACTCTCCTCGCGATCAAGTTGCTGATCTAGATGTTATGTTTTCTGATATAAAAGAGATTTTAGGAAATAGTAAATTTAATGAAATCCTAAATTGTCCAGAGTTTACACAAACAAATAAAGATTATTATCGTGTAAAAGAAGCTATTGAATTTGCTCTGGATGAAGATCTGTGAAGTCTAAAACACAAGAAAAAAGCCATTAATATTGAACTGCGCCTCAAAAGTTGGACACCAACTGAGTAAGGCGCGTGGAGAGGGTTCTCTTTTCCGTACAGAAAGTTAAGAGATTCGATTAATCTCTCATGACTTCAAACTGATTTGGGCTAATCCAGCCCAGATAGAAAACAAGGAAAAATAGAGTGGAATCCGGTAGGGCATAAAAACACTAATGAGAGGCCGCATGTTACTATCAGAGACTTTGATGTAGCTCGTTATTCTGTAACAGATAAAATTTTCATAAAAGGCAGAGATAAGCATGATGGAAAACCATAAGCAATATACTATGAAACAAGCAAATGATATTTTGCATCCTATATTAGGTGGAAATATATCAGTATTATAACATATTGATTTAACAAGAGATGACAGATAAAAATTATTAGATAAAATAGATAACTGGGAGAACTTAGATGATCATGAAATATTAAGAAGAATTTTATTTGAAAAATACACTCACAATTATGTGTATATAATAGCCAATCTTTCCTATTCAAAGGATGAAATTTATTTTGTAGAAAAAGAAAATATTGATTGATTGTTATTGTAAGTTAAATTCCGAATGTTTCTTTAGTGGCGCAACATTTTTTATGTCCCCATTGGATAAAAATCCACTTGAATTTAATGACAACGAGTTCACCCTCCGCAAAGATATTACTGATATGCTCACTTATAGTGGCTTTTGCTTTACCGTAAAGTTCACAAATCATTGCTTGAGATAACCAGAGAGTATCTGACTCAAAACGGCATTCAACGTGTGTCTGACCATCATCACTTCGGAACAAAATAAATTCGCCCTGAGGTGCTTCGGAAAGATTATCACTCATTAAATTGCCTCCGTTTTACTAGACATTATCTCAGATAGATGAAGAACCGATAGTACTAATATACCCAGAAAAATAAATATAAAAATACTCAAACCCATTAGTTACCTGCTATCGGCATCTTAGCCAATTTTAGAATTTTGGTAATATTGTTTTTCCTATACAAATAAATATACCCCAATATGCCCTATAAACGGATTTCGTTGGGCTGAACTAAATCGGTATTAATAGAATTCCAAGTAGTTTAATTACATATCTATTAAGGAATTAGTGATATTTAACAGCACTTGAGTGGCGGAAGATCACAGGAGTCGAACCTGCCGAGGACCGCTGGCGGCCCCATCTGGATTTGAAGCCCAGCCGCCCCACCGGGGACGATGATCTTCCATTAAGGAAACTAATGAGGGACAGGGATTATAGCGCGTCTCGCGAGATATCTAAACTTCTCTGTTGCTTCACAGATATCTGATATAAAAAGAGCCTGATTACTCGCATAAAAGTGCGGCATTAGCATTGAACTCACTGTATCTTATCCCCATCTATCGTCAACAACCCATTGGGATATCAATGGCTGGTTTCAGCCTATACCCTACTACACATATAAGGCGCTCATTATGACTAACCCGTTACTGACACCTTCTGCATTGCCTAAGTTCTCTGCAATTGAACCAAAATATGTCGTGCCTGCTGTGAAAGAGACGTTAGCTAACTACCGTCAAGTAATTGAGAAGATTTTGTCAGAAAATTCCACTTTTACTTGGGATAATCTGTGCCAGCCAATTTCTGAAGAGAAAGATAAACTTTCCCGTGTCTGGTCTCCTGTCGATCATCTGAATGCCGTCAAGAATAGCCCTGAGCTGCGCGAAGCCTATGAACAGAGCCTTCCCCTGCTTTCTGAGTTCGATACTTGGGTCGGACAGCACAAAGGGTTGTATCAAGCCTATAAGTCATTGAAAGCAAGTCAAGCTTTCGAAACGCTTTCCCAGCCACAGAAAAAAGTGATTGAAAATACCCTGCGTGATTTTGAATTGACAGGTATTGGTCTGCCGGAAGAAAAACAAAAACGTTACGGCGAGATTACCGCCCGTTTATCTGAACTTGGTGCGAAATTCGGCAATAACGTGCTGGATGCCACGATGGGATGGACCAAACTGATTACCGATGAGTGTGATCTGGACGGGCTGCCGGATAGCGCCAAAGCCGCAGCCAAAGCCGCCGCGGAAGCCAAGGGGCAAGACGGGTGGCTGTTCACGCTGAATGCGCCAAGCTATTTGCCAGTCATGACTTATGCAGATGATAGCGACCTGCGCGAAGAAATGTATTACGCCTACACTACCCGTGCGTCCGATCAAGGGCCTGACGCCGGCAAGTGGGATAACAGTGCAATCATGGCGGAGTTACTCGCGTTGCGTCATGAACTCGCTCAATTGCTGGGATTCAAGAATTATGCTGAAAAATCCCTCGCGACCAAAATGGCGAAAACGCCTCAGCAAGTACTCGATTTCCTGAATGATTTAGCTAAACGCGCGCATCAACAAGGTAAAGATGAGTTGGATGATTTGGCTGAGTTCGCAGAATCTCACTACTGGGCCGATGAGCTGGAAGCATGGGATTTGGCCTATTATGCTGAGAAGAAAAAACAGCATGATTTCTCCATCAATGATGAAGAACTGCGTCCTTATTTCCCTGAGCAACGTGTGCTGGAAGGGCTGTTTGAGGTTGTTCGCCGTATTTATGGCATCACCGCCAAAGAGCGCCAAGGTGTTGATACCTGGCATCCTGATGTACGTTTCTTCGATCTGTATGACGATAAGCAGACGTTGCGCGGCAGCTTCTATTTAGATCTCTATGCCCGTGAGCATAAGCGCGGCGGTGCATGGATGAATAGTTATGTCGAAAGGATGCGCCACACTTCCGGTGAAGTGCAAAATCCGGTTGCTTATCTGACTTGTAACTTCAATAAACCCGTCGGCGATCAACCTGCCTTGTTCACACACAGTGAAGTCACCACGCTGTTCCATGAATTTGGTCACGGATTGCATCAAATGCTGACTCAGATTGAAACGCTGGATGTTTCCGGTATCAACGGAGTACCGTGGGATGCAGTGGAATGCCCAAGTCAGTTTATGGAAAACTGGTGTTGGGAGCCTGAGGCACTGGAATTTATTTCCGGCCATTATCAAACCAAGGAGCCGCTGCCAAAAGAGATGCTGGATAATATGCTGGCAGCCAAAAATTATCAGGCCGCGATGCGTATTCTGCGCCAGCTTGAGTTCGGTTTGTTTGATTTCCGTCTGCATGTGGAATATGACCCAGCCAAAGGTGCGCAAATTCTGGAAACACTCCGTTCAGTGAAGAAGCAGGTTTCTGTTGTGCCATCGCCTGATTGGGGCCGTTTCCCGCACTCCTTCAGCCATATTTTCAATGGCGGCTATGCAGCAGGCTATTATAGCTATCTGTGGGCTGATGTTCTGGCTGCGGATGCCTATTCCCGCTTCTCTGAAGAAGGCATTTTCAACCGGACAACGGGTCAGTCGTTCCTCGACAATATCTTGTCCCGTGGCGGCTCAGAGGATCCAATGACGCTGTTTGTACGTTTCCGTGGCCGCGAACCAAAACTGGATGCTATGCTGAAGAGCTACGGCATCGGTGGATAAAACTTGTGAAGATTTGTTTGATTTGTGAAGAAGGCGCTGACAGCAGCGCCTTATCGTTATTGGCTGAACGCTGGGGTCTGCTGCACGATGAAGATTCAGCTATGGCCTTGGTTCTGACTCTCGAACGGCTGGAATTGCGTAAGCGCGATGAACCCAAACTGGGCGGGATTTTTGTTGATTTTGTTGCCGGAACGATGGCTCATCGCCGCCGCTTTGGTGGTGGCCGTGGTGAAGCGGTTGCGAAAGCTGTCGGCATCAAAAAAGATTATTTGCCCACGGTAGTGGATGCGACCGCTGGTTTAGGCCGCGATGCTTTTGTATTGGCCAGCATTGGTTGCCAAGTCCGAATGCTGGAGCGCCATCCGGTGGTCGCTGCATTGCTGGATGATGGCCTGCAACGTGGCTATCAGGATGAGGAGATCGGCAGTTGGCTGAAAGAGCGCATGACGCTGATCCATGCTTCAAGTATTACCGCGTTGACGGATATCACCCCGCCTCCGGATGTGGTTTATCTTGATCCTATGTATCCGCACAAGCAAAAAAGCGCGTTGGTTAAAAAAGAGATGCGGGTTTTCCAATCGCTGGTCGGTGCCGATGAAGATGCGGACAGTTTACTGGAACCCGCCCGTGCACTGGCGAAACGCCGGGTTGTAGTAAAACGGCCAGATTATGCCGAGCCATTGGCGGGCGTTAAAGCCTCTGCCGCCATTACAACCAAAAATCACCGTTTCGACATTTACCCTTGCTGAATGTACCCTTGTTGAACGAAAAAATAAGCCCTATATCTGCTTATACGCAATTAACTTCAAATTGCAGGAAGCAACTTATGTTCTCCCCGCGTCGCGGGGAGAACATAAATGCATCTTGAAGTACGACGGGTATATATGGGGCTATTTTCTGAAATACATCCGACCGGAAGGCTGGCATCCCTTATAAATTAAAAACACGGCAAGAGTCAGATAACTCGCCAATTTCAATAACTCAATCATAAACTCATCCACGGATGAAACATTTTGCGGAAAAATTAAGGATAAATAGGGTGATAACCCACTATTTACCGGTATCGCTATGCCGGGAGTCAGAGAGAGTATCCAAATACTCAAGTGGTTAATATTATTTAGTGATTTTTCAGAATTGAAACCATAAGACAATGCAAAACCAATACCGAGTAATCCCATTACCACCATTAATAATAAAATATGAACAACACCGTATAAATTTTCCCCAAAAATAATAAATAGCAGGATAGAAAAAAAAGTGATTGGCAGCATTCTCATCACAAAATACAGTGTTCTTGAGAGGACTAATTTATGGGGTTTTGCATGCATATAGGGGTAGATGCCCGCATAAATCTCGATATCCCAAGATAACAAGCCAGAAATAAACGACTGAGATGCAAATAAATAAGGATATTTATTTAAAAAGACATTGATGAAAGTATCTTGTTTTTCAGCAAATACCATAACCAGAATAACAACACTAAGAGGAACGTGAATCAACGCCATGATGAGATATTCTTTAATGGTGATTTGCCTCAAGTAGTTTTTAAAAATCAAAACACTTATTCTCATCAGCTCATCCTCATTCTACCATCTTGTAAATATCCCTCCAGCTTATGGCTTATTTTCTTATTCAGCCAATAAACACTCGAAAGCCAAATGAAGATCGTTAAAAAAAAGAAAAAAACACTGGGGAAAGCAATATCTTGCAATAACCAATATGAAGGAAATAACATTGATAATATATTGAAATAAGGAATATTGAACAAATCCAGCCCAATAATAAACATGATGTAGCCAAACCACGGTAAAGCCAAAACAGGTTGTTTCCATAGGTTAATGAAAAAAGAGATAACAAAACAAAAAACGCAGGCAAACAATAATTCGCCAATCATATAAAAAATGATTTCAATCTGAAAGTTAACGTCACGCATCAGATAGCCCAAAAAAGGGATAACTATGGCAGGTAAACTGATAAGACCATTAGCAGCCGATTTCAATAAAATTATTTTATAAAATGGTGTTCCTGATGAAATCGCATACGAAATAGTTTCAAATTTGAATTCATTAGATATATTGGACATGGCGGAAAACAGTAATATGCCAATACACGTAAATAAGCCGGCTCTTATGGTAAAAAACAATGCACTGTTGTGATCTCCATTATAAAGATAACAGCTAATTGCAAAAATAATACTTTGCAAGCTGATCCCTATCAAGAACGATGATGTTACAATTCTTTCTTTCCACTGAATTTTCGTAAAAAAGACCAGTTCGCTTATAAAATTGTTTTTCATTGGTTATCTATTCCATGTTTTAACAATTTAACCTCTTGGTGACGATGCTTTGCGATAAAATCTTTATTATGAGAAACACAGATGACCATACCATTATTGGCGCAATGTTCCTGTATTTTAGCACTTAAAAAACCTATTCCTTCACTATCCAGACCATTGGTAGGTTCATCTAAAATCCATAATGGATGATATGCCTGACATGCTCTTGCTAAATGTAATCTTTGGCGCATTCCCAATGAATAATTGGCATAAGGTTTATCAATATCCAATTCTTTAAGTCCGGTAGCCAAAGCCAATTTTTTGGCTTCCTTCTCTGTTAATTTATTGCCTTTTAAAAAAGAGA
The DNA here is from genome assembly GCF_900113945.1 of Xenorhabdus mauleonii. Lineage (GTDB taxonomy): Bacteria > Pseudomonadota > Gammaproteobacteria > Enterobacterales > Enterobacteriaceae > Xenorhabdus > Xenorhabdus mauleonii. Next base: position 223,766 of record NZ_FORG01000006.1, read on the forward strand.
ACAAAACGAGGTTATCTATTGCATTCAGGCGGGGATAAAAACCGGATGGAGCACCAAAAGAAATGCCTATCTGCCTCCGATACCAAAACAGATCACCATAGACTTCCTTGCCTTGAAAAAATATCTGACCACTTGATGGCTTAAGTACCGTTGACAGTATATCGAGTAATGTTGATTTACCACTCCCATTTTCACCGGTGATTGCGAGAAATTTCCCATCTTTTAATAAAAAGGACAGAGAATTAATAACATTGAGACTTCCGTTATTATAATAAATATCGGTAACTTCAAGCATCCGTTATCCTTTTATATTAAATAGTTACTCTCATTGTCAAATTTAAGTCACTTCATGGCATTATTGGATGGATATAGAGAAACATCATCTGTTGGTGGATTTATATTATAATTAGGATGCTCATATACACACATAATTATTATTTTCCCGATGATTTTTAAGTATTGTATCCTTGACCTATCTTAGAATGATATGAACCAAGTATATGAATCAAATTTATCTTACATATCCGTCAATCAATATCCAATTGTCCTTCTTCCCGACAATGAACGACATACATTAAATGCGCTTATCAGACTGTTATCACCGCGGGAATAATTCAGTACCTGTCTATATCAATTGATGAAATGATAACGCAAGGTGATTTCTTGAGGATTTAAAAGGAAGAAACCGTCACTGAAAGTTTTCTACATTTTCCCAGTAACGGCTTCAATGGAATTCAAGTTGTGGTACTGCCATTCTTAAACAAGGCTGAAGTTATACAGCACATCAAGCATCGAACAAACCCCATGCCGGGTTACACAACGCCCTGCGATAACATCGCATCCGCGACTTTCACAAAGCCCGCGATGTTAGCACCTTGTACGTAATTGACCTGTTTACCTTCTCCGCCATATTCTACGCAGGCATGGTGGATATCGAGCATAATGTGATGCAGGCGAATATCCACTTTCTCCGCTTTCCAGCTCAGACGTGCCGCGTTTTGTGCCATCTCCAGACCCGATGTTGCCACACCTCCCGCATTGGCCGCTTTACCCGGTGCGAACAAAACGCCCGCTTCAACGAATGCATCCGTAGCAGCGATTGTTGCTGGCATGTTGGCACCTTCGGCAACGGCTTTTACACCATTTTTAATCAGTGTCTTCGCTGCTTCCAAATCCAGCTCATTCTGAGTCGCACAAGGCAGGGCGATATCAACCGGAATTTCCCACGGACTCTGCCCCTTGAGGAAAATTAAGCCACGCTCTTTGGCATATTCTTCCACTCGACCGTAACGCTGGTTCTTGATCTCTTCAAGATGGGCAAGCTTTTCCGGCGTGAAACCATCTTCGTCCAAGACAGTACCGCCAGAGTCTGATGCCGTAATGACTTTCGCGCCGAGTTCCATGCATTTTTCGATGGTGTATTGGGCAACGTTTCCGGCACCCGATACCGATACCCGCATGCCTTCAAGACCCATATCGTGGCGTTTAAGCATTTCATGGGTGAAATAAACCAGCCCATATCCGGTCGCTTCAGGACGGATTAGGCTGCCACCAAAAGAAAGCCCCTTGCCCGTGAAAACACATGAAGTGTCATTGGACAGTTTTTTCATCATGCCCGCCATAAAACCAACTTCACGCCCTCCCACACCAATATCACCCGCCGGCACATCCGTATCAGGCCCCAAATGCCGGTAAAGTTCTGTCATCAACGCCTGACAGAACCGCATGATTTCTCCGTTGCTTTTACCTTTGGGATCGAAGTCAGAACCGCCTTTCCCGCCTCCCATTGGCAAGGTGGTCAGCGCATTTTTCAATGTCTGCTCAAAGCCCAAGAATTTCAGAATAGAAAGGTTTACAGAAGGGTGGAAACGCATCCCACCTTTAAATGGCCCAATGGCTGAATTGAATTGTACCCGCCATGCGCGGTTAACCTGTACCTTGCCTTGATCATCAACCCAACAGACCCGGAATTGAATCACGCGTTCCGGCTCAACCAGACGTTCCAATAATCCTTGCTCGCGATATTGCGGGTTTTGTTCAAGGAAAGGCCAGAGAGAAGTAAACACTTCGCGCACTGCCTGTAAATATTCTGGTTGATGTGGATGATGGTATTGAATTGAATCGAGAAACGAGACTAAAGATGATGAAACATTCATTTAAAGCTTCCTTCTGTCATACAGATGTGATGACCCTCAACTATTTTCATATTATTTTTTTGTCGAAAATGTGAGGTGATTACGGTTTGCTTTCTGAATATATCACTATTTTATGCTGAAATTTCAACAACTATTTTTTATTGGTTTCCTCAAAAATAACTTTGACAATTTCTAAATCAGTTTCATCTTCTTTTTTATCAGCAAAAAAATCACCTGCATAAGCAGGCGATTTTATAGAATAAATAATCAACCGGAGATTATTCTTCGTCGTATCATTCTTCATCACGTAAAGGGACAATCAACATATCAACATGAACGGTGTTAATAAGCTGGCGGGCTGAAGACATCAACTTGCTCCAAAAATCCTGATGGTGGCCACATACGACTAAATCCATATCGTATTGCTTGATAGCATCAACAAGAACTTGAGCTAAATCACCACTACCACTTAACGTTTCTTGAACAGGATAACCTGCGCTGGCAGACAGCTCTTTCAAGGAGTTACGGGTTTCATCCGCGATGCGCTCCTGCATATCACCAAGATTAACGTCAATCAGGCCGGTATAAAGATCTGAGTAGTTAACATCAACATGGATCAGGGAAACTTTGGCATTGTACGGTTTAGCCATTGATACAGCTTTTTCCACCAAAATCCGACTTTCCGGGGATAAATCAACCGCAACAAGAATATGTTTGTAAGCCATAAGAACTCCTTCCATAACGTCGATTAAATAGACTGGCAGCATAAACGCCATGATTTGATATTTATACTATAACTTCTTAAGCACTCTCTTGAGTGTTGTTTTGATCACAACTTATTGTTTTACTTCTTTAACTAATTGAAATATCTCATATCGCTGAAAAATTTATCGTGGGATTTACCTGAATTCAATCTACATGATGTGTTAATTTTCACCTGAACATAAATGCGCAAAACACTGTATTTCTGCCTAATATTTAATATAGTGACTATTCGAATTGAAATTTTTTTTCGATTAATTCCCACTTATTGGCGGCGGTTGCAACCGCGACAATTAGGAGAATGATTACGCCAGTGTCAGGCCCCATTGATGGCATTTCACTGTTACCTATTAACTTTCAACGATACAGGGTGAATGCAGAAAGGTTGCTGAGACAACAGTAGTCATGACAAAGTGACTATTTATGACGAAGTTACTCTTCATGACAAATGACTATTGCCTTACAAACGGGATGTATTCATATAGGAAGTATGTTTAATACTATGGCATTCTTTTGGGCTATTGGCCTAATCTGCATTGTGAACATGCTACGCTACTTCTCTTCACTCCGTGTGCTCCTGTCAATTTTACGTGAGTCTGACCCCATGCTGTATCAATCCGTTGACGGTAACGGTTTTTTCACGGCCGGTGGTCAATTCAGCAAACAGATTCGGTTAGTGCGCTATATCAATTCACAAAGTTATATCAATCATCACGATCCCGATGTCGTTTCTCAGTGCGAAAGATTAAGGAAGCAATTTATATTGACGGAAATATTATGTGGAGTCGTTGCGCTGTGTCTTATCGTCAACGTCATTTAAGCAGACCGCTAGGATAGCGTGATACCCCAGGAAGTTAACGTGGAAAGAAGGCAAATGAAAATACAAAAGGGTTGGCTTGCAATCATGCAATAACCAACCCTTTTTTATTACGTTTTCGATTACGCCATTAAATCAGTTTCAGGGCAAACCAGTACAGCAGGCCTGACAATCCGATGGAAATCGGCAGTGTCAGTACCCACGCCAGCATGATGTTTTTGATGGTCTTGCTTTGAACACCACCCCCATCAACCAGCATTGTTCCCGCAACCGCAGAAGAAAGTACCTGCGTTGTAGACACGGGCATACCAGTGTAACTGGCAACGCCAATAGAGACTGCAGCAGTAACCTGAGCAGAAACACCTTGGGCATACGTCATGCCTTTTTTGCCAATCTTCTCACCAATGGTGACAGCTACACGCCTCCAACCCACCATCGTTCCCAAAGACAATGCGAATGCCACTGCAACAATGATCCACAACGGCGCATATTCCACCGTATTCAATAGATCCTTACGCAGCGTATTCAGGAAACGGGAGTTTTCAAGGCTGGTTTCCGGCAATTTAGCCACGACACCTGTTGTATCTGCGATACACATCAGCATGCGGCGCATGCTGTTACGTTGATCCGGTGTCAACTCGCTGTAATTCTGGATATTCCCCAGCATGGTTTCAGCACTATTCAACACCTGTTCAGCACGTGCGCTATCGCAATGGAATTCCATATCCAATTGGTTTTCAACCCCAGGAGACGCAGGATTCAGCTCAATTGCATGAGCCAGCGCGGGAGCATTCTGAACATAGTACTGTTTCAAATGAACAACGGCATCGCGGGTACGGGCAATGTCATAGCTGGTTGAGTTCATGTTGACGACGAAGCCCGCAGGCGCGACACCAATCAGAACCAGCATGATCAGACCAATACCTTTCTGGCCGTCATTTGCACCATGGGAGAAACTCACCCCAACAGCGGAAAGGATCAGCGCCGTACGTGTCCAGAATGGTGGTTTACGTTTACCATCCTGTTTTTCACGTTCAGCAGGCGTCATGTGAATGCGACGACGTTTCTTTGTGTTGCTCCAATAACGGCGCAACAAAAATACCATCGCTCCGGCAATCACCAGACCAACCAGAGGAGACAGGATCAAGGACATGAAAATCTGTATCATCTTCGGAATATTCAGCGCATCCACCACAGAAGAGCTGGTCACTATCGCATTGGTCAGGCCAATACCGATGATTGAACCAATCAACGTATGGGAGCTGGATGCTGGAATGCCGAAATACCATGTGCCTAAATTCCAGATAATTGCCGCCAGCAGCATGGAAAAGACCATAGCTAACCCGTGAGAGGAACTGACATTCAGCAGAAGATCCGTAGGCAATAGATGCACAATCGCGTAAGCGACACTCAATCCACCAAGGAGAACACCCAAAAAGTTAAAAACGCCTGCCATAACAACGGCAAGCTGCGAGCGCATCGCCCGGGTATAGATAACAGTTGCTACTGCGTTTGCGGTATCATGAAACCCATTGATGGCTTCATAGAAAAGCACGAACAACAGAGCAAGTACTAACATAAGGCCGGTATAAAATTCCAGGCCAGTAAACAGATGTAGCATAAACGTTAAGCCAGTTAGTAGGACATGAACGCGCGCATTATCAGTGACAAACGTTAGCGGGAAAAGAGAAATATGACCTTTTTTTGATTTAATGACAATATGGTGTCAGCAAAATATTTGCATTTATCAATAATATCAATTGATTATCTTCTTTTAATGTTTTGATATTTTTTTAATGAAAAATTATTTTTCACGGCAAAAAGTTAAACCAAATACGCATTTTTCTCCGTAGTTCGTGAACGCTGCCCCCACTATGCAGTAATTTCCTACAAAAAACTCGGCCAAAAGAGACTAATTAATGGAAAAATATGATGTAATTATTATCGGTGCTGGCGCGGCTGGTTTGTTTTGTGCGGCTCAGGCGGGGCAAGCGGGGTTAAGCGCTCTGGTATTGGATAATGGCAAAAAAGCGGGTCGCAAGATTTTGATGTCCGGAGGCGGGCGCTGTAATTTTACCAATATGTATACCGAACCCGCAGCTTACCTTTCTGCCAATCCCCATTTTTGTAAGTCAGCACTTGCTCGCTACACTCAGTGGGATTTTATTGATCTGGTACAGCGCCATAACATTCCTTATCACGAAAAAACGTTGGGGCAGCTTTTCTGTGATGATTCGGCACAACAAATTTTGGATTTATTGTTGAAAGAGTGCGAAAAAGGACAGGTTACCATTCGATTGCGCAGTGAAGTCACGCATGTTGAAAAGAAAGAAGCGGGTTTTGTCGTTACCGCAGCAGGGAAAGAAGTAAGTACGCACTCACTGGTAGTGGCTTCCGGTGGATTGTCCATGCCGGGCTTGGGCGCTTCCCCTCTCGGTTATCGTATCGCAGAACAATTTGAGCTTAATATCCTGCCAACACGTGCGGCACTCGTTCCTTTTACTCTGCATAAACCTCTACTGGAGCAACTACAAGTACTTTCCGGTGTTGCTGTTCCTTCTATTGTCACGGCAAAAGATGGCACTGTATTCAGGGAAAATATCCTGTTTACCCACCGTGGCCTGTCTGGCCCAGCCATTTTGCAGATTTCCAGTTACTGGCAACCCGGAGAATATGTGAGTATTAACTTACTTCCCGATACAGATTTGGCAGGCATTCTGGAACAAGAGCGGGATTCTCATCCGAATCAGAGTTTAAAAAACGCGCTGGCAAAACTACTGCCTAAACGTCTCGTCGAATGTTTGCAGTCGCTTGGGCAATTACCGGAGGTATCGCTCAAGCAACTGAACGCAGCCCAACAAAAGGAGCTGATCACCACCCTGCAATGCTGGCAGGTACAGCCGAATGGCACAGAAGGTTACCGCACAGCAGAAGTGACTCTGGGTGGCGTGGATACCAATGAGCTATCTTCCAAGACAATGGAAGCGCATAAAGTGAAGGGATTATATTTTATTGGCGAAGTGGTTGATGTTACCGGCTGGCTCGGTGGTTATAACTTCCAGTGGGCTTGGAGTTCGGCTTGGGCTTGCGCACAAGCGTTGGCGTCAGAGAAGCAGAAATAAAATCACGGAATGTTCACGTTGACAGGTGGAGTCAGTGGATACTAACACCATCTGTCTGTACGTTGGAAATGGCATCACCCTTGCGACAGTTCCCTGATAAAGCCGGATAGGCGCATTGTTCTTTTGCATTCAGTCTGTAGCGATTTAAGCATCTCAGAATCTGATGAGTGTATAAAGCGGGAAAAGTTTCTCAGCATGGTAACGTGTTGTCGTTCCGGTAAAGAAATCCTCATGCTTTCACGATCTAATAACGGCTTCATTCCGTGCTCAATTTCAATGCACATATCTGGCGAGAGGTTGCCATAGACAAATGAGCCACAATAGGGCATCACGAAGTCGTTCAGTATTAGCCTTCCAAGTGTGCCAGAAATTTCACACCGTTGTTTAACAACGGAACCACGATAAGAAGCCGCACCGATAAAGGTAATATTATCCTCTGCATGACCACTGACGTTCATTTCTACGATCGCATTACCATTATCACGCAATAACAGACTTGAACCATGTGTGATGGTTTCAAAAGGGATAAACTTGCTAATCAACCGTAGCGGATACCACCCAAGATCCCCCATTACCCCATCAGGTTCGAGAAGAGGATTGAATTTAATCTGGCCTTTATTCTGATCCGGCCAGAAAAATGAGGCCTCAACCCTATCAATCATGCCTACTTTTTCCATGATTAGAGAATCGAGCATTTCATACCACTTAGCATGGATAAAATGCGCAGCATCTAACCATACCAGCCCTTTATTATCAGCTTCCTGAAGAAGTTCCAGCATGGGCGCGGTATTAGGGAAAGGTTTTTCAATTAAAGCGTGCTTGTTATATTGCAGGCAGAGCCTGAGAAATTTTTCTTTTTCTGCCGTAGGCGTAGCAATATAGACAACATCCAGATTAGGGGCTGAAAAAAAGCGTTCTTCGTTTATCGTTCCCTGCTTTTCGGGTATACCATGTTTCGCACAAAAACCATGAGCCGTTAAAATATTTCTTGAAAGAACGGTCAATACATTAATATCAGCACTACGGCAACTATCGGCTATAATTCCAGCCATTAAGCCTGTGCCTATAATGCCGAGATTAATCATAATAACACCTGTAATCGAGAGGCTCTGAAACATTCACTGTAAAGGTGGAGCCAGCAGGAACAAAAACTTCACGGCCTTGTTCTGCAATCAATTTATCACTGCCAACAATAAATTCCGCCTTGCCAGAGAGAATATGAAATCGTTCAGGCTCTTCAGCTAGCCACCGGAATTCTCCGGTCGCCATATATCCCATCGTTACTTTTACACCCTCCGACAGAAAATTTCTCAACACCACCTTGCCATCAAAAAAAATATACGTATCTTTGAATTGCAAAAGCTCAGACATATTCTCTCCCTAGCCTTTCAATATAAGCGTCATTGATATTTAATTTTCTGTGCAATTTTTCTTTGCAACAAAAAATGAGCTATAACCACCGGAACGGGGCTATATTCAAGATGTTATCTTTTAACAAAATGAGGTTTTCATTTTCGCGTATCATTCACGGAACCTGATGAAGAATATAAATCACATCGCCTTATTGCTCAGTTATTAACCAAAGCATAGCTTTAACATACTCAAAAATTTATTTTTCCTCAGTGATTTTATTGATGAAATTATCGTGCCTTGCATGAACGCGCCGCTCAATATCATTTGCGGGAATACGGCTTATTTTAGACAACCAAGCGATCCCCTCAGGATTAACCTGTAATATTTTTTTGAAAGTATTAAGATGATTTTCAACCAGTTCATATTTCAGCGGATCAGATGCGATCAATTGCCGAAAATAGTTTATCCCCATCTGAACATGTCGGGCTTCATCATGCATGGCTCCCTTATAGATTTGACCGATAAGGCTACCTTCTCCGAAGGCATGAATGAAAAGGTTAAATTGCTCAAGGGCACCATTTTCTAAAAACACATGACTGAGGAATAGTTCATCAAACGTATTGAGCTTTTGAAAATGGTCTAAGTAAAGCTCGCGGGTGCTGGATAAATCCAGGATTTTACCATTCGCCATAATGGCATACCGGGCAAATAATTCGGCATGTCTTGCTTCATCATTGACCGCTTGTGCAAGCCCAATCTTTAAGGAAAAATCCGTTGATTGCAGCATAAGCTCTGCCGCATTTTCCATGCCGATAAGTTCTACATGCGCCGAAAGGCTTGCCACGATGATGGCGTCTTTTTTATATTCATCTGGAAAATCATCATTGGTGGCCCGACTCCAATCCAAATCAACATCCCAAGTCTGTTTTGATTTACCTTTTAAATAAAGACCATAATGTTTATCATCTAAGAAATTTATTTCACTCATTTTCGGTGGGTTTTGCATAAAATTAACGCCTTTGTTTAGAGAAATAAAATACATAGAAAAATGTCATCAATAGAACAAACAAAATAATACTAGTCAGTTTAAAGGTCACATCCAGAGAGTACATGCTGGCAATATACCCTCCGATAATTGGCATCGATATAGCAACCACTGAAGATAATACCTGAATCATCCCCGTTGCTTTTCCCACATTTTGATATCCAACAATTTCCCGAACACCAAGCCTTATGGCAAAAAAAGTAACGCCGGATGATATTCCTATCAGGATAATTCCGAAGTAGAACACATAAACAGATATAAATTCAGAATTCAGAAATCCGAATATAAAAAATGCGATTGAATTAATAAGCATTGACGCCATTAATATCATGACTGGACGCAACGTTTTATTTAATAAGGACGCCAGCTTTGTGCCAATAATTCCGCCCACGCCAAGTAATGATATAATGATACCGATACTGTTTTCGCTCTCACCGACAGTTTTAAAAAACAACCCTAACATGTCATTACTCAGAAAAAAGGCAAAATTAGCAATCGTGTATCCTGCTACCAAATAAAAGAGATCTTTGCTCGCCTTCATTTCATTAAAAAATGAGTACTGGGTTGCCGCTTGCCCGGCAGCATCAATGCCTTGAGCGTGCATACCATCCTGTAATTTAAGGCTTATCTGTGAGGTTAGGACACTGAGAAAATTCAGGGCAGATGAAAAAACAATAACCGTCCAAATCCCGATTAAGTTATAGAGATAGACCACTATCAAGGGAACTAATACCCTGCTGATATTAATTAAATAACCATAAATTTCAAAAAATCTTTTGGACTCATCATCATTTTTATTGAGTTTGATGTTTGAAATACTCAAACCACATCTTGACCACGTTTTTACAAAAGCTATTGCAAACAAGCCATAAATATTTCCGGTAAAAATCAACAATGGGGTTGCTAGGGTATTTATTGTGAAAAGAATGGTTCTCCATTGGTGAATTTTCCCTTTATCGAATAATTTACCAAAAAAATGGCTGGAGAATAAAAATGGCAAGGCAAAACAAGCGCCAAGCCATCCCATTTCTAATGGGGTTGCATGATACATATATATAGCAACGATACTCAATAAAGCATAATCAAGATAGGTATCAAATTCATTAGCTGCTATACCAATATATTTCAACATAATAGTTTCCCAAATCACCCAAGCAAACAGGCATAAGCTGCTTAATTAACTTATGCCTGTTAATTTACTTAAATTACACCAGTGGCTGATAGTCCATGAAATTCTCCTATTTGAATGTTGATTTTTAATTATTTCCCCCTGAAGGGAATTTAAACATAATATCACCAAAATTTAATGTAAATAGATTAGCCATTAAATATTTCTAATACGTGACTTAGGTTTTGGTTTATTCGATTTTTCCATAAATAAAATTATTCCCGTATTTTTTCATGAAAAAATGCATGCCAAAAATACGATTTATCCTTGGCTTTTTTAGATCTTAACTATATTACTTTCACTATTTAGCCTGATAGTGATAGATATTAATTATTTTTTCATTTCATATAGTTTATAACTCTTAATATGCATAAATAATAACCTCCATCATCTAATAGCCAAGCCTTATATTTATAACTCAATTAATGCGAGAGAATAAAAAATACCATAATAAATTTTCTTTAGTGATATTAACATAAGGTTATTAATTTAACGCTAATTTCTTCCGTAAAAATAAAACGAAATCCTTAAAACATTCGTCATTTAATATAATAAATAATGAAATATGCCTATTAAATAATGATAGCCACAATCTCCTTATTCTGCACAAAACATTAGAAAAACAATTTGATTGTTACCATGCGGTTTGGAATAATGCGCCCCGCAAATACCAAACTGACATTGACTACAAAAATAGTAAAACTCGATACCAAATATCGAAATACGGCAAATATATTAAATTACAGCCTTATTTATTGTCAGTAACACCAACATCATCCTCCAACAATGCTCAAAAATTAAGTGTAAATAAGTACTTTGTTTATTAGCCATAATAATAAATAAATCTTGTTAAAACTTATTACACCCATATACGCACAAAAAAACTAATTAAATTTATTTTAAATAAGAATTTAACATAGTTGTTACTTAATAATGAGTATTAATATGCAAAATTTACCTCACGTCAAAGCACTGTGTTCTATCGCACATCCTTATCGTGCTTGTGCCGAATATGATGCATTATTTGATGCCGCCATGCGTGAACTGACGCTATACCACTGCGAACATACCCCTGGTTATGAGCAGTGGCTGATGGAGCATGGGTTGAATAAGCAAACAATAATGGAAGTGGATGATTGGTCAAGTTTGCCGCTTTTATTTGCTAATTACTTCAAACGTAACCTGATCCTCAGTGACAGCGCGAAAGATGCTCTGGAATTGACCTCTTCCGGAACAACCGGCCAGAAAAGCCGCATGCGCTACGACGCTGAAAGTATTACCGCAGCCCAGTATATGGTGGATTGTATTTTCGACTATTATGGCTGGAATACACCTGATCAACCGTGCAATTATTTGCTGCTTAGTTATGAACCTGCCGGCGCTGTCACTCTGGGGACGGCCTATACCGATCAGTTTCTCTGCAAATATGCGCCGGTCAATCGGGCTTATTATGCTTTGCGCCATAACGGGCAAGGCAATGAATTTGATCCTTTCGGGACTATTACCGCTCTCCAGCAATTTGCGCAGGAAGGATTGCCTGTACGTATTTTCGGCTTTCCGGCCTTTTTGTGGTTTACCCTGCAAAGAATGGAACAAATGGGGCTGCCTGCTCTGAAGTTGCATCCGGAATCACTGGTATTTCTCGGCGGAGGCTGGAAGACACACGCCGATAAATCCATTCCCAAAAAAGAACTGTATCAACGCCTGACAGAGCAATTGGGTATTCCTGATATTCGCTGCCGCGATGGTTACGGCTCAGTAGAGCACCCCGTACCTTATGTTGAGTGCTCTCACCATAATTTTCACGTGCCTGTTTATGCACGGGCTTATGCACGCCACACCGCCGATTTATCGCGCCAGCCTTATGGGGAACCGGGCTTTTTGCATTTTACATCGCCTTTTATCACTTCCTGCCCGGCTCACAGCATTGTCACGAGCGATCTGGCCGTTCTGCATCCCGCTGAAAGCTGTGGTTGTGAACTGAATACGGATTGGTTTGAGTTGCTTGGCCGTGCTGGCACCAGCAAAGGTCGTAGTTGTGCGATTGCCGCTTCAGAATTGATTAAGAGATCTTGATATGTCTTCCACAAATACTGTTTCCGTAACAAAGAAAAATAATACGGTTGCTCCAGCACAGTCAGTAGAACAACTGCCTGTAGAACAAAAAATTGCAAAATTACGTGAGCAACTGCCGGAGCTATTGGCTCATCCCCACACTGCCGAGCAGGTGCTGGATTGTGCACAGGGTTTTGCTGACTATTTGTCCAATCTGGACTCTCATCCTTTGTTGGATGCAAAAGCCCGCGAAGCCCTCAGCGCTTTCTGCCAACGTGAAGCGCTGGAAGCTAAACTGGAGCGGGAGCTGGGGCAAAATGCCTTTTCCCTGCGTCGGTTCGATTATGACCAAAATCGGTATGAAACATGGAAACCGCTGGGGTTGGTCGTCCACATTACCCCTTCCAACGCGGAGTTGCTGCCCTTTATGGCAGTGATAGAAAGTCTGTTGGTCGGGAATATCAACTGGTTGCGCCCCAGCAGCAGCGATAATGGATTTAGCACGCAACTTCTGGACGCATTTTTGGCGCACGATATTTCCGGCAATTTAGCTGATCGGGTAGCGGTATTACCCTTGCCTGTCACACAACTGGCCGAATTGATGAGCCAGGCCGATGCCGTTTCCGCTTGGGGCAGCAATGCCGCCTTGGAATCTATCCGCGCACAATTGCCATCCGGTTGTCGCTGGATAGATTGGGGACATCGCATCAGTTTTGGCTGGTTAAATCCCAACACTGTCGATGATGCCCAGTTGGATGCTCTGGCTGATGATGTCTGCCTTTATGATCAACAAGCCTGCTCCAGCCCACAATGTCTGCTGGTCGATAGTGAAGATCCGGAAGTTTTGCAGCATATCGGGCAACGCATGGCCGCAGCACTGCAACGCCGCGCTGGATCGCATCCGGCACTCAAACCTGATGTTCAGGAAGCCGCAGAAATTACGACCCAAACCGCGTTCCAGAAACTCGATTTTGCTTTTACGCAGGTACAGGGTGAAGTCTGGCGGGCTGATGGATGGCGGGTAATATGGCGACATGAAGAAGAACTGGCGGCTTCCCCGCTTTTCCGCACGTTGCAAGTACGCCCGGCACCCCGCCAGCATTTGTGCACGATTTTACAACCTTGGCGCAACCACCTGCAAAGCTGTGCCTTGATGACCCATCAAGACGATATCGTCGAAATGAGCCATGCCCTGTTCGCGGCGGGTGTCAGCCGCATTACTCCTGCGGGCCAAATGCATGGCGGTTACAGCGGTGAGCCGCATGATGGTGTTTATGCTCTGGCACGTCTGACCAAACGAGTATCTGTCAGCCTTGCGCCCGGCTTAATGGCGGGTTGTGCTCACCTTGATGTTCCCCCAGCACGGCCACAGGGATTGGAAAATCTTCCTGTATTGAATAAGACGGATTTTCAGGCCTTGGTGCCGAATGAAAAATCCCGCCTGTTTTTCCGCAGTGGTGGCAGTAGTGGCACGCCTAAACTCGCGGCCTATAGCTATCAGGATTACCACAGACAAATGCAGGCTGCGGCCGATGGGGTGTTCTCATCAGGGCTTGAACCCTCAACGGATCGAGTCATGAACCTGCTGTATGGCGGAAAACTGTATGGCGGAATGATGAGCTTTTTCACCATCCTGGATAAATTGAATGTTGCTCAATATCCAATGGGCGGGCCAGCCGACAACGATTTCAGTGAAATTGCCGATATCATCGTCAACCAGCGCATTAATACATTGGTGGGCATGCCAAGTACACTGCATCGCTTATTCCTGAATGAAGAAGCCAAACTGCGTGAGTACGGCGGCATCCGTAAACTGTTCTTGGGTGGTGAACACCTGAATATGAACCAGCGGGCTTTCCTGACCAGCTTTGGCATCACTTTGATTCGCTCAACGATCTACGGTTCAGTGGATGCAGGCCCAGTAGGCCATGCATGTGCTGCCAGCGAGGATGGTGTTTTCCATTTAATGGCCGATACCCAATGGCTGGAAATTCTCAATGTCGAAAACAATCAAACCGTAGCTGAAGGTGAAACAGGCCGCCTGATCTTTACGTCTTTACATCGCGAAGCCCAGCCTGTTCAGCGCTACGATTTGGGCGATCTCGGCCATTGGATAGATGAACCTTGTTCTTGTGGCCTGTCTGCGCCCCGCTTCCGCCTTATGGGACGTCATGGATCCTTGTTACGGATAGGCAGCATTTTTGTCAATCTGGCCGATTTTTCTGAACTGCTTGCGTTACCGGTACAGTGGATCATCGATCATGACGATCACGGCGTCGATTCCGTTCAATTGTTGGTTGATCACGCCGATCCGGACGCTGTGCGCCAGCGTTTATTGCAGGATGACAAGCTCGCCGAAGTTGTCGAAGGCCGCTTACTGAGCCTGGATGTTATTTCTACTTCAGCCACTGATTTCCGTCGTAATTCACACAGCGGAAAAACCCCTTTGTTCATTGATTTGCGTAAATATTAATTGAGTGAAATTAAGATGATGACCAGAACGACATTAATTGATTTGTTCCATCATGCGCGCGAGCATTCTGCCTATTATAAAGATCTCTACAAATCCATTCCGCAGAATTGGACGTTGGAAGATTTACCCCTCGTTGAGCCCAGTAATTACTGGGCACATTCCAGCGAGTTGCAAACATGGCCGGTTTTGACTGCACCATTGGAAGGCGGTCATGTCTATAAAACAGGCGGTTCCACCAGCGACGGGCGACTATCTGTTTTCAGCCAGCAAGAGTGGAAAGCGTTTATTGGCAGCTTTGGCCAAGGTATTGCCCATCAATTAAAACAGGGTGATCGGGTAGCGAATCTATTTTTTGCCGGCGACCTTTACACCAGTTTTATCTTCATTCATGGCGCACTGTCGAATGTTCCTTTTCCGATTCTGGAATTTCCTTTTACCTGCAAAGTGGAAGACGAGTTGCTGGTCAAGAATATTCGGCTCCACAACATCAACGTATTGGCGGGTGTGCCAGTGCAATTAATCCGTTTTGCCCATTATCTGAAAGATATCGGACAAACGTTGCCCATGGTGGAGACCATCCTTTACGGTGGGGAAAGTCTGTTTGATTCCCAGTCCGCCATCATACAGCAAGTGTTTCCTAATGCCCGGTTAGGTTCGATCGGCTGTGCCAGTGTGGATGCCGGCTTGATAGGCTTCGCAGATACCGAATGCAGTCAGGGCGAACACCGGGTATTTGATGATGACACGATTATTGAAATCTTGGATGAAGTCACCCACGAGCCAATCACGACACCGGGGCGCAAAGGTTTGTTGGTTGTCACCAACCTGCAACGCCAGCTCATGCCAATAATTCGCTACCCCACAGGCGATCTGGCGTGCTGGAGTGAATCAGAACAGGCTGGCCGTAAATTCGCCCTGCAAGGGCGCGCTAATCTGGGCTACCGTATCCGGGTTGGTACACTTTCATTATTCCCTGACGACTTGGCAAGCCAACTTTCGCAGCACTCGGAGCTTCTGGCTTGGCAATTAGAGTTATCGCAACAGGCTGGGAAAGACAAAATCAGGTTGTTAGTGGCAAGCCAGCAAACGGTCGATCTCGATAAAATACGCCATACCGTACTGACTGCTTTTCCTAATCTGGGCAAGGAATGCATAGTTCAAAATATGTTGGAAATCTTCCAAACCAACATTGATGGTATGTATACGCATCCACGTTCAGGCAAATTGCAACGGGTTGTGGATCTGCGTAGCTATAATTAAGGTTGAAATCGATGACAATCTCTTCTTCAGCTATTCAGATTCGAAGCTACCAGTCTGGTGATGACAAAAGGATCAGCCAGTTGTTCCGTGAAGTCTATGGGGATTCATATGTCTATCCTGACATCTATCTGCCAAGACTGATTGATGGTTATCAAGTCACGGGGCAATGGTATTCGGCTTTGGCATTCCATCAAGGGCGGCTCATTGGTCATGCTTCATTGGTTAAAGATACGGTGCAACAACATTACGCGGAGTTGGCGCTTATCGCCGTAGATCCTAATTTTCAGGGCTACGGTGTGGCTAAGTCCTTGGGTGGTCATCTGTGTCATTATGCCAAAGAGCAGAACTATAACTTATTGACGATAAAACAGGTTTGTTCGCATCCGAAAAGTCAGTATATCGCGCGAAATTTAGGTTTTTATTCTACCGCCCTGATGCTGGATTATGTTGATTCCCCATTCGGGCTGCCGGAACCAGAAAGTATCGTGCAAGGGATTTTGCCGCTTAAGTCGTTGCCGTTGCCTAAACTGAACTGGCCACAGTCTTGGCAAAACTGGATTGGTCAAATAAGCCAGCATGTTGGTGAGTCAGCACCAAATGAGCAGCAGATATGTCGTCGTTCTTCTGCCTCTGCGCCGTTTATCATCAAGAAAACCGGACGCCGCCTGGATATCACTCTGTACGATATCTCTGCGGATTTTTTATCAGAGGTCATTGATTTTCCAACCGGACAGTTAATTTACTTGAAGCTGCCTGCGTGTGAAGCCTCCCTTGAATGGTGTTCACCACTCAAACAAGGTGGGTTCCGATTTGCAGGGCTATGCCCGGACAGCAATGATGGTTGGTTTTTGTTGTGGCTAAGGGGCTATCAATTGGCTCCCTATGAATTTCACGATACAGGCACACAATATCTTTATCAGATGGAATTGGGGGTTAATTAATCAGCTTCCTAAAAAAACATCTAAAATTGATTAAAAAAACACTTTACAAATGATATTGAGAACCATTATCATTACTCACACTTTCAGTGCACCACCTTCAGGGTTCATGTGAAAGTACGACATTGCTCACATTGCTTCCAGTGTTTATTTTATAGGCCAGCTTGATGCTGGCTTTTTTTTTGCCTGCTATCAGCTTATTTCTTATTCCTATTTTTTTTCTTATCCCGCTGCTTTTTTCTTATTCAAATGTTTTGAACTCCAAGGTTAAATTTACAATCTTTTATATTTCACTTCATTAGCTAAACTACAAAAAAACATTGAGGAATTTTGAAATGATCTTCTTACGTCGGGCCATAGAGCGGGGTCATGCCAACCACGGTTGGCTGGACAGTTGGCACACATTTTCATTTGCCAACTATTATGATGCAAATTTCATGGGCTTTTCTGTGCTCAGAGTTATCAATGAAGATGTCATTGATGCGGCGCAGGGATTCGGCATGCATCCTCACAAGGATATGGAGATATTGACCTATGTGTTATCCGGAACCGTAGAGCATCAAGACAGCATGGGAAATAAAGGGCAAATCTCCGCAGGAGAATTCCAAATCATGAGTGCCGGTACCGGCATTCGTCATTCCGAATATAACCCGCATCATGATAGCTCATTGCACCTTTACCAAATTTGGATCATGCCAGAAAAAACCGGCCTGACTCCACGTTATGAACAACGCCGCTTTGATACGCTTGAAAGCCGCCAATTAATCCTTTCCCCCGATGCACGTGCCGGTTCGCTGAAAGTTTTTCAGGATATGACGTTGTGGCGCTGGGCATTAATGCGTGACGAGCACAGTGAATACATTATCGAAAAATCACGCAATATCTGGGTTCAGGTTGTGAAAGGCGAAATCATGATTAATGGAACCCTCGCCACCACCAGTGACGGTATTGCCATTTGGGATGAATCCCACCTTCAAATAAGCGCAAACCAAGAAAGTGAGATTTTAATTTTCGACCTGCCATCCCATAAAAAGAATTCGTGATTTCAAAAAAAACCTGTCTGATTAGACAGGTTTTTTTATTCAAAGCGGTATTACAGTTTAGGGCCGGCTTTCACCAATGCTGCTCCAGCAGCAGTATCCGTATATTTATCGAAATTATCGGTAAAGCGTTGTGCCAAATCTTTTGCTTTGCTATCCCATTCCGCTTTATCCGCATAGGTGTTGCGAGGATCTAAGATCCCTGTATCAACACCCGGCAAAGTGGTCGGAACCGCCAAATCAAAAATCGGCAGTTGGATGGTATCAGTATCTTCAATGTCGCCATTGAGGATAGCATCGATAATCGCACGGGTATCTTTGATGGAGATACGTTTACCCGTCCCATTCCAACCAGTATTGACCAGATACGCTTTCGCACCGGATGCCTGCATGCGCTTAACCAGAACTTCCGCATATTGTGTCGGGTGCAGTGACAAGAATGCCGCGCCGAAGCACGCGGAGAAAGTCGGGGTGGGTTCTGTTACACCACGCTCAGTTCCCGCCAATTTTGCCGTAAAGCCAGACAGGAAATGATACTGCGTTTGCTCTGGCGTCAGTCTGGATACCGGAGGCAATACGCCGAAAGCATCTGCTGTCAGGAAGATCACTTTAGTGGCATGCCCGGCTTTGGAGATTGGCTTAACGATGTTTTCAATGTGGTAGATAGGATAAGAAACGCGGGTGTTTTCTGTTTTGGAGCCATCATTGAAATCAACAGTGCCATCTGCCAGTACGGTAACATTTTCCAGCAACGCATCACGGCGAATGGCGTCATAAATATCGGGTTCAGCTTCTTTCGACAAATTAATGGTCTTCGCGTAGCAACCACCTTCGAAGTTAAACACGCCGTCATCATCCCAGCCATGTTCGTCATCACCAATCAGCTTACGCTTAGGATCGGTGGAAAGTGTGGTTTTACCCGTACCAGAAAGGCCGAAGAAGACAGCGACATCCCCTTTCTCGCCCACGTTGGCGGAACAGTGCATGGAGGCAATGCCTTTCAGCGGCAGCAGGTAGTTCATGATTGAGAACATCCCTTTTTTCATTTCACCGCCGTACCAAGTACCGCCAATTAGCTGCATCCGTTCTGTCAGGTTAAAAGCAACAAAGTTTTCGGAATTCAGCCCCTGCTCTTTCCATTGTGGGTTTGTACATTTCGCACCGTTCATCACAATGAAATCCGGTGTGAAACCAACCAATTCTTCATCTGATGGACGGATAAACATGTTTTTCACAAAATGCGCCTGCCACGCCACTTCTGTGATAAAACGCACTTTCAAACGGGTATCCGCATTGGCTCCGCAGAATGCATCCACGATAAACAAACGTTTGCCTGAAAGCTGTTGAGTGACTAATCCCTTAAGATGAGACCAAGTTTCCTGACTGAGCGGTTTGTTATCGTTCTTGCCTTTTCCCTGATCTGCCCACCATACGGTATCGCGAGTAACGTCATCGCGGACAATGTATTTATCTTTTGGAGAACGCCCCGTGAAAATACCAGTATCTACTGCAACAGCGCCAAGGCCAGTTAATGTACCACGCTCATACCCTTGAAGAGAGGATTGAGTTTCTTCAGAGAATAACAATTCATAACTTGGGTTATAAACGATTCCACCCGCATCACGAATACCATAAACCGCAAGTTCCTGCTCAGTAATACCTGTAACGCTCATTTGTTGCTCCTGGTCAGTTATATCTTATATCTGTCTCTGCGCGGGATAATAAATAATTATGACTAATTAACAGCGATTGCTATCAAAAAAATGGAATTACATTATTTTTTTTGGACTTATATGAGACACAGGGCACGAAATGGAAGGATGATTCATAGTAAAAAGGGCGTTAATTACGCCCTAAAAATAGTCATGCAGATGGTAGTCACAGGAAAAAGGTGCAACCACCAAAATCTGCAATTACATAAAATTAGTGCAACTGTGCTGTTTTCGTCGCTTTTATTTCACTGACGTCATTTTCATCAAAAACGTAATGCTTGCCGCAGAACTCACATCCCATGTCAATCTTGCCATCACTATGCAAAATCTCTTGTAAATCAGCTTCCGGCAACGTCATGAGAGTATCAATGCAACGCTGTCTGGAACAGGTACAACGGAATGCTACCTGCTGAGGTTCATAGAGAGTGACGTCTTCTTCATGATAAAGACGATGCAGGATTTCTTCCACATCCAGCGTAAACAATTCTTCACCCTTAATGGTTGCAGTAAGTTGTACCAGATGGTCCAGCAGTTCTTCATTACCGTCATGCTCATTCGGTAACACCTGCAATAACATGCCTCCGGCAGCCACTTTTCCATCCAGCATGCCAGTACGGATAAACAGACGGGTAGGCAGCTGTTCAGACTGTTTGAAATAGGCACCCAGGCACTCTTCCAGCGTTTCACCTTCCAGTGCCACGACACCTTGATAACGCTCACCTTCTGTTGGCGTAATGGTAATGACCATATAACCGTTGCCTATCATGTCCCGCAGGCTGCTTTCGGTCTTCACATCACCATCAATGCGGGCTGTACCACGCATTTGTTGCTGATTGTTGCCGTTAATCACCGCCAGCTTAACCGGCCCGTCTCCCTGAATCTGTACCGTAATATCACCATTGAATTTCAATGTAGCCGTCAATAGGCTGGTTGCGACCAACAATTCACCCAATAGCTGCTGTACAGGTTGAGGGAAGCTGTGATTTTCCAGCATCTGCTGATAAGTTTCACTGACGGAAACAAGTTCCCCTCTGACAGAATGGCCTTCAAACAAAAAACGGTGTAATTGGTCATGCTTGATCATAAATTTCTCTCATTTCACTGAGGCGGTTATATGCCCTTCTTATTTCGATTCGAAATCTATTAGGTATTTTCCGACTCTTTTAATTTTGTGTGCTTAAATTTAATTAGTTCACGCCGTTCTTTTTTGTCCGGGCGGCGGTCAGGATGTGGCATCGCAAGCGCATTCATTTTACGGGCCAATGCCATTTTTTCCCTATTGGCAATACTTTCTGCCGTTTCCTGATAAAGCTGTTGAGCTTCAGTCGCACCACGCCTGTGGTCGCTCAACGCCAAGACTATCACTGTTTTTTCCTCATTTCCCTGACGCAGTTTGATCTTGGCATTCAACTCAACCAGTTTGCTCGGCCTGCTCCGTTGCCCATTATAATGGATTTTTCCCCCTTCAATCATTTCACGAGCGATAGAACGGGTCTTGTAAAAACGCGCCGCCCACAACCATTTATCGAGGCGGACAGTCTGAGTTGTGTCTGAATTCAGCATGGTAATTTTTCCCTCGATCCTAAATTCAAATTGTTATTCAGCGCAGACAAAAAACGGATTGAGAGTAACACAGCATACCTGTTCCCCGCTAATCCATAGGTGTTGTTGAAAAAGAGGCGAAACAGTTGTCATAGTATAGGGTGATATATTCAAGGCGCCGCTTGTTTTTGTATCTTTTCATTACTATCAACATAGCATTAATGGTGAATACCACCAGTAACATCGCCATCAGCAAGCAACTGCCAAGATAACGAATGAGAGTGGTTGTATCCGGCTCGCGGTGCAACATGATATTGAGTGTCCCATTGGGATCTTCAAACAGCTCCGTCACAATGCCGCCGGTTTCAAAAGGGGTTCGCATCAGCAGCTCGGAAATATGCTGTAACTCCAACCACCGATCCATGGGGGTGTTTTCAAACATGTTGTTTATCCGCATCGGATATTCAAGCAATGGGCGGCTTTCATCACTGCGCAGCAGCACTCCCCCCGGCAACGGGCTATTCATTGCCGATGCGAATTTATTGATTTCCCCATAAATAAACTCTTCAGTCGTGGCATCAACCAGCTTTTCCAGCGCATCCGCACTGCCCGCCCGCATTAACACCTTATAGCCTTGCGTTACCCTCGCTTTACTGTCTGCCAGCAACTGACCCCAAGACGTGGCGCTTCCCAGGTTAACCAGCGCATTCTTCAAACGGAGGCAATCCGTTTCTTTCGGGCATAATTTGTGCGCTTTCAAAACGATTTTTGCATAATTATCAACCGGAACCAATCCGGACTTTGCAATGGCTTGATTCAAGCTGGGACTGCTCCTGCCTTTACGCCTAGACGAATGCAATTGTTCATAGACAGTTGTGAGCAGCGCTGATGCATTTTCAACAATATCGGACTCCAGCATCGGCAATGGCGTCTCTTTATTCCAATAAATACCGATGCAATCAAATGGCGCAAACAATGTGACTTTGTACTCAGCCAGAAAGTTAGGCGGCTCATAGCACATGCCAACACCCTTGACTTTCAATACATCCCCTTCCTTTAAATTGACGCTTTGCAGCTCAGCAACACTATTGATAACTTTGGTATTGCTGCCATACAACCAAGCCAAACTGAGTCTCATGGAGAGGCTTGCGGGTTGGTAGGAATAAAGCAGCAACATGATAATCACGGAGAAAATCACCAGCACTAGGTTTTTTCTATAGCGCTGATACGGATAGTGCTTTTCTTCTTCATGCAAAGAAAGATAACGCCCCTGCCGAGTCACATTGTTGTTGGCATACATATCTATATCGGTGTTCTGATCCAGATCATAAGAAATGTACGACTCCCAATGAGTTGGATAAACAAGATCAATGCCGCCGAGAGAGATGTTTTTTCTTTTCTCTGGGGCAAATTCACTGAACACCCCCCAACGTTTCGGTATTCCGTTGAAGCAATTAATATTTAATAGTTTCCGACTGGAAGGAAAACGGAAATGTGACCAGAAACCGGCCAGCATAAACAAGAACGAGACCAACATGAGCCACGGCAACATCTGAATGGGCAAGAAAAGAGCCACAAACCATACCAACAGGCCAATGCCCATCAAAACGCCTTCCTTGCCGCCGGTTGCATAACGCAACCTGTACTCTTCCGGAGTTTCCTTGCGGACATGCAGTAATTTCGCGCTAGAATTACCGTTTTTTTGAATTGAAGCGTGTTCCGTTTTTGTCGTGACACGCGCAGCAAACAGATTTTGCTGATAGTCTTTCAAAAAGTGGCCATTGACAGCGATGACCATCGGCATAGGTGTAGTCTGGATAATCTCTATGGTGTTTTTCTGCTTGATGAACGGCTCAAGCCACACCGGAAAATGTATTTCTGTATCATCAATATAATAGCGCCAGTGGTGTAACTCTTCCTTGACCGCAGAGAAGCGGGTGATGGCATGATTAATGGTATAAACATTATCATTTTTGATAGGCAATACCGGGTAGCCTGACAAGGGTCTATTGTCCAATTTAACCAATTGAGTTACGTTTCTCAGGTAATGTTCAATAGATTGAAGTTCATCGGTATTCAGTTTACGCCGACTTGTTTTAGCTATTGATGATAGATAACGCGCGTTATCAAGTCGCCTCCATCTGAAAATCAGAAAGGAAGCCATTATAATCAGGCTAATGATAAAAATAGCCAATATAATGACTAAAGAGCTCATTTTTTCCCCACGCCCATGACAGCAATACAGAGATCAGCAGAATAACAATCTCGTGAAACACTCAGAATCAGGCTATTCCTATTCTTGCCTTTTATTTTTAATGTTCATTAACAAAAGGTTGTATAAATTTTCTCATACCTTTCCATAAAATACTGTTTTCTTGCAAGGGTAAGATAGCAACAAAAATACATTCAAGCGATAATCGCTATCATTTACTAACATAATCGGCCATATTAAAGCAAAATTTGTATTTGCACTGAATTTCACCACCCACATTAAGTGATACAAGTTATTTTAACTAATTTAGTTCATTATTATTTTTAACTATCCAACACATAACAACCTTCAGGGGCAAGCATGATTGATTTTAAAAAACCCAAAATACTAAATGTAAATGATATTGCCCGCTCACGCTTGTTCAACATCCAATCTGTTGATCTTGAATTCAGCAATGGTGTAAAACGCGTTTATGAACGAATGAAACCCTCAAATCGTGAAGCAGTATTAATCATTCCTGTCATTGGTGAGGAATTAGTGCTTATTCGCGAATATGCCGTTGGGATTGAACAATACGAGCTAGGTTTTCCCAAAGGTGCAATTGATGCTGGGGAAAGCGTTTTTGAAGCAGCCAACCGTGAACTAAAAGAAGAAATTGGTTTCGGGGCAGGAAAATTCGAACTGTTGACAAAATTAACCATGGCTCCTTCTTATTTTTCCAGCAAAATGAATATCGTGATTGCTCAGGATCTTTATCCAGAATGTTTGGAAGGTGATGAACCTGAGCCATTGGTACAAATACGTTGGCCTATTTCTGACATGATGTCGTTATTAGATCATTCCGATTTCAATGAGGCCAGAAATGTCAGCGCCCTATTTTTGGCACAGCGATATCTTCAAGCAAAAAATAATGGGAGAGGTTAGTTATTTCCTTTCGCAATAAACGGGTATGAACGTAGTTTATTTAATATCAATATTTATTTTATGCCCGTTTTAAACGTATTAAGCACGACAAAATAACCACTTAAAATAGAGGACATTTTTGTTAAAAAAAATAATATAGTTGATAAAAAATAATAAATGTTCATATTTACAATATCTTTGATATTAATTCATTGCCCAAAAATATCTCTCCCATTTCTATAAAAACATTCACTGCATTTCGTGCTTCCTTCCGTAACCACCTTGAAACAGAATCATTTTTTAAAAAACGATTAGAAGCTGAATATATTTTAGGCTGGATAACCATCATTACATCACCATAGTCTAACCCTGTTTATCTACCAGCAACACATAACTCACTGTTATCGATTGGATATAGAAATATTGCTTTCTCTTTTCCCACATTTTCGATCTAAAAGGTGATCATGTATGGCTAACACAAATAATGAAACCATTAGTTACAAAAATCTCTTTGATGATAATCCAGATCTTTATTGCTTCCCTGAATTACCAGAAACCAACGATGGCCCGCTGGCCTATTTGGTTGATCTGTATCAGCAAGTCAGAATGTTTGAAAGTAAAGCCAGCAAAGACGGCACGGGGTTTCTCAATCAGCGGCGTCCCGATATTGAAAAATTGCTGCTTGATAGTACAAACTTAAATAAAACCGTCAATCTATTGCCGCTTGTCATTGAAGTCCTCGCCGAAAAAGCGAAGAAGCATATCAACCAGCAACAGCCCTTGACGAATTCACTCGCTGAAATCCATTACCCTCTCTCCTTGCCGTTTCATTTTCCGTTAAAACAAACAACGGCGGTATTGGCTGCAAAAGAGATCCCCTTGCTGGAACTGATCCAACAAGCCGATAGCAAGTACCCCAATTTTATTGATGGCAACTTGAGTGCCGATTCTCTGCAAACAGCGATGATGGTCAGCAGTATGCTGGCACCAAAACTTCAAACGCTGTTGCTGGAAGAATCGCAAAGCAATCAAAAAGATTTCTTTGAGAAATATTTTGGCCTCAAAGGCGAGGCAGCCAACGCCGCTGAAATGCTGTCCCGCCTTACCGTATTTACTCAGCAAACCGGGCTGAGTTCCCAAGATGCAGAGAAACTATTTGCAGTTAATGGCATATCCGGCGATGACACGGTGACACACAGTACCGTCAAGTACTCCGGCAATGTTGCCAAACCTGCCAATGCCGGAACCGAATTTCCTTCCGGTGCTGATTACGTCGCGTCATACATCAATGCAGGTAAATCACCTGCGCTCTATCTGGAAAAAACAAAAGATACAGAAACAGCCAAAGATGTCATCCAACTGAAAAGTGCCAGTAATGATAACTTTGACCGTATCCAACGCTTCCTGCATATTCAAAAAGCGTTGAAACTCAACGCTGAACAGCTTGATTTATTGCTGGCAACTGCACGGAAGGCAGAAAAACAGACGGGCTATGTGATTACTGAGGCCACACTGCGCACGTTAGGCGTATTCCTGCATTTCCAACACGAGTATGGTGCTACCGCAGAACAATTTGCTGCGCTTATCGGTCATATCAGCCCCTATGCCCTTGAAGATCAACTCTCTTTCTTTGATAGGCTGTTCAATGCCTCAGGATTGTCACAACAAGCGGCATCTTCTTCTGTTCTGGTTCTGGATAATCAGCCATTTAAACTCGATGCCACCGATGGGGCAGATGCATTGACTGTCAATCAATTGTGCACGGGATTGAATATTGATGATGCGACCTGCCAAGAGTTGCTGAAATTAATCATAAAAGCACAAAATCCGTCGCTAAAAGAAACCGATCCGCTCCCCGATCCGAAACGCTCACTGGATATTGTTTCAGCCCTTTATAGGCTGGTTGCACTACCCAGATTACTGAAATTATCCGTTAAGGAAGGGGTTGAGCTGTTATTGCTCCTGAATCGTGATCATCCTGACTACCTGCAACAACTGGC
This sequence comes from Xenorhabdus mauleonii, assembly GCF_900113945.1. Classification (GTDB taxonomy): domain Bacteria; phylum Pseudomonadota; class Gammaproteobacteria; order Enterobacterales; family Enterobacteriaceae; genus Xenorhabdus; species Xenorhabdus mauleonii. The sequence continues at coordinate 250,303 of NZ_FORG01000006.1, forward strand.
CGGTATTCCTATGCTGGCTAAAGATGCCAAACTCGTTGATGTTCTTGATATTCTGATCGCATTCATGAATGCCACACGGTGGGTTAAGCAACACAAATTAGCCCCTTCAATCCTGAGCTTTTTGCTGACCCCTGCTGTATTGGAAAGCGGTACTTCATTGGAAAACAATACGTCGGCAGAGATTGAAAATATTGACTGGCTCAACAAGATCAGGGCTGTCATGCCTGACATCAGTAATGCCCTGCTCAGCGAAGATAAAATTGCCTCTGAAATGCAGAAATTTAAGGCCAAAGAAACGCCCGTAATCTGGATGAAGGCGCTCGCTGAATTAGTCGATGAAAAATCCGGAGTTGTTCTGGTCGAAGATACAGGAAAAACATTAACCGACAAGGTGAGTGAAATTCTAAAAAAATTAGCCAACGATGCTGATTGGAAAGAATACGGTGATACGTGGACTCAAACGTTAACAGCTCTCTTTATCAAGACGTTTATTGCCCAGCAAGATCTGTTCATTAATGCCATCAGCCATGCCTTCGATATCGAAAGTTCCCTCTCCATACCATTACTGAAATGGACAGGAAGCACCCAAGCCGATTTCCTGCTTAATACCCTTGCTCTGGCCCGGCGCTCTGACGATCAAGAACGGAAAAATAAAGCGGTTGTTCTCTGGTATAACCTCAGCCGGTATGCTGCGATTTGTATTTTATTCAAGTTGACAGAAAAAAGCATAGAGGCACTGATAAAGAACCCCGACTGGTTTAACGTCAATGTCGGTGAAGATAACACGCTCACTGTTGATTTAATCCTCATTCACCGCCTCAGCCGCTACAGTGATTGGTTGAACTTATTGCCTGAGAATAAAACTGAGGACGACGCGCTCTATTACCTTCGCCAAGCCAACCAAATTGGGCAAGATCCGTCGGCGTCAAATGCCTGGACAGCCGAAAAAGCGGCGGCCAATCTGGCTGGGTTAATGGGTTGGTCAGATAAAGAAATCCTCAGGATAGCCACCGATTTTGAGCAAAAAGCGGCACAAAATATCGTTGATATCAGCATCATCATGCGCCTCAAGGTACTGGCGGAAAAAAGTGAAATATCCGCCCAACCTTTACTGGATGTCGCTAAACTGACTGCACAATCCGGTTATGATGATTGGTATCAAGTCAGCAGTGCCTTGTTTGCCGCCACTTCTGTCGAGATACAACCGAAACTGGAAGGTGCTTTGAATGAAATCTGGCGGGATGCATTAATCGATTATTTATTGAAACGCTGGGCAACATCTGACGACACATTGCCAACTATCACTACCGTCGATGATCTTTCAAATTATTTTCTGACCGACCTGCAAGTCACCTCCAGCATCAGTACCAGCAAAGTGGCTTTTGCAATTGCCAGTCTGCAACGCTACCTGTTCCGTCTGTTCTCCCATCTGGAAATGGACTATGGTGTACAAACTATCAGCAATGAACGAATTGAGCACTGGAACCGCAATCTTAGCCAATATGCCCATTGGCAGGCATGGAGAAAACAGGATAACTTTCCTGAAAACTACATTGATCCAACCTCCCGGTTACGTAAAACCCGTGCCTTTGCCGACTTAGAAAACGATTTAGGTCAAACACGATTAAACAACAGTGTGATCCAAACTGCCATTCTGCGCTATTTAACCGAATTTGAACGCATCAGCAATTTGCAATCGATAAGTGGCTACATTGACGGTACTGACCCGAAAAACGATCGCTATCACTTCATCGGTAAAAACAATGCTGAGCCGGTGGAATATTACTGGCGTACTCTCGATATCAAAATGCGCGATACCAATGATGTCATCAGCCCGTTGGCATGGAGTGAATGGGAAAAAATAACACTCTCGGTGTCAGGAACTTTACTGGCGCTGCGGCCAATTGTGATTTCTGGCCGACAATATGCCATCTGGGTTGAACGGGAAACCAGCCCATTGATGGGATTGGATCAAAAACCGTCAGATTACCGCGCGATCAATCTGAAATTTGCCTATAAGCAAAACAATGGTGAATGGAGTGCACCAAATACCCTCTATCGGTTGGATGGTACTGATGCCAATGGTGAATACCCCGTAGACTCAAATGGCAAACGTATCGCCGACAAAGAAAACCCTTATCTGAAAAATGAAAAATACAAGCCTGGCTTGATCTCAATGGTGATGGTGGATGAGCAACGAGAAAATGACCCGTGGATGGGTGTTTTGTTGTATGACTCAACCAATGAACTTCCCAGTAATTGGAAGAAAAATAAGGATTATTTTCTGGAATTACGCGACTTACTGCTGGTAGATAAGAAAACTCTGCCCCTTCCGAAAGAAACCGCCCTTATTTCAGACTGGTACAGGTTATTCAAAAATCCGGAAACCCTACAACTTGATTATGCCGGCACAGAAAAGTTTGTCGAGGTTACGTCAGTTGATGATGATCCCGAGCCAATTCTGAATCTGACAGCAAAATTAAGTAAGGCCACAAACCAGCTGATTTTGACCGGAACAAATACGCTGATCAAAAGAAATCCAAAAGGGAAAGGCACAACGTTTAAAAACTTTGATGTCAGTAAATTATTGTCAATATTACCTTCCAATGATTTCACGGGAAGCATCCCTATTGATGAAAATACAAACCCACCTCTTGTAGGAACACTTTCGATACAGGTGCCTGGCAGTAAAAACAGTCTGAAGACGTTTAACCTTACCTGGAAAGGTGATACCCCACCAGCAACAACATTCAGTGTGAATTATGATGGGATCATTCTGTTTACGGTATCGCCTAACGAATGGAAAGACAAAAGCGTCACTAAGTTTGCCGATCTTATGTGGTTTAATGGCGCCCCCCTCCAACGAAGCAAGCAATGGAATCTAACAGAAAATAAGTTGAGTGTCGGAATTGGAGAACAGAAAAAAATGTTTGGGGGTTGGGGATTGACGGTCAGCCCTCAATGGGAATATACAAAATCACAATTAACACTACGGGTTAAGTTTCCAAGCGATATTCCCGCTGTATCCAAAGAAGTCGAGCTTAATGGTGATGCCACCACAGGAGAAATTCCCATCTCCCTTGAGACGAATTTCGATGATCGCTATCACGTTGATTTATATTCAACATTAGAAACCGCTTATTCTAATTCTGATAAGAAAATCGAGTTCACAGGGGAAGTAGTCAATCGCTACAAGGTCAGCATAAGAGAAAACGACAAGATCCCTGTCATCACCTTACGCAGAAATGACAAACAGGCCCAATACCTGGATATCGAGGGCTTGAAGTTCCAATCTACCACCGCCATACGGCTGAATACCCTGTTTGGTAAACAATTAGTTGCCCGCGCCACTCAATCCATTGAACGGGTGCTGGCTTGGGATACGCAATCCTTGCCCGAACCTGAGCTGGACGACAAAACGTCACCGACAAAAGTCGATTTTCACGGTGCCAATGGGCAGTATTTTTGGGAATTATTCTTCCATCTGCCGTTCTTGGTTGCCTATCGACTCAGAGAAGAACAACGTTTTTACGATTCCAGACGCTGGTTGCTTAACCATCTGTTCGATCCCTATGGCTCAATACGCATGTGGAATTCCCGCCCCATTATCGAAAATGGGAGCAATCTGCGTCCTTCTGCCAAAGAATACGATCCAGATACAATGGCTTACAGCCAACCTATTTTTTACCAGAAAGCCCTCTTCCATTTCCAGATCAAGCTCTGGATACAAGAAGGGGATAATCTCTATCGCCAACTCAGCAGAGACAGCCTGAATGAAGCCAATTTATGCTATCAACAAGCCCTGCAATTGCTGGGAGCATTGCCGGAAGGTTTAAGTATCACACGCTGGCATCCCATCACACTTGAGAATATCAAGAAAGACTTTCTCCCAGGGGTGCAATCAACCAACATTAACCATTTCGTGTCTCCTTTCAATACCCAATTAATTGAATACCAACAGACAATCAAGAGCCGCCTCTATAACCTGCGCCATGGCCTGACGCTGGATGGTAAAGTACAGCCACTGCCACTCTATTCAAGTATCGGGGATAGCAGCAGTCTGATACAACGCAATCGTGGCAATATGCTCAACCAATTGAGTCAGATACCACAACAAATTCCGCCCTATCGTTTCCCATCCATATTAAAGCGTGCCAATGAGGCCGTGCAGCAACTGATACAAATGGGACACAGGCTATTTAGTGCAATAGAAAAAGAAACCGATGCAGAACAGGGCGTTCTGGAGCAATCACAGGCACTCCGGCTGTCTGCTTTTACCATTGAATTGCAGCAGGAAGCCGTCCAGATTGCCCAACTGGGCAAAGCTACACTGGAAGAAAGCAAAAAGATGGCCCAAGAGCGATATGAACATTATCACCGACTCTACGAACAAAACCTTTCCCCGCTGGAGATAACATCACTCGCCCTCAAGACTGCCTCCAGTGTCACCAAAATGGCCGCAGCGCCCTTCTTTCTTGCTGCTGCGATTGCAGATACCGTACCTAATATTTACGGATTAGCATTTGGTGGCGCCAAGTATGGGGAAATAGTCCGAAGTGCTGCAATTGTTTCTCAAACCACCTCTGAAGAATTAGAGATTATTTCCGATAAACTCGAAAGTGGTGCAGCATATGAACGTCGGCGTCAAGAGTGGGAAATAGAGTATAAACAAGCACAAAGTGAAATTAATATCATCGACCGTCAGTTACAGGAACAGGAATTACTGATAAAAAGTGCCTCTATCGCCCTGCGGGAAGCAAAAGCACAGCAAGATGCCGCCCGCGAACTGTATGAGTTTATGACAACGGGCTTCTTGGTTGTACCGACTTATCAGTGGCTGATGGGGCGCCTCGCAGCCCTGTATGCCCCAGCCTATGATGCTGTTCTTTCCATGTGTCTGATGGCAGAAGCAAGCTGGCGCTATGAAGTCGGGGATTATCAGCGCGGCAGCTTTATGAAGACCACGGCATGGAATGATTCTTATCGTGGCCTGCTGGCGGGGGAATCATTGCAATTGGATCTGCTGCAAATGGAAAATGCATGGTTGCAACGCAATGAACGCCGCATGAACATCAAAAAGACCCTCTCTTTGGCTGAATTGCTGACTGTAAATGAATTAAGGAATCAAATCGAGAAAAAACAGATGGTCAGCTTTACGCTGAATTCCAAGCTGTTCGACGCTAATTATCCCGGCCATTACCTGCGTCAGATTAAACGCATTTCCGTATCGATTTCACTGAATAATTGGACGATTATTCCAGGCGCTTCCTCAGAAATCAGTGCCGTACTGACCCAGACAGGCAGCTCAACACTGACCAATGCAGATAGTGAGGGCGTGAACTGGCTTTATGACCCCAGCAGAAAAACCGGCAGCAGTAAAAATATTGTGACCAATTTGCGTGCCCAACAGCAAATCGCCCTCTCTTCCCTGAGTGAAGATGATGGCAGTGCTGCCAAGGATAACTGGTTATACACCCTGATGTTTGATGATGACCGTTATCTGCCATTTGAAGGAACCGGCGCCATATCGACATGGACACTGGAATTTCCGGACAAGAGAGTTATCGATAAGATATTCAAAAACACACCGTACATATGGCGCTTGGAGGATATCAACATTCACATCCACTATACCGCCGTGGACGGAGGCAAACAGTTTGCCAAAGCCGTAAAAGATAAGCTGAACAAATGATCGTTCAACATTAATAAATAAACGATGACAAAAAAGCCCCGCCAGTTTTCTGACGGGGCTTTTACTGTTAGTTAGGATTCGGCAACTGACATGATGCTGCTATTGAGCCATCATTCAGAGCAATTTTAATCAGAACAACTCGTGGCTTTCACCGTTTTCGGTCACCGTTGTTCCCACATCCGGCGTTGCATATTCCGTCGGTTGAGTACCTTCAATGAAATATTCTTTGCGGGTATTGCCGCTTCCATTGGGTAGTTTGCCTGTTGCCCTATCTATCGTGACAGAAACAATGCCTTCCGGAGCCTCCATCATTTTCTCAGGAACCCCTTCCAGTGCATCTTTCATGAAATCATCCCAAATGGGCTGAGCTGTTTTCGCGCCACCTTCACCTTTTAATGCCGGTGTGCGTCCCAGACTTTTGCTGTGCTCATCGAAACCAATCCAGACTGTCGCGACCATATCCGGGCCATAACCGGAGAACCACGCATCTTTCGAGCTATTGGTTGTTCCTGTTTTCCCGCCAATATCACGACGTTTTAGATCACGGGCAGCCCGCCATCCTGTCCCCATCCAGCCCGGTTCACCAAAAACGTTGGTATTCAGGGCATCATGGATCAGGAATGCCAATGGCGTACTGATAACGTGAGGGGCATATTGTTGGTCGTCAAAGTCCGTATTTGCCGAAACGCTTTCTAAATCAGACTGAGGCGGCACAGCCGGATCTTGCGGAACATCAGAATGCGCCACATTTTCAATGGAATCCTCAGACAGCTCTATGGAACGCGTTGTGTCACCATAAATCACCGGAATGTTTGTGCATTGCGGGCAGGCAATTTTAGGCTTGGCTTCAAACAGGACTTTTCCTTCATCGTTCTCGATTGTACTGATGAAGTACGGGTCGACCAAATAACCGCCATTTGCCATCACCGCATAACCCCGAACCAACTGCATTGGCGTAAACGAAGGGGAACCCAGAGCCAAAGATTCCGTGCGGACAACATTCTCACCCGGCAAGCCAAAGCGTTTCAAATAATCAGCCGCATAATCCACGCCCATGGCACGCATGGCACGAACCATCACCACGTTCTTCGATTGCCCCAAACCTTGACGCAGACGAATTGGCCCATCATAAGTCGGAGGTGAATTCTTCGGACGCCAATCCGTTCCGGCCCCCGCATCCCAACGGCTGATCGGCGCATCATTCAGCAATGATGCCAGTGTCAGCCCTTTATCCATCGCAGCGGTATACAAGAATGGCTTGATGTTGGAACCAACCTGCCGTAACGATTGAGTCACGCGGTTAAATTTACTCAATTCAAAATCAAATCCACCCACCAGTGCGTCTACTGCGCCGTTCATCGGATTGATGGCAACCAATGCCGCATTAACGTCAGGGATCTGCGCCAGCCACCAGATATCATTGACTTTCCTGATCCAAATTTGTTCTCCCGCCCGGATAACTTCATTGACACTACGCGGTGGTACGCCTTGCAAACTATCCGTCTTGAATGGGCGAGCCCAACGAACACCTGCCATCGTCAAATCAACCTTGCTGCCATCCACCAGCATCACTTCTGCCTGGCTGGCGCTCGATTTCGTCACTACCGCTGGCACCAGAGGGCCGTACTTAGGCAACGTTTTCAGCTTATCGATTATCTGTGTTTGGTTCCACGCAGGTTTGCTGGCTTTCCATAACACTTCTTGTGCACCACGGTAACCGTGGCGGACATCGTAATCAATCACATTGGTACGGACAGCATTCACCGCTGCCAACTGGGTTTTCCGCGTAATGGTGGTATAAACCTTGTAGCCATCGGTATACGCATTTTCCCCATAACGATTAATCATTTCCTGACGAACCATTTCCGTCAGATAAGGGGCTGAGAAAGCAATATGCGGTACATGGTAACGGGCAACCAATTTCTCTTCTCTGGCTTCGTCATACTGACGGCGAGTGATATACCCTTCCTCCAGCATCCGCCCCAATACCACATTGCGGCGGTTGATCGCCCGATCATAAGAATAAAGCGGGTTAAGTGTTGAAGGCGCTTTCGGCAACCCTGCAATCATTGCCATCTCACTCAGCGTCAATTCATTGACTGGCTTGCCAAAATAGACATGAGCCGCCGCCCCAACGCCATAAGCACGGTAACCGAGGTAGATCTTGTTGAGATATAACTCAAGAATTTCATCCTTGGTTAACAGTTGCTCAATCTTAATCGCCAAAAATGCTTCTTTCGCCTTACGGATCAGCGTTTTTTCCGGGCTAAGGAAAAAGTTTCTCGCAAGCTGTTGCGTAATGGTACTCGCACCTTGGGAGGCTTGCCCGGATGTCATTACGACGGAAACAGCACGTATCACCCCAATGGGGTCAACACCGTGATGTTCATAAAAACGGCTATCTTCCGTGGCAATAAAGGCTTTTACCAGCAAGGGAGGCATTTCTGACAAGGTCAGGGGCAAACGGCGTTTTTCACCATATTGGTCTATTAATTCGCCATCCGCACTGAATACCTGCATTGGGGTCTGTAATCGGACATCCTTTAACGTCGCGACATCGGGTAACTGTGGCTCGATGTATTTGTATAAACCAAAAATCGAGGCTGTTCCCAATAAAATGCAAACAACGACAAGGATCAAAAAATACTTTATGAACTTCACCTGAAATTTCTCACGCCATGTTAATCGGGCAGTTTATAAACGATCAGTACATAGTATAAAGGACTGTATAAGGGATTCAGTATAAAGGCTATACAGCGCTATGGATATGATCTTTCATGAAGAAGCGCTTTCATTCAGAACCGCTTTTCGCTAACAACTAATAAATAGTAGATAAGGAAATCTTCTACATGCATTTGTCTAAATGGTATATCGGACTGGATATCCAGGATCATTACATTCGCGCCCTTGCTGCCACCAAACGTCGGGATGGCTGGCAACTGCGGAATTGTTGGCAATATCACTTATCAAACGAAATTATCTCAGGAGGACGGCTGCAACACCCTGAAAAATTACTGCGTATTTTAATACAATGGCGGCAAACTTTACCTAGAAATATTAGCTTAAGATTAGCACTCCCTGTACAGCAAACCTTACAGAAACAGGTCGCCTTGCCCGGCCAAACGGCATTGCAAGAGCCTGAACTCGGCTGGTTTGTTCATGCAAATGCTGAAAAACAATTCCCCGTCAGTGAGCTTGCATTGGACTATCGCGTTCATGGCCGGCAAGTTTGCATCAGCGCCACCCGCCAAAGGGATCTCAACCTCTGGCTAAGATTATTGGAGGATATCAATTTATCCCCTGATGCCATTGATATTGCGCCCTGTGCGTTGCGTTATGTCGCCAGACAAGCCGGTATTCCTGATAATAGTTGGCTGATCCATAAACGCACAACAGATTGGCTATGGGTGTCTCCCGCCAACCACGCATTCAGCTATGGATTGATAGCATTACAACCAGATCTCCATCTGGAGAAAATCATCAATCAATTACCGGTTACGCCCGAAACAGAAGGTTATGCGGTCTATTACAGTCCGGAAAATGCCACAGACGAGCAGTGTCTCAAGCAAGCTCTTGCACAATGCCCTACCTGTTCGGTAAATGCGTGGCGACTTTTAACCGCATTCCGCCATTATCAGCCTCCGCTGCCAGAAAAAATGAATGCGTTCATTATCGCCGCAGGTCTTGCTCTCAGGCCGGATGATCAATGATGCATCAAATCAATTTCTTACCTTGGCGGCAGAAAAGGCTGAAGCTCCGGTGTCAGAAATGGGGAGCGCTGCTTTGTCTGCAAATCATATTATGGGCACTGTTTTTGGTGTTAATCACCATGCAACAGACAAACAGCATTGAGCAACATCGCGAACAGTTCATGCATGTTAAACACCAATTGGCGCAATTACAGCGATCCATCAAAGAAACAGAGCAGTCTGTGCAACAGCACCATGATTTGGCACAACGATTAAGGAAAAAACAGGTTTTCATGGCGCAGAATCAACGATATTTGCAGTTATTCCGTCAACTTCCCCATCTGTTGCCGGCAAAAAGCTGGCTGACTGCGTTTAATGATGACAGCGGGCAATTAGTTTTTACCGCCTACAGCCAAAACCATACGGAAATATCAGACTTTATGGATAACTTGGCAAATGACCCGACCCTTATCAATGTACAACTAAAAAAAATGATAACAGCCGAAGATCAGATCAAAGTGTTTACCATTGACGCAGATTGGCTGGCGGGAGGAATCCGTGGGAAATAATTACCTCGAATGGTTTCATCGGCCGGTCTGGCAACAATTTTTCGCACAACAGTTGATTATTGTCCTGCTGCTCGCGGGGTTTTACTGTTTTGTCTGGCAAGAGCGCCAGCATGAAATCCATGCCATTCAAAGTCGCATTGCAGAACAACAAGACAATGTGGCGCTCTCACAGCAACGTATTACCGAGTTGCCCTCCATGCCTGACATCCGGCAAAAGATTCAACAAATAACCGCCATACTCAGCCAAGGCAGTTTGATATCGACGCAAAAAAGTCCGACAGAAACGCAAACTACAAAAAATACCTCCATACTCAAGAGGCTGCATCAACCACTCGCATATTCTGGCAGCCAATTGATGGAATGGAAAACGTATAGAGAAAATAATCACACTTTTTGGCATATCATCCTATCGATGAATTATGGTCAGTTTCTCCATTTTTTGAATGAAATTCAGCGATTGCAGCCACCGCTATTGATTAAACATCTCACAATAACGCCCAGTGAAATAACGCCTAATGATGAAAAATTAATTGTCCGCATGGCTCTATCAGAAGCGGATGAATCAAATATAGATCCGTCTGGTATTCCTTCATCTGATTCCGCATTGCCGGCAGCAAATCCACCTGCAAATTCGTTGCATGGGGGAAGACCATGAACAACCCCTCGTTTATCCTGCTGATCAGTCTGTTATTACCAGCGTCTGGCCTTGCCATAGAAAATGATATCAATGACATAGGGGATAACTCAGCTTTCGAGATCCCCGCTAGGAATCCCTTTCTTCCTCCCGTAAACCCAATAGCCGATGAAGCTGATTTTTTCCCAGCAGATCAAAATGAGCAGGAGCAAGAAATCGAATATCAGGCAATCCCGCTGAAATATGCTGATGCCGGCCAAGTTGCGGAACAATTGCAGAAAAATACCCCGGCACTGTTAACAAAATGGGGAAAAGTTGAACACGACCCTGCGACAAACAGCCTGATATTGGAAGATAAGTTTGATGCGATTACCCGTATCAAAATCTGGCTGAAAGAAATTGATACGCCACAGCAACAAGTGCAAATTACGGCGCATATTGTTACCAGCAGTAGGGAAGCACTGCATGAATTGGGCATTCATTGGGGGATAACTTCCGATCCACTGAACCAAGTACTGGGAGTAAACCGCCTGAATCTGCATCAACCCGCAGGCAATCAACGCCATCGGTTGGTACTGAATGCCGCCCGCATCCATGCCAATCTGCTGGAAATGGAACTCAGTGCTCTGGAACAGGAAAACCAACTCGATATTATTGCCAGCCCGAGGTTAACGGCTTCACACCAGCAATCTGCCAGTATCAAACAAGGTTCAGATATTCCATACATCGTTCAGAACAAGGACAAAACATCGGTTCAATTTAAGGAAGCCGTGCTGGGCATGGAAGTGACACCACATATATTGAAAGGAGGGAAAATCCGTCTCGCATTGAAAATCAGCCAAAATGCCCCCGGTTTTCCTATCAGCCAAGGGGGAAATGAAAATCTGGCTATCGATAAACAGGAAATTGTGACTCAGGTTACGGTCAGAAATGGGGAAACACTCATTCTGGGCGGCATCTTTCAACAGAAAAAAATAATTAGCCAGCAAAAAGTTCCTTATCTATCAGACATTCCTTTGATAGGTACATTATTTAATCAAAATGGAGAACAACATAGCCGAAGGGAACTCGTAATTTTTATTACACCTCGATTGACCGATATTTAATCAATAAAAAAATACTGCATAAATATCAATCAGTTGATTAAAGTAACTGTGCTTTTTTTATCAGATAGCCCGCTATTTTACTTTATCTAGTCTGTTTATGGATTTGACGCTGAGAGTAATTTAGCATACAAGGATTACCTAATTGAGTGAGCAGGTCGGTCTATAGCCAGTAAATTTTAAGTTTCAGCAAAACTGAAACTTAAAAAATTATAGGCATAACATCATAAGTAAGAGTCTATGGATAATAGGCTCTCAGTCAGCCAGCAAATGCATGAGCCAAACAGCAAAGGCTCGTGCCAGATTTATATAGTTGCAATACAGGTTGATGTGCTGAGATAATTTTCCTATCTGATCTCACATTCTCACTCATGAGGTTTCAGTTTAGGTCCCGCGGCTAATCTGATTGGCGGGGCGGGTTATCATTAACAAATAGTCTTAGTAATACCAAAAACATGGCAGAGAAACGCAATATCTTTCTGGTTGGGCCTATGGGTGCCGGCAAAAGCACTATTGGTCGTCAGTTAGCTCAGCAACTCAATATGGAGTTTTACGACTCTGATCAAGAAATTGAGCGACGTACCGGAGCTGACGTGGGCTGGGTATTTGATGTGGAAGGCGAAGAAGGCTTCCGCGACCGCGAAGAAAAAATAATAAACGAACTGACTGAAAAACAAGGCATCGTACTGGCTACCGGAGGGGGTTCCGTTAAATCAAAAGAAACCCGCAATCGCCTGTCCGCCCGTGGTGTGGTCGTCTATTTAGAAACAACCATCGAAAAACAGTTAGCTCGTACCCAGCGCGATAAAAAACGCCCTTTACTTCAGGTTGATGCACCAGCACGTGAAGTTTTAGAAAATTTGGCTGATGAGCGCAATCCTCTTTATGAGGAAATTGCTGACGTGACTATCCGTACGGATGAGCAAAGCGCCAAAGTCGTCGCTAATCAAATCATTGAATTACTGGAAAAAAACTGATTATAGCAAGTTCGCACTACAGCAAACGATAAGGCGAAAGCTGATATGGAACAAGTGACTGTTACGTTAGGTGAAAGAAGTTACCCAATTACCATAGCCGAAGGGCTATTTTCCAGCAATGAGGCGTTCAAATCCCTGCGGGCTGGTCAACAGGTCATGATAGTGACCAACGAAACGTTGGCTCCCCTGTATCTTGAACAGGTAAAATCCACATTGCTGGGAATGGGGCTTCGAGTCAATGAAGTTATCTTGCCTGACGGTGAACAGTACAAGTCACTTTTTGTGCTCAACGATATTTTTTCCGCGCTATTGGAAAATAATCATGGTCGTGACACAACACTTATCGCTCTCGGTGGTGGTGTAATCGGTGATATGACGGGGTTTGCCGCTGCCAGCTATCAACGCGGCACTCGTTTCATCCAAGTACCCACCACGTTACTTTCTCAGGTTGACTCTTCTGTCGGCGGAAAAACAGGGGTCAACCACCCTCTCGGCAAAAACATGATCGGCGCGTTTTATCAGCCGGCTTCTGTTGTTGTCGATCTCGATTGCTTAAAAACGTTACCTGCACAAGAGTTATACGCAGGGCTGGCTGAAGTCATCAAGTATGGCATCATACTGGATGGTGAATTTTTCCGCTGGCTTGAAGACAACATAGACCAATTACTGGCTCTCGATAATCAAGCGATGTCCTATTGCATACGTCGCTGCTGTGAACTGAAGGCAATGGTTGTCGCGGCGGATGAACAGGAACGCAGTGGAATGCGGGCGTTGTTGAACCTTGGCCACACCTTTGGCCATGCGATTGAGGCTGAAATGGGTTATGGTGTCTGGCTGCATGGTCAGGCAGTTGCTGCCGGTATGGTCATGGCGGCACGGGCTTCAGAGCTTGTCGGCACATTCTCACCGCAGGATACTTTGCGTATCATAAAGCTGCTGGAACGCGCCAAACTGCCTGTCAACGGCCCTGAGGAAATGGCTCCGGATGCTTATTTACCCCATATGATGCGTGATAAAAAAGTCTCTGCGGGAAAATTGCATTTGGTACTTCCTACCGCGATAGGAGAAGCAAAACTCCGTTCCGATATCGAACAGGACGTTATACTGGAAGCGATTCGCCTATGTTATCCAACCACCAGCTAACTACACGATTATCTGAATAATGAATCATTATCTGGCTGTTATACTATAAAATAGCTACATTATCAGATAGAACTTCATTAAGTTTCAGTTAGGTTAGACTGCCAAACCTCTTAAACAACAATTGGCAGAATTATCTCTGTGGGGAAGGCATATGGACGAATTAAAACCAGAAAATAAACAAAAAATAGAAAACGAATTTAAACCTGATACTTCTGATCGCCGGCCCCCGCGTTCTAAAAACCAAACCGATCGGCCTAAACTGGCGGTATCTCGTCAGCAAATGATGATTGGTGTCGGCATCTTGGTGCTGTTGCTTCTGATCATAGCCATCAGTTCAGCCTTAAAGTCACCCACTGAGCATGAGAAGCAACAATCTTCAAATGCAACTGAAAAAAGTATTAACCTTTCTGATTCTTCTGCTGTATCGACCAACGAGCAAGAGAGCAGTATTCAAGGTCATGGGCAGGAAAACACGTCTATGCCTGCAACTACCGCCCCTACAACTCATACTCAAGAAATCAGCCCTCCACCGTCTATTGGCAGTGCACCAAATCAAGATCTGGCTCCTGTCACTGGAAATGAGACAGGCGGGTATCACCAGCGTATAGAATTACCCGGTGACATTTCAGATGCCCTGAACCAACAACAAAGCAATATTAATAATTCAGTACAGAAAAACCTGACTCCATCTCAGACCAAACCTATAGAGCAGACCAACCCTCTGGAGCAGAAAAGAACCGAGAAAACGCCGCCAAGAATAATAGAAAATAAAGGCAGGGAAAGTCAGCCCAAGGCAGAAAACAGGCATGTCACAAGCACTCAGCAGGCCAACAGAAAGAACGTGGCTGATGCAGGCGGTGATTTGCTGAAAGCCCCCGCAAACCGATTCACACTCCAACTAAGCAGTGCAAGCCGCTCTGATACCTTGATTGCTTTTGCAAAAAAACATAACCTTATCAACTATAAGGTTTATGAAACCAAACGCGATGGTAAAATCTGGTTTATTTTGATTCAAGGCAACTATCATACTGTTTCTGATGCTAAAAAAGCCATCTCTTCATTCCCTGCGGAGATTCAGGCCAAAAAACCATGGGTCAGAAAACTACAACAAGTTCAGCAAGATCTGAAAAAATAAAACTATTTTTATTAGGCGCTGATATGCTGTCCTAAACAGAGTACAATCTGCGGCTCTGAAATTATTGAATAACTAATTTGACGGCATGAAAAAAAAACGCGCTTTCTTAAAATGGGCCGGTGGAAAATACCCCTTGGTGGATGATATTAAACGTCATCTGCCAGCGGGCGATTGCTTGATTGAGCCATTTGTTGGCGCAGGCTCGGTATTTTTGAATACCGATTATGATTCTTACATCTTGTCAGACATCAACAGTGATCTGATCAATCTGTACGACACGGTAAAATCTCGTGCAGATGAATTTATTAGTCATGCCCGTCCACTATTTACATCGGAGTTCAATACCTCCGAAAATTTCTATCGCCTGAGAGAAGAGTTCAACAAAAGCCAAGACCCCTTTCGGCGCAGTCTGTTGTTTCTTTACTTGAACCGACACTGTTATAACGGCCTTTGCCGCTATAATTCACGGGGGCAATTTAATGTTCCTTTCGGGCGTTACAAAAAACCTTATTTTCCAGAAGATGAGCTTTATTGGTTTGCTGAAAAGTCCCAAAAAGCGACTTTTATCTGTCAACATTACGAAACCACATTAAATAACGCTCCAAAAGGTTCGGTTGTTTACTGTGATCCGCCGTATGCCCCGCTTTCGGCCACGGCGAATTTTACTGCCTACCATACAAATAACTTTAACCTTCAGGATCAAGAAAATCTGGCGCAGATAGCCTATTATCTATCGTCTCAACAAAGTATTCCGGTGCTTATCTCCAATCATGACACACCGATGACCCGGGAATGGTACCACCAAGCTTCCCTTTACATTGTTAAAGCCCGCCGGACAATAAGCAGAAATATTCTTGCCCGAAGTAAGGTTGATGAACTTTTAGCGTTATACTGCCAAAAGTGATTGAGGTTTCCAGCCCGTGAAATTACGGGGATAAACAATGAATTGGAGAAGATAATAATGAAGAAAGACTTTCTGATCGCCCCATCCATTCTATCCGCAGATTTTGCCCGATTAGGTGAAGATACAGCTCAAGTGTTGGCAGCAGGTGCTGATGTTGTCCATTTTGATGTTATGGATAACCACTATGTGCCAAATCTGACTATTGGCCCGATGGTTTGTCAGGCGTTGCGTGATTATGGCATCACCGCGCCGATTGATGTCCATCTGATGGTAAAGCCGGTTGATCGCATTATCCCTGATTTTGCCAAGGCAGGAGCAACCTATATTACTTTCCATCCTGAAGCGAGCGAACATGTTGACCGTACTTTGCAATTAATCAAAGAGCATGGCTGTAAAGCAGGGTTGGTTTTCAATCCAGCAACTCCACTCAGTTACCTTGATTATGTATTGGATAAATTGGATGTGATCCTGTTGATGTCCGTCAACCCCGGTTTTGGTGGTCAGTCTTTCATTCCAGAAACGCTGAATAAACTGCGTCAGGTACGTAACATTATTGATAACAGCGGGCACGATATCCTGCTTGAAGTTGACGGTGGGATCAAACCCAACAATATCGCTGAAGCAGCTCAGGCTGGCGCAGATATGTTCGTAGCTGGCTCTGCAATTTTCAGCCAGCCAGATTATAAAGCGGTGATTGATGAAATGCGCCGTGAATTATCAAAGGTTGCGTGATGACAGATAAACAGGTGAAAAAGATCCGTGCCATCGCATTTGATTTAGATGGCACTCTGGTTGACAGTGCTGGCGGCTTGGCTGATGCGTTGGATCAGGCCTTGATTGCCAAAGGGTTACCCGCTGCCGGCAAAGAACGAGTTGCTGTCTGGGTTGGTAACGGTGCAGATGTGATGGTTGAGCGCGCACTAACATGGGCTGGCGCAGAACTGTCCTCCGAGCTGCACAGTGAAGTTCGCAAACTGTTTGATCAATTCTACGCAGTCAGCGTAACCACGGGCAGCCAGCTATTTCCCCATGTTAAAGAGACCTTAGCAGAGCTGGCAACACATGGCTTGCCAATGGCAATAATCACGAACAAACCAACCCCTTTTATTGCCCCACTGCTGGAATCATTAGGTATCAGTGAATACTTTTCATTGGTATTGGGTGGTGACGATGTCAAAGAGAAAAAACCCCATCCTGCCCCGCTCTATCTGACAATGGGGATGTTTGGCTTACATAAAGAAGAATTGCTTTTCGTTGGCGATTCCCGTAATGATATTTTGGCGGCACAAGCGGCAGGCTGCCCTTGTGTTGGGCTGACGTATGGATATAACTACGGAGAATCGATAGCATTAAGCCATCCCAATTATGTATTGGATCATTTCCCGGATTTACTCCCAACGATTGGATTATCCACTTTGAAACAATTATCTACTTCGAAAAAACAGGAAGCGTAATAAAATGAATGAACCCACTGTAAACAAAACAAACTCCCAAAAACCTATTGTATTCAGCGGCGCGCAGCCTTCCGGTGAATTAACCATCGGTAACTACATGGGGGCGTTACGTCAGTGGGTTAAGATGCAAGATGATTATGATTGCATCTACTGCATCGTTAACCAGCATGCCATTACTGTACGCCAAGATGCCAATGAACTAAAAAAACGTACATTGGATACGCTGGCGCTTTACCTCGCCTGCGGCATTGATCCAAAGAAAAGCACCATCTTCGTTCAGTCACATGTGCCACAACATACTCAATTATCTTGGGTATTGAACTGCTACGCTTATTTCGGTGAACTGAGCCGTATGACTCAGTTTAAAGATAAATCAGCCCGCTATGCAGAAAACATCAATGCGGGTCTGTTTGATTATCCGGTTTTGATGGCTGCGGACATTTTGCTCTATCAAGCTAACCAAGTCCCAGTTGGCGGTGACCAGAAACAGCACCTTGAATTAACCCGTGATTTAGCACTGCGTTTTAATGCGTTATATGGCGATATCTTTACGGTGCCAGAACCTTTTATCCCGCAAGGCGGCAGTGCTCGCGTCATGTCATTGCAAGACCCGGTCAAGAAAATGTCGAAATCGGATGATAACCGCAACAATGTGATTGCCCTGCTGGAAGACCCTAAATCCGTGGCGAAGAAAATCAAACGTGCCGTTACCGATTCTGAAGAGCCGCCTCGTGTTCGTTATGATCTGGAAAACAAACCTGGCGTTTCCAACCTGTTGGATATTCTTTCTGGCGTCACCGGCAAAACCATTCCTGAATTAGAAGCTGAGTTTGAAGGTAAAATGTACGGTCATTTGAAAGGCGCTGTCGCCGATGCTGTATGTGAAATGCTGGCAGATCTTCAGGAGCGTTACCATCATTTCCGTAATGATGAGGCGTTACTCAACCAAATCATGGTAGAAGGCGCAGCTAAGGCACAGGCTCGTGCTCAGGCGACTTTAGATAAAGTCTATAATGCGGTAGGTTTGATTGCTCACCCATAAATAAACGTTCACAAATAATGCCAAAGGATTCAATTCATTCTTTGGCATTTATTTTTGCCGATTTTTCGTAACACGACATTACCATTTCTTCAGAAATTCCATTATCCTCTTGTGATACATACGATTCCAACCAGACCTAGAAGGGAACTCGGTATCATCAGTATGCCCAATATTCTCTTTTCCTACTGTACTCCAACTCGATTTTTGCGCATCAACCTTTCTAAATAGGCGCTCGTCATTTTTTTCAATCCTAAATTTCGCAGAAGGCCTCATATTTGTAGGTAATCTATCCGTATCAATGCCCTTTAAATATTCTTTATATAAATATGGCCCGGTATTACCTGTGGTAATATCTGAACGAATATCTGGAATCACTCTTGAAGCAGACCACGTGTCTTTCATTCCATTTGGATATTTTTTATATGCACTCTCTTGCCAGCCATTTTGATTAATGGGGTTATTTGGTATCGGTTTGGAAGGATCAGCGATATTTAATAACCGAATATGATTGGCTGAAGAAATAGGATTTGGTGAATAATGTAAATTAATATTTCTTGGCTTGTTTGATGGTGTTACCTTTTTATTGATGTCATAGTAATCTTTATTTACATTAAATTTACTTTGAGAAAATCTTAAAATACCCAATATTTTATCTGATTTACGTGGAGCTGCAATTATAGCATTTCCACCAAAGTTATTATTTACCCATGCCCTATTTTCCAGATCACCTTCTGGCTCTTTACCAACTGTTATATCTCCAAAAGCAATTCCTAAAGGAGCATAAGTATCTTTGAATTTAGCTCTCGTTATTTTTAGTAAATCTGAAAGAGAATCTTTCAATTCCACATCAACATCCAAATAAATGCCTCCTTCAACATATAAAATGACTAGGCGTGCTATATCACTCGCTAAAGCATAATTATGGTAACATCCATTAACGTTACGGTAATATAATGATTTTAATAATAAAAAGTCTATTTCTGGCGGTTCACCAGTTAATGCTGCTCTTTTTAATGATTCTCTATCTAATAGTTTAAATGCATCCTTCATATCCCTAATATATAAAGAATTAGATCCACGCTTAACTTTATCAAATTCATAACCAAATATCTCTCCAACGTTTTTTGTCATAGATCTAAATGTGCTTAAAAATAATGATTTATTATTTGACCACAAATTAATTTCAAAACCAGCATTTGCTAATTTCATTTTCATGATATTTTCCATGAAATTTTCAGGTATATTATCTCCCGCCCAGAAATAATGTATTTTCTTTGGAATATTCATAGCTCAACCTTTACATTTTAAAATAATTAATGAATTAAGTTCATCCTCAATAAATATGATATACAGAGGGAAAAGAATAAATCCTCTTTCATATAAATAATAACTATCTAGCAGGAATAGCCAGAAGTTAACAATGCTGTAGATTGAAAGGTAAAAGGGATGTCATTTATGAATTAAATTACCTTCCAAATAAACGGCGATTGAAATCCTCAATTCTTCCATCCGATATACGCTTTTGCATAGTTAAATTCCAACTGGCAGATAAACCTGCGGCTCCCATTAAGCGACGATATTGCTCTTCATCAAAGGGACTATGGAAAGCAATGGAAATAGCTTCCTTTACAGAAACATCACTATTGCGACTTAATAATCTTAGCGGTTCACCAGCGTTGACCAAACCTGGCGAGATAACTCGGTATAACCAACCACAACGCCCACTGCCTTGCATAATTGCAGCAAAATCACGGATGTTTGTCACCAGATTGAGTTTATAACAGGGGGAACGTGGTTGGGTGACCTGAATCAAGGCTTCACTCCATTGGAATATATCCCCGATATAAACATTCTCTTCAGTCATCCCTTCTGTTGATATATTTTCACCAAAAAGTGGCGGGGATAATAATTCCGTTAACTCAGGAAATTGCCTTTTCCAAAAAAGATAGTGTTCCATAGGGTAATGGCAAAGTGCACGATCAGGGCCGCCATGAAAACGGCTCTCTGCCTGTTCATCACCTTCCAAGCCAAGAGAGGTCAGCTGTAGCAGACCATTAACCAACAATTTGTTAATGGCACTGGAACCCAATTTTTCAGAAGAAATTATTTTGCCTCTATATGCCTGTAGGTAATACATCACTGTTCCCTCTCAATAGACGAGTATAAATATTACTCTGACAGGATAGAGGCAGCAAGTTAAGCTTCACTTAATTACGGAAAGAAAAAGAGAGAACGGAGGGTGCATTTTCCCTCCTGCACAGGCAAGCATTAGTTCCGGCCTTCGTAGCCATCCAAGTAAGTCGTTGATATCGCGTCAGACATAGCCTTAACCCATTTTGGTGTCGTACTTTCGTTGTACCACTTGCCTGCAAATTTTGATTTTTGCGGAATGGAATTCAGAAACTCATCACTGGTTAAGTAACGCAAGCGCTGCTGTGCTTCTTCTTGTGTGATCCCTGCTTCTCTATCTTCTTTGCCCAGTTGCCAAAACTGTTCGAAAAAAGGGATAGAAAGCTGGATGCTATTGTATTTATGCGTATTGAAATTAGGATCAAAATCGTCATAAGAAGCATAAATAAAATTTCTGGCATTACGTTCAGCACTCGTATTTGTCTGGGCACATCCGAACATTAGAGAGGATGCCATAAGGGTTGTTGCTATCATGATTATATTTTTCTTCATTATTGTATTGCACCTGTTATCTTGAAACATAAAATATGTTAAATAATAAAGAGAAATAATGAAAAATAAAAATGCCGATCACGATAATGACCAGCATTTTAGTAACAATCTATTAATTTAATTATTTAATTTTTTCTTCGTAGCGTTTTGCTGCTTCATCCCAATTCACAACATGCCAGAATGCCTTGATGTAATCGGGGCGGCGATTTTGATATTTCAGGTAGTAGGCGTGTTCCCACACATCCAAACCAACTATCGGATAACCAGAAGCGCCTGCAACCTCTTCACCCATTAATGGGCTATCCTGATTCGCGGTTGACACAACTGCAAGTTTTCCATCATCTTTCAGTACCAGCCATGCCCAGCCAGAACCAAAACGGGTTGCAGCCGCCTGTTCAAATTTCTCTTTAAAACTATCGATACTGCCAAAATCACGCTCAATAGCGGCTTTCAAATCACCTTTTAATTCTGTTCCCAGTTTTAGGCCTTTCCAGAACAGGCTGTGATTTGAGTGCCCACCCGCATTGTTGCGAACAAAATTACGCTTATCTGCCGGGAGCTTATCAAGCTGCTGAACGAGAGAATCAATATCCAGTTTATTTAATTCGGGAAAAGCTTCCAAGGCCGTATTCGTATTAGTGACATAGGTTTGATGGTGTTTGGTGTGATGAATTTCCATCGTTTGTTTATCGAAATGGGGCTCTAGGGCATCGTACGCATAAGGTAGAGAAGGCAGTGAATAGCTCATGTCATATCTCCAATTGTTTAAAATGTATCAATCTCACATCTTGTGAGCAGTCCATTTATTATAGTGAATTGAATGATAATGAAAATAATTATCAATTCCCATAGCATTGCTATGGTTTCCCTTATGCATCTTAAACATCCACTCAATCAGATATAAAATCCAAACAAAAACAGTAAATTGAGATTTATACTCTAACATTTAGCTTTTAATTGTTATTTTATGTTACAAAAATACACCGCATTAAATGATCATGCCATGAAATTCATTCTCTTTATTGCGTGATCTTCCGCGCAAAAAAGAAACAAAAATTTCACTTGCACTTTAGTTAACCTTGTTTTGACATAGTATTAACAATTGCAAGGAGAGAAAAATATGACACAAATAATCAAGCATCTGATTCCTGCTGATATCGCAGATACTGCCCTGATAAGCAAACAACAATATCTACAAGATTACCAATGGTCATTGCAGGATCCTGAAGGATTTTGGGGTGAAAAAGGTAAGGTCGTAGATTGGATCAAACCCTATACCAGAGTTAAAAATACGTCTTTCGATCCCGGGCACATCAGCATCCGCTGGTTTGAAGATGGTACTCTGAATCTAAGTGCCAATTGCCTTGATCGTCATTTAGAAGAGCGCGGCAACCAAACAGCCATTATTTGGGAAGGAGATAATCCAACAGAATCCCGCCATGTAACGTATCGTGAGTTGCATCATGACGTCTGCCAGTTCGCCAATGTCTTGAAAAATTTGGGGATCAAAAAAGGTGATGTCGTCGCTATCTATATGCCGATGGTGCCAGAAACCGCAGTTGCCATGTTGGCTTGTACCCGCATCGGAGCTATTCACTCCGTGATTTTTGGTGGTTTCTCACCAGAAGCCATTGCTGGCCGGGTTATCGACTCGAATGCCAAACTTATTATTACCGCAGATGAAGGCTTACGTGCTGGCCGTACCATTCCACTGAAAAAAAATGTTGATGAAGCATTAAGTAATTCCGCCGTTACCTGCGTTTCTAATGTGGTTGTCTTCAAACGCACAGGGAATACCCAAAATTGGCATGATGGACGTGATTTATGGTGGCATGAGCTGATCGAAAATGTCAGTTCTGATTTCCCCGTGGAAGAGATGAGTGCTGAAGATCCATTATTCATTCTTTATACCTCTGGCTCAACGGGAAAACCCAAAGGTGTCCTGCATACAACCGGCGGTTATCTAGTCTACGTATCTTTAACGTTCAAATACACATTTGATTATCATCCTGGGGAAATTTATTGGTGCACGGCCGATGTTGGTTGGGTAACAGGGCACAGCTATCTGTTATACGGGCCACTCTCTTGCGGTGCAACAACTCTGATGTTTGAAGGTGTGCCTAACTACCCTGATGTAAATAGGCTTTGCCAAATTGTCGATAAACATCAGGTCAATATTCTTTATACAGCGCCAACGGCTATCAGAGCACTAATGGCGGAAGGCGACAAAGCCATAGAAGGTACACAACGTACATCTTTGCGGATCATGGGCTCTGTCGGTGAACCCATCAACCCAGAAGCATGGGAATGGTATTACAAAAAAATAGGCAACAGTAAATGTCCGATTGTTGATACTTGGTGGCAAACCGAAACCGGTGGATTCATGATTACACCATTACCGGGTGCAACCGATCTCAAAGCCGGCTCCGCTACTTTGCCATTTTTCGGTATTAGCCCGGCGTTAGTTGATAATTCTGGAGAGATTTTAGAAGGGGAAAATGAAGGCAATCTTGTCATCACGGACTCCTGGCCCGCGCAAGCCCGCACGCTGTATGGCGATCATGAACGCTTCGAACAGACCTATTTTTCAACTTTTAAAGGGGCGTATTTTAGCGGTGATGGCGCTCGACGTGATGAAGATGGTTATTACTGGATCACTGGACGGGTTGATGATGTCTTGAACATTTCAGGCCATCGTCTGGGAACAGCGGAAATTGAGTCAGCCTTAGTCGCTCATCCTAAAATTGCGGAAGCGGCTGTCGTTGGTATTCCCCATCATATCAAGGGACAAGCTGTTTACGCTTATGTCACGCTAGTTCATGGCGAAGAACCTACCCCGGATCTATATACCGAAGTCAGGAACTGGGTTCGCAAAGAAATCGGTCCAATTGCAACACCTGATATCCTCCATTGGACTGATTCGCTTCCTAAAACACGTTCCGGAAAAATTATGCGACGCATTTTGCGCAAAATTGCTTCTGGGGATACCAGTAACTTAGGAGATACCTCTACTCTGGCCGATCCGGGAGTTGTTGAAAAACTGCTGGAAGAAAAACAATCCATAAAAATGGCGTAAACCATTTCGTAAAACATATGGGCCGCCGCAAGGCGGCTTGAATAACGTACCACCAAAAATGCAGAACTGTGTAGGGATATGGCCAATAGCCATGGATTCTCTCGGTGACGGCTATCCCGTGTCCGGCACTTAATAATGTGACCTAAGGTGTGTCGTTTAAAATCAACAAGGAGATACCCTGATGAATGCCGACATTTATCAAGAGATTGAAAATAATCCCCGCTTTAAGGAATTAATCAAGAAACGAGGGCATTTTGCATGGCTGCTATCCATCATCATGTTAGTGCTTTATGTTGGATTTATTTTCCTTATTGCTTTTGCCCCGCAATGGCTTGGAACACCGATTAGTGAAGGGAGCAATATAACCCGAGGTATCCCCGTTGGGGTAGGGATTATCTTTGTTTCTTTTATATTGACGGGCATTTATGTTATTCGGGCGAATGGTGAGTTTGATCGTCTGGTATCAACTATCCTCAATGAGGTGAGAAAATGAAAAAAATTGTATTGTCTTCAATACCGCTATTTTCCTCCCTCTTCCCCATGCTGGCTCAAGCAGAAGCTATTTCAGGTAATGTAGAAAAACAACCTTTGAATATTCAGGCTATTGTTATGTTCCTGTTATTCGTCGGGTTCACGCTTTGTATTACTTATTGGGCTTCTAAGCGAACCATTTCACGATCAGATTATTACACGGCTGGCGGTCGCATTACCGGGTTCCAAAATGGTATGGCAATTGCTGGCGATTATATGTCTGCGGCCTCTTTTTTGGGAATTTCAGCATTAGTTTATACCTCCGGTTATGACGGATTGATCTATTCGATTGGTTTCCTTGTCGGCTGGCCAATCATTCTATTCCTCATTGCCGAACGATTGAGAAACCTGGGGCGTTATACATTTGCCGATGTTGCTTCTTACCGCTTGAAACAACAGCCAATCCGAACTCTGTCTGCAATGGGATCACTGGTTGTTGTCGCACTATATCTGATAGCTCAAATGGTCGGAGCCGGAAAACTTATCGAGCTATTATTTGGTTTGAATTACCACATTGCTGTTGTTCTGGTGGGCATTTTGATGGTGCTTTATGTGCTATTTGGCGGGATGCTGGCAACTACGTGGGTTCAAATCATCAAGGCAATCCTGTTACTGGCAGGGGCAACCTTTATGGCTTTAATGGTCATGAAAACCGTTAACTTCAATTTTAATACTCTGTTTAAAGAAGCCATTGCAGTGCATTCTCTCGGCCCCGCGATCATGAAACCCGGTGGATTGGTATCCGATCCTGTTTCTGCACTCTCTTTAGGGTTGGCGTTAATGTTTGGAACTGCCGGATTACCTCACATCATCATGCGGTTTTTTACCGTCAATGACGCAAAAGAAGCACGTAAAAGCGTTTTCTATGCCACGGGTTTTATCGGTTATTTTTATATCCTGACGTTCATTATTGGATTCGGGGCGATTTTATTGGTCAGCGCGAATCCCGCATTCAAAGATGCAAGCGGGGCATTGGTTGGTGGCACTAATATGGCTGCAGTCCATCTCGCCAATGCTGTTGGCGGTGATTTTTTCCTTGGATTTATCTCTGCGGTTGCTTTTGCCACTATTTTAGCTGTTGTAGCCGGATTGACGCTGGCGGGCGCTTCAGCGGTATCTCACGATCTCTATGCGAATGTGATCAAAAAAGGACAAGCCAGCGAACAAGATGAGCTAAGGGTTTCCAAAATTACTGTTGTTATTCTGGGCATTGTTGCTATCGGCTTAGGTATTTTATTTGAAAAACAAAATATTGCCTTCATGGTTGGTCTGGCTTTCTCTATTGCTGCAAGCTGCAATTTCCCCATTATTTTGCTGTCGATGTATTGGAGCAAGCTGACAACGCGAGGGGCTATGATTGGCGGAGGGCTGGGCTTACTGACTGCGGTTGTGCTCATGATCCTTGGCCCTACGATCTGGGTCAGTATACTTGGCCATGAAAAACCAATTTATCCTTATGAATATCCGGCTATTTTTTCTATGTCTCTAGCATTTATTGGGGCGTGGCTATTTTCAATAACAGATGCATCGGCACAGGGGCAACAGGAAAGAAAAATGTTCAGGAACCAGTTTATCCGTTCACAAACAGGGATTGGAATTGAACAAGGGAAAGCGCATTAATTTTTTGAAAGTAATGATTTAATACAGATGAATTGAGTTTTAAAAATGAGCAAATCAGCACTGGAATGCCATGATTTATCTCCATAAATGCAAAAAAGCCATCCGGTTAAGGATGGCTTTCTCGTCTAATGAATGTCTGGCAGTGTCCTACTCTCACATGGGGAGACCCCACACTACCATCGGCGCTACGGCGTTTCACTGCTGAGTTCGGCATGGGGTCAGGTGGG
>NZ_FORG01000023.1 GCF_900113945.1 Xenorhabdus mauleonii
CAAACCACAGCACGAAAAATGATTCTGAGCCGTTAATTTTACAGGCGCTTGCCTGGGTGGGAAATCAGGTGTTTCCTCGCGCAGAAGCGAATCCGCTCGTAGGCGTTGCTACGGTCGCGGGGCAACAGACAAATGCGGTTATCGTGGGAAGCGCTGCGGCGAAAGCAGCCAATCAGGGTAATGACGAACAGAATAAGGGATCACAACCGCTGTTATCCAAAAATGAGCGGCAAACACTGGAGGGCATTCAGTCCAGTCTAACCCGTGATTATCAACTTGCCAGTGCGTCTGTCAATGTGTTGGGGATGATGCTGCGGAGTTGGTGGAATGGCGGTGATGATGATTTATTCAGTCATGAACATTTAAAGAAAATTGCCGACAACAAAGGCACGGCGGAAACACGGGTACGCTACCGTTTTGCGGAAAATGCAGAAACAGGGCAGCTGACCGCAGTGGGATACCATACCAGCAAAGAGAATATGCTGGAGCCGGTCAAAGTCCGCCATGTGCAGTATAATAAATCCTTAAATCGCTATGAATTCTGGGAAGATGGCGCTTCATCGCCGACATTGGTCTGGTATCAGAACGCGGCATCCGGTGGATTATCCCAGCAAGATATCGATAAATCGGTTTCACAAGATGCGACGGTCAATGTCAAAGTTGCTGTGCTGGATCCCCAAGCCACCGGTCAGACACCGGGATTGCCGATCCCCGAGGAAAAGGACTGGCGGGATGGTGCTTACATCAACCCACAACAGGATCCGAGTGAAATTGGTGGAAATAGCACGTCAACGCCGATACCGGATGCGAGGGATAATGGACCAACCAAGCTGACCACACCTGCGCCGGAGGAAAAGGACTTTCGCGATTATATTCTGATATTTCCTGTTTCTAATATTCCGGCGATTTATGTTTATTTGAGTCTAAAATCGGATAACTCAAGAAAGGACGAAGAATATTATAAAAGAAAAATCCAAGAATTTGAGTCTACACTTGCAACTGAAGATGTTCATGGTCTCCGCAGACATGGTCCTGGCACAACTTTGGAACAACAAAATTATCGAGCAAAAACAGGTTATACACCTGATGGTAGAAATGGAATACCCACAGACTCTACTAGATTTCTATCTTATAAAGATCAATATGAAGCAATACAAAAAGCTTTACCTTTATATAACCCAGAAATTCATAAAACAGGCAGAGTTGATTTTGATATGGGTAAAACTGTTTCAGAAGGTTATAAAAAAGGCGGCAAAGAATATTTTGAAACGTCGGTAATTAGGGCTGGATTTGATAAAAAAACAGGCAAGATATATAGTATATTCGGCGTTGAATAAATTAGGTGATAAAATGAAAAAAATAAAGATAAGTGAAGGGTATTTATATATGTTTTGGGCACCATTAGCCGGTGCTCCACATATTGATGATGATATATTTAATTTAAATCTTAATAATGTCAATAGCATAGAGAGGCTAGTAAAAGAGTTGTTGCTTTTAGAATATAATGATTTTTCCATGTTATGGAAATATAGATGTAAGGAAAGCTTTAAGTATGCTATATGTTATTCTAGTGATGAAAAGCTAACACGTTATTATGATTCTGCTGCTCCTCAAATACTACTACCAGATCTAATATCTGTCAGAGATTTTTATATATATGTCTGGAAATTTATGTTTGGTGAGGAAAGCTATGAAGCAGCTAATATCGATGATTATGAAAAAATATCAAGATTTGATATTTTTGATTAATTTTTTTAGGCTGTGTCCCTTAATATAAATTGATAGTATTATTATCTCATTAAGTTCATGACTGGAAGAAGATGATGGCTCGTTACGATATTCCCGATGAGGCATGGATGTTAATAGAATCGCATTTACCGCCTATGCATTAAATGGAACATGGAATTTTTGAGATAAATAAAAAAATGGAGAAATTAAATTAGTTAGGTCTACTGATTATGATGAGCACAAAGGTTTCTTTATGAGGGCATCATATAAGATTCTAAAACATTGGAGAAATGGAATTCTTCCAGAAAAAACAGAATGGGCATCGTAACAGGCAACCCATTTTTAATTAAAAGAAACCGGTAATATCTTCATGTTTTTCCGGTTTCTTTTAATTTTAAACTAATTCCGTATTTATGAACCTAATTTATCAGGAAAACGAGCTTATTTAGATTTAGAAGACAATATTCCTAATAATAAAACCATTAGAGAATGGTAAACCGGTAGGAAGAACTAAGGGTGAGTATAATGAAGTTACTTATTTTAACATTAAGAGGGGTAAGTGATATGAAATGCATATCTGTTCCAGTGAGTGTTGACGCTATAGCGCATTTAGAACGTGATGGTATTTTAATGAAATTATTATCTCAAATAAATACTGCAATAAAATATAATACAGGATTGTTTTTTTATTTTTGATAAAGTAGCCTCGATATAGATACTCTGGGGGTAATTTTTTACGTGCTACCCATATAGTAGAGATGAAAAATAAATTATAGTGGATATTTTTCGTCTACTAAAGGAAATGTTCCTATGAACTATATAAAGAAAATAATAGAAACCGAATCAGTTGAGGATGCACTCATGTATCTTTCACTGAAGAAATCGTATCAAACTATAGATCTCCTGTATGTTCAATATCGTTTTGAGGTTATTGCAGAAGGAATTTTATTGAGTACATATATGAAATTATTGCAAGGTGATAAATTAGTTCAAAATGAGAATGGGAAAACAATCAAAGGCTCTAATTGGGTCGCTCCTGATTTTGTGAAAACTGGTAAATATGACGCTATAGATGAATAATATTTTAGGGGGGATCTTATAAATAGATGAGGTTAAAATGAGTTCTTTAATTGGTGAAAACTGATAAGGAGAAGCAAATTTTTATCCTTTATTTATAAAAAACAAATAAATTTGAGTGTCTTGTAAATTTAAAAATTAATATTTTTTAAAATATAAGGCCTTGGCCAAGGATTTTAATCTGAATAGTGTAATTGTTTTTTGATGAATTTAAAAAGATAAAAATGAAGAATGATTCCGATAAAATTGAATGAGAGTTGCTTAATTTAATATGAAAATTAGGTTTTCTTGAATGGAAACGTTACCAACAGCGTTACCCAGATGCGTGGATTGATAACCATTTTGAATCCACAGATCATTCGTCTTATCCACGATTCACTAGTTTTTAATTTAAAGATGAAGATTCTAAAATCATTGAAATATTGGAAAGTGCCTTAGAGTCATACAGAGGTAAAATTCAGTGAGTTATGATTAGCCAGAAAAAAGAATATGGTATCGGAATTAATAGATACATTTTGCCAAAATATGGCAAGGAATTTTTAGATAATACAGATGAATCGCATAAGATTGATGAATATGTTGCCAAACATAAACCAGATTTTTCTCCTTTAGCTTACGATGATCTTATCAATTTAACATCACAAATTAGAGCTGTTTTAAATAGTGCTGGTTAATGTTTAATGGAAAAAGCCTTGTTGTTATGAAGTAGCTGCATAAAACTGGGTAAATTACATTATGTAATTAATAATGCCTGAGTGGAACTGTAATTTAAATGATGAAATTGCCTGCTCCTGATAATTAACAACAACAGGCAAAAAACCTCACTCTTCTAGCAGCGATAACGCGAATTTTACAGCGCTAATCAATTTATCTGCATCCTGCCGATTGTTGTAAGGCATAAAGGAAGCACGCAGGCAGCCGTTGATGCCGAGTGCATCCAGCAATGGCTGGGCACAATGCTGGCCTGAACGCAGGGAAATGTTTTGTTCTGCAATCAGTGTCGCCAAGTCATTGTGGTGTATTCCGGCGATATTGAAAGACAATAAACTGGAATCCGCCGCACGGTAACTGGTAAAACCTGCCAGCTTGCTGAGTTGTTGTTCGGTATAATCCGTCAGATCAATGGCGTGGGATTCAGCAAGCTGAATATCAATGGTTTTCAACCATTCAAGTGTTGCCGCAAAGCTGATGACGCCAGCAACATTCGGGGTGCCGGCTTCAAAGCGGTAAGGCACCGCTTCCGGTGTGAATCCTTCGAATGAAACTTGCGTCAGCATTTTTCCGCCTCCGTGCCACGGAGACGTTGCATTCAGCAATTCACTTTTGCCGTACAGCACACCCACTCCATTTGGCCCATACAATTTGTGGGCAGAGAAGGCGTAAAAGTCGATATCCAGTTTCTGCATGTCAATGGGAGTGTGCACAATCCCCTGAGCACCATCAACGACTACTCGGCAATCATATTGATGGGCGAGAGCGGTAACCTGTGCCAGATTTACCGCCGCGCCTGTGACATTCGACATCTGGCTGATGGCAACCAACCGGCTTTTTTCGTTCAGTAATGTTGCGAGTGTATCGATTTCTGGCTGATATTGGTTTCCAATCGGCCATTTTACAATTTTTGCCCCGGTCTGTTCCGCCAGAATCAGCCACGGCAATAAGTTGGAGTGGTGCTCCTGTTCGCTGACAATAATCTCATCCCCTGCATTCAGGCGGGGACGAAAATAACTTTGCGCAATCAGGTTAATGGACTCCGTTGTTCCTTTCGTCCAGACAATATCTTCAGGCAATGACGCATTGATTAATTCCGCGACCAGTGCACGCGCTTGTTCATAACGGGCTGTCATGGCCTGTGCAGTCGCATGTTGGCTGCGATGAACGGTTGCACTGTGATTTTGGTAGTAGTGCCGGGTTGCTTCAATCATACATAATGGCTTTAATGCTGTGGCTGCACTGTCCAGAAATGTCGTCGAATGTTGCAGGGCCGGAAATTGTTCGCGGAATTTTTCTGAGTCAAAGGCTTTCATAAATGATGTTAATTTAATCGTTGTGTGATAAAGAATAAGTTTTTCTTTAACCAAGTGAGAAGGGATTCTACAGGAAAGTTGAGAAAAAAAGCACCGCAATTGCGGTGCATTAAAAAAATCACTATGGACAGACAGGGTAAATGTACAGGAAGTGAAAAAAAACAGTAGCCTAAGCTACAAAGTCTGGTATTCCCAGACAACTTGCAAACACAACATCACAACCACAAAGCCAAAAGTTTCAATGTATTGCTACAGTGAGACTTTTCGTTCCGGCTTAGGAAGTGCGCACACTATAGGGATTTGCTGGTATATCATCAATGGACAAATTATAATGATTCGGATTATAAAAACTAATACCTGGATGAAAAGAGTTACCGGTATCGTCACCACCATATAAGAAAAGCACATGTCCAAACGTTTACCTCCACTCAATGCGTTACGAGTTTTTGATGCTGCTGCCCGCCATTTAAGTTTTACTAAGGCGGCAGAGGAATTATTTGTGACTCAGGCCGCTGTTAGCCATCAAATGAAAAGTCTGGAAGATTTTCTGGGGTTGAAGCTTTTTCGTCGCCGTAATCGCTCATTATTGTTAACGGAAGATGGGCAGAGTTATTATCTCGATATCAAAGAAATTTTTACCGCCATCAATGATGCCACCCGCAAACTGCAAGCACGCAGCGCCAAAGGAGCCTTGACGGTCAGTTTATCCCCCAGTTTTGCCATTCAGTGGTTGGTTCCCCGGCTTTCTGGGTTTAATCAGAGCTTTCCGGGGATTGATGTCAGAATTCAAGCGGTGGATCGGGAAGAAGATAAAATAGCAGATGATGTCGATGTGGCTATTTTTTATGGCAGGGGAAACTGGCCGGGGATGCGGACGGATCGCCTTTATCCCGAATATTTGTTGCCTGTTTGCTCTCCGACGTTGCTGATGGGAGAGCGCCCGCTGAAAACACCTGCCGATCTTGCCAATCATACGTTATTGCACGATTCTTCCCGGCGTGACTGGCAGGCTTATGTTCGCCAGCTTGATATGCAACAGCAAATCAATGTGCAGCAAGGGCCGATATTCAGCCATAGCTCAATGGTGATTCAGGCTGCCGTACATGGGCAGGGGGTTGCGCTGGCCAATAATGTTATGGCACAAAATGAAATTGATGCTGGGCGTCTTGTTTGCCCATTTAATGATGTTTTGGTCAGCAAAAATGCCTTTTATTTGGTTTGCCATGATAATCAGGCAGAATTGGGCAAGATTGCGGCATTTCGAAAATGGATCTTGACGCAAGCCGCGAGTGAACAAGAAAGGTTAGGATTTATCACTCAATATATCCAATAACTGGCAACCAAAAACAGGAGCTGTGTGTGAACAGTCGAGCCATGCTTATTTTTGTTGGTATCAGCGGTTTTTTCTATGTAGCTTTGGGGGCGATGGGGACACATATGCTGGCACCTATCCTGACACCCCGCCAAATGGAATGGATCCACACCGGTTTGCAATATCAAGGGCTGCATACGCTTGCCATGATGGTATTGGCTGTGTTGTTGATGCATAAGCCCGTGGCTCCGTTTGGTTGGAGTGGCATTTTTTTCGCAGCGGGAATTGTGTTGTTCAGCGGCAGTCTTTATTGTCTGGCTTTTTTACCGCTAAAATTTTTAGTGTATTTAACACCAATGGGTGGGCTGAGTTTTCTCATCGGTTGGTTATGTGTATTAATTGGCGCTCTGCGTCTAAGGAAATCGGCGCTTAGCCATGAATAAAGTTGCTTTATATTGCCGTCCGGGTTTTGAAAAAGAGTGTGCGGCAGAAATTACCGATAAGGCGGGTAGGAAAGAGATCTATGGCTTTGCCCGCGTGAAAGAAAATAGCGGATATGTGCTGTTTGAATGTTATCAGCTTGAAGATGCAGATCGCTTGATCCGTGAAATTCCGTTCAGCGAATTGATTTTTGCCCGCCAGATGCTGGTTGTGGGTGAGCTGCTAAAAGATTTGCCGCAGGAAGATCGCATTACTCCGATTATCGGTATGTTGACTGGCGTGATTGAACGCGCGGGTGATCTGCGTGTAGAAGTGCCGGATACAAATGAAAGCAAAGAGTTGACGACATTCTGCCGTAAATTTACGGTTCCGTTGCGTAATGCGATGCGTCAGGAAAAACTTTTGCTTTCCAAGGAAAGCCCTAACCGTCCAGTTATTCATGTTTTCTTTATTGCTCCGGGGTGCTGCTATGTGGGGTATTCTTACAGCAATAATAACTCCAGATTTTATATGGGTATTCCTCGTCTGAAATTTCCATCCGATGCGCCAAGTCGCTCAACGCTAAAGCTTGAAGAAGCATTTCATGTTTTTATTCCTTATGACGAATGGGAAGAGCGTTTGGACAGTGGCTTGCGGGCTGTCGATCTCGGCGCTTGTCCGGGCGGGTGGACTTATCAGCTGGTCAAACGCGGTATGTTGGTTCAAGCGATAGATAATGGCCCGATGGCGGATAGTTTGATGGATACCGGGCAAGTGAAGCATCACCGTGTAGATGGTTTTAAATTTGAGCCAGCAGTCAAAAATGTTTACTGGTTAGTGTGCGATATGGTTGAGAAGCCAGCCAAAGTTGCCCAACTCATGACAGATTGGTTGGTAAGAAGCTGGTGCCGCGAGGCGATTTTCAATCTGAAATTGCCAATGAAGAAGCGCTACGAGGAAGTTGCCCATATTTTGCAGAAAATAGAACAGCAACTGAAAGAAAATGGCGTGAATGCTCAGATTCAGGCGAAACATTTGTATCACGATCGTGAAGAGATCACAGTACATGTTCGCCGTATTTGGTCTGTATATGCACATGAGCGGGATTTTTGATTTATCCCCGTCGTCTTTCGAGCTGCCTCTTTATTGGTTGCACTCGTTTACCCCGGTCACATAGTTATCTATGCTGCCGGGGAGCATTCTCTTGTTGCCTTGATGCAACTCGAAGCCCATAGGGCATATTCGTCGCCTTTCAAGCTGCCCCTTTGTGGGTTGCACTTGTTCACCCCGGTTGCATCGTTAGTTATGTTCTCGGGGCATTCCCTTATCGTCTCAATGCAACTCGAAATCCATCGGGTATATGATTGTTGCCTTTCAAGCTGCCTCTTTGTGGGTTGCACTTGCTCACTCCGGTCTCATAGTTATTTATGCTCCCAGGGATCATTCCTTGTTGCCTTGGTGCAACTCGAAATTCATAGGATATACGCGTCGTACTTCAAGGTGCATGTATTATCATCCCGCGACGCGGGATGATAATACGTTGCTTCCTGAAACTTGGAGTTAATAGGGTATATATGGCTGCCGCTTTGCAATCTGAATAAAAAAAGCACAAATTGATCAAAGAAAAAGAGTAATAAATAATGCTGCTCTAAGATCAATTTACGGTAGATAAGAACAGTATTATTTAATATTAAATAATACTGTTTTTTTGTTATCAAAAAAAATCATTTAATAAATAATAATTAGTTGATTAAATCAAATTTGTTCAATCTGTATTCTAAAAAGATATATTAATTATTTTTACACGGGCTGGAACTAGCGCTATTTTGTTCTGGAGTTTAATTCCCGAGAGTCCCTTGGAAAGAATTAAAAACTCTTGTTCCCGTTATTACAAATATTTCGGGGTTACACACGTTCGTCTTGTTTTTACAGGAGATTTATATGACCTCAAAGAAAAAATATACCTATGTGGGGTTATCTGATTCGCATTTCACCCAGGATGTAAACGCATTACTCACAGCCTACGTTCCGAATTATGATCCTACTATTCGTGTTGCTCACAAGCCATTAGGAGATAATGCCCCTAATGAACTTGTGAGAACTAATTTCCATTGGGAGGGCAAAATAGGCTCTTCCGGCGCGCTTGAATTGTCATACCATTTTTTAAAATCAGCCCCTGCTATCATGCCTCGTTTTAATATTAGTGGATTCAGTTCATTTAATGAGGATCAAAAAGAAGCAGCGCGACTTTCTTTACAATCTTGGTCTGATGTTGCCAATGTGAAATTTACTGAAGCCAATAGATTATCGGATGCCGATATTACTTTTGGTTTCTTTGACTATAGCAAGACCGGGGATTATGCATTCGCGACTTTACCTAGAGGGCAGAATAAAACGTATTCTTGGTATAACTCTGACAGCGGTACTTTCAAGCAAAATGATATTGGCGTAAATGGTTATGGACGCCAAACTTTCGTGCATGAAATTGGCCACACGTTAGGATTGGAACATCCCGCTGATTACGATGCTTCCGATAAAGTCAGGCCGACCTACATGAATGTCGCTGAGTATTTTGAAGATAGCCGTGCTTATACTGTCATGAGCTATTTCCAGGAACGCTATACCGGACAGGATTACAAAGGGAATTTCTCATCTGCCCCATTATTGAATGATATTTCTGCCATTCAGGAGTTGTACGGCGCAAATATGGAAACCCGCAAAGGTGATACCGTCTATGGTTTCAATTCCAATACCGACCGCGATTTCATGACCGCAACCAGCGCGAATAGCAAACTCATCTTCAGTGTCTGGGATGCCGGCGGTGAAGATACATTCGATTTCTCCGGTTTTACCCAAAACCAACGTATCAATCTGAATGCTGGTTCGTTTTCTGATGTCGGCGGCCTGAAAGGCAATGTATCGATTGCCCGCGGTGTCGTGATTGAGAACGCATTCGGTGGCAGCGGTGACGATATTCTGGTCGGCAACAGCGCAGATAACATCCTGAAAGGCGGCGCAGGGGATGACGTTATTTACGGCGGCTTAGGCGCTGATCATCTTTGGGGCGGTGAAGGCAGAGATACGTTTGTCTATCTGAGCGGTAAAGAATCACTGAAAAGCAATCCAGACTGGATCCACGATTTCACTTCCGGTGAAGACAAAATAGATCTGTCTCAATTTAATTTCGGTGGTCGTGGCGATCTCAAATTTGTCGATTCGTTCTCAGGTCGGGCTGGTGAAGTATTGCTGGCTTATGATAAAGCGAATCATGCGACAGATTTGTCCATCAGCCTCGGCGGTGATATGGGCAACAATGATTTTCTGGTGAAAGTTATTGGGCAGCCATTGACTGAAGCCGATTTTATCGTTTGATAAATCCATCACGGTAACTGAATACTGTCGTACTGTTTTACGTACTGGCGTATGCATTTTTGTTTGTGCGTATTGCCTTTCATGTACGGCAGTATTATTCCTGATGGATTTTAAGTCACATCGTCAAGGAGATAACCGTGTTATATCGATTTCGATGGATAATTTTATCTTTACTTTTTGCTGGAGGATGTATGGCTAGTAGTTTGAGACTCCCACCTGCGGATGAGTTGAAAGGGTTGTGGCAACTTACGGATGGTCATCAGGTATGCAATATTGAATTGACGGATGCACGTTTGCCGGAAGGTTCAATTTGGGCACTGAAAAGTGATGCTTGTGCTACCGCTTTGATTGGGCAATCTGTTGAAGGATGGCGTCCGACTCCTGATGGTCTGACATTGACCGATGATGACGGCAATAGCGTGGCTTTTTTTGCTCATGAGTCTGAACAATGGGTCGCCTATCTCATTGATGGCAAGGAATTGGTGATGACATTCAGCGGTGCTGCGAATGCAGTGACAAAATAAAAAATAATGATAAAGGGATTGCTGTGAATTTACGCTTTCCGAA
Organism: Xenorhabdus mauleonii; assembly: GCF_900113945.1. Taxonomy (GTDB): domain Bacteria; phylum Pseudomonadota; class Gammaproteobacteria; order Enterobacterales; family Enterobacteriaceae; genus Xenorhabdus; species Xenorhabdus mauleonii. Next base: position 10,504 of record NZ_FORG01000023.1, read on the forward strand.
GGATGAAATTACGGATGTTATCCGTGCACGCAGCAAAGTGTTCTGGACTGTTGGCTTATTTACCGCATTTATCAATATGCTAATGCTGGTGCCCTCTATCTATATGCTGCAAGTATATGATCGAGTATTGCCATCCGGTAATGAAATGACTTTGTTGATGCTGACACTTATTACGCTTGGCATGTTTGCCGTTATGGGCGGGCTGGAGTTTATCCGAAGTCAGGTGGTTATCCGCATTGGCAATCAGTTTGATATGTGCCTGAATCAGCGGGTTTATACCGCATCTTATGAATCCAATCTAAAAAGTGGTTCGACAGATGCCGGGCAGATGCTCAATGATTTGGCAACCATCCGCCAGTTCCTGACAGGCAATGCATTGTTTGCTTTCTTTGATGCACCTTGGTTCCCCGTTTACCTGTTTGTCATTTTTCTGTTCAGCCCGTATTTGGGGTTACTGGCCTTGGTTGGCGCCATCATTCTGATCACGCTGGCGGTGTTGAACCAATGGCTATCTCAGGCTCCTTTGGCGGAAGCGAGCAATCTCTCTTTACGTTCAGCAAATTTAGCCAGCACTAATTTACGCAATGCGGAAGTCATTGAGGCGCTGGGCATGTTACCGACATTGCGTCAGCGTTGGTTCAGCCTGCATGAGCGTTTTCTCAATTTCCAGCGTATTGCCAGCGAACGGTCGGCATCAATTGCAGCATTGACCAAAACCGTGCGCTTGGCTCTGCAATCATTAATTTTGGGGTTGGGGGGTTGGCTGGCCATTGAGGGAAATATTACGCCGGGAATGATGATCGCCGGTTCAATTTTGATGGGGCGGGCGTTGTCCCCGATCGAGCAATTGATACAGGCATGGAAGAGCTGGAGTGCCGCCCGTCTGTCTTGGCAACGGTTGGATAAGCTATTGCAGTCCCAGCCAGAACGCCAAAGCGGTATGTCATTGCCGCCTCCCAAGGGAACGTTGCGCTTGGAGAAAGTGTCTGCAGTGCCGCCCGGCAAGGCACCGGCCAGTGGCTCAGAGGCTGCTCAATCATCAAAAAATAACCAATATGTCTTGCAGGATATCAGTTTTGCCCTGGATTCAGGTGATGTTCTGGGCGTGATAGGCCCAAGCGCATCCGGGAAGTCTACACTGGCCCGTTTGCTGGTCGGTGTTTGGCCTGCACAGGATGGTGTGGTGCGGCTCGACGATGCCGATATTTACCAATGGAACAAAGATGAATTGGGGGCATTTATTGGTTATCTGCCGCAGGATGTCGAATTGTTTGGTGGCACGATTGCTGAGAATATCGCACGGTTTAATCATGTTGTTCCTGAGAAAGTTATCGACGCGGCGAAAAAGGCGGGAGTCCATGAATTGGTGCTCAATCTTGAGCAGGGATATGACACGGTAATTGGTGCTGGCGGCATGGGATTGTCTGGCGGGCAAAAACAGCGGATTGGGCTGGCTCGCGCGTTATATGGCAATCCGTCGCTGGTGGTTTTGGATGAGCCTAACTCGAATCTGGATGATATCGGCGAGAAAGCGTTGAGTCATGCAATAGCCCAATTGCGGGAACAGAATAAAACGGTGGTGGTTATCACGCATCGTCCTTCATTACTCTCGCAAACAAACAAGGTGCTGTTGTTGGTACAGGGAAAAATGAAAATGTTTGGCCCTTCTCAACAAGTGATGGCAGCCTTATCTCAGCCTCAGCCGTCTTTGTCAAAACAGCCAAAACCGGCCGAACATGCATCGTAACAGGGTTCAGCCATATTCTATCCCCAATGGATTTCTTGGGATGTTTCTATCTGGGAGTAAAGATGTCCTATCAGACTAACGCAAAAGATGCCCAAAGCGAGGCATCGGGATTATTGCCGCTGGATGCGAATCGTTACCTGCGAATAGGTTGGCTGATTATTGGCATTGGCATTTTGGGTTTTTTCCTGTGGGCGGCGTTTGCACCGCTCGATAAAGGTGTGGCTTCTTCCGGCACCGTGGTGGTGGATGGTAACCGCAAAACGGTTCAGTCACCGGTAAATGGCATTATCAGGCAAATTCAGGTGCAAGAAGGGGAGCAAGTCAAGGCTGGGCAGGTTTTGGTGCAGCTCAGTCAGGTACAGGTTAACGCGCAGATTGATTCCCTCAAGCAACAACTTTATACCACACTGGCAACGGAAGCCCGATTGTTGGCAGAGCAGCAAGGGGGGGAGACGATAGCCTTTCCTGCCACGTTGCTGGCTCAACAATCAGAAGCCCGCATTCAAGATATTTTGGCATTGCAGAAACAGCTTTTTTTGGCTCGCCGCGAAATGCTGCGCAGTGACTTGGCCGGAATGCAGCAGGCTGAAGAAGGGATGAATTTCCAGATCAAAGGATTGCGGGAGGCGTTAATAAGCAAGCAGCAACAGCAGGCATCGCTCAAAGAGCAGGTGACAAATTTACAGCCTTTGACCGAGGAAGGGTATTTTCCCCGCAACCGTTATTTGGAATTACTGCGTAACCAAAGTGAATTAAGCGGCAGTATGTCTGAGATGAGCGGGCGAATGGGGCAGCTTGAAAAGCAACGGCAAGAGACGAAACAACGAGTGATTCAACGTCAGGCTGATTATCAGCGGGAAGTGCGCAGCCAACTGTCTGATGCACAGGTGTTGGCGAATGAACTACAAAATAAGCTGGATACAGCTCAGTTCGAACTGTCACACACGTCTATTCTTGCCCCGGCAGACGGCTCAGTGGTTGGGTTGACGGTATTTACCCAAGGGGGCGTCGTTGCCTCCGGAGATAAGCTGATGGAAATTCTGCCAAGCCAGAGTGCATTAGAGGTGGAAGCGCGTTTGATGGTAAATCTGATTGATAAGGTTACTGTGGGGCAGGATGTTGATTTGATGTTCACTGCGTTCAATCAGAGCCGGACGCCGAAAGTGACGGGAAAAGTGGCAGTAGTTTCTGCCGACCGTTTGGTCGATGCCATTACAAGGGAGCCTTATTATCAGATGCGGTTGCGGGTGAGTCCTGAAGGCATGGAAAAGCTGTCAGGTTTAAATATTAAACCGGGAATGCCCGTTGAAGTGTTCGTTAAAACAGGTTCCCGCTCTTTATTAAGTTACTTGTTCAAGCCATTGGTGGATAGGGCATCGACTTCGCTGATTGAGGAGTAATAGGGATGTTGATATATCACGGTATAACTTATAGGCATGTTCTGTTATTGCCCTCATTTCTGCTGAAATGGGCTCTGGTACTGTTTTTACTATTTTGTTGGGTGTTTTCCGGCTCTGCCAGTGCGCTTTCTTTAACGGAGGTTTATGCGCTGGCTTTGCACAACGATCCTACCTTTCAGGCTGCCATCAAAGAACAGGAAGCGGGACAAGAGGAGAAAAATCTGGGGCTGGCGGAATTGCTGCCGAAAGTGTCATTCAGCTACCAAAATTCGCCCAAAAATTGGCAGACAATGGAGTCAAAGTCTGAAGATTGGCGGGGGAGGACTGTTCAAAATAAGCGTGATCGTCAGTATGACAGCTATAGCAGCTCGATTATCCTGACTCAGCCCCTGATTGATTTCGAAGCATGGACGCGCTATCGAATTCGGCAAGCGTATACTTTGATGAGTGACGCCCGTTTCCGGTCGGATAGCCAACAATTGGCGGTCAGGGTTGTGAACAGCTATGTGGCTGTGGCTTATGCGCAGGATAAATTAGCCCAAGTTATCCAACAACGGATTGCCTATGAAGAGCAACTGGAGCGCAATCAAAAGCTATTTTCTTCTGGTGAAGGGACTCGCACCGATGTGGCAGAAACTCAGGCGCGCTACAGTCAGGTTTTGGCTGATGAATTGACCACCCAAGATGAATTGGATGCTGCAATCCGTGACTTGCAGTTATTGGTCGGCATGCCATTGCCGCCAGATTTACCCGTCAATCGTCTCCCCAATACCCCGCAATTTAAAACCATCAAACTCTCTCTGGACAGTTATCAGGATTGGGAACAGGTGGCATTGCAGAATAACCCCCTGTTGGCAGTCGCCAAACAGAAAGTGGATGTGGCGTATCAGGATATTGAACGCAATCGGGCGGGATATTTGCCGAAACTGGAAGTGTATGCTTCCCATAGCGAGAATAAATCCAGCAGCGATTACAGTATTGACCAAAAATACCGGACAGATTCAATTGGCTTGCGCGTTTCCATGAATATTTATAATGGGGGTGGAACGGCGGCGGCATTGCGTCAGTCAGCAGCAAATTACGGCAAGATTAAATATGAACTGGATGCTCAGACGGGAGAAACCTTGAATTCACTGCGGCGCAATTACAATGCTTGCGTGAATGGCGAGAAACGGATACGTGCCTATGAAACAGCGGTGGAAGCGGCCGCTTTGCAGGTTACAGCAACACAAAAAAGCGTTGCGCTCGGTCAGCGGGTCAATGTCGATATACTCAATGCTGAACAACAACTGTATACCGCCCGCCGTGAGCTGTCCCAGGCAAAATATAATTATATGAAAGCATGGATTGGTTTATTAAATGAATCCGGCCAACTCAGCAGCGAACATATTAAGCTAGTTTCTGATTATTTTGATTGAGATGATTGGGGGATATTTTTTCAGAATTGAGCGGTTATACCAGAACTGCTTAAGCGTGAATCAGAAGCGGTTACCGAACAGTTTTTCTCTATTGTCGCGTAAATGGCGAACCATTTTATGGGACTCCTGCCAGCAGCTTAAACGACAGTCACGGCCATACACTTCATTGGTAGTGACCTGCGGCAGGGCACCCCAGCCTCTAAGATCTGTTTCAGCGTTTGCTGGGTGAACTGGGGTTTAGATGAACCGCATGCGAATCTGGATGATATGGGGAAAAGTTTTAAGCTGCGCTATTTTTTTGGGAGCTATAGTTAAATAAATCATCAATAGAGATTAAACAAGGTATTAAATAATGTGTCTTTTATGTTGATGAGAACTAAACTTTTATTATATCCATAAGATATTTTATAAATTTTAAGCGTTGGTGTTTATCAACTATTTGTAGTTGGAATTCCTTGTTAAAAAATAATTACTTATCTGATGTGGAAATCATTAGTGAATAATAATAATGTCTTATATTTAAAGGATGATATTTTTAGGGGGATAAAATGTCCTTGTTAAAAAATCACTATTTCAGCAATGAAAGTTCAGATTCTGATGCGGTTAAGAGATTAAAAAAATATTTGTATTATTATGATTTAAATGAACATCCCGAAATAAATAAATTTGAAAAACCAATATTCGGTGATAAAGCTTTTAAGGAACTGTTAAGAAGAAAGTTTTATTGGAAAGATAAGCAGTATGAAGATCCGTTTAAAATTGATATTGAGTTTAGATATTTTTTATTAACATCAAATTCTAAGTTCATTAATGGTCCTTTAGTGAAGGAGGCTATGAAAAAAGCAAGAGTTGCAGAGCTCGCGACTATTGATATGAATATAAAAAACGCCTTAGATAAATCTTATGAAGCGTGGTCTAAAGTTACTAATATTTACTTCACTGAGGTTTTTGACTATAATAAAGCCGATCTTGTTGTTGGATTTTATAGTAAAAACATAGGTAAAACAGACCTTAATCCATTTACTCGTTCTCCTAACGAAAAAAATTATAAATTCCATTCATGGTTTAATGTTAATAATCGTAAGTTTTTAGATCCAAAATGCCTTGAAGTCAATAGAAATATACGAAAGGCATTTATCCATGAAATTGGGCATCAGTTATGCTTATCTCATCCTTCTAAGTATGATGCTAGCGATAAAGAGAAACCAACTTATGAGAAAAAAGCATCACACTTCGAGGATTCTTTCGCCTATAGTGTCATGAGTTATTTTAATGAGTCGTATACTGGGCAGGATTTTAAGGGATTTTTGCCATCATGTCCCATGATGGATGATATTGCTGCCGTTCAAGCGTTATATGGAGTTAAAAAAAAGCCTGACGATATTAAGATCATATATGGTTTTAACTCCAATACGAATCTGGATTATACGACTGCAATAAATGAAGATAGTAAATTGCTATTTTGCGCTTGTTCTCCAATAGGGGAGAATGTAATTAATATTTTTGATTTTTCTGGTTTTAAGCAGGATCAAGTTATTAATTTAAATGAAGCTGCTTTTTCTGATATCGGAGGCTTGCAAGGTAACGTTTCCATTTCCCGTGGATGTATTATTAGTGCTGCGATTGGTGGTGAAGGCAATGACATCATTATCGGTAATAACACTGGAAATCGGCTGGATGGTATAGCGGGTGATAATATCTTTTATAGTGGTTTCGGTGGGTATAATGCCTTATATCCAGGAACAGGGAAAAACACTTTCGTTTATTTGTCTGGCAATCAGTCAGTGAAAGATGCCTATGATATTATTTTTCATTTTAAAACAGGAAAAGATAAAGTCGATTTGTCAGGTTTTTATTTTGGTGATAAAAAAAGAAAAGTTAGATTTGTTAGTCGTGATGTTTTTGAGCAGCCAGGAGACGCATATTTAAAATTTGAAAGCATTTCTAATTCAATAACATTAATTATTAAGTTAGGGGAGGGAATGAGAAGTGATGAATTTAATCTCGTATTTTTGTACTCAAAAGAAGTGACTGAAGCAGATTTTATTCTCTGATTCAATTCGAGGTTTATTTTTTAATTTGCAGTTCGTAAGACAAAAATCACTTATTATCTCCCTGTGCTTAAAGGTGATAACAAATGCTATTGAAGTACGATGAATACATACCGACTAGATTAACGGTACTTATTCATCTTGGTCACCGTTTTTATAAAATACGGTTATCTATGCTCCCGGAGATTACTGAGAAGCGCCTGCTTCTCACCGAAGGCCAGCTTTTGGCTGGGTAAATTCATTCACTTGTTGTCACGTTGCCTCTTGAAATTCATCAGTATCTGACTCCTCACGTTGCTGAGGAGCCAGTAAATTCTCGTTATACATGAAGCAATCTAAGTTGCTGCAAGTTTCCTTGTAGTGACAAATCGGTTTTCAATGAAGCAACTTCACGGCTGATATAGGCAATTTCTTTGTGGGAAACCAATTTATTGCGCCATTTATCCGGTTGACTATCCAAGTGTTGGTACAAATTATCCAGCGAACCCGCCTGTTGTAGCAGGGCTGAGGCAGTTTTGGGGCCAATGCCTTGCACGCCGGGTATTTTACTGCTGCTGATACCCGCAAGCCCCCAATAATCGGGCAGTTGATTTGGGATAACGCCGAACTCTTGCTGAACAAACGGTAAATCCAGCCAGCGCTTTTGGAAATAATCGCGGATTTGGATATTGGGAGAGAGAAGCTGACAGTAGCCTTTATCTGTGGAAACGATTGTGACACGGTGCCCAGTATTGGCGACTTTTATTGCCAAGGTTGCTGCCAAATCATCGGCTTCATGGCCTTCAGCATGCCAGCACGCGACGCCCAATTCAGCAAAGGCTTGCTTAATCAGCGGCATTTCTTGTTGCAAGTTGTCCGGCATGGCGGAACGGCCGGCTTTATAGTCAGGAAGAAGGTTATGGCGCCAGCTATGGCTGCGATCATCTTCATCAAACACTGCAACGGCATGAGTTGGCGAAGCGTGGGTGATTAATTGTTTTAACGCATGCTCACAGGCAGGGATACAAGGGCTGCCCTGCACTGCATGGATGCGTCGGATTAGATTCAGGGCGTCTACAATCAAAAGGTGTATCATGGTCGTTTGCTCCATCCGTGGATTTATTCCTTGGCTTCAGCCTCATTAGGTATTGATGAATATACATTTCGTCTTTCAAACTGCCTCTTTATTGGCTGCGCTCGCTCACCCCGGTCACCGTTTTTATAAACACACGGTTATCTATGCTTCCGGGGATTACTGAGAGGCTCCTGCCTCTCTCCGGAGGCCAGCCGTTGGCTGGGAAAATTCGTTCCCGGCGAATGTTGTCACTCCCGTGCCGCTGCGATGCAATTTGAAACCCATTGCGTATATAAAATATCTGAGCTTTATTTGATTATCTCATAACATGGCTCATAAGCCGTGCCACCCGGAAGTTTCATGCGATCTTGCTCGACAAAATTTTTCAATAAATTATCCATTCGTCGCATGAGACTGGCATCGCCGTGGATTTTGAATGCGCCATGCTCTTCGATGGCATGAATACCGACTTCTTTGACATTGCCGGCGACGATGCCTGAGAATGCCCGTCTCAGGGCTGACGCGAGTTTTTCGGGGGTCTGATTTGGATATAAGTTCAGATCAGCCATATTGTCATGGGTTGGCTCAAATGGAGATTGTAAATCAGAGCTGATTTTCAATGACCAGTTGAAGCTGTAAGCATCGCCTGTAGCCCGGCGGCTTTCTTTGACGCTCGGCATGGCTCTTTTCATGATGCGGGCGACTTCTGATGGATCATCCACAATAATGCGATAGCATTGGCGTGCCTGCTCACCCAGAGTATTAACAATAAATTCATCCAGAACATGGAAATAATCGGCACTTTCTTTCGGCCCGGTTAAAACCAGCGGAAGAACTTGCTCTTTATTTTCAGGGTTCATCATGATCGACAGCAAATACAGTAACTCTTCAGCCGTTCCCACCCCGCCAGGAAAGATAATAATGCCGTGGGCAATACGGACAAATGCCTCCAGGCGTTTCTCGATGTCCGGCATGATGATCAGTTCATTCACCAATGGATTGGGAGGCTCTGCCGCGATGATTGAAGGTTCGGTAATGCCGACAAAACGGCTTTTCCTGTAATTCTGCTGGGCATGTCCCACTGCTGCGCCCTTCATGGGCGCTTCCATTGCGCCCGGCCCGCAACCGGTACAAATGTTCAGTTCCCGTAACCCCAGCTCATTCCCAACTTTGCGTCCGTACAAGTATTCGCGTTCATTGATGGAATGCCCTCCCCAACAGACGATCATATTGGGATCTTCTGCGATATGCAGCGCCTTGGCATTACGCAGGATAGAGAAAATGGTGCTGGTGATATGCGTACCATTTTCTAAATTCAGGGTATGGTTTTGTTCGTCCTTCACAATTTGTGCATGAACGAACAGGATATCCCGCAGGACGGCAAATAAGTTTGCTTGCAGGGAACGGATGATTGTGCCATCAACGAAAGCTTCTTCCGGAGGGTTGACCAGCTCCAGTTTGACGCCGCGCTCCCGGCGCAACACGTTGATATCAAAATCTTCGTATTTTAAGAGTAATTCTTTACTGTTATCTGTTTGGCTACCAGAGTTGAGTACAGCCAGTGAACAATTACGGAACAGGCGGTATAGATCACTGCTTGCTGTACGCTTAAGCATATCTACTTCAAGTTGTGAGAGTAGATCCATTGACCCTAATGGGTTGACATGTGTAATCAATTAAAACTCCTTTGCCCTGTCGGTTATTGGCGGGCCAGTCTTCCGGTTGCTGGCGTAAACTCTTCATTGCTGCGCCATGGATTGATATCTAACCCTCCGCGGCGGGTATAGCGTGCATAAACAGTGAGTTTTTCAGGGGCGCACAGCATCATTAAGTCGTTGAAAATACGCTCGACACATTGTTCATGAAATTCATTGTGATGGCGGAAAGAGACTAAATAGCGCAATAATTTTTCTTGATCAATTTTTGCGCCTTTATAGCGAATCATAACGGAGCCCCAATCGGGTTGATGGGTTATCAGGCAATTTGATTTTAATAAATGACTGACTAATGTTTCTTCAACGACAGGGCCGATTGCTGCGTTATTAAGATAATCACGATTGAACTGATATTCATTAATTTCAATGTCCTGATTATCGATGCATTCTCCTGCAAATTCGGCAATGGGTTGTTGATTAAAGCTGTGCAGGGGATGCAAAACCACTTCAATATCACCGTTGGCACAAGCAGATAAATCTTGCTGCAATGTTTTTTGTACAGTCTCCCAATCTGCAAAGCGAGTTTGGTTAAAACTGTTCAGGTAAAGTTTAAAGCTTTTTGATTCGATAAGATTTTCACTGTCTGCGCTCAGGCTGACATGACCGATAGCGACCTGAGGAACGCCACGTGCATTGAGCCAGGACAGTTCGTACATTGTCCAGATATCGGCACCATGAAAAGGAAGATTTTCGGGGAATAGTTCAAGCGGTTCACGGTTCATGCTGCGGGGAACGGCTTGTAATAATGTAGGATTGTAGTTATCGCAGTAGGAAGTTGGTTTACCTAACGTGAGCTGGGCAAGAGATTGATTATCCTGATATAAAGACATTAGAATTCCTTAGGTCTGAAGAATCTTTCGACTGTGAGATAGTTTTTAGTTATGTGATAGTCTTTAGTGTACCAAGGAATTTTGATGCTTCGTATTTTTATTGTGCTTACTTAGTAAGCTTAACGAGTAGCATTGGCCAGTGAGATCAGCAAGTTTCCTTAAGCCTGCACAGTGCTGTCTTTGCAAAATGCATGAGAAAAGATTATCGGTAATTTTACCTCAAGAGAATATTATATTTTGTCTCAATCAATTTAGCGTCAATCAATGAATTGACTCTATGCTATAAATAAGAACCAATTCATTTTCATATTGTTTTTTTCTTATACTGATGTCACTAATTCTGTTTTACTTAGAAAATTAATTGGCTTAATTCGATATTCATTATTTTAAACTCCCTTTTTAATATCTTAAATATAAAGGTAGTTTATGGGAGAGGGGAAGTGCATGAAATAGGTGGTGAAAATAAAAGTAATATAACATAATTGAAGAATGGCGTGGGGGATTGTTAAGCTAAATGCGCTATGTTATTTAATTCTTCCCAAGGGCATCATAGGAGAATGAACATGAAAAAAATCGTAGCAATTTTATTTATATCTATAATAAGTATCCCTTTCTTATTACAGGCTAAAACCAACAATGAAGTGAATATTTCAAAAAAGCTGGATTGCCGCAATTTAAATGGACAGCCGGGGCAAAATGGTAAAGATGGTATACCTAATAGTCATTGCAAAGATGGCGGAAAAGGGGGAGATGGAAAATTACCGGGGCAATCTGGTGGCAACGGCGGTAATGGCGCACCTGGTGGTAATGGTGGCGATGGGGGAAATGGCGCAGTGGGAGGCAATGGAGGTGATGGCGGCTCATGAACAGGTGGAATATAACAGGTTAAAAATGATTACCTTTCATTCTGATTTCATCGGTTAGATCAACAAGGTAATACACTTTAATGGCTGCATTAATAAAAAAACTGTCATTGAAAACTATTTGAAGCTTGTCTTATATACGCATCGTATTTCAAGGCGCATGTATTATCATCCCGCGACGCGGGATGATAATACGTTGCTTCCTGAAACTTGGAGTTAATAGGGTATATACTTTTTTAAAAATGCAGAGAGAAAATAAGACAGTCTGAGGGATTGTTTTTTTATTTGATAATACATATAGATGTTTTCAGTTTTTCCTTTATTAACACCTGATGTTTATTTGAACTTAGATAAGTAACTGATATTATTCATGGGGCGTAATGCCCCATGTTTTTAGTTATTTCCTTTAATATTTAAAATAGACTAATGCGTTGATTTTATTTCTGAAAAGGTAAGTTAATTATCAGCAGAAAATAATTTATCCAGTAAGGGTGATCTAAATATATGATGTGGATCATGTTTTTGTAATGCTGATACGGCTGAAACCCAATTATTATCAGCAGGTAAGCCTTCAGTAAATGAGGCCGGAATTGTCTTTGTTAAAATCTCTTTATCTTCCCACGCTGACGTTTTGCCATATGCCCAACCTTTACTCCACTCAACACGGGCTGAAGCGTATGTACCATTAAATTCTTGAAACAACCATTTTTCAAATTGACGGAGAAACTCAATGGCATGCGGGGTGTTCGGAAACGTCAAAATATCCAGCCAAATGGCAACATCCCATTCCGGTTTATCCGGGCGTGGCCGAATAGCCGATAAACTGGAAGCTGCGGCATTTTCAACCATCACCTCAGAAGGGGAATCCAATCCTGTGACTCGTACTTCAATTGGGCCGTTGATGGGGTATTTCCCTGCCTTAGCAAACTTCACGAGCATATTTTTCCACTGATCATAAAAAACGTGGAGTACACGCTGAATATCTGCACGCCGTGTTAATACGGCATAGCCATTTGCCGTTACGCGCAGAGTCGTGGGTTTCACATATAACAGGACATTTTTGCTCCAACCCCAGATATCTTTGGCATTCCCTTGCAAGGCTGCGTTGACAAGTTGATATTTCATTTCTCCCATCAAGGGAGTGACTTTCGGTGCCGTGGAAAAAATCATCGACGAAAGATCTGATACGACTAATGGGACATTATCGGAAAACGGATAATTATAGGGAGTCTTAACTTCAACACTGGATGGCGGGCGGGTTGGGGCGACACTCCAGACTTTCAGCCATGGTTTATTTGTAAAGGGAAATAAAATAACTTCAACCCGACCACTTTTATCCAAAAGTTGTTTAATGGTTTGTTGATATTGTGTGTCTTCCGGAGCAGAAAACAGCTCATCCATCGAAATGTGGGTAAAACTTTGACAACGTAAGCGCTGGTTTTTTCCTGCTTGAAATTGCACTTCCAGAATGAGAGAGCTGCCGATATGCGTTAATAAAGGCGCACAGTCCGGGTTGCTTCGTTCAAAACGTTTAATAATGTATTGCTGACTTTTGTCATCCCAAACGACGGCAGACAGAGATAATATTGTGTTGCTGATAGAGCCGTAAGTATGCCCAGACTGTGGAACTTCATCGAGCGCTTTGATGGCGGTTCCGTGCCCCCCGATTGCGAGAACGCCCCCTAATGTTAAATCTCCGGGTGCAGGAGTTGCGGCGAAACCCAGACCTTGCTCTTCCATCCGGGTCATCAATGTTTCCATCAGGATGGCGGTTTGTGCTGTGACGATGGAAAATTCAGACTGGTGCTCAATATTAACGTTGGTGAAATGCTTGGAGAGATCCATCAATATAATGCGATTACTGGTATTTTGATTGGATGCCAATACTAAAGGTGACCAGTTATGAGCCTGCCCAATAGGCCTTACCTTATAATTCTCCTTCCATGCCCAGTTGACAACGGAAATGACCTCCGCTGAAGAACGTGGCATACAACATGGCATATTGGGGACGTTAATTTCTCCTGACCAATTTTTGAATATTATCTTTTTACATTCTATTTCTTTAGGGAAATTGGATAAGTGACAGTCTAAATCAACAACAATATTTTCTTGTGATTGATGATAGGGTGGTTGATTATAAGATTGTTTGATCAAATCAGATGAGGACATTTTTTATTTCCTTTTTCTATTGACTTGCATTGAAGTTTTTAATGTGAATTTAAAAAAACGCATCCATTAAAAATCATTGCCATGTAAATAAAAAAGGAAAGCCATAGTCTCTTTGATAGAACAAATCCGGGGTTGATAATCGGCAAATATGTGGATATATCATTGCCGATTATCAAAAGGGGGGATTAAATAGAAAATAACTTATCTAAGAAAGTTGATCTAAATATGTGATGAGGATCGTGTTTGTTCAATAAAGAAATTGTTGCTGCCCAGTTGCTGTCAGCAGGTTGACCATCAGTAAATGATGCCGGGATTTTTTGTGTGAGTACATCTTCATCTTCCCATGCCGCATTTTTAGTGTATGCCCAGCCTTTGCTCCATTCAACCCGAGCTGCTGCATAAGTGCCATTAAATTCCTGAAACAACCATTGCTCAAATCTGCGCATAAATTCAGGTGCGTAGCGAGTGCCTGGAATAGTCAAAATATCCAGCCAAACAGCCGTATCCCATTCAGGTTTATCCGGGCGTGGGCGAAGAGCAGATAAACTGGGAATAGCGGCACCTTGATGTACGACTTCAGAAGGTGTATCTAATCCGGTTACTCGCACTTCAAGCGGGCCATTGATAGGATATTTTTCATTATCTTCGAACTCCTCTATGAGTGTTTTCCAATAAGTATAAAATACGCTCAATACTCGTTGTACATCTGCACGGCGTGTTAACACGACATATCCATTGGCGGTAACCTGCAGAGTGGTTGGTTTGACGTATAGCAGTAGGTTTTTACTCCAACCCCAGATGTCTTTTCCCTGTTTTGATAAGTGATCGACAATATAATTGTATTGTATTGTACATGCAGTTGGAGTGAAACTCGGATAACCCTTAAGGCCATCAGTGAGTTGTTTTACTGTAGCCTCAGTAGGTTCAGTGAAAGGATAATTATAAGGTGTGGATACTTCTACGCTGGAATTGGGTTTTTCGGGGGAGAGGCTCCAAATTTTTAACCACGGTTTTTCTGTAAAGGGAAATAAAATGACTTCAATCCGACCCGATTTATCTAGAAAGTGGCTAATAGTTTGTTTATCCGCATCGGTATTTTGTGGCGATAAAAATAGTTCAGTTGCGGGAATATCCGTAAAACTTTCACACCTAAGTCGCTGGTTTTTACCTGCCTGTAATTGGGCTTCTAATATCAAAACACTGCCTAAAGATGTTAACAGTGGTGCACAATCTGGGTCAGTCCGTTGAAACTCCTTAAGAATATATTTCTGACCTGATTCATCCCATACTACAGCAGAGAAGGATAATATCGAATTGCATAAGGAACCATAAGTGTGCCCATCCTCATTTTTTTCACCGAGCGCGTTTATGGCGGTTCCATGTCCCCCGATTGCGAGAACGCCCCCAAGCGTTAAATCTCCCGGCGCGGGAGTTGCAGTGAAGCCAAGGCCATGTTCTTCCATTTTGGTCATCAATGTTTCCATCAACACGCCCGTTTGTGCTTTAACGATGGAAACCGGAGAGGATTGCTCAATGCTTACTTGATTAAAATGCGGTTGTAGATCCATGAGCATTATGCGGTTGGCACTTGCTTTCGGTTTAAATATTAAAGGCGACCAATTATGTGATTGTCCAATAGGCCTGACTTTGTAATCATGCTTTTTGGCCCAATTAACTACCTCAAGAACGTGTTCAATTGTGTCTGGAGTGCAGCATGGAACATGCTCTACTTTGATCTCACGTGACCATGTTTCAAATTTTCTAAAGTCCCATTTCACATGCTCAGGGAAGCCTGGTAAGTCGCGTGATTGATTTGTGGGAATGTTATCTTGTTTTTCTGTGTGCATTATTTTGTATCCTTTATATTAAAACTCCCTTGGTTTTATCAAGGTTTTTAATGTTTATTGTTTTTTGATTGAAATATTTAATATTAATAAAATGATATTGCTGGTTTGTTTTTTATATCTAATTATCATGCTTCAAGTTTTTTAAATATGACTATCATTAACTCATGCCGGCTTATATGCCGGGAGCTATTTTTGGGAGCGATGAATTGTAAAATAAAAATATATATCTGCCGTTTTTAAATTTCTGATTTGTTGACACGCCTTGAAATCCAATAGGTACAATAATTATAGTCGGGAATTTTTAATGCGAAGGCTAAAGTATGAAATGTTTACTTGGTAGTGCGTGAACAATCGTTTTTTTCGATGTTATACAATATTGGTAATTGTCTATTTCTCTTTTTTATTTGTTTGAATAATAAATAAATAATTATGTTGGCGATTAATAGCATTTTGTTGGGGCATGAAGAAAATAATTCTTTAGAGTTTATTGGAATAAATTACAGATATACAGGTGATAAAAACTATATCGGGTGATTTTTTATCGCGTGGCAATATGATGTCTAGTTGTTATTTTGCCAAAAAACAGATAAGAATAAGGGAGATAGCAGATATATATACTGTAAGATAACGATGGATGATATAACCAGATGACTTTTAATGTGACAGAGGCTCTCTCTGATTTTACTCAGCGCTATATTGAATTGTGGCAGCAGAAAACGGGTTTTCCTCCGGCCAGTGGCGATTTGTATGGTGTACCTTCCCCTTGCATTGAACGCACAGGCGATGGGGTGGTGCATTGGCTTCCGAAGAAATTTTCTACTCAAGAACGGTTAGGCAAGGTTGAAACAGCACTGGAAATCCAGTTACAGGATTCTGTCCATGATTTCTATGTAACACAGTTTGCCGGGGATATGGCTGCCAGTTTCGAGGGACAGGAACTGAGTTTGATTCAAGTATGGAGCGAGGATGACTTTATTCGATTGCAGGAAAACCTGATTGGCCATCTGGTGACGCAAAAACGCTTAAAGCTCTCACCAACTGTGTTTATTGGCACGACCGATTCTGAAATGGGGTTGATTTCTGTTTGTAATCTAACAGGGCGAGTGATCCTTGAACAGTTCGGCAGCCAAGAACGGACAGTGCTATCTGAAGATCTAGCTAGTTTCCTTTCAGCTCTCACGCCTTTGTTTTCGCACCCGCATTCTTAACAGTCAGCAGCCAGTTGCAGATATTGGTCTGTCTTTTTGTAAGAGATATCTTACACGTGGCGTGAGATATCTCTCTTAATCACCAGGTGAATATTTATCATTGATATTATTTGCATTGTATATCAATAGGATGAGGCTATTTTACATAATATCCCTTTTTATCGTATGGCTAACTGTTTAAATTCAGTTTCTTGTATTAACAATCCGAATATTAGAAAATTTTACTGTTCCGTAAGGAATCACAGCAAAGCAATAACCAGGGAATAATTCCATCGGGAAGATGGTTCAGGGATGGTTAGGTACAGGCAGGATGCCAAAAAACGATCAAGATAATAATCAAGTAACGGATAACAGGCAGGGATGTACTTTTGTCAGGGAATGAGCAGGATGCACCCAATTTAGCCGGATTGCTATGACACCAATATAAGAGGAGAGATTTTTATCTCTCCTCTTTTTTTATTCCGTTCTCTCTTACAGCAAATTTTCCGCTGGAATCACATCAATGATACTCTTACCTTCTAATGACCCATTTTCATTGACCACTTCAGTGGCGATTGCCGCCATTTGAACAACAGATAAGCATCAGACGAAGCATCATGAGTATCGAAAAACAAGTTCTACATAAATTACAGTTGATTGAATCTGCCATGAAAACGATAGGTATATGGCAAAATTACCCGCCTAAACCAGAAGCCTTTGAAAGCACAGAGCCTTTTTCCATTGATACGATGTCGGCTGGTGAGTGGCTCCAATGGGTGTTAATCCCAAGAATGCGTGCACTGATAGAACAGAAAGCCAAATTGCCGACAGCATTTTCTATCGCTCCATACTTCGAAGAGGTTTATAAAGAGGAAGTCGTGCGTTATTTGCCTTTACTGGAATTGCTGAGGGCTTTAGATATCCTGTTTACGCAGGACGCTTGATATGCTGGAAATTATTTATCAGGATGAGCATATTGTTGCGGTTAATAAACCGGCAGGATGGCTGGTTCACCGCAGTTGGCTTGCACGCCATGAAACCGTTTTTGTCATGCAGACATTGCGCGATCAAATCGGGCAACATGTTTTTCCTGTTCATCGCTTGGATAGACCGACCTCCGGCGTCTTATTGATGGCGCTTTCAAGTGAAGTTGCCAGAACGCTTTCACAACAATTTGAATTCCATGATGTACAAAAAACATATCATGCGATTGTGCGGGGTTACGTTGAAGGTGGTGATATTATCGACTACGCCTTGATGGAAGAGCTGGACAAGATAGCAGATAAGTTTGCGGATACTGACCGAGAAGCACAACCTGCGACAACGCACTACCGTTCATTGGCTAAAGTCGAGTGCCCGGTTGAAATAGGGCGTTACCCGACATCACGTTTCAGTTTGTTGGAGCTAAAACCTAAAACCGGTCGTAAACATCAATTGCGGCGGCATATGGCTCATATTCGGCATCCCATCATTGGGGATACCACACATGGTGACTTGCGACAAAATCGAGGAGTTGCTAAATATTATCAGACAGGAAGGTTAATGCTGCATGCCAGCCATCTTCAATTCAAGCATCCCGTCACAGGCGAAGAGCTTCTTTTGACTGCCCGCTGGGAATCATCGTGGCAGCATTTGCTTGAGCAATTTGGTTGGCAGGGCATAGTGCCTGAGCTGGAGTGTTTAACGACTCATAAATGAAAGCAGTATCAAACCGATTAAAGAGATCAATATTTATGGCAAAAATTGGTATTTTCGTTGGTACAATTTATGGCAACGCGCTGGCAGTAGCAGAAGAAGCGCAACAAATCCTCGGGCAGCAGGGGCATGAGGTTGAAATCTATGAAGATGCGACCTTAGAGCAATGGCAGATGTACCAACAACAGATTGTTTTAGTCGTGACTTCAACGACCGGGCAAGGCGATTTGCCGGACAATATCCAGCCGCTTTATACAGAGATTAGTGATAATCTGGGTTATCAGCCTGGTTTACGTTACGGCCTGATTGCGTTGGGTGACAGCAGCTATGACACATTCTGCGGTGGTGGACGTGCATTTGACAAGCTGCTGCAAGAGCAGGGAGCCAAACGAATCGGTGATGTGCTGTTGATTGATGCCATTGATGTGGTTGAGCCTGAAGTCTTTGCTCAGAATTGGATTGAGGAGTGGGGAAGTTTGCTGTAGATGTTTCTCCATCGCACCGCTTATGCCTTAACTTCATGCAAAACGTCCTGAGGATAAGCGGTGTAATGGCACAGCAGGCATGATTACTTACGCGTCAGTTTTTCCAGATCTGCCTCGATTTCTGCAATCTTATTGGCAACAACATGCTCAAGGTGGCGTAAATCATCAAGGATCTTATGTTTCAGATCCACTTCAATCTGATCACGTTTACAAATCTGATCCAGCTCTTCAATCACGTAACGCAGGTTGGTATTGATCTCTTTGACTTCTTTGTAACCTTGTCCTGAATTATCGTCAGAAATGGTTTTCAATTGACGTGGATACTTAAACTTAACGCTTTTTGCGAAAAACTCGCCTTTATCCTTGCGGAAATAAATCTTAAGAATATCGTTATTTGCTTCCTGACGGAGGCTATAGCGATCAATATCTTCTGGATGTGTGATTCCCAAACTTTTCAAGTTATCGTACATAGTGCGTCACCTAGTCACTTAAATTAAATGGAAAAAGACAAAAAAATAGTGGATTTATTATCCATTTCGTCATTGTTAAAAGTCAATTGGTTAATGGTTCGGCGTGATGAATGAATAACTTATGCGGGTATGATAATAAGTGCGGGTATGACAACAAATCCAGGCATGACAACAAGCCACCTATGGTAAGGTGAGCGCAAGGTGGCTTGTATGTACTGAAATTAGTCAATATTTCTCAGCAGTTCATTGATACCCACCTTGCCACGGGTTTTGGCATCAACTTTTTTCACGATAACTGCGCAGTACAAGCTGTAGCTGCCATCTTTCGAAGGAAGGTTACCGGATACCACAACGGAGCCAGCAGGAACACGGCCGTAATGGATCTCACCTGTTTCGCGATCGTAAATTTTGGTGCTTTGGCCGATATAAACGCCCATAGAGATGACTGAGCCTTCTTCCACGATAACGCCTTCTACGATCTCAGAGCGTGCGCCGATAAAGCAGTTGTCTTCAATGATAGTTGGGTTGGCCTGCAATGGCTCCAGAACGCCCCCAATGCCAACGCCACCGGACAGGTGAACGTTTTTGCCGATTTGTGCACAAGAACCTACTGTAGCCCAAGTATCGACCATTGAACCTTCATCCACATAGGCGCCAAGGTTCACGTAAGATGGCATCAGTACTGTATTACGGGCGATGTAAGCACCTTGGCGAACAGCCGCAGGAGGTACAACGCGGAACCCTTCTTTTTCGAAACGAGCCTGATCATAATCAGCAAATTTCATGGGAACTTTGTCGAAATAGCGGCTTTCAGCCCCTTCCATTACTTGATTGTCATTGATGCGGAAAGAGAGCAATACCGCTTTCTTCAACCACTGATGCGTCACCCATTGCCCATCGATCTTTTCTGCGACACGCAATTTTCCGCTGTCCAGCAGTTGGATTACCTGATTAATGGCATCACGGGTCACGCCATCCACCGTAGTTGGAGTTATGTTTGTGCGGTTTTCAAATGCATTTTCGATAGTAGCTTGTAATTGCTGCATAGGTATGCTGTTCCTAATGTCTGTTAAGTCGAGAGTCTTACTATAGTTTATCCCGTGTGTTGAGGGCTTCTGTCAACCTTTCTGATAATTCATCCCTGATTTTTTTATGTAACGCGTTTTGATCTTTATCTGCCAGAACAAAAAAATCTTCGACGCGTTCCCCAATGGTGGTAATTCGGGCACCGTGCAAGTAAACGCCCAGTTCAGCAAAAATATTGCCCACTCTAGCCAGCAATCCGGGCTGATCCAACGCAATCAACTCCATGTAGGTTCGCCGGGTGTTATGTGTCGGTAAAAATTTAACGTTGGTTGGCACGTTAAAATGGCGCAATTTGGTGGGCAGATTGCGCGCTCGTGGTGCTTTAGGATGGGGATCGTTGACGACTTCCAGTAAAGCCCGGCGGATAGGTTCGTGGCGATCAAGTGACAATGGGTGGCCGTTTGGTTCCAATACCACAAAAGTATCCATCGCCATTCCATCACGGCTTGTAAAGATCTGGGCATCATGGACACTGAGATTGCGCCTGTCCAGCTCGCCTGCCACGGCAGCAAAAAGCGAAGGGCGATCTTGGCACCAAATGAAAATTTCTGTGCCACCGTGGGAAAATGCAGTGCTGATCAAGACCATCGGCTCTGAAGAGACATGGTGGACTAAATGACAGGCATGCCACGCCAATTGATCGGGGGAATGGCGCAGAAAATAGTCCGCATGGCAACGGCTCCAGATATTGTGCAGTTGCTGTTCGTCGATATTTTCTTGTCGCAGCAGAGCCAGCGCCTGTAAGCGATTATTGCGGATACGTTCCCGCAAATCCGGCGGATTCTGAATGCCTTGGCGCAATTGCGCTTCAGTGGCAAAGAAAAGTTCCCGTATCAGACTTTGCTTCCAGCTATTCCAAAGTTTGGCATTGGTGGCACAAATATCTGCAACCGTCAGGCAAATTAAATAATTCAGCCGTGTTTGATTTTTAACAATTCCCGCAAATTGCTGGATAACGTCAGGATCTTGAATATCCCGCCGCTGTGCAGTGACTGACATCAACAGGTGATCACGAACCAGCCATTCGACTAATTCCGCCTCTCTGGTCGTCAACCCATGCTGTAGTGCGAACGTAAAGGCATCTTTGGCACCCAGTTCGGAATGATCGCCATTGCGTCCTTTGGCAATGTCATGGAAAAAAGCAGCCAGACGCAACAGCTCCAGTTGGGGGATCCGGGGATAAAGCTCAACACACAAGGGGTGGATCACACGGTTGTTTTCATCGGCGAAACTTTCCAGCTTGAGCAGTACTCGTATCGTATGCTCATCAACGGTGTAAACATGAAAAAGGTCAAATTGCATCTGGCCTACGATATTACTCCATTGCGGCATATAAGCCCCCAGCACGCTATGGCGGTGCATGGGAAGCAGCGCGCCACTGACAGCATGGGGATGGCGAAGAATATCCATGAAAATCTGTCGGGCTTCCGGTAGCTCACATAAAGGGGCGGTCAGGTTTCTGCGGGCGTAGCGAAGTTGACGCAATGTTGTGGAATAAATCCCTCTAATTTCGCGATGTTCGGCCATGTGATAAAACATTTTCAATATGGAAGTGGGTTCACGGCTGAATAGCGTTTCATCAATTAAATCGATGAGATCTCCCCGCAATTGGAATTCTGCACTCAAGGGGCGCGGCTTTTCATTGGGTTGCAGTGTCAGGATCGCTTCATCAAACAGTTGCAGCAGCATGTTATTCAGCTCACTGACACGGCGTGTCATGCGGTAGAAATCTTTCATCATCCGTTCGACAGGCTGGTTGCGTTCTCCCTCATAACCAAGCAGTCGAGCGACATTGAACTGGTTTTCAAACAACAGGCGGTTGTCGTAGCGGTTAACAGTCAGGTGAAGAGCAAAACGGATGCGCCAGAGAAAACTCTGGCATTCGTTCAGCTCGTTACGTTCTTCATCCTTTAGGAAGCCGAAAGCAACCATCTCATTCAGTGAAGTTGCGCCAAAATGGCGGTGGGCAACCCAAAGTAAAGTGTGGATATCACGCAATCCGCCCGGGCTGCTTTTAATATCTGGCTCAAGGTTGTAACTGGTGCTGTGATAACGTTGATGGCGCTCCCGCTGTTCGGCCAGCTTTGCATTGAAAAACTGCGCAGAAGGCCAGAAATCATCGCTGAAAATATGCTTCTGCAACCGGAGAAACAAAGGTAAATCACCACAAATCAAGCGGGACTCAATCAGGTTGGTAGCGATGGTCAGATCAGACAGCCCTTTGTCCAGACACTCTTCGAACGTTCTTACGCTATGGCCCACTTCCAGACGGATATCCCAGAGCAGGGCAATCAATTTTCCAATGCACGCTGATTGTTCTTCGGTCAATGAATGTTCGCTCAGAATAAGCAAATCAATGTCCGAAAGAGGGTGCAGCTCACGGCGTCCGTAACCTCCGACAGCTATCAGGGTGAGAGAGGTTATCTGTTCAAACCCTCGCGCCTGCCATAATCGATTTAGCAGCTTGTCAATATAATCACTGCGGGCATGAATTAGGGCATCCGGTGAAATTCCTGCCTTGAATGACTGCTCCAGCCATAATTGAAATTCATCAACGTGCTGTTTCAGGGCCGAAAATTGCAGGTCATCGTGGGAAAATTCCATCGGGGAAAGAGGAGGTACAGGCGCTTGTGTTAAGGATATATTGGCTGGCATATACAGATACCCATAATGAGAAAGCTCATGAGGAAACGATGCATGATGACCAGATTACTGAGAAAATGGTGAGATGAACAGGGATTATTGGCAACAGGGAGAGAATGAAGCGCCTGTTTGCAGGCGCTTCATTGATTAGAAAAGAGATATGTATAGAGCAAAAAGGGTATCTTGAGCGGTAATTATGCGTTCACCAATACCGCAGAAATATGTGGCTCTTCTTCTTTGCGCAATGTCATGATTTCACAGCCATTGTCGGTAACGACAATCGTGTGCTCATACTGTGCAGACCAACCACGATCTTTAGTTTTGACTGTCCAGCCATCTTTCATGGTACGGATGCGGAAATCACCCGCATTGACCATTGGCTCAATAGTGAATGCCATGCCTTTTTGCAGCACTACGCCGCCGTCATCTGCATCATAATGCAGGACATGTGGCTCTTCGTGGAAGACTCGACCAATGCCATGACCGCAATATTCACGGACAACGGAATAATCATTGCCTTCTACAAATTGCTGGATAGCTTTACCGATAGTACGCAGGCGGATGCCCGGTTTAACCATTTTCAGCGCCAGATACAGACTTTCTTGTGTCACGCGGCACAGACGCTCACCTTGAATGGTTGGGTTGCCGACAATGAACATTTTCGATGTATCGCCGTGGAATTCATCTTTGATGACAGTAACGTCGATATTGACGATATCACCTTCTTTCAACACCTTGTCATCACTTGGAATGCCGTGGCAAATCACGTCATTGACGGAGATGCACACAGATTTAGGGAAACCGTGGTAGCCCAGACAAGCAGAAATGGCCTGCTGTTTTTCAGTGATATGCTTGTGACAAATACGATCGAGTTCACCGGTGGTCACACCCGCCTTAACGTAAGGCTCAATCATTTCCAGAACTTCGGCTGCCAAGCGTCCGGCAACACGCATTTTCTGGATGTCTTCTTCTGTTTTGATAGAAATTGCCATGAAATGGTTCCACTTAAGTCGGAAAATTACCGACTCCTTGATATTAATGAAGGAAAAATGTTGTCGGTAATGGTATCAGCCCGCCGGATGTCTGCCAATAACCGTCGGCTGACAGACGCGTAAAAGCTGTAACAAATGTTGGAGTATAGTGGCAGTTTATGGTATAAAGCGCGCCGGTATTCTGTGTAATTGTTTCTGACGTGATGCAATTTTCGGGATGCCAAATAAAACTCATTATGTGTAAATAACACACACAGATCGGCACATACACCGGGGTGCTCTCATGCGGCTAGTTCATGCTTTCGTTTAAATGAATAGTCAGCAGCCAAAGAGTCGGTGTTATGGGATCTGTGGAGGCACAACCCCAATTAACTTTATAGAGGTCTAAAATGGCAACTGTTTCTATGCGCGATATGCTGCAAGCGGGCGTTCACTTCGGTCACCAGACTCGTTACTGGAACCCAAAAATGAAACCTTTCATCTTTGGTGCTCGTAACAAAGTTCATATCATCAACTTGGAAAAAACTGTTCCAATGTTCAACGATGCATTGGCAGAACTGAACAAAATTGCTTCCCGTAAAGGCAAAATCCTGTTTGTTGGCACCAAGCGTGCTGCAAGCGAAGCAGTAAAAGAAGCAGCACTGAGCTGTGACCAGTATTTCGTTAACCACCGTTGGTTAGGTGGTATGCTGACTAACTGGAAAACAGTTCGTCAGTCAATCAAGCGTCTGAAAGAACTGGAAGTTCAATCTCAGGACGGTACTTTTGACAAGCTGACCAAAAAAGAAGCGCTGATGCGTACTCGTGAGCTTGGCAAACTGGAAAACAGCCTGGGCGGTATCAAAGACATGGGCGGCCTGCCTGATGCTCTGTTTGTTATCGATGCTGAGCACGAGCACATCGCTATCAAAGAAGCAAACAACCTGGGTATTCCAGTATTCGCTATCGTTGATACCAACTCTGATCCAGACGGCGTTGACTTCATCATCCCTGGTAACGACGACGCAATCCGTGCAGTAAAACTGTATCTGAGCGCTGCAGCTACTGCTGTTCGTGAAGGTCGTTCTCAAGATCTGGCTGTTCAGGCTGAAGAAGGTCTTGTAGACGCTGAATAATAAGGCATGCTCATTTTTGAGCCCTTATTGACCAGGTATTGAAATATATTGGTTAGGGGGCCTGTTACGGCCCCCTTTAGCTATCTGATATAGAACTATTATCTGATATAGAACTTTCCACGCGGAATATTATCTTCCCGCGAGACACATCGAGGAATAAAACAAATGGCTGACATTACCGCTGCTCTGGTAAAAGAACTGCGTGAGCGTACTGGCGCAGGCATGATGGAATGTAAAAAAGCACTGGTTGAAGCAAATGGTGATATCGAGCTGGCTATCGATAACATGCGTAAATCAGGTCAGGCAAAAGCGGCTAAGAAAGCAGGTCGCGTTGCTGCTGAAGGTGTGATTCTGGTTGAAGTTGCGGCTGATGCTAAATTCGCAGGTATCGTTGAACTGAACTGTGAAACTGACTTCGTTGCTAAAGACTCCGGCTTCCTGGCGTTCGGTAAAGAAGTTATTACTTCCGTTATGGCTGACAAAAACGCTGACATCGATGCTCTGAAAGCTAAGTTCGAAGAACAGCGTACTGCACTGGTTGCAAAAATCGGTGAAAACATCAACATCCGTCGCGTTGAAATCCTGGAAGGCGAAGCTGTAGGTTCTTACCTGCACGGCGCACGCATCGGTGTTCTGGTTGCAGCTGAAGGCGCAAGCGAAGAGCTGATCAAACACGTTGCAATGCACGTTGCTGCAAGCAAGCCAGAATATGTGAACCCAACTGACGTTCCTGCTGAAGTTGTTGAGCGTGAGCATCAGATCCAGATGGACATCGCAATGCAGTCCGGCAAACCTCGCGAAATCGCAGAGAAAATGGTTTCTGGCCGCATGAACAAATTCACTGGCGAAATCTCTCTGACTGGTCAGAATTTCGTTATGGATCCAAGCAAATCTGTTGGCGATCTGCTGAAAGAGAAAAATGCTAAAGTGATCAACTTCATCCGCTTCGAAGTAGGTGAAGGTATCGAGAAAGTTGAAGCTGATTTCGCGGCAGAAGTTGCTGCAATGAGCAAGCAGTCTTAATTTTCTTAAACGGAGCCGCCGATTGGCGGTTCTGTTTTATTTCATGATGAATTTTTACATCTGGGCTGCGTATCGTGGATGTTGCGTAGCGTGGATATTTATACCCAATGGATTTCAAGTGGCATCGCGGCGGCAAGGGAACGAATTTACCCAGCCCAAGTCTGGCCTCCGGTGAAAAGCTCCCGCTTTTCATTAATTCCCGGAAACATAGATAACTATGTGGCAGGGAGACAGCGCTGAATAAGCGCAGCCAGCAAAGACGCAACTTGAAAGACGAAAGGTATAGTAATTAGATAAATCCCCAATATCCTTATTTGCTTAGGACTGAACACCATGGCAACCAATGCAAAACCCGTATATCAGAGAATCCTGCTTAAGCTCAGTGGAGAAGCCCTGCAAGGCGCAGAAGGTTTTGGTATCGACGCCAGCGTCTTAGACCGCATGGCTCAGGAAATCAAAGAACTGGTTGAGTTGGGCATTCAGGTCGGTGTCGTTATTGGAGGAGGCAACCTGTTTCGAGGTGCCGGCTTGGCCGAAGCAGGAATGAACCGTGTAGTAGGCGATCACATGGGCATGTTGGCGACTGTGATGAACGGTCTGGCTATGCGTGATGCTTTACACCGCGCCTATGTGAACGCTCGTTTAATGTCTGCCATCCCACTAAATGGCGTATGTGACAATTATAGCTGGGCTGAGGCAATCAGCTTACTGCGTCACGGTCGCGTTGTTATTTTCTCTGCGGGTACTGGTAACCCGTTCTTTACAACAGATTCCGCTGCATGTCTGCGTGGCATTGAAATTGAAGCGGATGTTGTATTAAAAGCCACTAAAGTTGATGGCGTTTATTCTGCTGATCCCGTGAAAAATCCTGACGCTGTTCTTCATGATAAACTCACTTATCAGGACGTATTGGAACGTGAATTGAAAGTGATGGATCTTGCTGCCTTTACGCTGGCTCGCGACCATAACCTGCCAATTCGTGTCTTTAATATGAATAAGCCTGGTGCACTTCGTCGCGTTGTGATGGGTGAAAATGAAGGTACGCTGATTTCTAAAGACTGATTTTTAGAACTTAAGCTCAGAGACATCGGTGAAGTTTGACGGTATGATCAGCGGCCTGATGCGCCAAATTTAATGACACTGGCCACTTAATGATTTTGATGCGCATATCTGTTATTGACGCATGAGTGGCCTAAAAAATAACCATATCCCAAGGGTTTGTAACGTGATTAATGAAATCAAAAAAGACGCACAAGACCGCATGGAAAAAAGCGTCGAAGCACTGAAAAACCAAATCAGCAAGGTTCGTACTGGCCGTGCTTCTCCTAGCCTGTTGGATGGCATCAGCGTTGAATATTATGGCTCTGCGACTCCATTGCGCCAGATTGCAAACGTAGTTGCAGAAGATGCTCGTACGTTAGCTATCACTGTATTTGACCGCTCTATGACTGCGGCAGTTGAAAAAGCCATTATGGCATCTGATCTGGGTCTGAACCCATCTTCTGCCGGAACCATCATCCGTGTTCCATTGCCACCGCTGACAGAAGAGCGCCGTAAAGACCTGATCAAAATTGTTCGCAACGAAGCGGAACAGGGACGCGTAGCCGTTCGTAACATTCGCCGTGATTCTAACGATAAAATCAAAGCCCTGCTGAAAGACAAAGAGATCAGTGAAGATGAAGAGCGTCGTTCACAAGATGACATTCAGAAATTGACTGACACCTTCATCAAGAAGATTGATGAAGTACTGGCGAATAAAGAAGCTGAATTGATGGACTTCTGATTTTCATCTCATAACTTCTATTTCATAAATAGCAACGCCGCAGTTCTTGCGGCGTTGTTCTTATTTTTTATATTACATTTTGTATCACATTTCTTTCTCAAGCGATGGACATAGCGATCTATACCGCTCAAACTATTGTGATTTTATATCAGTAGCACATTCAGAGTATAAAAATGAAACGGTTAACTATTCTTGGCTCAACAGGGTCGATAGGGAAAAGTACGCTTTCTGTTGTCCGAAATAATCCAGATAAATTCAGTGTAGTGGCACTTGTCGCTGGGAAAAATGCAGAAGTTATGGCACAGCAGTGTCTGGAATTTTGCCCAC
Organism: Xenorhabdus mauleonii; assembly: GCF_900113945.1. Classification (GTDB taxonomy): domain Bacteria; phylum Pseudomonadota; class Gammaproteobacteria; order Enterobacterales; family Enterobacteriaceae; genus Xenorhabdus; species Xenorhabdus mauleonii. The sequence continues at coordinate 38,404 of NZ_FORG01000023.1, forward strand.
AATATGCCGCGATGGCCGATGAGCATTCAGCAAATGTATTGCGTCAATTGTTGCTAGAGCAGGGAAGTAAAACGGAAGTTCTGTTCGGTAAAGATGCAATTTGTGATTTGGCTGCACTGGAAGACGTCGATCAGGTTATGTCTGCGATTGTTGGTGTGGCGGGATTATTACCAACATTGGCAGCAATTCGCAAAGGCAAGCAGGTATTGTTGGCGAATAAAGAGTCTTTGATTACCAGTGGCCGCCTGTTTATGAATGCCGTTGCTCAGTATGGTGCTCAATTGTTGCCAATCGATAGTGAACATAATGCCATTTTCCAAAGTCTGCCGGAAAAAGTTCAGCACAATCTTGGCAAAGCGAATTTACAGGAACAGGGTATTACCAGCGTAATCCTGACAGGTTCAGGCGGCCCGTTCCGTACTACTCCTCTGGATAAACTACCTTTGGTGACACCAGATGAAGCCTGCGCCCATCCTATTTGGTCAATGGGGCGTAAAATCTCAGTAGATTCAGCAACCATGATGAATAAAGGGTTGGAGTACATTGAAGCCCGCTATTTATTCAATGCCTCTGCTGAAGAAATGGAAGTGTTGCTGCACCCGCAGTCAGTTATTCACTCAATGGTTCGTTATCATGACGGCAGCATTATCGCGCAACTGGGGACACAGGACATGTGCACTCCGATAGCTTATGCGATGGCTTATCCTAATCGTATTCAGTCTGGTGCAAAGCCGCTGGATTTTGCTGAATTGAGTATGCTCACCTTTGAAAAGCTGGATTACCAGCGCTACCCTTGCCTGAAATTAGCCATTGAGGCTTGTCATGAAGGCCAGTCAGCGACAACGGCTTTGAATGCCGCTAATGAAGAAACTGTTGATGCTTTCTTGAAAGGTGGAATTCGTTTCACAGATATCGCGATAATCAATCGATTGGTGGTCGAAAAATTAAATTTATCTGAACCTCAAAGCATAGAAGAGGTCTTAGAAATCGACAACATAGCCAGAATTTTCGCGAGAGAAACCATCAGAAGTTTTGCTAAATAGCGAATTTTATTAATAAGTATATGTTTGTTTGCGTTTTGGCAAATGATATAGTTCGGCGGTAAATTATAGTTGTTATAATAGCCAATTCAATTAGTTGGAATTCGCATTTTTCTCGCGTGTACCAGATATAAAGGCTTTCATTCAGGTCGAACCAGAAATAGCCGTGGTAACCGTGGTAATGACTGACACGTGACACGGCTTTTTCGTGTTTGAAAGCGATTGAATTTACTGCAAGCCCAGCATATTTAGTTATTTAAGGATTATTTTGAGTGATATCTCCCAGTGATAGTGACTCATTGTCGACAGTCCCCCAACACGTTGCCATTATTATGGATGGTAACGGTCGTTGGGCTAAAAAACGTGGAAAATTAAGAGTATTTGGCCACCGTGCAGGAATTAGAGCTGTGCGGAGTTCTGTCAGTTTTTCAGTTAAACACAACATTAAGTCACTGACTCTATACGCATTCAGCAGTGAAAATTGGAATCGCCCACAGCAGGAAGTCAGTTCGTTGATGGAGCTGTTTGTTTTTGCGCTTGATAATGAAGTGAAGAGCCTGCACAAGCACAATGTGAAATTGTCCGTTATTGGTGATATTAGTCGTTTTAGTACGCGGTTACAGGAGCGCATTCGCCGTTCAGTTGAATTAACGGCCGGCAATACCGGATTGCAGCTTAATATTGCCGCTAACTATGGTGGTCGTTGGGATTTAGTTCAGAGCATGAAACAAGTTGCTGAAAAAATTAAGGCAAATGAACTGACTCCCGAAGAAATTACTGAGTCTACCATTGGCAGTTTTATCAATTTAAGTCAGCAGCCTGAAGTCGATTTGGTCATTAGAACCGGGGGCGAGCACCGTATCAGCAATTTCTTGATATGGCAGATCGCTTATGCAGAATTGTATTTTACCGATATACTTTGGCCTGATTTTGATGAAACTGCTTTTGAAGGTGCTATTAATGCCTTTGCCAAACGAGAACGCCGCTTTGGCGGAACAACACCAGACGATGCCGAAGTGGGATCATAGGAGGAGAACTTGCTGAAGTACCGTCTTTTAACTACGTTGATATTAATTCCTCTAGTCCTTGCTGCACTGTTTTTCCTTCCTCCATCAGGGTTTGGGCTAGTTGTCATTGCTGTTTCTGCACTTGCTGCATGGGAATGGGGGCAATTTGCCGGTCTGTTCACTCAGGCTAAACGTATTACGCTGGCAGTGTTATTCGCTGTAGGGTTATTGATCTTACAGTACTCTTTGTCGGATTTTTCTCATCTCATTGAAAAGCCACAAATTGTATATCTATTGTGGGCCGGGATGCTTTGGTGGGTAGCTGCGATTTTATTGGTGGTTACTTACCCTGCTTCCGCTTCTGTCTGGAAATCATCCCTTGTATTGCGCCTGTTGTTCGGGGTTCTGACCATTGTGCCATTTTATTGTGGAATGATGGTGTTGCGTACCTTAGGTTATGAAAACAACACTTATGATGGCGCATGGTGGCTATTGTATGTGATGCTGCTGGTATGGGCGGCTGATTCTGGCGCCTATGTTTTCGGTAGGACGATAGGTAAACACAAAATGGCACCGAAAGTATCACCCGGCAAAACGCTGGAAGGGCTTTTCGGGGGATTGCTAACGGCAGCATTGGTTTCATGGCTGTTTAGCCGATATGCTCCTGTTCCAGCAAAGCCGGAACATTTGTTACTGATTTCCACGGTTGTGGTTATAGCATCGGTGTTTGGTGATTTGACAGAGAGTATGTTCAAGCGGGAAGCTGGGGTCAAAGACAGTAGTCAATTGATTCCCGGGCATGGCGGTGTCATGGATAGGGTTGATAGTTTAACAGCGGCAATTCCTGTATTTGCAGGGTTGGCAATGTTAATTTCTTCTGGATTTTCTCTCTGAAGGTACGTAATGGATATTCTCTGGAATCTGGCTGCATTTATTGTTGCATTAGGCGTTCTTATTACGGTGCATGAGTTTGGCCATTTTTGGGTAGCCAGACGATGTGGTATCTATGTTGAACGCTTTTCCATTGGGTTTGGTAAAGCTCTTTGGCGCCGCACAGATAAACAGGGAACAGAATACGTTATCGCTCTTATCCCTCTTGGCGGGTATGTCAAAATGCTCGACGAGCGCGTGGAAGAAGTTTCTCCTGAGCGTCGTCACATGGCATTCAACAACAAAACTATTGGTCAGCGTGCGGCAGTGATCAGCGCTGGCCCAATAGCAAACTTCATTCTGGCAGTTATTGCTTATTGGTTGGTGTTTATCATTGGAGTGCCATCAGTACGCCCTGTCGTGCTGGATGTTAAACCCAACTCAATTGCTGCTCAGGCAAATATTTTGCCTGGAATGGAACTAAAAGCCATTAATGGTATCGAAACACCTGATTGGAATGCGGTACGTCTTGCTATGGTAAGCAAAGTGGGTGAAGCATCTATGACCATAGATCTCACGCCTTTGGATTCTGTGAACCAAGTACAAAGAACGTTGGATTTACGTGAGTGGAAATTTGATCCATCCAGGCAGGATGCCGTGTTATCTCTGGGGATTATGCCCGTTATGCCCCGTAGCAGTTCGCAAGTGGAGAAAGTTTATCCAGCTTCAGCTGCTGAAAAAGCGGGTTTACAAAGCGGGGACAGGATCGTTAAAGTCAACGGTCAGGATATAGATGTCTGGCACACTTTTTCATCTTTTATCAGAAATAATCCAAATGTTCCTCTAAAATTGGACGTTGCAAGAGCGGGAGGAATGATCTCCTTGTCTCTGACCCCTGAAGCGAGAAAGTTGTCCGGCGATCGTGAGGAAGGTTTTGCTGGCGTCGAACTTAAAATCATTCCACTGGAGGAGGAATATAAAATTCTCCAACAGTACGGGCCTTTTTCTGCCATCTATGAGGCAGGAGATAAAACGTGGCAATTAATGAAGCTGACAGTCAATATGCTCGGCAAATTAATTGTGGGTGATGTGAAACTCAATAATTTGAGTGGCCCGATTTCCATTGCCAAAGGAGCCGGAGTATCGGCTGATTTTGGCTTGGTGTATTATTTAATGTTTTTGGCACTAATCAGTGTCAATCTTGGGATCATTAATTTGTTCCCATTACCTGTACTAGATGGTGGACACCTGCTTTTCCTTGCTATTGAAAAGATCAAGGGAAGGCCGGTCTCCGAGCGTGTACAAGACTTCAGTTATCGCATTGGTGCTATGTTGCTGATGTTGTTAATGGGGCTTGCACTTTTCAATGATTTCTCCCGCTTCTAAGGTGGGAGACCGGTTAGGAAAACGCATAACAACGATGGCGATGAAAAAGTTGCTCATAGCGTCGCTGCTGTTCGGCAGCGCCACTGCATACGGTTCAGACGGATTCGTAGTTCAGGACATTCATTTTGAGGGTCTTCAACGTGTCACCGTTGGTGCAGCATTACTGAACATGCCAGTTCGCGTAGGTGATTCAGTCAGCGATGAAGACATCAGTCGCACGATTCACGCACTGTTCGCGACTGGGAACTTTGAAGATGTTCGTGTCTTACGTGATGGCAATTCACTTGTTGTTCAAGTAAAAGAACGGCCAACCATCGCCAGCATTACTTTCTCCGGTAATAAGGCGGTGAAAGATGACATGCTCAAGCAGAACTTAGAAGCCTCTCGTGTTCGTGTTGGTGAAGCTCTTGACCGCACCATGCTGTCCAATATTGAGAAAGGGTTGGAAGAGTTCTATTACAGTGTTGGTAAATACAACGCGACAGTGAAAGCTGTTGTCACGCCACTGCCCCGCAACCGTGTTGATTTAAAACTTGTTTTCTCAGAAGGGGCTTTTGCCAAGATCCAACAAATCAATATTGTCGGCAATAAAGCCTTTTCTACTAAGGAACTACTTAATGTACTCCAGCTCAGGGACGATGTGCCTTGGTGGAACTGGATAGCTGACCAAAAATACCAGAAACAAAAACTGTCAGGCGATCTTGAATCCTTGCGTAGTTTTTACCTCGAGCGAGGCTATGCGCGTTTCAATATCGATTCAACTCAAATCAATCTGACGCCGGATAAAAAAGGTATCTATATTACCGTTAATATTACCGAAGGCGATCAATACAAAGTTGCAGGTGTTGAGTTGAACGGTAATTTGGCTGGCTATCAACAGAAAATAGAAGAGCTGACCAAAATTGAGCCGGGTTCACTGTATAACGGTAATGAAGTAACCAAAATGGAAAACGGCATCAAAAACCTGCTTGGCCGTCATGGTTACGCTTACCCGCGTGTAATGACACAGCCTGAAATCAATGATGCTGACAAGACGGTTAAGCTGCATGTCAATGTTGATGCTGGCAACCGTTTCTATGTGCGTAAAATCCGTTTCTCGGGCAACGACATCAGTAAGGATATCGTTTTGCGTCGTGAAATGCGTCAAATGGAAGGCGCATGGCTGGGCAGTGATTTAGTTGAACAAGGTAAAGAGCGTTTAAACCGACTGGGCTATTTTGAAACGGTTGATGTTGCTACGGAACGTGTACCGGGCAGCCCGGATCAGGTTGATGTGGTCTACAAAGTTAAAGAGCGCAATACTGGTTCCATGAACTTTGGTGTGAGCTTTGGTACAGAAAGTGGCATGGGCTTCCAAGTCGGTGTTCAGCAGGATAACTGGCTGGGAACGGGTAATAGTGTATCGATAAATGCCAGTAAGAACGACTATTCAAAATCGACGGATATCTATGTAGAGAACCCTTACTTTACCGTTGATGGTGTCAGTTTGGGGGGACGGATATTTTATAATGATTTCCGTGCCGATAATGCTGATCTTTCGAACTATACCAACAAAGCCTATGGTACCGAAGGAATGATGGGTTTCCCATTGAATGAAAATAATCGCCTAAACTTGAGACTGAGTTATGTACATAACTCCTTATCAAACATGCGGCCACAGGCTGCGATGTGGCGTTATTTGAATAAAATGGATAAAAAACAGAATCATGATGATAAGGCGAAATTTGATAGCAACGATTTCTCTGTGACGCTGGGATGGGTTTATAACAAACTCGATAGAGGCTTCTTCCCGACTTCAGGCGTAAAAACATCATTGGATGCGAAATTCACATTACCTGGCTCAAACAATCAGTTCTATAAAACGACCTGGAATACTTCAGGCTACTATCCACTGGATGATAACAATTCATGGGTGTTGATGGGACGCGCACGTATGGGTTATGGCGGTGGTTTTGGCGGTAAAGAAATGCCGTTCTATGAAAACTTCTATGCCGGTGGTTCCAGCAGCATTCGCGGCTTTAGATCGAATAACATCGGTCCGAAAGCCATTTATTTAGACAAGACTGGTAATCCAGAGCCAAATAGCCCATCCCGTGATGCTGTGGGGGGGAATGCGGTAGCGGTTGCCAGCTTTGAATTGATCACACCAACTCCGTTCCTTGATGCGAAATATGCCAATACCGTTCGGACTTCTTTCTTCATAGATGCTGGTACGGTGTGGGATACTAATTGGAATAAGACTGACTACGCTGGGATGCCTGATTACAGCAAGCCAAATAATATCCGTGTTTCGGCAGGTATTGCGCTGCAATGGTTGTCACCATTGGGGCCATTGACCTTCTCTTATGCGAAGCCAATTAAAGAATACGCCGGTGATAGAGCAGAACAGTTCCAGTTCAATATCTCTGGCGGAACTTGGTGATTTAAAATCATTTTGGTAAAAAAAACGCCCCATTGTCTATTATTAGATGGGGCTACCTTGAGTCTTCTAATCTGTAAAATAGCGTAGGTCAAAGGAGTTTATAGTGAAAAAAGTATTGTGTGCTGCGGGTCTTGGTATGGCGTTAGCGTTCTCTGCCGGTGCTCAGGCAGCAGATAAAATTGCTTTAGTGAACGTTGCTGATGTTTTCCAACAATTACCTGCTCGTGAAGCTGTAGCAAAACAGTTGGATAACGAATTTAAAGGTCGTGCATCCGAATTACAGCGTATGGAATCTGATTTGCAGACCAAAATTCAGAAATTGCAGCGTGATGGCGCAACTATGAAAGCCAGCGAGCGCGAAAAGTTAGAAAAAGACGTTGTAGCGAAACGTGATGAATTTGCTAAGAAAGCACAGACTTTCGAAAATGATAATCGCCGCCGCCAGATGGAAGAGCGTAACAAAATTCTGAATCGCATTCAGGATGCTGTTAAAGTAGTTGCTGGTAAAGAAGGTTACGATCTTGTACTTGATGCAAATGCAGCGGTGTACTCTGCATCCAGTAAAGACATCACAGCAGAAGTACTGAAACAGGTTAAATAGTAGATGGTTTCAATTCGATTGGCTGACCTCGCTCAGCAGTTGAATGCGCAATTGCAGGGTGATGGCGATATCGTCATCACTGGCATTGCTCCAATGTATTCAGCAAATAGCGAGCAAATTACATTTTTATCTGACAGCCGTTATACTGACAAGCTCGCTGAATGTCAGGCGGCGGCTGTTGTATTGCGAGAAGCAGACCTGCCTCATTGCAAGGTTGCTGCATTAGTTGTTAATGATCCTTATCTCGCCTACGCACGCATGGCACAAATCATGGATACAACTCCACAGCCTGCGCAGGACATCCATCCATCAGCAGTCATTTCCCCCGACGCCGTTTTGGGTAAAAATGTGGCCATTGGTGCAAATGCGGTTATCGAATCAGGTGTTGAACTGGGCGATAATACCGTCATTGGCGCGGGTTGCTTTATTGGAAAGAATGCACGGATTGGCAATGGAACCCGCCTGTGGGCCAATGTATCGATATACCATAATGTTGAAATTGGTGAATCGTGCCTGATCCAATCAGGAACTGTTATAGGATCTGATGGTTTTGGTTATGCTAATAATCGTGGTAATTGGATTAAAATACCTCAGTTGGGTACGGTAATCATTGGTGACCGCGTTGAAATTGGCGCTTGCACAACGATTGATCGCGGTGCGCTGGATAACACTGTTATCGGTAACGGTGTTATCATAGACAATCAATGCCAAATTGCCCACAATGTCACGATCGGAGACAACACCGCAGTAGCGGGTGGTGTCATTATGGCAGGTAGCCTGAAGATTGGTCGTTATTGTATGATTGGTGGCGCGAGCGTCATTAATGGGCATATGGAGATCTGTGATAAAGTAACAGTAACGGGTATGGGCATGGTTATGCGTCCAATCACAGAGCCTGGTGTGTATTCGTCAGGTATCCCATTACAACCAAACAAAACCTGGCGTAAAACAGCAGCCTTAGTCATGAACATTAATGAAATGAGTAAGCGCTTGAAATCACTGGAACGTCAACTAGAAAATAAAAGCGAGTAATCAGCGAACAATTTTGGTTAAACGTTTTTAGTTAGCATTTTTGGTTGTGTTTTTAATTTTTGCGGCCTGCTTGATAACTCTGTATTTGGGGTTTAGCGCAGGCCGTGTCGTTAATATTATGATTCTTATATAGACAGGAAGAGTATTTAGATGAGTGATAATCATACTCTGCATATTGAAGAGATTTTAAATTTACTGCCTCACCGCTACCCATTTTTGTTGGTAGATCGTGTTTTGGATTTTGAAGAGGGTAAATTTTTACGCGCAGTCAAGAATGTAACTTTCAATGAACCATTCTTTCAGGGGCATTTCCCTGGGAAACCGATTTTCCCAGGTGTGTTAATCCTTGAAGCAATGGCTCAAGCTACCGGAATACTGGCATTCAAAAGCGTCGGCACACTGGAACCAGGTGAATTATATTACTTCGCAGGTATTGATGGCGCTCGCTTTAAGCGTCCTGTTCTGCCTGGTGACCAGATGGTAATGGAAGTCGAATTCCTTAAAGAACGTCGCGGTGTTGCGTGTTTCAGAGGCGTAGCTAAAGTTGATGGAAAAGTGGCTTGCGAAGCTGAAATGATGTGTGCACGCCGTCGCGGGGCTTAATCCATGATTGATCAGAGTGCAATTATTCATCCTTCTTCCATTGTGGAAGAAGGCGCTATTATTGGAGCCAATGTCCGCATTGGCCCATTTTGTTTTATTGGTTCTCAGGTTGAAATTGGTGAAGGGACTGAACTGAAATCCCATATCGTGGTTAATGGGGTCACTAAGATTGGCCGTGATAACCAGATTTACCAATTTGCTTCTATCGGTGAAGTGAACCAAGATCTCAAATATCAAGGCGAACCAACCCGCGTTGAAATTGGCGACCGTAACCGTATCCGCGAAAGTGTTTCCATTCATCGTGGCACTGTGCAGGGTGGTGGTGTAACCAAAGTTGGCAGTGACAATCTGCTGATGATCAACGCCCATATTGCCCATGACTGCATTATTGGTGATCGTTGCATCATTGCAAACAATGGTACATTGGGTGGGCATGTCATTTTGGGCGATTACGTGATTATCGGCGGCATGACAGCGGTTCATCAATTCTGCCAAATCGGCTCTCATGTTATGGTTGGCGGTTGTTCGGGTGTCGCTCAAGACATACCTCCTTATGTTATTGCGCAGGGCAATCATGCCACGCCTTTTGGCTTGAACATTGAAGGCTTAAAGCGCCGTGGATTTGATAAAGAATCCCTGCACGCAATCCGCAATGCTTATAAAATGCTTTATCGCAGTGGAAAGACATTGGAAGACGCCAGACAAGAGATAGAAGCTCAGGCGGAAAACAACCCACATGTGAAAGTATTCAGTGATTTTCTGACAAATTCAGCAAAATCCAACCGTGGCATTATTCGCTAGATATACCCTATGGGTTTCAAGATGAAATACAGCGGGTATAGATGAAGGATACTCCTTTGACTACCATTTCTTCTGTTAGCAATCAGCGGCCGCTGACAATTGGTTTGGTTGCCGGAGAAACATCTGGCGACATTCTTGGTGCAGGGCTGATTCGCGCACTGAAAGCAAAAATTCCGGATGCCCGCTTCGTGGGTGTTGCTGGTCCTCTTATGCAGGCGGAAGGTTGTGAAGTCTGGTATGAGATGGAAGAACTGGCGGTAATGGGGATCGTTGAAGTTCTCGGACGATTGCCTCGTTTGCTGAAAATACGCAAAGATTTAACGGCCCGTTTTGCTGAATTGAAACCGGATGTGTTTATCGGCATTGATGCCCCTGATTTCAATATTACTTTAGAAGGTCAGCTTAAACAGCGCGGGATCAAAACTATCCATTACGTTAGTCCATCAGTATGGGCGTGGCGTCAGAAGCGTGTGTTTAAAATTGGCCGCTCGACGGATTTGGTACTGGCTTTTTTGCCGTTTGAAAAAGCATTCTACGAGCGGTTTAATGTTCCATGCCGCTTCATTGGTCACACAATGGCTGATGCAATGTCTCTGCAAGCAGACAAAACAGCCGCCAGAGAGAGATTGGGCGTTCCATTTAATGCCCACTGTCTGGCGATGCTGCCTGGTAGCCGTCATGCTGAAGTAGAGATGTTGAGTGCTGACTTTTTAAAAACAGTACAGCAACTACGTACGAAATTGCCTGATTTGCAGGTATTGGTTCCCTTGGTGAATGCCAAGCGCCGTGAGCAATTTCAGCGCATCAAAAATGAAATTGCCCCGGACTTGCCCATTCATCTATTGGATGGAAACGCTCGTGATGCAATGATTGCCAGTGATGCGGCTTTATTGGCATCCGGTACGGCTGCATTAGAGTGTATGCTAGCCAAATGCCCAATGGTGGTGGGCTATAGAATGAAGCCTTTTACATTCTGGCTGGCAAAACGCCTGGTGAAGACACCGTATGTTTCCTTGCCTAACTTGCTGGCAGGCAAAGAGTTAGTCAAAGAGTTATTGCAGAATGAATGCACTCCACAAGCGTTATCAGAGGCTTTGTTGCCTCTTTTACAAGGTGGCGAAGAGGTGGAAATGTTGAAAAAAACATTCCTGCAATTGCATGAAAGCATTCGCTGTGATGCTGATGAACAGGCTGCACAGGCCGTTCTGGAATTAGCGAGAAGATAATGGATTTTGTTTATCCTCAGGCAAATTTAATTGCTGGTGTTGATGAAGTCGGACGCGGCCCCTTGGTTGGGGCTGTTGTTACTGCGGCAGTAATTTTGGATCCTGCTAACCCCATTATTGGCTTGACGGATTCGAAAAAGCTCACGGAAAAACGTCGTGAAGCGCTGTATCTGGAAATTAAAGAAAAAGCCTTGGGCTGGAGCCTTGGGCGTGCCGAACCAGAAGAGATAGATAAGCTCAATATCCTCCATGCAACGATGCTTGCCATGCAGCGTGCCGTGGCAGGCTTGGCAATCGTGCCTGATTTCGCCCTGATTGATGGTAATCGTTGCCCTGCATTGGCGATGCCGGCACAAGCTGTAGTGAAAGGGGATAGTTTGGTGGCTGAAATAAGTGCTGCGTCTATCCTTGCTAAAGTAACGCGTGACAGAGAAATGGCAGAACTGGATAAACAGTTCCCGGAGTACGGTTTCGCGAAACATAAAGGTTATCCTACCGCCTTGCACCTGGAAAAATTAGCGTTGCTTGGTGCGACGGAACATCATCGTAAAAGTTTTGCGCCGGTAAAACGGGCGCTAGGTCTTGGATAAAAATCTGGGCAAACTATGACAGAACCACGTTTTGTGCACTTGCGTGTTCACAGCGACTATTCAATGATTGATGGTCTGGCTAAGACTAACCCATTGGTGAAAACAGTTGCCAAGTTGGGGATGCCGGCTTTTGCGATTACAGATTTTACCAACCTGTGCGGGTTGGTGAAATTTTATGGCAGTGCACATGGTGCAGGCATCAAGCCGATTATTGGCGCTGACTTCTATATGGAAAGTGATTTGCTGGGGGATGAATACGCTCACCTGACAGTCCTTGCCCGCAATAACGAAGGTTATCAAAACCTGACGTTATTGATCTCTGAAGCTTACCAAAAAGGTTATGGTGCGATTGGCCCAACTATCAAACGGGAATGGTTGGTAAAATACAGCGCGGGTTTGATCCTGTTGTCGGGCGGACGCATGGGGGATGTCGGGAAATTCCTGCTGCGCGGCAACCGTGCGATGGCAGACCAGTGCCTCGATTTTTATCGTGAGCATTTCCCAGATAGTTATTACCTCGAATTGATCCGTACAGGGCGTCAGGATGAAGAAAGGTATCTTCATGCGGCTGTTGAATTGGCGGCAGAAAAAAATCTGCCTGTCGTGGCAACCAATGATGTCTGTTTCTTAGAAAGCGAAGATTTTGACGCACACGAAATCCGGGTTGCCATTCATGATGGCTATACGTTGGTAGATCCGAAGCGTCCAAAAAATTATAGTCCTCAGCAATATTTGCGCAGCGAACAGGAAATGTGTGAGCTTTTCTCCGACATTCCTGAAGCGCTGCAAAACAGCGTAGAAATAGCGAAACGCTGTAATGTCACTATTCGTCTCGGTGAATACTTTCTTCCGCAATTTCCGACGGGAGACATGAGTACCGAAGATTTCTTGGTGGAAAAATCCAAACAAGGTCTGGAAGAGCGTCTGGAGTTTCTTTATCCCGAGCCGGAAATCAGAGCGCAAAAACGAACAGAATATGATGAACGTCTGGATATTGAACTAAAAGTTATCAACCAGATGGGCTTTCCCGGCTACTTCCTGATAGTCATGGAGTTTATCCAGTGGTCAAAGGATAATGGTGTTCCTGTAGGGCCGGGCCGTGGTTCCGGTGCAGGCTCACTTGTGGCTTATGCTTTAAAAATTACCGACCTTGACCCATTGGAATTCGATCTGCTGTTCGAACGTTTCCTTAACCCTGAACGTGTCTCGATGCCTGACTTTGACGTCGATTTCTGCATGGAAAAACGCGATCAGGTGATTGATCACGTTGCCGATATGTACGGGAGAGATGCGGTATCCCAGATAATCACGTTCGGTACAATGGCCGCAAAAGCGGTTATCCGGGACGTTGGCCGTGTACTGGGTCATCCGTACGGGTTTGTTGATCGTATATCAAAATTAGTCCCGCCCGATCCGGGCATGACGCTGGAAAAAGCCTTCGCAGCAGAGCCTCAACTGCCTGAAATTTATGAAGCAGATGAAGAGGTCAAAGCGCTTATCGACATGGCGCGCAAGCTGGAAGGTGTCACCCGTAACGCCGGTAAACATGCCGGTGGTGTTGTTATTGCGCCAACCAAAATTACTGATTTTGCCCCCATTTATTGTGATCCGGAAGGACTAAACCCGGTTACCCAGTTTGACAAGAACGATGTGGAATATGCGGGGCTGGTTAAGTTTGACTTCCTTGGATTGAGAACACTCACCATCATCAACTGGGCGCTTGAGATGGTGAATGTACGCCGAGCCAAAAAGGGCTTGGAACCTATCGATATTGCTGCTATCCCGCTGGACGATAAGAAAAGTTTCGATATGTTGCAACGGTCGGAAACAACGGCCGTGTTCCAGCTTGAATCCCGCGGCATGAAAGATCTCATCAAGCGCCTGCGCCCTGACTGCTTCGAAGACATGATAGCATTGGTGGCGTTGTTCCGTCCGGGGCCGCTGCAATCCGGCATGGTGGATAACTTTATCGACCGTAAGCATGGCCGGGAAGAGATCTCTTACCCGGATGTTGAGTGGCAGCACGAATCCTTGAAACCCGTATTGGAGCCAACTTACGGCATCATTTTGTATCAGGAACAGGTGATGCAGATTGCTCAGGTATTGGCGGGTTATACCTTGGGCGGCGCGGATATGCTCCGCCGGGCAATGGGTAAGAAAAAGCCTGAGGAGATGGCCAAGCAGCGTTCTGTGTTTGAAGAAGGCGCGATAAATCAGGGTGTGAATGGCGAACTCTCGATGAAAATCTTCGATTTGGTGGAGAAATTCGCGGGTTATGGCTTCAACAAATCACACTCTGCTGCTTATGCATTAGTTTCCTATCAGACTTTATGGCTGAAAGCACACTATCCGGCCGAATTTATGGCGGCCGTGATGACCGCAGATATGGATAACACCGAAAAGGTCGTTGGATTGGTCGATGAATGCTGGCGGATGGGGCTAAAGGTCTTGCCGCCAGATATCAACAGTGGCCTGTACCATTTCCATGTCAATGATGAAGGCGAAATTGTTTACGGCATTGGTGCAATCAAGGGTGTGGGTGAAGGCCCGATTGAGGCCATCATTGAAGCCCGTCAGGCAGGCGGGCACTTCAAGGAACTGTTCGACCTGTGCGCGCGAGTTGATACCAAAAAACTAAACCGCCGCGTGATGGAAAAACTGATCATGTCCGGTGCCTTCGACAGATTGGGGCCACATCGTGCGGCATTGATGTCATCTCTGGAAGATGCTTTAAAAGCAGCAGAGCAGCATGCCAAGGCAGAAGCTATTGGTCAAACGGATATGTTTGGCGTATTGGCTGAAGAACCAGAAGAGGTTGAGCGTTCATATGCCAGCACGCCCAAATGGCCGGATCAGGTGGTTCTGGACGGAGAGCGTGAAACTCTGGGGCTGTATCTAACGGGCCACCCTATCACGGGTTATCTAAAAGAAATTGAACGTTATACGAATGGATTACGTCTAAAAGATGTGAACCCGACACCTCGTGGTCAAGTGACGACTGTGGTAGGTTTGGTGCTGGCTTCCAAGGTATTGACAACCAAGCGCGGAAACCGGATTGGAATCAGCACGCTGGATGATCGTTCTGGGCGGCTGGAAATCATGCTGTTTTCCGATGCGCTGGAAAGGTATCAACATTTATTGGAGCAAGACAAAATTTTGATAGCTACCGGACAAGTCAGCTTTGATGACTTCAATGGTGGGCTTAAAATGACGGTCCGTGAATTAATGGATATCAGTGAGGCCCGTGAAAAGTTTGCGCGTGGTCTTGCTATCTCGTTGTCAGACAGGCAAATTGATGAACAATTATTGAACCGTCTTCGTGGCGCTTTGGAGCCACATCGTTCAGGGACGATACCGGTTCATCTTTATTACCAGCGGGTAGATGCCCGTGCCCGTTTAAGATTCGGTGCAACATGGCGGGTAACACCAACGGATACCCTTTTGACAGATCTGCGAACTCTGCTGGGTAACGAGCAGGTAGAATTAGAATTTGACTAAAATAGGAACGTTATGAGTCTGAACTTTCTGGATTTTGAACAGCCGATTGCCGAGCTGGAAGCGAAAATCGATTCGCTCACCGCAGTTAGCCGTCAAGATGAAAAGCTAGATATAAATCTGGATGAAGAAATCCAGCGTTTGCGGGAAAAAAGCCTGGAGCTGACTCGCAAGATTTTTTCTGATTTAGGAGCATGGCAAATATCCCAGTTAGCACGCCATCCTCTGCGTCCTTACACATTGGATTACATCAAGCGTATTTTTACAGATTTTGAAGAGTTGGCAGGCGACCGTGCTTATGCTGATGATAAAGCGATCGTTGGTGGCCTGGCACGTATCGAAGGCCGTCCGGTGATGATTATTGGTCATCAGAAAGGGCGCGAAACGAAAGAGAAAATCCGTCGTAATTTTGGCATGCCATCGCCAGAAGGCTATCGCAAGGCGTTGCGACTGATGGAAATGGCCCAACGTTTCAAATTGCCAATCATTACCTTCATTGATACTCCCGGTGCATACCCTGGCGTGGGTGCTGAAGAGCGTGGCCAGTCAGAAGCGATTGCCCGTAATTTACGTGAGATGTCCCGTCTTTCTGTTCCAATCATCTGTACGGTTATCGGTGAAGGCGGATCAGGCGGTGCATTGGCATTAGCCGTTGGTGATAAGATCAATATGCTGGAATACAGTACGTTTTCCACGATTTCGCCGGAAGGCTGTGCTTCCATCTTGTGGAAGAGTGCTGAAAAAGCGCCACTGGCAGCGGAAGCGATGGGGACTACAGCTCCACGCCTGAAAGAGTTGAAATTGATTGATACCGTTATTCCTGAACCATTGGGTGGCGCACATCGTCACTACGACAAAATGGCTGAGGCATTGAAAAATCAATTGTTGTCCGATCTTGCTGAATTAGGTGAATTGAGTGAATTGGGTGATGAAGAATTAGTTAACCGTCGTTATGAACGTTTAATGCAATACGGTTACTGCTGATTTTAGATAATATTCAGTTCTGAAATAAATTTTAAAAGCTGCTTTAATTAATGGCAGCTTTTTATAAAGCAACAATCTTTCTTATATCTTGATAACAGGTGGAATGAGCTAATGGAGGATAACTCCTTAGTATTTCCGCCTGTTTTATTGTTTAGAGGGGATGAAAACATCACTTTCTATACCATCTGGTATTATTATTCCTGATGACATTAGGGTGGGGTAGGGTATCTCATTGGTTAGGATTAAAAAAATAAGTTGAGTTTTCTATGGCCAAATATAAATATATTATTTATGCGTTTTCTTGTGTATTTATCTGGAGTTTTGTTCCTTCAATAGCCCGTTTTGGGCAGAAAGATATGGATCATTTCCAATATCTGTTCTGGTCAAATGTGCTGTCTGTTTTAGCTGTCTTCGTCGTCGCACTGATGATGGGAAGGAGCTGGAAGCAACTTTTACTCATCCCTTTTCCTGTGATGCTTAAGGTATTGATCTTGGGCGCTTTGGATTGTTTCTTCTATCTACTGCTCTACTATGGCTATTCCATTGAGAATGGTGTGGCTGTTTTGGTGATTCAATATAGCTGGCCACTGATGATTATCGGGTTGTCGTTTTTCCTGTTTAAAGAAAGACTGTCAATCAGGCAGATGATTGGGATTGCGATAGGTTTTATTGCTGTTGTGATTACCTTTACAAAAGGCAATATTACGGAAATTGCAGTAGAGCACCCTCTGGCATTGCTGCTGGTATTCAGCGGGGCGTTTTGTTTTGCGTTGATGTCTGTACTCTCAAGGCACTTCGCCATTGATTCTTATATCTGCACATTTTGGGTATTCCTGTGCTCGACATTAGTTTCCGCTGTATTTGTGTTTGCATTCAGCAGCATTAATTTGCCTGTTGGTGATTCACTGGTACCAACATTGCTCAACGGTATCATATTAAATGGTGTCTCCTACATCATTTGGTTCAAGGCCATGAATGGCCCAGATTCCCATAAGATTGCGCCGATATTATTTTTATCGCCCATTCTGTCAATGATGTGGATAGTGCTGTTTTTTGGTGACGCCTTTGTCCCGGCTTATGTTGTTGGATTGGTGCTTGTTATTATCTCAGGTCTGCTTTGTATTAAAGCCAAGAATAAGGCTTCTGGACAAAAAGAGCTGAGGGATGATTTTGTTGAAGATTGATCTGGCTAAAATGAAGAAAGGTTTAGCACTGCAATGACAAATACTCATGAGCCTCTGCTGACAATGTTGGCAGAACAAGTTGGATCATATAGAAAAATATTGGTTGGGTTCAGCGGTGGATTGGATTCCACCGTATTGCTGCATTTGTTGGTTCGCTTGCGTAATCAATGCCGGCAATCACAGCGTGAACCGCTGGCGTTAAGGGCTATCCATATCCATCATGGCTTGAACTCAAAAGCGGATTCATGGGTTGAACATTGCAGTCAGGTTTGTGCTGATTGGCAGGTCGATTTCCTGACTGAAAAAGTCAGTCTGGATACACGTCAGGATGGCATTGAGGCCGCAGCCCGTGATGCTCGTTACCAATCTTTTAGGCGCGAATTACAGCAAGATGAAATTTTAATAACGGCGCAACACCTTGATGATCAGGCGGAAACATTCCTCTTGGCTTTAAAGCGGGGCAGTGGCCCCGCTGGTCTATCTTCCATGCCTGCCAATATGCGTTTTGCTGGAACAACATTGCTTCGTCCATTGTTGAACGCAAGCCGGGCAGAGCTGGAAAAGTATGCACAGGTACAAGAGCTGAAATGGATTGAAGATGATAGCAATCAAGATGATCGCTATGATCGCAATTTCCTGCGCCTGCATATTACTCCATTACTGAATCAACGCTGGCCGCACTTTCCGCAAGCGGTTTCCCGTAGCGCCAACCTGTGTGGGGAACAAGAACAACTGTTGGATGAATTGTTAAGCGAAGCGTTGAATGAGGTAACCTCATCAGAAGGGGCAATATTTATCCCACCTTTGATAACCTATTCTGAAGCTAAACGTAATGCATTGCTGCGCCGTTGGTTGGCTTGGCTGGGTATGAAAATGCCATCACGGGAGCAATTACAGCGTATCTGGTCAGAAGTGGCACTTGCCCGTCAGGACGCAGAGCCTTGTTTCAGATTAGGCCAACATGATATTCGCCGTTACCGGCAGCAACTCTGGTTGACCCCTCTATATCAACGTGTAGCAGGGAGAACGATTGAATGGGATTGGGGTGCAGAACAGAAATTGACCTTGCCGGATAGTTTGGGCGAATTAATACTGGCGGAAGGAAATACGTTTAAAATCAGGGCGCCAGTTAAACATGAACGTGTGACCATTCGCTTTGGTATACAAGGTCATATCAGCATTGTCGGGCGGCAACATTCGCGCCACAGTAAAAAGTTATGGCAGGAATTGGGCGTGGCTCCCTGGTTAAGGGAAAGAACGCCATTACTTTACTATAACGACCAACTGATTGCGGCACTGGGGGTTTTCGTGACAAAAGAAGGGCAATGTTTGGCTGATGAAAAAGGCATTTCAATACAATATGTCCATACAATGGACAGGGATGCACCTACGTACTGAGGGATAAAATCATACCTGCCGCCTGCCGAGCTACAGTTTTGCTGATTTTGCTCGGCCATTAAATAACCGTATTTATAAATATACGGTTATTTATATTCCCTGGGATAATTGAAAGGCTTTTGCCTTTCACTGGAAACCTACCTTGGGGTGGACAAGTCATTCCTGACGAGTTTGCTGTTCCTTTGGTGCTGCTCTGTGCCTTAAAATCTAATGAATAACTATACATAAATATAATTCAGTATTACTTAGCCATTTAATTAAGTATTTATTTTATCAAATAAGACATCCATTTATTAAATAAGCTTATCGATAAGGATATTTAATAAATAAATATCTGGCTAGATATAAATTAATCTTATGTTATATTTTGAATTATTTATTATTGAAAAATTCACATTTTATACTATATTTCAAGGTATAGAAAAATGTTGACAATCATTTTAAATAGAACTTTTGTTTTTATTATATACGCAATCAACTTCAAATTGCAGGAAGCAGCCTATGTTCTCCCTCGCGTCGCGGGGAGAACATAAATGCATCTTGAAGTACGACGGGTATATGTCAATTTGTTTCTCTGTTTATCATGCTTATTCTATTCAATCGTAGGTGGATTGTTTTTATCAAAGTAAAATTTGCTTTTTATCTCTATGTGTGAATAGCCATACTGTTATATATGAAGAATTTTAACTAATGATAGGCTTGTTTTTTTGTAAAAATAGGTCGGTATCTTATTTATAGGTAAATACTAGCATTGAATAAAATATATCCGTCATCTTTCACATTGCAAATTTGGCAGTTTTGTTGGCTGCTCTTGCTAACTTTGATCTCTGTTTTCATAAGCAAACGGTTATCTATATTATTTTCTTGGGGATTAACGTTTTTGTCGCCTTGACGAAACTCGAACTCCATTGAGTTTAGATTTATATAAATTTTTGTTTATAACTGTAATAATTTAAAAATAAACAATATTTTTAAATTAGAAAAGAGGTTTTTTATGATGAAGGTAAATAATATAGATCACTCTGTTCTAAATAATTATATTAAAGATGATCTTAATAAAAGATTTTTTCAAGACATGAGAGGACGAGAAATAGACCCAGTCCTTATCGCCAATCCTGCGGAAAAGATCCTGATTTCCACTCAGGAGGAGAAAGCCGATGCATTTGCTTCAATGATAAGTGAGATAATTTATTTTCGTCTTAATGTAACGGTTGAGAATAGTGACAGGACGTTTAACGGTCAAGGATGGAGCCTGAACAGTATTGGAGTAGGCGGTTTTACTGGCGGGATCTATTCCGATGATTTAACTTTTCTTTATATGAAAGCACATAGCTTTTGGTTCTATGAAGTCCTGACATTAATTTTTATCGCCTTTTACGATGATGAATCGACATATTTAGGTACGTTTAGAGGCAGCGGTATTTCGAGTGCCAGTGGCATTGGTTCTGGTACAGGCATTTTTTATTGATGCAGATTAAAGTGACGATTAAATGAATAATATAGTTTTCTTCGATAGCAGAAGGAGTTACATCTCATAAGTTTTTAGATGAAGCTGCAAAGCTGCAACGTAAAGGATGAAGGAAATATTTTATAAGTTGGATTCATTATGTTAGATAGTGTTTTTCATTTGGGAAAATGGCTTTCTTTATTGAGCCTTACCAAGGCAATATTTTGCGTCCTGATAGCTGAGTTTGTAGTTTTGTATAACTGATGGCTTTTTATATAAATGGTAATCTTTACAGAAGTAATCAGGCAATTGAGATGATATTTATCAAATTATATGAAAACGCATTTCCAGATAGACAAAAGCCCTCATTTTCGTGAGGACTTTTGTGCTGTGTCGTCGTAATTTTATGTATGTATTGATTATCACAACGAGGAACGTTCAATAACGATTGTTCCAATCTCTGGATGACTAAAACTGATAATGTGATCTAACCTTAATTCACGGGTTTCTCCATCTGATTCGACGAGAAGATATTCAATTTTTTTTCTCAAGATCAATTCCTTAGCCTTCCCCTCAAATAACCTATCATCTATCAATTGAATATGTAAATGTAGTTGGCGCTGACAAGCGAGTTCAAGGTTATCGTAATCGTCACAGTTAATTGGTTGATATTCAGTATCTATAGACATATTTGCTCACCACTATGTTAGTGGCGGTGATTGTGCCGCCCGTGATTGACCAAACTTAAACGTAAAAATGCTACCTACGACTATAGCACACTAACCTTCTGTGATGACTGCATAAGCCTGTGGTAACTACGTTGAAATTGGAAGTAGGTTAAACTGCTACCTAGTCATTATGCAATGAGATTGCATCATAATATTTTATTTTCTCTCTATGTATTTTGAGATACGGTAAAGTAACGTCAATCTTGCCACGTAAATCTCATGTTTTATAGTCTGTGGTCGTTATAAAATAATGGGTTGGGATTCACTGGGTATCATATTGAATTTTCTGGATAAATGATGATAAAGAAAAAATTATTACTGGCATTACTGACTGCGGGAGTATTCACCGTGGCTGGGTGCCAGAAGCACGATGCGCAGCCAGACAGCTCGGCATTACAGGCCAACACAGTATCGCAGGATAAGATTTTACCAACTGAAAACGTGTTTAGCGGTGTTATACCTTGTGCAGATTGCGCAGGGATTGAGATGACATTACAGCTTGCTAAAGATGGGTCATATATTTTGGGACAAACCTATCAGAAAGACAAAAGTGAGGAGAATGCGTTTTTTGAAACCGGTCATTGGGTAGCCAATGGTAAAAAAATCGTATTGAGCAGTGAAGATGGCAAAAAATCTTATTACCAGATGAAAGGCGAAAATCTGGTTATGTTGGATACTCAGGGTCAGCCAATTCAGTCAAATTTCAACTACGAGTTGGCTAAGGTGACATCGAAAAAATTGGCAGGGGAGTACATCTATTTCGCTGATTCAGCAACCTTTACTGAGTGCCGTACTGGAAAACGCTATGATGCTTCAGAAAATATCGATCTGGAGCGTGGTTACAGTGCTACGGGAGTTGAAGGCGGAACGCCCGTTTATGTAGAAGTAGAGGGCTACTATACCCTTCGTCCTTCAATGGAAGATGGCTTGTTTGATCACTCTCTGATTCAGACAGGTAAGATTCATTTTGACAAGGCATCATCCTGCAATACTAAAAAATAATGCCGGGTTGAAATATCCCTAAGAGATTAAAAAGGCCCGCACATATATAAATGTGCGGGCCTTTCAATTCTCAGACCCTTTCAGGCCAGAGCACTTGAGCAAATGTAGTGAATTTACCCTTTCAGGAATTCAACAACATTTTCCAGTTTCAGCAATTGCTTGTCGCTGTTGCGACGACATTTGTATTCGATCTCGCCGTTATCAAGATTGCGATCGCCGATAACCAGAGTGTGTGGTACACCAATCAGTTCCATGTCGGCAAACATAACACCCGGACGCTCTTTACGGTCATCAAAAATCACGTCGATACCGCTGGCACGTAAGTCAGCATAGAGTTTCTCTGCAACTTCTTTCACTCGGTAAGATTTGTGCATGTTCATTGGCAGAATGGCAACTTGGAACGGTGCAATGGCATCAGGCCAAATAATGCCACGATCGTCGTGATTCTGTTCAATTGCAGCAGCAACGATTCGGGTTACGCCGATACCGTAACAGCCCATCGTGACAACCTGATTTTGCCCATCTTCATTCTGTACTGTTGCTTTCAGCGCATCTGAATATTTAGTACCCAATTGGAAAATATGACCCACTTCAATGCCACGTTTGATTAGCAGGGTTCCTTTCCCGTCTGGGCTGGCGTCGCCTTCGACGACATTACGGATATCTGCAATTTCTGGCAGTGGTAAATCACGTTCCCAGTTAATGCCGAAATAATGTTTATCATCAATGTTGGCACCGGCGCCAAAATCACTCATGACGGAAACGCTACGGTCAATAATGACAGGCATTGGCAGGTTGACTGGACCCAGAGAGCCGGGGCCTGCGTTCACGATGGCACGAATTTCTTCTTCAGTTGCAAATGTCAGAGGGCTGGCAACCAACGGTAATTTTTCCGCTTTGATTTCATTCAGTTCATGATCGCCACGCACCAACAGAGCAACTAATTTGTGTCCGCTTTCTTCGGCAGCATGGACCATCAATGTCTTGACGGTTTTTTCAATTGGCAGATTGAATTGTTCAACCAGTTCTGCAATGGTTTTTGCATTTGGTGTATCCACCAGACG
This sequence comes from Xenorhabdus mauleonii, assembly GCF_900113945.1. Classification (GTDB taxonomy): domain Bacteria; phylum Pseudomonadota; class Gammaproteobacteria; order Enterobacterales; family Enterobacteriaceae; genus Xenorhabdus; species Xenorhabdus mauleonii. Next base: position 61,284 of record NZ_FORG01000023.1, read on the forward strand.
CATTTCTTCCGCTGGTGCCGAACGTTCTTGAGATGGCAACACTGCTTCTGCCAATTCAATATTCGCTGCGTAGTTGGACTCGGTAGAAAATACGATATCGTCTTCCCCACTTTCTGCCAGCACTTGGAATTCATGGGAAGCGCTGCCACCGATAGAACCGGTATCTGCCAGAACTGGGCGGAAATCCAGCCCAATACGAGTAAAGATTTTGCTGTAAGCGTCGTACATCTTATCGTAAGTTTCTTGCAGGGATTCTTGGGTTGTGTGGAAAGAGTATGCATCCTTCATAATAAATTCGCGGGAACGCATCACACCAAAACGTGGGCGGACTTCATCACGGAATTTGGTCTGGATTTGGAACAGATTCAACGGAAGCTGTTTGTATGAAGTTACCTCATTACGCACCAGATCGGTAATGACCTCTTCATGGGTTGGCCCCAAAACGAAAGGACGTTCACCGCGATCGACAAAACGCAGCAACTCCGGGCCATATTGTTCCCAACGGCCGCTTTCCTGCCACAAATCTGCGGGCTGAACTACCGGCATGGAAACCTCAATCGCTCCTGCATTATTCATCTCTTCACGAACAATGTTTTCAACTTTCTTCAACACACGAACACCTGTCGGCATCCAGTTGTATAGACCTGAAGCGAGCTTACGGATCATTCCGGCACGAAGCATCAGTTTATGACTGACTACTTCAGCATCAGCAGGCGTCTCTTTTAAAGTAGAGAGCAGATATTGGCTAGTACGCATAGTAAGTTTCCATTGGATAGCAAATTGCTTTTGGGTGACAAGCGATTGCCACCCAACCCAGAAAAAAATAAGCCACTAGTTTACCAGCGAGCTTGCGATGTCTAAAGGGGTTTTAGCGGCGTTCGATAGAAACCACTTCTGTCATGGTGTCGTGAACCAACCAGCGGACATTAAAATCCAGAATATGAACAGCGTATATCCTGTGTTTTTGCTCTTTCTTGCGATAGGCCGGACGAGGATCTTGAGCCAGAACTTGGCAGATAAAACGCCGTAAATGAGGATAATTGCCTTGATGGGATAAAAGTTGGCATTCCGCTTCTGTTGAGAAACCCACTGCCATATTCGCTTCTGGCGCTGATTGGGCAAAACCCGCCTTGGCCTCAGGATGTGCTTCGGCAAAAGGCAGGTAAGGTTTTATATCAATGACAGGTGTCCCATCTACCAAATCTAAGCTGCCAAGCTCCAGAATGACTCGATTGTTTTTGCATTGAATATCTTTCAATTCGACTAATGACATCCCAATCGGGTTCGGACGGAAAGTTGAACGGGTTGCAAATACACCCATTTTGGCATTTCCGCCTAAACGGGGAGGGCGTACCAAAGGGTTCCAGCCACCATCCATGGTTTGGTGAAAAATAAAAATAATCCACAAATGGCTGAATTGTTCTAACCCGCGTACTGCATCGGCTTGATTAAAAGGCGCAAGTAACTCTAGCTGACCTGTTCCATCTTCCACGAGGCCAGGTTGACGGGGGATAGCAAACTTCTCTTTATAAGGAGAATGAATGGTTCCTATTTGTGTAAAATGAAAATCGGTCATGAGTGCCTTTTAATAGCGGTTTGAATAATTAATTATTTGTCGTCAACAGGGCTGAACCTTCACAAATGGCAACTTGGTAACAACCTTGACCAGATAAAATTGCACATTGATGAAGTAAGACTGCATTGGCATTTAAGGAAGCTGCTTTTGCCAGCATGCTTTGGCGAGCGCTGGCAATACTTGCAGGGGGATCTTGCAGTGTGCTGCGGCAGGATTCGCCAGCAACAACACCTAAATCTTTAAAGGGTGAACCTGAAAACTCATCCGTTTTGGTATACAGGCGGACATTATACGGTGCATTGTTTTTCTTGACTGACGGGTATTGCGCTTGTTTTTCCGCCTTATCAACGGGAGTTGTGAGAGAAGTACAGCCAACCATAAAGAGCGCCATGAAACAGATAGATAACACACGCATCAAAGTGGATCCTTATATTGATAATGTCAGTATATAGGGGATGAATAGCTTTTAACTCTGAAACTGTATGAGACTGCAATGAACTCATTCAATTTTCTTAAAAAAATGGGTGGATATAAAAATATCCACCCGCTGATTTTAATCTTGATTGACTGAATATAAAAGATTACCAGCCTTTTATCGCTCCGCCTTTGAAAACTTTCAGAGCTTCTTGTTCTACTTCTGGAGATTGGTATGCTTTCACGAATTTTTGTACGTTTTCAGCGTCTTTATTGTCTTCACGGCTAACGATAATGTTTACGTAAGGTGAATCTTTATCTTCAACAAAGATCCCATCTTCTTCAGGCGTCAGGCCAATCTGTCCGGCGTAGGTATTATTGATAATGGCCAGGGCAATTTTCTGATCATCCAGTGAACGCGGCAATTGGGGCGCTTCCAGTTGAACAATATCCAAGTGCTTAGGATTGCTGGTAATGTCCAGAATCGTTGGTAACAAACCAACACCATCTTTCAACGTGATTAAACCTTGTTTTTGCAATAACAACAGAGCACGGCCTTGGTTGGTTGGATCGTTTGGTATGGCAATTTGCGAGCCATCTTGCAGCTCATCCAGGGATTTAATTTTTTTGGAATAAGCCGCCATTGGGAAGATAAAAGAATTACCAACGATAGCCAGTTTATAATTGCGATCTTTTACTTGCTGATCTAAAAACGGCTTATGCTGGAAGATATTGACGTCAATATCACCTTTGCTCAGTGATTCATTCGGCAGTACATAGTCATTGAATGTTGTCAATTCAACATCAAGGCCGTATTGCTCTTTGGCTACTTTTTTGGCAACTTCAGCAACTTTTAATTCGGGACCTGCGATAACACCCACTTTAATGTGATTTGGATCTCTTTGTTCTTGCCCGCAGCCTGCAAGAGCTAATGTGCCTAATAATGCGCCTATTACAGCAATGGATTTTAATTTCACTGACATATTTTACCCCTATTGAATACTGATTTATAACCTGTCTTATCAAGTTAATGCGTACTACTATAATGAGGCTTTCGAATATAAGCCCTGTTGTAATAGGTGCTGTTACCAGCACCTTTGTTGAAATAACGTTACTTACGATTAGCCATTTTTGCCAAGCGATCGCCGCTCAATTGAATCAAGAATACTAAAATAACCAATAAAGCTAATACGGTATTCATCACTGTTGCGTCATAGCCAATATAACCATATTGGTAGCCAATTTGCCCAAGGCCGCCGGCACCAACAGTACCGCCCATCGCGGAATAGCCAACTAAGGTAATTAAAGTAATCGTGGCAGCATTGATTAAACTCGGCAGTGCTTCCGGCAATAAGATCTTTTTGACAATTTGGAACGGTGTTGCACCCATTGCACGTGCCGCTTCAATCAAGCCTGATGGAATTTCCAATAAGGCATTTTCAACCATGCGGGCAATAAAAGGCGCCGCACCTACAGTTAATGGAACAATCGCCGCTTGTAATCCAATGGAGGTTCCTACCAGCAATCGGGTGAATGGGATCATCCATACCAACAGGATAATAAACGGTACTGAGCGCGTAATGTTGGCTAAGGCAGAAAAGATACGGTAAAGCGCCGCATTTTCAATAATCTGCCCAGGACGGGTAACATATAGAAGTACACCCGCTGGCAATCCGATAACAAAACCAAAGAAACCGGAAACAAAAGTCATCACCAGAGTTTCCCAGACTCCTTTAGCCAATAATAAAATCATTCCTTCAGACATAACCGAGAACCTCTACCTTTACATGATGCTCTTTTAAAAATGCTATTGTTGATTTGATGTTGTCACATTCACCATCTAACTCAGCCAGCATGACACCAAATTTAACGCCGCCAGCGTAATCCATTTGAGAACTCAATATACTGATATCAATGTTAAAGCGGCGAACAGCCATGGAAATTAAAGGTGCATCAACTGATTTGCCTGTAAATTCCAATTTCAACAATGGGCACCGGTCAGGTGCGTATTCCGGCTGCAATTTCTGAGCATAATCTTCTGGAATATCCAAATGCAGCGTCGATTTAATAAATGCTTGAGCAACTGGTGTCTTAGGATGCGAGAATATTTCACTAACAACATCTTGCTCAATCAATTGACCACCACTGATAACAGCAACTTGATCACAGATGCGTTTAACGACATCCATTTCATGGGTAATCAAAAGGATGGTGAGGCCCAGACGACGGTTAATGTCTTTCAACAACTCAAGAATAGAGCGGGTTGTTGCCGGATCCAGTGCGCTGGTGGCTTCATCGCAAAGCAGCACTTTCGGCGAGTTTGCCAAGGCACGGGCTATGGCGACACGCTGTTTTTGGCCACCAGACAAATTGGCTGGGTAAGCATCATGTTTATCCGCAAGGCCAACCAATTCCAGTAATTCGCTAACTTTGGCCTTTATTTCTGCCTTTGGCGTGTTATTCAATTCTAAAGGCAAAGCAACATTGCCAAATACCGTTCTGGATGACAATAGATTAAAGTGCTGGAAAATCATGCCAATATGGCGACGTGCATGGGTCAGTTCACGATCGGAAAGAACAGTAAGATCTTGTCCTGCAACCAGCACCTGACCTGAAGTCGGGCGCTCAAGCATATTTACACAACGGATCAAGGTGCTTTTTCCTGCACCGGAAGAACCGATGACACCATAGATTTGCCCTTGCGGGACATGTAAGTTGATATCTGAAAGCGCATTAATTGAGCGCTTTCCTTGTTGAAATATCTTATTTATCTGAGTCAGTCTTATCATTTTTTTCTTATTAAATGTAAAGATGAATGACTTGAGGGCATTTCAACAAGTCATGATTTGAAGTGGATGTTAAGGCGTCTAGACGTCTAAGTCAACTGTGAATAAATTAAATGCTGCATTCTCATTCAGTCATGAATCATGCGATACTGTTAGCTTCGCATATTCTCGGAGCAATCAAGTGACTCAAGGTATTCCCGCCGTATTTTTAGATCGTGACGGCACGATTAACATCGATCATGGTTACGTACATGAAATAGATAACTTCCAATTTATTGATGGCACCATTGAAGCCATGCTGGAATTGAAAAAGATGGGCTACGCACTGGTCTTGGTAACAAATCAGTCGGGTATTGCACGCAAACTTTTTACAGAAGAGCAATTTGTACAGTTAACAGAATGGATGGATTGGTCACTGGCAGACCGAGGTGTTGATCTGGATGGCATCTATTATTGTCCTCATCATCCAGAAGCAAGTGATGATGAATATAAGAAAGAGTGTCAGTGCCGTAAACCTCAACCAGGCATGTTGCTGGATGCACAGAAAGAATTGAACATTGATATGTCATCTTCTTATATGGTGGGAGATAAAATAGAAGATATGTTGGCAGCTAATGCTGCAAATGTTGGAATAAAAGTACTGGTTCGCACAGGAAAACCCGTTACTGAAGTTGCAGAACAAGCCGCAGATTTGGTTATTAATAGCTTGGCAGACCTACCAAAAATGATAAAAAATAGGCAAAAATAGCCTTTTTGTCTAAATTTAAAGCGCTTGAGCAGGAAATTATAAAATAAGGCTTGCGTAAATCAGAAGGCTCCCTATAATGCGCATCCGTTGTCACGACAAACACGCAAACTTGTTGAGATGACAAAGTGAAAAGCCCCGAAAAATAAGGCTTGACACTGAAAGAGGAAAGCGTAAGATACGCAGCCTCGCAACCCGGAACAAACTTCCCGGTTGCCCCGCTCTTTAACAACTGAATCAGACAATCTGTGTGGGCACTCGCA
>NZ_FORG01000028.1 GCF_900113945.1 Xenorhabdus mauleonii
CCTTTGCGCTGGTGGAGGACATAAATACTGCTCACACCAGTATCAAGCGGTAACGCGTTTTTGCTCATGGCAACCACATTATCCAGCCGTTCTGTCCATGCCTTAATTTGGGCGACTCCCGTTTTACCCTGCCGAATAAAAATACCTTCCTCATGCACCTGAGCGTAAGTCAGTGACAAAATATCAGCCTGCCGCGTGCAACACAGGTACGCCAGCTCCATTGCGATTTGAACTACTGGCGGGGCAACAGAGTAGAGTGCATTGTATTCCGCATCGGTAATGTACCGATCTCGCGGGGTTTCTTTAAATTGCCGTACACCCTTACAAGGATTACCGCTGACCATGCCGCGCTCATAGCCCCAACCGTATACACGGGATAAAAAATTCTTTTCCCGGTTGGGTTGGGTTCTGGCTTTTAATCCGCGCTTGTCCATGTATTTTCGAATATGCTGCGGCTTAATACTATCAGGCAGCATTTTGCCGAAAACGGGCAGTAACTTGTTGGAATACTTCCGGTAGTCTTTCTTGGTTTCTGGGCTTAATGCCAAGAAATCAGGGGAAAGAAAAAAAGCCTTGATAAGACCGTTTAACGTCTCATCGTTTTTCTGGGCTGCAAGCAATTGCTCATAAGCCACCCAGACTTCGGCCTGTGTTGCAGAAAAATCACATAAACGGATTGTCCGGCAGTCATAAGTTTGGAACTCATACGCAGAGCGCCCCCGGCGAACGCGTGGCGGCATCCAATTATCTGCGGGGTTCTTGCGTGATCTACCCATTAGTCTAAGGCTCCGAAATTAGGTTCTTGCGGTTCAGGCGCGTAGTTTCTGAACCGCTGTGAGAGGGGGTTATTAAAATGATCCCAGGTGGTTCGGGGTCGCCCGTCTCGCCGAATGATAAAGAAAATGCCGGCTTCCTTGAGTACTTCACATTGCTTGGACGGGATGATATAGCCCGTAATGTCGGCGATATCGGCGTCACTGATGATGCCGGTTTTTACATCCATATTGACCTCGCTTGTCGATTAACCGTTGGATTGAACTTCACCGTTGCCTAAACGGTGCCGAAGAAAATTTGACGCGGCATGTTACTGGATAATTACCGTCTCTTCATAGCCTCAAGTAAGATGTCCTGTACTTCCCGCTTAGAATTGCGCCGTTCCATGACCATCTCGTCCATGGTGTGAGCCGCGATAATATGGTGGATGAAGACCGGCCGGCGGTAACCGGCTTGTGCTTGTCGGGTCGGGCCGATACGTTCAATGATTTGCTGGTATTGCTCCAAGTCCCACCAGTGCGAGAAAAACACCAAGATATTCCCGCCGTCCTGTAGGTTCAGGCCGTGGCCGGCACTGGCAGGATGGGCGAACATCACCGGGATTTTACCCGCGTTCCAGTCGCGCAGGGTTTGCGGATCGGCATCAAGGTGTCTGCCTTTGGGAAAGGCTTTTAACAATCGGGCTAAATCGTGCTTCCAGTGATAGGCAACCAACACCGGCATTCCGCCGGATTCGGCAAGTATACTGTCGAGTGCCTGTAATTTTGCATCATGCAATTCCTGCCAAGTGCCGTTCTCGTCGGTATAGATAGCCCCGCTGGCGATTTGTAAGCACTTAACGGTCTTGGCTGCTGCGTTCAATGCTTCGACTCCGATACTGTCCAGCTCCATGAACATCTCTTTCTCCATCGCTTTATATTGCTGGCGGACTTTGGCGGGCAGCTCGACGCGAATAAGGTTATGGATAGGCTCTTCAATATCGAACCAGTCGGCAGCATCAAGGGCAATCGTCACATCATTCAGGGCGGTTTGCATTTGCTCCTGGGCAAACGGCCACGGCTCCAACTTTACCCATTGTTGTCCCGGAAAGCGGACTTGATTAAACCAGCGCGCAGTAAAAGCGTTGTAGGTGCGGCCAAGGCGTTCACCCTGATCGACAAACCAGGCTTGCCCCCATAAATCGACTAACCCATTGGGCGAGGGTGTGCCGGTCAGATTCACCCAGCGGCGTGCATACTTATGGGCCACCTTTGCCAGTGCTGCGGCTCGCTTACCTCCTTTACGTAACCGGAAGGATTTTAGCCGTGTGCTCTCATCAGCAATGACGGTGGCGAACGGCCATCGATTGCCCAATGTTTCAACCAGCCAGACTAGGTTGTCATAGTTGGTGGTAAAAACGCTGGCGTTGGTATTTTTGAGCGCGTCCATTCGCTCTTTCACTGTGCCCACAATGGGCTGAACGTCGATATTATGTAGATGATCCCACTTAACCGCTTCGTCAGGCCAAGTAGAGCGAGCTACACGCAACGGCGCTAGGACTAATGTCGGTTGGGTTTCGCTGCCCGCCATGTATAGATCATTAATTGCGGTGAGTGTGGCTACACTTTTACCCATCCCCATACCTGCCCACACATTGCAGCGGGAAATATCCAGTTGATGATTAATGATGAGATTTTGGTAGGAGTGGGGGGTAAATGGTTTCATTCTTTGCCCTTAAAACAGTTTAGCGATATCAACGCCGTAAACGTCTAACCATGCGGCGTGCGGGAAACAAAGGACGTAATCATTTTTTATGGGATCGAAGCAGTACTTATCGAATAACTCATGTTCGTCACACCAATGCATTAAAGGCCGGTAATAATGTCGGGTGAAGGTTGCTCGCCAGACTTGTTCTGTTGACGCCCATTCTTTACTCGCGCCGAAGTGTGTAGCTAAATCATCTCGCTCACGGGTAGCATTATTTAATTTGCGTTGTAACGCCGAATTACGTTGGAGTGCTGTTGCTTCCCTTTTTTGGCTAATTTGGGCTTTAGTGCGCTCCGCATTATCCGCTCGTTCTTTTTCTTCTTTGATTGTTTGATCTTTCAAAAGAAGGCTATGAGCTTGTCCTTGAATAAGTGCCAGTGTTAGTTCTGGATTTTGTACTAAATAATCTGCTGATAATTGCGGTTGTATTTGGTATCCACCAGTTTGACGAATCGCCGGTAAAACATCTTCGCATACCCAATCTTGGAAACGTTCAGCCGAAGATAATTTGCTACGCAGTATGAGGCGGTATAAATCTGGCTCGGTTAAAAGTATGATCCCTTTCGGTTTGAAGCCTAAATTCAATTCCGTGCACTGTACGGAATTAAGTTTAATCAATGACTTGCAGTTGATTTTTAAAGTTTGGTGGGGGTCTGAGTAGCCAAGTAATTTAGCTACTTCTACAGCGAAAAACACAGGTTTGTCGTTGTACAACATTCCTTGCAACTCAATACCCAAATCTTCGTTAGAGAAAGTCATTAAATTATTTTTGTTCATGGATGAATCCTGTTTTTAGTTAGTAGTTTTCAGATTTGATGCTTCTTGTGCTGCTTGTTGAGCAAATTCGATAAGCTCAAAAGCAAGAGGTGATCCTGATTCGATAGTGCTTAGTAGTTGAGCGGTGTCCAGAATGTTGCCAATGATTGAAAGCAAATCGGTATGGTTTAGTTGTGAAACTTTTATAGTCATTTTCGGTAGCCTCTTTTATTTATGATTCTCACGGTGAGTACAAAATAAGTGTACTCACCGTGAGTCGTTGTTGTCAAGCTCACCGTGAGGCATAATTAAAAAAGTGGCAATACAACGTAAATACGACGTAAATACAAATTAAGGCCAAGAGGCTAGAGATGAGTAGAGAAGACCCCCAATTACGGGTAAGAATTCCCGCAGAACTGAAAGAGACGCTTGAACAGAAGGCAAAGGAAAATAAAAGGACGTTAACGGCTGAGATCGTTGACCGTCTGGAAGAAACAACCGTACAAGATTCTGTAGTGGGCAGTAGTGACGGTTTCGGACGTATCGCTGATGATTACGAAAATCTTTGCGGTGAGTTCGAAGAATTAAGGGAAAAATATGAGCGTGAATATGCGTTAGATTGGGCGGATTCAAATAAGGATGAATTACGCCATGCAGTTGAAAGATTGCATGAACTTCTTAATCATCCCTCAAAAAAATAATCCCATCACGCTCTAAACTCTCACGTAGTCGCCGAGTAATTTCGGCGGTTAACGTGCGGTCATTTTGGAGCGCTGATTTTTCCAGTGCATCTTTTAGTTCTTGCGGGATACGCGCCCGTAGTTGTGGATCGTTTCTTGTGCTCATAATATCCCCTCCATATTCTTACTATCCAAAACAACTACCTTTTGCCCCAGTGCCCTGAGCCGTTCGTGTTCCCGTAACTGATCAGGCCGGGGCTTTTCGCCCGGTGCTTTACACTCGACAAAAACCACGCGCCCTTTAGGTAAAACAACAATACGGTCGGGCACACCTCGCCGACCGGGGAAGACGAATTTATAGGCAATGCCACCTGCTTTTTTCACCTCATTGACGAGGTGTTTTTCGATAACGTCTTCGCGTATTTTCATTGTTTTTATCCCGTTCAAGTTGTTTTAAACAAAAATCCGAACGATTTTCGGCCCACTCAATATTCTGAGTATTGCGGGAATGGCGAACGGCTTTATTCCAGGCTTTCGATGCCCGTAAATAATCACCTTCGCGTTCAATGTGCGCAGCCTCGCGCGCAGCCCGAAAATAAAGCGGGCTGTCTCGATATTTAAATGCCATAGAGCGTCCTTTATTGAATAGGGCAAATACAGCTTTCAGAAAAAGCTAAGGCCAGCGGCGACGGATCATCGGGGTGTGAAATGTGCTCGGTGTGGTAGACCTTTTTTCGGTAGATGACGGAATAACCGTCCTGTTTAATCAGTAGTAATTTCCCCGTAACAGTGCGGCTGCTGTATGAACGTCCGTCGCGGGTTGTCGTTAGGGTAAAACAACATTTTTCATCAACAGCGACGGGCTTTGATTCGCCATAATAGCCGCCGCATCCTTTACAACGTTTCATTATTTAATCCTTTCTGTAGTAGTACGCTTCAAACCCGCCTGCGTTCAGAGGTAAGTCCGGTGCCCAATCGGGATTGGTGGCGAGTAGCGTGCTGAGATGTTCAGGTGAATATTCGGAGGTATCTGGCGCTTCACTGATAATTTCATCGTGTACGGTCAGTACAATGTCATAGCCGACGTTTTCTATATGTGGCATGTTGGCGGCCAGTACATCACGGGCAGCCGCTTGGGTGACATTTTCAACCAGTTTTCCGCCGTAGGTTTTGAGCCGTTGCCATTTACGGCTGTAGGGATTGGTGCCCATGTAACTGATTTGTCCGTCGTTGAGCCGGGGGGAGGGGTAGCATACCGCCCGGCCAGACGGTAACACCACACGTAGCCAAGCCCCGTCACGACGAACGCGTAACTGGCGACAAGGAATGGTGGTGCCCGGTGACGTGATGGCCCGCTTAACCGCGTCTTCCAGTTCATACCAAAACGTTACGGTGGCGGCATGGGCATGGCGCCACATGCGTTTCAGCGAATCGCAGGTAATAAACACCCGTTCGCTCAGGCCATAGGTGTTTTTCTGTTTGACTGATTCTGTATACCAACGCTTTGCATTTTGCTGAACAGAAGCCGGGATGTTGGGTAAGGCAGCCTCGGCGAGTTCATCTAAATCAAGGGCATAGGTGAGGGCGAAGGTCACGAAAGCAGCAACGCCGCCACCGTAGCCTAAGCCCAATTCCATGACCTTACCGATTTGTCGCTGGTCTTTAGTCACGTCCTCGGGATCGATATTGAATGCGCGGGCATAAGCCAGTTTGTAGAGGTCATGCCCTGTACCGTTGTCGAATTCGCTGAACGCGTTTAATTTCCAGTGTTCACCTGCCAACCACGCAAGCATACGGCCTTCGATGTTGGACAAGTCAGTAATGACCAGCTTTTTACCTTCTGGTGCTCGGATTACGGCGCGAATGGCGGAACTGGTTAATTCCATGATGTTGTCATAGATGAGATCCGCACATCCTGCTTTCAGGGCTTCGATACCGGCATTAATGGTTTCTTGGGGAAGTGTTGGCCTCAATAAATTTTGCGGCTGGAATAGGCGTCCCGCCCAACGTCCGGTACGGGATGCCCCGCAAAATTGCAACGTTCCCCGTAGTCGTCCATCCGCGCTAATGCCATTCATCAATGCCTTGTACTTACTGGTGCTGGTCGTGCTGGCCTGTAACCGGATGGTCAGCAATTCCCGTAACGCAAGGGGTAAATCGGGGTCGGCAATGCGTCTTTCCAAAGTGCTTTTTTGCATATCGGGCAGGTCGACGCCGAACGCCGTGGTGATATGCCGTAGCATCGCATCACGCTGCGTAGCCGCTTGTACTTCGCCATCGGTCAGCCTCTGCGTGCGTTTGGCCAGTTGCTTTTGTTCCTGTTCAACGGCATCAACAGCGGCTTTTGCAAGCTGGATATCCATGCACACACCGCGATCGTTAATCCGTTGGTCGCGGTGCCATAGTGCCAACTCATCCCCCTGATAGTTCCACTTTGGCAGACGGTTATGCACTTCGCGCATGGCCTCAATATCCAGCCCGGCGTAGGCAACAAAGCGCTTCCATTCTTCGGGATGTGTTTTGCGGGTAGCCCGCCGAAGCGCTGAGTTTTTAGGTCTGGGTTTACAAAATAGCTGAATGAGTGCCTTGCCTTCTTTATCCTTGGCTTTGTCCGCCGGAAGGCCCAGCACCTCACACAAGGCACCAAGCGCCCCCGGCAAGCCATGTGACAGCGCCTGTACCATCGTGTCACGCCAGCGACTAATACCCAGAGGTAACTTCGGTATATAATGGCGCAGAACGGTACGGTCAAAGTGGCTGTTATGGGCGAATAGGATAACGGTAGGATCGAGTAAACTTTTATGTAATTCTTTTGGCATAGGTGTACCACGAGTCACATCCCATACCTGAACAGGGTTATTGTTAACCGCCCATGCAAATAACATAATTTCGGCATGTTCGGCGTAAGCGTGAGTACCATTCTTGATGGGTATCTCGCTGTAGGTTTCGAGGTCGAGCCAGAGAGTTGTTTGATTCATGGCAGTTTGTTTTAAATTGGTGAGAGATAAATGAGAAGTTCTAAAAGTGGTAAAAAAAAATTTGTGATTCAGATCCTCGTTTTTATTGGCGTTGTTCTCTTGTTTCTAAAAGGATATTTAAAAGAAACTGAAATTCAAAAACGAGATAATAGGCTAAAGACGTATCCTATTTTAGAGGCGTTGAATAAATTAGACCCTCAAGAATTTGAGGTTTTATATAAACAAGGTTTTTCTTCTGACATTACAACGTCAGATGTGATGCTCTCTACTAAAGTTTGGATTAAAAATAATTTAGGCCGATTATTAAACTCTGCTCCCGATGAAGCTGTAAATGAATTTAGCAAGTATAATGCTAACCTGTTCGATACTTTTTTAAATTTAGATCCTACGGGCGTGTTTTGCTTTAATATGTTATATCCGGGGGTTCAGGGAAGCCCGGATATAAATAAATTAAAAGAATTAACTAATGAATTGGTTTTTAAAAGAACTTATTTAAATAGCATTGCTGATTCAATTAATCAAAAGGTTAAAATTGACAGATTACCGGTAGAACAAATTGAAAAAGTCATTTCATCAATTCATGAAACATTGGCTGAAAAATACGGCGATGATTATTATATTGAAGACCCACAAGAGCTAGCGAAACAACCAGCTTTAGAATGTAAAACACGTCGAGATTTTTATGATCAAGTCATGAAGTTAGACCCTCATCTTTCGGCAGAGGTTATTCGTTATCTGAACCCTCCTAAATAATCCTGTTTTTAGTGCTGCCCCGTAGCATTAACGGGGCAATTAAATGTATTAAATTAATGCCTCTGCATCGGCGTCTGCATCTGCCCCCTCGCTTAAATCATCGAAATCGTTCACTGATGCAATCCCACCGCCTGCAAAGGCATCGCCATCGCGGAAGAACTGAACGCCACTGAGTGAGGCTGATATGCCTTTGCCGTTGTTGTCGTAGGCAAAAATACTGATAGTGGCGTTGACATAACAACCGGAATAGATTCTTCCATCCTGAGCCGTCAAGGGAGAGCGGGCGCGATCAATAACCAGAGGACGTGATTTATTACTGGCTGAAATAAACATATTTCCTGCGTAGCCGTCATAATCCGTTTTTTCGTCACCATCCCGGAAGTTAAAACGCATGTTATTGCCTCGAATAGTTTTAATAATGCCTTCGGCTTTTGCACCCCATTTTTCCGTTGCCACTTTAATAATGGCCGACTCAATTTCAGCAATTAACTCTTTTCGCTCTTTGGGAATAAGGAAAGTAGCGCGGAATTTAAAATCGCCTTGCCCATTCACTTGGGTTGCTTCAAACAAATCAGGAAATGCCAGGCGCACGTTTTTTAAAGTAATTTTCATGGTTCTACCTTTATTATTGATTAGATAAGGTCAGCAACGAGCGCATCATCAGATACGTCGTCAAAGTCGTTAATCGGGTTCATGTCCAGTGCCGGACGGGGATCGGTTGAAGGTACGACGGTGGGTTTACCATCAGACCGGACAATAAGGGATTCCAGCTTATCCCATTTTTTCGGAGCGTCTTTCTTGAGTACTTTTTCCGCCTGCGTTGGGCTGATCAATTTCTTGGTGTACATCTGGTCTTGCTTGAGTTTGAAGCCTTTTAACATCGCTTCGGCATCGGTTTCGACACCCCAAGCCCGATTGCCTTGCTTACCCTCGACCAACTTAAAGCCGGGGATAGGGTGCCCAGCGTTGAGTTCTTCATTGACGCGAATCCTAACGGCTTTACACCAGCTTTCGATAAAATCGACCTGCGCATATTTATCAGCAAGTGTTTGGTTGTCGTATTTCGGGATTTGCTCCTTGGCTTTCTCTATCTGGGGTTCTAATGGGAGTGTCAGATCATCAAAATCATCAATGACAGTGCCCTTCACCTGCATCTCCAATGCGAGGCAATTCGCCCTAGCCTTACAAAACCGGCATTGCTTTTCTCCCGGTGTGAAGGTGTCAGCGGGCAGGGTGTCCACGCCTTCACACTGGGCAATATTGAAAATGGTAATGACCGAGGCGGCGGCGTCTTTGGCGCGTTCCCCAAATTGGCGCAGCGCTTCAACACTCGTGGCCCATTCTGAAACATGGTTCAGTCGGGGTTGATGAATGAACATCCGTACCGTTTCGAAGTCATAGAGCATGTCGAATTGGTCAAGGGCGCCGAGGGCATACAGCATCAGTTGCTCGTTTTCCTCAGCGTCAACTTTCACCCCCTTGCCATATTTCAGATCGTGAATTTGCAGCTCACTGCCGTTAATAATGATGGCATCGGCGGTGCCGAAAGAGTTCTCGACACTAATCACATCAGAGAAATCAACCCGCTGTTCGATTAACAGCTCTTTCCCCTGAGCCAGTCCCCAAACCGTTTCGACATACTGCCCAACGGCCTCGGCCATTTCCTCATTCACCTGCGGGGTGTTGGGTTTAAGCAGGATATGTTGGCCGAGGTAATCCGCAGTGTTTTGTCCCATCGTGTGGGGTTCACCTAGGAATGTCGGGTTTTGTCGGTTGTTGAGGACAATTTCCGCCAGAGCATGAGCGGCGGTACCCTCAACCGCGAACGGTGATTCGGTGTTGGGCAAGCCGGCTTCCATTGCCAGGCTACCGTGACAGCGTAACCAACGGTGCGAGGAGGACGGGGAGAGTTTTGCATGTACCTCCGGCATGGCTAGCCCTCCAATGTAGTCTCGGCCAGGCGAATAACCTCGGAGAGGTTATCGAGTGGAACTTCACCTAACCTTTTGTTACCCCCGCATTGTTTGATAATGTCTACGGCTTCTTTCCGATATCCTCCTTTCGCCAGTTGCAAAATTAACTGTTCGGCTTGTGCAAATAAGGTTTGTGGGTCAACCTCTGGCTCTGGCTCTGGCTCTGGCTCTGAGGTCTTGCCCTCATTGAGTAAATCCAGTGCGAACTCTCGGCGTTCAGTGATACCGGGGATGTCATCCCAGTTTTCCACCATTTCTAAACACAAATCTAGAACGGTGGTCTTTTTCAGTGGAGCGACTTCCTGTATACCGGAAAGGGCGCAGTACATAGCATCCGCTTGCCCGTTACGCTCTTCTTCGCCAATGCCTTCAATAATGGTGCGAGCCTGAGCCAGTTTATCGACAGTCAGCTTATAGGCCTCGTTCTTGAACAAAACAGCGAGGGCAACGATCGTTTCCAAATCAAGCGCTTCGATATCGACAGGCGTGTTATCGGCTTTTTTCTTCGTGGCCGTTTTTACCTTCTTATACGGTTGTTCTACCGGTTCAGCTAACAGGCTGCTATTGATTGTGACTTCGGTATCGAGGGAGTGAGTGACAGCGTTATTCGCTAATGCCGAAATCAGTTGCGTCATAAGGGCATTTTGTTGCGTGATAAGTGTATTTTGTTGCTCCAAAAATACATTATTTTGTTGTAGGGATGTTTCTAAGCTCATTTTCCTAGCCTTTTTATTATGAATACAGGGTAATTGGGAATCGGGTGGTAGGGTTACGTTTAAGTTCTTCGCATTTCCGTTGCCAGCGCAGGCGACGAACGGTGTTGCTTATCGGATATTTATCGACGGGAATTACTTTCGGTCTCACGTATTAACTCCTCTTTATGCATATCAAAAAGCACACTCACCAAAACGGATGGGCGGGTGTGGTTGCCAAAGGACAGGATGTGCTTTTTGATAAGGGGAGCAGGGCGTGGGAACGCCCTTTATTCAGGTAATAAAAAACCTCGCATTTGCGAGGCTGGAATTATTCAGGGATTACTGTTCTTGGTTACATTATGCGACCGATTGCAGGAGCAATTAAAAACAATAAAGACAACACAGTGCATAAAATCTTTATGGCGATCTTTTTTGTTTTAATTGTCACGTAAGCAAAAAACAATCCAGCAGGAATGCAAACAAACCAGAATGAATAACCAAATAAGGCGATTTTAAACAGTAAATATTCGAAGATATCGTAAGCTGAAACGGACATATTCCCTCATGAATCTTATTGCCGATATTTGGAATATATCAGAATGCAACTTAATTTATTACCCTATTAACTCTCAATAAGTTTTGAAAAACCGTTGACTAAATTTTCAGCCAGATTTTCAAGTCTGGCTGTTTGTATTTCAGCGTACTTCTCTAATTCACCATACTTAATTTCAGGGATTCGTGCTTCCCGTATAACAATTTCTTTGTAGGCTTCAATAGCTGCTTGTCTAACATCTTCGGGTAGGGCTTGAAACTTCGATTCTGGGGCATCGTCGGTAGTGTGAATATATGGCCTGTCACCATCAATTTCTGATAAATCACATTCCATTAATTCAGCAGGAGTGCGCCCGAAATAATCCCCGATAGTTTTCAAAGTAAAGTATTTAGGATCTTCCACTTCACCGGATGTTAGCCTATGTAATGTGGACTGAGGAATATCAAGGATCTCAGCTAGCTTAGTGGCGCTTTTTAATCCGTGTATTGCCATTAAATACGCGATGTTTCTTATTAGCATTTTTAATTATCCTATGTGTTAACTAATTGGTTTTGATGGTGTGGTGCAGGGATCTATTCAACCTCAAACTGTCTTGTGAGTCTTGCTTGCATCTCGTTCAGATGTTCACCACACCTCAAAGCCAACTGCGCTTTGAACCACACTCTCGCAGTGGTCGCGCTCATGCCATTGAGTGCGTAGTCAGGGCATCTCCACGGATCCCCCGCCTCTAACCGGTAGTTGATTGGCGGTCAACTTGGAGCACCGGAGCTATTTTTAATATATGAACCTTGACTCGTCGCTACACAAGCTCACCACTTGGCGACTCAGGGCAGCATCATTACTGCTGCATTGGCGCATTGCGCTTGCGGTCTATCCGCTTTGTTAAACCATGATTATTTTTCCTTATAGTTAATTGCAGCACATACCTTCTTGCCAGTGTTGCCCGTTCGCGCCCGTTACTCACTCTCGTGCGGGACTAACCTTCCCACCGACCGGATCGCGTCCGATGGTACGTCGCATTTCATGCGCAGGGGTCTAAACAGGAAGCTATGCGCTGTTTTGACTTTCTAAATTGTTAAAGAGCGAGTGGTGATATCTTTTTGCAAAAACGCATATAAATAACTTAAATGAAGTTATAGTCGGAAGTGCATGTTGGTGTCAATCCTAAAACGCATTAATTTTGCAAAAATAAAAGCCGCTAAAATGCGGCTTACTATATTTTATTGATTTATAGTGGTTATTTTATTATAAGGTTGGGCTTTGCTAATCCGGCTACATAATGTAGGGTTTTGATTGTGTTTTTTGGGGAGCGTATAGGGGCGTGATCTTCATTGAGAGGGAGTAAATGGTATTGGTCTTCTCGTTCGAACAGAAATGTTTTAACAGTGGCACTATCATCGGTAGCTATGATTAAAACTTCATCACCTGGCGATATTTTATGATTAGGTTCAATGACCACGTATTCACCGTCTTTAATTCGTGGCATTAACGATGTTCCCTTACATTTTACCGCGTATACGTCTTTATCATAGGATGGCCAACGTAAGTAATGATTGCTTTCTTCATTAGTTGGGCTTCCCAGACATTCCTCCATATCACTAATAACTATATCTCCACGAACAGGGATATTAGTGAAATTTTGGGTATAGTATTCATCACCTATTTCTACGATCGTTGTCTGTTTTGGTGCTTGTAAGTCGCATTCAATTAAATCAATTGGAGATATTCCAAAAAAATCAGCGATGTTTTTTAAAACCGTATATTTTGGGTCCTTGACTTCCCCTGTGACCATCCGGTGCAGGGTCGATTGTTGCATTTTTACCCGTTTAGATAGCTCTGTTACGCTGTTTATACCGTGCTTAAGCATTAAGTATTTGATATTTCTGTTTAGTGTATCGGCTTCTAGCGACATTCTGTTTAGCCTCTAAATTAATTTTGCATTTTAAACAAGCAATCCTTTATTGCATATTCTATCTTTATTTCTTATGCAATAGAGGGTTGAATGATTTTGCGTTTTTGCTTAATCTAATGCTATCTCATCTTACAGGAATCGTGTCATGTCTAAACTTTCACTACAAGAAATGCTTCAGAAATTGGTTGAGTCAGGGTACACACAAGCACAATTATCTGAGCTCACGGGTGTTAGCCAATCGTCCCTTAGCCGAATTCTTACTGGAGTTAGCATTGACCCACGCATGTCTACTGCATCCGCCATTAGCAATTTATATGTGACACATATAACTAACTTTAAGGCATAGCCGTATGTCAGACCAAAAACAAAAGATTTACTACTCTGTCGGACGAAATGCTAAAGACAGTCGCCCTGTGGCTGCGGTGGCGGATAGTTTTGTTGAATACCAAAAAGCTATTTTGGCGTTGCGTAAGACTATTAATATTAAGCCTTCAGATCCTGTTGCAACCGTGCGTAATAAAAAGTCACTGTTAAATTATATCTGGGGGTCAATGCTTGACTCACTTAAAGGACGTAATGCTGCAAATGCAGGGAGTCGCCGCGTTTTATGGCTCGATATGGATGGCTGTTCTTTGTCAGCTTGGAACAGTGTAATCAAGGTTCTGAAACTGTACCAATGTTTTGCTTATACCACCGCCAGCCACGGACACCCAACCGCCAATAGAGAACAACGTTGGCGGTTGGGTTTTTTATTATCGCGAGATGTATCAGCCTCAGAATACCAACTTTTAGGGCCACAAATCGAACGTGAAATAATGGATTGTTATGAGTTATTAGGGGATGAGCCTGTTAAGTGGGATCGCTCTGTTTACGAGCCTTCACATATGGTTTTTGCTCCTGACGAAAACGCAGTAAGTGAAAGTTTTAACGGCGTGATTATCGATGTTGAGTTAATGCTAGCACCAAATACTACGGCTGTAATTGAAACTGAAGTTCTGGAATCAGTAGATTGTGATGACCTCGAACGTTCGGTTGAGTTACATAGAGTCAACCAACATACCTTCGAACATTTACGAGATGCTCTATGGTTTCCTCAAATCTTACCATTGGCTGAAGATTATAGTTCTTGGATTGCTATGGGAAACCGTCTGTCTTTCTTTAAAGACAGCGAGTTTGAAGATGAAGCAAAGCAGCTTTGGCATGATTGGTCTGCATCCTCAGACAAATATGATCATGAGATTACTGAACAAAAGTGGCAAGAGCATTTAACTGCGGATAGAACTGGGTATGCAGCCATATTCAAACAAGCTCAAGATCGTGGTTGGGTCAATCCAGGCGTTGTGGAAGAGATAGATTTGCCTGTCTCTACTCCGCATATGGGTGGGTATGGTAAGCCCGGACGTTTTATTGTTGAAGGTTTTATACCAGAAGGTGTTACCGCTATTTATGGTCAGTCTTCGGCTTTTAAATCTTATTTGGCACTTTCTATTGCGCTGAGAATTGCAATGATGAGGCATCGATGGGCAGGGCGCAATTTAAAAGGTGGTGCCGTTCTCTATATCGCGGCAGAAGGGGGTAGCTCTATATACCCACGTGTAGGTGCATGGGCAGATCGTTTGAATGACGGTAAGCCCGTCAATAATTTTTACATATTACCCCGCGCTGTCGATTTGGCTGATCCTAAAATGGTCAAAGCGTTGTCAAACGAAATTAAGCGCATTATTAACGCTTCCGGGCATCCTGTCAGAATGGTTGTTATTGATACTTTATCCCAGTCCATGACTTCCGGCGATGAAAACAGCGCCGGAGACATGGCGCGTTTTATGGCAGGTGCTACCAGAGTCTCTACAGAATCAGGTGCGGCTGTTGTAGTGGTTCACCATAGCGGAAAAGACGGCAGTAAAGGGATGCGTGGTTCATCTGCCGCGTTTGCCAATGTGGACGCGGTTATTCGCGTTGACCGAATAGAGGATTCAGTCAATCTGATCAATGAGAAACAACGTACTGGGCCTACTCAACCAACAGCAAGCTATAACGTTCCCGTAGTTGACCTGCCAGATTATGTAATCGTCGAAAATGGAGCCTTTGATAATGAGTACACGAGTACGGAAGGGGAAGTTTATTCGCCAGTTCGTTTAACAACAGAAAGGGTATTTGAAGATATACCGATGGCTGAAATTATTAGCTCCTTCGATGATGAAAATGCAATTAAGGGTTTAACTGGTAATAACGCAATTATGGTAGGCCTTGTCGAAAATGCCGGAGGTCGTATCGCACGAGTAGAACTAAGAAAACAATGGATTGATGGTGAAGGTAAAGAATCCAGTTTTCGTACCACCTTAAAACGTTCCATTGAAGGCGGATATCTTTGCAAGGATGAAAACGAGGAAATATTTCTACCTCCGATCACAATTGATGATTAAAAACCGACCAGGTTAGCGTGACAAACAACGTGACAAGGAAAAATTGCAAATTTGAGTTAGCAGCGTGACAAACAACGTGACAGTTGAAACGGTAGTCAAATATTTAAAACAATATCAATAAGTTAAGTCGTGACAGATGCGTGACAGAAAATTACAAGCCTTAATCCGACAGCGTGACGTGACAACCCCCTCTATAGAGGGGTGTCACGTGTCACGCTAGAAGGGGCGTCATGGTAAAAATAACTTTGGAGAAAATGAGATGTTAACTGCACTACAAAACAACAAGATCATAATTGCGAGAGACGCTCAAAAACCTGGTGATTTTCACTGCCCGGAATGCTTTGAACCTTTAACCCTACGAAAAGGTAGTATCAAAACACATCATTTTGCACATAGAAGTTCTTCAAATTGTGGATATGGCAAAGGTGAATCTGAACGACATATGGATTTAAAAATGCAGGTGTTTGATTCGTTGTTAGGACACCCTAATGTTGAACATGTAGAACTTGAAAAATCGTTAGGTAGAGTCCGCGCGGATGTTTTCGCGAACATATCAGGTACCCAAGTTGCTATCGAAATCCAAATTAGTAAAGTGTCGATTGAGGACTTAGTGCGGAGAACTCAAGCGTATGCAGAGCAAGATATAGCGCTTATTTGGATACAACATTTACCTAAAGGATCTAGTCTATTTAAATTCGAACGCCCAACGACATGGGAAAGTTGGATACATACATGCAACTTAGGACAGATATATTTATGGTTAGGAAATGGGTGCATAACGCCTATAAAGTTAGCGAATCATGAACATGGGGTACAAATAAGCCATAAGTATCACATTGCTGAAGATTTTCATAAAGTAACTAAAGGTAGTTGGGATAAAGGGAAATTCTATATACCAAATAGAGTTTTATGGTGTCGTATCCGTGGTTCAGGATTTGTTTAATAGACCACACCGGCACGTAAGCGCGCCAGCTTCCAGTGAAAAAAAATTCAGGATACACAAAACTACAGGGTAAAATTCTATGCGTGATATTCAACAAGTGTTAGTTCTTTGGGGAGGCTGGACAACATCAGACGTCAACTTAAAAGTAGGCTGGTCGCCAGTCGCTGCGGGATTCAGCGGCTTGCTGCCTGCCAGCGGCAATAATCGCCCAACATGCAGCGACGAGGACGGATTGATTATTGATATCTGCGTTGCACGGCTGCGAGCGAGAGGAAAGGGCGAAGAGCTGGAATACATCAAGCAGCATTACATACACGGCCTATCTAAACGGGAGATTGGGCGTAAGTATGAGATAAACGAGAAAGAGGTTAGGCACCGAATACTATGCGGAGAGAGTTTCATTGAAGGTTGCCTAGAAATGCTTGATATTCAATTGGATATGGATTTATCGATTAAAAAACAAACAATTAAGCATTGAAAACTAGTGCGGGCCGCAAAAAGTGTGTTATTGTGATAAAAATGGTTTTTTATATCCTGCGAAAAGGCGCTCTAAATTGAGCGCCTTTCTTTTTGGGCGAAAACTGAAAACTTGGAAAAATAGCGACTAGGCAGGCAGATTTACACGAACTGCAATAGTGGCGATTTGTTAAAAAAATGTTATATCGAAAATTAGCTCATTATAGGCGAGAAGATTGCTATTTTTGAGGCTTAGGTGGTGTTTCTTGTCTGAGTTGAAAAGTGGGTGTTCGCATTAGAACCATTATGTTAAATAGGGGCTAATTTTCACCAATTATCTAGGATATTGGCTGCGCTTAAGGTGCGGCCTTTTTCGTTTCTGGTGCCAGTAAATTACGGCACTTTTCCTAATCAACTTACCTAATGGTCACTCCGTCAGTGGGGTGTATATGCGTATGGATAAATATACTAGCCCCACTGCATATGGATGGGGTGCATTTACAGCGATGCTTGGCGCGCTGTCACTGAATGACTGGGCAATTGTTACTGGCATTCTTTGCACGGTAGGCACATTCGCCGTGAACTGGTATTACAAACATCGGGAATTTAACCGCAATGACAAAGACCAAGACTAAATTAACGGCGGCTGTCATTGGTTTGGTGCTGTCCGGTGCGGGGGCTACGGCCATCCTTTCACAGTTCTTGGACGAAAAGGAAGGTAATCGGCTGTTAGCCTATCGTGATGCGGGTGGTATCTGGACTATCTGCCGGGGTGTCACTCGGATAGACGGCGTTCCCGTTCGTCAGGGGATGAGACTAACGCCGAGCCAATGTCAAGCCCTCAATGCCAAAGAAGCCGAGCAAGCCATTGCTTGGGTACGAAGCAATATCAAAGTACCGCTAACTGAACCTCAGATAGCCGGTATAGCCAGTTTTTGCCCGTACAACATTGGTCCCGGTAAATGCTTCTCTTCCACGTTCTACCGGAAGCTCAACGCCGGAGACAAGAAAGGGGCTTGTGCTGAAATCAAACGCTGGATATTTGATGGTGGCAAAGATTGTCGGCAGACCCAAGGCCAAGCGAACGGCTGTTACGGTCAGGTTGAGCGACGCGCTCAGGAGTCGGAACTGACATGTTGGGGGTTAGATGACTAGGCATTCACTGGCGGCAATGATGTTCTTATGTGCGTTCGTTCTGGCTATTGGGAGTCGCGATGGTTGGGGCTGGTTTCTGTTCGTAGGGGCATTGTTGCTATGAAAAATCTGATAGTGGCTCTGATTATCGCTTTATCGGTTACTGCATTTTCAACCTACCACTATTACGTGAAGTACAACAGACAACTTGAAATTCACGAAGACAAGATAACCGAAATCGTGCAACTGACCGACACCATTAACTACCAGAATACGCACATTGAAATGCTGCACGAACTGGACATCAAGCACACACAGGAGCTAACCCATGCCAAGACTGAAATCGACACTCTTCGGGCTGATGTTGCCGCTGGTCGTCGCAAGCTGCGCATCAAAGCCAATTGCCCTGTGCGTGAAGCCTCTTCCTCCGGCAGCGTGGGCACTCCAACCACCGTCGAACTCACTGGAGAAGCTGGATCAGCTGTTCTCGATATCCGAGAAGGCATCATCAACGACCGGGCAAAACTAAGATATTTGCAGGATTACATCAACACTGAATGCAGAGGTAACAATGGAAAATCAACACCGTAAAATCACAGGCTACCGTGAATTAAGCCAAGATGAAATTGATTGCATGAACAAGGTTAAAGCGCTAGGTGAGGAATTAGGTCAGCTTTATGATTACCTAGTCATCACTAATGTACAAACCGGCAATCATCAAATAGACATGCGTTGGCTGAATGAAGGCCGAACAGATTTGCAAAAGGGAATTATGTGCTGGGTTCGTGCAGTAGCGCAACCCACCACATTCTGATCATCACCCCAGAGCAAATGAGTCTGGGGTGTAGGAGTGTCAGTAACTCCTAAAACTCAGGGCAATGGTGAAATAAAGTGTTTTAACGGTGTGGGTTGGGCGATCCTCTCTGTTCTTGTAGAAAAGAATCGATATCCTCCAAACCACTATTCAGATTACTGAAATTATTGAGAGCGTTGCGTATTGGCGAAGGTGTGCGCTCCGGGGGCCGTGGAGCACCTGGCGGTCGTGCATAAGGATCATATGCAGGAGTAGCAGGCCGTTGTGGCTCACTGGCTTGAGTCGGTGAATTCCGTTGTAAGCCAGAAGTACTGGGCTGAAGACTTCTTGATGATGGAAATGGATTATTCTGCATAGGATAAAGACCAAATTGGGCAGTTTGATTATACCCTAGTGGTTGGCCAAAAGTATTTGGTGGCGCCATCGTAGAGGGATGATGCGACCCTTGTTGTGAGGTTGTTGTCGGATAGCTCACTCCGCCAAATTGGGATACCGGCAAGTTAGGTGGCCTATACTGAGATAGAACTCCTCGTTCTCGCGCTTGTTATCTGAATTGGTCTCGTTCTCGTGCGTATTCTCGGTATCGTGCTCGTGCTCGTGCTCGTTCTCGTGCTCGTGCTCGTTCTTGTTCTCGTGCTCGTTCTTGTTCTTGTTCTTGTTCTTGTTCTCGTTGTTCTCGTTGTTCTCGGTGTTGTTCTCGTGCTCGTTCTTGTTCTTGTTGTTCTCGCTTTTGTTGTACTCGTTGTTCTAGCTGCTGTAGTTCTAGCCGCTGTTGTTGCATTTTTGGATTATTATAATGTGATGCATTTATATGACGAATCATATCGTCTAGTTTATTAAATTTTTGTGGGCAAAAGTCACAGGAATAACTTCTTATATTTACATGGCTTAATCTATGCTTTGCCAATTCAACCGGGCTACAATGGGCACCACAAATTTCGCATCTAACCATAAATATTTTCCCTTAAGTTTGAAAATATAATAAAAACCCATACCCCCATCTCCACCACAAAACAAGCGAATAAACCTTAACTATTAGTTACTCTCTGAAACTAAATACAATATTTCTTTACCCATTCCCTTGAGTGGTTAAAGCAATAACCCCTGCCATCACATTCGTGGTGGCTTTTTCTTTTTAAGGAACCCAAAACATGACCAGAGCAATAAAAATGACGACAAAACAGAAAATGTTTTGCCGTGAATATCTGGTCGATTTGAATGCAACGCAGGCGGCGATCAGGGCGGGGTATAGCCCCCGGCGCGCCAGTGAACTGGGCTACCAGTTAATGCAAAAACCCTATGTTGTTGCGCTGATCGATGAACTGAAAGCAGAGCGCAACCGGCAACTGGGGATTGATGCAAACTATGTCCTGATGCGCCTTGTTGAAATCGATCAGATGGATGTGGCGGATATTTTGAAGGAAGACCTGAGCATCAAGCCGTTGTCTCAGTGGCCGGAATCCTGGCGGCGGTACTTAAGCGGCTTCAATCTGACTGAAATGTTCGAAGGTCGAGGCGATGAGCGCGATATGGTCGGCATTCTCAAAAAGATCAAATGGCCGGATAAGGTCAAGAACCTCGAATTGTTGGGTAAGCATGTTTCAGTACAAGCCTTCCGCGAGAATGTGAAAGCCGAACACTCCGGTGCAGAGGGTGGCCCTATCGAGGTCGCCAACGTGACGGCTGAACAGGCGGCGGACGCTTACAAGAAAATGATGAGGTAATTATGCCGATACCGTTTCCGTTTGATTTTCGCACCCCGGATTATAACGCGGTGTTTGAATGGCGAATGGAGCGGTTACAGCGTATTCGCCAAAATCCTGAGTTATTACCCCCGATGCGGGCATTTTACAAAGATAATCCGGGGCAATTTATCATTGACTGGGGCATGACCGTTGACCCGCGTAATGTCGAGCGGGGATTACCCGCCCGTATTCCCTTTATCTTGTTCCCGCGCCAGGAAGAGTGGATCGCGTGGTTCATGGAGTGCTGGCGTCTACAAGAACCGGGCATAACCGAAAAAACCCGTGATATGGGCATTAGCTGGCTGACCATAGCCACTGCCACCTCGATTTGCCTGTTTAATCGCGGTGTCGCAGCAGGTTTCGGCTCTCGCAAGGAAGAGTATGTCGATAAACTCGGCTCGCCTAAGTCGCTGTTTGATAAGGCACGAAACTTTATCAATCTATTGCCCGCCGAGTTTCGGGGGACATGGGATGTGCGTAAACATGCGCCTCATATGCGCATCTTATTTCCGGATACAGAATCGGTCATGACCGGAGAGGCAGGCGATGGGATCGGGCGTGGTGACCGTGCCTCTTTTTACTTCGTGGATGAATCGGCATTTCTTGAGCGTCCTGAGCTGGTGGATGCCTCACTGTCTGCCACAACCAACTGTCGGCAGGATGTGTCGACACCGAACGGCATGGCGAATTCGTTCGCCCAACGGCGGCACAGCGGGCGTATTTCTGTATTTACGTTCCATTGGCGGGATGACCCACGCAAAGATGATGCGTGGTACGCCAAACAGGTAGAAAAACTGGATCCAGTCACTTTGGCTCAGGAAGTTGATATTAACTATCAAGCCTCGGTGGAAGGCATTCTGATCCCGTCTGAATGGGTACAAGCGGCCGTGGATGCCCATATCACGTTGGGTATTCAGCCAACTGGTATTCGTATGGGTGCACTGGATGTTGCTGATGAAGGCAAGGATAAAAACGCTTTTTCATGGCGACATGGCTTCTTGTTGGACGGTATCGAAGAATGGTCAGGTAAAGGCTCTGATATTTTCGGCTCTGTTGAAAAGGTCTTCGGCTGGTGTGGCCTGCACAATTTAAGCGCCTTCCGGTTCGATAGTGATGGTCTGGGGGCTGGTGTCCGAGGTGATGCCCGAATTATCAATGACCAACGCAAAGCGTTGCGAATTCCACTCATTACCGCCACACCCTTCCGGGGCAGTGGCGCGGTATTTGATCCGGAAGGGGAAGCCGTACCGGGGGATGCTTTTAGTACAGCGCGATTGAATCAAGATTTTTTCGCTAATGCCAAAGCACAGGCGTGGTGGTCGCTGCGTACCCGATTCCAGAAAACGTATCGAGCCGTCACTGAGGAGCATTTTTACGACCCCGATGAACTGATATCTATTTCTGGCGACATGCCTTTGAAAGACAAATTGCTGATTGAATTATCACAACCCACCTATTCCGTGAATAGTGTCGGGAAAATTATCGTGGATAAAAAACCGGACGGGACTAAATCCCCGAACTTGGCGGACTCAGTGATGATCAACTACGCCCCAATGGATACCTCTATGGAAATCTGGGAATTATTAGGACGAGGTGGTTAATGGCGAAAAATCGCAAAATACAACCCACAGCGGACAGCTACGAGAACATGATGGCGCGTGTCGGGATGAACACGCCTAACCAACATTCAGCATCAACGTATCGCCCTAACTGGACAAGCCGCAATCGCACATTGATTGAATATGCCTACCGTTCGTCATGGATAGTCGGCGCGGCGGTGGATTCGGTAGCCGACGATATGACCCGCAAGGGCTTTCGTATCACCTCGGAGATAGACCCGAAGGCAAGGGGCATTTTGGAATCGCAGTTTGATGAGCTGGAATTATGGGAAAACCTAAACAATATCATTAAATGGTCAAGGCTCTACGGCGGGGCGGTGGGGCTTATTCTGATTGAAGGGCAAGCCCCGTTTACACCACTGAGGCTGGAAACCATCGGTAAAGGCCGGTTTAAAGGGCTGCTATCACTTGACCGCTGGCAGGTCGAACCCGATTTAAACCGCCGTATTAAGGATATTGGTAAAGACTTGGGCAAGCCTGAATTCTACCACGTTACCAATACGGGCCGAGGCATTCCAGCATGGAAAATTCATCACAGTCGCCTGATACGTTTTGATGGGGTGACATTGCCATACCAGCAAGCCCAGACTGAAAATGAGTGGGGCATGTCAGTGGTTGAACGCATTTATGATCGCCTCACGGCGTTCGACAGTGCAACAACCGGCGCAGCGCAGTTGGTTTATAAAGCCCATCTTCGGACTTACAGCATTGACAAGTTGCGCGAAATCATTGCGATGGGCGGGGCGAGGTTGGATGCGTTACTCAAACACATGGACATGATCCGGCAGTTCCAGAGCAACGAAGGCATGACGCTGATGGATAAAACTGATGTTTTCGAAACCCATCAATATTCGTTCAGCGGTCTGGATAATGTCCTGGCTCAGTTTGCCGAACAGATATCCGGGGCAGTGGGTATCCCGTTGGTACGGTTATTTGGCCAGTCACCGCAAGGTTTTTCGACAGGAGATGCTGATCTGGCTAACTATTACGACAACATCGGCACCCAACAAGAGCGCCGATTGCGCCAACCTATCCGGCGATTATTGGACGTGATGCACCGCTCTGAGTTCGAACAACCATTACCAGACGATTTTACTTTCGAGTTTAACCCACTATGGCAAATGTCAGATCTCGACCGTTCCACCATTGCCGTGAATACCGTCAATGCGCTTAATGGGGCACTGGATGGCGGCATGATGAACCTTAAGGCTGCTATGAATGACCTGCGTGAAATGGCGGATGTCACGGGTATCGGGGGTTCAATAGCGGACGAGGATATTAATAATGCGGAAACCGAAAAGCCGCCGAGACTCGGCATCGAAAACGTTGAGCCGATCACGTCAACCGGAAAACCAGTATCGAACGAGTCTACGGGCGATAGCGCAGGCGGTAGGCGAGATCGTCAGCGGTTCTTACGATGGTTCAAATGATTCTGTCACGGAAATCATGGACGCACTGGATAGCTACAGTGAACTGATTACGCCGTGGGCGCAGCGGGTAGCACAGCGGTTTGCCCTTGATATCAATCGCCACAACGAAAAACAGTGGCGGACACGTAGCCAGCAAATCAGCCAGGAATTGCGTCATCTGGTGGATAACGCCCCTGTCGGTCAGGTGATGCGTTCCATCATTGAAGAGCAGGTCAAATACATCAAGTCACTGCCCTTGGAAGCCGCTGACAGGGTTTATGACATCCATAACAAAGCGATAGAAGCCGTTGTCACTGGCGGACGTCATGAGCAGTTCGCGCAAGAAATTGCCCGAACCGGTGAGGTGGCATTGTCACGAGCAAAACGGATTGCCCGAACCGAAGTGGGCAGGGCAGAAGTGGCGCTGACACAGGCACGGGCACTATCAGTGGGTTCTACCGGCTACATCTGGCGTACCGCGCATGACGGTGATGTGAGGGACTCCCATCAACATATGGAAGGGCAATTTGTTGAATGGGCCAAGCCGCCCACCCTAGACGGTTTAACCGGCCATGCGGGCACACTGCCTAATTGTCGTTGCTACTGCGAAGTTGTCATACCGGAATAATTAATTATGAAATATTTCTTTACTACACGGCTGGGTAACACGCGTTACCAATTGGCCGACGGCTCCCTATTGTGTAAAGACGTCCCCATTGCCCGAACAGGCACACAACTTTATGCCGATTTTGAGTTGCCAACCCTTGAGCCGGATGACGATGGGGAAATTGTTGTAGAACGTTCGCCCGAAGAAGTCTTTAGTGAAGCCACACTAGCTTCATTCGAGGGAATGACGATCACGATAAAACATCCCGAAGATGCTCGGGGCAATGTGATGTTTGTTGACCCGGATAACTGGCGGGATTTGGCGCATGGGCATGTTCAAAATGTTCGTCGTGGTGAGGGGGAACAATCCGATCTGATGTTGGCGGATTTGATTATCAAGGATACGGAAGCAATAGAAGCCATTGATACGGGTTTTGATGAAGTGTCCTGTGGATATGATGCCGAATATCGACAAACAGCCGAAGGTAAAGCCGAACAATATCAAATTACAGGTAATCATGTGGCGCTGGTTCAAGATGCCCGCGCCGGTTCACGTTGTTCAATTGGAGATAGTATGTCTAATACAGCACAAAAATGGTTTAGCCGCCTGAAACGAGCGGTGAAAACCAAAGACTCCGCCGCGATGGAAGAAGTGCTAAACAATGCACCTGAATCCCTGACCGGTGATGAAGGCACGGGGGAATTGCCTAAAGCGATTAACATCAATATCAGCCCTCAACAACCCCTCCCGAAAGAAGATCCGGAGATGAAAACAGGTGATGAACAAATCCCGGAATGGGCCAATGCGATACTCGCCCGATTGGATGCGTTGGAAGGGAAATCGGGCACGGGCGATAACGGCACAGACCCCAAAGACCCCAAAGACCCCAAAGACCCGGAAAAAACAGGGGATGATGACGAAAAGGATGAGAAGGAAGAAAACATCACCGGTGACTCCGCGTATAAAGCGGAATTGATTGTACCGGGTATTGACTTGTCTACACCGTCTAAATTGACCACGTTTAAACGTCAGGTTTTGGTCAGCGCAGATCAGGCGATGGTACGAAATATCGTAGGCGATGCTGAAATTAAAAAATTGCCTAAGCGTGTGGTTGATATGGCTTTTAATGCCGTGGCTGAACTGGCGAAAGGTCGTAATACCCAAGCAACGGGCGATTCATCCCGCAATAAACCTTCTGGCAATCACATTGCCGATCTGAACAAAGCCAACGCCGAATTCTGGGCAAACAGGAGTAAATAACATCATGACAGTGTATTTAAAGCGGATGCCGCTGGGCATTGCCGGGGCTATCTCACGCCTACAGGATATGACCGTCGAACCCGTTGTACTGAAATCGGCGAATCTGTTTCCGGCTTATGGGCTGGTGGGTAAATACGAAGGCGACTATTTCGTACCGCTGGCAGAAGGTGATACGGCAGACAAGATCCAGGGGATTTATGTTCGTCCCTATCCCACAACCAGTATGCCGGACAAGGCTTACATTATCGGCATAAACAACAATTACACGGGCGATAACCTGAAACGCGGGTACATGACCGTGAAATTGGATGGCGACGCATCCAGCATCAAAAAAGGGGCACCCGTTTATGTGCGGACAGGCAAAGCCACCAAGGAAAGCCCATTAGGGAGTTTCTTGAATACAGAAATACCGGGTGAAACGGTACTGCTTCCACTGGCTCAGTTTACGGGCGCAGGTGATGCCGATGGCAACGTTGAAATTTCTTACAAGATTTAAGGGAAAAACATGCTTACTTTTGATCAACGCACCATAGATAACAGCGGTACGTTTCTGATTGGGGAACTGGAGCGCTTAGACCTGACTCTCAATCTACCTTTGGCGCAATACACTTACAGCCGTGATATCCAGTTTCGTGAAGATGTGACCATTGCCGATGAGATGGCAACCTGGACGAATACACAATTTGCCGCTGCTGGCTCCGCTAATCCGAACGGTAAAAACTGGATCAGTGGAAATGCAACGGCATTGGCCGGGGTCAGCGTGAACATTGAACGTGACGGCCATCCATTGACGTTATGGGGGATGGAACTCGGTTGGACAGTAGTCGAACTGGCTGCGGCGCAACAGGTTGGACGTCCAATCGATTCCCAAAAACATGACGGCATGATGCTGAAATGGAACATGGACACCGACGAGCAGGTTTACATGGGGGATGAGGGGCTGGGCTTACAAGGTCTTCTGAACCAAAAAAAGGTTAACTTCAGCAATGCCCGTAAACCGTGGGCGCAGTCTACACCGGATGAAATCCGCGAAAGTATTAACCAGATACTGAGCGATGCGTGGGCACACTCCGGCTACACGATGGTGCCGACTGACCTGTTGATCCCGCCTGAACAGTTCGCTTTGTTGTCGTCCATTATTGTTTCTTCGGCGGGTAATCAGTCGTTGTTAACGTATCTGAAAAACAACACCATTGCTTATCACCAGAATGGCATTCCGTTGGATATCCGTGCGGTGAAGTGGGCGAAAGGGGTGGGTGTAGCAGGCAAAGATAGAGCCATTGCCTACACCAATGATAAAAAATTCGTTCGTTTCCCACTGGTGCCGTTGCAAAGCATCCCGATCCAGTATCGCAGTCTGTATCAGATGGTGACTTACTACGGCAAGTTGGGTGCGGTTGAACTGGTCTACCGTGAAACACTGAACTATATGGACGGTATCTAAATGAAGATCAGGGTACATGCAGCATTTCGATTTACCCATGATAACGGTGAATCCGAAGTTTTTGATATCGGTGTTCATGATGTCAGTGAAGCTATTGCACAACATTGGTTCGTACAGGCTCATGCGGAAGCCCTTGATGCCGTGAAGGAAACGACATCGGCAGATTATGACGCCGAACTGACTGAACTTCGCACATCCATAGCTGGACTGACTGGGCAATTGGCAGAGCGCGATAAGCAGATTGCCGAATTGAAACAGCAACTGGAAGAGCGCGACACCCAAATTGGAGAATTGCTGGTACAGAGCGATCATCAAACAGGGGAAAATCCGCCTGCCAACGGGGGTAAAAATGGGGGCAACAAGAAATAGGCAACTCCCTACCGTCGCCCAGTTCCGCACCGACTTTCCTCAGTTCTCTGATAATCAAAAATTCCCCGATGCTCAAATACAGTTCCGGTTAAATCTGGCTGATAAGCAGTTGGACGAAAACCGGCTGGGGGACATGTTTGTTTATCTGGTGGAGCTTATGGTTGCCCACTACATGGCGCTATGGGCAGTGGATAGTCGGTCAATGGCAATAGGCGGTGCTGGGGGCACTAATAGCGGTGTTGTGTCATCCAAATCGGTAGATAAGGTCAGTGTCAGCTATGACACCGGCGCGACGCTTAATCCGAATGCGGGATTTTGGAACAACACCCGCTACGGCTCCGAATTTTACGAACTGTTGATGCTGTTCGGCGCGGGAGGTATTCAGTTATGAAAAGTGGACTTACTATCAAAGTGGATAAGGCCAATGCCATATTAAAGGCACTGAAAACCTTGGGTAATCGGGATGTTTTGGTGGGGGTTCCTGCCGAGAACAGTAGTCGCGATGATGTGCCGTTCGGCAATGCCGGTATCGGTTATATCAATGAGTTTGGCTCACCTGCACAGAACATTCCGGCACG
Source organism: Xenorhabdus mauleonii (assembly GCF_900113945.1). GTDB lineage: Bacteria > Pseudomonadota > Gammaproteobacteria > Enterobacterales > Enterobacteriaceae > Xenorhabdus > Xenorhabdus mauleonii. The sequence continues at coordinate 27,622 of NZ_FORG01000028.1, forward strand.
CCCCCATCTTCGCCCTGGTATTCGCGCCGTGGAAGAACGAACCACGGAGCAATTGAAAATCGCGGCAAACGCAGTGCTGGACGGTAAGCAGGACAAGGCTGAAAAAGCGCTGAACAAAGCGGGAATAATCGCCGTGAATGGTGTGAAAAACTTCATGACCACACACGATTTTGAACCGCTCGCCGATCCCACCGTTGCGGCGCGTGCCAGACGGGGGCGTAAAGGCGCGAAAGCTGAAATGGAAAACAGAAATGCAGGAATTACACCAAATAACGCTAATGCCCGACCGCTTATTGATACCGGTGCTTACCGTCGTTCCATTACCTATGTTGTACGAAATAAGGGGGAATGATGCCCTTTTTAGATGTAACAGAGGTTCTTTTTGATCCTGATTTTTGCGACCCCTCCTTGACCTACAAACGCCGCCAGTCTGTGATTGATGCCGATGGTTTCCCCAGTACACGGGAAACTGTCTTCCATTTTTCAGGTGTGGTCACGGTAGACCGATCGGTTGAGGCCCAGATACGGATGTCAGGCCAGACAGTGACAGGCAATATTCTGATTGTCACCACGGAGCGATTGACGGCGGGAGAAACTGGCAGAATCGGGGATATTGTGACTTACCAGAACCGTGAATATTTGGTGAAATCGGTTGATCCCTACACCGCTTATGGAGCCGGCTTTGTACAGGCACATTGTGAACTGATGCCATTTGATGGCGGTTCACCATGAACACCTCAGAACAGGCCTGTTGGCTGATACCGGATAGTGAACCTGTCTACGATGAGGCGTTGGAGCGGTTACTCAGCCAATGGCTGAGGGGGATATCAGGATTACCCAACGGAATGATACGCCCACGCTGGACATCTGTTCCGGCTGCGCAGCCTCCGGCCGATACTGACTGGTGTGGCTTTGGCGTAACGGAAATCCCTGCGGATGATCACCCCGCGTTTGCCAACCAGACGGATGAACACGGCGAACTCTGGCGGCATGAAGATTTTGAGTGTTCGGCCTCGTTTTATGGCCCTCGCAGCCAAGGGTATGCCAGCCGTTTTCGTGATGGTCTCGGCACCAGTCAGAACAACGCTGAACTTAACCAGCTTGGGTTGTCAGTCGTCAAACATTCTCGGATCACGTCTTTTCCTGAACTCATTAATAACCAGTGGGTACGCCGCTATGACATCACAGTCACACTGCGGCGCAAAGTGATTCGTCGGTACAGCATTAAATCACTGACGAGCGCACCGGTTAAATTTTTTGGAGATTAAACCCTATGCAGGGCTTACCTATTACGAGCATTGTTAACGTCAAGGTTAACATGGCACCGCGCGCGGCTGCGTCCAGAAACTTTGGTTCGTTGCTGATAGTGGGTGCCAGTAATGTTATCAACACACACGAACGGCTGCGTTACTACACGGATATTGAAGGTGTAGGTGCCGATTTCGGCATGGATACCCCCGAATATCAGGCTGCTGCGCTCTACTATTCACAATCCCCTCAGCCTATTGATCTGTATATCGGACGCTGGGCAAAAGAGCAGGTATCAGCCTCTCTGCGTGGAGCGGTGCTGTCTAGGTCTGAACAGGCAATAAACCGCTTTACAGCCATTACTGACGGCTCTTTTAAATCGGTTATCGACGGTAAAGAGGCCACGATCACGGGTATCGATTTCAGCAAAGAAACGAACCTGAACGGTGTTGCCGAGCGAGTGGCTGAAAAGCTGAAAAACGTCTCTGTGCTCTGGGATAGCATTTCTTCCCGCTTCACCGTCTCACTGCAAGCATCGGGGAAATTAGGCTATATCACCCGTACTGACAATGGCACTTACATCGGTGATACGCTGAAATTGGATGAGGTATCCGGTGCAACGGTGATAGACCCAACACAACCTGAAACCATTGCCGAGGCGGTGGCGACTCTGGGGGAAATATCAGGCGCATGGTATGGCTTGGTTATCGCAGATAATACGCTGTCTGACCGTGATGTATTGAGTGTCTCACGGTATATCGAGTCAGCTTCTGTTTCCCGTATTTATGGGCACACGGTCATCAAAACGGATGTATTGGATCCTGATGTTGTCACAGATATTGGCTCACAACTTAAAGGCGCATTTATCGGCCGTACACTCTGGCAATATGCCGCACAACCTTATGCCGTGGCTTCGTTATTTGGCCGCATGTTCACGGTGAATTTTCAGGGCAATAACACCACTATCACCCTGAAATTCAAACAAGAACCTTCAATCAGCGCGGAATTCCTGACAGCAACACAGGCGAACGCGTTGAAAGCAAAGTCCGGTAACGTCTTTGTTCACTACAACAACGACACGGCCATTATTCAAGAAGGTGTAATGGCAAACGGTACATTCATTGACGAGCGCCACGGGCTGGATTGGTTACAGAATTATGTCCAGACCAATCTTTATAACCTGATGTACACCTCGACAACCAAGATCCCCCAGACCGATGAAGGGGTTACTCAGTTGCTGGCAAACGTTGAGCAATCACTGGCTCAAGGTGTCACTAATGGGCTGATAGCACCGGGTGTTTGGGGTGGTGATGCATTCGGGGCCTTGAATCGGGGCGATATGCTCACTAAAGGTTACTACACCTACGCACAACCTATCGCCGAGCAGGTACAGGCTGAACGTGAGAAACGTAAAGCACCGGTTATCCAATGTGCTATCAAACTCGCGGGTGCCGTGCATTTCGCCGATGTCATTATTAACGTAAACAGGTAATCACATGGCTACATATTCGTTTATGGACGTATCCGGTACGATAACGGGTGTCGGTGGGCATGTCGATTTGGCTAATGGCGCAGCGACCTCGGAAGAGGGCATAACCATTGCGATGGTGGAATCCAAAAATACCATGACCATTGGAGCCGATGGTGAAGTTATGCACTCATTGAGCGCAGGCAAGGGCGGCACAATTACCGTGACATTGCTTAAAACCTCACCCGCCAATGCCAAGTTGATGCTGATGTACAACGCACAACAGTTTTCTTCATCAACTTGGGGAAACAACGTCATTCTGATCCGTAACCGTGTATCGGGTGATGCTACGGCAGCGCGCTCAGTCGCGTTCAACAAAATACCGGATCTTTCCAACGCTAAAGTCGGCAATACCGTCGCATGGGTATTCGACTGCGGCAAAATCGACACAGTATTAGGCACATTCTGACAGGGGATAATATGGAATTTGAAATTGAGGGTAAAAAATATCGTGCGGGTAAGCTGAACGCATTTCAGCAACAGGATTTAGCGGTTGCATTAGTGCCCGTTATTCCCGCTTTGAAACCTATTTGGGATAGCTTAAAAATCAATGTCGTTGGTGAAGATGGTAAGCCGGCTTTTATGCAAGAGGCTATAGTAGATTTCCTTGTGCCACTGGCGGACGCCATCCGTTCACTGGGGAAAGAAAATCGCTACGAGATTAACGATATCTGTTTGTCGGTTGTCAGCCGTGAATCAGGTGGTGTCTGGAGCAATATTTACATTAACCAGCAACTGATGTTCGACGACATCAATGGGCTGGATTTATTAAAAATTGTCGGCCATGTGGTTAAGGGAGCATTAGGTAATTTTTTTCCCGCACTGCCAGAGAGCGACGAGCCAGACCCACTCAACCCAGTCTAACCCTAGAAACGCTTCCTAATGGGCGCGATTACCTGATGCGCCCCGTTCTTGAAGGTATGTGTAAGTATGAGTCATTAGAGAATGGCGTTATCGATCTGGCCGGTATCGCCCTGATGAATGACGCACTGGACGTCAAAGCTGAGAACGAAGCATTAATCAAACGGTGGCACGATGAGCAACACTAACGCAGAAACTATCCGCGATTTTCTAATCTCGCTGGGGTTTGATATTAAGGAAAGTGACGAGAAAAAATTTAGTGCAGTGGTATCGGGTGTCACTGCCAATGTGCTGAAACTGGGTGCTGTGGTAGAAGGTGCAGCACTGGCCGTTGTCGGTTTTACGGTACAGGCAGCCAGCGGATTGGACAGGCTCTACTGGCAGGCACAACGCACAGGTGGTACAGCCGAGCAGATCAAATCATTGGGCTATGCGGTGAGTCAGGCGGGCGGCACGGTTGAAGGGCTGAATTCCTCACTGGAAGGTGTGGCAAAGTTCTTACGCAATACCCCCGGAGGTGAAGGCTTTCTGCGTAACATGGGCATTCAGACCCGTGATGCCAACGGCAAGCTCAGAGATACGGCTTCACTCGTTGCGCTGGTGGGCGAACGGTTGTCAGCACTGCCACAATACCGAGCAAATCAGTATGCCAGTATCCTCGGTATTGATGAAAATACACTGATGGCAATGCGCCGAGGTATTGGTGGTTATGCCTCAGATTACCATCGGATAGCCAAAACACTCGGTTATAACCCGACAACAGCAGCCAAGCACGCCAATGCGTTTATGACCCAAATGACTCAGCTTAAGCTGGTGGCGGGTTCAGTAAAAGAGAAAATCGGCGGTGAACTTGCCCGAATACTGACACCCAGTGTCGAGAAGTTCACAAAACTTATCCTTGATAACTGGCCGACGATTGAAAAGGTCATTATGTCGGTGGTAGATGCAATTCTTGCAATGTCCGAAATACTCGGTCAATTGGTTTTTCGTGGGGCTAAAGGCATTCAGGATTTGATTGGTTGGTGGAAACGCTTAGATGATGAAAGCCAGAATTTAATTAAAATGTTCGGCCTCGTTGCTGGGGCATGGATTGCGTTAAATTCAAAATTTATAAAATCACCTATTGGCATCATTACTGCTTTATTGGCAGCACTCTTCTTGCTCTATGACGATTACCAAGGTTGGAAAGAAGGTAAAAATAGCTTTATCGATTGGGGTAAATGGGAAGGAACGATTAAAAAAATAAAAACGGAAATTACTGAACTGACAACGGGGTTCAAAGAGCTTGGAAAGGAAATATCGGAATTATTGGGAATTGACCCCAAAACATGGTCGCTGAAATTCGAGTTTGAAGATTTGACCAAGCATCTTGGTGAGTTCAGCGAAATGCTCTCACATCTTGTCGCTGCCTTAAACCATCTCAACGATGGAAACTTTAGCTTAGCTTGGGATGAACTCAAACAAGCATGGAACGGTAACGAAAAGAATAAGAAAGATGCCATGCCGGGGGTTAGTGCGGCAGCGGAAGGCCACCGTGAAACATTTTTAAATAGTTTGCCCGACTGGTATATCGATGCAAATAATTGGCTAAATGGACTCTTAGGGTTAGACCCATACATACCAGCTAAGTCGAAGGCATTAGGAAATCCAGTTGCTGAAGTTAACGAGAAGCAAGCACGAGGAGTTCGTAACAATAATCCCTTAAACATAGACTACGCCGGTCAGAAAGGCGCAGTACTTGAAAACCACTCAACCCCCCGATTTGCTAAATTTAATACCGCATATGAGGGGTTAGCTAAAACTGCATGGCAATTACGACGATATTTCAACGGGAAGACCACTGGGAAGTTACTGCAAACAGTTGAGGATATCATATCTACATGGGCTCCGGCTGGTGGTAAGGATAAAAATAACACTGAGGCTTACATCCAACGAGTATCGAAAATGATGGGTGTAGGTAGAAGCGATCGCTTAGATTTAAATAACAACAACATCATGTATGCTTTGATGCGTGCAATGAGCATGGTTGAAAGTAAAGCCTTTCCTTATGATAAACAGTTGGTCATGGCAGCTATCAGCGGTGTTCCGGCTTCTACAAAGGCATTGGCTAAAAACAGTAGCTTTAACTTTGATCCAAAGATGTTTGAAAATGCTCAGACGAATATCAATAACATGATGCGTCAATCAACACCGTACACCCCAGAACTATTACGGGCAGCGTCTAGCGGAGCAAATAGCCAAACCATGATAGAACAAAACCTCACGATCAATGTAACCGGGGTAGAGTCTCCACATGAAGCGGCGGCGCTGACAGGTGAAGCCGTGCAGCGTAACAATGCAATTTTGGTGAGAAGTCTGCAAACTAAGGTGAGCTAATGGACATTTTATCAATATTATTTTCTCAGAATACGAGAAAAATAGAGATGATAGTGCCGAGTGTAGTGATATCGGAAAAACACCAAGACGCAACGGAAATCACCGAACACCCCGTACAGCTGGGTGCTGCTATCAGCGATCACGCTTACGATAAGCCGTCAGAAGTGACAATGGAAATTGGCTTTGCGGGTGGCGGTTCACTGATTGACGGTGTTTCAATGTTTGATTTTTTCACTGGCACAATGCTGGGAAAAAGCCCCAAAGAGGTTTACCAGCAATTGCTTGAACTGAAATCCTCTAAACAACCGTTCGACGTCACCACGGGCAAACGTCAGTATAAGAATATGCTGATCCGTGCCATTGAAGTTACGACGGATAAGACTTCTGAAAATGTGTTGATGGTCGTTTTAACTTTGCGTGAAGTGATTATTGTGGAAACTCAGACAGTGAAGGGGGTAACGGCACCTCCTGAACGGATGAAATACCCATTGGATACTGGTTCTGCTGTTGATAAAGGAACTAAAACACCCGTTACACCTAAAAACAACGATACCTTACTAAACCGATTCGTGAATGGGATTTTGGAGATTCTAGGATGAATATTATTGAAATCCCATTACAAGCAGAAAACCAACAATTTGATATTCAGTTAGGTGGCATTAATTACCGGATGCAATTGCAATGGTGTGATTGGGCAGGCTGGGTTTTAGATATTATGCACTCAAATAGTAGGCCAATTGTAACAGGCATCCCCTTAGTTTTTGGTGTGGACATTTTAGAGCAGCATAGCTATTTAGGGTTTAAAGGTTCATTAGTTTTTTATTGTAACGATCCAAAAAGTGAGGCAAACAAGGAGGAGTTAGGTAAAAACAACAGGCTATACTTTGTTTCAGTATAGTTATTATCTTAATAACTAACTAAAGGAGATAAGTAATGTTAACAAAAATAATTGCCTTACTGTTTTTGTTTTTTACACTCACTGCTAATGCTGCAAATAAATCGACAGGCGATGAAAATAGGTATCTATATGGTATTCCGGTAAAAATTGAAGGCACTTTAACTAAAGAATCGGCAGGATTTCCATCATTAAGATTAAATGACCTTATTTCGGTATTTCCGCAAGAAGGGGACGAGATCGGGGGTGACAATACACCGGAGTTTGGTGTCGCAGTTATGCAACTTGTTATGTCTGACGATGCCCAATGGAATATATTTGAGGAATTTAAAGGGCAGAACGCCATTGTTACATGTGGTTTGTATCACTCACATACCGCACATCACAAGACACCAGTGTTATGTTCAGTAATGGATATATCACCCATAAAATTAAGCAATGCGAAACCAATAGAAATCCAGAAAGAAAAAAAGAGTAGAACCTTTGATGATTTTTTTGCGGATAACCCAGAACTATCCAGTAGCATATACATTAAACAAGCGGTGAAAGACGTGGCATCTGGGCAAGCGTTATCGGATGCTTTTACATCAAAACCGGAAAATGTAAGTGTACTAAGAGCAAGGAGTGATAATTGGTCAGAAAATGGATATGACTATGCAAGGTTAGCTGTTAGATCATTACAAGATAGTTGTAAAATAGGTATGGGAAGTGCATTCGGACTTCGAGAAAATGAATGTCGAATATTAAATAGATATCAAGATAGAAATTAATTGCAAATAGCCCCTCAAGGGGCTTTTTTTGGAGAAATTCGTATTAGTTCTGCCAGTTGACGTATGAGTTTTTCATTTAGACTAAGGAGTTCTCTCTGAGTAGTCATTAGCCGTATTTGCTCATTTTTAAGCTCTTCGTTTATTTCCAGCATGCTTATAATATTCTGAGATTTTTCAGGGTTAAGCGTTTCGTTGTCTATAGTTTGACCATTTTTAACTGATTCATGCTTCCTGACTGCATCTAACAAAACAGCAACAATCTCAGCATTTACAGAGCGCTTATTGTCTGAAGCCATGTTCTGCACGTCATCTTTTAGGTCTTGTGGTAGACGAATGTTTATTTGAGGGTCACGGCTCATAAGTAAAATCCAATGAAAAAAATATTATTGACATGGTAGTTAATGGCTACTACTATGTCTATAGTATCCATTGGCTACCTTGGTGCTGCCATAGGATACTCAGTAAAGTAAATATGGTAAGCGAGGTAATTAATGAAAAAAGAGATCCTTAAGCAAAAAAATGTACGTCTACCAGAAGATTTAATCTGGAAGCTAAAAGAAGCAGCATTGAAAAACAGAAGATCTGAATATCAGGAGATCATCATACGGTTGGAGAAATCATTTGATGAAACAGTTGAACAATAAAAGCAAAACCCCAACGGCGGCAACCATCGGGGCTTCTAAATCGTCAGTTTATATGAAAGGAACTAACATGAACAATATAGCACCTGTAACACAAGCTGTCACTATGTCTAGCCGTGAAATTGCGGAACTTACGGGTAAACGTCATACCGATGTTATTCGGGATGTGTGGGCAATGCTGGAGCAGTTATACGAACTCAATAAAGATGACGCAAATCTGCGTCATCATAAAAATCAACAAGTTAAGATAGTTGACGGTGTGATCGCCGTTATCGACAATCGTGGTTATGTATCTGAATTTTTACTCGACCGTAGACATACCGAAATTCTCATCACCGGATATGATGTTAAAAGAAGAGCGGCAGTTATTGATCGTTGGTTTGCTTTAGAATCAGGAACGGCAAAACCCCAAGCATCTCAAATGCCAATCGGAAACATCATACTTGTTACTGATGCAATGGGGCGGTTTAAACTGAGTGCCTTGCGTCATGCCAGTGGGGAATCCAAAAGTAAGCGTCCTTCTGATTGGTTAAAAACAAAATACGCGCAGGAATGGATAGAAGACTTAAGCAATTTGTCCAGTTTAGGTCAGGATGTTATCACGGTACATAGGAACGGCATTTTCGCTCATGAGATTTTAGCCATTGAATATGCAGGTTGGTTAAACCCAATGTTTCAGGCGCAGTTTAAGCAAATTCTGGAAGAGCAATATTCACGAAGCAGAACGGTTGTTGAAACTAATATCACGGTCTCGGTTAACCGTCGCTTGCCAAAAGGTGTTTATTTACAAAACAGTAAGACCAATCCCTATCGGGCATTTGTCTATGAAGACGCTCAGAAAATATCGATTGGGTGCTATCCCACTATTGAAGAAGCTGTCGACGCACAGAATTTATATTTTGATACTGGTGAGGTCAAACCTATCAAGAGAGCACCGGTTCGTTTTAACCGAGACGGCCAATATTTAGTTACAGTGACCGATGGCAAAGTTTCCCACTATGAGCCACTAGGCGAAAGAACGGTAGTTGATACCGAAGCCTATTGGAGACTTCGTAAGGACATGAATACAGTACAGGGAATTATGACAGAAATGGCTACACGTATGCGATTTGTCCATGATGAACGGAGTATAGCCAGTTTCGATTATCCGATAAATGAAATAGTTTCACACTAAAACATTAAGCCCCGTTAAGGGGCTTTTTTGTGTACTGGCAATAACATTCAGCAAATAGTTCCCTAAGAATACTCGCATTACGAGTATTTTAAGTGAGTTATCTGATTTTCTTCGCAATTTCAACAATAAAATATATAAGATACTTTACAAAACGTTACGATAACGAGATAAATGATATCGAAACAAAACGACGAAGCCCCTAATTGCGGGGGGCAATAAGGGGCTTCTATTTTCGCCAGAAATCACTGGAGATAACCGACTTGACTAGTATAGCAACTAAGGATTTTTGTAAAACGACTAATGTTCATTTTTATGAAGATAAGCTAAGTAAAACTATAATGGGGCAATATTTGGTAACTATCCATGCTGATAAAAAACAGGCCTGGAAGCCAATAGGAGATAAAATTCTGGTAGATGCTGAGGCGTATTGGAGACTCAGAAAAGATTTAAACGCTGCTCAAAAAATTATTACTGAGTTATCTCGTCGTATGCGTTTTATTCATGATGAACATAGTATCGCCGAGTTTGACTACCCAATACACGAGGTGGTTTCACGTTAAACATTTCAACCCGCTTCGGCGGGTTTTTGCTTTTATACGGAGTCACTATGTCAAAACAATGGCTTCGCGAGTGCAAGCTGATTATTGCAGATGAAAAGGGTGAAGGCGTCGATCTGTCAGCCCTGAAAATAAAATTCAATATTACTCGTCCGTCTTTTGCCTATCCCGCTACAGGCATCTTCAAGGTTTACAATCTGAATGAAGAGACACGAAACAAGATCCGTCAGAACGAATACAAGATTATTAAGTTCAACGCTGGTTATCAGGGCAATTCTGGACAGATATTCGCAGGACAAATCCAGTACACCTACACAGGGCGTGATAGCCCCACGGATACGTATGTCGTGATACAGGCAGGGGATGGTGATCAGCCGTATAACGATGCGGTACTAAATATCACCGTATCGGCAGGTTACACACAGGAAGATATTGATCGGTTGCTGATGCGGGATATTGAGAAGTACGGAATAGTTGCCGGCTTAAGGCCTGAGTTTAAGAAGAATATCGCGCCACGGGGTAAAGTCCTGTTCGGAATGCATCGAGATGAATTATCTATCCTGGCTAAACAGAACGGTGCCGAATGGCGTTATGAAGATGGTCAATGCCACATCATTCCCAAGCATACCTATCTTACCGAAGCGGTAGTGCTGACTTATCAAACAGGATTAATAGGAATGCCTGAACAAACTATCGGCGGAGGTATAAACGTTAAATGTCTTATTAATCCCAAGATCAGACCAGGGACTTTAATCCGGTTAGACAATGAATCTATCAATGAGGCAGGGCTATCAACAGGGGGGATTGCGCAAGGTAACAGTCACGAAGGCTCGTTGGAACAACCCGCACCCATTGATGCCGATGGAGATTATATCGTTATTAACGTTAATTACTTCGGCGATACCCGCGAAAATATGTACTACATGGAAATGGTTAGCGTTGCTAAATCAGACCAAACACTACTCAGTAAATCCGCATTACAAGCGGACGTGAGGCAAGCATGATCACTAATTTTGAACGTATTAATCAGCCTGAAACACCGTTCTTATTAATGCGAGAGGCGGTCAGTTCAGGGTTGTATGTTTCCATGCCGTGTGTAGTCCAGTCATTTAATGCTGAAGCAGTCACGGTTACTGCGCAACCCGCTATACGCTGGTCGGTCACAAACAGCGAAGGTAAGACTGAATCGGTTGCATTACCGTTGCTGGTGGATGTGCCGGTTATTTTCCCTCGCGGTGGTGGTGTTACCCTGACATTCCCTATCAAGGCGGGTGACGAGTGTCTGGTGATTTTCGCTGATAGGTGCATCGATTATTGGTGGCAAAATGGTGGTATTCAGGAGCCGGTAGATCCCCGCCAACATAATTTGTCTGATGGTTTTGCAATTGTTGGGCCTCAATCACAGAAGAGAAAAATAGGGGGCATTAGCACCAATGCAGCCCAATTACGGACAGACGACGGTGCAGCCTATATCGAAATCTCTCCCAGTAATCATAATGTCACGGTGAAAACTCCCGGCAAGCTGACCGCAACAGCTAACCGTGGAACTGAAATCAATTCCCCCGAAATTGTGCTCAATGGCAATGTGACCATTAACGGTAACTTGTCACAAGGTATGGGCGCGAACGGCGGAGCGGCAACCATGAACGGCCCTGTTACGGTGAAAAACGACGTGACTTCGGGCGGTATCAGTCTGATGAAACACAGGCATGGTGGAGTGCAAACCGGTGGGGGAACAACAGGAGGGCCACAATAATGCGATATCGACGAGAGGATAACGGTGATTACAGTTTCGGGCAGGGGGATAACACGTTTCTCATCAATTCACCGGAAGCGGTGGCGCAGGCAGTAAAAACGAGGCTCGATTTATGGCGTGGCGATTGGTTTCTGGATACAGCAGAGGGCACACCATATAGAGAGGCTGTATTAGAGAAAAACTATGCCAGTGCTATGTTGCTTCGGGAACGCCTGCTTAATACCGAAGGTGTGACCGAAATTGTTTCACTTGATGCTAAACGTGATCCCGACAACCGTAAAATGACGATTACTGCCACCCTCAATACCCGCTACGGGAAAGTCACCGTAACCAGCGAAAGATAACACTATGCTCAATATAGAAACTTTAGGGCTTGCGGCCAAAATCACCGCGAGCGGCGTTACTGCGCCTGATTATCCGACCATATTGGAACGACTAACCGGCTATTTCCGTCATATTTATGAGGATGATGCGTACCTTGAACCCGACAGCAAAGACGGGCAGATGCTGGCGATTTACGCGTTGGCTATTCACGATGCGAACAACACTCTTATTGCGGCATATAACGCTTATAGCCCCTCCACGGCTATTGGAGCCGCGTTATCCAATAACGTGGCGATTAATGGGCTATCACGTCATAAAACAACGAAATCTACCTGTGATGTAGAAATCATAGGGCAGGTGGGAACAGTTGTTAAAAATGGGGTAGTCCGTGATGTTCAGGGCTATTCGTGGAGCCTGCCTGATGTCGTCACGATTGGTACTCACGGCACCGTAACAGTTACAGCAATCTGCCAGACGAGCGGATCTATTACTGCGGCACAAGGTGATATTTCCGAAATAGGCACACCAACACGCGGTTGGCAGGCTGTCCGAAATCATTCGGTAGCTACACAAGGCCGTTCAATAGAAACAGATGCTGAGTTACGGATACGTCAGCGTAAATCTGTAGCATTACCATCGCGAACGGTACTGGACGGGGTACAGGGTGCAATCAGCCTGATACATGGCGTGTCACGATTGCGAGGATTTGAGAACGATACTAACCAAACCGATGAATATGGCATCCCGGCGCACTCCATTGCCATGATTGTTGATGGTGGTGACGCAAGAACCATAGCTAAAACCATTGCATTGAAGAAAGGACCGGGCGGGGGAACCTTTGGCGACACGGTTATTAAGGTAGCAGATAAATTCCAGATAGTGCATCCCATACGTTTCTCACGTCCTGTCGATGTCGACGTTTTTATTGAAATTCAACTTACCCCGTTTGAGGGGTATACCACGCTGGTGGGTGAGCGGATCAAAACCGCGATTGTTAATTACATTAACTCAATTCGTATTGGTGACAGCGTTTACCTGACCAAGTTGTATTTACCTGCAAACTTACCGGGAGATGAAGAGGGGAAAACTTACGACATTTACGAGCTAAAAATTGGCCGCTCGGTTAAGTCGGTAACTACTGCCAACCTGAAAACTAAATTCAATGAGGCGGTGGCTTGTAAGCCGGAAAATATAAAACTGGTGGTGACATGAGAGATTACTTAAAACTCATTACCCCGCAACACCGTACCGCACTTAAATTTGTTGACCACATTGATCTAATTACCCGTTCACTCTCTGAAATTTCCGAAACAGCTTTACAGCTAAACGAAGCGTTTTCGCTGGATTATGCCGTGGGTGTGCAGCTTGATGCTGTTGGGGAATGGATAGGGCTGTCACGGTATGTAAAAACGCCCATTGTTGGCGTGTATTTCTCTTTCGATATAGAGGGAATAGGTTTTGATCAGGGAAGCTGGAAACGGCGCTTTGACGGTGATAGCGGTTTTACCGAGTTGGACGACGAAACGTATCGAACTTTGTTGCGGGTGAAAATTGAGGCCAACCATTGGGATGGTTCCAGTGAAATGTTGGAGAAAATTTATCAGCGGATCTTACCGGATAACCAGATTTTTTTCGTAGATAACCAGGATATGTCAATGGACGTATTTCTAACCGGCGGTGTGATACCGGAGATTATTAAATCGGTTATCCGACAGGGGTATTTGAACATCAAGCCTCAATCAGTGCGAGTGAATAATTATGTCAATTCTACGTCTGGTGGGTTGTTTGGCTTTGATGTCCACAATGAATATGTCGCAGGTTTTGATACTGGCGGCTGGGCAGTAAAACTGTGAGGGTATTATGGCAAAAAACGAATATCTACCGTTCGGTCTCGCAGACGGGGCGAACGTATTATCAAACGCGGAATACGGCAAACTAGCAGCCCGCACTAACGGCTTTAGCTCCGGTGTGGCTAAGTCGCAAGAGCTGAATAAAGTTTGGCGGCAAGCATCCGTGATTGCGAGTGTTGTCGCGCAGTTTATTGCGGAAACAACAGGAAAGGATGTATTAGACGATGGGAATTTAACGGCATTGCAAGATGGATTATTAAAGGCTTTACGGGAGACTGTTAGCTCTAATGTCCCAGCAGCGACGTTGAATGTTGCAGGTATTACTAAACTAAGTAATGAAACTAATAGTTATGTTGAAGATATGGCAGCAACACCGAAGTCAGTTAAATATGTTAATGATAATGCTAATGGCCGGCTCGAAAAATCGAAGAACGGGGCGGATATTCCCAATAAGAATGAGTTTGTGAAAAACCTTGGTTTATTGAATCCCGCTACCGCGCTTTTGTCTTCCCCGGGTTACATCATATTGCCAACGATGGCTAATAACGGACAAAACGTACTCATCATTCAATGGATGACCGTTAGTGTGGCGAAATCGAACGGGCTAACTATGGCTACGGCGCTTACTCAGTGGCCAATCCCGTTCCCAACCGTGTGCATGTCCGCTGTATCCGCTCTCAGCAACACGACAACGTATCTGCTATACCGCAATTCTGTAATTTCAACAGAAATTATTGACCGTGCCACAATATTGGTTGGCAGTGGATATTCTGCATCAGAATCGTATGTCACTGTTTGGGGAGTAGGTTATTGAAATGAGAAATGTTAATTTTGTATACAGCCCGTCTGATAACGCTATCTATCCGTTAGAGTTGAAACCACTCTACCTCAACGCAGGAACGTGGCCTAATGATACTAAACCGATTTCGGATGAAACAGCGCGGGAATTTAAAAATCATGCACCAGATGGGAAAGTGATGATCGCCGGTGGCGATGGTCTGCCAACATGGGGAGATATCCCGCCGCCGACACCGGAACAAGTACAGCAACAAGCCGAAGCAGAAAAACTGTCTTTGATGTCACAGGCCACCAATGCCATTGCCCCGCTGCAATACGCTGTTGACCTCAAAATGACAACGGATGGAGAGCAGGCAGCACTGACAGCGTGGAAAAAATACTGTGTACTATTAAACCGGGTAGACTGTTCGGCAGCACCGGATATTGACTGGCCTAAAGCGCCAGAATGATTGTTAGGGGCACGATGCCCCTTTGCTTATTTCGGCTGCTCCGGCCATTGGATATCGGGTGCGGCGGCGGTATCGACAGCTTCAAGCAACTCAAAGTAATCCAGCCAGGCGTTTAACCGCGCTTTTTCACCATCCGTGATGCGGCCTAATAATAATTTTGATTGCAGCATGCGGGT
>NZ_FORG01000016.1 GCF_900113945.1 Xenorhabdus mauleonii
GATAATTAACCAGTCCCAGACGTGAGACCAGAATTCCGTGTCTTTTTCAATCATGCGCATATTCCACCCCATCAGAACAATGGGCGTCCGTGGGGTGAGAGAGTCGCCCCTGTGAGTTGAGTTAATAGAATGCCAGCCGCAATGTGTGGATACGGATGTGATGAGAGTGATTGCGGTGGCAGATATGGAAAAGGCCACGCAATGCGCAACCTTGGAATTATCGTCTAAATATCCCGGACTCTTGCGGGATTTTGAACTACCTAAAAATCCTCGGTAGTTGAACTTAGAGCTTAAAGTATTTATCTCCACGCCGGAGCGCTTCATCAAACTTTCTCATTCGGTCTACTATTTCTTGCTCAGATAGTTTTCTTGGCTCTTCATGAGAGTAAAGGTTCGCGCGAGCAGCATCAGCACGAGTGGGATACCTAGAAGTCTTCATATTTATCCCACCAATCAAATTCGTCTTTCATAGTTTGATCTCTATACCAATTCGAGGTGTTGCTCGAAATGGTTAAAATACAATTAGCATATTGATTTAAAATCAAATTCAGTATTGTTATGTGCTGCTTGAGTTGGATACTGCTCGAAGATCTCCTGCTCAGTTTGCTTAAACCGTTCTTCTTCCAGTTCAACCCCCAACACACTGCGATTTAACTTCAACGCCGCCTTCAGTGTTGCCCCGGAACCCATAAAGAAATCGGCCACCACATCCCCTTCTTTGCTACTGGACTGGATAATATGCGCCATCAAGTCAGCGGGTTTTTCGCAGGGATGTTTACCCGGATAATATTGAACAGGTGCAAAGTGCCAGACGTCGGTATAAGGCACTTCTGCCGTTACCGTGAACGAGCGGCGCAATAGACCGTATTCCTGCCGCAACTCGTCATACTCGCGCGACAGGGTAAGGTGAGATTTCATCAATTCATGGTGCGACCTGTTCAGCTCACCACGTTGGTGTTTCTCTTTAGCCACACGGTCAAACAACACCTGCAGCTTTTGATAATCCACCTCATTGGGTAACTGCCATTGGCTATCACTGAACCAGTGACTGGCCATCTGCTTACCTGTTGCTGCGTGAATTTCTTTCGCCGTGACACCTAATGCTTTTCGGGCATCACGAAAATAATCGATCAGCGGCTTAAATACCGTTTGTTTCAGTTCCCGGCATTGACGAAAATAACCGTCGCCTTTCGGGTGATAGGGGCCTTGATAATGTTCGGCAAAGATAATGCGTTCCGTTGCCGGAAAATACATTCGCAAGCTTTCTTTATTCTGCCTTCGCCATGGGCCAGAAGGTTTCGCCCAGATAATATGATTTAACACGTTAAACCGTTCACGCACCAGCAGCTCAGTATCCGAGGCCAATCGCGAACCACAGAACATGTACAAGCTGCCGTTGGGTTTCAGTACCCGCCAGAATTCAGCCAGTAATTCATCTAACCACGCAAGGTATGCCGTGACATCTTCCCACTGTCTGTCCCAGGCACACTCTTTTACCCGAAAGTACGGCGGGTCAGTGGCAATCAGGTCAATACAGTTGTCCGGCAAGGTTTTAATAAATTGCAGTGAGTCGTCGTTAATTAATGTGATACCACTTAAATTCACAATTGTTTTCCATCAGTCGACGCTGACTTGCTTGCTGGAAAGCCACGGGGTGAAGGCTGGCGTGAATCCACCAGCCGCCCATTTCACCGCTTAGAAAGTTATCTTATTAAGGACAACGCTTGAAGAAGGTGTCGTCGTCCCGGCTTTCCATCAGGCCAGCCAGACAAAATTGAGTTAAAAGTAATTGGCAACGTGCCGTAGACAGCCCCGTCAGGGTGGAAATATCGTAAACGGATGCCCAGCCATACACGGGCACGATTTCTAAAACACAGGCGGCGGCCGTTGTCATATCTTCATGTTTTAGCATGATAATTTAAACCTTTTGGTCAAGTTTTATGCGTGAACACACATGTAACTCTGACCAAGGACAACAGCAAGTCTTATGTTTATTTCGGGTATAAAAAAACCCACCTGTAAGTGGGTTCAATCATCATTTACAATTCTGGCAAACTATCAGAATTAGCTAAAATATGGCTGATTTCGGAGACATTTGCAAGTCTACTTGATCGGTTCTTCGTTTATTAATTTCCTGAAGCGCTTCCATATCCAGGCGTTCACATAATCCGACCAGAATCTCCCAATATTCGGTATAACGCTTTTTCCAGTTGTATAAACTCACCCCAGCTAAACGGGCAAGTTCTGAATTGGAATAAGGGGTAAAACTTTCTGAACGGCATATTCTGGCATGCTGTTGAGCGACCAACCACACTAATCCCATGAGTCTTGTTACCACCTTAGCAGATAGCTTCCGACCTGCCCGTTTTATCAAAAAGTGACTCCATAAATACCTGCATATTTCAATTTGGTGACGGTAATCCAAGTCATACCCATAACAGTACATCACCCATGCTAATTTGGATTCATTTATGGCCAATACTGCCCGACGCCATGAACTCAAGTGGTATGTAATTGGGCTAATTGGGGGTTTCGGTTGTTTGTTCATGCGAGTTTCAAGACAAAAAACCGGATCGGCATCCCTAATCACCCAGCGATTTCCAACCTTGATTCGTACCTGATTTCTTTTGTAATAATCCGTACATATCAATGGAGAATCCTCAAAGGCTGCTAGCTGCCCTTTAGTCTCACCTTCAATGTTCGCCAGTGCAGGGATAATCTGTGTACGCACGTAGGCCAAATCATGTAAATACCAACTTCTCATCACTTAATTGCCCCTATCCCCAGCGACCTGTCCAAAAACCGAAACAATAAATCGACCTGACTGCCGTGTTTATCCTCCCAGGCCACTCTGTCGCGGTGCAGTTCGTCATGGCATGTTCGGCACAGTGGCAAGCAAAACAGGTCATGCGCCTTAGTTCCCATGCCTCCCTGACCATGCCCGATAATGTGGTGTGGATCATCTGCCGGGCGCTGGCAAGCTATGCAGTGCTGGGATTTCACCCACTGCAGCCAGTGTTTATTGCGCCATGGCTGCAATTTGGGTGAGCGCATAAAGCTGGTGGGCGGTTCAGGGTCAATATCCGCCGTCAGTACAGTCTTAACTTGCTCGACACGCTCATGGATAATATCCTGTGAGGTTTGGGTTACCCACTTGATGTCATGTTCGCTGGTGATGCTACCAATGTTCTCATCATGATCATCCACGCGCTGCAGGGCGCGATGGCTGATAAAGGACGGCAGCAAATCCGCCACCCCGTGAATGACCGCCCAGCCAAACAATTCCGGCCACGTGACTTGATGATGGGATGGTAGGCGAAAATAACTCATAACGTTATACAGCACCCATTGATACCGGTTTTTCTCTGCTGCAGCCTGTATGCGATCAGAGCCTTCCCGACATTGGTTATCATGATGCCAGCACGTCCTGACCACGCTGTTATCAAGTACGGTTACCGTCAACATGTTATGGTGGTAGCCTTCCTCGTCCTCTGCCTGACAGACTGAAACCGTATGAGTGATATAGTGTTTCATTGCCTCGACACCGCCTGTTATTTTGATCACTCGTTCATGCTGAAAAAAAGGATGTAACCGCTTATCCTCAGCCAGCCACTGCCCTTCGGGCACCTGTCCAGATGGCATTGACTGGAGTGCTGTCGGTTCAGGTGCCAACAACATCCGGCCATGAAATCCATTCAAGAGGCTGCGACCCGGTTTGAATATCACCAGCCCCAAATCACGAAGAACATGCGGCGTCAGTAAATAATTCATGCCAGGCACCCCACTTTGTATTCTGCCCACAATCCTGCGACCCAGCGGATCCCCTTGGCTGTAAATCGGGTTTGTGTGAACGCATGGGCATTGGTGATATTGGTACCTGTCTTGACCTCAAATCGTTTTGCATCAATGTGGTGCTGGTAAGGCAGCATCGTGCCATTCAGTCGATACATGATCCGCTTATCCAGCAGGAATCCGCGAAATTCCGGCTCCTTCACCTCAATCAACTTGCACACCTGTCGGAATGTCATTGAGCCGTTCGCGTTAACATACCGATCAACAAACGCCACTTTGGGAGCGGCTGCAGCCAATTGAGATTCCAGCGCCTGATTGTGTTCAGCTAAATCGGCGGCTAACCGCAATGCATCGGGTAACGTCTGAGGGATATGGGTTACTTGATGTTGTTCCAATGCCTGCCAGCGATCGACCAGCCGGGCGGTAAACTCAGGAGAGAGTTGGGCAACAATCACGTAACTGTCCCGTTTCCCTATCCGGTATTCATCAATGGCTTGGTTCTGGTGATTTCTGACTTCCACCAATGGTGGATGTTGAATAATTCCCCGTTCTGCCAGGCGCTCAATGGTTCTTTTCACGGAGTCATGGCGGGATTCCACTAAATCCGCTATTTCCCTGCTCGACATGGTTAAGTTGTGCGCGAGTAAATTGGTCATGTTGTCACTTCCCTATCCGAGCTTTAGCCAGTAATGCATCAAAACGCTTTAACAACAGGTTGCCTTCCGGTATCGGCCGACGTCGTTGGTGTAACGCGTCCCGGCTCGCTTTTAACCTTTCCCAATATTCCGTCATGATGTGATCTGCTCCCTGAACAACACGATAAACTCGTGCTCCCCGCTCACGGGTACCACTAACTTCCACTGCCCCAATAGCAATCAATCTGCACAGGCTGCCCGTGGCGGTGCCGATGGGTATCCCGAACTTCTCGGTGACCATCCGTGAGGTAAATCCATCATGCCGCTTAAACTGCTGAACAATGCGATGGGGTATGGGGTTATTGCGCATCCTTCCCTCCTTGCTCTTTCGCTGCCTGCACTGCCGCCTGCTGCCAAATGCCTCGCCATGCAGCCAAGCCCGCTATCTCGCTCATGCGACCAATGCCCGCCTTGCGTGCCAGTTGTGCCGCCAGCTCTTGAATGCGGTTTGCAGGTTTCCAGCCGGTTGAAAACAGTTGCCGGAACGTAGTGTCACGCTCTACGGTGTCAATGGTGATGGCAGTTTCTCCGGCCTTCAACCAGCGACCGTTAACACAGGCCGGACGCCCTTTTTTGTGCCATTTACAGGCCTTATCGAAATACTCCGGGCAGTTCTCTGGACTGAACAGAGTTTTCAGTCGCAGATACTCACTCATCCTGTCATCGTTCGCCCACTTGGCCGTCAGGTAATCCGTGACCAGCATCAGGTCTTCCATCACGTAGCCCTCCCTCAATCGAGCACGGATATATCCCAAGGTAGTTTTACCCTCGCGGTAACGGGAACCTGTCACTTGATTGAAATAATTCAACACCTGCTGGGCGGGGTCGGGTTCCTCGAGAACCTGACAAGAGTTCTCTGCAGTAGTCTCTGTAGTAATCTCTGTTGTATTCTCTGTAAGATCAGGCCAATTTGACCCGTTCAGAGCAGCGCAATCTGACCCGTTTGATCGTTTCATTTTGCGCTTATCGATAAGGTCATTTTGACCTGTTCGACGATGAGATTTTGAGTCATTCGACGGGGTCATTTTGACCTCATCGTTCAGCAACGCATGTTCATAATTTATCGAATAATAATTTGTGCGGTCATGATTGGATTTGTTGATCTGCTCAATGCGCAATACGTTCATCTTTTTCAAATTGGCAAACGCGCGTTTAATGGTGGACTCCGAGAAGAACGGGAACTGCTCCTGCCATTTTTCAATGGTGTTGTAGATCCAGCGCCGTCCGTTAGCGTCGATGCCTGACTCGGTTTCGGTCAACCAGTATTGCAACTGCTGCAGAACAATCGCCTCATTCAATCCCAGCCGTACCGCTAACTCAGGATTTACCACCAATGGGCGGCTTTTTAACAATAGCGAACTCATACCCTCCCCCCATTGCCCCGTTCTCTGTATTCCCCCACAGCCCATTGCACAAAACTGTGGTTGGTCGGTTCCCATTTACCCAGTATTCTTATTTCATAACGAAACGGCACTGACCCACTGCCGGGGGTGAAGCGACAACGAATTTGCGCCATCCCCGTATTTTTGGTTAAACTGTCCATGCGTTAATTACTCCACACATTGTTTTTGGCGCACTGACGCCTCAGACCGCGAATCTGGGGCGTTACCTTTTTCGGATGGGCAAAAATAACGATAAGACAGGCTGAGATACCCCAATGTCAGCACCTGCAGTTGTTCACCGATATAATTCAATTCTTCCCGTTCTTGTTGATCAATCACACCATCCGCCGTGAATTCATTCCAGCGATGCGCCAACTCCCCCATTTTTCCAACCAATTCATGAAATTTGGCGGCGATATCTTCCCTATCCACTTCCACCTCTGGGGACGGAACAAACACGCCACCCGCCCGTCTTGCCATTTCTTCCACCAGCAATAACTCACCACAAGCACGCTGAATAACCTCAGCAAATCCGACAGGAAAGACTTGGTCCCCCTCATCACGCAGGCGGTTATAGACCGAGTTTTCGGTGATCCCCAACCATTCAGCCGCTTCCTTATAACCTCCTGACAGTTTTGTGATCATTTGTTTAACCACTCTCGAATACCATTGAGGCTGTTTTTCGATATGCCAATGTTCATGTTTCATCCCACGGCTCCTTTTATTTTTTTGTGGTTTATTTATTTCAGTCTTCAATTACTCTTTTGATTGTGTTTATTCTGAAAGCAGTTTTTTTTTGCTGATATTTAGCAGCTCCTTCGCTTGATATTTACCGTCAGAAATTTTTTGAATTGTTTCGGCATAGTTAGTCTTTCCAAAGAACTCAGTCTTAGGGAGAAAGCCATTTTTTAACCATTTATACACTGCTCTTTCGCTGATCCCGCAAGCGCGAGCCACTTTGGTGATACCAATACTTTTTATTGGCTCCCTCAAAGATCGCATACCAACCTCATAATTCGTACTTTTGGTACATATTATGATTGAACTGAAAGTTTTTTCAAGTGAGCTATCATCGTACTTATGGTACAGACAGAAGAAACGCGTAAACAATTCTCCCAACGACTGGCGCAAGCCTGTGAGCAGGCTGGTCTCAATGAACATGGTCGGGGAGCAGCGATAGTTAGAGCTTTAGGGGTATCATCTAAGGCAGTGAGTAAGTGGTTTAATGCAGAATCTTTACCCAGACAGGAAAAGATGAATTCACTCGCTGATTACCTCAATGTCGACATCGTCTGGTTGCAACATGGTATTGATAATGCCAGCGATAACGCTCGCCCAGAGAAAATACAGGCTGTTAAGCCAGCAGTTAGACAACTAACAAAGGAACAAGAAGAATTATTAGAGCTATTCGATCGTTTGCCAGCAGAAGAGGCAAAGCGCTTTTTAAAAGAAATGCAGATAAAAGCAGCTCATTTTGATGCAATTTTCGCCGAGATGTTGGCGAAACGTGGCAATAAAGCAAGTTAACAAAAGAATTTTCATCTGTAAATCATAACGTTAAGAAATGTTATACTGATCATATTTTTTAATATAGGCCGTGCCTTGCGGCCATTTACTCTCTGTAACACTTCAATAATTCCATCCCAAAATAGTCAGTTATGTAATTACATGCATAATTCACAATTTAAGCAATTTCTGATCAAAATATTTGTAATAGTGTTTTATCGTATGAAATCTATGATGTTTTCTAACTAATGGCTTTTACTTTACCGTATTCTAAAGGGTCAAATAATGGACAATTTAAAATATATTCCATTTCGTGATGTTAATTTTAATGATAGCTTTTTTGACTCCCTAAAATCAGACTATCAACATGGTTTTATTGAATGGGTTAATAAAAAAATCAATGATACAACCCAATTTTCATATGTCTTGTTCGATGAAAACAATAAAATTGATGGATTCATGTATCTTAAAATAGAAATGGGTATAGTAAATGATGTAACTCCTAATCTGTCAAAATCTAAGCACCTAAAAATTGGAACATTTAAATTCAACCCACGAGGTACTCTTAGAGGACAACGATTTATAAAAAAAGTATTTGACCACGCCATTAATGAAAAAGTTGATGATATATATGTAACTATATTTGATAAACATCAGTATCTTATCAAATTATTTATTATCTATGGATTCCAAGTATATGGTTCCAAACCATCTAAAAATGGTAAAGAGTGTGTTCTTGTAAGAGAAATGAAAACATTTCGCCTCACAACAAATGAATCTAATTGTTTAATAAATTATCCATATATAATCAACTCAAGCAGTTATAATAAATATTTGTTATCAATTTATCCAGAATTTCACACTCGGCTTTTCCCAGATTCTAAGTTGGTAAACGAATCTCCAGATATTTTAAAAGACGTTTCTCATTCAAATAGCATAAGAAAAATCTATATATGTGCAATTTCTAATGCGCTAAAGATACGTACTAATGATCAAATAGTTATATACAGAACAACCGATAGCAAGGGCCCTGCTCACTATCGTTCGGTAGTAACATCCATATGTATCGTAGAGTCAGTAACACATATCAACTCTTTTCAGAATGAAGATGATTTTGTGAATTTTTGTAAAAAATATTCTGTATTTTCAGAAGAAGAGCTCAGACAATACTACAAACTTAAAAGATACCCATACGTTATCAGCTTTACATATAATTTAGCCCTGCCAAAACGCATAACTAGAGCTACACTAATTGAAGTTGTGGGGTTAAATCCAGATGAACGTTGGAGTATAATCAAGCTAACGGATGAGAAGTTTAATAAAATTATAGAGCTGAGTAATGTAGATGAAAGTATTATTATCAATAAAACCTGAATTCGCTGAAAAAATATTAAATGGCACTAAAAAGTACGAGTTCAGAAAAGGTATCTTTAAAAACACTTCCGTTCGCTCAGTTGTGATTTACGCAACAAAACCTGTTGGTCGAATAGTAGGTGAGTTTGATATTGAAACCATTATAGAAGATGCCCCAGAAGCAGTATGGTATAAAACTTACGAATATGCTGGTATTAGCAAACAATTTTTTGATTCTTATTTCTTCAAAAAGAAAAAGGCTTTCGCTATCCAAATTGGCAAGGTAAAAAAATATAGCACTCCTATCCCGTTGGATGAATTTGGACATAATATTGTTGCCCCCCAGTCCTACAGATACCTGCCTTCATACTGATTGCCCCAATAGGGGCTTTTTACACCTTACAGATAAATTTGTGACTATAATCACAATACCTCACCGGCGTAAAAATTTATTTCATTGTTAATCAATTTGTTATACCAAAAGTACGATAATTTAATTTAAATACGTACTTTTGGTACTTGTAAAATTCGTACTTTTGGTTCAAAATTAACTCGTAGGGTACTGAAGCACTTTGCGGCTGATCAGATTTCCAGTCCAGCACCAGGGGGAACGACGCTTTCGTTCTTATTGGTCAGCCGCACTTTTTAGCTCTTATAGATAAGGTCACTGGTTTGTTTCTTTTGTCACTCGGCACTCTCGGTAGCTGGTGGCCTTATCTGTAAGTGTGGAGTAGTTAAAAACAGTGTGGAGTAATTGACTATGGAAATTAAATTATTGGTAGATGAAAAGGTGATCACTACATATACAGAAGGTGAATCACCTATCAGATTTCTAGCTGACATATTCACTGCTATGGCAGTGGCGGATGAAGAAGCTCAAAAGGCTAAAAGCATCGCTAGAAAAAAACGCCTTATGGAGCTTACTGATCGATGGCTTAAAACGGATCACTCAGGTCAGCACTAATAGGATCAAGTAACCTAATCATTTGGGCTGAGATTGATTTTTTTTGTACGTCAACTGAACTGCTATTTAATTTGTATTTGAGGTTATTGATATCCTCCCGGTACACATCGGCAGGCGTGTTTTCAAGTAAGGCAACAGATACGAAGCTAATAGCGCGTTCAATAGCTTCTAGGCGAGCTTCTAAAGAATCATTTTTCATTATCTTTTCTCTTGGTTGTTGTGGTGACTTCCAAGAATACCACCACCGCCTGAGGTGGTAAAACAACCAGGCATTAATTCACGTGTGGAGTAATAACGATAACCGACGGAGGTTAGCATGAGTGAAAGTAGAGCAACGGTAGTACCGGATTTTTTATCCGAACTGGATGGCGGCGTATTCGAAAATAAACTGTCCGCATCATTAAACGCAGTTGCACTGGGGGTCATTAATAACGGTGGAAAAGGTAAAGTGATTGTTGAGATGGATATTGCCCGCTTGAACAATTCCATCGAAGAAAAGCGCGTCATGATTTCCCATAAATTGAAATTTACCGCACCGACACCACGCGGAAAATCTTCAGAAGAAGATACGACTGAAACACCAATGTATGTTGGCAAGGGTGGGAAATTATCCATCATGCAGGAAGATCAGGGTAATTTATTTTCCATTAATGGAGAGCCAGACGGAAAATTAAGAGCAGCGAACTGATTTAATTTATTCCTATTTAACTTTCAATATTCATTAATACTCAAAATAAAGAGTGGAGGTTTTATCATGTCTCAATTAGATAGCACAGCTATTTCTCAAATTCAGGAAATGAGCATCGCCGCTTCATCTCTGGATGTAATTAAAAGTGCTAATTTCCCAGCTGCCCTTATTTCAGAAAATTATCGCATCGAAAGTTTGGAAGAGTTTGAACTTCTTCGATATCGTTTTCGTGGTGAAATGAAAACAACCAGTATTGATGATTTCGTCAAATATTCTATTGGTTATTCTGGTGAAGGTACCCGCTGCTTTATTGATGCGGAAAAAATGCGGGCTGAATCTATTTTTAATCTGGGCACACTTTCCCGCCCTGACCATGCAGATAATACGGCCAGCGTCACCTTAAAGAAAACGGCTCCCTTCCGTTCCTTGCTAGATATTAATGCCCGTAAACAACGGCAAAAAGATTTGGCTGAATGGCTGGAAGACTGGCATGAACATTTAACCGCGTTCGATAGTGACGGCAATGTATTAGATATCAAAAAAGCAGTCGCGGCCATTAGACGCATTACCATTGAAGCTACACAGTCCCAAGATCATGAAGAGCACGACTTCAGCGGCAAGCGCTCGGTATTAGAGAGTGTCGAAGCCAAAAGCAAAGAAGTGATGCCTGCGGTGTTTGAATTTAAATGTGTACCTTATGATGGCCTGTCAGAACGCCGGTTTAAATTGCGCTATAGCATCTTGACCGGTGATAACGTTCCAGTGCTGATACTGCGCATTGTGCAACTGGAAGCAAAAGAAGAAGCGATTGCCGGAGAATTTCGCGATCTCCTGACAATTGAGTTTCAAGATGCCAACATTGAAACATTTATCGGTAATTTCTCAATCCGATAATGAGTAATAAATTAAGCGTCGTAATTGCGGCGCTTACTTAAAAATAATGTGTGGAGTAAATATCATATTTTTATTGCCATCTGGTGAATATATGACAAACGAACAATATTTTAATTTCGCCAATAAAGCTGTTTTATGTGAACAAAGTGAAAAATATATTCAAGCTGCTTTATTTTGGGGGAAAGCTGCTGATTGTGCGATGCATTATAAAAATAGAGGCTGGGCAATATATCGCAAAGAGCACAATGAAATTAGAAATACATTGCATATTCGTCACGAAGGGGAATGCAAGAAAACAACCAATCGAAAAACGGCTGTGGTGTTAAAGGCGCATATTGATAGAAATAAATAAAATACAGGTGAATATCATGAAAAACACGTTGGAAGATTTAAATAACCATCTCTTTGCTCAATTGGAGCGATTGTCTGACGAAGATATTTCCGGTGAAGAATTAGAAATGGAAATCAGGCGCGGAAAAGCGATATCTGGTGTGGCAGTGCAGATTGTTAATAACGGTAAATTGGCATTAGAGGCTCAACGAGCCTTCGGTTCTGGCGAGATCCCTGCAACCCCCAAATTTTTGGAGGCTCGGAAATGAAGAAAGCTCTGTTTTTCTATTCAGATGAAATGAAGCTGTGGATGAAGGAAAATTATAGGTTGGTACGACACCAACTTACAGATGCGTTTAATGTTCAATTTAACACGAACCAAAGCAGGGAAAGTGTTTGTGGACTACGTAAGCGATTAGGGTTACGTGTTAGGCAATCTGCTACATGGGAAAAAGGATATAAACCCATCCATACCGGCACTAAAGGCGTACTAAAAGCCACTAGCGGCTCATTCAAAGCAGGTCACGATGCGATTGGAAATAAGCGCGAGGTAGGAGCAGAACGTATTAACTCATGTGGCTACATGGAAATAAAAATCGCCAATCCCAGCGTTTGGCGACTGAAGCATCTGGTTATTTGGGAAGAGCATCATGGCGAACGCTCTAAAAACCACGTAATTACTTTTAAAGATGGCAATCCCCTAAATTGCCAAATTGATAACTTGGTATTGATTACCCGTACAGAGAATACCATTGTCAATAACACCAACAGAAAACTAAAAGCACCTGCAGAATTTAAATCGGTGTTAATCAATTTGGTAAAAATAGAACAGGTCATCGCAAGCAAGAGCGCCAATAACGCATAACCAAAATTAATACCTTTTAATGAAATTAAGGAAAAATAAAAATGAACAACACTGCAATTGATATAGCCGCAAGATTCAAAATGGCTTCAAAACTAGCTAAAAAAATGGGTGGAAATGAAATTACAATTAACTGCGATGAATTAATAAAACTTTGTGAGGCAACAAAGAAACTCGCTGAATATAAAGACATGGAGCCTATGGCTCATTTCATTATCGGTGGCGATGGATTTATTGGAGAAGCTCTTCACGAATATAAAAATGATTCTGACGTATTTCCCCTCTATCGCCATCCCAGCAAAGAGTCACTTAAATTTACTGCCGAAATAGAATTAACCGATTTCGTGAATGGAAGTAATGGTAAAGCGATAGCATATGGCAAGATATTCAATGACATTAAAAAACGTTTTTCAGATGGAACTGAAATAAAAACATCCCTGATAACCAATCCTGAAACCTATAAAACTGATGGGTATATAAAAACTCAAAACTCTATTTATAAAATTAGGGAGTAAAGAACAATGATAAGCATCGATAACGCACAAAATAATATTGGTTTGCCTGGGCACATTGACGATGGACGGGAGTGGGCAGATTGGTTATTGAAAAAGGCTGGTGAATGCAAGGCAACTCAGGGGATCCCATGGGTAAGTGTTCAGAAAAGAATGCCTGAAACCGATGAACCTTTTCCCACTTTGTGTCTTGTTTATATTTCCTTAGGTTCACCCCCTCGCGCAGATTTTAGCTACTGGGATGCCGACGAGAAACATTGGCAGCAACATGAAAACGATAAAATAACGCACTGGTGCTATTTGGAAGATATCCCCGCGCCAGTCATTGGGGTGAATCATGGTTAGTAACTCATTCCACCTCACACAGATAATAGCTTCGGCTTGGGGTGATCCTTCGGATATCACCGATGCAGTATGGCATGCCGGATACCGCAAGCCAGAACGGGAAGCAAAGGAAATTGCCGCACTGACTATCGACATTATGGAGGGAGTGCCCGATGGGGAGCCCTATTCAGCAAGACCAAAAAATCTGGATGATATTCTTAGTTTAGAACTGAAAAACATTGTTTTTGATACGGTGTGGGATGGAAAGGCGACGCCGGCGGGAGTGGCTCGAATCATTTTGAGGTGTGGTTATCAAAAGGGATAATAAAGAATCAAAACCATTAATCAAAGGCTGTTAAAAGTAGCAGCCCAATATTGTTAAGTTATCCTTAATTTAAGGTATGGGAAGAGCTATGGCACGAACTCAAACACTTAGGGAATGGGCTGAACAGGAATTTTCTGAACCAGTTCCAAGCTACCAGACTCTAATACGTTATGCAAAAAATGGAATGATTTCCCCCAGACCATATAAAGCCGGAAGATGCTGGAGAGTTGAACTAAATGCCAGATTTATTGGATTTATAGAAAAACCTATTATCAAGAAAAATGATGATCCCAGACTTATGAGGATTTTAGAAGATGGCTCGTCCACGTAAATATAATGTCAATGTCCCCGGCTTATCCTGTTACACCGATGCCAGAACAAAAAAAATCTACTGGCGTTACAAGCACCCTGTTACGGGGAAGTTTCATGGCTTAGGGGATGATGAAGAAGCCGCGAGAACCATTGCTGTAGAAGCAAACTCTCGTTTAGCTGAGGTCAAAATGACCCAGCTAATAAAAGTAAAAGATGAAATTAGCCAAAAAATAAGAAAAGGAATTTCAGTAACAAGCTGGTTAGATGAATATTTAAAAATTCAGCAAGAACGACTAAATGCGGGTGAAATAAAATTAAACACCCTAAAGCAAAAAATTGCTCCTGTAGAAGCATTCAGAAAGCACTGCGGTAATGAAAATATAGACAGCATTCAAACTAAAGATATTGCAATCTTGGTGGATGAATATAAAGAACGCGGGCAAGCGAGAATGGCTCAAATTATTCGCATGGTTTTAATTGACGTATATAAAGAAGCTCAACATGCCGGGGAAGTTCCTCCCGGATACAATCCAGCGAGAGCAACAAAAATGCCTATAAATAAAGTGAAGCGCCAACGCCTGAGCTTAGAAGAATGGGAAGTTATATTCAATAAAGCTGGGGAAACTCAGCGCTACTTACAAAATGCGATGTTATTAGCTCTGGTAACTGGTCAACGCTTAGGGGATATTGCTAAATTGCGATTTGATGACGTATGGGATGAGCATTTGCATATTATTCAGGAAAAAACAGGAAGCAAGCTGGCAATCCCTTTAGATCTTAAGTGTGAAAAAATAAATTGTACCTTACGAGATGTAATAGCGCGTTGCAGAGACAGAATATTAAGCCCTTACATGCTCCATTATCACCACACAACTTCACAAGCCAAACGAGGCGGTCAAGTTTCCGCCAATGCTATCACCGCAGGTTTCCAGAAATCCCGTGATAAAACAGCCCTAAAGTGGGATAAAGGCACTCCTCCTAGTTTCCATGAACAACGATCTCTGTCAGAACGTCTTTATCGTGAGCAGGGTATAGATACAAAAATATTGTTAGGGCATAAGAGTCAGGCAATGACGGATAAATACCATGATGATCGGGGTAAAGATTGGGTTATTTTGGTGGCGAAATAACGGTTATTTTTTGAACAGTTTTGCAGAAGAGTTTTGCAGGAGTTTTGCAGAAGAATTTTTCAATGCTTAAAATTAACGGGAACCCTTAAGCCCCCGTTATCAATTCAATTAAGCAATCAATTACATATGAGAGATAATTGCATCACCGAACTCGCTACATTTCAGCAGCTTAGCATCATCCATCAGGCGTTCGAAATCGTAAGTCACGGTCTTGGCAGCAATTGAACCTTCCATTCCTTTAACGATTAAGTCTGCGGCTTCGAACCATCCCATGTGGCGCAGCATCATTTCAGCAGAAAGGATCACAGAACCTGGGTTAACTTTATCCTGACCGGCATATTTAGGCGCTGTACCGTGTGTCGCTTCAAATAGTGCGCACTCATCACCAATATTGGCACCAGGAGCGATACCAATACCACCTACCTGTGCAGCCAAGGCGTCAGAAATGTAATCACCATTCAGGTTCATACAAGCAATTACATCATATTCTGCTGGGCGCAGCAGGATTTGTTGCAAGAAAGCATCAGCGATAACATCTTTGATGATGATTTCTTTTCCGTTTTTCGGATTCTTGATCTTAACCCACGGACCGCCATCCAGCAGCTCCCCACCGAATTCGGTACGAGCCAGCTCATAACCCCAATCTTTAAAGGCGCCTTCAGTGAATTTCATGATGTTGCCTTTGTGAACCAATGTCACGGATTCACGATCATTATCAATGGCGTATTCAATTGCAGCGCGCACCAAACGTTTAGTCCCTTCTTCTGAGCAAGGTTTCACGCCGATACCACATTGTTGAGGGAAACGGATTTTGGTGACACCCATTTCATCCTGCAGGAATTTGATGACTTTGTCCGCTTCCGCTGAACCCGCTTTCCATTCAATGCCCGCATAAATATCTTCGGCATTTTCACGGAAAATGACCATATCAGTCAGTTCAGGCTGTTTAACAGGGCTTGGCGTACCTTGATAGTAACGAACAGGACGCAAACAAACATACAGATCCAATTGCTGACGCAGAGCTACGTTCAAAGAACGGATACCGCCGCCGACTGGTGTTGTCAGAGGGCCTTTGATGGCAACACGGTATTCACGGATCAGATCCAGTGTTTCATCTGGCAGCCACACATCTTTGCCATAGATTTGGGTGGATTTTTCACCCGTATAGATTTCCATCCAAGAAACTTTGCGCTCACCGCTATACGCTTTCTGAACTGCTGCATCAACAACTTTCAGCATGACCGGCGTAACATCAACACCAATGCCATCCCCTTCGATATAAGGGATTACTGGGTTATTCGGAACATTTAATTTACCTTTGGCATCAATGGTAATTTTTTTACCTTCCGCCGGAACAACTACTTTGCTTTCCATTAACCTCTCCTTTCAAATAAGCGCAATGCCTTGTTAATTTTTTGTAAGGGACGTGTCAATACTACTTGAATATTCTGCAAACGCCAATGGTCACAGATTTAAGGTATAATATGTCCCCAAATTTTTTACGATGGCTTATCATGACAAATTTCTCTTTTAAAAAACGCAAACTTAACCGATTCAGCCAAAGAAAAAATGACAATCCTATAAAAAAATTAACGGTTCCCAGACGAGTATTAATTTTTAACAAGCCTTATGATGTTCTCCCTCAGTTTACCGATGATATGGGCAGAACAACGCTAAAAGATTTTATTCCATTTACGGACGTTTATGCCGCAGGTCGTCTGGATCGCGATAGTGAAGGTCTGCTTGTTTTGACCAATGATGGGAAGTTGCAGGCTAAGTTAACGCAACCACATAAAAAAACAGCTAAAATTTATTATGTTCAGGTCGAAGGAATTCCTGATGACGCTGCCCTGAATAAATTACGCCGTGGTGTTACGTTAAAAGATGGCCCGACTCTGCCCGCAGGCGCAGAGCTTGTCGAAGAACCTAATTGGCTCTGGGAAAGAGTCCCCCCTATCCGCGAGCGAAAAAGCATTCCGGTCAGTTGGCTCAAAATTACCTTGTATGAGGGCCGTAACCGCCAAGTACGCAGAATGACGGCTCATGTTGGTTTCCCTACATTGCGTTTAATCCGATTTAGCATGGGTTCAATGCAATTAGGAAACCTATCCCCAGGAGAATGGAGAGAAATCGATTTTGTTTAGCCCACACGTTACTGTTGCCTGCATTGTGCATGCAGAAAATAAATTCTTGGTTGTCGAAGAAATTATCAATGGCAAACCGCTCTGGAATCAGCCTGCGGGTCATTTGGAGGCTGATGAAACGTTACTGGCAGCCGCTGAGCGTGAGTTATGGGAAGAAACCGGCATTCGTGCCCAACCACAATCCTTCTTGAAACTGCACCAGTGGGTAGCCCCCGACGGAACGCCATTTATCCGTTTTCTGTTTTTGATTGAAATGGAAACCATCATGGATACCAATCCACAAGATGAAGATATCCATCGTTGCCATTGGTTAAGCGCAGAAGAAATTCTCAAAAGTTCACAACTGCGCTCACCGCTGGTTGCTGAAAGCATTCGTTGCCATCAGGAGCGCAAAACGTATCCGCTCTCAATACTGGACAGTTATGGCTCACCTTTCACTAATTGATCCTTTTACTTGTTGCTTGGTGTAAATGGCACATCAAGCAACAAGAGTGTGAAGACGTTTGATGCACCTTAACAGCCAACGTGCTAAAGTATTGCGTTTGTTTTTTTCCGCAGTGAGATATATCCATGTCAGATAACAGCCAGAAAAAAGTCATTGTCGGCATGTCCGGCGGTGTTGATTCATCAGTTTCCGCCTACCTTCTGCAACAGCAGGGCTATCAGGTCGCAGGGCTGTTCATGAAAAACTGGGAAGAAGACGATGGCGAAGAGTATTGCTCTGCTGCTACCGATCTTGCCGATGCCCAAGCGGTTTGTGACAAATTGGGCATTGAATTACATACCATCAATTTTGCCGCTGAATATTGGGATAATGTTTTTGAACATTTTCTTGCAGAATACAAAGCCGGCAGAACCCCAAACCCAGATATTCTCTGCAACAAAGAAATAAAATTCAAAGCATTCCTGGAATTTGCGGCTGAGGATCTGGAGGCTGATTACATCGCAACAGGGCATTATGTCCGTCGTCGGGATGTAGACGGTATGAGTCAGTTACTCCGTGGCTTGGATGGCAATAAAGATCAAAGTTATTTCCTGTACACCCTAAGCCACCAGCAAGTTGCCAAGAGCCTGTTTCCTGTTGGGGAATTAGAAAAGCCTGAAGTACGCCGTATTGCTGAAGAAATCGGGTTGATTACAGCCAAGAAAAAAGATTCAACCGGCATTTGTTTTATTGGTGAGCGTAAATTCCGTGATTTTCTGGGACGTTACCTGCCAGCCCAACCAGGGCCAATTGTAACCGTGGATGGAGAAACCATCGGCCAGCATACTGGCTTGATGTACCACACACTCGGTCAACGTAAGGGGTTGGGCATTGGCGGAACCAAAAATGGCAGCGAAGAGCCTTGGTATGTTGTTGATAAAGAAGTTGAAAACAACGCACTGATTGTTGCCCAAGGCCATGAGCATCCTCGCTTGATGTCTGTCGGCTTAATTGCACAGCAGCTTCATTGGGTTGATCGCCAGCCATTGAAAACAGAAATTCGTTGTGTAGTGAAGACTCGCTACCGTCAGCAGGATATCCCCTGCACTATCGTTCCCCTGAGCGAAGATAAAATCGAAGTTCGTTTTGACAGCCCTGTCGCTGCTGTCACACCCGGCCAATCGGCCGTATTTTATCAGGATGAAATCTGTCTCGGTGGCGGTGTGATTGAACAACGTATACAGGAGTAGTTGTGGCTAAAAATTATTACGATATTACACTGGCCTTGGCAGGTATCTGCCAGTCAAGCCGCCTGGTACAAACACTG
This sequence comes from Xenorhabdus mauleonii, assembly GCF_900113945.1. Lineage (GTDB taxonomy): Bacteria > Pseudomonadota > Gammaproteobacteria > Enterobacterales > Enterobacteriaceae > Xenorhabdus > Xenorhabdus mauleonii. Next base: position 18,965 of record NZ_FORG01000016.1, read on the forward strand.
GCCCATGAAGGCCAGTGCGATGCTGATAGTTTTGAAATGATGACCAACAGTATCTTAAATATGAATCCGTCATCCACTCTGGATGTTTTTGGCAACGATGCCTGTAACCTGCGCATTGGCCTCGAAACATTGCTAGGAATATTCAATGGATCGCACAGCGGCATTTCGGCTGAACTGACCCGTTATGTGCTGAGCTTAATGGCACTGGAACGAAAACTGCACAAGAACCAGTCTGCTGCCAATGAGCTGGCAAATCGTATTAACCAGCTGGAACGTCAGCAAGCCTACTTTGAGCCTATGTCAGAGGGAATGTTAAACGCCCTTGCGGGGATTTATGTTGATGTTATCAGCCCGCTGGGATCACGTATTCAAGTCATGGGTTCACCTGACGTACTGCGTAATACATTAACTCAGGCAAAAGTCAGATCTGCATTACTGGCAGGGATCCGCAGCGCGGTGTTATGGCAACAAGTCGGCGGCAGTCGCTTGCAAATCATGTTTTCTCGCCAACGTCTGGTCCGACAGGCCAAAGACATTCTTGCTCATTGCTAGAGCACGTTTGTAACATATAGCGTGACATATAGATTGTTAAATAAAATTGTTAATTAAAATCCGGGAGTTGCTACCAATGGAATTATCCTCACTGACCGCTGTTTCACCCATTGATGGCCGTTACGGCGATAAAGTCAGCACATTGCGCGCTATTTTTAGTGAGTTTGGCTTACTGAAATTTCGTGTGCAAGTCGAAATACGTTGGCTGCAAAAACTGGCCGCTACAACTGAAATTCAGGAAGTTCCTGCTTTTGATGCAAACGCAAACGCTTACCTTGATGAGATTATTCAAAATTTCAATGAACAAGACGCGTTGCGCATTAAAGAGATTGAACGCACAACCAACCATGATGTTAAAGCTGTTGAATATTTTCTGAAAGAAAAAGTTGAACATATCCCTGCACTGCATCAAGTCGCAGAATTTATTCACTTTGCCTGCACATCAGAAGACATCAATAACTTGTCACATGCCCTGATGCTGAAAACAGCCCGTGAGGAAGTTCTGCTGCCTCAATGGCGCCAGTTGATTGATACCATCACGCGTATGGCACATGACTATCGTGATCTTCCTTTGCTGTCTCGTACGCATGGTCAACCAGCCACGCCTTCCACCATCGGCAAGGAGTTGGCGAATGTGGCTTACCGTATGGAACGACAATTCCGTCAGCTCGGTCAAATAGACATTCTGGGCAAAATCAACGGAGCCGTCGGCAATTACAATGCTCACTTGTCAGCTTACCCACAAGTTGACTGGCATCAATTCAGCGAATCATTTGTTACGTCATTGGGCATTCAGTGGAACCCATATACCACCCAGATTGAACCTCATGATTACATCGCAGAATTATTCGATTGCGTTGCACGTTTCAATACAATCCTTCTCGATTTTGACCGTGATATCTGGGGTTACGTCGCCCTGAACCATTTCAAGCAAAAAACCATTGCTGGTGAAATTGGTTCTTCCACCATGCCACACAAAGTCAATCCTATTGACTTCGAAAACTCTGAAGGCAATTTAGGATTGGCAAACGCAGTTCTGGGTCACCTTGCCAGCAAACTTCCTGTTTCACGCTGGCAGCGGGATCTCACGGATTCAACCGTCCTGCGCAATTTAGGGGTCGGTCTGGGGTATGCTTTGATTGCCTATCAATCCACAATGAAGGGCTTGAATAAGCTGGAAGTTAATGAACAGCATCTGCTGGATGAACTGAATCACAACTGGGAAGTTCTGGCTGAGCCAATCCAAACTGTAATGCGTCGTTATGGTATTGAAAAACCATATGAAAAACTAAAAGAGTTAACCCGTGGTAAACGTGTTGATGCAGAAGGCATGAAAACGTTCATTGATAGCCTCGAATTACCTGAGGAGGAAAAAGAACGTCTCAAGGCCATGACACCAGCAAATTACATCGGTTACGCTACTTCATTGGTTGATAAACTGAAATAACCTCACTGTTTAGTGGATTTCACGTCACTACCAACAAATCCACAACTTGCTAAACAGTAGTTATCTTCATGTATATGAACGGGAAATATCCCGTTCATATATCAATACCTCTCCCCATTACTTTGCATGCCATCAGTTGTAAATCAACAGGCCACAACTTTCTTTTCTCTTCTTTTTAAAACGGCTATAAACGTTTGCTATTTTTTAGCAGAACTATCAACGACATTGTCGGCCCATAAATAATTACTTGAATAATCACATAAATAGCATAGAGGGAAATATATCCAATAAAACAACTGGTTGCATGTGTATTATTTCTGGAAATATAAAAATGAAATTACGGACAAAATATAAATGAAACATAAACTTATTTGTTATTTTAATATAACCATTTGTTTTTAAATGCCTCGATCATTAATATGGCAATAAAGGCCAAATGGTTACTATACTTAGCTTAGTCATAATAATATATTTCATAATTTTGTTTAATCTTTATTGACGAAACTAATTAATTAGCTATTTTAAATTTATTTAGTAAACATTACTGATTAACAAAAGGAATCATTATGCGGATATTGATTGTTGAAGATAACGCATTACTTCGCCATCACTTAACCGTACAACTACGGGATATCGGACATCAAGTCGATGCTGCGGAAAATGCCAAAGAAGCTGACTACTACCTTAAAGAAAGTCACCCAGATATTGCTATTGTTGATCTGGGTCTGCCGGGAGAAGATGGGCTCACCATGTTGCGACGTTGGCGCAATGAGCAGATTAATTTACCTATACTCGTACTGACTGCCCGTGAAAGCTGGCAGGAAAAGGTCAATGTACTGAACGCAGGCGCAGATGATTACGTCACTAAACCTTTTCATCTGGAAGAAATTAATGCCCGGATACAGGCTTTAATGCGGCGTAATAGTGGATTGGCTTCTCAACTTGTTGAGTTATCGCCTTTTTTAATTGATCTTTCACGAAAAGAGTTTTCAGTTAATGATACCAATATCAGGTTGACTGCCTTTGAATATACCATCATCGAAACCTTGATGCGTAATAATGGCAAAGTTGTCAGCAAGGAATCATTAATGCGTCAGTTATATCCAGACGCTGAATTACGTGAAAGTCATACAATTGATGTATTAATGGGGCGTTTAAGGAAAAAAATATTGAATGAATGGCCTAACGAGGTAATTGTTACTGTTCGTGGTCAAGGATATCGTTTTGATGTTAAAGAGCAAGATGCCTAGGTTCTCTGAAAAATACTTTTCTCTGAGGGCTCGGTTTCTCATGGCAACGGCAGTTATTATTCTTGCCATGACCTTATCATATGGAATTGTTGCTATTATTGGGTATTCAGTGAGTTTCGATAAAGCTAGTTATGCGATACTCCATACCCAAAGTAAATTCTTTACCTCTCTTGCCAGGTGGGAAAACAATAAACTGGATATAATTGCTCCCCCAAGTGTTTTTGCGAATAACAAGATGTTAACGTTGATTTATGACCAAAACGGAAATCTTCTCTGGCGCCAAAATAATGTGCCTGAATTGGAAAAGAAGCTGAACCCGGAGTGGTTGAAAAAAGAAGGAATATATTTGCTGGAAAGATATGGCAAAGAGAATGGGAACTTTATTTATAACCAAACACCAACTTCAGATTCAAGTGGTGCGAAAGATACCAGAGGTGAAAAAGATCCAAAAAATAAAATAAATGAAGCAAAAAAAACAGATAACGACGGTAATACATCATTGATTTATTTTGTTGCTGTAAGTATTTATCCAGCAACAGATAATCTACCTGCAATGACTGTCGTTATCATTGATAATATTCCGCAAAATGTACAAGAGTCAGCAAAAGTCTGGAAAATGTTTGGTTATGTGCTGATAGCCAATTTGCTGCTCGTTATTCCGTTAATCTGGCTTGCTGCTGATTGGAGCCTCAAGCCAATTAAATCGCTTATTACTCAAATAAGTTCTTTAGAAAAAGGGGAACGAGAAAAGCTGGATGAGAACCCACCTTCTGAGTTGAAAACCTTGGTCAGGAATTTAAATGCCCTATTGGACAATGAGCGCAAGCGTTATGCTAAATACCACACAACGCTGTCAGATTTGACGCACAGTCTAAAAACACCGTTGGCCGTTTTGCAATCAACGCTACGCTCTCTAAGACCACCGCAAAAAACCACCATTAAGCAAGCTGAACCCATCATGCTTGAACAGATTGACAGAATCTCCCAGCAGATTGGTTATTATCTGCATCGAGCCAATATGCGCAGCGATCATAACCTGATGCTGAGGCAAGTGTCTTCCGTTCCAATTCTATTGGATAGCTTAATCAGTGCGTTGGTAAAGGTATATCAGCAAAAAGGTGTACACGTCACGCTAGATATATCCCCTGAGGTGACATGGCTGGGTGAAAAAAATGATTTTTTGGAAGTGATGGGAAATGTGCTGGATAACGCTTGCAAATATTGTTTGGAGTTTGTTGAAGTCACCGCCACCATGGACGAAAACTCCGTCACCATCATTGTTGATGATGACGGGCCGGGCGTTCCGCCAGATAAGCATGAGATGATTTTTCAACGCGGTCTGCGGGCTGATACTCTTCGTTCAGGGCAAGGGCTTGGGCTTTCAATCGCTTCTGAAATTGTCGAGCAATATGATGGTGATATCAGCATTGAAGATAGCCCACTGGGTGGTGTGCGAATGAAAGTCGTTTTTCGGGCGCAGCAAATTAACAACGACGATAATTAGGCAATTTCTGACAGAGTCGAGAAATATTGACACCAAGTCTGATATCGTCGTTGACTATTCGTTATAATAGCCCGAAATTCACTTCTCACTTCAGGATGTCATCATGGATTATCAGCTAAATCTGGACTGGCAGGCGTTTTTGCAAAATCATTGGCAAAAACGACCGTTGCTGATTAAACAAGGTTTCCATCAGTTTATTGATCCCCTTTCTCCTGATGAGTTGGCGGGATTGGCGATGGAAAATGAAATCGATAGTCGCTTGGTCAGCCAGAAAAATGGCCGTTGGGAAGTTTCCCATGGACCATTCGAAGATTACGACCATTTAGACACAAAAGACTGGTCATTGCTTGTACAAGCCGTTGATCACTGGCATCTTCCTTCCTCTGCATTGATGAAACCATTCCGGGTACTGTCTGATTGGCGCATGGATGATCTGATGGTCTCTTTTTCTGTACCGGGCGGCGGTGTTGGCCCTCATCTTGACCAATATGACGTCTTTATCATTCAAGGAAAGGGCCGTCGACGTTGGCGTGTGGGCGAGAAAATCCCCATGAAACAACATTGCCCGCATCCTGATTTATTGCAGGTAGAACCGTTTGAAGCCATCATTGATGAAGAAATGCTACCGGGCGATATTCTTTACATTCCACCAGGCTTTCCACATGAAGGCTATGCCATTGAGGATTCCCTGAACTATTCAGTGGGGTTCCGAGCTCCCAATGCGCGTGAATTATTCAGTGGATTTGCTGATTACATACTGGCAAACGAATTAGGCAGTCATCGCTACAGCGACCCTAAACTGGCATTACGTGAGAATCCAGCTTTAATCCAAACCGACGAACTGGCTACTCTGCGTTCAATGATGCTTGAGTTGCTGGATCAACCTGAGACATTCCAGAATTGGTTTGGTGAGTTTATCTCCCAATCACGCCATGAGCTGGATCTTGCTCAACCTGAACCACCTTATGAAAGTGATGAAATCTATGAATTGCTGAAACAAGGTGAAGAATTAAATCGGCTGAGTGGATTGCGTGTTCTGCGTGTCGGTGATCAATGCTTCGTTAATGGTGAATTGATGGAGACTCCCCACCTCCACGCTGCGGATGCGCTTTGCCAGTATAGCAAGGTCAACGCAGAGCTGTTGGGTGATGCCATCGACGATGTTCGGTTCGTCAGCCTGCTGACTGCTTTGGTTAATAGTGGTTATTGGTATTTCAACGATTGATTTTCATTCATCGTTACCCATGACAATCGTTACCAATCCAATAAAGGGGAGCTATGCAGCTCCCCTTTATGATGGGATTAATCTGACGTTAATCCGGTAAAACACCGTGCTCATGCTTCGCTGTCAATTCAGCAATTCGCATAATAACATTCACTGCCTGTTCCATGCCTTCCAGCGAAATGAATTCATGCTTACTGTGGTAATTGTACCCGCCGGTGAAAATATTCGGGCATGGCAGGCCGCGATAAGAAAGCTGCGCCCCATCTGTACCGCCACGAATTGGCTGAATTATCGGCTCAATACCACAATCCAGCATGGCCTGTTTGGCTATATCAATAACGTGTGGATGTTTAATTATTTCACTGTGCATATTGTAGTAGCTATCATCCATTGTCAGCTCAATATAGCAATCTGGGTGTAGATCTTTTCCGATTTTTTCAGCGATAGTAAACAACGTTTCTTTCCGTTTTTCAAAATCCGTACTGTCAAAATCTCGAATGAGATAGTGCATTTCCGCACGTTCCACCGTGCCCTTGATACTCTCCAAGTGATAGAAACCTTCATACCCTTCTGTTTTTTCCGGCGTTTCTTCAGAAGGCAGCGCATGATGGATCTGCATTGCCAAAGATAATGCATTGACCATCACCCCTTTGGCGCTCCCGGTATGAACCATGTTGCCTATAATTTTAATAACCACTGATGCAGCGTTAAAGTTTTCAAACTCCAGTTCCCCCACTCCCCCGCCATCAACGGTATAGGCCCATTCAGCACCAAATGCTGCAATGTCTAAATAGTGCCCTCCGGAACCAATTTCTTCATCGGGTGTGAAAGCAATGCGTATATCGCCATGTGGAATATCTTGTTGTTTCAACCGCACCATTGCTGTGATGATTTCAGCGATCCCCGCTTTATTATCAGCACCCAGCAACGTTTTCCCGTCAGTCGTTATCAATGTCTTGCCCAACAAATCATGCAATACAGGAAACATGACCGGCGATAACACTTCATCCCCCATTCCCAATGCAATATCTCCCCCACGGTAATTCTCCAGAATTTGGGGATTAACATGTTTGCCGGAAAAATCAGGTGAGGTATCAAGATGTGAAATGAAGCCAATAACAGGTACAGGCCAAGCAACATTTGATGGTACGGTTGCCATAACATACCCTTGTTCATCAAGGGTAACATCAGAAAAACCAAGTTGAATCAGTTCATCGTATAACTCTTTACCAAGTTTCAGTTGGCCGTTACTGCTGGGAATGGTTTTAGCGGATGGTTTTGATTGAGTATTAAATGCAATATAGTTAAAAAAACGCTCTAATAATCTATCCATCTTCTCCTCCCTAAATCACGTGGGTTTATTATGGAGAAGATGGATAGAGCAAATCTTGCGTCAAATCAGCTTTTATCTGCCTTCATCTGCTGAATTAAGGTTTGTACATATCCAGTGACAACTTTGCTGGCATGACCATAATGTTTTTCATCAAACAGATTTTCAACCTGGCTTGGCTCCAGATTCAATTCAACAGTATGTGCCCCAGACAATTTCGCTTCATGCACGAAACCAGCCGCAGGATAAACATGGCCTGACGTGCCAATCGCAATAAAAATATCAGCTTCCGCCAAAGCAGAATAAATTTGTTCCATGCCTAATGGCATTTCCCCAAACCATACAACATGAGGGCGCAAATAGGAGGGAAACTGGCAGCAATGGCAACGATCATCCATCGTTAATTCACTTGTCCACTCGATCACTTGGCCGGACTGACAACAACGAACTTTCAGCAATTCACCATGCATATGCAACACACGGCGGCTGCCTGCACGTTCATGCAGATTATCAATATTTTGTGTCACCAACAGAAAACGATCGCCAAGAAGCTGCTCAAGTTCTGCCAAAGCATAATGTGCGGCATTGGGTTTAATTTCCAATTGTTGAAGCTGCTCCCGACGTGCATTGTAGAATGCCTGAACCATATCAGGATCCTTCTGGAAGCCTTCCGGTGTGGCAACATCTTCCACCCGATGTTCTTCCCACAGGCCGTCAGAAGCGCGAAATGTTTGAATGCCTGATTCGGCAGAGATCCCTGCCCCAGTCAGCACCACCACATAGGGTTTTTCTATTTTATTTGCCAATCGAATATCCCTGTAAAAGTTTTGTCGATGTAATCGCTGACGCCGTAACCGTTTAATCCGGTAAAATTTACCGTGCCGATAACGAACCCGCATGTCACCATTTCCTTGTCATGTCATTATTAAATGATTATATGCTCTACTTTCCAAGTGCATTATCTGAAAATACGACTTAAGCGTATTTTTTGTGCTGATTTTCTTACTAAGACAAAATTATACAATAACTTGCTTCGAGGTAAGTTGATACCTTGACTTATTATTGACCACTCAAAATTCGTGCTGGATCAAGTTTGCTGGCCCGACGAGCCGGATACCAACTGGCCAACAGGCTTAATATCAACGCTGTCAGCAGAACATAAAAGACATCCATTGCATGCAATTCCGAGGGCAGGAAATCAATGAAATAGACATCTCCTGACAGGAATTGATGCCCGATCAACTTTTCCAGTCCTTTAATCATAGGCGTCAAATTTAATGATATGAAAACGCCAACGACGGCGCCAATACCGCTGCCAATCATCCCCGCAATTGAGCCATACCACAAAAAGATCGCTCTGACATGGGCATCTTTGGCACCCAAAGTACGCAGGATCGCGATATCGCTGCTTTTATCTTTCACCGCCATAATCAAGGTTGAAATAATGTTGAAACAAGCGACGCCAATAACCAAGATCATGGCCAGATACATGATGCTTCGTACCATCTGGATGTCGTTATACATATAGCCATAGTCTTTTATCCACGTGCTGATATACACATACCTCCCTGTTGCTTTACCCGCAGCCAAAACCCGCTGATCTGCCGCAAAGACATTATCTGCCTTAATGGCAATACCTGTGATGGCATTACCGTAATCCAGATATTGCTGGGCATCAGATAAAGGTACCAGAGCCAGACTATGATCCAGCATGCCACTTAACTGGAAAACACCCGAGACTTGTAAGCGAATGCGCTTGGGCTGCAAAAGTTTTAAACTTGGATCGCTATTGGGGATCATGACAGTCAGCCAATCCCCTTGTTTGACATGCAGAGAATTGGCGACGCCCTGCCCCAAAATGACCTGATTTTTCCCCGCGCTGAAGTGGTTCCACGCCCCGCGGCTCACAAATTGAGGCAAGGAGCTGACTTCTGTCTCTGTCGCCAAATCCACCCCACGTACCTGTACGGCATGGAGCTTTTCCCCGCGTTCCATCAAGCCGGTAAATTCAACATAGGGGGATGCCCCGGCAATTCCCGGAGTGTGCTTTACCTGTTCCAGTGCAGGCTTCCAATCCTGAAAAGGTTGCTCTACCGCATAAATTTGCCCGTGAGGCACAACAGAAAGTATCCGGTTATTCAACTCACGTTCGAACCCGTTCATTGCGCTCAGGCCGATAATCAGTACCGCAACACCCAGCATAATGCCCAGAGTTGAAATAACAGAAATCAAGGAAACCATCCCTGAACGGCGGCGACCTCTGCTGAATCGTAATGCGGTAAATAATGCAAGAGGCAGATTTGCCATTACATCTCCCCCGTCAGGGTTAATTCATCCTGTAGATAACCATCACGCATTTCTACCTGACGGGTCAGGCGATTGGCTAAAGCCAGATCATGGGTCACCACCAAAAATGCTGTACCTTGCCGTTGATTCAATTCTTGCAAGAGCTGGAACACACTCTCAGCATTACGCTGGTCAAGGTTGCCTGTGGGTTCATCCGCCAATACCAGAGAAGGCTCATTTACCAATGCCCGGGCAATTGCAACACGCTGGCGCTCTCCTCCAGACAATTCAGACGGTCGGTGATGCGCCCGCTTTTCCAGCCCGACGGCCGCCAACATGTCCAGTGCCTTTTGTTTAGCCAACTGACGTTTTTTTCCACCAATAAATAGCGGCATGGCAACATTTTCCAACGCATTAAAATCCGGCAAGAGGTGGTGAAACTGGTAAATAAAACCAATTTCGTTATTCCGTAGTTCTGCACGCACAGAAGAAGACATATGATTCAAGGACTGCCCCTTGAAAATCACTTCACCAGCCGTGGGAGAATCCAACCCTCCAAGCAAATGCAATAACGTACTTTTACCCGATCCGGAGCTGCCGACGATTGCCATCATTTCTCCTTGCTGCATAGAAAAAGTGACATTTTTCAACACCTCTGTGGAAACATTTCCTTCCTGATATTTTTTACACAGATGATGACACAGCAATAAGGGTTGGTTACTCATAACGTAGAGCCTCAGCAGGTTGGACGGCAGCCGCGCGCCAGGATGGATATAAAGTCGAAAGCAAAGATATCAGCATGGCACTGACCGCAATAACCACTACTTGCATAGGATCAAGTGCAACAGGGAGTTTGATCCCTTCAGTCAACAGACCAATCACCGGCATCAAATTGTTCAACTGGCTGGAAAGCAGTATTCCCAGCCCTGTTCCCAACAGAGCACCGATAATGCCCGCCCCTGCGCCTTGTAACATAAAGATTGCCATTATCTGGCGACGGGTCAGCCCTTGAGTCTGCAAGATGGCGATTTCACCTTGTTTTTCCATCACAAGCAAAGAAAGTGAAGTAATGATATTAAAAGCGGCGACGGCGATAATGAGGCTCAATAACAGACCCATCATATTTTTCTCCATGCGCACCGCCTGGAAAAATTCACCTTTACGCTCACGCCAATCTTTCCAAATTAACCCATCCGGTAGTTTTTGCTGGCTCAGTTCATCAACTGACAGTGGTTTGTCTAGATACAAACGCCATCCGGTAATATCCCCGATGGGATAACGCAGCAAACGTGATGCATCTTGCTGATTGACCAGCATTTCTGTGTCATCAACCTCACTGTTAGCATAAAACGTACCTGCGACAGTAAATAGCCTCTGGCTGGGAATTCTGCCCATTGGCGTTAATTGACTGGCGCTGGGTACAATAACGCGAATTTGATCACCACGTTTAACCCCCAATTTTATCGCCAGCTTTTCTCCCAAAATGACAAAATAACGTCCGGCTTGCAGCTGACTGCGATCACCATCGTCTATATGTTCCGCCAAAGGTGAATATTCATCAGGTGTAATCCCCAGCATAACGCCGACACCAACATTGCGGGGACTTTGTAGCACCACATCTCCCTGTACCAAAGGGGTAATACGGTTAACACCTTTTAAACCCGAAAGTTCACTACTCGGATGTTCAGTGGGATTAATAGAACCCTGTTCCGATGTAATGATTGCCTGGGGCATAAAACCCAAAATACTTCCTTCCAATGTGCGTTCAAAGCCGTTCATCACTGACAAAACGGTGATCAATGCCGCCACACCCAGCGTGATGCCAATTGCTGATAGCCATGAAACAAAACGGCCAAACTTGTCGACCGCTCGCCCGCGCATATAGCGCAATCCTATAAATAATGAGACAGATTGAAACATGAAATCTGTACGCCCCTGTTGCCAAAGCAAAGTGTTCAGGGATAATAAAGGGTAGCAATACTTTATGGAACCACCCATATCCCGGTTATGTGGTTTTTTTTACTTTATCTCAACCTGCCAGCGTATTTATTGTATACCCTATGGATTTTAAAGTGCATCGAGTCGGCAAGGGAGTGATCCTCGGAAGCATAGATAACTATGTGGCCGAAGTGAACAAGTACAGCCAACAAAGAGACTATTTGAAACACGACGGGTATAAAGCTACTGGGTCAAAAATGTGTTGGGAATGAACTGAATCTTAGAGAACACATCAAACGCTTATGTCAGCAAAATATCGTTATCAACTTCCTGAACGCCGTGGTGATATCCGCCACTTAGGTCATTTAACGGGTGCGGCCAGTGCCGTTGAATGTGCAGAAATCATTGAACGTCACTCAGGGCCAATACTGCTGGTGACAAAGGATATGCAGAACGCCCTGCGATTGCGTGATGAAATCCAACAATTCACCCATGCCCCAATAAATATGATGTCAGATTGGGAAACACTGCCTTACGATAGTTTTTCTCCCCATCAAGAAATCATTTCCAATCGCCTGTCTACACTGTACCACTTACCCTTTATGACGAAAGGTGCGTTGATCCTTCCCGTCAATACGTTAATGCAACTTGTCTGCCCACACGGTTATCTTAAAGGGCATGCCTTGGTCATGCATAAAGGGCAACAGCTTTCCCGCGATAAATTACGGGCAGAGTTAGAACAAGCGGGCTATCGCAGCGTTGAGCAAGTGCTTGAACATGGTGAGTTTGCCACGCGTGGGGCTTTGTTCGACCTATTCCCCATGGGAAGCGAACACCCTTACCGCATTGACTTTTTTGACGATGAAATAGATAGCCTGCGCATTTTTGACGTCGATACTCAACGAACGCTGACAGAGGTAGAAAAAATCAGTTTATTGCCAGCCCATGAGTTTCCGACTGATAAGGAAGCGATTGAGCTGTTTCGCAGCCAGTGGCGTGAACAGTTTGAAGTTCGCCGTGATGCTGAACATATTTACCAGCAAGTCAGCAAAAAAATGTTGCCTGCTGGAATCGAATATTGGCAACCGTTGTTTTTTGAACAACCCTTGCCTTCCCTCTTCGATTATTTACCTGAAAATACGCTGGTTATTACACAAGATTTAATCAATGCAGCAGAGCGTTTCTGGCAAGATACAGAACAACGCTTTGAAAGCCGCAAGGTTGATCCCATGCGTCCGCTGCTTTCTCCTGAAAAAATTTGGTTGCCCGTCAATAAGCTATTTTCAGCCTTGAAAAACTGGCCTCGCATTCAGATAAGCAACGAAGCCCTTGCTCAAAAGACAGGAAATACCAACCTTGCCTATCAATCTCTGCCTGATTTATCGATTGCAGCCCAACATAAAGCGCCATTAGATAAATTACGTCGCTTCATGGAACAGTTCAGCGGCAAGATTATCTTTTCAGTGGAAAGCGAAGGCCGCCGGGAATCCGTACAGGAGTTGCTGTCGCGAATCAAGGTCAGCCCGACAAAAATCAATCAATTGTCAGAAGCCAATCAATCTGGTCACTTTTTGATGATTGGTGCAGCAGAACACGGTTTTGTTGACGAAGAAAATCAACTCGCACTTATCTGTGAAAGCGACATGCTCGGTGAGCGGGTTAGCCGTCGCCGCCAAGATAATCGACGCACGATAAATACCGATACGTTAATCCGCAATCTTGCTGAATTACGGCATGGTCAGCCTGTTGTGCACCTTGAACACGGAGTCGGGCGCTATCAAGGGTTAACCACGCTGGAAGCCGGTGGAATCAAAGCTGAATATCTTATTCTGACCTACTCCGGGGAAGACAAACTCTATGTACCTGTATCCTCCCTTCATTTAATCAGCCGTTATGCCGGTGGCGCTGAAGAGAGCGCGCCCTTGCACAAGCTGGGGGGAGAAGCATGGAGCAAGGCTCGCCAGAAAGCCGCAGAAAAAGTGTGTGATGTGGCGGCTGAATTATTGGATGTTTACGCGCAACGAGCTGTCAAATCGGGTTTTGCCTTCACCAATGATCGCGAACAATATCAACTGTTCTGCCAAAACTTCCCATTCGATACCACTCCAGATCAAGAACAAGCCATCAATGCGGTTATCAATGACATGTGCCAACCCATTGCCATGGATCGGCTGGTATGTGGTGATGTCGGTTTCGGGAAAACAGAAGTCGCAATGCGCGCTGCATTTCTTGCCATCACCAATAACAAGCAGGTTGCCGTGTTAGTGCCAACGACCTTATTGGCGCAGCAGCATTATGATAATTTCCGCGATCGCTTTGCCAATTGGCCGGTACACATTGAAGTGATGTCACGTTTTCGCAGTGCGAAAGAGCAACAGCAAGTCATTGATATGGCAGCGGAAGGAAAAGTCGATATTATCATCGGCACTCACAAGCTCCTGCAAAGTGATCTGCGCTGGAAAGATCTTGGCTTGTTGATTGTCGATGAGGAACACCGCTTTGGTGTCCGCCATAAAGAGCGTATTAAAGCCATCCGTGCGGATGTTGATGTTCTGACTTTGACCGCAACCCCGATTCCCCGCACCCTCAACATGGCAATGAGCGGAATGCGTGATCTGTCCATTATTGCAACACCTCCGGCCCGTCGTTTGGCAGTAAAAACTTTCGTGCGGGAGTATGACAACCTGATCATTCGCGAATCCATTCTGCGTGAAATTTTGCGTGGCGGGCAGGTGTACTATCTGTATAACGATGTCGAAAATATTGAAAAGGCCAAAATCCGCCTTGAAGAGTTAGTACCGGAAGCCAGAATTGTTGTTGGTCATGGACAAATGCGTGAGCGTGATCTGGAACGCGTCATGACGGATTTCCACCACCAGCGTTTTAATGTTCTGGTTTGTACCACGATTATTGAGACAGGGATTGATATTCCCAGCGCCAATACCATCATTATTGAGCGTGCTGATCATTTCGGCTTGGCTCAATTGCATCAATTGCGGGGACGGGTTGGGCGCTCGCATCATCAAGCCTACGCCTATTTATTGACCCCTCATCCAAAAGCCATGACCAGTGATGCACAAAAGCGGCTAGAAGCCATTGCATCCCTTGAAGATTTAGGAGCCGGTTTTGCGTTGGCTACCCATGATTTGGAAATCAGGGGAGCCGGTGAGTTACTGGGTGAAGATCAAAGTGGGCAAATGGCCAGCATCGGTTTCACGCTTTATATGGAATTATTGGAAAGCGCCGTTAACGCACTCAAGGAAGGCCGTGAACCTTCACTTGAAGATTTAAGCAGTAGTCAGACAGATATAGAATTGCGCATGCCTGTCTTACTTCCTGATGACTATATTCCCGATGTTAATATGCGTCTGTCTTTCTATAAACGTATCGCCAGTGCGCGGGATGATAATGAACTGGAAGAGCTTAAGGTCGAGCTCATAGACCGGTTTGGCTTGCTCCCTGATCCGGGTCGGCAGTTGCTGCAATCCGCGTCTATTCGTCTGGCAGCACATAGCTTGGGCATTAAACGGATTGAAGCACACGAAAAAGGTGGTTTCATCGAATTTAGTCATGACAATAAAGTTGACCCTAACTATTTGATCGGATTATTGCAGACACAACCCAATGTTTATCGTCTTGATGGCCCATCGAAACTAAAATTCATTACCGAATTGACCGAACGGGCGGCCCGTGTTTCTTTCATCCAGCAATTATTGGAGTCTTTCGCTAAACATTCACTGTGAGCCCAATAGGTTCCGGCAACAATCACTGGCTTTCGCTCAGTGGAAAATGGGAATGAACAGTGGACAGGAAAATGGCTCAGAAAATGGATAGAAAGATTAAGGGTTAATTTTAAGATTGCGCTATCACGCCAACGCAATTCACCAAAGTCGTTTCATGTGAATTACGTGCAAAGATAGCGCAATCATGTACGCTATCTTTGGCCATTGGGCAGAGAAAATGATTATTCCAGCGGTGCGTTAATAATTAATTGCCCTTTCTCATTTAAAGGGATTGAGCTCCCCGGTTCATAGGGCATTCTGACCTTGCCGCCACCTTTTTCACCGATCTCATAATTGATATCATATCCAATGATACTGACTTGCTCAAAATGAACTGGTATGCAATGTTCCAGTGCTGAATGAGATAAAGCGGGATATTCTTTCTTTACTTTTAAGTAATCAAGCAGAGTTAATATCTGGTATTCGCGGGCAACCAGACTATTTCCCGGCAAATCTTTTACCGTAGCTGGAATGGGGAATACGGCGATATGGCAATAGGATTGGTGAACGGTAATAGATGCTCGTATCGGTTCCGAAGATACTACTTTCGCAACATTGGGAAACGGGGGCTTAAAACAATACGTTGCAACACCAATGGCAGCAATAGTAATTATGAAACCAAGTAAGTACTGTCTTATATTTAGTTTAACCACATAGCACCTTGATATATTAATAATTTTATACGCATTTTATTAAGCAACTCTTTCGGTGTATAAAAAGAACTAAAAATGCGTTTAATTTATTATTTAAGAAAAGTCCTATTCCAATAATCCAATTTTATAAAAAATATAATTTATTCCAGTAGGATTTGCGTGTGTTTATTCCCTCGGATTTATCTGTCTACGAAACTGATTTGAAATAACAAATAAAATATCTTAGTGGAATCCTTTCTAATCCTAACAGCTCAAGTAAAATTGCGATACTACAGTAAGCTAACTAAAACTCACTTTATTACAACGATTAGTTAAGTGCATAAATAAATTACTGCACTTTCTTAAAGGATATTCCACAGTAAAATTATCTAAATTTTCCCTTTGTATCATATAAATATAAGAATATCTCCATTATTTAAAATAAACTCACATATAACAATAATTAGTTAATTCGATGCAATGGCTTTATGGAATATAAATAAAACTTTATTCATTATAATAAACAAGTTCGGTAAATTTAGAGAAGAATTATTATGATATGTATAATAATAAATATAACGCGTAAAAAAATGGCCCGCCTGAATTAATTAAATTCGGACGGGCCATTTTTCAAATCAGTATCTCAGCTCAATTTACCTGCCGAGTTTTCAATTAGTTAATGTAATTTCAATCGTGGGCGAATAACACGGTTAATTCCACCAACTAACATCATCAGGCCAGTTTTAATATACCCATGCAAAGCCACCTGATGCATGCGGTACAACGAAATATAAACGATGCGTGCGATACGGCCTTCTATCATCATTGAGCCACGCATCAAGTTCCCCATCAGGCTGCCAACTGTGCTGAACTTAGATAATGAAACTAATGAACCATGATCTTTATAAACATATTCTTTCAATGGCTTTTCATTCAGCAATGCCAAAATATTATCGTAACAACGGCTTGCCATCTGGTGAGCAGACTGAGCTCTAGGAGGAACAAAACCGCCCTCTTTTTTCGGGCATGATGCACAATCCCCGATAGCAAAAATATGGCTGTCATGCGTAGTCTGCAACGTTGGCTTCACGACCAGTTGATTGATTCGGTTCGTTTCCAACCCACCAATGTCTTTCATGAAGTCAGGCGCTTTGATCCCTGCCGCCCAAACCATCAGAGAGGCTTTGATCTGTTCACCATCTTTAGTATTCAGGCCGTGCTCGTCAGCGCTGGTCACCATAGTCTTGGTTAATACCTTAACACCCAGCTTGGTCAATTCCTGATGAGCGGCGCTGGAAATGCGCGTAGGCAATGCTGGCAGGATACGCTCCCCAGCTTCAACCAAAGTCACATTCAAGACATCTGAATTCAGGCTTTCAAAACCATAACTGTTGAACTGTTTCACGGCATTGTACAGTTCTGCTGACAATTCCACGCCTGTTGCGCCGCCGCCAACAATCGCAATATTCACCTTTTCTTCTGCACATTGATTTGCAGAATATTTCAGGAATAGATTTAGCATCTCGTTATGGAAGCGATGCGCCTGCTGCGGATTATCAAGGAAAATACAATTGTCTTTCACGCCAGCCGTACCAAAATCATTTGATTGGCTGCCCAATGCCATGACAAGAATGTCGTAAGTCAGCTCACGCTCTGGAACCAACAAATCGCTGCCTTCATCACGGATTTCAGCCAAAGTAATTTTCTTTGCCTCACGATCAATATTCGTGAGTGTACCCAGCTGGAAATTGAAATAATGGTTACTGGCATGCGCTAAATAACTCAATGCATCCACACCATCATCCAGAGAACCCGTCGCTACTTCATGTAATAATGGCTTCCATAAGTGGCTGTTATTGCGATCCACCAAAGTAATTTCGGCTTTCTGCTTACGCCCTAATTTATGCCCCAAACGCGTTGCCAGCTCTAAACCACCAGCGCCCCCACCAATGATGACAATTCTTGTCTTTGGCGTTGTCATGACTACCCCACTGAAAATACAACTAATGTTATGTAAGAAGTCAAACACGTTTTTTTAAGTCAAAAATGTTGAATAACGTTCTTAAATAACATCAGGCTAGACAAATTTCATACGGAAAATATCCTCAGAATATCATGGCTGGTCAGTTGGTCATACCAAAAATAGCCGCAATCAAATTCTTTTGACTAATTAGACATCAATCACAAATTTTGCATTCAAATTTTCAATTAGTTGGATATCAATCATATTTATTACTGATTCATCTTTACAATGTTAATACGATGTGAATTGGAAATTTTTCGGCTCAACCAAGCCCTATCGTCAGGGCTCAAGGAAGACTTAAGAAAGGGCATTCAGAGTAAAAAAGGAATAGGGTTATCAATCACATCCCTATTCCTGATTTTATGGTGAAAAGAACAAATTATTTAAAAACTATTCACATCTTAACCACTTATCGCATAAATCATGCAATGCCTTGTGCGCTTGCTGCCAACGTTCAGATTTATGCAGTTCCTCTAGGCTAAACTGTTTTCCTTGATGATACAACCGCGAAACTTTCTCTGAATTGATAATCGGCAGATTATCCAGCACACTGACCGCGCCTTCTCGATTATTGCACACCAAAATCATGTCACAACCTGCATCTAATGAGGCTTTCGCACGATCAGGATAGCTCCCCATAACAGCCGCGCCTTCCATGGACAAGTCATCAGAAAAAATGACGCCTTCAAAGCCCAATTGACCACGCAGAACGGATTTCAGCCAATATGGAGAACCACTGGCAGGACGATGATCAATTTGAGGATAAATAACATGGGCAGGCATAATTGCATCCAGCAAATTACGTTGGATAAAATCACGAAATATCACCATATCATGGCAATTGATGTCATCCATTGAACGGTTATCCCTTGGCGTCTCTTTATGGGAATCGGCTGTTACGGCACCATGTCCGGGAAAATGTTTACCCGTTGATCGCATTCCCGCAGAATGCATGCCCTTAATAAATTTTTCAGCCATCGCCATCGCAGGTTCAGGCTCTTCATGAAACGAACGTTCACCAATGGCCGTGCACTTGTGCCCCAAGTCCAGTACTGGCGCAAAACTGATATCAATGTCCATCGCAATCATTTCTGAAGCCATCAGCCAACCAGATTCTTCAGCCAAATAAGCCCCCATAAGATTGTCATTCATACAGGCAAAAGATTGTGCTGCTGGTAAACGAGTAAAGCCTTCGTGGAAACGCTGGACACGCCCTCCTTCCTGATCAACCGCAATGACCAGGCGGTTATGGGACGCCTCACGGATTTGGCGAACCAATTCACGTAATTGTTTTGTATCATGGAAGTTGCGGGTAAACAGAATTAAGCCGCCCACTAATGGATGTTGCAGAATTTCGCGTTCTTCACTATCCAATTCATAACCAACAACATCTAACATTACTGGTCCCATAGCTTTCCTCATTATTTCTCTTTATTGGTTGTTTATTGGTCGTCACTTTTGACTAATAATCAGTTAAAACCCGCCAGTACATCACACCTGTTTTAAACTTATTACATGAGGTTAAAGTTTAAAATTGTGGCGCAGAGGATCCACCAATGATAAAAATTGCTGCTCTCTTGTCTGTTGCCAGCGTACTTCGTACCACATCAGCATCATATAGTTAACCCATGGCTTCCATCGTTTAATCTGCTGTTGTAACCGCTGGATATCTGAATAGCCTGATGCCTGAATACAATAATAATTCAAAAAAGTGTGTTGCTGTATCTCATCCCATTGATTTCCGCTAAACAGAACAGCCAATGACAAACCAATATCGACATCAGCGGCATATTCCCAATCAATCAATTTGATCCCTTTGTCGGTGATCAGCAGATTATCAGGATGAATATCCATATGGGCAGGCGCGATTTTTAAAGCGGTGGGCATTTTGGCCGCCATAAAAAATTTATGTAAGCGTAGCCAGCCGGGAGACAGACGTTTCCGGTCAATTTGCTGCCATTGAGACGCAATTTGTTGTTTGAACTTGAGAGGATATCCCAAGGGAGGACGCCGATGCAGGATAGAAATTGCCTGAGCCAACGACTGCAACAGCGCTGGCCGACTCAATGCTGCGGGTGTTACTTTTGTCCCCGTAACCCACTCCAGCAATAGCCAGCGTTCGTTCATAGCGACAACTTTAGGGGCAATACCGCTCGTGGACAATCTGCGTAATATTTGATTTTCCCGCAGACGATTTACCCCAAGTGTTCGATTCTGTGATGTTTGTGCACGCCCAATCATCTGGTGCACACCATTCGTAATATAGTAACTGCCTTGTGTCAGCCCCGTTAATGGCTTAATTTCCCAAGACTCTGCCGGAATATCAGGCCATTGCCGGCATAACATTCTCAGCAAAGAATTATTCTGCAAAATGTTATCGTCAGTTAACGTCACCACGACCTGACCACAGTATTTCGCCCGTTTTAACCAGCATCAACTGCATCTCTATATTACGCTGGCCATTGTGATTAGAAACCGTGGAGTAAAGCACATAATCAGCGTTCAAATAACGAGCCAAACCGATAGACTTACTCCGCAACCCCAGACTATCCTCCGATGATAACCTGAGTGCTTGTCGAGCCGCATAGACCTGAGATTTGGAGACTACCCGGAAAACCTGTTTTCGGTTAATGGCATCAGTAATCGCTTCTGTTGCTTTCAGCGTTCGCAATGAACTGTTGGTATTGTTTTTCACAGAATCAACCAACAGCAGTTTCCCGCCGCCCACGCCATTGGCTTTAGCCATCTTTTCAATCAATGGCTGAACAATATCATTCCAATTAGTAGATTGGATTTTGGGAGGCTGAGGAACTTTTTCCGATGGCTCTATCGGAGGTGGTTCCTGTTTTTTCTCTGGTTGGGCTGGTGTAACAGGAGCAGGCTGTTGTGATTCGTGGAATACACAACTTGCCAGCAGCATCGCTGATAATATAACAAAGAGAACTCTTTTCATTAATCTACTCCGGTTACATCGCTAACTTTTATTGGTACTTATATCCGTTTATACCCACTGTCTTTCAAGTTGCAGCGTTCAAGCCGCCGAGTTATTGGCTGCACTCATTCATTTCAGTCACCGTTTTATAAAAATACAGTGACTTCTGCTTTTGAGGGGATTAATGCAAGGCTCCCGTCTTTCACCAAAAACCTGCTTTTGGCTGGGCAAATTCGTTTCCGACGAATTTGCCACTCCCTTGTCACCTCAGCGCAACTCGAAATCTATAGGATATATAACTAAAACGATTATTTTGCTAACAGTGGCCCCAATGGACGCCCGCCAACCATATGCATATGGATATGGAATACTTCCTGCCCTGAATGACGGTTACAGTTCATAATTAAACGATAGCCATCTTCTGCGATACCTTCATCCTGTGCGATTTTTGCTGCGACGGTAAATAAACGCCCCAATGCCAGTTCATGATCCGCAGTCACATCGTTAACTGTCGGGATCAATACGTTAGGGATAATCAAAATATGTGTCGGTGCTTGAGGAGAAATATCACGAAATGCGGTTACCAAATCGTCCTGATAGATAATATCAGCCGGAATTTCTCGACGAATAATTTTACTAAAAATAGTTTCTTCTGCCATCTAAATTCTCCTTTTATCACTTATTTTTCAGTAAGATCAACATGAAACAATTCACAAAAGTTTTTTGTAGTTACTTCAGCCAATTCATCAATGCTAACACCTTTCAAGACGGCCATATATTCAGCGACATCTCGTACATAGGCAGGCTGATTTTGTTTGCCACGATGAGGAACTGGAGCCAGATAAGGCGAGTCAGTTTCTACCAAGATTCGATCGAGTGGTACAAATCTGGCGGCTTCACGGATCTGTTCCGCGTTACGGAAAGTAACGATACCAGAAAAAGAAATATAAAAACCCAAATCCAACAAGGCGCTGGCGGTTTCTTTATCTTCTGTGAAACAGTGCAAAACACCACCGCAATCTTGCACATTTTCTTCTCGCAAAACCATCAACGTATCGTCTCTGGCTTCACGGGTATGCACGATCACAGGCTTATTTAATTCACGACCAATTTGTATGTGTTTGCGGAATGAAGTGCGTTGGAGTTCTGCATTATCTTTCTGGTAATAATAATCGAGCCCCGTTTCCCCCATTGCGATGACTTCTTTATCGGCAGCCAATCGGGCCAATTCTTCAAAATCGTAACCTTCATCCAAATTTAATGGATGAATACCACAGGAATACGCGACATTTTCTCGTTTGCCGATCAGATTCTTCATCTGCTGAAAGCCAGGCAATGTTGTTGCCACTGCCAGCATATATTTCACATCCCGCTCTGCAGCTTTTGCTACAACTTCATCAACATTTTTGTGCTGTGTTTCATAATCAAGGCAATCGAGGTGACAATGTGAATCAACTAAAAACATAATATGCTCGTATCTAAAGGGGTGACGGTATGGAACAAAGTTGCTTTTCCCATTTGAGTAAGTGTTCTGTCAGCAATAATTCCCGGTTGATGCCCACCACAGACAGCAATTGATGACGACAAAGTACCCAATCATCAACTGTACTTAATAATGTTTCCACATTTTGTGAAAAAGCAAGGTGCTGAATTAAGGCCTGTTGATCTTGATTAACGCAGTAGTTCTGCGCCTGCTGCCGCCATTTCACTGCATCGGACAATAGGCTTATCAACCAAAACAAAAATTGTGGTGCATCATCACGATTCAACAATGGCAAAAGCGACAGGGTATCACATTTATGCAAAGCCTGGGCAATTGCCTGACAAAGCGCATTTCTCTGCTGCCATTTTTCAGTCTGGAGCAATTGTTCCGCCGCCAATGGTGCCCCTTGTGACAACTTTAATGCGGTCAACGCATCTGAAGGTGCTACATTAGGCAGCTTGTTTTGCAGCCAATAAAGCCCGATGGACGTTTCTGGTACAGGGAGAAAATAGTAGAAACAACGACTCCGCATGGTTGCCAGCAAATTTGCGGGATGTTGGCATTGCAATAAGAAATACGTGTTTTTAGGCGGCTCTTCCAACGTTTTCAATAAAGCGTTGGATGCAGCATCAGTTAAGGACTCTGCCGATGGAACCCAGACAATTTTGGCCCCACCTTGCTGAGAGTATTCATAGAGTCTTTCGCTGATATGGCGGACAGCATCCACCCCAATGATATGCTTTCCCTTTTCGGGGGCAAGAACATGCCAGTCAGAATGGGTACCGGCCAGCATCAAGTGGCAGCCATGGCATTCGCCACAGCTTTTCATACCCTGTTTATTCTGACACATCAGCCAGCGGCTCAATCCGTATGATAATGCTTTCGCACCTGTTCCTTCATGAGCATGCAGTAAAATAGCGTGATGCCCACGCCCCTGTTGATGGGATTCAACTAACTGGCGATACGCATGATTGAGCCACGGATACCAATTCATGCCGGTGTTTCCTGTTGTTGTAGCCACTGTAGCAAGATATGGCGAATATCCGCCTGTACTTCTTCCAGTGATTGAGTTGCATCAACCTTTTTGATTCTGTCATCAGACATCACAAACTCAAGATACTTTGCCCGAGTACGGTTGAAGAAATCTAAAGATTCTTTTTCAATGCGATCTAACTCACCCCGCTCACGGGCGCGTTTTAGTCCTACCTCTGGAGGTAAATCAAGATAGATAGTTAAATCTGGGCAAAAATCCCCCAATGCAGCGTCACGCAATGATGTCATCAGGTTCTGGTCAATGCCACGTCCTCCTCCCTGATAGGCCTGGGACGAAAGATCATGGCGATCACCTACAACCCAAGTTCCCTTTGCCAGAGCAGGCTTGATAACATTTTCAACCAATTGAACTCTGGCAGCATATAACATCAATACTTCTGCTTTATCTGTCAGTAGTTCACCTTCAATACCTTGTTTAATCAACTCACGTAACTTTTCTGCCAATGGCGTCCCGCCCGGCTCACGAGTAAAAATAAGATCAGAAATGCCATACTGCTTCAATGTTTCAACAACTGTTTTGATTGCAGTCGTCTTGCCCGCACCTTCAAGCCCTTCAATTACAATAAATTTGCTGTTCATTTATCCTGCTTTAACCTCTGACGGTAAAGGGTTACTGCCTTATTGTGCGCAACCAAATTAGTAGTGAATGTATGACCGCCATTGCCATTCGCAACAAAATATAAGTATTCAGTTACGGCGGGATGTGCCGCAGCCTTGATTGAAGCTAGGCCCGGCATAGCAATCGGCGTTGGAGGTAACCCATCAATCATATAAGTATTGTACGGAGTAAATGTGGTCAGGTTGCTGCGAAAAATCGTCCCCGTATATTTATCTCCAAGACCATAAATAACTGTAGGATCAGTTTGCAATCTCATTTTTAACCGTAATCGATTGATGAAAACAGATGCAACTTTAGTACGCTCAGATTCAATTGCCGTCTCTTTTTCAATGATGGAAGCCATGATCAACATTTCATGTGCGTTCTTATACGGCAGATTTTTCTCGCGTGATTTCCACTCCTGATCCAGCACTGTTTGCATTTTATTGTGGGCTCGCTTGAGTAATTCCATATCACTCGTACCAGCGGTGTACATATATGTGTCTGGATAAAACCACCCTTCCAGAGACTCCCCCGCTTTCATGCCCAAGGCATCTGTCAACTCTTGCGGTGTTTTATTTTCCACAACATGCTTTAAGTATGGTGCATTCTGTAATATTTTTGACCAATCAGAGAGGTTGCTTCCTTCAACGAAACGGATAGCAAATTGCATTTCTTTACCACTGGCAAATAATTGCAAAATAGCTCGCAGAGACATCCCTTTCTGCAAACGGTAAGTTCCCGCCTTGAATTTCATCAACTCAGGTTCGACACGGAATAACCACGGCATTAACTGATTATCTTCAATTAATTTATGTTTAATCAGCAGGGCTTCTAAACCTGTACGCCCAGTTCCCGCCGGCACAGTAAATATGAGATCTTGATTGAGATTAATCTTTTGATCAGCAAAATTTTCTATTTTTTTCATAAAAGAGAAAAAGATGATCAGTGCGATCACAATAATCAAACCAGGTAGAATGAGAATATGCTTTTTAAATTTCATTCGTAATCACTTTTATATGTACTTCAATGACGAATACCAATAGCCGATACTTTAAGCGTTAGCTAGACCAACCGTTTGAGCAGTAAAAACGCTAAATCTCTAAGCAGCCGGGTAATAAATACTCATACAATTCTCTTGATTGATATTGCCACTGAGGCTGATTCTTATGTGCTTGTATTTGATTGATTGGGAGTACTGGCATCAAGGAATTGCAGATAATCACCTCGTCAGCATGAGCCAACGCTTCAGGGTAACGCATGACACATGACAAGTTATAATCACTTTTCGATAATAATTCGATTATTTTCTGGCGCATCACCCCTTCAACACCACATTGAGTGAGTTCAGGAGTATAAATATTTTTGCCTTTTCTCCAGAAAATATTAGCAGCGCTGCATTCAACCAATAGTCCATCGCTATCAAGCACTAATGCATCATCAGCTTTCGATGTTTCAATGAACCGTTTGATTAAAATTTGTTCCAGACGATTCAGGTGTTTAATGCCTGCCAAATAAGGATTAATGCCCAGTGAAACAGGGCTAAGAACCAGTGAAATACCTTTCTGGCGTTGAGTAATATACTGTTCTGGATATGGATTCAACGATAAAATGTGAGTAGGTGCAACTGCACCATCCGTACCATAGCCTCTGCCCCCTTCCCCTCTGGAAAGAATCACCTTTAAAACGCCTGATTCACATCCCTTTACTGCTTGTTTAATTTGGCTCTCAAGTTGCAGCCAATCAAATTCTGGCATAAACAACTTTTCAACACCTTTTTGCAGGCGTTTGATATGCAAAGACAACAAAGCTGGCTGTTCTTGTTCCACTCTTATTGTAGTGAAACAGCCATCACCAAATTGTACAGCCCGATCGCTTACCGCTATGCGATCGCACTGATTACCATTAATCCAGTACGTCATTTTAATTTCTTATTTCGATAAAAAGGCGCAATAACCTCAGCTACTAAGGGGCGCTATAATAGTATAGGTGTCCCGACAGTGCAAAAACCCATACAATTAGTGAACCTACGTTCGGCGAACTTACATTCGATGACCATTCTAATTCATGATAAAAAAGTAGGTATAAAAAAGCCTCAACAAATGTTGAGGCTCTTCATTGACGCAAAGTGTTTTGTTTTTAGATCTTGCGGAAAATCAATGACCCATTGGTGCCACCGAAACCGAAAGAGTTACACAGAGCGTACTCCATCCCTTCAACTTTACGCGCTTCACCTGGAACTAAATCCAAATGACAGTTTTCATCCTGATTTTCCAAGTTAATGGTAGGAGGAACAATCTGATCACGCAGCGAAAGAATAGTAAAAATGGATTCAACCGCACCAGCCGCGCCTAACAAATGGCCTGTCATTGATTTGGTAGAACTCACCAATACTTTAGTGCCCTTACCGAAAACAGACTCAACTGCACGAGCTTCTGCCAAATCACCAACTGAAGTTGAAGTGCCATGAGCATTAATGTAGCCCACTTGCTCTGGTGAAAGACCAGCATCATTCAGGGCATTGCTCATTGCTAAAGCAGCACCCGCACCGTCTTCAGGTGGTGATGTCATATGGTAAGCATCACTGCTCATACCAAAGCCGACAATTTCAGCGTAGATTTTTGCACCACGTTTTTTGGCATGTTCATATTCTTCAAGAACGACAATACCAGCGCCATCACCCAGCACAAAGCCATCACGATCTTTATCCCAAGGACGACTTGCGCCTTGAGGATCATCATTACGGGTAGACAATGCACGTGCAGCACCGAAACCGGCAATACCAAATTCTGTGCTCGCTTTCTCCGCACCACCAGCCAGCATAATATCAGCATCATTATAGGCAATAATACGAGCCGCATGACCGATATTGTGTACGCCAGAAGTGCAAGCGGTTGCAATGGAAATGCTTGGACCACGCAGACCATAAAGGATGCTCAGATGGCCTGATACCATATTGATAATGGTCGAAGGTACAAAGAATGGACTGACCTTACGAGGGCCGCCAGAAAGCAATGTACTGTGGTTTTCTTCAATCAGGCCCAAACCACCAATACCAGAACCAATAGCAGCACCAAAGCGGCTAGCATTGGTTTCTGTTATGTCAATTCCTGCATCTTCAATGGCTTGTATGCCCGCAGCAATACCATATTGAATGAAGAGATCCATCTTCCGTGCTTCTTTGCGCGAAATATTAAAATCTTCATGATTAAAATTCTTCACCAAACCAGCAAATTTAGTTGCATGGTTACAGGCGTCAAAATGTTCGATAAGGCCGATACCACTCTGTCCGCTACAAACAGCATTCCAAGAAGATTCTACTGTGTTGCCGACAGGAGATAACATGCCTAGTCCGGTCACGACTACTCGACGCTTAGACACGGTTATCCTCCAGGGAGGGAAAAAATTTAGGACAAAAAACATAGGCGGTCGAACGACCGCCTAGGTATGTGTGCTTATTTACCTGCGTTTTCAACGTAGTCAATAGCAGCCTGAACTGTGGTGATTTTTTCAGCTTCTTCGTCTGGGATCTCGATATCGAACTCTTCTTCCAGAGCCATTACCAGTTCAACTGTGTCAAGAGAATCAGCGCCCAAGTCATCAACAAATGAAGCTGAATTTACAACTTCTTCCTCTTTAACACCCAGTTGTTCAACGATGATTTTCTTAACGCGTTCGTCGATAGTGCTCATACTATTAAATTTCCTATCAAAACTCGCTTTTGCGATGGTTTTCGTAGTTTATAAAATACAGGAAAAGATGCAACCAAATCCCGGCTGGTCGAACCACAATCTGCCTCTTTCTGTATAAAAAATACATCAGAAACAGATAGTTCGCTCATTTTTAGATCATGTACATGCCGCCATTGACATGTAATGTTTCACCCGTAATGTAAGCGGCCTCGTCAGAAGCAAGAAACGCTACAGCACTGGCAATTTCTTTTGCATCACCAAGACGATTGGCAGGAATTGTAGCTTCAATACCTGCACGCTGTTCGTCAGTCAACGCTTTGGTCATATCTGTTTCGATAAAACCAGGTGCAACAACGTTGACGGTGATACCACGGGAAGCAACTTCACGGGCCAGTGATTTACTGAAACCAATAACCCCTGCTTTCGCTGCCGTGTAATTCACCTGCCCAGCATTTCCCATTACTCCAACAACAGAACCAATGGAAATAATGCGTCCATAACGTTTTTTCATCATAGAGCGCATTACTGCTTTTGACAGACGAAAAATAGAAGAAAGATTAGTGTCAACAATGTCTTGCCACTCATCATCTTTCATGCGCATCAACAAGTTATCACGAGTGATGCCTGCATTATTAACTAAAATGTCTATTTCACCAAATTCAGCACGAATATTCGATAGTGCATTTTCAATGGATTCTGAATCTGTGACATTCAGTACAAAACCTTTGCCCTTATCACCAAGGTAGGCACTGATTGCTTCAGCACCTTTTTCACTGGTCGCAGTACCAATAACACATGCACCGCGTTCAGCCAATAATTCTGCAATTGCGCGACCTATACCGCGGCTCGCACCTGTTACCAGTGCAATTTTTCCATCAAAGCTCATGTTTTCCCCAGTCATTTGTTCAGAGCAACTGTGAGTGATGATACATCATTTACTGCCACAGCACTTAAAGTATCAACAATTCGTTTAGTCAACCCAGTTAATACCTTACCCGGCCCAATTTCTAACAGTTGTTCTACACCTTGCGCAGCAATGTATTCAACCGATTCAGCCCAACGTACAGGATTATACAACTGACGAACCAGCGCGTCGCGAATAGCGTCGGCAGATTTTTCTACTTTTACATCGACATTATTAACGACAGGGAATAGTGGCTGTTTAAATTCAATCGCTTGCAATGCAACTGCCAATTGATCAGCAGCCGATTTCATCAGTGCGCAGTGTGAAGGTACACTCACAGACAGAGGCAATGCGCGTTTTGCGCCCGCAGCTTTACATGCTGCGCCAGCGCGTTCAACTGCATCTTTTTCACCAGCTATCACAACCTGTCCAGGTGAATTGAAGTTAACGGGTGAAACAATTTGCCCTTGTGCTGCTTCGTCACATGCTTTTGCAATGGACTCATTATCCAGACCAATAATGGCATACATCGCCCCTTGTCCTTCTGGTACAGCATCCTGCATCAGCTTCCCGCGTAGTTCAACCAGTTTGATTGCCTGACTGAAGTCAATCACGCCAGCACAAACCAATGCCGAATATTCACCGAGGCTGTGACCGGCCATTATGGAAGGTGCTTTACCTCCCTTTTCTTGCCAAACACGCCAAATGGCTACTGAAGCTGCCAGTAACGCAGGTTGGGTTTTCCACGTTTTATTCAGCTCTTCTGCGGTTCCTTGTTGGACTAATGCCCATAAATCATATCCCAAAACCGCAGAGGCCTCTGCGAAAGTTTGCTCAACCAGCGGGAACTCCGTGGCTAAATCTGCCAACATCCCCAAAGATTGAGAACCTTGACCGGGAAATACCATTGCAAAATCAGACATGTTTATTTTCCTGTTAAATTAAAAACGTACTAGCGCTGAGCCCCAGGTAAAGCCACCGCCAAATGCTTCAAGTAAAACAAGCTGGCCACGTTGGATCCTTCCATCACGCACCGCTTCATCAAATGCTGTCGGTACTGATGCTGCCGAGGTATTACCATGACGATCCAACGTCACAACAACTTTATCCATAGTCATATTCAACTTCTTGGCTGTCGCTGAAATAATGCGCAAGTTTGCCTGATGAGGCACCAGCCAATCCAGCTCGGAATGAGACATGTTGTTAGCTTCTAATGTTTCATCAACGATATTCGCTAACTCACGGACAGCTACTTTGAAAACTTCATTGCCGGTCATAGAGATATATGATGACTTATCAAGTTCCACTCTGCTTTGATGGGGCAGTGACAACAAATCACCATGACGGCCATCAGCATGAAGATGGGTGGATAATATGCCTGGTTCCTCGGAAGCCCCGACTATCATAGCTCCAGCCGCATCTCCAAAGAGAATAATTGTACCGCGATCTTCTGGATCCACAACTCTTGAAATAATGTCAGATCCAATTACCAGTGCATGCTTGGCTGCCCCGGTTTTAATAAATTTATCAACAACGCTCAAAGCGTAAGCAAAACCAGCACATGCCGCTGCAACATCAAAAGCTGCAACGTTTGGAATTCCCAATAATTGCTGGATTTGGCAAGCTGCGCTTGGGAAAGCATGCGTGGAGCTTGTTGTTGCAACAACAATTAAATCAATTTCTGTTTTATCGATGCCGGCCATTTCAATGGCTTTTTCTGCAGCTTTAAAACCCAAGGTTGCAACATTTTCATCTTCAGCTGCAATACGGCGTTCACGAATGCCCGTACGAGCGACAATCCACTCGTCAGACGTATCCACCATTTTTTCTAGATCTGCGTTAGTACGCACTTGCTCAGGCAAATAACTGCCCGTACCTAAGATTTTTGTATACATTTATGCTTGTTCACTCTTGGGTAATACTGCATCCAGTCGGGCAGCGATTCTGTCAGGAACTTGTTTTTCTACAGCCTGAACAGCTTGATCAATAGCCGCTTTAAACGCTCGTTCATTGGCAGCACCATGGCTTTTAATGACGATACCGCGTAATCCCAATAACGTTGCTCCGTTATACTGATCAGGATTCAAATGACCAAATCGCTTCGTTACCTGCTTTAGCAACCATTTTTTGAATATCTTCATCTTGAATATTTTCATCAGCCAAGATGATTTTTTCTGCTGACCATCCGGTGATTTTACCAGAGATAGAATCACTCTAATTGCACCTTCCATCGTCTTCAGCGTAACATTACCTGCGAAGCCGTCACATACGAGCACATCGGTCTTTCCCGTCAGTAACTCATTTCCTTCCACATAGCCTATATAATTAATAGCCGGGCTATTGCGCAAGGTTATAGCAGCTTCGCGGATATTATCCAGCCCCTTGGATTCCTCTTCCCCTATATTGAGCAGCGCAACTCGCGGATTATCCACACCAGCTACATACTCTGCCATTACAGCACCCATAATCGCAAACTGAACCAACATGCCGCTATTACAATTAATATTAGCGCCTAAATCTAATACAACTGTCTTCCGCTGTTTCAGGTTAGGTATCACTGTCATTAATGCCGGCCGTTCAATCCCCTCTATGGATTTTAGCATCAATTTGGCCAACCCCATCAAAGCACCCGTATTTCCCGCACTGACACAGGCTTGCGCTTCTCCCGATTTAACCAGTTCCAAAGCCACACGCATCGAAGTACCATGACTGGCGCGAATAGCTTGTGAAGGTCTTGCATCGTTGGAAACGACATGTTCCGCAGGGATGATTTGCAAACGGCCAAGCAGCTCGGCATTTTCATTTGCAAGCAAAGGGGAAATGGTTTCGGGGTTACCGACCAACAATAGCTTTAATTGCGGATTAGATGCCAGTGCCTGCAAAGCAGCAGGCACTGTGACGCGAGGACCAAAGTCCCCGCCCATAGCATCTAACGCTAAGGTTAGATTAGCCAAGATATCAACTTGCTAATGGTTAGCTGAGATTACTTGTTGATTACCTTGCGGCCACGGTAGTAGCCATCAGCGGTCACGTGGTGACGCAGGTGAGTTTCACCAGAAGTTTTGTCTACAGAGACATGTGATGCAGTCAGTGCGTCATGAGAACGACGCATACCACGTTTAGAACGAGTTGGTTTATTCTGTTGTACGGCCATTGACCTTACTCCTTAAGTACTTTTCTTTAAACTGGCTAATACGGCAAATGGGTTTGGTTTTTCCGCTTCAACGGGCAATACACCAAACACCATGTCCGCGTCGGACACTTCACAGTGTTCAGAATCATGTACCGGAACTACCGGCAGAGACAGAATTATTTCATCTTCAATCATTGCCAGTAAATCTATTTCGCCAAATTCATTAACATTAATTGGCTCATATTCTTCCGGTAATGCCTCAGCTTTTTCGTCATTGACGATCGGGCTAAAACAATACGTTGTGTGAACATGATGACTGAAATTACTGCCACAACGCTGACAGGCAAGTGTGACATCCACATCGGAATGCCCTTTTACAACAGCCAGACGCTGATTATCAATTTCAAACGATAGTGAGCTATCTACATCACCATCCACACTGACCACACTTTCTGCAATGCGACGAACTTGCTCAGGAGAATAACTACCTTGATAGTCTAGTCTTTTCTGGGCAGCCCGAAGTGCATCAATGGTCAGGGGTAATTTTACCTTCTGCATAAGGCGCGCATATTATCTTTGTAATGAGACATAGTCAAAGAAAAAGGCCACACATCTTACCTTTCCGCCAAATATTCGCTTATTAAGCGCCGTATAGTTTAAAATGTCTGCAAAGATTTCTCTACGTATTTTATGGAAAAATGATGCTTCCGATTGTTTTATCGTCAACTTCTGTCTATCGCCGCCTATTATTGGAAAAATTGGGTTTATCTTTTGCTTGTGCCTCTCCAGACATTGAGGAGAATCCACAAGAAAATGAAAATCCAGAACAGTTGGTAATGCGGCTATCTCATGCCAAAGCAACTGCATTGCAATGTGATTATCCCAACCACTTAATTATAGGTTCAGATCAGGTTTGTGTTTTAGATAACAAAATTACAGGGAAACCACATAATTTTGAAAACGCGTTCAATCAACTGCAAAAAGCCAGCGGAAAATGTGTCACGTTTTATACTGGTGTTACGTTATTTAACAGCAAAACCGGGAATGCAGATACCCGCTGTGAACGCTTTCATGTTTATTTTAGACAAATTACCGAAGCAGAAATCATCAGCTACTTAAACAAAGAAAAACCGTTTAATTGTGCAGGCAGTTTTAAAAGTGAAGGTTTAGGGATCACATTATTTGAGAAACTTGATGGCAGAGATCCAAACACATTAATCGGCCTGCCATTGATTACCCTGACAGAGATGCTGATCCGTCAGGGGGTTAATCCTCTGACGGAATCTTCTTATTGATTATTCTGCCGCAATATTCTTAAACAAGTTCTTAATTTATCATCCAACGGGGCTTCGAAACGTAAAGTTTCCCCCGTAGATGGATGGGTAAATTTCAGAGAGCTTGCATGCAAAAACAATCGGTTAAGGCCCGTATTTGCCAGTTGTGCGTCAAATGCCCTATCACCGTAGCGATCATCAAAAGCGATAGGATGACCCGCATGCAAGGTATGTACCCGAATCTGATGCGTTCGGCCTGTAACTGGACTTGCCCGCACCAAAGTCGCGAATGTATACCTTTCTTCAATTTTAAAGCGTGTTTCAGAAGGCTTACCTTCGTTGCTGATTTTTACTACCCTTTCCCCGCTTTGCAGAATATTTTTCAGCAAAGGCGCTTCAACCACTTTGCAATGGGATTGCCACTGACCGCGTACCAATGCCAAGTAATCTTTTTGCATCTGTTTCAAACGCAGTTGCTCATGAAGGGCGCGCAACGCAGAACGTTTTTTTGCAATTAATAAAATGCCCGAGGTATCACGGTCGAGGCGATGCACCAGCTCAAGAAAGCGAGCTTCAGGACGCAATGCCCGCAATCCTTCAATTACACCAAAACTCAGCCCGCTGCCGCCATGTACTGCCGTCCCAGAGGGTTTATTAATGACCAAAATATGGTCATCTTCATACAAAATGCATTCAGCCAGTGCTGCAACCTTGCCCAGTTTTGCTGAGACAGGGGGTTCCTGTTTGTCTGAGACTCTGACCGGAGGGATCCTGATGATGTCACCTGCCGCCAATTTATATTCGGGTTTGATTCTGCCCTTGTTAACTCGAACTTCACCTTTGCGCAGGATCCGGTAGATCATGCTCTTAGGTACACCTTTTAAACGAGCCAGCAAAAAATTATCGATTCGCTGACCGGCTTCATCGTCATCAATAGTGACAAATTGTACAATTTGATTATTTGTTTTCATGGGCGAGATTTTAATTATCCAACAAACAGAGCGCCACTCAATTTTTTTAATGTGACTAAATAACATCCATGTTTTTCTACTTCATTGGTATGAATGACTTTATTTAAAGGCCAAAGATTAACAACTTATCACTATTTCCTGATAAAAAAACCCCAAAGCGATAAAGTCACCTTGCTATCACCCCAAAAGCAATGGAATAATGCTTTCTGGCCACAGTTCACTAAACTATGAATGGCAAGATTGAAATTGTTTGTTATCTGTTTGATCGAACAAAAGCGCAGCAATGGCGTAAGACGTAATGTTCAATCAAACAATTTATGGGCTGCGAGTTGCAGCTTACTGGATTGGGTAAAATCTGTACTGGCTTAATTACAGTATTCCCCAATAAATAGAGTGCTGTATTTGAATGAAATCCAGACTCGCCGGCAAATAGGCGCCTCTATACAAACGATAGCCGTGAGGCTGACGGTTTTGTAAAAGACACGAGGCCATCGGTAACCAGTAGCTCATCTTTTTTACTCGCAGCTCTATACCAATGTAAAAAATAATGAGTAAGTTAGAATGAAAAGAATGCTAATCAACGCAACCCAACAGGAAGAGTTGCGTGTCGCCCTTGTTGATGGGCAACGTCTTTATGATTTGGATATTGAAAGCCCTGGGCACGAGCAGAAAAAGGCCAATATATATAAAGGTAAAATTACACGAATTGAACCTAGCCTGGAAGCTGCTTTTGTTGATTATGGTGCAGAACGACACGGTTTCTTGCCCATAAAAGAAATTGCTCGCGAGTATTTCCCAAGTAATTATCATCCGCACGGCCGCCCCAACATTAAGGATATCCTTAAAGAAGGTCAGGAAGTTATCGTTCAGGTTGATAAAGAAGAACGTGGAAATAAAGGTGCAGCTTTAACCACTTTTATTAGCCTGGCTGGTAGCTATCTGGTTCTGATGCCCAATAATCCAAGGGCTGGCGGTATTTCTCGCCGTATTGAAGGCGATGATCGCATTGAGCTGAAAGAAGCACTCTCTTCGCTTGAAGTTCCTGAAGGAATGGGGCTGATTGTACGTACCGCTGGTGTAGGCAAATCCGCAGAAGCTTTACAGGGAGATTTAAATTTCCGTTTAAGACACTGGGAAGCTATCAAAAAAGCCGCAGATAACCATCCTGCCCCGTTTCTGATCCATCAGGAAAGTAATGTTATCGTACGTGCCTTCCGTGATTATCTGCGCCCTGACATCGGGGAAATCTTGATAGATAATCCGAAAATCCTTGATTTGGCCCGCCAGCATATCACTGCGCTGGGGCGTCCGGATTTTGCCAGTAAAATTAAGTTATACAGTGGTGAAGTTCCCCTGTTCAGCCATTATCAAATAGAATCACAGATAGAATCAGCTTTCCAGCGCGAAGTTCGCTTGCCTTCAGGCGGTTCAGTGGTTATTGATACGACTGAGGCCTTAACTGCCATTGATATTAACTCATCACGTTCAACCCGTGGTGGCGATATCGAAGAAACTGCCTTTAACACCAATTTAGAAGCCGCAGATGAAATTGCACGTCAATTGCGTTTGCGTGACCTCGGTGGCTTGATTGTCATTGACTTTATTGACATGACACCAGTGCGCCACCAGCGCGAAGTTGAAAACCGGCTGCGTGATGCAGTACGCCAAGATCGTGCCCGTATTCAAATTGGCCGTATTTCTCGCTTCGGCTTGTTGGAGATGTCCCGCCAGCGTTTAAGCCCTTCGTTGGGAGAATCCAGCCATCACGTTTGCCCTCGCTGTAGCGGCACGGGAACTATTCGCGATAACGAATCACTTTCTTTGTCTATTCTGCGCTTAATCGAAGAAGAAGCACTGAAAGAAAATACACATCAGGTTCATGCGATTGTTCCCGTACAAATTGCCTCTTACTTGCTGAATGAAAAACGTAGGGCTGTCAGCGCGATTGAACATCGCCAGGGCGGTGTCGGCGTTGTCATTGTGCCAAACGACCAAATGCAAACACCGCATTTCTCTGTTTTGCGTGTGCGTAAAGGCGAAGAAATTTCTGCATTGAGTTACCTGCTTCCACAATTGCATGATGCAGAAACGACAAATGTTCAGGATGAAAGCCAGAATGAACGTAAACGTCCAGAACAACCAGCCATTTCGACATTTGACCTTCCAGCGGATGCACCTGCTGCGGCAACAGCAAAAACCAGAGATAAAAAAGCAGCAGCCAATAACCAGAAGCAAGCTGCTACTCCGGGTTTGTTCAGCCGTTTCTTCACTGCCCTGAAAAAAATATTCAGTGCTGAAGAAGAGAAACAACCTCAGGCAAATAACAAAAAATCTTCTGGCAATGACAACCGCCGCTCATCAGACCGTCGCAATTCACGCCGTCAAAACCAACGACGTGATCGCAACGAAAATGAAAATCGCAATAACCGCGAGCGCGATGAACAGCGTAAGGGCCGCAATGTACAGCAGAAAAATAATGCTAATGCACAAGAAAACACTGCAATAGACAATGAAGCACGCGAAGCTCAGCAGCAGCAACGTCGTGAGCAACGTGCAGAACGTCAGCGCCGTCGTCAGGAAGAAAAACGTCAGCAACAACTGGAAGCCAAAGCTGAGCAAGTAGCAAGCAAGCCGGAACTGAATGAGGAAGAAGCAGAAGAGCGCCAGCCTGTCATGCCTCGTCGCCAGCGCCGTCAGCTTGAGCAAAAAATACGCATAACCGATGAGGTGAAAAAAGAAGCAGTTACCGCTGCTTTGCCAGTCATCTTGTCAGAAACGGTATCAACCAATGTCGAAGAAGAGAAAAAAGCTTCTGTACCGGCCATTATTGATACTCATGCTGAAGCAGCAAACCAACCTGCAATATCACAGGACACAGTTGCTCAGAACGATGCGCCTCAAAATGCGGCTTCACAAAATAACGAGCAGCAAGATAACACCATGCCACGTCGTTCCCGCCGTTCACCACGTCATCTGCGTGTCAGCGGTCAGCGTCGTCGCCGTTATCGTGATGAACGCAACTTAACTCAATCTCCAGTGCCGTTAGAAATGGCTGTGGTTTCACCAGAACTGGCATCAGGTAAAGTCTGGGTTCGTTATCCTGTTACCCCTGTGACAAATAGCGAAGCTGAAATTCCAACAGCTGTTGAAACCTTTGATGAGGCAACTCAGGCACAGCAAGAAAATGTTATTCTGATGCCAGCAATAACAGAGCCTGCAGCAAGCCCAATGGAAACTCATGCGGCAGCAGCAGAGCAACAAGAGAGCGTTGTTCATCATGAAGCTACTGTAACTCATGAGGAAACCAAATCAACTGAAGTATCTTCTTCCGCCGTGGCATCCGAAGAGCCAGAAGTGGTGGCACCAGCCAGCAGCCATGATGAAACACATCCGGCCGAGGTTGCATTGGACGATAAAGCTCCGCAAGTTAGCGTTCTCCATAATGAAGTGCTGCATAACGAGGTGCCGCATGATTCTGAAGAAACAGCTCACAAATCAGCGCCAATCATCGTGTCGCCTTTAGTTGAACAGGAACATCATGAAGAACAACCAACTGTCGCAGCGGAAACACGCTCTCAGGCAGAGGAAGTTAAAACGGAAGAGACAAAAGTTATTGAGTCTTCGATTATCGTGGAAAAATATCATCACGCTTATTCCCCAATGACAAGAGCACCCGCTCCAGATTTGCTGGAAAAACCCGTCGTGATTACCGAATTGCAGCGCCCTACTTCCCCATTCAAAGGAAAAGGCGGAGCAGGTGGTCACTCTGCGACAAATGTTGCTACTTCTGGCATGGTTAAACCCCAATTTTTCAAATAATCGAAAATTGTAATTTCTTATAAGAACAAATGGCTCCTGTTATCAGGAGTCATTTTTTTTATCCCATTTCCACAAAAAACAACCAATCTCATTCCTTTCAATGAGTTATTCCAATAAACTTAAATAATTATCATTTGAAGTTTATTAATTTTATGGAGAGTATCCTGCCTATGAAACCTTGGTTAATTTTTGGCGCTGGGAAAGGTATTGGAAGACATTTAGCGGCTATCGGACTCAAACAAAACCGCCCTGTTACGGCCTTGATTCGTAATGAGCAACAAGCTGCCGAGCTGAGTGCAGTGGGTGTTAATGTGATATTCGGCGATGCCTGCGACCACGAGAGTATAGAAACAGCAATTGCAAATGCGGGGGAAAACCCGGTTGTCTTCTCAACCATTGGAGGAGGGAATTCAGATCATCATGGCAATATCGCCATCATTGATGCATTGGAAAAATCCCAGATTTCACGCATGTTATTAGTGACCTCCATCGGGTGTGGAGAAAGCTGGAAAACATTATCGCAGCGAGCCAAATCACTATTCGGGCAATCAGTCAGACACAAATCACTGGCGGAAAGTTACTTACAAACCAGTACACTGAATTTTACCATTATTCGTCCTGGCGGCCTGACCGATCAGCCAGGTACCGGAAACTGCCAACGCTATCAAGATGAAATTCATGGCATGGTAAGCCGCATAGATGTCGCTGAACAATTAGCGCAAATGGCAGATGATGAACAAACTTATTATCAGATTTATGCCTTAGTCGATCCTGAACTTAAACCACATTGGAACTGATATTTCCATCGCCAAAAAAAATGATAACCACGCACAATGGCGTGGTTTAATTTTATCAATCTAACTATTGGCAACCGAAAGCTTATTTAACCCCACCATCCATCGCTTTCAATTTTTTAGATAATTCACGGCGCTCTTTAGATAACTCCGCATTCTTGATGATATATTCATCGACACGTTCTTCATAATCACTGCGCATATGAGCAATAATTCCCTGAATATCATCAATCGACATACCAGGTTTAATGTAATCACTCAAATTATCGAGCAGTAATACGCGCTTTTGGTTATCGCGGATCTTTTTCTCATTATCTACAATTTCACGTTGCAATTTGTTTTTACGACGGAATATACGCACAAACTCCAGTACATTATGAAATGTTGGTTTATTTGTGTTGTCCATTTTTTACACCTTTTTAATCTGACTGATAATTTCTTATGCTAACCCCACAATACAATTTCAAGCAACGTATAGACAAGTTAGTTTCGATAATTTTTAAGACTTAGGTGTTAAACGCCGGTACATCCCCTGCGCATCTGGGCTTGTCAATTGATAACCGAGTTTTGCATAAAATTCAGGTTCATCCGCAATCAAAGAAACATAAGAGCCTGATAAGGCTTGTGCCTCCAACCAGGTATCAATTCGAGCCATAATTGTTTTACCAAGCCCTTGCCCTTGATAATCTGGATCAACAGCAATATCCACTATTTGAAAAAAACATGCGCCATCACCAATCACACGACCCATTCCAATCAGTTTTCCTTGAGTACGTAAGTAAACGGCAAACAGTGAGTTAGGTAATCCTTTCTGTGCAGCTTCTATAGATTTTACTGATAACCCAGCTCGCTCACGCAATGTGACATACTCTTTCGGTGTCGGAAGTGTGTCTGTAATTTCTATCATCAGTATCATCCTGTTTTAGGGAAAGATTCACGAGATTCAAATATGGTGTTTACCCCACAATAATACACTGGCATTAAATAGCCCAAAAGTCACTCTTCCAACTTTTACGGAATCAGTTCATTTTTTCCATATCACAAACATTCAGATCTGTTCATTCAGATTAGCCAGAATATGGTTTACCATGTATAACTCGCAATTTAGTGTTACTGAGAATCATCGTTTTTAGTACGCGCAGTTTTTAGTATGCACTGTTTTAGGTACACATTTTCGATATGATTTAATTGGCGATGACGGAGAACACACAACATTGAACACCAGTAAAGAACAACAAAGTTTCTACTTTCACGATTATGAATTTTGACATCCAATCCATTGTAATATAACTATTTTAATTTTATTAAATTTTTAATGTACTCGATTTTGTACTCAACCATCAAAGAGCGGCATCACTCTTTACCTACCTCCCCTTCAAATGTCATACCAACCTAGGGAAATTAATAAGCATTACGGATTAGGAAGCCTTGCCCTTTACCTTCAACTTTCATCAGTCATCTGACAAATTCTATTAATTTCCCGCCTGTCATTTTATGTCATCCTGCCATCAAAAATATGCTACTCACAGAATCACCTTCCAACTGTAATTAGTCAAAATTCATTCTCCAGTATTGATGAACCGATTTTATTGATGTTCACTGGCGGAGAAGTCCCCCGCCTCATGTTATTTAGCAATGTGTATTGTTGATTAAATGAGGGAATAAATATGAGCAATCGAGACAGTAGCAATTCCGTTGAAGTCCCAACAATGGACGAAGTCAGAAAGGCCATTAAAGACGCAATTGCAGAACACGCCGCAAGTCGTAATCATCCAGATGCAACGCTAAAAGATAAGGGATTAGTGTCTCTAAGTAATGATGTTAATAGCAATAGTGAAACAGCCGCATCAACCCCAAGAGCAGTAAAAACAACATATGATTTAGCTAGTGCAGCCAATCAGAATGCTAACAATGCAAACAAGGATGCCAATAACGCCAATGACAATGCTAATACTCGCTTAGCAAAAGGCCTGAACGGGGTTGATATTCCAGATAAATCGGCGTTTGTGCGGAATATTGGGCTGGGGAATACGCTGAAAGTTGGAGAGTATGGAGTCGGGGCAGATCCAATTTCTTCTCCACAAGCAGGTATTGATGGCAATGCTAACAATTTAGTGAGGTCGGGGTGGTATGGAGCAGGAGGATATAACACCCTTAACTACTGGTATAATTATGCGCCTATTATGGTCATGACAAGAAGCGGAGGTGATGGTACTGGGTCAGTCGCGCAACTTCAGATTAGTGAAAAAGGAATGGGAACTCGTTATCGAGTAAGTAATCAGTGGAGTAAATGGGTATCATTTTATCATACGGGCAACACAACCAAAGACAATAATGGCGTCCTCAGAGTATCCACCTCCATTATCCAAATTTTCCCCGATGGCAACTTTACCACCAACGTCGAATCTGAAGGTGCTATTGTTGAACGTCTATCAAAAGGGACTTATCTCATCAAAGGTGTTCAGGGATTCAGTAATGATGGGCAGATAGGCGGTATTGAAATTCCTCGATGCCAGAATGACCTTCCACTAATCTGGGTTAATCACGACGTTCTGCCTGATGGTTCTATCAAATTAATGACCTACCATCGTGAACATTCAGATGCTCCTGCATTCGCCAGAAATAGACGAGAAGGCTACACGAGCGGGGATTTGATTGATATTCCCGAGGGTAGATTCATTTCGGTTCGTGTGCAAATGCCTGACACCCAAAAATCACAATCTTAATTCCTCTATCAATTTCAAAATATCATTTGGAGGTAATACTATGTACGATTGGTCTGGAAATGTTCCTGCAAATGCTGAACAAGGTCAACCCACTGGGCTTATCCTTGAAAAAGGAGACGTGATCTCTGTTATTGCCTCTGGCTGGGTTAGGTATACCCTTGACAATACAAATCCCTGGTCTGCTCCTCAAGGAGTTCCGCCTCTTCCTCCAGGAGGGGGTTTAATTGCAAAAATTGGTGACAGCACCTATGAAATTGGCAATGGTGTACTCCACAGAACAGTCCCTACAAATGGTGAATTAACTCTTTTATTTTCAGATAGCCAATATAGCGATAATTCTGGAGATTTTTATGTCAACGTTAAAATAGAATCACGCTATGATCCTCTTCAAGAAATAAAATAAATAACCTTAATACATAACCCGCAACTTTTTGCGGGTTAATCATTTCTCTATTTTCACCTGCTCAGTTACTTCATCATCAGCAACCGCATCTGCTGATTGTTTCTGCCCCCTATTCCACACCAAATCCGCCGGCATCTGCACACGGACATCAAAGCGACAGCCTTCGGGAATATCACAGGGTTTACCGTCGTAAAAGGGCACGAAGCCCTATTTTTATTTCGGCGGTTCCGGCCAGGCGATATTGTAGTGGTTTAATAAATTTGGCCACCTGAACAGAGATGATATGCTCACCTCAGAGCAACACAGGTGCCTTGATGAAAAAACGAAATTTCAGTGCAGAATTCAAAATTGAATCCGCTCAGTTGGTTGTGGATCAAAACTATACTGTTGCGGATGCTGCGAACGTTATGAATGTCGGGCTTTCCACTATGACCTGGTGGGTAAAGCAGCTGCGGGATGAACGGGCAGGCAAAACACCGAAAGCATCCCTCATCACCCCGGAGCAAATTGAGATACGTGAGCTAAAGAAGAAACTTCAACGTATTGAAATGGAAACGAAATATTAAAAAAGTCTACCGCGCTCTTGATGTCAGACCCCCTGAACCGTTCTCGATAACCGGGAAACTCAGAGCGCATTATCCTGTGGCCACATGTCCTCTTCCCCTAAAATGAGACAACGATAATTAGATTTTCTGCCCTAATATTTGCAGAGGTCAACATGAAAAAAGCACGATTGGCTGAAACTCAGGTAGTGAATATTTTAAAGCTCGCCGATTCGGGTATGAAAGTGGACGATGTCTGCCGCCAAAATGGGATCAGTAATGCCACTTACTACAATTGGAAGTCAAAGTAGGGTGGTATGTAAGCCAATGATATTAAAAGATTAAAATAACTTGAGGAAGAAAATACCAAGCTTAAAAAGCTATTTGCGGAAGTCAGCCTTGAAAATCATGCCATGAAGGAA
The DNA here is from genome assembly GCF_900113945.1 of Xenorhabdus mauleonii. GTDB lineage: Bacteria > Pseudomonadota > Gammaproteobacteria > Enterobacterales > Enterobacteriaceae > Xenorhabdus > Xenorhabdus mauleonii. The sequence continues at coordinate 61,680 of NZ_FORG01000016.1, forward strand.
CTTTTCGCAAAAAAGGGTTGGTAGTGGCCGAGAAAAAATCCTGCGCACAATCGTTGGTTCAGGCGGGTTTGTCGGTCATAAAAGCGTGTCAGTTAACGTCCCTGACGCGTGCAACCTTCTATCGTAACGGGATGGATTAGCGTAAAAAAGATAATGTCGTCATTGATGCTATACACGCTGTTTTAGCTAAATCACCTCAAGCAAGCTTCTGGAATTGTTACTATCGGCTCAGGTTTCAAGGCTATCCCTTTAACCCTAAACGCAGGTTCAAAAAAGCCCTGGCTCAACGTGAAAAAAGGCCATTAATAGTAACAAGCCAACCTAATATTCACTGGGCGTTGGATTTTATGCATGACGCATTATATTGCGGTAAGCGATTCAGAACATTAAATATTATTGATGAGGGAACACGAGAATGTCTTGCCAGTGAAGTGGACACTTCACTGCCGGCAGAAAGAGTCATTCGAGTCCTTGAACGTTTAAAAACAGAACGAGGCTTGCCTCAACAAATTAGGGTTGATAATGGCCCTGAATTAATATCCGCAAAACTATTAAATTATTGTGATAGTCACAATATTGAGTTATGCCATATTCAGCCCGGCAAGCCACAACACAAAGAAATGGCGTGGTTTTGGCTGTAGGGTTACAACCAGAATCGATCCCATGAAATTTTAAATCACCTCCCGCCAGAAATATGTCGAAAACAGTTAGAAAATTCCAGTCAGGTATGTCTCAGTTAATGAGGAGTGGGCACTAGCATCTCGTAATGATATAGCTGGGTATCTGCCTATGCTGACCCTGTGCTGTTTACCATCCAATCTATATCGACACTGAAACGTAATCACTCCTTTGGGTGACACTCGCACACTAAGCCCGTCGATATCTGTTATTTCAGATTTACCTTGATATGGTTTACCATGTATGGAACGTAATTTAGTGTCACTAAGAGCCATATTATTCTGTACTCGCGATAATTATTAATTTGTACTCATTATGTACTTAAATATCGCATGGACAAAACCGGACAGTAAAGAACACAAACAAACCAATAGAGCAAGATTCAATCAAAAATAACTGATGAATAATTTAAAATCAAAAAGATAACTGTTGATAACTTACGGAAAAAAACTTTGTCTACCGATAACAAACAACCATCCTTCTACTTTCACGATTATGAGACGTTTGGCAAACATCCTGCCTTAGATCGCCCTGCCCAATTTGCGGGAATTCGCACCGACAGTGATTTCAATATCATTGAAGAGCCTTTGGTGGTGTATTGTGCTCCTGCTGACGATTACCTTCCCGACCCTGAAGCGGTGATGATTACGGGAATTACACCGCAGTTGGCATTGAAAAAAGGGGTCAATGAAGCTGAATTTGCTCGTCTGATTCACGAAGCATTCAGCAAGCCCAACACATGTATTCTTGGATACAACAATATTCGTTTTGATGACGAAGTTAGCCGCAATATTTTTTATCGTAACTTTTACGATCCTTACGCCTATAGTTGGCAAAAAGGTAATTCACGTTGGGATTTACTTGATGTATTACGTGCTTGCTATGCCTTGCGTCCAGAAGGTATTGTCTGGCCGGAAAATGATGATGGGCTGCCCAGTTTCAAACTGGAACATCTGACAAAAGCCAACGGTGTTGAACATAGTCAAGCCCACGATGCAATGTCCGATGTTTACGCTACCATCGCCATGGCAAAACTGGTGAAAAAAGCCCAGCCCCGCTTATTTGATTACTTTTTCCAATTGAGAAATAAGCAAAAAATCAGCAATCAAATTGACATTCCGCAAATGAAACCTTTGGTTCATGTATCGGGAATGTTTGGGACTTTGCGCAGCAATATTAGCCTTATTGCACCTCTGGCATGGCATCCGACAAATCGCAATGCCGTTATCATGTGTGATTTGGCAGGTGATATTACGCCACTACTGGAACTCAGTGCAGATAAGCTACGTGAACGTTTATATACCCGACGCGATGAGTTGCAACCAGATCAAAGCCCAGTTCCTATCAAGTTAGTGCATATCAATAAATGCCCAATTATCGCGCCAGAGAATACGTTACGGTCAGAAGATGCAGAACGAGTCGGATTAGACCGCAATCAATGTGAGCAAAATTTGGCTATTTTGCGTAATCATCCACAAATCCGGGAAAAGGTTGTTGAATTGTTTTCGCACCCAGAAGAGTTCCCCGAATCTGATAATGTAGATGCTAAACTATATAGCGGATTTTTCGGCGATGCCGATAAAACTGCCATGGAAATTATTCGGGAAACTTCCCCACAAAACTTACCGGCCTTGGATTTAACCTTTCAGGATGCGCGCATTAAGGCATTGTTATTCCGCTATCGTGCCAGAAATTATCCAGCAACGTTGGATTACGATGAACAGCAACGTTGGTTGCATCATCGTCAGGATCTCTTCACACAAGAGAGCATCAGCCAATACCTTGCAACGATTGAGGCGCTTTTTGTTGAATATCAATCTGATGAAGATAAATGCCGTCAACTAAAGGCACTGGTTGATTATGCAATTCAACTGGCTGAGTAAATTTTCATAACTATTTCAATTTATTACTGAAGAAAAAAGACAAAACACAAATTTTGTCTTTTTTCTTTCATTAAGAAAGCAAATCAATCATGCTGGTGTTCAGTATGTTGGCAATCATGCCCCTTCCCCCAATTTTTCAGTTTGGAGGTTTTGCCAATTCCCGGATTCAACGCATTTGTCGGATCCGTCATTTGATAGAATTGCTTAAGCTGAGGTTTAGCGTGATATATGTGCCCAACATTATGCTCAGCAGGATATTCTGCTCCACGTTGATTTAATATTTCCAGCATTTCGGCTTTCAGTGCCTTAATATCTGTACCTTTTTTAACAATATAGTCCTGATGGAATACGTGACACATAAAATGTCCATAATAGAGGCTATGTACCAGTTTTTCATTGATTGCTGGAGGCAAGGATTCAAACCATTCATGATCATTACGCCGCAAAGCTATATCCAATGCCAAAATATCTTCCACTTCCTTATCATGGACTGCTTGATAACGAATTGCAGCCCCAGCAGCTGCAAAGCGATGCAAAAATGCCTTTGCTCCCTCTTCGGGCGTACAGGCAAAATATTCACCCTCAGCCTGTTTAAAATAGCTTTCCAGCCACTTTAGTGCCTCTTTAATCCCATCACCGGACATTTTTAACATCAAGTGATGTTCGAAACGGTTTCGATATTCTTTCAAGCGAGGTGGCAAATGAGAAGGCAATAAACGACTCAGCCCCTGCATAACACGATCAGTCAGATGCGAAGGCAAAAATGGGACTTTGCCAAACATGGCATCCATCCGCCCTTTCAGACTGAAAAATTTTGGCATTTTATCTGTGCCTAATTTGTCAATCATGACGAAAGTGTCTTTTCCATATACTTCGGCGATATCAAAAATATCCCGATGCATATATTCTCCAGCAACGGGCAAATGTTGGAAATTTGAGAGAATATGGCGGCGCAATTCCGTCAATTCCTGTGGCTGGTTAGTACCGATATAGAAAACCTGCGAAGAGGACTCAGCCGGAAAAGTATCAAGACGAACAGCAAAAATCACTAACTTACCCGCACAGCCAGACGCCTCGAATAGCCTGCGTTCATCAGCATTGAACCGTGATGGTGTATCAGCATCAACGTCTCGGATACGTTGTGAGTATTCATGATCGGAAGCTACCCTGTCACTGGATTGAATATCTTCAGTACGATAGCGTTGTGTCTCTAGGTGTGTCAGAATCTCTTCTGGTGTATCGCCCAACGCAATGCCTAAGTGATTTATGAGTTCAGCCTGACCTTTTTCATTAACGCGACCATACAGTGCCAATTCAGTATACGCAGGGCCACGCTGCACCAATGACCCTCCTGAATTATTGCAAATCCCGCCAATAACAGACGCACCAATGCAGGACGAACCAATAACCGAGTGGGGTTCACGGCCTAGCGGTTTCAACTCTTTTTCTAAATGCCACAGGGTGCTGCCGGGGAAAGCAATAACTTGATTGGTCGATGGAAGGATCTGTATCTTATCCATCCGGAGTGTACTGATAATGATAATATCGCGATCATAGTTATCACCATCCGGTGTTGAACCACCGGTTAACCCCGTATTGGCGGCCTGCATTAAAATAATTTTATCAGCGTCGATACAAGCCTTGAAAACTTTCCATAACTCTAATAATGAACCCGGAAATACAACCGCAAGTGCATTTCCTTGCCCAGAACGAAAACCTTTACGATAACGTTCTGTTTTCTGAGGTTCAGTGAGAATATGGGAAGATCCGACGATATGCGTAAGAGTGGCGATTATCTGCTGATTTTGAGCATTGTTGACATCATTCATAATGATCCTCTTACCTTATGGCACCAATCAAACAGGCTTTTCATGAAATGAGATGTGGTTACTTAATCACTTATTATATCCCGTTTCTTTTCGTTTACTGGTTTCTTGTTCACGTTTAGGCTTAAGGTCTACAAGATATAATGTGATACCTTCAAATACTGCATTTAATTTAGACAAAATGAAAACAGCACCCGAAGGTGCTGTTTCAAATACAAGGGGTTGCTTTCTATTCGTGATTTATTGACTCTTATGATTCACTGAATTGCGGCATCGGTTGACGGAAGCTTCGCGTCAGGAAGAACATATACAGTAAACCAATTCCCCCCCAAATCAGACCCAACTCCATAGAGTGTGCATCCAGATTCATCCACAAAACGCCTACTGTCGCAGCGCCAAGCAAAGGAAGAATCAAGAAATTCAACGTATCTTTCAGGGTGTTGTTGCGGCGCTCACGAATATAAAATTGTGAAATAACCGACAGGTTTACGAAAGTAAAGGCCACCAGCGCACCAAAATTAATCAATGCAGTTGCAGTCACCAAATTCAACCAACCGGCAGATAGCGCAACAATACCAACCAAGATGACGTTAATTGCCGGAGTACGCCATTTCGGATGAACATAGGCAAATACTTTCTCAGGCAATACCCCATCCCGACCCATTACATAAAGTAAACGGGAAACACCTGCATGGGCAGCCATACCAGATGCCATCACAGTCACGCAGGAGAACACTAAAATAATAGCCTGGAAGAATGCTCCGGCAACAAACAACATAATTTCTGGTTGAGATTCATCCGGGTTTTTAAACCGAGAGATATCTGGGAAATAGAGTTGTAAGAAATAAGACACAGCAATGAAGATGGCGCCACCAATTAATGCCGTCATGAAAATCGCTTTTGGGATTACCTTTTCTGCATTTGGTGTCTCTTCAGACAACGAACTGATACCATCAAACCCGAGGAAAGAGAAACAAAGTATCGTCGCCCCGGTTATCATTGGGATCAATTTAGCTTCTTCTGACGTAAATGGCCGCAAGCTGAACAGTGTTCCCGCACCTTCACCATGATGTACGCCATACATTAATAAACCGACAAAGACCACCATAACAGCAATTTGCACAACCACGATCAGGCCGTTGAGGTTTGCCACAACATTAATGCCACTCAGGTTGAACACTGTCATCAAGACCGCCAAGCTAACCACGAAGACCCAAGGGTCGATTCCTGGAAAAATCGCTTGGAGATAAATTTTTGCCAGCAGGATATTGATCATTGGCATGAGCAAATAATCCAGCAAAGATGACCAACCTACCATAAACCCAAGGTGGGGATTTATTGATTTTTGTACGTATGTGTAGGCTGAACCTGCTGACGGAAAACGTTTTACTAATTTCCCATAGCTTAGAGCTGTAAATAAAATTGCGATTAATGCGATAGCATAAGATGTCGCAACATGCCCACCAGTCAGACCAGAAACGATGCCGAATGTGTCAAAAATAGTCATTGGCTGCATATATGCAAGCCCCATCATAACTACCTGAAACAGGGTCAACGTTCTTCTTAATTGAACGCGATTATTAGTACGAGTCTGAGTGGTGTCGAAAGCGATTGAATTATGCGACATGAGCGAAACCCCCCATAACTTCGATCTGGGTACTAATACAACTACTTAATCGATAGTTACTGGGTAGACTTCGCATCTGTCTATAGACAGAAAAGAAAGAAGAATTAGAAGAGGATGAACTAGCAAGGAGGCATGCCCCATAGTCATCGTTGCAGCAACGAGCGCCAATTGGCACAAGTGCAAAAGAGAATAATTGCTCCATTTTTTATTCCTCAGTACAGCAACCCGCTTTCAGTTATGGTTGCTTATGGTCAGTATCGATCCGGAACAGGCTCCGGCCTCTTTGTGTGGTAAAAAATAACTCGATTGCAAAAAAAATAACTGGTGCATATTTACACACCAGTTATTTTTTAGTGCACGCATTTTGCACTTCAAGTTCTGAAATAGCAAGCGCTAGGCACTAAAAAATTTATTATTTTTTACGGCACTACAGAGCCTTACAGAATAAGCTCTTACTGAGTGTGTGCTTGGGTTCATCGCCATCATTTCCATTGCTGGCCTTTGATAAACTTTTAGCACAGAGGGGAACTATTTGCCATTTAATTGTGTGCATTTTTATAGCAAATTTATCGCAAAAAAGTCATTCTATCACCACAAAAATGATTACAGAATGACTTTATACAACGTCTAAACGTTAATTATGATTACTAATATTAATAAACAGACACAATATTAATTAAAAGTCATAATTAAGACCGATGTTGTAACGACGGCCATCAAGTGTAGTGCCGTGAGTTTCCTCAGTAACACGTTTGTCCAAGATGTTATAGACGCCACCCAGCACACGTAGCTGTTTCGTTATATTGTAAGTCATGCCTAAGTCAAAAAAGGTGTAAGAAGGACTTCCTGCTTTTGGTTGACCACGATATAAATATTCTTTTGATTTACTTCTAAAATTGACACGAGCCCATGTTTCTACTTCTGGAAGTACCTGCCAGTTCAATGTGGCATTAACCATATTTCTTGGCATCTTATTTATAGTTACTCCCTTGTATTTACCACTTTTCTGCTCTGATTCGGTATATGTATAATTTGCAGCTAATGATAAATTTTCGATAATATTCCAATTTATTGCAGACTCGATGCCACGAAGATTAGCTTTATCGACATTTACACGGTCACTGATGAAACTATAAGATTTGTCCCCAATTTTACATTTGTCGCCTTTTCCATTACTTGGATCGGTACAACTGCGTAATTCCGTAATTTTATCTTTGTAGTCTGTATTAAATACTGTCAAAGAAATATTAAAATTTTCTTGGTTATTCCAAATTACACTGATCTCTTCGCTAACACTTTTCTCTGGTTTTAGATCCGAGTTTCCTAAAATAATCCCATTTCCACCCGATCCACCAGTTGCTTGTCCCCAACCAGCAGAAACTTGTCGTAAGTTAGGTGAGCGATAACCTGTGGATATACCGCCCTTAATTGTCCATTGCTCATCAACATGCCATACGCCGTATAAACGAGGTGTCCAATTTACGCCAAAATTTTCGTCTTTATCTAATCGAATGCCTCCAGTTAAAGCGAAATCATTGGTCATTTGCCACTCATCATCTGCAAATAGCGCTCCGCTCCAACGGGTCAATTTGGTTATCTTATCATCTAACGGTAATCTGTTACTGCTATCATCTTTCAATTCCTCATAACGGTACTGTCCACCCACGCTTAATGTATGCTCATTCAACGTAAATGTTGTTTGATTATTGAACACCGTATCGTTGTATTGCATCTTGCGCTTTGGGTTATTCGATTCATCCCTTTGGATATAAGAAGTCATTGTGCCAAAATCATAAACTCCATTATGAGTTATAGAATAGTTATTACGCTTATAACGGCTTATATCATCTGGACAAGAGGTTTTCGCACATGTAAGAGTCTTGCCAAACGTCGAATCTCGGTCTTGTTCGTAACGGCCAACTTCAAAATCGAAGGTATTTTTTTCATCAGGTGTCAGAGAAAAAACCGCTGTACCATTACGCATTTCTTGCTCACTAAATCCATCAATAAATTTATCTTCATTTCGATGAGAGAACAAACCACTGACTTTCAGACCCAATAATCCTTCGATGAGTGGCCCAGCAGCATACGCGCTGGTTTGATACGTATTACCAGAACTCTTTCTCTCAGTCAGAGTAGTATCAGCACGCAAGCTTCCGTGCCACTCCTTCTGAACTTTACGGGTAATAATGTTAATAACCCCTCCCATAGCATCAGAACCATAAAGAGAAGACATTGGTCCGCGTACAACTTCAATACGCTCAATCGCTGCTAATGGGGGTATCCAGCCCTGTTCAATACCTGAACCATCACTGTTTGGACGCGTATTGCGTGTATCCATACGCTTACCATCAATCAGAATCATAGTATATTGTGATCCCATTCCACGAATGTTGATATCACTTTTACTGCCACCACCAGTAACAACCACACCCGGTACATCTTTCAATGCATCCGTGACATCACGGTAGGCTTTAGTTTCTAATTGCTCACGGCTGATAACTGAAATAGATGCAGGTGCATCTTCAATTTTTTGCTGAAAACCTGCTGCGGTAGTCACAATAATTTTATCTTCGCCATTATTAGCCATATTGTCAGCCAAAACAGAGCTGGATGACATAGCAGCAATAATGCCTACTACAATTTTTTTCTTTGCAAAAACAGACATTCCCGATTCTCCAAAAGGTAGAATAGAACTATTTAAATTAATATGGATAATCGACATAAACCCATTGCACGGGAATAATAATTTATTCCCGTCAGTATTATAATTTTTTAATTAGAGATACTTTAAAATTAATAAAGCACTCTATCTCTTTTATTATTTTAACTTACTAGCTCTGTTACTAAACCATCAATTAGTACCCGTGGTATACCTTGAGAGCAGCGCTCAATCCGGCCTTTGATGCCATAGACTTGGGCTAGGCTATCTGGCGTAATAACTTGTTCCGGTAGACCTTCAGAGATTAATTTTCCATTTTTTAACATTAATACATGGTCGCCATGTCGTAATGCAATATTGATATCGTGCACAACGACAACCGTAATAATATTACGTCGGCGTGTTTCTCGAGCGACTAAATCCATTACGTGATACTGATAATTTAAATCCAGCGCACTTAGCGGTTCATCCAATAATAATAAAGTTGGATGGCGAATTAATGATTGAGCTAATCCGACCAATTGTTTTTGCCCGCCAGATAATTGGTCCAAATAACTCAATGCCAAATGTTCAATACCGAGCTGGCGCAGCAACTCCATGACTTCTTGCTCACATTGACGGTTATTCACGCCGCCAGATGCGCGTTGAGCGACAATCACAGACTCCAATGCATGAAGGTGAACACCCGCAGGTAATGACTGAGGCAAATAAACTACGTTCTTTGCTCGTTGGGCAAAATTCATTTGCATTAAATCTTGCCCATCCAGCAATAATTCACCACTGGCTTTATTCAAACCAGCCAGCGAGCGCAAGAGTGTAGATTTCCCGCAGCCGTTTGGCCCCAATAATACCGTGATTTGACCACGTGGCAATGTACCGATATTCAGATTTTCAATCACAGGGTGTTTTGGGTATCCTGCCGTTAATTGATTAATCTTCAATCCCTGATTCATACATTCCCCCGATGGCGCAAAACAATGCTAAGGAAGAAAGGCACACCAACCAACGATGTTACGATCCCGACAGGAATAATGACTCCCGGAATCAAGTTCTTGGATGCAATAGAAGCCATTGACAGAACCAGTGCACCAATCAGAGCACTTGCAGGTAAATAGAAACGGTGATCTTCACCAAACATCATTCTGGCAATATGAGGCGCCACCAAGCCAATAAAGGCTATCGGGCCAACAAACGCAACAGCCAATGCAGTCAGAATACTGATCCGCAACAATGTTCCCAAACGAAGACGACTGATATTAATGCCAAAGCTGATAGCGCGATCTTCCCCTAAACGCAGGGCGGTTAATTTCCAGGAGTTAGACAGGGAGATAGGTAAAATGATGGCGAAAATCAGTATCATGATACCCAATTTTTCCCATGTTGCTCTGGCAAGGCTGCCCATGGTCCAAAATACCAATCCCTGCAAGGTATCTTCCGTCGCGATAAATTGCATCATGGAAACAAGCGCATTAAAGGTGAATACCATCGCAATGCCGAACAGTACAACCCCTGAAGTTGCCACTCTTGTCCAGCGGGTAACTGCATCCAGCATTAGAGCAGCGAGTAACGCAAAGAGAAACGCGTTTGCAGAGATGAACCATTGATCCGGTATTCCCGGAATCCCGATTCCCGATACAATCGCCAATGCTGCCCCAAACGAAGCAGCATTGGATACTCCCAAAGTAAACGGGCTAGCGAGTGGATTATTTAAAATTGTCTGCATTTCAGCGCCGGCCAACCCAAGGGACAGGCCAACCACTACCGCCATCAAGGTATAAGGTAATCGAATATCCCATACAATTACCCTTGTTCCTGCATCAACACTTTCTGGTGAAATCAGTGTCTTCCAGAGGGTTTGCAGAGATAACCCTGATGGCCCCATTGTAAAATCAAGTACAACAGAGGTGCCAATCACCAAGACGATGAATAACATCCATGCAATACGTCGACGTAATATATTGCGATAGTGTACTTTTATATCGCTTTCATTCAATTGCTGCTTCACCGTTGGCATAGGCTCGGTAGTAACACTCATTTTTATTACCCGTTACTGCTTATTTTTCACTGACCCAATACGTACCTGCTGGTTCAACAGCCAAGAATTTACTGTGGAGTTCTTTCAATGTTTGTTGTGGATCTAAATCTGCAAATTTTTCAGGGTAGAACCATTTAGCAAAAACTTGCGTAACGACAACGTTATAAGGCGAGTTGTAATAATGATGCCAAATCGCGTGGCTACGCCCTTCTTTCACCGCAGTTAGGTTATTGATGCCTTTACGTTCAGTAATAGTTTTCAGGCCAGCACGGGCTATATCCGCGGAAGTCTTAGCCCCCATCTGGATCCCAACACCTTTTTCACCCGGATCTTGTGCACCGCTTGCGATATAAATATAAGGATCTTCAGCAATCACTTTTTCCAGATTCATGGTTCCCAACGGAGCTGGTAACACGGCTTTGGCAATGTTTTTGCCTCCGGCCAGGTCAATGAAATCACCCATATTGCCGTTGCCTGCTGTACCGCAGCAATCTTCGCTTGAACCGGCTCTTAGTTCAATAAACACTGAAGGCTTCTGAGCCTCTGCTATACGGTCAGTAATATCAGTGACTAATTTCTGGTTTTTTTCATAAAAATCAGCATAGGCATTGGCTTGTTCTTCGCGATGCAAGACCTTACCCAGCATACGAATACTTGGTAATGTATTTTTCAAAGGATCGTTGCGGAAATCGACAAAAACAACAGGCACGCCCGCTTTTTCCAATTGCTTCACCAGTTCGCTGTTTTTCCCTGGCCCATGACCAGACAAACCAAAAATAGCGATATCAGGATTGAGTGTTAGTACTTTTTCAGAGCTGACACTTTCAGCACTTGTGTTACCAATCAGAGGAATGTTATCGATTTCAGGGAATTTTGCTTTGTAGACAGAGTAAGTTTGTGGATCCAATTTACGGAAATCACCTTGCCATCCGGCGATACGAGCCAGTGGTTTGTCCCCTTCCAACAATGCAACCGAATGGAACAGACGGCCTTCACCTAGCAAGATACGATCAACTTTCTTTGGTACCTCAATAGTACGTCCAGCAACATCAGTGACTGTTTCAGCCCAGGATGCAAAACTTGCTACCATGGCAGAGCCTGCCATTAGACTGATACTCATACTTTTCACGACTGCTCGAAATGCAAACTTCACTTTAGTTAGCCTCTTCATGACACAATTTTGCTGTTAACAATAAAGCAAATAAGAATACTTATCAATGCGATTGGAGCGGTATAACCGAAATTTACCGTTCAACTTCCCCAGCTAACCCTATGAAAAATAAAAACTGCCAATTCCATCACAGAATCGGCAGTTTCTTGCAAAGAAAATACAATAATATGTTAATCAATAAATAGCAATTTATCTGAGTTCTATTAACAAGTTAGCTTTTATCAGAATAGTTAAATGCCGGAAATTCCATCTCATTATATTTAATAAAACGGGTTTTCTTTTTCAACTTGTAACCAAACCAGATAAGCAGGAATAATGGAATGCCAATGTAAGTGGCGATCACACCATACCAATCAATAGTATCTTGCAAAAATGCCTGATAATTCTGACCCAGCGTGATGGTTAAACATAACACAAAGGCAAAAATCGGCCCGATTGGGAAAAAGCCTGAACGATATGGCAGGCTATTTAGATCCAAGCCTTGCGCTACGTAACCTTTGCGGAAACGGTAGTGGCTGATTGCAATACCCAACCATGCAATAAACCCGGTCATTCCTGAAGTATTCAATAACCACAGATATACCGTTTGGTTGCCAAACATAGAACTAAAGAAGCATAACCCAGCAACCACCGTCGTCGCGTAAAGTGCATTGCGCGGCACCCCACCTTTCGACAAGTGACCAAAGATCTTCGGTGCCTTACCTTCTCTTGCCAATGTGAATAGCATACGCGTTGAGGCATACATTCCAGAATTGCCCGCCGACAATACAGCCGTCAATATAACTGCATTCATAAGAGCTGCGGCTGACAACAATCCGGCATTTTCAAATACCAGTGTAAACGGGCTGACACTGATATCCTTTACGTCATTACGCAATAAGCTAGGATCAGTATAAGGAATGATCAGACTGATAATTAAAATGGCAAACACATAGAATAATAGGATGCGCCAAAACACCTTACGCACTGCACGTGGGATATTTTTTGCTGGATCTTTAGATTCCCCCGCAGTAATGCCAATCAGCTCTGTTCCCTGGAAGGAGAAACCGACAATCATTGCCACCCCAATCATGGCAGAGAAACCGCCTGCGAAGGGAGCATCGGCAATTTCCCAGTTATGCCAGCCTGCACTTTCAGCGCCTTTCATAATGCCGACAATCATCAGAATACCGACAATAATGAAGACAATTACCGTAGAAACTTTGATCAAGGAAAACCAATATTCCGCTTCACCAAAGCCTTTGACGGAAATGTAATTCAACAAGAAAATCAAACCAAGGAATAGCGCACTCCATACCCAGCCAGGAACATCATTGAACCAATATCCCATGACCAATTGTGCCGCTACGAGGTCAACCGCAATCGTGACTGCCCAGTTGTACCAGTAGTTCCATCCCAATGCGAAACCGAAACCTTCATCAACGTACTTAGAACCATAGGTTGAAAATGATCCTGAAACTGGCATGTATGCTGCTAATTCGCCCAAGCTGGTCATCAAGAAATAGACCATGAGGCCAATTAACGCATAAGAAAGCAAAGCGCCTCCGGGGCCAGCCTGAGAAATTGTTGCACCAGATGCAACAAACAGCCCTGTTCCAATTGAACCACCAATGGCAATCATTGCCATGTGACGAGCTTTTAATTCACGGCGCAAAGTTGTTGGAGCTTGCGTACTTTTATCCTGTGACGTACTTTGATCTCGTGACGTACTTTGACCTCGCGACGTACCTTGTTCTTGAGACATTCTATTCCTATATTATTGAATAACTATAATGTGGGATTGTAACAAATCCTTGTCCCTAGAATAGTAACGAATGCTTGGTTATAAGATACCTTCATAATCCACAGCTAATTATTAGCTGCACGATTAGATTCTAATAATTAATTACAATAACTTAATAATTTTTGTAACGCATTGGACATGTGTTTTTGGCGATGGTAAATCAGATACAGAGTACGTTTCAGATGAAGCCCGGGAATTATCAGTTCGGTTAATGTGCCATTTTTCAACTGCTCTTGGATAACCCGGCGCGAAAGGCAACTGATCCCCATTCCATACTGAACTGCATGTTTAATGGCTTCCGAATTTCCCAATTCCATAGCAATATTGAATCTCGGCATCTGTGAAAACAGCAGATGATCAAGCACTTCCCTTGTTCCGGAACCCTTTTCCCGCAATATCCAAGGAGCGCTAATCAAATCCTCCACAGTAATCTCACGCTTCAATAATGGATTTTCAGGTGAAGAAAAGATGACCAGCTCGTCTTTCATCCAGGGCTGTGCGATAACTTCAGGATCATGACACAGACCTTCAATCAGCCCTAAATCAACCCGAAATTCCACCACTGCCCTTATGACATCTTCAGTATTGCTGATATTCAATTCCAAAGGCGTATCAGGATAATCCTGACGATATTTCGCCAGCATTTCAGGCAGCATATAGTTACCAATAGTACTGCTGGCCGCCAGCCGCAATGCTCCTAATTCCAGTTTGAAAAGTTGCTCCACTTCGCCTACCTGTTCAAGCAATGCCAATGCCTTGGGATAAAGCAGACGCCCATGTTCATTGGTCACCAGCCGTTTACCTACCCTGTCAAACAGCTGCACACCCAATTGCCCTTCGAGATCTGTCAGCGACGCACTCACCGCAGATTGTGATAACGCTAACTGCTGAGAAGCCTGTGTCGTTGAACCACTTTTTAGAACTTCTGTAAATATTTCCAGTTGTCTCAGAGTGATACGCATATGGCCTCACGGGACGCAAAATAAGTTAGAAGGAAGATAGTCTTGATTTTAGACAGTATTATGCAACTTAACAAAAATCACCTTAGCTAATTTGCTTTACTGGTTAGTTATATAGATTTTATCAATTTTATTGATTTGAAAATATTCTATATGCTTATTCCTAAAACATATAAGCATAGGTCATTGCAATGTCTGAAAATCAACTGAGGGGATTCACAAAACCCTACCAACATACCGTATTAAAGTTAGTTCCTGGATTATTATTGACAATGGTGCTGACAGCCCTCGCTACCTATATCGGCAATATTTCATGGTTTATTAATCTAGGGCTAGGCACCCTGACGCTTGCCATTCTATTGGGGATGCTTGTCGGCAATACGCTGTATCCTTACTTAAAATCTTCTTGTGATCATGGCATTCATTTTTCCAAGCATTATTTGTTGCGGGCAGGCATTATTCTTTATGGATTCAGGTTAACATTTCAACAAATCACGGATATTGGCACAACTGGGATCCTGATTGATATCATCATGCTTTCTTCAACTTTCTTTATTACCGTGTGGCTTGGCCGCAATTTGTTTCGGCTGGATAACCAAACTGTATTGCTGATTGGTGCAGGAAGCAGTATTTGCGGAGCCGCCGCGGTTATGGCAACAGAGCCCGTTGTCAAATCATCTGCCAGTAAAGTCACTGTTGCTGTCTCTACCGTTGTGATTTTTGGCACACTCGCCATTTTTATCTACCCATGGTTTTACCAGCTAATGGCTCATTATCAATGGATTAACTTCTCGCAAGAAACCTTTGGTATTTTTGCTGGCTCAACGGTTCACGAAGTCGCTCAGGTCGTCGCCATTGGGCATACGGTAGGAAATGAGGCTGAAAATGCAGCGGTAATTAGCAAAATGATCCGCGTTATGATGCTGGCTCCCTTTTTGTTGCTTCTTTCTGGCTATGTCAGCCGCAGCTTAAAGGCGAAAAATACCTCTGATTCTCCCCAAAACTCCCCAATCTCCATTCCCTGGTTTGCAGTCTTCTTCATTATCGCCGCAGGTTTTAACTCTTTTCATTTTCTGCCCGACTTCTTGGTCGAATTTATCATTGCCGCTGATACCATAATGTTAGCCATGGCAATGGTTGCCCTCGGTTTGACCACTCATATCAGTGCCATCCGTCAGGCAGGTGTAAAACCCATTCTGTTGGCGCTCATAGTTTTTATTTGGTTGATGGTCGGAGGATTGATAGTTAATCAAGGCATTCAGCATTTATTGAACTAGGTAAATTTCACGTTTAGCTAAACTAGCTGGTTATGACAGGATTTTATCAACCGGATGAACAATGCCATAATAAGAGAAAATAGGAGAAAAAATATGAAATTTGTTGGAGCCCATGTGAGCGCGGCGGGCGGTGTTGATCAAGCGGTGATCCGTGCTCATGAATTAAACGCAACGGCATTTGCCTTATTCACTAAAAATCAACGTCAATGGCACGCACCACCGTTATCATCTGATGTCATTGATAAATTTAAAGCAAACTGTGAGCGTTATGGCTATGGTAGCCGACAAATTCTTCCCCATGACAGCTATCTGATCAATCTAGGTCATCCTGAAACAGAAGCCTTGGAAAAGTCCCGCGCAGCTTTTCTTGATGAGATGCAACGTTGTGAACAATTGGGCATTGATTTATTGAATTTTCATCCAGGCAGTCATCTCAATAAAATTGACATAGATAAATGCCTCGCCCATATCGCTGAGTCCATCAATATCACGCTGGATAAAACACAAGGCGTTACAGCAGTCATTGAGAACACCGCCGGCCAAGGAACCAACCTCGGTTTCAAATTTGAACAGCTCGCCGCAATTATTGATGGTGTTGAAGATAAAACCCGTGTCGGTGTCTGTATTGATACCTGTCACGCTTTTGCAGCCGGTTACGACTTGCGCACGGAAAAGGATTGTGAGGAAACCTTCAAGGCATTTGATCAAATTGTGGGATTTAACTATCTCAAAGCCATGCACCTGAACGATGCCAAGAGTGAATTCTCCAGTCGCGTCGACCGGCATCATAGCCTTGGCGAAGGTAACATCGGTAAAACGCCTTTCAGTTATATCATGAAAGATGATCGCTTCAATAATATTCCCTTGGTTCTTGAAACGATCAATCCAGATATCTGGGATCAAGAAATTGCCTGGCTAAAATCCCAGCAAGTCTAATCACCTGAGCGAAGTTAGTTCTATCTTTGACATCATTGATGCCAATTCAATTCTGCTTCTAATCCCAACATCCGGCTGGCTGACCGTAAGTGCAGAAACCGCGGTAGCCAGACGCAATGTATATTCGCTGGATTCACGCATCAGTAAACCGTAAACCAAGCCACCGACCATGGAGTCCCCTGCCCCAACAGTGCTGACCACTTCACAATGTGGTGGTTTTGCCAACCATGCGCCGGAGGCATTAACCCATAATGCCCCTTGTTCCCCCAATGAAATGACGACATGGGCTATTCCTTTATCACGCAATTCATGAGCCACATCAATGATGCTGTCCAAATCTGGCAACGGTTTGCCTGCCCAAATTTCTAATTCATGGTGATTGGGCTTTACCAGCCAAGGTGATGCCTCAAGACCGGCAACAAGGGCTTCGCGGCTGCTGTCGAAAATAATACACGGGCAACGTTGCCGCAGCTGCATCATCCAGTCTGCAAATCGTTCTGGCTTGATCCCTTCAGCCAAGCTTCCGCTGACTACAACCATATCGAACTGATCTATCCACATGAGGGAATCATTAACAAACTGCTCCCACTCTTCTTCTGTCACATGAAAACCAGAAAAGTTAAAATCCGTCACTTCACCATGTTTTTCTGTCAGTTTCACATTGATGCGCGTTCGTCCCGAAACTAAATGGAAACGATTTATCATATTATTTTCGCTGAAAAACTGTTGAAACCCTTCCTGATTTTCCCGTCCCAAAAATCCACTGACCGTGACATCAATGCCTAAATCACGTAAAACCTTCGCGACGTTATTTCCTTTACCGGCAGCATGGAGTCCTGCCGTCTGTACACGGTTAACGCTTCCCTTGACAATATCTGGGCACAAGCCAACTAGATCATAAGCTGGATTTAAGGTAATGGTGGCAACTCGACGGCTCATTTTGCCCGGTCTCTCCTGAATAAACAGTCATAAGTAAAATTAAGATTTATCTGTTATTTATAACATCAAAATTGAATCGTTTCAGTTAAAATTACTACTTGATTGATCATTGTGTTACCACGATCTAAAAGTAAGAATATTCTGCGAAAAAAATTAAAACTTCTTCAGTGCAAATAGCGAGAGCAAAGATAACGATGACAACTGTAGTGATGACCAATAAAATAACCGTCCTGCATCCAAATACGCCGTTACCATTCGCTGGAGGAATGTATCTGTGTCTGTTGTAGTCGGAGTTGGTGTCATTATCGTTAATGATAACGGTGAAATCTTATTGGGAAAACGAACCAGCCAACATGCACCTTATTGGTCTATCTTTGGCGGCCATGTTGATCCCGGTGAATCATTTGAAGAATGCGCGATTCGTGAAATTAAGGAAGAAATTGGTTTAACCATCCAAGACCCGAAAGTTTATGGCATCTGCAATAACCTTGAAACTTACCGTGAGGAAGGGAAGCATACCGTTTCAGTTTGCTTATTGGCTCAATACTGCGGTGGAGAACCTCAATTAATGGAGCCTGAAAAATGTGAGCAATTGATTTGGTGCAATCCTGAACATCTCCCTGAACCCCATTTTGAAGCCAGTCGCAATGCAATCAAACTGTGGAAAAACTCTCAATTTTATTCAATTGGGTAACATCATTATTACTCGATAAATAGCCGGCCTGAAACCCCAAAAAAGTTAACCACTTGAAAAATTGAATTAAAAATAAAGGGAGGTTATTTAGCTGATAACCCCCTCGTCCCCGTTGTAAGGCAAATACAACAACCTCCATTTCGTTTTCTTCTCATAAATATCTATTTACACTCATTATTCATTAATGTATCGTTGCGCTAGTACAAGGTAACATCATTCATCAGGGAGCCCACATGGCTATTGAAGTAACGCAAAATTCTAAACGCCCCTCCATCTTTGGTGGTGCGATGATCATTGCCGGTACCGCTGTCGGTGCAGGTATGTTTTCCATCCCTATTGTTACTTCAGGTGTGTGGTTCACAGGATCGATAATTTTGCTGGTATATACCTGTGTTTGCCTTTACTTCTCCGGCTTGATGATTTTAGAAGCTAACCTGAATTATCCCGCAGGCTCCAGTTTCCATACCATTACGAAAGATTTATTAGGTAATGGCTGGAGTGCTATTAATGGATTATCTGTCACTTTCGTTTTATACATCCTGACCTATGCGTATGTTTCTGCCGGAAGTTCAATTATTTTCCACAATATTCAAGACAGCATTCCAATAACACAGCCGGTGGCGGGTCTGATTTTCGCTTTTGTTGTTGCCTTTATCGTCTGGTTATCCACTAAAGCAGTAGACCGTTTAAGTACCATATTGATCGGCGGTATGGTAATTACCTTTGCCATGTCTGTTGGCGGAATGTTTGTTGATGTCAAAACTGCCATTTTATTCGACCATGCCAGTACCGAGATGAGCTATTTACCCTATGCTCTGGTTGCGCTGCCTTATTTGCTGACTTCATTTGGCTATCACGGAAACGTTCCAGGCTTGGTCAAATATTATAATAAAGACAGTCGGGCCGTTGCGCGCAGCTTGTTATATGGCACATTGTTAACATTGACCATTTACATCTTGTGGCAGTATGTGATTCAGGGCAATATTCCCCGAGAAGCCTTCAAGCAAATCATTGCTGATGGGGGTAACATCGGTAACTTGCTGCAACAAATGAATATGGCATCCAGCAGTAAAACTGTGACCCAATTGTTGAATACTTTCTCATATATGGCATTAGCAAGTTCATTTTTGGGAGTTTCACTCGGATTGTTTGACTACCTGGCTGACTTCTTTAAATTCGACGATAGCCGCCAAGGCCGCTTAAAAACAGCGCTGATTACTTTTGTTCCTCCTACCATTCTCGCATTGATCTTTCCGAACGGATTTTTATATGCGATCGGTTTCGCAGGATTGGCAGCAACAATTTGGGCAGTTATTGTTCCGGCATTAATGGTTCGAGCCAGCCGTAAGCGCTACCCTTTATCCAGCTACCGTGCACCGGGCGGTAGCTTTTTAATCGGGTTCATTATTCTGTTTGGCTTGATAAACGCTGTAACGCATATTCTCTCGTTGTTTAATCTGCTGCCAACTTACCGTTAATATTCCCTCCGGCCCCGATATTTTTATCGGGGCATCTATTCATTTCTTGCCTAAAAGGACGACTGCGAGTAATTTTGTCGCCACTCGAATATTCATTCCACAATTTCCTTGTTCTTATGGAAGGTATCTATGGCTAAAGCCAATGAAATTAAACGCGGCGCTGCTGTCAGCCACAATGGAAAATTATTGCTCGTTAAAGACATCGATATTCAATCTCCCAGTGCACGTGGTGCCAGCACTTTGTATAAAATGCGTTTCACGGATATTCGTACTGGTCAAAAAGTTGAAGAGCGTTTCAAAGGTGATGATATCCTTGAAACCATCACATTGACTCGCCGTGCAGTGAGTTTTTCTTATATTGACGGTGATGAATATATCTTCATGGATGACGAAGATTTCACCCCTTATCACTTCAAGAAAGAACAAATTGAAGAAGAATTGCTGTTCATTCCAGAGGAAGGATTACCTGGAATGCAAGTATTGACAATGGAAGGCCAATTGTTGGCTCTCGAATTGCCACAAACGGTTGATATGGTAATTGAAGAAACATCACCGGGCATTAAGGGCGCATCTGCCAGTGCTCGTACTAAACCCGCTAAAATGGCTACAGGGCTGACGATTCAAGTACCTGAGTACCTGAGTTCTGGCGAAAAAGTCCGCATTCATATAGCAGAACGTCGCTATATGGGTCGCTGTGATTAATTCTGGATTCTTAAATATGAGCTGCTCTTTTAGCTAACAAAATAACTTGACGAAAAGAGCAACTCATCGCCTATTAAGTTAGAAATAATCCACATTAACGACTGCCACTCGTTTTTGGGCATCAGTCCACTTCACACTGGAAACACCAATATTGCCAGGAAGCATGACATTGCCTGTTGTTTTATGCGTTGAAATAACTTGCTTAACGGTAAAGTTTTGTCCTAATCGATAGCAAGAGATATTGGCCTGGGTGTTTGATACGACAACTTGACATCCTGGATCAACAATCGCACCTGAAAACTGAATTATTCCTCCTGTAGATTCAGCATATCCATAAGAAAGCCATGAGAGTAATAAACAACTAATTACTAATTTAAGATAGTTCTGCATGGTCACCTCACTTTCGTTTTTCCATTAACTAAAACTCAGTTACCTTTTATCCCCTCATCTCCATCATAACTATTTCATGTGAAAAAAATACGACGTCAACATCTTTTATTGATAAAAATCAAAAGTGAATTTAAGTCAGAAAAATAACAACAATAATTTTATTAAATAGTTTACAAAACTGTTATGAAAAATCATCACTGAACTAAATTGCAAAAACCATATTTCATACTGATTTATCTTAAATATAAAAATCAAAATAATAAGACGCTATTTATAAAATATTTAGTGATAAGTAATAGTAATTAAGCCTAACCTTTTATTTTCTCCTACCCATTTTATTTCTTCTGTTCCTATATGCTTTTGGAGAGATAAGGGGGACTTGCTATCCACTTGATATTTTATAGTTTTACTTTGATTTAATGACTTGCCATTATACCAACAAACCGTTTCAGTATGCTCTTCATCCCAATTAAATTGGCATGGGGGATCAACAATCGCACCATGAAAGTGAACAAGTCCAGAACTTGAAGTTGGCGAAGAATACGCCATGGCAGGATAATATAAAGACATAAATAAAAAAGTCGTCATTTTTCGTAACATAAGCATTCAACCTCCACAATTGGTATTATTATCTTTTTCAATTTAGCCCCGCGCTAATTTGAAAACCAGATAATGGTGTAACGCTCTGCTATCTATATAACGATATAACGGAAAATAAAACAAATTCTTTATACTTTTTATTTACATTATCTTAAATTCGAAATAATGTTCTAATAAATTAAGATATGAGGGAGTTAACTCGCAGTTATTTAATAATAGTCAAGCATCTATATTACACCAAATATATATTTTCGTTACTGGCATGAGGATTTAGCTATTTTTTCGATATCGCAAAATCATTTCCATATTAACAATGAGCGAACTCATTAATAAAATGTATAAATATGCTGATATAACCACACCTTAACCATGCTCCCCTCAGGTTATTACGCTTTCTACTAAATTTTGTTATAGTGCCATTTCAGTTAATTTGACTACCAAAATCCATTTTTGCGTTAAATAGGTAACCCATGACCCGCAGTCACCCACTAGCCATACTTGTGCTCAATATCCTTGGTATCACCCTGTTTCTCTCATGGTATCTGCCTGAGAATCACGGCTTTTGGTTTCATATTGATTCCGCCATCTTTTATTTTTTCAATGAAAAACTACTGCCAGACTCAAAATTTGCCCTATTTGTTGCTATCGCGAATGTCAGGGCGTTTGATGTCATTTCACTGTTGTTCATGGGATTACTGTATTACAGTGCGTTTCGTAAACAAGATTACGCGGGCAAGCGTCGGCTATTCATGATTGGCCTGGTGATGCTTATTTCGGCTGTTATCATTAATCAGATCGGCCATCAAATCCCAGTCAGTCGCCCAAGCCCGACGTTAACTTTTGAAAATGTTAACCGCATAAACGAAATGACAACTTGGCATACAAAAGATGCATCCAAAGATAGCTTTCCCGGCGATCATGGATTAATGCTACTGATTTTCAGCAGCTTTATTCTGCGTTATATTTCCCGCGGTGCATTTTTTGTTGCTCTGTTGATTATGATCGCTTTCGCCTTGCCACGAATCATGGCCGGCGCTCACTGGTTTACAGATGTTGCCGTAGGCTCCCTGTCTTTGACGCTCATAGGAATGAGCTGGGTACTGCTGACACCACTTAGTGACATCATGGCAAAATGGCTGGATGACAAATTGCCTCACATCGGGCGGGGCAATTAAGGGAATAATATTGGGGAGATGTCAGTTATCTCCCCAATATTACAAAAAATTTATCAAATCAGGATGAAATACCAGCAAGCCATTCTAAGCTCTTAGTTCCTAATCTAATTTTTTGTAAAGACTCTCTATTGTCTCTCGCTTTTCACTAATGATTTCAGTACTCTTTCACCCGTCCTTTTTATTAAAATAATACACTTTGTAAAGATAATAATAAAATGTGTTGCTTCGCACACTTTAGGGACAGAAAATTTGTTAATTCACCGTCTTCTGACTACGCTTTAAACCGTTAAGTGTTTTTATATGGTGGTGAAAATCACATTAAGGACTGCAAGGGAAAAACAATACAATGGTCACATCTCAACCAATACTGAGATATATATTGCGGCTCATTCCCGCAATTTTAGTAGCAGTAACACTAACCGCCTGTAGTTCACCAGATTCTAAGCTTCATAATAAACAAACTGAGACGCATGCAGTAAATTCCCAAAAGCATTTCTTACTGCAACCATCTCAGGATGAATTTGAAACTTTGGTTAAGAGTCTGGATATAAAGTCTAAACTGCTTGATCAATATGCAGACTGGAAAGGTGTTGCCTATCGCCTCGGTGGAAACACAAAGCGCGGCATTGATTGCTCCGCTTTTGTTCAGCGAACTTTTCATGATCAATTTGGCATGGCACTTCCCCGCTCCACACTAGAACAGCAAAACATTGGCCAAACAGTCAGCCGTTCTAAATTGCGCGCTGGAGATTTGGTGTTGTTCAAGACAGGTGCCCATATGCGCCATGTCGGTATCTATATCGGTAATAACCAATTTGTACATGCTTCCACCAGTAGCGGCGTTATGGTTTCCAAACTGACTGATAACTACTGGAATAAACGTTATTATGGGGCTAGACGGGTCTTGTCAGATAATACGAAAGTATCGATATAGCCCTGCACTTAAATCGAGTAAACGTCCCATTACTCAAACATATTCCTTGCAGACAATTAAAAAACGCTTCCATTTTGGAAGCGTTTTTTATCAATGAGTAAAACAATAACTAGCGATAATTAGAGTGGATACAACGCAGTTATGTTTTCCGCAATTGCAGCACCTAACGTCTTTAAGCGACATATCACTGCACTCTCATCTTCCTTGGCAAAAAACAAGCATGGCTCCCCTTCCCACTCAATCACTGCACTTAATATCTGTAGATCAGCAATAGACTGATTTATAACATGTAAGATATCCCGTGCCTTCTCACCTTCATGGCTTAATAACTTCAGCCCTGTAAGGCTACCTATGTCTGTCTCTTCCGCTGGCAATATTTCAACCTTGGTGCCAACGAAGCCAGATGACCACCGATAACTTTGCGGTAGCCTGTGTACCACCGAAAGTTGGATATTATTCACGTATTATTCCTATCAGAAACAACATTAATACATTTAACCACCGGCTATAGGCTATTGATTCGTCAAAACCGAATAACCACCCAACAAAAAAGTAAATAAAAAGTTAAAATAAAAAATCGTCTTATTGCACTTTTTTTGTCCTACACCTTAAAAAAAGTGCGATCAACCTCGCATTTTGTATATATTTATACTGTTTAGGTAAAAAATTCAACTTATTTTTATGCAATATGGCAACTTTTCATTCAATTTTTATTTACATATTCACTCTTTTCAGGCTTTGCTCCGTATAAATGGAAGCATAATATGCTTTAGTTACAACAGATTGATTGGTGCTAGATCTAGTATCATCTATAGATATAGAATTAGCCACAAAAAATTAACAAAAAACCAACACAAAATTGCTAACTGGCATCATTACGCAAAAAAAAATCTACATTTATTGTTGATAGCTCGATATTTCCTGTCTATTAGAAAAGTAAATGTATCTTCACGGATTCAAGATCATTTTTAGAAAGCAGCAACCATTATCGGTTGGAGAAGATAGGCACTAAGTCTTTGCTTTTTGATGTATGGACGCAAATAACAGGCTATCCATGCGATGGATAGCCCTGCAAAAAAAATTTACTGTGATGTCTTACGGGCATAGATAACAAGCGATACGGCCAACACCGCACATAGCACCATTGATCCCACCATTGGCCAGGCATTTTCCTCTGGTAATAAAGACAAAGACGCCCCCACTAAAGCAGCAATACTAAAACGGATGGTGCCTGCCAAAGAAGAAACGGTTCCAGCCATATGGGGATAATCATCCAGTATTACCGCCATAGAATTCGATGTAATCATGGAAATGCCGCTAATATAAATAGCAACGCCCATAACTAAAGAAATAAAACCGAAATCAAACAGAGTGCTGATAAACAACCACAGCCCCATAATAAATTGGACAGACAACCCAACATGCAGCATTGTCAATGGGCCATATTTACGGACGCACTGGCTATTAATCGTTGCCATGATGAACAGAAAAATGATGTTCAAACCAAAATAGTACCCAAAATCCTGTACGGATACGCCATTCAATTTTATATAAACAAACGCCCCAACGGTCAGAAAAGAGAACATTCCTGAAAAGGAAAAACCACTGGCCAAGATGTAACACAATACCTGACGTTGCCGGAACAGCATCACAAATTGCTTCATCGTGGTTCGTAAATGAAATTTCTGCCTTTTCTCTTTCGGCAGTGTTTCTCTAATGAAGATAGCGACCAAAGCCAAAGCGATGACCGACACTATGGCTATTGACCAAAAAATCGCGTGCCAGTTAAACCATATCATCACCATCCCACCTAACATGGGAGCCAATAAAGGAGCAATAACCATCACCAATGTCACAAATGACATACTGCGTGAGAATTCCTCTTTCGTGAACATATCACGCATTAAGGCGTTAATGACAACACCGGCTGCTGCTGCGGAAAAACCATGCAAGAAACGCATGGAAATAAAGGCATGAATATCTTGGGCCAAAGCACAAGCGGCTGAAGATATCGCAAAAACAATGACGCCACCTAGAATAACCGGCTTACGTCCCCAACTATCTGACATCGGCCCATAAATGATTTGCCCAATGGCAAAGCCAAAAATATAACTATTCTGCGTCATTTGCACCAAACCATCACTGACACCAAAGTCTTCAGCAATCGTTGGCATACTTGGCAAATACATATCAATTGCCAATGGCATTAACATAGAAAGCAAACCAAGGATCAGGACTAATCCTAAATAGGATAACCTCTGTTGTTGCACGTGTTGCTCCTGAAAAATTAAAGTGTTGGCGTTTGTATGCTATTAATTTCACTCTCAGTCAGCGCCCGGTATTCACCCGGCTCTAATTGAGCATCGAGATAAATTTCACCAATTCGTTCTCGATGAAGCTCAACAACGTGATTTCCCACTGCTGCAAACATGCGTTTTACTTGATGGTAACGCCCTTCGCTGATAGTCAAACGTACTAATTGAGGTTCGATAATTTCCAGTTTTGCAGGTTTTGTAACTGTTTTCTCTCCGTTTAATTGCACTCCAGCCAGAAATTTCTCCTCGGTGTCCTCTGATATTGCTTGTTCTAATGTAACAAGGTACGTTTTTTCGCAATGATGTTTGGGTGATGTAATGCGGTGAGACCATTGGCCATCATCTGTCAGCAACACTAAACCAGTGGTATCAATATCTAATCGCCCGGCAGAATGTAATTTATGGGCAACCGGCTCATCAATAAAATATAGGATTGTCGGATTTGAGGGATCATCTGTTGAACAGACATAGCCTTGGGGTTTATTCAACATGAAATAACGCGGGCCGCTTAATTGTTGCAATACTGTTCCATCATAAGCAACTTGCTGTTCAGGCTTTAATTTATAGGCCCCTGCTTTGATGATTTCATCATCAACAGTAACTCGCCCTACCCTTAGCTCGCGTCCCACATCATTGCGGCTGATACCTAACTGTTGTGATAAAAATTTATCTAATCGCATGAATAGATCTACCTGGTAAAAAAATAAACATGAATATGCCTTAAATATTACAAATAATTCCAATACGTTACGTATCTATTGTTTTCAAGATGCAGCCTGTTGGCCCATTTTAAAATCTATTGAGTATAGAGATAACAGATTCAACAAATACTTTTTATGACAATAATAATCCGTCCCACTATAGCATCATCATAGCCCGCCTGATTCACAACATATCGGGAAGTCATTTCTCGCCAGCAAGGTTGGAGGAAAGATGTTATTCTCTACATCAACTATCTTTTATCTGATACCAATGACAGTAACATAAAAATGGCTTTTATTTTACGCCCTTATCAACAGGAAGCAGTTGATGCCACCATCCGCTATTTCCGGCAACACAAAGATCCAGCAGTTATCGTTTTACCTACAGGGGCAGGTAAGAGCCTAGTCATTGCAGAATTGGCAAAACTGGCCCACGGACGCGTTTTAGTGCTGGCTCATGTCAAAGAACTCGTTGCACAAAACCACAGCAAATATTGTGCATACGGGTTAAATGCCGATATTTTTTCAGCCGGATTAAATCAAAAACAAAGTGAAGGGAAAGTCGTTTTTGGCAGTATACAGTCCATTGCCCGTAATTTGGATCGTTTTAACCATCACTTTTCCCTGTTAATCATTGATGAATGCCACCGCATCAGTGATGACGAGAACAGCCAATATCAACAAATCATCCAACAACTCAAAAAAAATAATCCCCAACTACGTATTTTAGGCTTAACGGCAACACCTTACCGTTTAGGCTCTGGTTGGATATACCAATATCATTACCATGGCATGATACGTGGCGATGAACAGAGTTTTTTTCGCGATTGCATTTATGAACTTCCGCTGCGTTATATGATTAAACACCGTTTTTTGGTTCCCCCAGAAAGACTGGATATGCCCGTAATGCAATATGACTTCAGTCAAGTACGCACCAGCCAACAAGGGATTTTCAATGAAGCAGATTTGAATCGGGAACTTAAGCGTCAAAAACGTATTACACCTCATATCGTTAAACAGATTATCGGGTACGGACAAGACCGAAAGGGCATAATGATTTTTGCAGCTACGGTCGAGCATGCCAAAGAGATATTTCAATTATTGCCAGCCGGGCAAACCGCTTTGGTTAGCGCAGATACTCCCGCATCTGAGCGAGATTTTTTGATAACCGAATTTAAAGAACAGCGATTACGTTATATGGTTAACGTTGCCGTACTAACGACAGGGTTTGATGCTCCCCATGTTGATTTAATCGCTATATTGCGGCCGACAGAATCCGTTAGCCTTTACCAACAAATTGTTGGCCGCGGGTTGCGCCTATTTCCGGATAAGCAAGAGTGCTTAATTCTGGATTACGCGGGAAATCCTCACGATCTATACACGCCTGAAGTAGGCAGCAGCAAGCCCAATTCACAAAGCCAGCCTGTACAAGTCTTCTGCCCTATTTGCCAATTCGCCAATACGTTTTGGGGAACATGCACCGCGGACGGTGAAATTATTGAGCATTTTGGGCGGCGTTGCCAAGGTTGGGAAATCGATATTAATGGAAACAAGCAACAATGTGAATTCCGCTTTCGTTTTAAATCTTGTCCACATTGTGGGGCAGAAAACGACATTGCTGCCCGACGCTGCCACCGTTGTGAGGAAATTCTGGTCGATCCAGATGATATGCTGAAAGCCGCCTTAAAATTGAAAGATGCTTTAGTACTGCGTTGTGGTGGAATGCAATTAACGCCGGGACAAGATGCCAAAGGTGAATGGCTGAAAATCACCTATTATGATGAAGATGGGGCAGATGTTTCAGAATTGTTCCGTTTATCTACACCAGCCCAGAAAAAAGTATTCGAACTGCAATTTCTTCGCCAACATCAACGGGCACCCGGCACGGCTTTCCACTGGAAAACCGCAGAAGACATTGCCCATCAGCTCCCTTTATTGCGCCACCCTGATTTTGTCGTAGCGCGCAAAAAAGGGCAATTCTGGCAGATCCGAGAAAAAGTTTTTGACTATCAAGGGCGCTTTAGACGAGCTGATTCTCTGTACTGAATCTTCGCAATAATCGGTCGGAGACATATTTCCATTTGCTGTCATATCGGTTTTTCGTTAGAATGCCGCCCGCTTAACATAACATATAATGTTAAGCCAAGTATCGAACCTGCTGCTGGGTCGCCTGTAGCAGGATTTATTTTCTTCTTTTACAGAGAAAAAATAATGTTAACTATTAATGCAGAAGTACGTAAAGAGCAGGGCAAGGGTGCGAGCCGCCGCCTGCGTAGAGCTAACAAGTTTCCAGCAATCATTTATGGTGGTAACCAAGAACCAGTTTCTATCGAACTGGATCACGATGCAGTTATCAACCACGAAAGCAAGCCAGAATTCTACGAAGTTATGACTCTGGTTGTTGATGGTAAAGAAACTAAAGTTAAAGTGCAGGCAGTACAGCGTCATCCGTTTAAACCTAAACTGACGCACATCGATTTCCTGCGTGCTTAATTAGCCACAGTCGAGCTTTTATCGGGACGCCGAGTAAATAACGCCGCATTTGCGGCGTTATTTATTTTTATCGCTTTATATTCTTTTACCGCTCAAACCACTAACGGCATCAATAAATATTAGCGATTGCCACCGCTACGGCGTTGCAATTGATCACGCAAATTTGGCGGAGTACCTTTGATCGTTAATGTATCGGTTACGGGATCCCAAAAAATCCGCTCTCCCATCAGCATGGCATCAAAGTTGATAGTTAAGCCTCCCCCGCTGCCTGCAAACTTTGTCAATTGACGCAAAGTTCCGCGATCGGCAGGAAAACTTTCTTCCAGCTCATACCCCTTTTCCTGTGAGAACTGCTGGAAATTTTGTTCACCCAATGGAGGCAATTCCTGGGATAAATCCTGTAGCTTAATCTCTTCGCCTGCCTGCAATTGTTCGTTGCAGTAGCCATAAACTTGCTGTCGATAAGCCTGGCGCTCATTTTTATCCAACTGTGCCGATTCACAGTAATCATCCACCGCCTGCAATAGTCCTTTATTCTGCACTTTTGCATTCATGCCTTCACTGGCCGCCAGAAAATCCATAAAAAAGTCAGAAACCTTACGACCCACACGACCTTTCAAGAAGGTAAGATACCGGCTTGATTCAGGATTAGTTTCCCATTCAGTCAAATCAATTCTTGCCACAATATCGGCATGAGGAATATCAAGATACTGTGTCGTATTGATATCCAGCTCATCATTGACAGACATACTGTTGCAGCTATTCAGCACGGCAATAAACAAATACTCCACAGCCAAATATCGATATTGGCAAAACAGCACTGTTCCGCCTTCTGCAAACGGATATTTTGCCAATTCGTCTTTCAAACGAACTGTTGCCGCCCGACTAAAGCCGAGAAAATCATCATTCCCTTTACGCTGGTGATGGAGAGATTCTGCCAGTTCACTCTCTTCATTGAACAAACCATAAGCCTTACTTTTTGCACTATACACCCGGTGCAGCTCCGCCATCATATCTTCTACTACTTGATTGGTATCGAGCAGAGAATCACGTAGAATCACTTCCAACGTTTGTTCATCACGTTTAATCAGTCGGTGTAACGCGATCTGGGTAATTTCCAGACTCATTATTTATACTCCTTTTGCAGCTTTGACCGAACTAGGCCTTGCAGTTAGCGGCGTATTCAAACACTGTTATCTTTATGCTGCAACCAAAAAACCAAGTGATGGAAAAGCGTTCATAATTGAGTTATCAACGCTCGCATACAGCGTTTAAAATAGCGCAACAAATTCAAAAATGGCAGTAATGCCCGCTTCAGGGAATTAATTTGTTATAAAAAAGCAGAAAAACGCCCCTCTATACGGTAAGATATGGGGCTTTGTACATTCAGGATATTTGATATATGCCACAGTCATCTCGCTATAGCGATGAAAAAGTTGAACATTTATTAGCTGAATTGGTAAATGTTTTCGAAAAAAACCATACACCGACTGATCTCACACTGATGGTTTTGGGTAATATGGTAACGAATTTAATCAATACGAGTATTGCTCCTGCGCAACGCAAACACATTGCAGACTCGTTTGCACACGCGTTACAGTCTTCAATTAACGAAGACAAAGCGCATTAATTTTTAATTAAAACTGTAACGTAAAGAAAATATGGTGACTAGCCGTCAGCATTACCGCGAAAAAGTTTCTCTCATGATCAGTTGGGGACACTGGTTTGCGCTGTTCAATATCGTGTTCAGTCTTGTGCTGGGCAGTCGCTATTTATTTGCTTCTGACTGGCCGGGTTCACTGTTTGGTCGTATCTACGCGCTGGTCAGTTGGCTCGGTCATTTCAGTTTTATTGTCTTTGCTGCCTACGTACTTATTTTATTCCCGCTGACATTTATTGTAATGTCTCAGCGGTTACTCAGGTTTATTTCAGCCGCTCTGGCAACTGCCAGCCTGACGCTGCTGATATTTGATTCCTCCGTTTATGTTCGCTTTCACTTGCACTTAACGCCATTAGTCTGGGATTTAGTCACCAATCCAGAACAAGGTGAATTGGCAAGGGAATGGCAGTTAATGTTCATCTGTATTCCAATTATTTTCTTAATACAGATGCTCTTTGGCACATGGAGCTGGCAGAAACTACGCAGCCTGAACCGCCAACGGCTTGGCAAACCACTGGCAGCGGTATTTATCACCGCCTTTATAGCTTCCCATCTTATGTATATTTGGGCAGACGCCAATTTTTATCGCCCAATTACCATGCAGCGTTCTAACCTACCGCTCTCTTACCCAATGACGGCGCGTAAGTTCCTTGAGAAACATGGGCTATTGGATCATCAGGAATATCAACGCCGGGTTGACCAGCAAGGAAACCCTACGGCCTTGGGTGTTGATTACCCTTTGAATAAACTTTCTTATCAAGACAGTGGGCGCGGCTATAACCTACTCTTGCTCGTTGTGGATGAACTGGATAATCAAGACATTCTCAACAATATGCCAGCCTTGGAGCAATTTGCAAAAAGCAACACCCAGTTTACTCAGCATTTCAGTACTGGCATTCACAACGACACAGCATTATTTGGCCTGTTCTACGGCATATCATCCGGTTATCTTGACGGCATCCTTAATGCGAGGAAACCATCGGCGCTGCTTGATGCCCTGACACATCAAGGGTACCAGTTTGGCCTTTTCTCCTCAGATGGCTTCCAAACCCCACTTTACCGCCAAGCTATTCTGACTGATTATTCATTGCCAAGTAACAACAAACAAGATGATAACCTAACCGTCGCTCAATGGCGCCACTGGCTCGACGCGCGCGGTGGTTCAGCCCCTTGGTTCTCGCTGCTGAATATTAACGGCTTCACACACTCACCGGATAAGTTTGATAAAAAAACGCTGGATGCTGAGATTAACACTGTTTTAGATACGTTGGCAAACAAAGGGATTCGGGATAAAACGATTGTTATCATCACAGCCAAGCAAAACAAAGAGGCCGTTGGCAACGCAACAGGATGGTTTAGCGGGAAAAAATTCAACCGTGCGCAACTCCACGTCCCGTTGATAGTTCACTGGCCGGGTACGCCAGCACAAACAATAAATAAACTGACCAGTCATCAGGACATAATGACAACGCTCATGCAGCGCTTACTGCATGTCAGTAACTCTCCAGAAGATTACTCTCAAGGTGAAGACCTGTTCAATGCCCAAAGAGAAAATCCATGGCTTATTACAGGTGATGATGGCTCATTAATAATCACGATGGCTAAAAATACAATCTATCTTTCCAAAGATGGTGAATATTATCTGTATGATTTAAATGGCAATGAAGTTCATGGTGCAAAACCTAATCTCGCCCAACTATTACAGATATTAACTGAATTGAAACGTTTTTTAGCTAATTAATCGTTTAAAAATCAAGCACTCATTACATTGAGGTCTTGCGTTGGAAATAAAAAACGGTAATATATGAAGTCATCGGCATGTAGCGCAGCCTGGTAGCGCACCGTCATGGGGTGTCGGGGGTCGTAGGTTCAAATCCTATCATGCCGACCAAAATTCCCTAGAAAAACCAACCTGTTAAGGTTGGTTTTTTTATGCCTCAAATTTGCTTGGTGTAAAACTGGTGTAAAATGGGTGTAAAACTCTATCCAAAAATACCATCTTTGTTGAGGCGGAAATAATCATGTTTTGCTAGCTTACTCGCTCATAACCATCATTCCACTCTCCCCTTTTGCTGCCAATTTTATATTTATGATGTTTGTTCATCAGTTTAATCTTTCTGTCCCTTCTCTTTAATATTCCACACCGAATCCGCCGGCATCTGGACACGGACATCCAAGCGACACCCTTCGGGAATATCACAGGGTTCACCATCCGCATAGTAGACCTTTTCACCGTCCACGAGGGCTTTTATGCGCTTGTTTTGAAAGCGCTCCGGTAAATGGCTGTGCTGACGGTGGAACGTCTCAATCGTGATGCTGCCGTCTTTTTCCACCCGGTCATCAATGTAGATGAGTTCAAGGCCGTTGTTATTCTTCGGGGAGGAGATACCGCCGTGCACACCCCATGCCCCGTCGGCGTTATAGCCAAGGATACCGTCTATCTGATAGTGGCCGGTACCGAGTTTGGTGACCGTGGCCCCTTCTGATTCGTCATTGGTGGTAAAGGTGCCGTCGGGATGAATTCCAACAATGGGGGAGGATTTTTTGACAAAACCATTACCGTCCACAGTGACCGTACTCAGATTGGTTGAGGCATCAGTCTTAATCAGACGAGACCATGATGATCCTCCAGCACTACGTGTATATTTTCTTACAAATGTTTCTCCCGAGTGTCCACCCGTATACCGTTGGATGACATACCCTCCGGGGTAATCACTGGGTAAAACTTCCAGAATGCCAAATTCCTGTATAGGATATCCCCGCCCGGACGTTGCCTGAGGCCCGTTCGTCTGATAGTAGTAATTAGGTGGCAATAACCTGTTGATTGAATCGGTTCCTAAATAAACTCCCGATGATGCGATTGTATTTTCCTGTAATGCCATTGTACCCGGCCTCAATGGATGCAACACTTCTCCTGCCCATTTACTGCCATCCCAATTCTTGTCTGCCGGATGCGGCAGGTATCTCTCTTTCCGACGCTTTATCACCCGTTCGCCATCAACACAATCGCCGATCATGTTCCATTCTGGCAAAAACTCGGCGTATGCCGGATGTCTGTAATCAACGTTTGTGCTCATGTTAGTTCCAATTGAAATTGAGTGATTGAGTAAAGCGCTTCTGGTTGCGTCGACTGACGGCAAAATATCTGAATCCATCAGCATCATGAGAGGTATAGTCATGCAGCGGCTTATCTTTCCAGCAGCCGCGTTTGTCATCCCATTCCTTGCGGTAACTTTCCAGATGGGTTATTCCTTCGCTGCATTTCTCTTCATCAAAAACACAGCTAGGTAAAATTTCACGTACTGCCTCAATACCTTCATCGACAGAAAGCTTAGGCACAACGTCAAATCGGATTGAATAGACCTCACCCTCAATCAAATAGCCTTCCCGTGCCAGTTCCCGTCGTGATTTGGCATCAGAACCAAATTCCCGGTTGTCAATATCATGCGGCCCGTTGTGGCTGGTGTAGGTGTACCCTTTGTCTTTCAGCACTTTCATGTAATGCCGTAACCCTTCACCACTGTTCGAGTAGTGATCAATAACATGAAACTCATCACCCACCTCCCGTACAAACCAGATAGCCGTCGAATCCCCCACCCCGATATCCCAGAAGGTATGAACCGGCAAATGTGAGTTATCTGGCAGCTTACCGATGCGTTTCTTCTCGTACAGTTCACGGAACTGCTTGGCATAGTAAGTGCCTTCGACTGATTGCTGGAAAGCCTCGGCGGGGATAGAGGGGTATTCCCGCTTCATGTCATCGCCAAGGGTCTTTTCTTTGGCGAGATACCACGCTTTTTGGCGTTCGTTTAACTCAATGCCGTGCTTGCCTGACAACTCCGCAAAGTAATCCACCAGCCGTGGCGGAATGGGTTCAACGGGATCGATGGCATATTGCGGATTTTTCCACCATGAGAAAAAGAAGAACTTCCAATCAAGGTTAGATAATGGCTTGCCTTGTAGCTGGGCTTTCTCCGCTGATTGGCAGTAATCAAAGAAATAACCTGCCCGCCCTTCTGCCGTACTCTCAATTGTGGTGAAACAATCGGTGGAGACAGCCTCAAATGCACCGGTGACTATCTCGCGTGCTTTGTGTGGGAACTTGGCACAAATCTTCCCAAACTCGGACACATGCAGATAACGCAGGGTGCCACCACGGAACGAGGTTGAGACATACAGCGAACCACCTTTACGGAAGACCAGTTCACCCGCTGAATCATTACTGGCCGGGTTGGCGGCTTTAATCTCATTCGGCAGTCTGTCATAGGCATATTTCACCTTTTCCCGAAACAGCCGCTTGGCGTCATTCAGGGTGTGGGCAATCAGGGCGCATTTGGCGGACTCAAACAAGGCTGCATCCAACTGAATGATGCAAACCTCAGTCGTGAAGCCTAGTTGACGAGCCTTCAGGATAATGTTGCGGGTGTGGATGCCTTCGAAGTATTCCAGCTGTTCCGGCGTCATTTTGAATCTGACGGGGCGATTTTCTTTGTCCGTTATCCAGTAAAGATGATTGAGCCGCCAGAGTTTATCGCGTAATAACGCTAAATGTTCTGGCTTCATGATTATCCTTTGGCGAGTTCGTCCATCAGGTCAGCTATGCTATCTATTGATGTGTTTTTATCACCACTGTCGATGTTGTATGATTCCCGCTCACCTTTGATGAGCTTGATTTGAGCATCAACGCCAGCCGTAATCGTTCGAGCGATGGAGGTATGGTTATCCTCGGTAATTTCAACATCATCAAGAAATGTTCTCAGTTTGTTTGCTATCCTTCGCCAGTCAGCCAAATCAGTGCGATGGTTGAGGACAACTTCCGCCGCTTCACTGGCTGCCTGCTCGATAATATCTTCATCAGTTCGCACTTCGGGCTGCGAACCAGTCCTGCGAACCTCACTGTGAACTAACTTCGTTCTTGTCGCTTTTTTTACCTTATCAGTGAGGTCTCTTTGCCAGCCATGTAAATTAGCCCGTTTCCTTACGGCGGTATCACTGACACCGTGTTTGGCTGCGATTTCACGAATGGACAACGAACCAGCCCGGTAAGCCGATTCGATAGCCTCCCAATCTGGTTTAGCCATTTTTGTTCCTTATTTTGACAGCAATCCACCCGGCATCAATTCACGAGTAACGAACTGGCGCATTTCTTCGCGGATGAGCTGGCGGATGTGATCGTCAGAGTCTGTTATCTTTACTGAGTCAATAACGGCTTCTTTCACGTGAATTTTTCCTGCCATTCTATAGGCTTGCTCTACACTCGCTATAATGGCACTGGCATCTACATCTATCGCCTGTTTAGCGATAACTGCTCTTAGTTTCCCTGTTGGGTCACACACCTTAAAACCATCAGCAGTAATACTTACCTGCTTCCGTTCCGCCTTCGGTTTGAATGCATTGTGAATGATGAGATATTCAGGAGCACTCCCCATCATCATCTTTGGCTTTCCTTCTTTGTCGTAACAAGCCATGTATCCTTCCGCCTGTATAGAAGTACTACCATCCTCTTTGATATGAATTATCATCATGGTTTTTGTCTCATTTAGAATGTTCAACTACTTCGATTTATATAACCCCCTACCTGAGCGAGACCACGCCCGCCCAAAACTGACACAAAATTCTATCAAGCACCCGTTTGGGGATGCTTTGGAGAATTTTGTAAAATCACTTCTTCCGGTTTAGCATTGCTTCCAATATGGCTTCGACGATATCAACAGTGATGCGTCCATCATTAACCCGACCGGAATGCAGATAATCACTGGCTTCTTTTATCTGTTTCAATGCAGTGGTGAGTTCGTATCGTTCCTGTTTAGTCATCGTAGACTCACTTCTTCATCTGTAGGCAGTCGGTACAGCCCATTTTTCTCTCTGATCCCCAAATCCATGAGCATCATCCCAAATTCATGCAGGAAAGCATTCATGTATCTCTTTCCACGTCTACTCAGTTCTGGTGCCACACCACCGACAAAGACAACACGCTCATTAGGTATTTTCTCGTAGAGTTCAAGTAATCTATCGTAAAACAATGTCTGACTGCTGGGGCTTAGCTTTTCACTTAACCTGCCATCAAGCAAACCTGCAATGAAATGCTGATTGACCTGTATATCCCCAAACATATGTCGGTACACTAGACTTTGATTCATTTTCATTAGGTGATAGCAGTAGGCTTCCGCAACACGCCAGCATAAAAACTCATGGGTTGGCATATTCATTATTTCACTTCCTCCAGACCGGGGATTAAAATCTGCATTTCATTAGCCAGTTGCTCCCTTGCAGATTCAATTCTCTGCTTCTCGCCACCAACACCCCAGCCGTTCATTATTCTTGCTGCCGTACTGACCCTGCGTTTCTTACTTTGGTATTCAAGTTCAAGTCGATTTGCCTGAGCAAACTTACCTAAGTGACCAAGAATAAAAGCACGGAAGGTTTGGTAAACTTTTACTTCGAACGCTGGCGAAAGCCATGCAGCATAACGCAGAGCAATTAACTCATGCGCCCATGTGCCGCGATAAGCCCCACCACGAATGACATCAAGTATTTGTTTTTCTTCCAAAGTGTTTTTTAGCACTTTGGAAACTTCATCAATAAATGCTTGAATTCCATCAGAAGAAATAAACTGACTTGGCACTTGCCATTTTTGCGCCAGACCTCCTGCTATTGCAGCTTTATGCAAATCATTAAGGTTATAGGTGCCATACTCATTACTACGAACACTGATATTTTCAATTACGATAGTGGGATATTGCATAACGTTTACCATCTCTATGAAATGAACCCTCGCCGAAATAGGAATGCCAGCCCACCGAGGCTCGCCAGCTCTGCTGACATCCTCGAAGGCTCACTTCTATAGGGTAGGTTCGGTGGATTTTAAAGTGCGCTTTCGGTGCGCAGGAAATGCAGATACAAAAAAGCCACCACGAATGTGATGGCAGGGGTTATTGCTTTAACCACTCAAGGGAATGGGTAAAGGAATATTGTTTTTAATTTCAGTGAGTAACTAATAGTTAAGAATTATTCGCTTGTTTTGTGGTGGGGATGGGGGTAGAGGTTGTTATAAATGTGTTCAGGCTTAAGGAAAGTCTTTATGTATATATGTGAGATTTGTCGTCAAAGCTATAAAACCGGGTCCGGTCTGGACTCGCATATGCGGACGCAGCATCCTACAGAACGACAGCAACAAGCTAAACCCCTTAGTCAATCAGAACAAGATATATTGAATAGAGCCTTGGCTTCTGTTTCATCCAATCGTCCGCCAGTTGCACAAAAGAATCCTCCTCCACACGGCTACAATATCCCGTCAGCTCAAAGTCAGGTGAGTGGAGCAATGAGGTCTCGACCTCAACAACATAACCAGAATCGCTCTAACCCTATGGCGGCACCACCAAGTCTTTTCGGTCAACGCCCACAACTACCTCAATCTGGAAGTGCGATGGGGTATCCGGCACAACAGCTCTCCTCTTTACAACAAGGGCAACATTATCCCCCTCAACGTAATATTCAGGCTACTTACGCTCCAGTTGGTGGAGCAGTGAGGCAGCAAAAGTCATTAAATTGGGAAGATGACCCTCTTATTGCAAGCTGTATAATCCGCGCACAACCTCAAATTGGGCAGCCAATATCACGATCTGGCCTAGAGAATGAACTGAGCGAATACTTTTATCTGGGTGTGCCACCTTCTCCCTCTCCATCGCCAATACAAAGAAGCTCACCACCTCAATCTGGTGGGCCAATAAGGCGCCAAGCTCAACACCACCACCAAAGTCGCTACAATCCGGTGTCTGCTTCTATAAATCCAGCATCACGAAATCAACCCATGCGACCACGTGACCCCGTGGCTGCCCGGTTACTTGCTAATCGCCCACAATCACCTCAATTTGACGGTGCAAGGGGGAACCCAGCACAACAGCCCGTTCATCACCCACCACTACCTCTGCTTACCGATGCAAAAGTCGACGAAGTAACTCTAACAACTTCAGCACCAACTGGATACCCTGGCCTTGAAAGTTGGTTCCCAAAAAAATGAGGAAAACTGAGATGACAAAATGCAATATCAAGATCCATTGACACTACGCCCCAACACATTCCTACACCCCAGAATCATTTGCTCTGGGGTGGAAACAAGTCATCTAATGAGTGATGCGGCATATTCAATTAACCAAACTTTGGGGGCTACAACTATCTGGATGACGGTAAAAGCGCAGCGTAGGGAGATAAAGCCAAGTACACAAACAACTACAAAAAGGACTATATATATACCGCCTTCATTGTAAATATTGCTTTCTATTGCTTTCTTCCATGTATAACCAGCTAATAACGCCAAAGTCAGAAATAAGATAAATAACAAACTAGTTACCCAAAGCTGCCAAAGCATCAATTGTTCTATGACTGTGGGTAATTGGTCTTTACCAAAGTCAACCAAACCGTCCATACCGGACAATGCTTTGTTAACCAGCTCAGCCAATACCTTATCTGTGTTTTCCATCGCTTCACCTACACTCAGTCTTCACATAATCCCTCAATCCAAGGAACTGGGCTTCGAGGGTTTCAAGTTCTCCGAGGAGACGGACATAATCTTGTTCAGCGTCTTTCTCCAGTCGGGCGGGTCTTGAACCATCCAAGCCGGCGGGGGAAGCGGTTTCAGGCACTGGGCATTCTGCCCTGACGTACACGCGCTTAACGTGAGTGCGCAAATCATCGCTAAGCTGAGTGATTTTAGATTTGGCATTCGTGAGTTCCTGTAAGCGGGTGGTGTCTATTTCGGAAAGGTGTTTGATGCGTTCTTGCTGGTCTTTGATTGCGATGACCTGTGTTTGGTATTTCGTCTCCAGTTCATCATAATCTTTGGCCTTTTGCTGATACTCACTGTAATAGAACCAAAGCAGGCCAGCGATGACAGCAAAAGCACCAAGGGCGAAATATCGGCTGTTAAGCCTCACAGCATCTCAAACGCTTTTTCAAACGTCGCCTCGGAATAAGGTTGCTTGCCGTTCTCGTGTCGGATAATTGCCTTAGCCAGCGCAATCAATGTGGGTTTGTTGATTTCGATTTTCTCGAACTGGCCAACATTGAGCATTTTGGCAACACCGTTAATGTAAGCCGTGGTGTTGTTCTCTATTGAAGGTGCCCAGCGGTTGATAATCTTAGACACGCTGTTATGTCCGCCTTTATGGTAATTGCACAGCAGCTTCATCAGTGCCCGAATACCATATTCAGGAGACTCAAACCGACAGAACCGTTTTTCTATGTTCGGGTCATGTGGCAGCAAGCCTTGCCATTTATTTGCCGAGTTATGATCAATATTGCCGGGATTATTGTTGCGTATGCCTCTGGTCATCAGATTATTCCCCGCTCTCTGTCAGCCCTTACAAGTAACTTGGTCAGCCGATAACGGTTTTCTAAATTGAAGTGATCCCAA